>NZ_CP043554.1:2875000-2948589 GCF_008369605.1 Vibrio cholerae
AGCCAACAATCACGGTCGCCCCCGTGGTCGTTAACGCCGAAAAGGATTCGAAAAACGCATCGGTGACTGAAATGTTGGGATCGGCTGCGAGCAAAAAAGGTAATGCGCCAGCGCTGCCGATTACTGTCCAGAACAATACGACGATTAAAAAACCATCCCGTGCCTTGAGTTCATGTTTATGATGGCGGTTCGGAAACCAAAATAAACCACCGCACAGCAGCAGAACAAAAAAAGTTGAGACAAACGGCACACCTGCCCCATCGCGGTAGATCAAAGCCACCAACGCAGGCGCAAGCATAGAAACGCTAAATAGAGCGAGCAAAAGCCCGACAATACGGATAATTGAACGAAATTGCATTATGGTTCGAGCTGACTCGCTAATTCTGACTATGTTGTGGTGAGCGACTCACCTGTATTTTCGCGCCACTTTTATTGATCAAGGCTTGTGTGAAAGCATCTGATTGCAATGCCTCTAATTCCACCACCATTTCGACTTGTTCATTATAGTGAGCCTCCATTTCCGTCGCAGAAAATTGCGCCATTAAGGAATGGAGTAATGGAATCATGGCGTAGTCTAGCGTCAGGTGCACAGATGTGGTGATTTTTTTCTCAATAGTTTGAAGTCGCTTGAGCGCTTGTTGCACACCGCCACCATACGCTTTCACTAAGCCACCGGTTCCCAATAGAACACCGCCATAATAACGGGTCACTACCGCCGTAATTTCGCCGATATGAGACCCCGTGAGCTGAGCCAAGATGGGTTTTCCCGCAGTACCGGATGGCTCACCATCATCACTCAATCCCCACAGCATGGAGTTTTCAGGTCGCCCAGCCACAAACGCCCAGCAGTTGTGTCTCGCATCCGCATGACGCTGCTTAATCTCATCAACAAACGCTTTGGCACTGGCAAGATCTGGCGTATGTGCCAAATAGGTAATAAACAGACTCTTTTTAATCTCTTCTTCAAACCGAACAGAAGCCATGGGAATGAGGTAGGGATGAAGATTCATAACTCAGGTCTCAATAAAAAAGGCGCCCAGTGTAACACGGCCTCACCATAAGCTCGACTCGACTTAACGCACAATGTTAAACACTTGTTTAAAAAATGTATTGAAATTAGCTAATCTCAGGTTCAAACTTAGGCAACTGGTCAAACCAGAACATAAAAATGACAACCGCTCTCTCACACAATCACTGATTGTATGTCACGGAGATAGACAATGATTTACCAAGCCAAAACCCTACAGGTAAAGCAACTCGCTAATGGAATTGCCGAGCTCTCTTTCTGTGCTCCTGCTTCCGTTAACAAACTGGATTTACACACACTGGAATCCCTCGATAAAGCGTTAGATGCGCTCGCTGCCGATTCCAGTGTCAAAGGCCTCCTACTCAGCTCAGATAAAGAGGCTTTTATCGTCGGCGCTGATATCACCGAATTTCTGGGGCTATTTGCCAAACCGGAAGCAGAATTGGATGAGTGGTTGCAGTTTGCTAATCGCATTTTTAACAAGTTGGAAGATTTACCTTTCCCCACCTTGTCAGCGTTAAAAGGCCATACACTTGGCGGCGGCTGTGAATGTGTACTCGCCACCGATTTTCGGATTGGTGATGCCACCACCAGCATTGGCTTGCCTGAAACCAAACTGGGCATCATGCCGGGATTTGGCGGCACCGTGCGTCTGCCACGTTTGATTGGCGCTGATAGCGCGATGGAAATCATCACCCAAGGTAAAGCGTGCCGCGCGGAAGAAGCGTTAAAAGTGGGATTACTGGATGCGATTGTCGATAGCGACAAACTGATCGATTCCGCAATCACCACGTTGACTCAAGCGATTGAAGAAAAACTGGATTGGCAAAAACGCCGTCAGCAGAAAACCTCAGCGCTGACTCTAAGCAAGCTGGAAGCCATGATGAGCTTTACCATGGCAAAAGGCATGGTGGCGCAAGTGGCAGGTAAACACTATCCAGCACCGATGACATCTGTCGTGACCATTGAAGAAGCGGCGCGTTTACCACGCGATGCTGCGCTGGATATCGAGCGCAAACACTTCATCAAGCTCGCAAAATCTACCGAGGCGCAAGCACTGGTTGGTATTTTCCTCAATGATCAATACATCAAAGGCTTAGCCAAACAATCCGCGAAAGCGGCAAGCCAAGACACCCAACACGCCGCCGTGCTCGGCGCGGGCATTATGGGTGGCGGCATCGCCTATCAATCAGCTCTCAAAGGTGTACCTGTGCTGATGAAAGACATCGCACCGCACTCTTTAGAACTGGGCATGACCGAAGCGGCCAAGCTCCTCAACAAACAGTTAGAGCGCGGCAAGATCGATGGTTTCAAAATGGCTGGCATTCTGGCTTCCATCACCCCTTCTCTGCATTACGCTGGGATTGATCAGGCGGATGTGATTGTTGAGGCCGTGGTGGAAAATCCGAAAGTAAAAGCCGCGGTACTGAGCGAAGTGGAAGGATTGGTCGATGCAGAAACGATTCTGACCTCCAATACCTCGACCATTCCCATTAACCTGCTCGCCAAATCACTCAAGCGCCCACAGAATTTCTGTGGCATGCACTTCTTTAACCCTGTGCATCGCATGCCTTTGGTGGAAATCATCCGTGGTGAACACACCTCAGAAGACACCATCAACCGAGTGGTTGCTTATGCGGCGAAAATGGGCAAATCACCGATTGTGGTCAATGACTGCCCAGGCTTCTTCGTTAACCGCGTACTCTTCCCTTACTTTGCAGGCTTTAGCCTACTGATGCGTGATGGTGCAAACTTCACCGAAATCGACAAAGTGATGGAGCGTCAATTCGGCTGGCCAATGGGCCCTGCGTATTTGCTTGATGTGGTCGGCATTGATACTGCACACCATGCTCAGGCAGTGATGGCGGAAGGCTTCCCAACTCGCATGGCGAAAAGCGGCCGAGAAGCGATTGATGCCCTGTACGAAGCGAAAAAATTTGGCCAGAAAAATGGCAGCGGCTTCTATCAGTACACCGTTGATAAAAAAGGCAAACCGAAAAAAGCCTTCAGCGATGACGTGCTCGCCATTCTTGCGCCTGTATGCGGCGCACCACAAAGCTTTGACCCACAAACCATTATCGAACGCACTATGATTCCAATGATTAATGAAGTAGTGCTCTGTCTTGAAGAAGGGATCATCGCCTCCGCGCAAGAAGCTGACATGGCGTTGGTGTACGGTCTTGGCTTCCCTCCGTTCCGTGGTGGTGTATTCCGTTACTTAGATACCATCGGCATCGCCAACTATGTGGCTATGGCGGAAAAATACGCTGACCTCGGCGCGCTCTATCAAGTACCGCAGCTGCTGAAGAACATGGCGCAACAAGGAACATCTTTCTACAGCGCTCAGCAAGCCAGTGCCCTGTAAATCGGTTTAGAAAAGGAATAACAAAATGAATACAGTAGTGATTGTTGATTGCCTACGTACTCCGATGGGACGCTCCAAAGGCGGTGCGTTTCGCCACCAACGTGCGGAAGATCTTTCAGCACATTTGATGAAGGGCATTCTGGCGCGCAACCCACAGGTCAATCCCAAAGAGATTGAAGACATTTATTGGGGCTGTGTGCAGCAAACGCTTGAACAAGGCTTTAACGTTGCGCGTAACGCAGCGCTGCTTGCGGGTCTGCCAATTGAGATTGGCGCGGTCACCGTCAACCGTTTGTGTGGATCGTCCATGCAAGCACTGCATGATGCGGCGCGCGCAATCATGGTTGGCGATGCAGAGATCTGTTTAGTGGGAGGCGTTGAGCACATGGGCCACGTGCCAATGACTCACGGCGTTGATTTCCATCCGGGCCTGTCTAAGAACGTGGCCAAAGCAGCGGGAATGATGGGACTGACCGCAGAGATGCTTGGCAAGCTGCATGGTATTAGCCGTCAGCAGCAAGATGAGTTCGCTGCGCGCTCCCATGCGCGTGCTCATGCGGCAACATTAGAAGGTCGCTTTAAAAACGAGATTCTGCCCACCGAGGGGCATGCTGCCGATGGTACGCTGTTTACCCTCGATTACGATGAAGTGATCCGCCCGGAAACCACAGTGGCGGGATTAGCTGAACTGCGTCCCGTATTCGATCCGGCTAACGGAACTGTGACTGCAGGAACCTCTTCAGCCCTTTCGGATGGTGCTTCAGCGATGTTGGTGATGAGTGAACAGAAAGCCAAAGCGCTCGGTTTAACCATTCGCGCCCGCATTAAAGCGATGGCCGTGGCCGGTTGCGATCCTTCCATCATGGGTTACGGCCCAGTACCTGCAACCCATAAAGCGCTCAAACGTGCGGGTTTAACCATGCAGGATATGGATGTGGTGGAATTGAACGAAGCGTTTGCCGCGCAATCTCTACCTTGCGCAAAAGACTTGGGCTTACTGGAGATGATGGATGACAAGGTCAACCTCAATGGCGGCGCGATAGCGCTCGGTCATCCACTGGGTTGCTCGGGTACACGTATCTCAACCACGCTGATCAATTTGATGGAAGCCAAAGATGCGAAATATGGCCTTGCCACCATGTGTATCGGCTTAGGTCAGGGTATCGCGACCATTTTTGAGCGCCCATAACCCTTACGTTTTGTCTATCACTGAAGCGTCGTTTAAGAGCCAGCAACGCTGGCTCTTATTATTAGGTTATTTAGCTTGTAGCCAATCACTGTAAAGTTGATCGCTACTGCCCAGATAATTCACCATCCACTCAATCAATTTATGATTATCGTCTTTGCGCCACACTAGGCAGCAGTGGCTAAGCAGTTTTTCATCGGGCAGTACCTTCTCCACCAACTGACCGCTGGCCAGTAGCGGCTGCGCCATATGCCTTGGCATATAGCCGACCCCGAGTCCACTTTTTAAACTTTCAATCGCGCTGTACCAGTTTGGCAGCAGCAAACGACGCTGTTTAGGGTAGTGTTCAGTATGGCGTTTGGGTAATACGCTTGAGGTATCGTCCAAACAGATGGCTAAAAACTGGCTGATAAACTCTTCACTCAAATTCTGCTCGCGCACGCAGGGGTGATTGGGTGACATCACAAATGCCCAGTCAAGAATGCCCATATCGCGCACTTCAAAATCGCCGCCCACTGGTACTGCTGCCGTTGCGCCAATCACGATATCGGCGCGGCCTTGTGCAATCGCTTCCCACGAGCCGTTGAACACTTCCATGTTGATCTGTAGCTCGGCGAAATCAAAGGTTTGGTAGAAGGCTTCCACCATCGGCTTCATCTTGTCCAGCTTGACTACGTTATCGAGTGTCACTTTCAAGGTTTTACGCCAACCATGCGCAGCGCGTTTGGTTTGCGCGCGGATCTCCTCCATCTGGCGCAGTAACTGCCTTGCCTCAAGCATAAACAGCTCACCAGCCGGGGTTAGCTCGACCTTACGCGGTAAACGGCGAAACAGCACCACACCCAGTTCACTCTCTATTTGGCGCACACTGTAGCTGATCGCCGAAGGCACTTTGTGCAGCACCTCTGCTGCCGCAGTAAAACTGCCTAAACGCGCTACGGCATCCAACATCTCCAAAGAGGATTTGGAAAACATCACTCACCTACCTATCAATTTTTTTGCATGATAACCGAAAAATTTGCCGTTTCTCTTCATCAAAAGACAAAACTAGAATGTAACTACAGAAAAATCCTGGTTGGCGCCAACGGATACTGAAAAAAACATGTGTGAATAATTTTGATGGACATGAAAAAATGAAAGTATCTTTCTTCCAGTTGGTTTACCTTTCGGCACTCTCCATGCTCGGTTTTATTGCCACCGACATGTATCTGCCTGCGTTTAAAATGATGGAAACCGCTTTTGCGACCGGCCCTGAACAAATCGCTCTATCACTGACGGTGTTCTTAGTGGGGATGGCGCTTGGCCAGTTACTGTGGGGCTTAGCTTCCGACAAATTTGGCCATCGTAATACGCTGATTGCTGGCTTACTCGTTTTTACCCTCGCCTCTGCCGGACTCGCGTTTAGCTCAACGGTATGGCAACTGCTACTGCTGCGTTTTATCCAAGCGATTGGGGTGTGCGCGCCAGCGGTCATTTGGCAGGCGATGGTGATCAAGCGTTACCCAAGCTCAGTCAGCCAACAGCTTTTTGCGACCATCATGCCACTGGTAGCGCTCTCTCCAGCACTAGCACCGCAACTGGGTGTGCTGCTGGCAGATTACTTTGGCTGGCACAGCATCTTTTTGACGTTAACCTTGATGGGTATTGTGTTGGTGGTGAGTACGGGCTTACAAACCAATGAAATTGCTGAGCCAAAAACCACTTCTATCGCGCAAGATATTAAAGGTTTACTGAAAAGCAAAACCTATCTCGGCAATGTGATGATGTTTGCTTGTGCATCGGCGGCGTTTTTTGCCTACCTGACCGGGATGCCGGAAATCATGGCGCAGCTTGGTTATCAAGCACGGGACATTGGCCTGAGCTTTATTCCACAAACCATTGCATTTATGGTGGGTGGCTACCTAGGTAAGAAAGCGGTTCAGAAATACGGTGATGAACTGGTGCTCAAACAGTTGATTGCGCTGTTTACCCTGTCAGCGGCGATGATTTTTGTCGCCTCACAATGGACGCTCAGCTCAATTTGGCCAATCTTGGCTCCATTCTGCTTGATTGCGGTGGCCAATGGTGCCATGTATCCGATAGTGGTCAACCGTGCTTTATCCAGTGCTAAGCAAAGCCCAGCAACCGCTGCCGGATTACAAAACAGCTTACAGATCAGTGTCAGCAGTTTATCCAGCGCCCTAGTGGCTGCGCTTGCCAGCCAAGCTCAGCCAGTGACAGGCATTGCGATTGTGTTGTGTACAGGCGGGTTGTGGATAGGTTACATACTCTCTAACCGTCAGTTACGTGAACAGTTCACCACCCCCGACAATGCTCGCGTGGTCAGTGACGAATAAACTGTACTTGAGTAATACAAAAAGAGCCGCGAATGCGGCTCTTTTTTCAATCGGTTCAATTATTTCTTTTTCGCCGGACGCTGCCAGCCAGCAATTTTGCGCTCTGGCGCACGAGTGATGACTAACTCACCTTCAGCGACATTCTTCGTCAGGGTTGTACCGGCACCAATGGTCGCACCGTTACCAATGGTTACAGGCGCTACGAGCTGGCAATCAGAACCCACAAACACATCATCGCCAATCACGGTTTTGTGCTTATTGGCACCGTCGTAGTTACAGGTGATCACCCCAGCGCCCACATTCACGCCTTTGCCAATCTCAGCATCGCCAAGATAAGTCAGGTGATTGGCTTTTGAACCTTCACCAAGACGAGCATTTTTCATCTCCACAAAGTTGCCGACATGCGCATCATCGCGTAGCTCTGCTCCGGGACGTAGACGAGTAAACGGCCCAACTGTACAGTTTTCACCGACCGTCGCCCCTTCAATTACGCTGTATGGGCGGATCACCGTGTTGTCATCAATCTCACAATCTTTGAGAATTGAGCCCGCGCCAATCACTACGTTATTACCGATCGATACATTGCCTTCAATAATCACGTTAACATCGATTTC
Source organism: Vibrio cholerae (assembly GCF_008369605.1). Classification (NCBI taxonomy): domain Bacteria; kingdom Pseudomonadati; phylum Pseudomonadota; class Gammaproteobacteria; order Vibrionales; family Vibrionaceae; genus Vibrio; species Vibrio cholerae. The sequence continues at coordinate 2,882,529 of NZ_CP043554.1, forward strand.
CACATCCGAACCGCACTGCAGTGTTCCGCGCAGGTCAAAACGTGCAGGATCGCGCAGCATCACACCTTGCTCAAGCAGCTTCTTGGCCTGACGCGCTTGGAAAGCACGCTCAAGACGCGCCAATTGAATGCGATCGTTTACCCCTTCCACTTCGATTGAGTGTGAAGGATGCACCGCTTCGACGGCACGACCTTCATCATGCGCTGCCGCAATCACGTCAGTCAGGTAGTATTCGCCTTGCGCGTTATTGTTGTTTAGCCCTGCCAACCAACGCTTAAGGTCACGGCCAGTCGCCACCAGCACCCCTGTGTTGACTTCTTTGATCAGCTTTTGCTCTTCACTGGCATCTTTTTGCTCAACGATCGCCACCACAGGGCCACGTTTACGCACAATACGGCCGTACCCCGTTGGGTCTTCCAGAACAACAGTCAGTAGTGCAATGCCATCGGTGGGCTGTGCTTCAAGTAAACTTTCAATAGTGTCTTCAGAAATCAGCGGTACATCCCCGTACAACACCAAGATTTTTTCATCATCTTGGAAATGGGGAGAGGCCTGATCTACGGCGTGCCCTGTTCCCAGTTGCTGCGCTTGCAAAACCCAGTTGACGTTTTCGTTCACCAGAGCTTGCTGCATCTGGTCGCCACCATGGCCATAAACCAGATGGATATTTTGCGCGCCTAGGTTATTACACGTATCAATGACGTGTTTGACCATAGGCTTACCCGCCAATGTATGCAGCACCTTCGGCATATTGGAGTGCATACGAGTTCCTTTCCCTGCCGCGAGAATTACCGTACTGAATTTCATTTGTTATCTACCTAGTCATTTTTCTGCGTCGTATTCTAAACAGCAAACTGAAAATAGTTAATTGCCGATTATCTCGAAAATAAGAAGAGCGATTATTTTCATAGAAAATCACGTTTATTTATTAGTGATCAGTCAATAACGGGACAAAAAACATCCCATAACGTCACACGCTCTTACCGATAAGCGGAGCATAAGAGACAAAAAAGCCTGACATAAGTCAGGCTTTTTATCAGCTTATTTGCATGATTAACGACGCTTTTTGGTCAGTTCAATCACGCGAAGCTGTGCGATGGCTTTAGCCAGTTCACTGGCCGCTTGTGCAAAGTCCATATCGCCATGCTGGTTGAGAATACGCTCTTCCGCACGACGTTTGGCTTCTTCTGCCTTAGCTGCGTCCAGATCTTCTCCACGGATTGCGGTATCGGCCAACACAGTCGCTGTGCCCGGCTGAACCTCAACAATACCACCTGAGACATAAATGTACTCTTCGTGGCCGTGCAGTTTCACAATACGCACCATACCAGGCTTGATAGCGGTCAGCAGCGGTGTATGGCCGTGGAAAATACCCAGCTCACCTTCGCTACCGGTCACCTGAAACGTTTCAACCAAGCCAGAGAACAGTTTTTTCTCTGCGCTCACTACGTCCAGATGAAAGGTTATTGCTGCCATATCGCCTCCTAGTCAGCCTTATAGCTTCTTCGCATTCTCGATAGCATCGTCAATCGTACCGCAGTACATAAACGCTTGCTCTGGAATGTCATCGTAGTCACCTGCCAGCAGACCTTTGAAACCACGCAGGGTTTCTTTCAGAGGTACGTATACCCCTGGATCGCCAGTAAAGACTTCTGCTACGTGGTAAGGCTGTGTCAGGAAACGTTCGATCTTACGCGCACGAGCAACGACTTGCTTGTCCGCTTCAGACAGTTCGTCCATACCTAGAATCGCGATGATGTCTTTCAGCTCTTTATAGCGTTGTAGCGTTGCTTGCACGCCACGCGCCACATCGTAGTGCTCTTGACCAACAACCAGTGGATCCAATTGACGTGAAGTCGAATCCAGTGGGTCGATCGCTGGGTATAGACCCATAGCGGCGATGTTACGGTTCAGAACCACAGTTGCATCTAAGTGAGCAAACGTGGTTGCTGGTGATGGGTCAGTCAAGTCATCCGCAGGTACGTATACCGCTTGTACAGAGGTGATAGAACCTTTTTTGGTTGACGTGATACGTTCTTGCAGAACACCCATCTCTTCAGCCAGTGTTGGCTGGTAACCTACCGCTGAAGGCATACGGCCAAGCAGAGCAGATACTTCCGTTCCCGCTAGGGTGTAACGGTAGATGTTGTCGATAAACAGCAGTACGTCACGGCCTTCATCACGGAACTTTTCCGCCATAGTCAGACCAGTCAGTGCTACACGCAGACGGTTGCCTGGTGGCTCGTTCATCTGACCGTAAACCATCGCTACTTTCGACAGTTCTGGTTGTTCAACGTTTACAACGCCCGCTTCCTGCATTTCGTGGTAGAAGTCGTTACCCTCACGAGTACGCTCACCTACCCCAGCAAATACTGACAAACCTGAGTGCTGTAGCGCGATGTTGTTGATAAGTTCCATCATGTTAACGGTCTTACCTACACCCGCACCACCGAACAGACCGATTTTACCGCCTTTCGCAAACGGACAGATCAGGTCGATAACCTTAACACCCGTTTCCAAAAGTTCAGTTGCACTAGACTGTTCTTCGTAGCTTGGAGCAGGACGGTGAATCGAGTACACCTCTTCTGCGCCAATGTCGCCACGTTCGTCAATCGCATCACCAAGCACGTTCATGATACGACCTAGGGTTTTAGTACCTACTGGTACTGAAATTGGAGCGCCAGTGTTTTGTACTGTCATTCCACGACGTAAACCATCCGAGCTACCCATAACGATAGCGCGAATTACGCCACCGCCTAGCTGCTGTTGAACTTCCAGAACCAGACGTTCTTTGGAATCCACAACATTCAGAGCATCGTAAACACTTGGTACTTCGCTCTGTGGGAACTCTACGTCGACTACCGCACCGATGATCTGTACGATCTTACCTGTAGCCATCGTTAATCCTCTAAACTGTTTGTTTTACCTAAGCTTAAACCGCAGCCGCGCCGCCTACGATTTCCGACAATTCTTGTGTAATCGCCGCCTGACGGGCTTTGTTGTACACAAGTTGTAAATCATCAATCAGGTTGCTCGCGTTATCGGTAGCAGCTTTCATCGCAACCATTCGGGCTGCTTGCTCACACGCTAGGTTTTCTACAACACCTTGATAAACCTGCGACTCAATGAAGCGCAGTAAAAGCGCATCTAATAGAGGCTTTGGTTCAGGCTCGTAGATGTAGTCCCACATGTGATCACGCTGCATATCTTCGCTGTCCGATTTTGGCAAAGGTAGCAATTGATCGATCTTTGGTTTTTGCACCATGGTGTTCACAAACTGGTTGAACACCAGATAGAGGCGGTCTAACTCACCTTTATCGTATTTCTTCAGCATGACGCCAACCGAACCGATCAGATCTTCTAAGCTTGGGCTGTCGCCCAAACCAGAAACCTGAGCGGCAACTTTCGCGCCGCTGTTGTTGAAAAAAGCGGTCGCTTTCGAGCCGATAATCGCCAGCTCAATCTGCGCACCTTTCTCTTTCCAAGTTTGCATATCCGTGATGGCTTTTTTGAACAAGTTAATGTTCAAACCACCACACAAACCGCGGTCTGTAGAAATAATGATGTAACCAACTCGCTTCGCTTCACGCTCTTCTAGATACGGATGACGATACTCTAGACTTGCGTTGGCGACATGACCGATCACTTTACGTATTGTTTGTGCGTAAGGGCGTGATGACTCCATAGCGTCCTGTGAACGACGCATTTTTGAAGCAGCCACCATTTCCATCGCTTTCGTAATCTTCTGAGTGCTTTTCACACTCCCGATCTTAGTACGTATCTCTTTTGCGCCGGCCATCGTTACTCTCCGTTAGTTGGTGGCAGAAACTGCCACCGACCTCATTACCAAGTTTGGGTTGCTTTGAAATCGTCAACCAGCTTCTTCAGCTGAGCTTCGATCTCATCGTTGTAAGCACCCGTCTTGTCGATTTGCGCTGCCAATTCAGCGTAATGAGCACGAGCATACGATAGTAGAGCAGCTTCGAAGTCGAGAACTTTGTTCAGTTCTACGTCTGTCAGATAGCCACGTTCCGCAGCAAAGATCACCAGAGCCTGATCAAAGACAGACATTGGTGCATACTGTTTCTGCTTCATCAGTTCAGTCACTTTCTGACCGTGAGTCAGCTGACGCTTGGTCGCTTCATCCAGATCCGAAGAGAACTGAGCAAACGCCGCCAATTCACGGTAAGCAGCCAGAGCAGTACGGATACCACCAGAGAGCTTCTTAACGATCTTGGTTTGCGCTGCACCACCTACACGAGAAACTGAGATACCTGGGTCAACCGCTGGACGTACGCCCGCGTTGAACAGTTCAGTTTGTAGGAAGATCTGACCATCAGTGATCGAGATTACGTTGGTCGGTACGAATGCCGATACGTCACCAGCTTGAGTTTCGATGATTGGCAGAGCGGTTAGAGAACCGGTCTTACCTTTCACTTCACCCTTAGTGAAACGCTCTACGTACTCTTCGTTTACACGAGCGGCACGCTCTAGTAGACGAGAGTGGAGGTAGAACACGTCGCCAGGGAAAGCTTCACGGCCTGGTGGACGACGCAGAAGCAGTGAGATTTGACGGTAAGCAACAGCCTGTTTAGACAGGTCATCGTATACAATCAGCGCATCTTCACCGCGATCGCGGAAGTATTCACCCATCGCACAGCCTGAGTAAGGCGCGAGGTATTGCAGTGCAGCAGATTCAGACGCTGAAGCCACCACAACAATGGTGTTTTTCAGTGCGCCGTGCTCTTCCAATTTACGAACTACGTTCGCAATGGTTGACGCTTTCTGGCCGATAGCAACATAGATAGAGTAAATACCAGAGTTTTTCTGGTTGATGATCGCATCAATCGCCAACGCAGTTTTACCTGTTTGACGGTCACCGATGATCAGCTCACGCTGGCCACGGCCGATTGGAATCATCGAGTCCACTGATTTGTAACCAGTTTGAACAGGTTGATCAACCGACTTACGATCGATAACACCCGGTGCGATCACTTCAACTGGTGAAGTTTGTTTTGCACCGATTGGGCCTTTACCATCAATCGGCTCACCCAGAGTGTTAACTACACGACCTAGCAGCTCAGGACCAACAGGAACTTCCAAAATACGGCCAGTACCTGTTACTTTCATGCCTTCACGCAGATCCGCGTATGGACCCATTACTACCGCACCGACCGAGTCACGCTCAAGGTTCAGTGCCAGTGCATAACGGTTGCCCGGTAATTCAATCATTTCACCTTGCATAACATCTGCAAGGCCGTGAATACGAATGATACCGTCGCTTACCGATACGATAGTACCTTCGTTGCGAGCTTCACTAACAACGTTGAAAGATTCAATGCGTTGTTTGATCAGATCGCTAATTTCCGTGGAATTAAGTTGCATGCTCCAATCCCCATCAAGACTGCAATGCATCGCTCAGACGCTTCAAACGTCCGCGTGCTGAGTTATCGATGACTAAGTCTCCGGCTCGAATAATAACTCCGCCAAGCAGAGTCTCATCTACACTGCAATTCAGCTGAACTTTGCGCTCTAAACGCTGCTCAAGCTTGCTGCCAATTTCTGAACGCTGTTGTTCACTGAGTTCAGTAGCGGAAATCACTTCCACATCTACTTTCTTCTCATGTTCCTGCTTTAGCACAGCAAAGTGCTCATAAAGCGCAGGAATCGCCAACAGACGACCATTTTCTGCCATTACCTTAATCAGGTTTTGGCCATGACCATCAAGCTGTTCGCCACAAACTGCAATAAAAATCTCAGCCAATTTATTAGCTGAGCCCGAGCTGGTTAACAGCTCGTGCATTTGTTCGTTTTTTGCGACTTCAGCGGTGAAAGCAAGCATCTGGCTCCAATGGCCAAGTTGCTGTTTTTCTACCGCAAAATCAAAGGCTGCTTTAGCGTAGGGGCGTGCGATTGTAGTCAGATCCGACATATGCGCCCCCTCCGTTAAAGTTTTGCAGTAATGTTGTCGAGAATATCTTTGTGCGTATCTTTATCGATTGAACGCTCAAGAATTTTCTCAGCACCAGCAATTGCCAGAGTTGCAACCTGTTTACGCAGCTCATCGCGAGCACGGTTACGTTCTGCTTCAATCTCCGCTTCGGCTTGAGTCAGGATTTTCTGGCGTTCTGCCTGAGCTTCCTCACGTGCTTCGTCGATGATTTGTGCTTTACGTTTATTCGCTTGCTCAATGAGCTCAGTTGCTGTGCGTTTTGCTTCTTTCAATTGATCCGAAGCATTAGCTTGTGCCAGGTCTAGATCTTTCTTTGCACGCTCAGCGGCTTGCAAACCATCAGCAATTTTCTTCTGACGATCTTCAATCGCTTTGATAATCGGCGGCCACACATATTTCATGCAGAACCACACAAACATACCAAAGGCAATTGCTTGACCTAGCAGAGTTGCGTTCATATTCACAACAGCTACCCCCTAAAGTGGACTTAGTGTTAATCAACGACAAATCTTATCGATTTGTCAGGACAAAGCTTGATTAACCAGCTAGCTGACCAACGAATGGGTTTGCGAATGTGAATAGCAGAGCGATTACGATACCGATCATTGGAACCGCGTCCAGCAGACCTGCGATGATGAACATCTTAACTTGCAGCATAGGAGCCATTTCAGGTTGACGCGCAGCGCCTTCCAAAAACTTTCCGCCTAATACAGCGAAACCAATCGCAGTACCAACCGCACATAGACCAACAATAATAGCTACAGCGATTGCAGAGAAGCTCAATACAGTTTCCATCTAATTTCTCCAAAGATTCAATGGGTATTAAAAATTCAATTTATTAATGATCGTTATCTTCATGAGCCATTGACATATACACAATGGTCAACATCATAAATACAAACGATTGGATCAAAATAACCAAGATATGGAAGATAGCCCAAGGTAGGGATCCCATCCATTGCAGGTACCATGGCAGCATAGCCGCACAAAGAATAAACACTACTTCACCTGCAAACATGTTACCGAACAGACGCATACCGAGTGATAGCGGTTTCGCCAGCAGCGAAACAACTTCAATCAATAGGTTGAACGGAATCATGATCCAGTGATTAAACGGGTGTAGTGCCAACTCTTTTGCAAACCCGCCCAGACCTTTCACTTTGATGCTGTAGTAAATCATCAGAGCAAATACGCCTAGAGCCATAGCCATGGTGATATTCACATCAGCTGACGGCACCACTTTTAGGTAAGGGATACCAAGCCAATGCTGTGCTGGGTAAGGTAAGAAATCGATAGGCACAAGGTCCATCAAGTTCATTAAAAATACCCAACAAAAGATAGTGAGTGCCAAAGGAGCAATTAGTGGATTGCGACCATGGAAAGTGTCTTTGACGTTTTTGTCAACGAACTCTACCACCATCTCAACAGCACACTGCAGCTTACCCGGAACACCCGCTGTCGCTTTTCTGGCTACTGCACGGAATACTCCAAGGAATATCAGTCCAGTTAAAACAGAGAAGAACAGGCTATCGATGTGTACATTCCAGAAACTCGACTCTTCCGCCACTAGCCCCAACTTGTAAGTTGAAAGGTTAGTAAGGTGGTGAGTGATATAACTGGAAGGTGTGAGCGCTTCACCTGGCGCAGCCATAACTCATCCTATTTTTTGTTGTTAATGAATAGCACTGGCGCACAGATATTGATACCTAGAGCCAGCAAATAGGTTAGCTTCAGTGGAACAAGTTCCAACTGCATATACATGTAGGCAACGGAAAACAGGACGATAGTGATGAGAATTTTCAGCGCTTCACCCGTATAAAACGAGATGGCGACCATTTTTAACGCGCGCGCCCCTGCAAACAGGAAAGCACAACCCGCAAAAACAGCGTTAGCAATGACAAAAATGCCACCACCGACTAAGGCTGAAAGCCCCCAATCACCATTTACCGCCACTGCAAACACAGCTGCCGCAACCATAACTGCACTGAACTGGATCAATAACAATCGCTTTGCAAGCTCTCGTCCTTGCCTCGCTAGCACAGCTACCATGTATTCTTACCTCTAGTAATCACCACAGCTCGAACCGCTTTTTCGGACTGGGAAATTGGCGAAAATTATACGGTGGCATCAACTGATTGCAATGAAAACACCGCAAAAAGTTACAATTTTGCATACAATCCGACAACTTTCGCATAAACAATGTGATTTAACACAATTGATTTAAATCAATTATCTCACTTAGTTTTGCAGCTTGGCAATCAGTAGCTCTAATTTGTGAGGCTCATCAAGACTAATCGTCACTTTCGATTTACCGTTTGGGGTTCTCACTATAGAGACTTTTGCTGCTAATTTCTCACTTAAATTTTGTGACAATTGTTGTATTTCTAGGTCTTCTGACACGTTTTTTGCGTCAGATGGGTCAGATAAACATTTTTTTACAAGTTGCTCAGTTTGACGAACGGTCAGTTGCTTCTTCGCCACTTGCTGCGCAATTTCCACTTGCTGTTCACCTTCTAACATCAGAAGAGCACGAGCATGGCCCATTTCCAACTGTTTGGTCTCCAATAAGCGCTTTACGTCATCGCTCAATTGGTTCAAACGCAGCAGATTGGTCACGGTCGTGCGTGACTTGCCGATCACTTCCGCAACCTGCTGATGGGTAAGATTAAATTCGTTTTGTAAACGCTCTAGCGCTTGTGCCTCTTCCATCGCATTCAGATCTTCGCGCTGAATGTTCTCGATCAATGCCATGGCGATCGCACCACGATCTTCCACTTGCTTGATCAAACAGGGCACTTGCTTTAACCCCGCTTGTTTGGCGGCACGCCAACGACGTTCACCCGCAATGATCTCATATCCTCCGGTGGGCAGATGACGCACGACAATCGGCTGGATAATACCTTGAGACTGAATGGATGCCGCCAACTCTTCCAGAGCTTCTGGGGAAAGATCTTTACGTGGCTGATAGATACCGGGCTTGAGATTAGAGATGGAAAGATCCGCCAACTCACCTTCCGCCGACATCGACTGACTGAGTGAAGCAACTTGCTGCTTTTCGCGAGCCAATGAACTGGTCGCGAGTAGTGCATCCAGCCCTTTTCCTAAACCACGTTTAGTCATGTAAACGAATTCCTATAGTTGTTGTTTTATGCGGGAATCTCTTCGCGACGTAACATCTCACCAGCTAACGCTAAATAGGCCTTAGCCCCGGCCGATTGCTTATCGTAATACATCGCTGGTTTACCATGACTTGGCGCTTCGGCCAGTCGGACATTACGTGGAATAACCGTACGATACACTTTACTACCAAAGTGCTTTTTCAATTGATCAGACACTTCATTGGCCAAGCGGTTACGTGGGTCGTACATGGTACGCAAGATACCTTCAATTTTAAGGTTATCGTTAACCACGGCGGCCAGTTTGCTGATCGTATCCATTAACGCGGTTAAGCCTTCCAACGCAAAATACTCACATTGCATAGGAACCAGCACGGAATCGGCGGCTGCCATGGCGTTGATTGTAAGAAGGTTTAAAGAAGGCGGACAATCAATAAAGATGAAATCATAGTTATCACGCACTGAGGCGAGTGCGTTTTTCAAGCGCACTTCACGGGCAAACACTTCCATCAGTTTGATTTCAGCCGCAGTGACATCGCCATTGGCGGCAATCAAGTCATAGTGACCGGTGGTTTTGCGACATACCACTTGGTCAAACGGCGCATCTTCAACCAAAAGCTCATAAGCCGTGGAGTCAACCTGATATTTATCGACGCCACTAGCCATAGTGGCATTACCTTGTGGGTCAAGATCGACCACCAGTACTTTACGTTTGGTGGCGGCCATAGAGGCGGCCAGATTGATACAAGTTGTTGTTTTCCCAACTCCGCCTTTCTGATTGGCGATTGCTACGATTTTACCCACGGTATGCCTCGCTGTTATCCCTTGCGCGATAAGATTACAAGATGACGCTCACCTTCCAACTCAGGAACTTGCAAAGCTTTGATATCGGTCACAGAACACCACTCAGGGAGTAGGGAGATTTCATCATCAGGCCGTACTCCTTTGAGGGCTAAAAATACCCCACCATTCGGTTTTGGTAGATGCTGACACCAGTTGACCATGTCGGTCATCGACGCAAAAGCGCGGCTTAATACGCCATCAAAACCAGATTCAGGATCAAACTCTTCCACTCGACTCTGCACGGGTAACACATTGTTGATCTTGAGATCGTGGATCACCTGTTTTAGAAAACGGATCCGTTTACCAAGACTATCGAGCAGCACAAACTCTTTATCTGGGTGCATGATCGCAAGCGGGATACCAGGCAATCCAGGCCCAGTACCCACATCAATAAAGCGCTCACCGACGAGATGCGGACTGACCACTAAACTATCAAGAATGTGTTTCACCAACATTTCCATCGGATCCCGCACGGAAGTGAGGTTATAAGCTTTGTTCCATTTGTCGAGCAGCTGCACATACCCAACGAGCTGCTCACGTTGCTGCTCTGTCACCGTTAAGCTGGTTTTGCTGATCAAGGCGTCGAGTTTGACTCGTAACGGATTCATTACGCCGCTTCTCCCTTTTTCAGCATGCCGTGTTTTTTCAGGTGAACCAGCAAAATCGAAATCGCCGCAGGCGTGATACCTGAAATACGTGATGCAATTCCAATGGTTTCTGGTTTAGTCGCATTGAGCTTCAATACCACCTCGTTTGAAAGACCTTTGACTTGCTTATAATCAAGCTCTGCTGGCAACTTGGTATGTTCATGGCGCAGCGATTTTTCAATTTCATCTTGCTGGCGTTGAATGTAGCCATCGTATTTAACTTGAATCTCTACCTGTTCGGCGGCTTCAGCATCTTCCAAAGCTGGGGCAAAAGCCGGCAAAGTGGTCAGCAGCTCATAGGTCATTTCAGGGCGACGCAGTAAGTCTTCACCACTGGCTTCACGCGACATCGGCGTTTTAAGCAGAGTATTGAGCTGTTCGACGCCAACCGAGTTTGGATTCATCCAAGTTTCTTGCAAGCGTTGACGCTCTTTGGCCATGTTGTCGATTTTTTGGTTGAAACGCGCCCAACGCGCATCATCCACAAGGCCAAGCTCACGCGCTTTTTCGGTCAAACGCAGATCAGCGTTGTCTTCACGCAGCAGCAGACGATATTCCGCGCGCGAAGTGAACATACGGTAAGGCTCTTTAGTGCCCATGGTCGAAAGATCGTCGATCAACACGCCCATGTACGCCTGATCGCGACGTGGGCTCCAGCCTTCTTTGTCTTGGCTGTACAAGCTGGCGTTCAGACCCGCCATCAAGCCTTGCGCAGCGGCTTCTTCGTAACCAGTAGTGCCGTTGATTTGTCCTGCAAAGAACAAACCATGGATATATTTGGTTTCATACGTTTGCTTCAAATCACGTGGATCGAAGAAGTCGTATTCAATCGCGTAACCCGGACGAACGATATGTGCGTTCTCAAAACCTTTCATTGAACGTACGATCTGCATTTGCACGTCAAATGGCAAGCTGGTGGAAATGCCGTTCGGATAGAGTTCAGTGGTGGTTAAACCCTCTGGCTCAATAAAAATTTGGTGACTGTCTTTATCGGCAAAACGCATCACTTTATCTTCGATCGATGGACAGTAACGCGGGCCGATCCCTTCGATGATCCCGGCATACATAGGGCTGCGATCAAGGTTAGCGCGGATCACATCATGGGTGCGCTCATTGGTGTGCGTGATGTAACACGGAATTTGGCGTGGATGGTGCTCACGTTTACCCATAAAAGAGAATACTGGAGTTGGGTTGTCACCGTGTTGCGCTTCCAATACCGAGAAATCAACGCTATTGGCATCGATACGTGGTGGTGTGCCGGTTTTTAAGCGATCAACACGAAATGGCAGTTCACGCAGTCGGTGCGCCAAAGCGATCGATGGTGGATCCCCAGCACGACCTCCAGCATAGTTTTCAAGGCCGATATGGATCTTACCGCCAAGGAAAGTCCCTACGGTTAACACTACCGCTTTGGCATGAAATTTCAGGCCCATCTGAGTCACAACACCACGAATATGATCATGCTCGACGATCACATCATCTACCGCTTGTTGGAACAGGGTGAGATTCGGGGTGTTTTCTAACACATTACGCACATAGGCTTTGTACAGAGCACGATCGGCTTGTGCACGAGTTGCACGCACGGCTGGCCCTTTTGAAGCGTTCAGTGTACGAAATTGAATACCTGCGTGATCGATAGCTTGCGCCATCAAACCGCCCATTGCATCCACTTCTTTGACTAAATGACCTTTACCGATCCCACCAATGGCAGGGTTACAGGACATTTGGCCTAGGGTGTCAATATTGTGGGTAAGAAGTAACGTACGCTGTCCTGTACGTGCTGCAGCGAGAGCGGCTTCCGTTCCTGCGTGACCGCCACCAACCACAATGACGTCAAATGTTTCGTGATAAAGCATGAACGACCTCAGGTATTCATCGAGACTATGGGTTAACAAAAGAGGCGTATTCTAACCTCTTTCGGTTGGCTAGAAAATCGCTTTCCTGTTTTTTCGATCAAGGAGGGTCATTAAATATATATAAAGATCTATATAGAGATCTTTTTATTAGATCTACTATTAAGGAGCAGGATCTTTGTGGATAAGTGAAAAATGATCAACAAGATCATGCGATTCAGAAGGATTAGATCGTGTGATCAACCACTGATCTGATCAAGGATTAGCTGGGATCAAAATTCTATGTTATACACAGCCACCTTGGGATCTAAAACTTGTTATATGGATAACTATAGGAAGATCACCGGATAATCGTCTAGTTATCCACATTAGATTTGATTGAAAAAGCATCAATCAATTTTTTCACTACTATTAAATTTATCCACAATCCAAAAAAAAGAGCGGCATTAAGCCGCTCTGCATGGAATAGGTCATTATTTAGAAGCGATTGATGACGCGTTTGAGCCAAGCTTCAGCGGCATCTTCAGGCACTGGGTGCTCTTGTACATCGATGGTAAAGCAGTTGGCCAGAGGTTTAGCACCAATATCCCCCAGCAGCTGATAGGCATGTTTACCTGCCGCGCAGAAAGTATCGTAGCTTGAATCACCAATCGCGACCACGGCATAACGTAGTGCAGAGGTATTCGGTGGTGTATTCTGCAGAGCCTGAATAAAGGGCTGGATATTATCCGGGTACTCACCAGCCCCGTGGGTTGAGGTGATGATCAGCCAAGTCCCTTTAGCAGGGATCTCACTCATGTTGGGCTGGTTATGAATTTTGGTGTCAAAGCCTTGTTCTTGCAGTAAATCACTCAGGTGGTCACCCACATATTCCGCACCGCCTAGGGTGCTGCCAGTAATGATATGAATCATAGCGTTACTCTATTTCCCAATACAGAATGATGAAAAAATGCGGCCAAGCAGATCATCGGAGCTGAACTCGCCCGTAATTTCGTTAAGGTGTTGCTGGGCTATACGCAGCTCTTCGGCGAGGATTTCTCCGGCCATATAGCCTTCAAGTTGTTGCTGGCCAATCGCTAAGTGCTCTGCGGCTCGCTCTAGGGCATCGAGATGACGGCGGCGTGCCATAAAGCCACCTTCCTGATTGCCTGAAAAACCCATGCACTCTTTGAGGTGCTGACGCAAGGCATCGACCCCTTGGCCTGTTTTGGCTGATAGGCGGATCAAGGTGGGTTGATTAACATGGCAGATCCCAAGGGGCTCACCAGTTTGATCGGCTTTATTACGGATCACAGTGATCCCAATATTCTCTGGCAGTTTGTCAACAAAATCAGGCCAGATGTCCTGTGGATCGGTGGCCTCTGTGGTGGTGCCATCGACCATAAACAGTACGCGATCGGCTTGGCGGATCTCTTCCCATGCGCGCTCAATACCAATTTTTTCTACCGCATCAGAAGCGTCTCGTAGTCCCGCAGTATCGATGATGTGCAGCGGCATCCCATCAATATGGATATGCTCACGCAGAACATCACGGGTGGTACCGGCAATGTCGGTGACGATGGCAGACTCTTTACCTGAAAGCGCATTGAGTAGGCTCGATTTACCCGCATTAGGACGCCCAGCAATCACCACCTTCATCCCTTCGCGCATAATGGCGCCTTGGTTGGCTTCACGGCGCACTGCGGCAAGATTATCTATGATGGTTTGCAGATCAGCGGAAACCTTACCATCGGCCAGAAAATCGATCTCTTCTTCTGGGAAATCAATTGCTGCTTCAACATAGATGCGCAGGTGAATCAGCGATTCCACCAAGGTATGGATGCGTTTAGAAAACTCGCCTTGCAGTGATTGCAGCGCGGATTTTGCGGCTTGCTCAGAGCTGGCATCAATCAGGTCTGCGATGGCTTCCGCTTGGGTTAAATCCATCTTGTCATTGAGGAAAGCGCGTTCTGAGAATTCACCGGGACGGGCTGGGCGCACTCCTTTAATCTGCAAAATACGGCGGATCAGCATATCCATGACGACCGGGCCACCGTGACCTTGCAGCTCAAGCACATCTTCACCGGTAAATGAATGAGGATTGGGGAAAAACAGCGCAATGCCTTGATCGAGCTGCTGGCCATCTTCATCGGTGAAAGGCAAGTATTCGGCATAGCGGGGTCTGAGCGTGCGTCCAGTGACTGTCTGCGCGACGTGGGCAGCCAGTGGGCCTGATACACGAATAATGCCGACACCACCACGGCCGGGTGCCGTAGCCTGCGCGACAATGGTATCTGTTGTCATAGTGTTACCTGAACAGGATTGAATTAGCGCCATTGTAATCAGCAGCCAACAAAAAGGCGACCTTTTGGCCGCCTCTTTATTACTCAATCAAACTTACTTGGAGTGTAAGCCTTTTTTCTCTAGCGCTTTATAGATCAGCGTTTGCTGGATTAGCGTTACGATGTTCGACACCAACCAGTACAGAACCAGACCTGATGGGAACCACAGGAAGAAGAAAGTGAACATCACTGGCATGAAGGTCATGATCTTCTGTTGCATTGGATCGGTGATCGTGGTCGGGCTCATCTTCTGGATAACGAACATGCTCGCACCCATCAGCAGTGGCAAGATGTAGTAAGGATCTTGCGCGGACAAGTCATGAATCCAACCAAAGAATGGAGAGTGACGCAGCTCTACCGACTCCATCAGTGCCCAGTACAGCGCAATGAAAATCGGCATTTGCAGAAGGATAGGGAGACAGCCACCCAGTGGGTTTACTTTCTCTTTCTTATACAGCTCCATCATCTCTTGGCTCATGCGCTGGCGATCATCGCCAATCCGCTCACGCATCGCTTGCAATTTGGGTTGCAGCATGCGCATTTTCGCCATTGAGGTGTACTGTGCTTTGGTCAGTGGGTACATCGCACCTCGAACAATAAAGGTTAAGCAGATGATGGCCACACCCCAGTTGCCAACAAAGTTCTGAATCACAGACAGCAACCAGTGCAATGGCTTAGCAATGAACCACAACCAACCATAATCAACCACCAGATCAAGATTAGGCGCTGTTGCAGCCATTTGGTCTTGCAGTTTTGGGCCTACCCATAAGGTTGCTTCAAACTCTGCTTTATCACCGTTGGCAATGGTTTTGTTTGGTGTACGGATACCCATATCACCTAAATTATTGATAACGCGTGAGTAAAGCTGTGCTTGCGGCTCATCGCGTGGGATCCATGCTGAAGCGAAGTAGTGCTGGATCATCGCGACCCAGTTTACCGTCACATCGTTTGGTGCACTGAGGTTGCGATCTTTCATGTCATCGAAGCTGTACTTCTTGTAACGCACATCGCTGGTTGAGTAAGCACCACCACGGTAAGTTGGCATGGCGAGGTTGCCACCAGAATCCAGCAGATTTTGGCGCAGGTGAGCATACATACCTAGTGTGGCTTCGCTACCTGAATTATTGGCGACGTCAAACACCACATCCACGGCGTAGCTACCACGCTTAAGAATGAAGGTTTTCGTGTAGTCAATGCCATTGGCTTGATAGGTCATAGGAATGCGCAGTTCATCTTGGCCTTCGGCCAGAGTGAAACTATCCGCACTCACTTGGTAAGCGGGACGATTATTGCTAGTGACGTCAATGCCTTGTGGGCCGACTAAACCACTTTGAGCAATAAACTGATGGCCTTGGGTGTTTTGCAACAAGACAAAAGACTCAGGCGAATTGAGCTCTTCTGAGTATTGATTCAGTTTTGCGCTAACCACATCGCCGCCGAGCGTATCAATAGACAGAGTCAGTACATCGGTTGAGACGGTAATGGTCTTGGCCTTCGCCGCCACATTTTGTGCAGGCGTTGGATCTAACTCATCGGAAAATGAAGGAGCAGGAGCTGCGCCTGTGGATTGGGCCTGCTGTGTCGCTTGCGGTGCAGGGTTCTTCGCTACTTGCCATTGTTGAAACAGTAGGAAAGAAACCAGCGCCAGAGCGATTAACAAGATATTACGTTGAGAATCCATCGTTATTTATCTCTGTCTTGTTTTTGGACTGGTGGAACGGGGTCAAAGCCCCCTTCGTTCAAAGGGTGGCATTTTAATAGACGTTTGGTGGATAACCAACATCCTTTTATAAAACCGTGAGCTCGCAGCGCTTCTATCGCATACGTGGAACAAGTAGGAGTGAATCGGCAGCGTGGGCCGATAAGTGGACTAATAAACCACTGGTAAAGTTTTACAATACCAATGGCTAACCACGAGAAGGGCGAGAGAGGCGTTGCCATAGTTTGCCAAGCAAGTTAAACAGTTCTTCATTGCTCAAATCTTGCGCGCTCTTTTTCGCGATGACAACAAAATCTTTGTTAGCCAGTTGATTTTGATGTAAGCGAAAGCTTTCTCGGCAAATACGTTTGAATCGATTACGGCCGACGGCAGTTTTGATCTGCTTTTTAGGAACCGCGAGTCCCAAACGAGGATGAGAAAGATTATTAGCGCGAGCGATGATTGTGAGATGGGGAGAACCAGCACTGTGAGCTTGCTGGAAGACTTTTTGATAATGTTCGGGAGTTAACAAACGTAACTCCCGATTGAATGCGTACGTACTCAAAATAATTCGAGATTATTTTGACAGGCGCTTACGGCCTTTTGCACGACGTGCATTCAGAACTTTACGACCGTTCGCAGTCGCCATGCGAGCACGGAAACCGTGAGTACGCTTGCGCTTCAGAACTGAAGGTTGAAAAGTGCGTTTAGACATGATGTTACCTTTACTGATCAGTAGTTTTAGGTTCTTGGTTAACCCGGCGTGGGCATTAAGGTCTTCACTGAAGACGCCGACGCCTCTCAACAAAGAGGCGGAATTGTAATCACTGTCACAAAAGGTGTCAATGATTGGGTTTTCCCCAGTCTGAACTCACTCAATGAGCTGGCTCATTCTGGTTGCCGCTTTATTTCCGGTCGGCCGATTATACGGACAAACCGCAAAATCTCAAGGATCCTTAACGGATCCCGACTTGATTGAGGAATTTTCTTAAGCGCGGATCCTGTGGATGGTCAAAGATATCCTGTGGAGAACCTTGCTCGACAATCTTTCCTTCGGCCATAAAGATCACACGATCGGCGACTTCTTTGGCAAACTGCATCTCATGAGTGACCACCAACATGGTTTGATGTTGAGTCGCCAATTTTTTCATAAGAGCCAGCACTTCACCCACCCATTCAGGATCGAGGGCGGAGGTGGGTTCATCGAACAGCAGCAGTTCAGGTTGCAGCGCCATCGCGCGGCCAATCCCAACCCGTTGCTGCTGGCCGCCAGAGAGTGCTGCGGGATAGCTATCACCTTTATCGCCAAGGCCGATATCATCGAGAATTTGCTGCGCTCGTTGGTGCGCTTGAGCTTTTTTCCAGCCGCGTACCGTGATCAAGGCTTCTGCAATGTTTTGTCGCGCGGTTAAATGAGCGAATAGCGCATAGTTTTGAAACACAAAACCGGTTTTACGGCGCAGTGCCAGCACATCAGCTTTGGTATGTTTTTGGGTATCGACGGTGAGTTCATCAATACGAATACTGCCCTGATCGGCTTGCTCAAGAAAGTTCACGCAGCGAAGTAGAGTGGATTTACCTGTGCCACTGGAGCCGATGATGACCACGATCTCTCCGCGTTGGATTTCAAGATCAATGCCTTTTAGTACTTCACTGGTACCAAACCTTTTGTGGATATTCTGCAATTTAATCATCGTGCGTACGCCTTATTGAGTTTCTGCTCTGCCCAAGATTGCAGGCGAGTGAGCACCAAAACCACCACCCAATAGATGAGGGCTACCGCCAAGAAGGCTTCGAAAAAACGGAAACTGGATGAAGCTTCCATCTGCGCTTTAGCCATGATCTCAGCCACGCCAAGGGTAAAGGCGAGGGAGGTTGATTTGATCATATCAATGAAATAGTTCATCAATGAAGGCAGAGCAACGCGTGTGGCTTGTGGCAAAATGATCCGGCGCATCGCCTGAGAAGTGGTCATTCCGACGGATAAGCTGGCTTCCATTTGGCTGCGATCTATACCGATGATCGCAGCGCGAATGCTTTCCGCCATGTAAGCGGCAAAATGCAGAGTTAAACCGATCACCGCAGCGCTGAATGCATCAAGCCCAACCAACAGGGGGAAGACTTGCGGTAAACCGTAGTAGAGCAAAAATAACTGTACAAGCAGCGGCGTTCCGCGGAAAAAACTGATGTAGAGCTGGCTAAGGGGATCCAACACTGGCACTTTGAATACCCGAATATTGGCTAGAAACAGCGCCAAAATCAGCGCGAAAACTAGCCCCCAGCTGGCCATTTCCAGAGTCGTACCCAGATATTTGAGCAAGATTGGCAGCAGCTCAAGCATGTAGTGAAAGTCAAAACCCATCTGCTTTCCTTCCTAAAATAATCAAAGGTGGGAAAGTCCCACCTTTATAGAATAGAGTCTAGCTTGGTGAAGCAGAATTATTGCGAGATATCGGTACCGAACCATTTGAGCGCGATTTGGCTTAATGTACCGTCAGCACGCATGGCGGCGAGCGCTTTATTGACTTCACCTTGCAGTTGCTGACCTTTTTCGTTATTCACAAATGGCCACGCGTTTTCGATAGTTTCAAACGGTGAACCCGCGAGTTGCAGTGGTAAACCGGTCTTTTCGATCAGCTCAAGCGCAGACAGACGATCCATCACAAACGCATCGGCACGGCCTAAAGCCACATCGTGTTCAATGCCGGTATCGTAGGTTTTGATGTTGATTTTGCCGTCTTTATCATGGTTGCGCAGGAGCTGTTCAAAGTTAGAACCTAAATTAACCGCAACGGTTTTGCCCGCTAAATCGTCAATACCTTTAATCGCTTCATTGCCTTTACGCACCGTAATTTGTGCACCATCAATCACATACGGATCGGAGAATAGATATTTAGCCTTACGCGCATCTGTGATAGTGATTTGGTTAGAAATGGTGTCGATGCGCCCAGTTTCGAGCAGGCCAAACAAACCGGAGAAGTTCGCAGTAACAAACTCGACCTTATAATCATTACGTTTACCAATTTCATTCCACACATCCACTTCAAAGCCTTGCAGCTCGTCTTGTTTCACGAAGGTGAAGGGGAAATAACGGCCCGACATGCCGACTTTCACCTCGGTAGCTGCCTGAACGGTGGCAGAAGAAAGGGCTAGGGCAGCCAGAGCGATGTTAAACCAGTGTTTCATTGTGTGACTCCTGTATAATTTATGTTTATATCCTACTGGCAATTAAATCATTAAAAGAAATAACCAGTAGTTATTAACAATAACTGATCAAAATCAAAAACATGGGGATAACTACTAAAGATCTTGAGATATGTGGATCTTTATGTGGGTAGCACGGGCAAAATGTGTGAGGATCTTAGTTATCGGTCGAAAAATAATGTGAATAACTTAGATCTTATTCACTGGATCGACGATCCAGCGCTGGCGATCTGAGTTATCAACAGGTAGAATTGCTCCTCTTTACCGATCGTTGATTTTTGAGTGAGGGAATCGTGTCATCTTCGCTATGGTTGCAATGTTTGCAACGGCTTCAGGAAGAGCTACCTGCCGCAGAATTCAGTATGTGGGTGCGTCCGCTTCAAGCGGAGCTCAATGACAATACTCTCACTTTATTCGCCCCGAACCGCTTTGTGTTGGATTGGGTACGCGATAAGTACCTCAATAACATCAATCGTCTGCTGATGGAATTCAGTGGCAATGATGTGCCTAATTTGCGCTTTGAAGTGGGTAGCCGCCCTGTGGTTGCGCCAAAACCCGCGCCTGTACGTACGGCTGCGGATGTCGCGGCGGAATCGTCGGCGCCTGCGCAATTGGCGCAGCGTAAACCTATCCATAAAACCTGGGATGATGAAAGCGCAGCGGCCGATATTACTCACCGCTCAAATGTGAACCCGAAACACAAGTTCAACAACTTCGTGGAAGGTAAATCTAACCAGTTAGGTCTGGCCGCGGCTCGCCAAGTCTCTGATAACCCAGGTGCGGCGTATAACCCCCTCTTTTTGTATGGCGGCACCGGTTTGGGTAAAACTCACTTGCTGCATGCGGTGGGTAACGCGATTGTTGATAACAACCCGAACGCTAAAGTGGTGTACATGCACTCTGAGCGTTTCGTGCAAGACATGGTAAAAGCCCTGCAGAACAACGCGATTGAAGAATTCAAACGCTACTATCGCAGTGTAGATGCCTTGCTGATCGACGATATTCAATTCTTTGCCAACAAAGAGCGTTCGCAGGAAGAGTTCTTCCACACCTTTAACGCGCTGCTGGAAGGCAACCAACAAATTATTTTGACTTCTGACCGCTATCCAAAAGAGATCAGTGGTGTAGAAGATCGTCTCAAATCGCGTTTTGGCTGGGGCTTAACGGTAGCGATCGAGCCGCCGGAGTTGGAAACCCGCGTCGCGATCTTGATGAAAAAAGCCGAAGATCACCAAATTCATCTGCCGGATGAAGTGGCTTTCTTTATTGCGAAACGCCTGCGCTCTAACGTGCGTGAGTTGGAAGGCGCACTGAACCGCGTGATTGCCAACGCCAACTTTACCGGTCGCCCAATCACGATTGATTTCGTGCGTGAAGCACTGCGTGACTTATTAGCGCTGCAAGAAAAGCTGGTCACGATTGATAATATTCAGAAGACCGTTGCCGAATACTACAAAATTAAAGTGGCGGATCTGCTCTCGAAACGCCGTTCGCGCTCAGTCGCTCGTCCTCGTCAATTGGCGATGGCACTGGCTAAAGAGCTGACCAACCACAGCTTGCCAGAGATTGGCGATGCGTTTGGCGGCCGTGACCACACGACTGTGTTACACGCTTGCCGTAAAATCGAGCAGTTGCGCGAAGAGAGTCACGATATCAAAGAAGATTATTCGAACCTGATTCGTACGCTTTCCTCTTAATTTGCGCTATGGTTAGCGCACTTGCGTATTTCGCTTTCACCCGTTTAAGAGAAGACTATGAAATTTACCATTGAACGTAGCCACTTGATTAAACCCTTGCAACAGGTGTCCGGCACTTTAGGTGGCCGCGCCAGCTTGCCGATCTTGGGCAATTTATTGCTTAAGGTGGAAGAGAATCAACTGTCGATGACCGCCACTGATTTGGAAGTGGAACTGATCAGCCGCGTGACGTTAGAAGGTGAATTTGAAGCAGGCAGCATTACCGTTCCTGCGCGTAAGTTTTTAGATATTTGCCGTGGTTTGCCCGATAGTGCGGTGATCACTGTGCTGCTTGAAGGCGATCGCATCCAAGTGCGTTCTGGTCGTAGCCGTTTCTCGCTCGCAACTTTACCTGCCAATGATTTTCCGAACATCGAAGATTGGCAAAGTGAAGTGCAAGTCTCACTGACTCAAGCGGAGCTGCGTGGCCTGATTGAGAAAACCCAGTTTTCCATGGCCAACCAAGATGTACGCTACTACTTAAACGGCATGCTGTTTGAAATTGATGGCACCACCTTGCGTTCTGTGGCGACTGATGGTCACCGTATGGCGGTGGCGCAAGCTCAGCTCGGTGCGGATTTTGCGCAAAAGCAGATCATTGTGCCGCGTAAAGGGGTGCTTGAGCTGGTGAAATTGCTTGATGCGCCAGAGCAACCTGTGGTGCTGCAAATCGGTCATTCGAACTTGCGTGCTGAAGTGAATCATTTTGTGTTTACTTCGAAGCTGGTTGATGGTCGTTTCCCTGATTATCGCCGCGTATTGCCGCAACATACCAGCAAAACGCTACAAGCGGGTTGTGAAGAATTACGTCAGGCGTTTTCGCGTGCCGCGATTCTGTCGAATGAAAAATTCCGTGGTGTACGGGTTAATTTGGCCGATAACGAAATGCGCATTACTGCCAATAACCCAGAGCAAGAAGAAGCGGAAGAGCTACTGGATGTGAGCTTTGAAGGCGAGCCGATTGAGATTGGCTTTAACGTCAGCTACATCTTGGATGTGCTTAACACCCTGCGCTGCGACAATGTGCGCGTTTCGATGTCGGATGCCAACGCCAGTGCCTTGGTGGAGAATGTCGATGATGACAGCGCCATGTACGTGGTCATGCCAATTCGTCTGTAAGGTATAACCGAGTTACCATGCCGCTTTCCCGGTTAATGATCCAACAGTTTCGTAATATTAAAGCCTGTGATATTCGCCTATCAGCAGGCTTTAACTTTCTTATCGGGCCGAATGGCAGCGGTAAAACCAGCGTGCTTGAAGCGATTTATCTGCTCGGCCATGGCCGTTCATTTAAAAGCTCGCTGACCGGACGGATCATTCAAAATGAGTGCTCAGAACTGTTTGTGCATGGCCGGATTTGTGAGCATTCTTTGAGCTCTGATCAATTTGAGCTACCCGTTGGCATTAATAAGCAGCGTGACGGCTCAACTGAGGTTAAAATAGGCGGCCAAACGGGGCAAAAGTTGGCGCAGTTAGCGCAGATTTTGCCACTGCAATTGATTCATCCGGAAGGCTTTGAACTGCTGACCGATGGACCGAAACAGCGTCGGGCTTTTATCGATTGGGGTGTGTTTCATACTGAGCCCGCTTTTTTCGATGCATGGGGTCGGTTTAAGCGGCTCAGCAAGCAGCGTAATGCGCTGCTCAAAAGCGCGCAAAGCTATCGTGAGCTCAGTTATTGGGATCAAGAATTAGCCCGTTTGGCTGAGCAGATTGATCAGTGGCGTGAAAGTTACGTCAATCAATTGAAAAATGTGGCAGAGCAGTTATGTCGCACATTTTTGCCAGAATTCGATATCGACTTAAAGTATTATCGAGGTTGGGAAAAAGATCAGCCTTATCAATCGATTCTGGAAAAAAACTTCGAACGGGATCAGCAGTTGGGCTATACCTTTAGCGGGCCTAACAAAGCGGATTTGCGGATTAAAGTGAACGCAACCCCGGTGGAAGATGTGTTGTCGCGGGGACAACTGAAGTTGATGGTGTGTGCGTTGCGCGTGGCGCAAGGGCAGCACCTGACCGAGTTGACGGGAAAGCAATGCATTTATCTTATCGATGATTTTGCTTCCGAATTGGATAGCCTACGTCGCCAACGTTTGGCAGATAGCCTAAAAGGGACGGGGGCGCAGGTTTTTGTAAGTTCTATTACCGAAAGCCAAGTGGCGGATATGTTGGATGAGTCCAGTAAAACATTTCATGTTGCCCACGGTGTAATAGAGCAAGGATAAACAGAGTGAGAGAGTAACTCATGTCGAACAATTACGATTCATCGAGTATTAAGGTACTGAAGGGTCTGGATGCGGTACGTAAGCGTCCGGGTATGTACATCGGCGACACTGATGATGGCACCGGTCTGCACCACATGGTTTTTGAGGTGGTGGATAACTCAATTGATGAAGCGTTGGCAGGTTACTGTAAAGACATCGTGGTCACCATCCACGAAGACAACTCAGTGTCAGTCAGCGATGACGGTCGTGGTATCCCGACCGAAATGCATCCTGAAGAGAAAGTGTCTGCGGCAGAAGTCATCATGACTGTACTGCACGCCGGCGGTAAATTTGACGACAACTCCTATAAAGTCTCTGGCGGTCTGCACGGGGTAGGTGTGTCGGTGGTTAACGCGCTCTCTGAAAAAGTGCTACTCACCATCTATCGCGGCGGCAAAATCCACACCCAAACTTACCATCATGGTGTGCCACAAGCACCGTTGGCTGTAGTGGGTGATACTGAGCGTACCGGTACTACCGTACGTTTCTGGCCAAGCGCACAAACCTTTACCAATATCGAATTCCATTACGACATTCTGGCTAAGCGCCTGCGTGAGCTGTCATTCCTGAACTCTGGCGTGTCGATCAAGCTGACCGATGAACGTGAAGAAGATAAAAAAGACCACTTCATGTATGAAGGGGGTATTCAAGCGTTTGTGACCCACTTGAACCGTAACAAAACGCCGATCCATGAGAAAGTCTTCCACTTTAACCAAGAGCGTGAAGATGGCATCAGCGTGGAAGTGGCAATGCAGTGGAACGATGGTTTCCAAGAAAACATCTACTGCTTTACCAACAACATCCCACAGCGTGATGGTGGTACCCACTTAGCCGGTTTCCGTGGTGCGTTGACCCGTACTTTGAACAACTACATGGACAAAGAAGGCTTCTCGAAGAAAGCCCAAGCGGCAACCTCGGGTGATGATGCGCGTGAAGGCTTAACGGCTGTGGTATCGGTGAAAGTGCCGGATCCTAAATTCTCGAGCCAAACCAAAGATAAGCTGGTTTCTTCGGAAGTGAAATCTGCGGTTGAGTCAGCCATGAATGAGAAGCTGGCGGATTTCCTAGCGGAAAACCCAAGCGAAGCGAAAAACGTTTGTTCGAAGATTATTGATGCGGCGCGTGCGCGTGAAGCGGCGCGTAAAGCCCGTGAAATGACTCGCCGTAAAGGCGCGTTGGATCTTGCTGGCTTACCCGGCAAACTGGCAGATTGTCAGGAAAAAGACCCAGCATTGTCTGAACTCTACATAGTGGAGGGTGACTCAGCGGGCGGTTCAGCTAAGCAAGGCCGTAACCGTAAGAATCAAGCGATTCTGCCGCTGAAAGGTAAAATCCTCAACGTAGAAAAAGCGCGTTTTGACAAGATGTTGTCTTCACAAGAAGTCGCGACCCTCATCACCGCTCTTGGCTGTGGTATCGGCCGTGATGAGTACAACCCAGATAAACTGCGTTATCACAACATCATCATCATGACCGATGCGGACGTCGACGGCTCGCATATTCGTACTCTGCTGTTGACCTTCTTCTACCGCCAAATGCCTGAGCTGATTGAGCGTGGTTATATCTACATTGCTCAGCCACCACTGTATAAAGTGAAAAAAGGCAAACAAGAGCAGTACATCAAAGATGAAGAGGCGATGAACCAGTACCAAGTGGCACTGGCGATGGATGGCGCAGAGCTGCACGTGAACGCCGATGCGCCAGCGTTAGCGGGTGAACCGCTGGAGAAGCTGGTTCAGCAATATAACGCCGCGATCAAGCTGGTTGAGCGCATGAGCCGCCGCTATCCTTACGCGATGCTGCATGAGCTGATTTACGTACCACGCATCAATGCCGAGCTGTGTGCGGATAAAGCCGCAGTTGAAGCTTGGACACAGCGTTTAGTGGAACAGTTGAATGCTAAAGAAGTGGGCGCAAGCCAATACAGCGTTTTGGTTGAACACAATGCTGAGCTGAATGTGTACCTGCCAAAAGTTCAGGTGCGTACTCACGGTGTGACTCATGAATACTTACTGAGCGCGGATCTGATTAACTCGAAAGAGTACGCTAAGTTAGCCGATCTGTCGGAAGCACTGGACGGTTTGATTGAAGTGGGTGCGTTTATCAAACGTGGTGAGCGAGTACAACCGATCAGCAGCTTTGCCGCCGCGCTGGATTGGTTGATCAAAGAGTCGCGCCGCGGTCTGTCTATCCAACGCTATAAAGGTCTGGGCGAAATGAACCCTGATCAGCTGTGGGAAACTACGATGGATCCAGAAACGCGTCGTATGATGCAAGTCACTATCGAAGATGCGGTAGGCGCGGACGAACTGTTCACGACGCTCATGGGCGATCAAGTTGAACCACGTCGTGCATTTATCGAAACCAACGCACTGAAAGTGGCCAACCTCGACGTATAAGCGTTTGGTTGATTAACAATCTGCGATAAAAAAGCAGCGCTGTGGCGCTGCTTTTTTTATCTCTGCATTTTGTCCCTTCCCTCTGTTGGATGACGGCAGCCTCAAGCAATGACAAAAGGGAGCCATAAAAATTTTGTGTCGAATATCCTAGGTTGTTGGGCTAAAGCACCAAAATCAGAGGTTAACTAAGACTTTTCTATCCTGAAAACGGCTTTATTAGACTTTCCTTTTTTCTCTAAATTTCATGAGGTTGCATTCATTTTTTTAGTGTCTATAGTGGTTTGTGAACCCTATTGTTATCCCTCACTTTTTGACTGGAGGTCAGGATGGTCGCCTTTGTGAATTGAACCGGGAGTGTATTTCACTCCCGGGCATACTCATCGATTTGTCACTGTTGGTAATGGAATGAGCAAAGGAAGTATCATGCTGAACCGGTTATCTTTGAATATTCGGCGTTTTCTCGCCGGTTGGTGGCTACGTAGCCGCTTTTTGACCTATCAATCTCCGCTGTTGCTGCTCGAATTGTTCGAGAAGCTGGAGCATCCTCGCTCGCCCATTGAACGAGCGCCACAGCGCATTAAGCTTGGGGATACGGTGAGCCTTGTTGATGCTCATCGTCAGTTGTCGTTTCAAGTCACTCTGACCACGTCTGAAAATCAGCACGAAGTGCAGGGTGGCGTGACGTGCGATTCCCTACTTGGTGCCGCTTTACTTGGCCGTCGTCAGCATGAAGTGTTTACCTTGTCGATTTGGGGGCAACCCCATTGCTTTGCCATTACTCACGTTCAGCACTCAATGCAGGGTAAGCCAACCAAGCTTTGCCATGCTTGTTATGTCAGTAATTAGGAGTTTGTCATGAGTAAACAAGAGATGAAAAAACCACAACTCAGCCTCAAAGAGAAGCGCAAGCTGAAGCAAGAAAAAGCGCAAGAGAGCTCAGTGATTAAGCCACGCAAAAGCAAAGGCCGTTAATTAAGGATAAAGTGCATTATCCAAATGACTAGCCCGACTCAATGTCGGGCTTTTTTTCAAAAAAATTTTTGGGCAAAAACTTGAAATGGTTTTGAGTGACCCTATATCTAAGCGTGAAGAGGATGCCGCTAGGACCTCTGAATGAGACTAACACCCTTGCTCAATTGAGGAGTGTGTTACCTAACTGAAATCACGCCGATTCAGGTCATAAGAATGGATCGAGCGACTTAACAAGTCATTGTTAAGACTATTGCTTAATCAAAGAGGATAGGAATATGAGAACTGTAGATTTTACTCCACTGTACCGCAACGCGATTGGCTTTGACCGTCTACTGAACATGATGGAAAACAGCGCGGCGAAAAACGCCCAAGGCGGATACCCTCCATACAATATCGAGCAAAAAGAAGACAACCAATATCGCATTACCATGGCGGTAGCGGGTTTTGGCGATGAAGAGATCGATATTACTCAACAAGAGAATACTTTGATTGTGCGCGGTGAGCGTAAACCTGAAGAGAGCAAAAACTACATCTATCAGGGCATTGCCGAGCGCGATTTTGAACGTAAATTCCAATTAGCGGATTACGTGAAAGTGACTGGCGCGACTATGGAACATGGTCTGCTGCACATTGATTTAGAGCGCGAAATTCCAGAAGCGATGCAGCCACGCAAAATTGCGATTAACGGCAAGCACCTACTGGAAAACAAATAACTCTGCGCAGCGTTTAACGCACTGAACGCGAGATAAAACGAAGCCCGCGAATTTCGCGGGCTTTTTGCATTGCTTAGTTTGGGTGTTTAGAGATTGGCTTGTTGATACGCTTTTTGTACTTCTTCGGCGATGATGGCAATGCCTTGTTCCATCGCTTGCTCGTTCTGCACATAGTTCATACGCAAGCACTCATGAGCGTGTGGCCATTCTTGCGGCTGGCCGATAAAGAAATATTCGCCCGGTACAATCAACACCCCACGCGCTTTCAAACGTTGGTAAAGCTCCATTGTGGTGATCGGCAGTTCATCAAACCACAGCCAGAGGAAGATCGCCCCTTCGGGTTTATGAATGCGAAAACGCGGATCAGTAATCGCACTTTGCAGCAGCTCTACCGCATGTTGCGCTTTTTGGCGATAAAACGGCTTGATCACCTGCTCGCTAAGTCTCAGCAGATCGCCTTTTTCTATCATGCGTTGCACCAGTGCGGGTCCCATACTGCCGGGTGCTAAGCTAATGATGCCATTCATGTTGGTCAGCGCTTGAGTCACCGCTTCATTGGCGATCACAATGCCGCAGCGCAGACCGGGCAAGCCCAGTTTGGATAGGCTCATGCACAAGATGGTGTTGTCATTCCAAAACGGTTCAACATCTTCAAAAATGATATTCGGAAATGGCACGCCGTAAGCATTGTCGATAATTAACGGCACGCCGTTATCACGCGCCAATTGGTCGAGTTTGTGGATTTCCTCTTCGGTTAACACATTACCGG
Source organism: Vibrio cholerae (assembly GCF_008369605.1). NCBI lineage: Bacteria > Pseudomonadati > Pseudomonadota > Gammaproteobacteria > Vibrionales > Vibrionaceae > Vibrio > Vibrio cholerae. The sequence goes on from NZ_CP043554.1 coordinate 2,911,021, forward strand.
TTGGGTTGGTGGGGCGAGACACACAGATCGCGGCCACCGACTCATCGACTTTCAGCTCAGAAAAGTCCACATGGTATTTGAAGAGCCCTTGGTCGAGCAGTTCAATCTCCGGACGGTAGGAGACAAAAATACCGTCATCAATGCCTGCATCACCGTAGCCAATGTATTCTGGCGCGAGGGGTAGGAGAATTTTTTTGTGTGAACCATCGGGCTGTTTACCGGCAAACAAGTTAAACAGGTAGAAAAAGCCACTCTGGCTGCCGTTGGTTAAAGTGATGTTTTTTTCGCTGATATTCCAGCCATACGTCTCACGCAGCAGCATCGCGAGAGATTTTACAAACACATCTTTGCCTTGTGGACCATCGTAATTGGTCATGGCATTGAGTAGTGAACCATCGGCCAGCATTTCGGCGCTGGTCTTGTGGAAATAATCGAGCATGGCAGGAATGGCGGCAGGATTACCTCCACCAAGCATGATCGCGCCTGGAGTGCGCAGACCATCGTTCAAATCATCCATTAACTGGGTAATACCGGAGTAGCGATTAAACTTTTCGCCAAAAGAGGAATACTGCATTGCTCGACTACCTAATGATTGCTGTGTGTTTGCGAAACGATATACCGGTGGAATCTCCGCCGTTTAGAATAGTTCTTGAACATACCGCAATGTATTTGCGAGGCAAAGCAATATTTTTGTGTCCCCTTCCTACTTGAAGCTGCAGCGGTGTTGGCTGCGTTCGTTCACCCCAATCACATAGTTTATCTATGCTCATGGGGATGAACTCACTTGCCGCCTACCTGCAACTCCAAGTCGTTTGGGGAGTGCGAGCAAAAACAAAGCCCAACTCAAAAGAGCTGGGCTTAAAGTTTGTTGACGAAATTATCGTGCTGCAGATTATTTTTGCAGCAGCGAAATGTCGGCAATTTGCAGGAACAGGTTACGCAGTTTGTTGAGCAGCGTGAGACGGTTCTTCTTCAGTGCTTCATCGTCAGCCATCACCATCACGTTGTCGAAGAAGGCATCGACAGGCGCGCGCAGGCCAGCCAGTTTGCTCAGCGCTTCTTGGTAGTTACCGGTTGCAAACGCAGGTTCTAACGCTTCTGCCATGATTTCGACGGCTTCGGCTAAGGCTTTTTCCGCATCTTCTTGCAGCAGAGCGAGATCGATTTCTTCACCCAATTTGCCATCGTACTTAGCCAGAATGTTACCTACACGCTTGTTGGCAGCGGCCAGTGCTTCGGCTTCTTCAAGAGCGCGGAAATGCGATACCGCTTTCACTCGCTGATCAAAGTCAGCGGGTTTGGTCGGGTTACGCGCTAGTACCGCTTGGATGATGTCGATGCTAAAGCCCGCATCTTGGTACCAGGTTGGGAAACGGCCAAGCATAAACTCGATCACTTCCTGCTCAACGTTGGCATTCGTCAGGCGGTTACCAAACAGGGATTTGGCTTTGGCGATCAAATCCACCAGATCTAACTGGTAGCCGTACTCAACCAGAATACGCAGTACACCCAGTGAAGCACGACGTAGCGCAAAGGGGTCACTGCCTTTCGGCGCTTGGCCAATACCAAAGATACCGACGATAGTATCGAGTTTGTCAGCCATCGCGACCGCAGCAGAAACCCCACGGCTTGGCAGTTCATCACCTGCGAAACGTGGCATGTACTGCTCGTTCAGCGCAACCGCCACTTCTTCTGCTTCACCATCGTGACGCGCATAGTGCATACCCATCACGCCTTGGGTGTCGGTAAATTCAAACACCATCGAGGTCATGAGATCACATTTTGCCAGTAGGCCTGCACGCTTAGATTTCTCTACGTCAGCACCGATCTGCTCTGCGATGTAGCCTGCCAGTTCAGTAATGCGGTCGGTTTTGTCTTTAATCGTGCCGAGTTGCTGTTGGAAAATCGCGTTTTCTAGCAGAGGTAAGCGATCCACCAATGGGCGCTTGCGGTCTGTATTAAAGAAGAACTCTGCATCTGCCAGACGTGGACGAACTACCTTCTCGTTACCTTCCACAATGTGGCGAGGCTCTTTCGATTCGATGTTCGAAACGAAGATGAAGTTAGGCAGCAGTTTTTTGTTCGCGTCGCCCATTTTATGAGAATAAACGGGGAAGTATTTTTGGTCACCTTTCATGGTGTATACCAAAGCTTCTGCCGGAACTTTGAGGAATTTTTCTTCAAATTTCGCCGTCATCACCACTGGCCATTCCACCAGCGAGGTCACTTCTTCTACCAGCGCATCTTCCAGATCCGCGATACCGCCGAGCTGTTGAGCCGCTTGTTGTGAGCCTTCGATGATCATCGCTTTACGAGTCGCGTAGTCAGCGATGACTTTACCGCGTTCTTCAAGGATCGCAGGGTACTGCTCAGCCGATTCGATGGTGAACTCAGGTTCGCCCATAAAGCGATGACCACGTACGATGCGGTCAGATTTCACGCCTAGGATTTCGCCTTGGATCAGTTCGCTACCAAACAGGATAGTCAGTGTTTTCACTGGGCGGATAAATTGGGTTTCTTTATCGCCCCAACGCATCGGTTTCGCAATCGGCAGGTTAGCCAGCGCTTTAGCAGCCATCTCCACGACCACAGAAGCGGTTTGTTGGCCTTGCACTTGTTCTTTGAACAGCAGCCATTCGCCTTTGTCTGTGACGAGACGTTCTGCTTGCTCTACCGTGATGCCATTGCCACGCGCCCAGCCTTCAGCGGCTTTGGTTGGCTTGCCATCGGCATCAAACGCAACGTTGACGGCAGGACCACGTTTTTCAACGACGCGATCCGGTTGGCTTTCTGCCAAATTGGCCACTTTCAGTGCCAAACGGCGTGGCGTGGCAAACCAAGTTACGCCTTCATGGGCGATGTCAGCTGTTGCCAGTTCTGCCGCAAAATTCGCCGCAAAGGCTTCAGCCAGTGTGCGCAGTTGCTTTGGTGGCAGCTCTTCTGTGCCTAGCTCAATTAAAAATTCTTTTGCCATGTGACGTCTTCCCCTTACTTCTGTTCTGACTTCTTACACATAGGGAAGCCCAGAGCTTCACGGGATGCGTAATAAGCTTCGGCGACCGATTTGGTTAGGTTGCGAATGCGCAGAATGTAGCGCTGACGCTCAGTCACTGAGATCGCTTTGCGTGCATCGAGCAAGTTGAAGGCGTGTGCCGCTTTCAAAATACGCTCGTAGGCTGGCAGAGGCAGTGGCTTTTCAAGCTCTAGCAGATATTTACACTCTTTTTCGCACTGGTCGAAGTAAGTGAAGAGGAAATCCACATCCGCGTGTTCAAAGTTGTAAGTGGATTGTTCAACTTCGTTTTGGTGGAAGATGTCACCGTAAGTGACTTTGCCGAGTGGGCCATCGGTCCAGACCAGATCGTAAACCGAATCCACGCCCTGAATGTACATTGCCAGACGCTCAATACCGTAAGTGATTTCGCCGGTCACAGGCTTACACTCAAGACCGCCAACTTGCTGGAAGTAAGTGAACTGAGTCACTTCCATGCCGTTTAGCCACACTTCCCAACCAAGACCCCAAGCACCTAAGGTTGGGTTTTCCCAGTTGTCTTCCACAAAGCGGATGTCATGCACACAAGGGTCAACGCCCAGTACGCGCAGTGAACCTAGGTACAGCTCTTGAATGTTGTCTGGTGAGGGTTTGATGATCACCTGGAACTGGTAGTAGTGCTGCAGACGGTTTGGGTTTTCACCGTAGCGGCCGTCAGTTGGGCGGCGTGAGGGTTGAACGTACGCGGTTGCGATAGGTTCAGGGCCTAATGCTCGTAAGCAAGTCATCGGGTGAGAAGTACCTGCACCCACTTCCATGTCGAGAGGTTGCACAATAGTACAGCCTTGTTGGGCCCAATAATCCTGCAGCGCGAGGATCATACCCTGAAAGGTTTTGATGTCGTATTTTTGCATAGTCAGGTTCGCGCGATTCTTCTGTCTGAATTGATAAAAAATAACACTGAAGTATACCCAGATATTCCCTGACAAAGTAGCGGAAATCTTGCTGAATTAATCGACAATAATTTCTTTTACGCTCATTTTTCCCGACTTTTGTGCCAATTTCTCTCTGAGTCATGGAAAAGTGGGTAACGAGGGTTGCGATTCTGGATTCCGGTGGTTAGAATTCGCTCCGTCTTTGGGGAGTAGCTGGTCGCTAAGTTTTCAACTTGGTGATTCACACATCAACATATTTGGTACTCAATTACCATGGTGTGTGAGACCTGAGCCTTCAGGTTTAGCAAGACCTTAGACAAACAACGCGAACTGGGATAGGGCGTGATTGTTTGTCTACGGTTCGATAATAAATCCCTGTCCCACAGAGCATGTCATGAGCGTTTTAGCTATTTCGATTACTACTGTGGCTTTAGCCGAGATCGGGGATAAAACCCAACTGTTATCCTTGTTACTCGCCAGCCGTTACCGTAAACCCATTCCGATTATTGCCGCCATTTTTCTTGCGACGTTAGCCAATCATGCACTGGCCGCTTGGTTAGGTGTGGTGGTGGCGGATTATCTTTCTCCCGACATTTTAAAATGGGTGTTGGTGGTCAGTTTCCTTGCGATGGCGGGTTGGGTTCTCATCCCAGATAAATTGGATGGAGAAGAGTCTATCTCTACTCGCGGTCCTTTTGTGGCAAGTTTTATTGCCTTCTTTATGGCTGAAATTGGCGATAAAACCCAAATTGCCACCTCGATTTTAGGGGCGCAGTATGCCGATGCCCTCAGTTGGGTGATTGTTGGGACGACCTTAGGTATGTTGCTTGCGAATGTTCCAGTGGTGCTGATTGGTAAATTGTCCGCCGACAAAATGCCGCTGGGTTTGATCCGTAAAGTAACGGCAGGGTTATTCTTGCTAATGGCACTGGCTACGGCGTTTTTTTGAGTCGTAACGCGCGGATTTCGACTGTGCAGCGTGACCTATCACCCATCCTGATGTGGATTATCATGCTAGGGTATGAGCAGGGTTCAAGAGTAAGAGGACACCATTATGCTGACTCGTTACATGGGGATGACACCAAAAAGCCAGAGTTACTTATTCAGTTTTGGCTTAGTGTTAACGTTACTCGGTATGTCGTTGACCGATTTATGGATGCCAATGGTGGTGGGTGCGATTGTGATGACGGCGTTAGCGGTCGAATCTTGGATTCGCGTTGCCCATATTATTCCGCTGCACGATGAAGTGCGAGCGCTGCAAAAACAACTCAACAGGTTGCAGGCAGAGCTGCGTAACCTCGAAGAAGAGTAAATCAGATTGCTATCAAAAAAGACTGCCTCGGCAGTCTTTTTTATTGTTATCCCTAAACCACCGCTTTTAGCGGTAGTGATGGTTTGTTAGGCCAACCCTTTTTTAATCAGGTACTGATAAGGCAGTTGGTCGATCTGCGCACCGAGTAATTGGTGATCCATAAAGCGGCAAAAACTCGGAATATCACGCGTGGTGGAGGGGTCATCGGCCGTAACCAATAACACTTCGCCGTCTAGCATCGTACGAATGGTTTTCCTGACCATCATCACTGGCTCTGGGCAGCGTAATCCTTCTGCTTCTAAAGTATGCGTGGCAATGTTCGGATTGAAAGTCATGCTAAAACCTGTTGGGTGTCACAATTAAGGCGTAGATGATACTGGTGGAGAAAAATTATTCAATAATCGCTTGGCAAAAGGATCATTTTGTTATAACTTCTTTAACAAGTTAGTAACAAGTTAAGCGAGGGAATGATGTTAACCACACTCGATAGACTGACCATCTATGCCGTTTTGTGTTTTATTTCCTTGTGTGCTTTGGGCTTGGGAGAGACCACACAAGCTCAATTGATGCCAGTGTTAGGTACCGCTGCCTCCATCTTTGGTATTTGGCTAGAGATGCGTAGCGAACAAGACACCACTCAGCAACCACATCGTTAACCAACGTGACTGACTACGCTCAATTACATTCCGACACTATCCCCATTTTTCTTGGGCTTCCCCGCTGAAAGGCGGGATTTTTTTGCCTGCTATTTATAACCAGATAAGGTTCACAATGAGAAACCCGCCAACAGTGCGGGTTTCTTTCCATTCGAATCAATACGTTTTGGCTTAGAGTTTAACGACCACGCGGCCTGTCACTTGGCCATTAGTAATCGCTTCGGCGTATTCTGGCACTTGTGACAAGCTGATTTCGTGGCACGCTTGAGCGTAGTAGCTTGCAGGCAACAACTCCGCCAGCTTCTTCCATGCAGCAAGGCGTTTCTCGACAGGGCAAGAGACGGAGTCAACGCCCTGTAAACGTACATTGCGCAGGATAAATGGCATGACTGTGGTCGGCAGATCAAAACCACCTGCCAGACCACAAGCGGCAACGACCCCGTTATAGTGCATTTGTGCCAGCACTTTTGCTAACACTTTACTGCCTACGGTATCGACCGCACCAACCCAGAGCTGTTTTTCGAGCGGTCTGGAGGCTTCACTAAATTCTTGGCGATCGATAACGCGCGAGGCACCGAGTTGTTCTAAAAGAGGGCCATTCTGTGCTACGCGTCCTGTCACCGCCACGACCTTATAGCCAAGCTGAGCAAGTAAAGTGACGGCGACAGAGCCGACACCGCCACTGGCTCCGGTGACTAAGATTTCGCCATCTTCCGGTTTGATGCCACCGTCAATCAGCGCTTGTACACACAACATGGCGGTAAAGCCTGCAGTACCAATCATCATGGCTTGCTGGCTGGTTAAGCCTTGTGGCAATTTCACCAACCAATCGGCATTTAATCGCGCTTTTTGCGCCATGCCCCCCCAATGATTTTCACCCACACCCCATCCGGTCAGAACCACGGCATCACCGACTTGATAACGCGCATCGGCTGATTCCAAGACTGTGCCTGCAAAATCAATCCCCGGAACCATAGGAAATTCACGGATAATTTTGCCTTTGCCAGTAATGGCGAGGCCATCTTTGTAATTGAGTGAAGAGTAGTTGACCGCTACCGTCACATTGCCTGCGGGCAGCTGATCATCGTTAATTTGAGTGACCGTCGCGTGAGTGATTTTGTCTTGTTGAGTAAGCAGCAACGCGTTGAACATATGGGATTTCCCTCTGTTATGCCTTTTCTACCTGAATGGACAAGTAGTCGGGTATGGATGGTAAAGCCAAGCGAAAGCGAGGAGTATGCCAGCCTATCTATAGAGCGGACTGGATATAGAACAAGTTTTAGCAAGAATTGTTCAGGAATGAAATGGTTGATTTTTCAACACTTGACCTTGGCCACTTCGCTCGATGCTGATGGCTCGCCGGTAAAGAGAAAGAGCCCCACATAAGGTGGGGCGAAGATTATTTAGCTAGGAAGAAACGATACGCAGGGTTATCGGTTTCATCTTTATAGCGATAACCGAGTTCAACCAAATGCTCTGAAAAGCGCACTAGGTCTGGTGTATCCAGTTCAAAACCACACAGCACGCGGCCGTAGTCTGCGCCGTGGTTGCGGTAGTTGAACAAGCTGATGTTCCAGTGGGTGCCGAGCATGCTCAAGAATTTGAGCAGTGCGCCGGGGTATTCAGGAAACTCAAAGCTGTACAAACGCTCGGTCAGTGGTTTGGAAGGGCGACCACCAATCATGTAGCGAATGTGTAGCTTGGCCATTTCATCATCCGAGAGATCTTGCACCGGATAGCCGGATTGGCGCAGCTCGTGAATGATCGATTTCAGCTCATCTGGGCCGCCGACTAAACGCACACCGACAAAAATATTGGCCAGTTGATCATCACTGTAACGGTAGTTAAATTCGGTGACGGCGCGGTTACCAATAATTTGGCAGAAGTCGAAAAACGCCCCTTTGCGCTCTGGAATGGTCACCGCCAGTAAGCCTTCGCGTTTTTCACCCAGTTCGCAGCGCTCCGACACATAACGCAAACCGTGGAAGTTGGTGTTGGCGCCAGAAAGTACCGTACCCAACTGTTTGCCTTTGAGCTGCTGCTGTTCGGCAAATTTCTTTAGTCCCGCCAGCGCCAATGCGCCAGAAGGTTCAGCGATGGCGCGCGTATCTTCAAAAATGTCTTTCACCGCCGCGCAGATTTCATCACTGGACACCGTCACGTGGCCGTCAATGTATTGCTGGCAAAGGCGAAAGGTTTCATCGCCAATTCGTTTTACTGCCACACCATCAGCAAACATGCTGACTTGATCCAGCACCACAGGTTTACCCGCATCTAAGGCTGCTTTGAGGCAGGCTGAGTCTTCCGGTTCAACCGCGATGACTTGGATCTCCGGCATCAACTGTTTGACCAGAACCGCCACTCCCGCCGCTAAACCGCCGCCACCGACCGGCACAAAAATGTAATCCAAATGACCGTTTTGCTGCAGCATTTCCATGCCAATCGTGCCTTGACCGGCAATCACCAAAGGGTGATCGAACGGAGGTACAAAGGTGTAGCCTTGCTCTTTGGATAAACGTTCGGCTTCGGCTTTGGCTTCATCGAAATTGCTGCCATGCAGCAGTACTTCGCCGCCAAATCCGCGTACCGCTTCAACTTTAATGTCTGGCGTGGTGCGTGGCATGACGATGGTGGTTTTGATGCCAAGTTTCGTTCCTGACAGCGCCATACCTTGGGCATGATTACCTGCGGAAGCGGCAATTACGCCCGCGGCTTTTTGTGCTTCGGTTAGGTGCGACACCATGTTGTAAGCGCCGCGCAGTTTAAACGAGTGTACTGGCTGGCGATCTTCACGTTTGATCTGCACTTGGTTACCAATCCGCGCCGAAAGACGCGGCATGGTTTGCAATGGCGTGACGTTCGCTACCTCATACACCGGAGAGCGCAAGATCTGGCGCAGATACTCTGCGCCAGTTTGATTGGTTAACCCCATGGCTTAGCCCTCAAGTTTGGACTTATCGCGCACTGCACCTTTGTCGGCGCTGGTTGCCATGCTGGCATAAGCTTTCAGCGCCAAAGAAACGGTACGCTGGCGATCCACTGGTTTCCAGCCGAGTTTATCTTGTTCAGCGCGGCGAGCTGCTAGCTCAGATTCGCTGACTTCGAGCGTGATCGAACGGTTGGGAATATCAATCGCGATGCTATCGCCACTGCGTACCAAGCCGATCGTACCGCCATTCGCCGCTTCCGGAGAGGCGTGACCAATCGACAAGCCGGACGTACCACCGGAGAAGCGGCCATCGGTCAGTAGCGCGCACTGTTTACCCAGTCCCATCGATTTGAGGTAGGTGGTTGGGTAGAGCATCTCTTGCATGCCCGGACCGCCTTTTGGCCCTTCATAACGAATAACCACGACGTCACCGGCTTTGACTTGGCCGCCAAGAATGCCGTTGACCGCGTCTTCCTGACTTTCATACACCACAGCAGGACCACGGAATTTGAGGATACTTTCATCCACGCCAGCAGTTTTTACGATGCAGCCGTCAATCGCCAAGTTGCCTTTGAGTACGGCAAGGCCACCATCTTGACTGAATGCGTGCGCTTTATCGCGAATACACCCCTCTTGGCGATCGTCATCGAGCGTATCCCAACGGCAATCTTGTGAGAAAGCTTGAGTGGTGCGAATGCCAGCAGGGCCTGCGCGGAACATAGTATGTACCGCTGGATCTTGGGTTTGTTTCACGTCGTATTGCGCCAGCTGCTCTTGCAGCGAGATGCCTAGTACGGTGCGGGTTTGATCCTTGAGTAGACCTGCACGTTGTAGCTCACCCAAAATGCCCATTACACCGCCCGCGCGGTGTACATCTTCCATATGGTATTTCTGAGTGGAAGGCGCGACTTTACATAAGTGTGGCACTTGGCGAGACATGCGATCGATATCGGTCATATCAAATTCCACTTCGCCTTCCTGCGCAGCGGCCAACAGGTGTAACACCGTGTTGGTGGAGCCGCCCATCGCAATATCCAGCGCAATGGCGTTTTCAAACGCTGCTTTGTTGGCAATGTTGCGTGGCAAAACTGAGGCATCATCTTGCTCGTAGTAACGTTTAGTCAGCTCAACAATCCGTTGCCCAGCAGTCAAAAACAGCTGTTTGCGATCGGCATGCGTGGCGAGCAGTGAGCCGTTACCCGGCTGAGAGAGACCCAGCGCTTCGGTCAAGCAGTTCATTGAGTTGGCGGTAAACATCCCCGAGCAAGAGCCACAAGTAGGACAGGCCGAGCGTTCAATCTGCTCACTTTGGGCATCCGATACTTTGGGGTCAGCGCCTTGCATCATGGCATCGACCAAGTCGAGCTTGATGATTTGGTCAGAAAGCTTGGTTTTTCCCGCTTCCATCGGGCCGCCAGAGACGAAAATCGCCGGAATATTAAGGCGCATCGCCGCCATCAGCATTCCTGGAGTGATTTTGTCACAGTTGGAGATACACACCATGGCATCGGCGCAGTGCGCATTGACCATGTATTCGACGGAATCGGCGATCAGTTCACGCGATGGCAGCGAGTAGAGCATGCCGCCGTGGCCCATGGCGATGCCGTCATCGACCGCAATGGTGTTGAATTCTTTGGCAATGCCGCCCGCGGCTTCAATTTCGCGTGCGACCAGTTGGCCGAGATCTTTTAAATGCACATGGCCGGGAACAAATTGGGTGAAGGAGTTGACCACCGCAATGATCGGTTTACCAAAATCTTCCTCTTTGACGCCGGTGGCGCGCCATAATGCGCGCGCACCCGCCATGTTACGTCCGTGTGTGGTGGTGGCGGAACGGTACTTAGGCATGGAAACTCCTTACTTCGCTGCTGGGTAAACGTAATCCAACCAGCCCCACTTATCTTCTGTGGTGCCTTTGAACAGACCAAAGTAAGCATCTTGTACTACCTTGGTGATGGGGCCGCGCTTGCCTGCGCCTACGGTAATCTTATCCACGCTACGCACGGGAACCACTTCGGCGGCGGTACCTGTCATGAAAATTTCATCGGCCAGATAGAGCGCTTCACGGGAGATGTTGGCTTCGCGCACTTCATAACCCATGTCGCGTGCCAGCGTCATGATCGAATCACGGGTGATACCCGGCAGGATAGAGCTGGTGGTCGGTGGGGTCAGGATCACGCCGTTTTTCACCACGAAAATGTTTTCGCCTGCGCCTTCAGAGAGATAACCATCCACACTGAGCGCAATGCCTTCCGCGTAACCGTGGCGACGTGCTTCGCCACCAACCAGTAGAGAAGATAGGTAATTACCGCCAGCTTTTGCCGCGGTTGGAATGGTGTTCGGTGCCGCACGATGCCAGCTTGAAACCATGGCATCCACGCCATTTTCTAGCGCTTCTTCACCGAGGTAAGCCCCCCAAGGGAAAGCGGCAATCATCAGATCCATTTCGGTGCCGACTGGCGGGCACACGCCAAGACCCACGTTACCCACATACGCCAATGGGCGAATGTAAGCGTTATCGAGTTTGTTGACGCGTAAGGTTTCGCGCGTCGCTTCCATGATGGTCTCAATCGAATAAGGGATTGGAAAGCGGTAGATCTTGGCTGAATCAAGCAGGCGCTGTGCGTGTTCGCGATGGCGGAAGATGATAGGGCCTTTTGGGGTGTTGTAGCAGCGAACGCCTTCAAACACCGAAGTGCCGTAGTGCATTGCATGGGTGAGTACGTGAACGGTCGCATTCGCCCATGGGATCATCTCGCCATTGAACCAAATGTAATCAGCAGTTTTTGTTGCCATGATTGCCTTCCTTATGCGCAAATCTTTTGTTGTAAGTTGTTATTGGGCAGCTCGTCATTTCTGATCGCTGTGACTTCCACAGTACGCACATCCCACAGTTTTTCAATTTGATTGGTCAGGGTCGTGATCGGTCTGTCACTGTCGACAATGATCTCAACGCTGGCGATTTTGCTTTCATGATTTTGGGTTGCCGCGACTTGCTTGATGACAAAACCACGATGACGCGTCACGCGCAACACGCGCTCTAATAACACCGGTTTATCGTCCGCTTTAATATCGAGTAGATAACGTTGCATGTGGCCTCTCCTTAGGTGTTCTCAAGCATGTCGGTATTGGATGCGCCCGGTGGCACCAGTGGCCACACGTTCTCTTCTTCATCAATCAGCACGTGCAGCAGATAAGCGGTTTTGCTGGCCAGCATTTCACGCAGCGCAGGTTCCACTTCTTCTTTGCGGCTGATGGTTTTGCCGGGGATGTTGAAGGCTTTGGCCAGCATCACGAAATCTGGGTTGTCATCCAAAATGGTTTCGCTGTGGCGGCCATCAAAGAACAGTGATTGCCATTGGCGCACCATGCCCAAACGTTGGTTATCCAGTAGCACCATTTTGACGGGGATCTGGCGACGCTTCAGTGTGCCAAGTTCTTGCACGTTCATCATGAAAGAACCATCACCGCTGATCAGGATCGATTGATCGTCAGGACGCGCAACCGCAGCTCCCATTGCCGCCGGTAAACCAAAGCCCATGGTGCCAAGGCCTGCGGAGGAGATGAAGTTTTGTGGTGCGCGTGGCTGAATGTGCTGCGCGGCCCACATTTGGTGTTGGCCAACGTCGGTCGAGACAATCGAAGAGTCCGGCATCATATCCGACAGTTGCTTGAGCAGTAGTGGTGCGAAGATGTTGTCGCCCGGATGATCGTAGCGCCATTTGAACCCGCTACGCAGGCTCTCACTATGATGCACCCAAGGTGAAATATCGTGGCTCAGCTCTAACTGCGGCAGGATGAGGTTGATATCACCGCGCAGTGCAGCATGGGCATGACGCAGTTTGTTGAACTCGGCGGCATCAATATCGACATGAATCACTTTGGCATGAGGCGCAAAGGTATCGAGCTTGCCTGTCACGCGGTCATCGAAACGCGCGCCAACCGCGATCAGCAAATCACACTCTTGCACGATCAAGTTTGCCGCTTTGGTGCCGTGCATGCCGAGCATGCCAAGATAGTGTGGGTCGTGACGTTCAATGGTTCCTAAGCCTTTGAGTGTACTCACAGAAGGCATAGGATTGAGGCGTAAAAACTCACGCACTGTGTTTTTGGCATTCGCCAGTTGCACACCACCACCGACATACAATACTGGGCGTTTACTTTGTGCAAGTAGGCCTTGCGCATTCGCCAGTTGTGTTGCATCCACATGTGGTATGGCGGGTGGAGTAAAGCTTGGCAAAGCGGAGACCGGCGCTTTGCCGAGCTGTACGTCTTTGGCTATGTCCACCAGCACGGGGCCGGGACGACCAGTTTTTGCAACTTCAAACGCTTCTGCCAGAGTTGGTGCCAGCTCGTTGATGTCGGTGACTAAGTAGCTGTGTTTGGTACAAGAGAGCGACATGCCGATCACATCCATCTCTTGAAACGCATCGGTGCCGATGTGTGAGCTGGCCACTTGGCCGGTGATGGCGACCAGCGGAACCGAATCAAGAAAGGCATCCGCCAAACCTGTCACCAAGTTGGTGGCGCCGGGGCCCGAGGTGGCCATGCACACCGCCACTTTCTGCGTTGAGCGCGCCATACCAATCGCGGCCATCGCCGCACCTTGTTCATGGCGGCAGAGGATGTGCTCAACACCTCCGTCATACAGTGCATCATAAATCGGCATGATAGCGCCGCCAGGGTAACCAAAAACGGTTTTGATGCCCTGTTGTTTCAATGCGGCAACGACTAACTGTGCTCCGGTCATCGTGCCTCCTTATGGCAACAATACGTGTCGCTGCCTTCCTGTGTGTTGTGTTTGCACTTCATGTGCCGCTCCCATTCTTCCTGCGTATTCTGGGGGGTGTTCCAACGGATAAGTACTGACCTGTATCTATCCGAGCTTGGGTATAACCTGTTCAGAATGTGCTTTTTTTAGTCTGTCTAAGTTGTAAAAAAAACCCCCGGACTTTTCAGTGCGGGGGTTTTTTTGGATTTGGTTACTTATTTTTCGCCCACTCGCCCCCGCGTCGTCACTAGAATGACCACGATAATTAGGTTAATTAGAGCGTTGATGCGAGTGTTCAAGTTCATAGTAAAGTCGTTTTTTAGGGTTGAACTAATATCTTACCAATGTGTTTGCGCTTCTAGTGTTAACACACATCTTCGTTACATGACAAGCAAAAACTCATTCTTTTTTCACATTCCCGTTTTATCTCACCACGCTATATAACCCATTCTGTGCTTTTTATCGCCACTTATTCAGGCGCTGAAGGCTTTTTGATCAAATACTAAGGGATGCAATGGGACTTGCGATCATTCATAGCCGCGCCAGTATTGGCGTGCAGGCACCTCCGGTCACGGTTGAGGTTCACATCAGTAACGGGATGCCGGGGTTTACCTTAGTTGGGTTGCCGGAAACCACGGTAAAAGAGTCGCGCGATCGGGTGCGCAGCGCGATCATCAATTCTCGCTTTGAGTTTCCAGCGAAGCGCATTACGGTCAATTTAGCGCCAGCCGATTTACCCAAAGAGGGGGGACGTTTTGATTTGCCGATTGCACTTGGCATTTTGGCGGCCTCGGATCAAATTGCGCGAACTAAGCTCGAAAGTTACGAATTTATCGGCGAATTGGCGCTATCGGGCGAAATTCGTGGCGTGAAAGGGGTTTTGCCTGCCGCGCTCGCGGCTAACCAAGTGGAGCGCTGTTTGGTGGTTCCGCACAGTAATGGCGATCAGGCGGCTTTGGTCGGGGTTGAGCGGCATAAGTCGGCGCAAAGCTTACTCGAAGTGTGCGCAGACTTGTGTGGTCAGCAAACTCTATCTTTGTTTCAAAGTTCGCCCAGTGTGCAACAAGTAAGTCAGATCCGCGATCTGCAAGACATCATAGGTCAGCAGCAGGGAAAACGAGCTTTGGAAATCGCTGCGGCTGGCAATCACAACCTGCTGTTTCTCGGCCCTCCGGGGACGGGTAAAACCATGCTCGCTTCACGGCTGTGCGATTTACTGCCAGAAATGAGTGATGAAGAGGCAATGGAAACAGCCTCGATTGCCTCTCTTACGCAGCAAGAGATTAACCAACACAACTGGAAGCTACGCCCTTTTCGTGCACCGCACCATTCAAGCTCAATGGCGGCTTTAGTCGGGGGCGGCACCATTCCGCGCCCCGGTGAAATTTCTCTCGCCCATAATGGACTACTGTTTTTGGACGAAATGCCAGAGTTTGAGCGTAAAGTACTTGATTCACTGCGTGAACCGCTGGAATCGGGTGAGATCGTGATTTCGCGCGCGCAGGGGAAAACCCGTTTTCCAGCACGCTTTCAATTGGTCGGTGCGTTAAATCCAAGCCCCACGGGCTACTACGAAGGCAGTCAGGCGCGTGCCAATCCGCAGAGTATTTTGCGCTATTTGAGTCGGCTTTCGGGCCCTTTGTTGGATCGCTTTGATATGTCGATTGAGATCCCAGCATTACCCAAAGGTACGCTCGCCAATGGGGGCGATCGTGGTGAATCGACGGCGGCTGTGCGCCAGCGAGTGTGGGTAGCGCGTGAGCGTATGTTGGCGCGATCGGGCAAAGTGAATGCTTTGCTGCAAAGTCGAGAAATTGAACAGTATTGCCCTTTGCTTAAAGCGGATGCGGAATTTCTAGAAAGCGCGCTGCATCGCTTGGGTTTATCTATTCGGGCTTACCATCGCATCATTAAAGTGGCGCGAACCATAGCGGATTTGCAAGGTGAAGCGCAGATCGCTCGCCCACATTTGGCCGAGGCGTTGGGCTATCGAGCCATGGATCGCTTACTCAAACAGCTCAGTGCGCAGAACGTCTAGTACTCTGACCTGCAGAGTTCATGTTTCATTACGATGACAAGTTTGTATAATCACACGCTGTTTTTTTACTCATCTTTGAACTGAGAACTATGTTGGCTTACTTGCTCCTTGTGCTGAATGTGACCGTGGTGGTGTTAAATTCGGCCTTTCATTCGCTGCTGATCTGCTTGATTGCTTTGATTAAACTGTTGCTGCCGTCAGCCGCATGGAAAGCGCAGGCGACGCAAGCGGCGAATTGGGTGATGTGGTCATGGGCGAGTGTGAACGCTTGGGTTTTGCAGCTTTCCAACCGCGTGGAATGGGATATTCAAGGCGGTGAAACCCTGACTAAGCAGGGATGGTATCTGCTGATTTCCAATCACTTGAGTTGGACGGATATTGTGGTGCTGTGCTGCGTGTTTAAAGACCGCATTCCAATGCCGAAATTTTTCCTCAAGCAGCAACTGCTGTATGTGCCTTTCATTGGTATGGCGTGTTGGGCGCTGGATATGCCGTTTATGCGCCGCTATTCGCGCGAGTATCTGCTGCGCCATCCACACAAACGCGGCCAAGATTTAGCGACGACGCGCCGTTCGTGCGAAAAATTCCGCGCCGTTCCTACCACTGTCGTGAATTATGTGGAAGGGACTCGTTTTAATTCACAGAAGCAGCAACGTAGCGGCGTGGGATATCAGCATGTATTGCAGCCGAAAACCGGTGGTATTGCCTACACGTTAGCTGCCATGGGTGAGCAGTTCGAGCATATTATTGATGTGACTTTGGCCTATCCGGATAACCGTCAACAACCGTTTCGTGATTTATTGATGGGCCGTATGCAGCGTATTGTGGTGCACATTGATTTGCTACCGGTGGATGAACAGGTACAAGGTGATTACTTCAACGATAAACAGTTTAAGCGTCAGTTTCAGCTTTGGCTGAGCGGGGTGTGGCAGCGTAAAGATCAGCGATTAGAGCAGATTTACAAAGTCGATTAGCACTGAGAGGCTGATAAAGCGAAGGGAGCCATGGGCTCCCTTTGTCTTTTTTCTCAATACCAAATCATGGGTTGAGATTACTTCAGCGTCAGCAGGTAGTTTACTAGAGCAAAATATTCGTCGAGGGATTTGACGGACTGACCTTGTACCAAATAACGGTTGTTAACAACAACGGCAGGTACACCGGTTAGGCCGCTATCTTGGAACTGTTTATCGAAACGGCGCACCATAGAATCCACGGCAAAGCCGTTGTAAGCTGCATCAAATTTCGCAGCATCAATTCCTTCATCTAGGAAGATTTGGCGCAGTTCTTGTTCATCTTTCGGTGGCTTACGCAGAGTGTGGATGCGGTTAAACATCACTGGCACCATTTTATCTTCCACTTCCAGAGCAATCATGGTTGCGTAGGCTTTGCTCATCGCTTGACCCATGTTACCACCCATGAAAGAGACGTGGTTTTTCTGGAATTTCGCGCCTTCAGGCAACTGCTGCTTCAACTGAGCAATGATGGGTTCGAAAGTGTTACAGTGCGGGCAGTAGAATGAGAAAAACTCACTGACGACTGGTGAAGAAGAGGCGGGTGTTTTTAACACTTGGTAGTGTTCACCTTCTTTAAATTGAGCCGCATAGGCTGACACGCTTAACATCAGAGTTGCAACCAGTGCAAACAGCTTTTTCATGACTTTCTCCATTGGATTTATTGTGTTGGCTTACCACTGCGGCTGCAATGATAACGGGGGTTCTTGTAAAGTGGCAATCTGCTCTTTAAAAGCGAGGATCTGATTCTCCCAGTATTTCGCGTCATTAAACCACGGAAATGCGATTGGAAAAGCCGGATCTTGCCAGCGTTTGGCGAGCCATGCCATATAGTGCACCATGCGTAGACCACGTAAAGGCTCGATTAGTTTCAATTGTTGAGGATTAAAATCGCAAAACTCTTGGTAGCCTTCCAAAACGATATCTAATTGGATCAGTTTGTCTTGGCGATCACCATGCAACAGCATCCAGAGATCTTGAATGGCAGGGCCGTTGCGTGCGTCATCCAGATCAACAAACATCGGGCCATCGCGCCATAAAATATTGCCGGGGTGGCAGTCTCCGTGCAGACGGATCTGAGGCTGGGTGGGTACCCAATGCTGCTTGATTTCAGCAATCAAAATATCGAGATCGTGAAAAAACACCCGCTGCAAATGGGCAGGAATGCAGTGACTGTACTCCAAGGTATGTCTGGGTTGATGTAAGTATTCATCCAGCGACAGAGTTGGGCGGTGGAGAAAGGGTTTACTTGCTCCGACTTTGTGAATGCGCCCCAGAAAGCGGCCAACCCACTCTAAGTGTTCCTCATTATCCACTTCGTATTGGCGACCGCCCATGCTGGTAAACAGGGCAAAACGGTAGCCTTGGTAGTGGTGTAGCGTCGCGCCATTGAGTCTCAGCGGCGGGACGATCGGGATCTCTTCTTGTTCCAGTTCGAGCGTGAAATCATGCTCTTCTTGGATCTGCTCATCGGTCCAACGTTGTGGGCGATAAAATTTCACCACAAAGCGGCGACGCTCTTCATCGGTAAACTGGTAGACGCGGTTTTCATAGCTGTTGAGTGGCAAAAAGCCTGACTCAGCACGAATGCCGATACTTTCCAGCGCGTACCAAATCAGATCGGGAGTTAAAGCATCAAAATGAAACGTGGCTTGGGTCATTGAATAAAAAGGGCTCATTACTGAGCCCTTTACCATACTGGTGAGTGTCAGAGCTTTTGAATAAATCGGCTCTCGACTTCAAGGGTAAATTGGTGGCTTTCGTCGTGCAGTATAAACTGAATTGTCGTGACCGCAGAGCTGAGATTTTCTGGTTTGGCTCCGAGCGTCATCGGGAGATTGAGTACTTCACCCGGTTGCACAACCACACTTTGTTTGCCGTACCAAGAGACCGGATCCAATCCTTTAACTGACAGCTGATAGGTCTGTGGTTGCTGGGTTTTGTTGATCACCTTGAGGTTGTAAGTGTTTTCAATTTCGCCCGAGCTGTTGGTTCTAAACAGTTGAGTGCGATCGCGAAGAACGGTTAACCCCGCGGGATCCACTGCGGCCACTTGAGCAAAGAACAAGCCAATCATGACCAAGAACACCGCTCCATAACCGAGCAGTTTGGGGCGCATCACTTTGGTGTGTTTGCCAGATAGGCGATGTTCTGTGGTGTAGCTGATCAGCCCTTTCGCGTAGCCCATACGTTCCATGGTGTTGTCACAAGCATCAATACACGCACCGCAGTTGATGCACTCATACTGCAAGCCGTCACGAATATCGATACCGGTTGGGCAGACTTGCACGCAGAGATCGCAATCAATACAGTCGCCTAAACCGAGCGCTTTGGGATCCGTTTTGCGAGAGCGTGGCCCACGTTGTTCGCCGCGCGCGACATCATAGCCGACAATAAAGGTATCTTTATCGAACATGGCCGATTGGAAGCGCGCATATGGGCACATGTGGATACACATGATTGAGCGCATCCAGCCTGCGTTGCCGTAAGTACAAAGGGCAAAAAACAGTACCCAAAATACCGGCCAGAATGCGGCACTTAAAGTAAAGAAGTCGATTACCAGTGCGCGAATGGGCACAAAGTAGCCGACAAAAGTGAAACCAGTGACTAAGGCAATCGCCAACCAAGCGATGTGCTTTAAGGTTTTACGCGCCACGAGTTCTGCCGTCATCGGACTGTTGTCTTGCTTACGTCTTTTGTTGGCATTGCCTTCGAGTTTTTCTTCAAACCAGATGTACATAAACGTCCACACGGTTTGCGGGCAGAGATAACCACACCAGACACGGCCTAAGAAGGTAGTGATAAAGAACAGGCCGAAGGCGGCGATCATAAACAGCAGCGCCAATAAGGTCAGATCTTGCGGGTAGAGTGTGGTTCCGAAGAAGTTAAATTGCTGGTTGCCAATATCAAGCAAGATGGCTTGCCGATCGCCATAAGAGATCCAAGGAACCAATCCAAACAACAGTAGCAGAAACCAGCCACCATAACGGCGCAGTTTCTGGTAGGTTCCTTTACTTTCACGAACATAGATGCGATTACTTGGGTTAAAGCGATCCCCGCCTTGCCCTTTATGGGTCTTGGGGTTGAACACTTTGGGAGTCACATCTTTAACATCGATTTTATCCTGACTCATGACACTATCCTTTTCAGGCATTCGGTGTGATTTCTTTTGTTCACACTCAAATACATTGCTCATTCCCTCTTAAAGGCTGATGTAAGAGGGGACTGATGGTTTTTTAGGCCGTAAGTATAGCGTCAATCAAACGTTCATTTCTTTAAGGCAATCAACCTTTAACAACAAATTTCCTTACAATTCTTCACCCTATTAACGACTTGATAAAAAAGCGGCTTTCGCCGCTTGCTCATTTTTGGGGTTGGATCTGGGCTGCCGAACGTTATAACTTTCCTACTTGAAGCTGCAGCGGTGTTGGCTACGCTCGTTCACCCCAATCACACAGTTTGCCTATGCTCATGGGGATTCACTTACTTGCCGCCTACCTGCAACTCCAAGTTGTTTGGGTATATCAGCAGAATTATTTGATGATGCCTCGTGCACGTAAAATGGCGGTTTTGAAATCATCTTCATAATCTTTTTTAAGTCCTGGGATCACCGCATCTTTTGCGCTGTTACGCATCTTGAGATGGTAAATCAGTACATCATCGGTCAGATCTTCGAGAGCACCTTGGTAACCTGCTTCTTGAGCCAGTTTAAGTAAGAATTGAATCAAGTTGAGCTCGGAATCTTTGTGCCATTCAGGCTCAAGCAGTTGCAGTAGTTCTTCTACGCGATGACATTTCATGACTTTCTCCACAATTTTTATAGTGATTTGTGGCTAAAGGTACCAAAAGCGCTGAGCAATACCAATTCGCGGGCAAGAAAAAAGCGCAGGTTTTACTGCGCTTTTCAATTAAGCTGCCTGAACCACTTTGGTTTCGGGGGATGCGGTCAACGCATTTCTTTCAACCAGCGTGGGGGCTGTTGCTGTTTTTTTCGCAACGGGAGCCACTGCAAAACCACTGCGGCGACGCATTGCACTACGGTTTGTATTTGAAAACCTGACGGTTGTTGGGCGCATGACATAACCTAACTGTCAGGCATATCCATTGCCGATGCTACACCCTGGCTCATTATGAGTGGCTCTTGAGTACAGGACGTAACCGAGATTCACTCTTTTGGCGATTGCCGATCCGAACAATGAGACAGGAATAATGATATGCGTTCATATCGCAAATAGAGTAGCACCAGTTACTAAAATGATCGATAGTTGACCAATTTTGCGTAACATTTATTTTCAACTGCGTGGATTGAGTGAGACAAGGGTTAGCCCTTACTATGCAATTCTCACAACAGGAGGTGTCTATGTCGTTTATCAAGAAAACCCTCGCCAGTTTTGGGATTGGCTCTGCGAAAGTCGATTCGGTGTTGCAGCAGGAAGTGCTCTATCCCGGCCAATCCGTTAAGGTCATCATCCATGTTTATGGCGGCGCAACAGCGCAAGTCATTGATAACATCGAGCTCAAACTTTGTTGCCGTTATATAGCGGAAGTGGCGGATGAGCGCGGTCAGCAACAAGGCCAGTCAATGCGCCGAGTTCCTCATACCTACACCTTAGCCAACTGGTCTTTACCGTACGCCTTTACGATTGAGGCGGGTGAAACGCGTAATTTTGATATCGAACTCAGCATCCCTTGGAATACCCCAGTGACGATAGGGGATGCCAAAGTTTGGTTAGAGACTGGACTCGATATTGCGTTGGCGCTGGATCCTACCGATAAGGACATTCTCACGGTGCGCCCTGAGCCGATGATGGATGGTATTTTTAGTGCGCTGGAAGCACAAGGTTTGCGTTTACGTCAGGTTGAGTGTGAGCAAGCCAAAGGCTTCGCACTGCCTTTTGTGCAAGAGTTCGAATTTGTCCCTACCACGGGGCCATTTCAAGGCCGCTGGCGTGAAGTTGAAATCGTGGCTTATCGTGATCCTGAAGCCTTACAGCTCTGGTTTGAAGTCGATCGTTATCAACGAGGCGCATCCGGCATGTTGGCCAGCTTGCTAGGGCGCGGTGAGCTCAAGCGACATCTCACTTTACCTGCGCACACATCACCACAGGAAGCCGGGGAGCAAGTGTTGGCGTTTCTTGACCGCAGCTGCTGATCACGCGGCCTGAAATTTTAGCTAACACCTGTAAGCTCAATGTGCGATACTAAAGCCAAGTTTCAGACTCGGATTGAGTGAGTATGTCGAACAGTTATGGCTTTAAAGAAGAAGTGGCCAATGCGATAAGTCATGGCGTTGGCCTTATCTTAGGGATAGTCGGTTTAGTGCTGCTGTTGGTCAAAGCGGTGGATCAGCAAGCCGATGCATTGACCATTACCAGCATGAGCATTTATGGCGGCAGTATGATTGCGCTATTTTTGGCTTCTACGCTGTACCACGCTATCCCTTATCAGCGTGCAAAGCGTTGGCTAAAAACCTTTGATCACTGTGCTATTTATTTACTGATTGCGGGCAGTTATACCCCATTTTTACTGGTCAGTTTGCGTACACCACTGGCGGTTGGTTTGATGATTGTGATCTGGTCGCTCGCGCTTATTGGCATTCTGATGAAAATTGCTTTTGTCTACCGCTTCAAAAAGCTCTCTTTGGTGACGTATCTGACCATGGGTTGGCTTTCGCTGATCGTGATTTACCAGCTTGCCATTCATCTTGAGGTGGGTGGGCTCACTCTGCTGGCGGCAGGTGGACTTATCTATTCACTCGGGGTGATTTTCTACGTCGCCAAACGGATCCCTTACAACCATGCCATTTGGCACGCTTTTGTGCTGGCGGGATGCGCATGCCATTTCTTAGCCATTTATCTGTATGTCGAGCCGATTTAGCTTTGACGGATAAGATGGGTAAAAGAGGAAACGCGCATTTAGCGCGTTTCAATCTGTTTGATGGTAGCGTGTAGTGTGTACTGACTCTGCTCTGCGAGGTTTAACTCCAGTGGTTTGCCTTCCACTGAAGTGCGCGGGCGTAAATAGGTTTCCGCCATTCGTTTGATCGACTGCCAAATCGTCACTTCCTGTTCTTCACTCCACACGCCTTGTGCATCCTGTACTCGAATCGCGAGACGAACCGCAATCACTGACTGACTACTCTGGTTGGTGATGGCACTGCTCAGCTTGAGCTGGCCATGCTCATAGCGCGGAGCGCTCAGTACCACATCGACGCCTGAATCACTGAGTTGCAAAACAGGGCGATGATCACCCACAGTGATTGTCACACCACTCAATGTCGGTTGAGCGATCACCGGTGCAGCGAGCACGAGAGGAGCCAGCTCGCTTGTCTGCTGGGGCTGAGTCTCTTGTGGCACATACTGCCAAGTAAAGTCATCGTTGAGCTGAATATAGCGGCCATCCTTGAGCTGTAAGGTTTCGCTTGCCCAAGTGGATAAGCTCACTATGCTGGCTACCAATATGAGTTTTTTCATTATGTTTCCTTTTAATGACGCCAGAATGCAGGGAAAAAGAGCACCAAAATCGTCAGAATTTCTAAACGTCCCATCAACATTCCAAAGCTCAAGAGCCATTTGGCGGCATCCGGTAGAGGGGCAAAGTTACCCGTTGGGCCAATGATGCTGCCCATACCTGGACCCACGTTAGCCACGGCAGTGACCGCGCCAGAGATACTGGTCACCGAATCCAATCCCATTGCCGATAACGCGCCAGCCAGTACCACGATAGTGATGAAAAACGTCAAGCCAAAGGCGACTACGGAGCGGATGATCTCTTCATTGACCGGGCGCTTGTTATAGCGCTGGATAAAAATGCCAGAAGGGTGGATGAGGTTCAGCAGTTGCTTTTTGAGCAGTGCCATCGCGATTTGGAAACGAAAGACCTTAATTCCGCCAGAGGTAGAACCCGAGCAAGCGCCGGCCATCAATAGGAAGGCAAAAATGGTTGAGGGGAGCGCGCCCCACGCGGTGAAATCATCCAGACCATAGCCCGTGGTTGTGACGACGGAGACAATGTTAAACATCGAAACTCGCAGCGCATCCAATATCGCGTAATCGTTTTTGAGCCACAACCAACCTGCGACCAGCAAACTGGAGATCATAAAGAGCCAGAAGAAGCCGCGTACCTGCTCATCTTTGAGTAGGGCTCGTGCACTCTGTTTGCGCAGAGCCTGCACAAACAGTAAAAATGGCAGGCCACCAAGAAACATAAAGAGTGTGCCAACCCAGTGCGCGCCGTGTGAGAAGCGGTTCATCGAGCTATCACTGGTCGAGTAGCCGCCGGTGGAAAGCGTGGTAAAGGCGTGATTAATCGCTTCAAACGGCGTCATACCTGTGGCGATATAGCTCAAAAAACAGAGCCCAGTCAAAACCAGATACACCGCCACAATGTTTTTCGCGACGGTTTTCGCGCGCGGGCTGCTTTTATCCGACCAATCAGACGATTCGGTTTGGAACAGCTTCATCCCCCCAACATTGAGCATCGGCAACACCGCTACCGCCATCACGATAAAGCCCACGCCACCTAACCATTGCAAAATGGAGCGCCACAGCAAAATACTGGGCGGCATATCATCTAAGCCACTGAGTACCGTGGAGCCTGTGGTGGTAAGGCCGGACATGGTTTCAAAATAGGCATCGGTAAAGCTGATGTGGTTAATAAACACAAAAGGCAGAGCCGCAAATGCGCTGGCAATCGTCCATACCAAGCTGGTGATCAGGAACATATCGCGTACGTTGAGCCGAAAATGTTCAGTGCGACCGATACTTAAGCAGAGAAACGCCACCAGATGGGTAATGATGACGGCTTGCGCGAAATCGAGAAAACCGCCGCTGCCAGTAAAAAATGCCACTAGAGTCGGCACGTACATGAATAGGGCTAGCTTAGACAGCACTAGCCCGATGATAAACGTAATTGGGCGTAAGTTGAGCATAGCGCCAACCTTTACAAGAAGAATGGGCTCGGCTGGAATAGCGTTTCCACGTCGGGCACATATTTTTTATCGACCAAGAACATGACGACGTGATCGTCTTGCTCGATGACAGTGCGGTCATGGGCAATCAGCACTTCTTCGCCCCGCACAATAGCGCCAATTGTCGTGCCCGGAGGCAGTTTAATATCGCCCACCGCTCGTCCTACTACCTTAGAGGTTGATTCATCGCCGTGGGCGATCGCTTCAATTGCTTCTGCCGCTCCACGGCGTAATGAAGAGACGTTGACAATATCGGCGCGGCGCACGTGAGTGAGTAGCGCAGAAATGGTCGCTTGCTGCGGGGAGATCGCTACATCAATCACACCGCCTTGGACTAAATCGACATAGCCGCTGCGTTGGATAAGCACCATGGCTTTCTTGGCTCCCATGCGTTTGGCAAGCATGGCCGACATGATGTTGGTTTCATCTTCATTGGTGAGGGCGATAAACACATCGACCTGATCGATATTCTCTTCCGACAGCAGCTCTTGGTCCGCGGCATCTCCACAAAAGACGATGGTATTTTCCAACTGTTCAGATAACTGTTCCGCACGTTGGTAATTATGTTCAATCAGCTTAACGCTGTAAGTTTGCTCTAGGCGTTTAGCGAGGCTGGCACCTATGTTACCGCCGCCGACAATCATGATCCGACGATACGGTTTTTCAAGGCGCTGCAACTCACTCATCACCGAGCGAATATGGTTACTCGCGGCGACGAAAAACACTTCATCATCCGCTTCAATAATGGTGGTGCCTTGCGGACGAATTGGGCGTCCCTGACGGAAAATCGCTGCCACGCGAGTATCGATGTGCGGCATGTGATCGCGTAGGGCAGAAAGGGCGTTACCAACCAGTGGACCACCGTAATACGCTTTAACGGCCACCAAGCTGACTTTTTCTTCGGCGAAACTCACCACTTGCAGCGCGCCCGGATACTGGATCAAGCGCTCGATATAGCTGGTGACCAGTTCTTCCGGTGCAATCAGGTGATCGACCGGGACCGCGCCAGATTGAAACAGCGCTTCTTTTTCAGCGAGATATTGTGGAGAGCGGATACGCGCAATCCGGTTGGGCGTGTTAAACAGAGTAAAGGCGACCTGACAAGCGGCCATGTTGGTTTCATCGGTATTGGTGACCGCGACCAGCATGTCAGCATCTTGTGCGCCAGCTTCGCGCAGCACATCAGGGTGGCTGGCGTGGCCATTGACTACACGCAAATCATATTTATCTTGTAAATCGCGCAGTCGGTCAGCGTTTTTATCGACCACAGTAATGTCGTTGTTTTCGCCTACCAAGTTTTCAGCGAGCGTGCCGCCGACTTGTCCTGCACCAAGAATGATGATTTTCATAACTTGTTCTCTTTGTTTGCTCACGCCCAAGGTGAGTTGTGGCTCACCTTGGTTGACCGAATCAATGTTGTTTGCTTAATACGGCGTAATAGAAACCGTCCATCGCTTCCTCTCCGGGAAGGATTTGGCGGCCGGGCTGCGCGGGATCGGAACCCACTAAGCGCGCATCTGGCGTGCGTTCAAGGAACGCTTTGACCTGTAGGCGGTTTTCTTGTGGTGTGATCGAGCACGTTGCGTACACCAAACTACCACCGGGTTTGAGTTGTTGCCACATCGCATCCAAAATTTCGCGCTGTAGCTCGGCTAATGCCGCGATATCGTCTGCGCGGCGCAGCCATTTGATGTCGGGATGGCGGCGAATCACGCCGGTCGCCGAACAAGGCGCATCCAACAAGATGCGGTCAAACTGTTCGCCTTGCCACCACTGTTGCGGGTAACGCGCATCGCCACAAATCACTTGCGCAGTGAGCTGTAAACGCTGCAGGTTTTCTCGCACGCGTTTGAGGCGAGTTTCATCACAATCAATCGCGACGACTTGGCTCTCTGGTGTGCGCTCCAAGATGTGCGCAGTTTTGCCACCGGGGGCAGCGCAGCAATCTAAAATCAGCTCTCCTGCTTGTGGTGCAAGGTAAGTCAGTGCTAACTGCGCAGCGGCATCTTGTACTGAAACCCAACCTTCAGCGAAACCCGGCAGTTGGTGTACATCACAAGGCGTTTCTAAGCACAGCGCATCTTCGGCTTGCGCATGAGGCGTAGTGACGATGCCCGCTTGTTCGAGCAGGGCTTGATACTCAGCACGAGTATGGTGTTGATGATTGACGCGTAGCCACATCGGCGCTTTGCTGTTGTTGGCTTCAACAATTTGTTGCCACTGCTCTGGGTAGCTCTCTTTGAGCAATTTCAATAACCAGCCCGGATGGCCGTAGCGCCCTGCGTCATGGCTGGTGGCTTGAGCATCTAAGCCTTCTTGGTCACGCTGATAGTTACGCAGCACCGCATTGATCAAGCCACGCAGACGAGGGCCTTTCAAATCTTGCGCGCCTTCGACGGTTTCCCCTACCGCAGCATGGGCGGGAATGCGCATAAAGCTCAGTTGGTATAAGCCGACGAGGATCAGGAAGTGGAATACGCGTTGTTTGCCTTTCAACGGTTTTTCCATCAGAGCTTGGCTGATGGATTCCAAACGCGGCAATTGGCGCAAAACGCCGTAGCAGATATCTTGCAGCAGGGCGTGATCACGTGGGCGAATTTGCTGCTGAGCCGCAGGCAAAGCATTGGACAGTGAGTGCCCTAAATCAACCACTTGGTAAAGAGCCGACGCAGCAGCGGCGCGAACATTCATAATAAAACCTAAACAAAAAGCCAAACCCTAGCCATCCATCGGCTAGGGTTCAGGATTAACTGAGTTGGGAACCGACACTAAACCAGTCGGCACGCGCATTGAGAATATCTTGTACTGGCAAGGCTTTCTTGCCCGGAATTTGCAGGCTTTCGAGCACTAGTACATCTTGCCCGGTTGCCACGTAAATCCCGCTCTTATCTGCTTGGATAATGGTACCCGGAGTTTGAGTTACTGCTCGTGTTTCAACACGCGCTTGCCAAACCTTAATGCTGTTTTCTGCTACTTCAAAATGGCTCATCGGCCAAGGATTAAAGGCACGAATACAGCGCTCAATATGTGTCGCTGCATCACTCCAGTTAATACGCGCTTCTTCTTTACTAAGCTTATGAGCATAGTTGGCCAGCGCATCGTCTTGTTTGACCGCAACCGCAGTGCCTTGGGCGATATCTTCTAAGCACTCTAGCAGCGCTTGAGGGCCAAGTTCAGCCAGCTTGTCATACATGGAAGCACTGGTGTCGCTCGCTTCAATCGGCAGCGTCGCGATTTTCAGCATATCGCCCGTATCAAGGCCGACATCCATCTGCATGATGGTGACGCCAGTTTCGTTATCACCCGCCCAAATGGAGCGCTGGATTGGCGCAGCACCCCGCCAACGCGGCAGAATAGAACCGTGCACATTAATACAGCCAAGTTTAGGTGTATCCAAAACTACTTTAGGCAGTAGCAAGCCGTAAGCCACGACCACCATTAAATCGGCGTTGAGTGCGGCAAGCTGTTGTTTAGACTCGTCTGATTTAAAGTTCTCTGGCTGATAAACCGGAACGTTGTGCTCAAGTGCAAGGGTTTTGACTGGGCTGGCGGTGAGTTTTTTGCCGCGCCCCGCTGGGCGATCCGGTTGGGTGTAGACCGCAATAATCTCATGCTCCGAAGACAATAACGCCGCCAAGTGACGGGCGGCGAAATCCGGAGTACCTGCAAAGACAATACGTAGTGATTGGCTCAAGGTTACCTCACAGTAATTTATTTTTTCTCATTGAAGCGTTTGATTTTCTCTAGCTTCTCTTTGATGCGGTTACGTTTGAGTGGTGACAGATAGTCAACAAACAGTTTGCCCGCGAGGTGATCGAGTTCGTGCTGTACACAGATAGCCAGTAGGTCATCTGCATCAAACTGATACTCTTGACCATTGCGATCCAGCGCTTTTACAGTCACTTCTGCGGCGCGAGGCACTAAAGCTCGCGCACCCGGGACGGACAAACAGCCTTCTTCAATGCCATCTTCACCGCGCTTTTCGATGATCTCTGGGTTAATCAACACCATAGGCTGATCGCGAGTTTCAGAAATATCGATCACCACGATACGTTGGTGAATATCGACTTGGGTCGCCGCTAAACCGATGCCTTCTTCGGCATACATGGTTTCCAACATATCATCGACGATTTGTTGGATTTCTGGGGTGACTTGTTCGACCGGTTTCGCAACGGTACGCAGTCGATCATCTGGGAATGTTAATACTTGCAATACAGACATATACACTCGAAATGTTGAACTGTGCCGAAACAGCTTAATGCGTGTTGGCTCAATTCTAGACATTTTATGACCCAAATGACAGCATCCGGACGTGATTTCTCCGAAACCCAGTCATTTTTTCGACCAAGGAAGCAAGGTCATGGCACGATTAACCCGTTATATTGCCTACGCTTTATTGCCTTTCACTCTGCTCAGTGGACAGGTGACCGCCGATGAGCAAACGCCACTGGCACTCAAACCAAATGCACCGACCACCTATACCGTGGTGAAAGGTGACACCTTGTGGGATATTTCCGCTTTGTATCTCGACAGTCCATGGCTGTGGCCAAGACTTTGGCAAGTGAACCCAGAAATTGATAACCCACATTTGATCTACCCCGGTGATAAATTGACGCTGTTTTGGCGTGATGGGCAACCCGTACTCAGCCTAAAACCGATGCGCAAACTGAGCCCGCAAGTGCGAGTGTTGGAAAAACAAGCTGTTCCGACTGTGCAAGAAGGCTTGGTGCTGCCTTATTTACAATCTGACCGTTTGATGGCGAAAACCGCCTTGCAAGGTAGCGTGCGTGTGATTGGCTCCAGTGAGGGCCGTCAATATCTCACCAAGCAAGATCAGCTTTACATCTCCGGTGTACACAGCGAGAAAAAGTGGGGGATTTATCGCGAGGTAGCACAGTATCAACGTGATGATGAAGTCATGGTGGCGCTGCGTTTAGTGGCGGTGGGTGAATTGGCGATGACTGGGGGCAACTTTAGTGGACTAAGCTTGCAAGAGCAAAACCAAGAGATTTTAGCCAATGATATTGCTTTGCCAGAAGTCGATCTTGAGGAGCGCCAACTGTCGACAACCTTTTATCCGCAGCCAGCGCCAGCAGGGAGTGAAGCTCGCATTCTGGGTTCGCTTGAAGGGAGTCAATACGCCGGACAGAATCAAGTGGTGGTGATTGACCAAGGCCGCAGTGATGGCGTCGCGCAAGGCAGTATGTTTGAACTGTATCAAGCGGCAGTCCAAGTCAAAGCTAAGCAAGATTCGTCTACTTTCCTGTCTGAGCGTTCGAACACGGACGTACAGTTACCAAGTGTAAAAGTGGGCGCTTTGATGGTGATTCGCCCCTATGAGCGTTTTAGCTTGGCACTGATTACTAACAGTTCGGCACCGATCAGTGCTGAAGTGCACGCACTGTCTCCGCAGGCAGAACCTCAAACCGAGCAGCCAAATGTGGTGCAATTGTCTGAACAAATCGATTTGGTTGATGATGCCAGTTAATGAAAGATCAGGATTTAGCGGCATGGTTGGCGCTCTGTTTTACTCCTAAACTAGGCAGCAAAACCATTTCTCACCTGCTTGCGACCCGTTTGCCAGCCCAGTTGCAAAGTTTTACGCCTAAGCAATGGTTGGCCAGCGGGCTTAAGCCCGAACAACTGGTGTTTTTAACTACTCAAGCGGCTAAACAAGCCGAGCTGTGTTTGCAATGGCGATCAGCAGCCAATAACCGCTATATCGTCACTCCTCATTGCCCGCTTTACCCTCGTTTATTGAAAGAGATTAGCTCATCGCCTCCCATCCTGTTTATCGAAGGAATATGGGAAGCGGTGCATGACCCTGCGGTGGCTATCGTCGGTAGCCGCAATGCCAGTGTTGATGGGCGGCAGATCGCTCGCCAGTTTGCCACTGAGCTCGCGCAGTCGGGTTTAGTGGTCACCAGTGGTTTAGCGCTTGGTATAGACGGCTATGCGCACGATGGAGCTTTGCAAGCACAAGGGCAAACCGTGGCAGTATTAGGCTCAGGGCTGGCGCAGGTTTACCCCAAACAGCATCAAGGATTAGCGGAGCGAATCATGGCCCAAGGGGCCTTGGTTTCTGAGTTTGCCCCTCACACACCGCCTAAAGCCGATCACTTTCCGCGCCGTAACCGAATTATCAGCGGCTTATCGTTGGGCGTTGTGGTGGTAGAAGCTGCGGAGAAAAGCGGCTCACTCATCACTGCGCGCTACGCCGCTGAGCAAGGGCGTGAGGTCTTTGTGGTTCCCGGCTCGATTTTTAATGCCGCCAGCCAAGGTAGCAATCAATTGATTCGTCAAGGCGCTTGTTTGGTGCAAAGTGTGCAACAAATTCATCAAGAGCTCAAAAATGCGCTGACTTGGTCACTCTCTGAACAAGTTCCTTATCAAGCAACACTTTTTTCTGCTGTACAGGGCGATGAAGAATTGCCATTTCCCGAGCTGTTAGCTAACGTAGGAATAGAAGCTACACCTATTGATATTCTCGCAAGCCGGACCCAGATACCGGTGCAAGATATCATGATGCAGCTCTTGGAGCTTGAGCTCCTTGGGCATGTGGTTGCAGTACCTGGTGGCTATATTAGAAAGGGGAGAGGCTAGCTATGATGATGGATATTCTGATGTATCTGTTCGAAACCTACGTCCATAGCGATGCAGATTTGCAAGTGGATCAGGACCAGCTGGAAGATGAACTGCTGCGTGCTGGGTTTCACCAAAAAGACATCTACAAGGCCCTCCACTGGTTGGAAGAGCTGGCGGCTTTGCAACAAACCGATGCACAAACTGCAATTGCGAAAAGTGCACCCACTTCAATGCGTATTTACGCGCCGGAAGAGATTGAACGACTGGATCTCGAATCGCGTGGTTTCCTGCTGTTTCTTGAACACATCAATGTGCTGACCCCAGAAACTCGTGAAATGGTGATCGACCGTGTCATGGGATTAGAAACCGATGAGTTTGAGCTTGATGACCTGAAATGGATCATCCTGATGGTGCTGTTCAATGTCCCGGGTAATGAAAATGCTTACACAGTGATGGAAGAGCTGCTGTACAGCAAAGAACAAGGCATTTTGCATTAAGCGTGATGTGTCTATGAGTCGTAAAATTGACCCGCAACTGTTTGCCGCCCATGAGCATGCGCTGCAATCTTCCCCTTGTCCGCAATGTGGCGCAGCATTACAACTGCGCCACGGCAAACATGGTCCTTTTTTAGGTTGCACTGCATATCCAGAGTGTGACTACATCAAACCTCTGCATCAAAATGATGGGCATATCATCAAAGAACTCGGTGTGCCTTGCCCTGAATGTGGACATGAACTGGTGCTGCGCCAAGGTCGTTACGGGATGTTTATTGGCTGTAGCCACTACCCGCAGTGCCACCATATCGAGTCGATGGATTCCCCTTCGCATGAGGAAACATCGCCAGATATCCTTTGTCCGGAATGCAGCAAAGGCCACCTTATCGAACGCAAATCTCGCTTCGGTAAATTGTTTTATGCGTGTGATGCGTATCCTAAGTGTAAGTTTGCTTTAAATAGTAAACCGATTGCTCAGGCTTGTGCTCAGTGTGGCTTTACGGTGATGGTGGAAAAGAAAAGTGCAGCAGGCATGCGCTATCAATGTGCTAATCGTCAATGTGGGCATATTCAGGAATGCTAGCTTCATCATGCTCATCGCATACAAAGTTAAAGCCGCGTTAGACGCGGCTTTATTGGATTAGTGAGGCATGGATTAAGGCTGAATTTCCTTTGCTACGGCGTGTACGGCAGGAAAAGCCTTCTCATCTAACATAGTTGCTAATTGACACAGTTTGCGCTGTAACTCACCACTGTAATCAGCGGTCACATTGATATGCCCCATTTTGCGTCCCGGGCGTTTGGCTTTGCCGTACCAATGTACGTGGCAGCCTTCCAGTGCCAATACTTCTGCGGGCAGTTGGTCTTCACCGAGAATATTGATCATCGCGGTTTCACGAACCAGTTTGGTGCTACCCAGCGGCAAGCCGCACACTGCGCGTAAGTGGTTTTCAAACTGACAGGTTTCTGCGCCTTGTTGAGTCCAGTGACCAGAATTGTGTACGCGTGGTGCGATTTCATTGACCAGTAATTGGCCTTGTACTTCAAAAAACTCCAGCGCTAATACACCGACATAATTGAGCTGCTCGGCTACCGCTTTAAACATGGCTTCCGCTTGAGCTTGTAGCGCAGGAGCATCAATGGCGGTAGAAAGGCTCAACACACCTTGGGTATGAACGTTCTCCGCTAAAGGATACACCACAACATCGCCGACTAGGTTACGTGCACCGACCAGTGACACTTCGCGATCAAAAGCGACAAATTCTTCTGCCACAATTGCTTGTTCGGGGTTGGCTGCCAGATATTGCGCAAGTTCTTGCCAAACCGATTCGATCTGCGTTGGTTCTTTCAAGCGCCATTGGCCTTTTCCATCGTAGCCTCCGAGTGCACTTTTCAGCACCATAGGCAATCCAATCTCGGCGATGGCTGAGGTTAGGTCGTCTCGGCTGCGGATCATCGTATAACGTGCATTCGCCACTTGGGCGCGATCCAGCAAGGCTTTTTCTAAACGACGATCGCCGCCAGCTTTGATAGCTTCAGCGCTTGGGTAAAGTTTGCCACTGCGTGCACAGAGATCGAGGATCGGATGCGGAATGTGTTCAAACTCAGCTGTGATCACATCGACTTGTTCAATCGCTTGCTCCAATCCATGCCCAAGCACAGTTTGCGTTAAGGGGTGCACAATGTTTTCGCTACCCACATCAAAAGCGATCGTTTCAATATTGAGCGGTGCTCCGGCGAGCGACATCATGCGCGCCAGCTGACCAGCGCCGAGAACCAACACACGCATCTGTTACTCCTCAGCCGGATTTGGGTTATCCAACACAGATTGAGTCTGCTTAGCGCGGAAAGCTTCCACTTTACTCATCACTTCTGGGTTATGAATGCCGATGATTTGTGCGGCAAGTAATCCTGCATTCGCGGCACCAGCTTCACCAATGGCGAGCGTACCCACCGCAATGCCTTTTGGCATCTGCACAATGGAGTATAACGAGTCGAGCCCAGACAGAGCGCGAGATTGAACGGGCACACCTAACACTGGCAAGCAAGTGAATGCGGCGGTCATTCCGGGAAGATGCGCTGCGCCGCCCGCTCCAGCGATGATCACTTGTAAACCGCGTTCTTTGGCGCTAGAGGCGTAGTCGGCCAAAAGATGAGGAGTTCGGTGCGCAGAAACCACTCTGGTCTCGTAAGCCACACCAAACTGGTCAAGCATCTCTGCTGCGTGTTTCATGGTTGGCCAGTCTGACTTGGAACCCATGATAATACCGACTGTCATCTCAAACTCCTTCAGTGTTATTTATCGGACAAGCAAGCCCGCTTGCGGCGCATTATACGGGGATTTTTTTCTCAAGCAAACGTTTGCTTTTTCTGACTGATGAGAAGAACTGGTCAATTGCTCCACGATTTGTACACTGAGCACAAATGAAAGAGGAGTGGCTCTGGTGGAGAATCTACAACAGGCGGTGGATGCGCTGCGCAAAGGTTGCGTTATTGCCTATCCAACCGAAGGAGTGTTTGGTTTGGGGTGTGATCCGGATAACCAAACCGCTATGCTGCGCTTATTGGCGATCAAGCAGCGTCCCGTGGAAAAAGGGGTGATCTTAATTGCCGCTAGCTATGCGCAGTTGCGTCCTTATGTCGATGAAACGCAATTAACCGCAGATCAACTGACACAAGTGCTGGCTTCATGGCCCGCGCCACTGACTTGGGTTATGCCAGCCAGCGGTGATACGCCAAGCTGGGTTCGTGGTCAGTTTGATACCGTTGCCGTGCGTGTTTCGGATCATCCGGTTGTTCAGAAGTTATGTCTCGCCTTTGGGAAGCCACTGACGTCAACCAGTGCTAATCTAAGTGGCCAGCGCGCGTGCGTAACTCAACAAGAAGTCATGGTTCAGCTAGGCAATCAGATTGCGGTTGTAGTAGAAGGGAAGACCAGTGGCCGTCATGGACCGAGCGAAATTCGTGATGCTCGCAGCTTACAAGTGTTAAGACAGGGATAACCCTGCGCAGGAGAGAATGTGGAGTCGATAGTCGATAAACAAGCAGTGAAGCACTTTTTACTGCAGCTACAAGATAAGATTTGCCAACAATTAGAAGCCACAGATGGCCAAGCGCAATTTATCGAAGATGCGTGGCAGCGTGAACCGGGTGAGAAACTGGGTGGTGGTGGCCGTACGCGAGTCATGCGTGAGGGCGCTGTTTTCGAACAGGGTGGCGTGAACTTTTCCCATGTATTTGGTGAGCAGATGCCCGCCTCTGCGACGGCCCATCGTCCAGAATTGGCCGGTCGCCGCTTTGAAGCCATGGGCGTTTCTTTGGTCATGCACCCGAAAAATCCGTATGTCCCGACCTCTCATGCCAATGTGCGCTTTTTTATTGCTGAAAAAGAGGGCGAAGCTCCGATCTGGTGGTTTGGTGGTGGTTTTGACCTTACGCCGTTTTATCCCTTTGTTGAGGATGGGCAGCACTGGCATCAAACCGCCAAACAGCTCTGCGCACCTTTTGGGGCAGAAATCTATAACGAGCATAAAGCATGGTGTGATCGCTACTTCTACTTACCACACCGCAATGAAACACGCGGCATCGGTGGATTGTTTTTTGATGATCTCAATGAATGGCCATTCGAGCAATGTTTCGCTTATATACAGGCGGTCGGCGAAGGTTATACCCAAGCTTATGTGCCGATTGTCGAAAAACGCAAAAACACGCCCTTTACAGAGCGCGAGCGCCAATTTCAACTCTATCGTCGCGGTCGATACGTTGAATTTAACTTGGTGTTGGATCGCGGCACGCTGTTTGGCCTGCAAACCGGTGGGCGTACCGAATCAATCTTGATGTCGATGCCTCCCTTAGCGCGTTGGGAATACGCATATCAACCGCAAGCAGGAACGCCAGAAGCCAAGCTAAGCGAGTTTTTAGTACCTCGTGAATGGTGACAGGCAAGGTTCTGAGTGATAGGGTCGCGCAAGTGACCCTTTTGATTGTTTAGGCAAGGATATGGCTTCTCAAATCGATCAGTATGCCGTTTTTGGTAACCCCATTAATCACAGTAAATCCCCTTTTATTCATACGCTGTTTGCACGACAAACTCAGCAGTCCATGATCTATACTGCACAGTGCGCGCCAGTGGATGGGTTTACTGAGGCGGCGAAACATTTTTTTGCGCAAGGTGGACGAGGTTGTAATGTTACCGTGCCATTTAAAGAGGAGGCGTACCGCTTTGCCGATCGCTTAACGGAGCGCGCGCGTTTAGCCGGTGCGGTAAACACGTTAAAAAAGCTGGATGATGGCGAAATACTCGGAGACAACACCGATGGTGAAGGCTTAGTGCAAGATCTACTCGCGCAGCAAGTGCTACTGAAAGGCGCGACGATTTTGTTGATTGGTGCCGGTGGTGCGGCGCGTGGCGTGCTCAAGCCGTTATTAGATCAGCAGCCCGCCTCTATTACCGTCACGAATCGTACCTTTGCGAAAGCGGAGCAGTTGGCTGAGCTTGTGGCCGCTTATGGTGAGGTAAAGGCGCAAGCGTTCGAACAGCTTAAACAAAGTTATGATGTGATCATCAACTCGACCTCTGCCAGTCTCGATGGCGAATTGCCTGCGATTGATCCGGTGATCTTTTCATCTCGCTCCGTCTGCTATGACATGATGTATGGCAAAGGCTATACCGTGTTTAATCAATGGGCGCGACAACATGGCTGCGCGCAAGCGATCGATGGCTTAGGCATGTTAGTGGGACAAGCGGCTGAAAGTTTTATGCTATGGCGTGGTTTACGTCCGGGTACGAAACAAATTTTGCGTGAACTGCGTAAAAATCTAGAAGGTGCGCTATGAACCAATCCATCCTGTTCCCCGATTTACAGCATTGGGATGAGGCAAAACAAGCTGTTGTATTTTTTGCTCAGCAAAACGGAGCATTAATTGAATGTTTTGTGTCGCGACAAGTTATTCAAGAGTTCTCAGGTGAAGCTTTAGCGGAGTCGCAACACGTGATGAGGGCATTCAGTGAGTGGCGTTTTGACCTAGAGGAACTCGCCGAACAGGCGATTGAAAACGAAATGTTTAACTCTCTAGGCCAAATTGAGATCACTCGCGAACGGTTTTAACGTCATTCAGATAGTCATTCTTACTCTGAACATAATTACTGGACGATTTAACGAGAAAAGCACGCTCCTTATCATTGAGAGGACGTGCTTGCTTGACCGGGCTACCCATGTACAGAAAGCCACTTTCGAGCCTTTTCCCGGGCGGAACTAAACTTCCTGCACCGATCATGACATCATTTTCAATCACCGCACCATCCAACACGATAGACCCCATGCCGACGAGAACTCGATCATGAATGGTGCAGCCGTGCAGCATAACCTTATGGCCAACGGTCACATCATCCCCAATGCATAACGGATACCCATTCGGGTTTTCGGCATTTTTGTGAGTGACATGCAGTACCGAACCATCTTGAATATTGGTGCGTTTACCAATCCGAATATGGTTAACATCGCCCCGTACTGCCACTAAAGGCCAAATACTGGCATCGTCGCCCAGTTCTATATCACCCACAAGCACAGCACTGCTATCTACATAAACCCCTTCACCAAGCTTGGGCACTATGCCTTTGTAGCTACGAATTGAACTCATCATTTCACCCTTTTATAAGCAAGTGGTAGGTATAGTAGATGGCTTAATCATTAACAAATAGCCTGTTCTGCCTAAAACATCACCAAGTGCTCGAAAACTTTAAAAAACTTCTAAAAAGTACTTGCCAATATAACTAAGTTCTCTATAATCCGCCCTCACTGACACGGCAGACGCAGTAAGCGTTAGCAGTGATTCAGTTCGGTGTTTTAGGTGGCGAAATCGCCAACGAAAATAAACT
>NZ_CP043556.1:0-1140710 GCF_008369605.1 Vibrio cholerae
GGATTGCGGTCGAGGGCTAGATAACAAGCCATTTCCAGATTGGATTCAGGGAGTGACCATTCGACGAGTTGATGTTCAAAGCCCCGGACGAGATGCTTATCAAGTTGCGATTGATACCAAAACCAAAGTTCCTATTACCGATATTCGTCTAACCAAATGGGTGGATAAAGTCGTCTCTACCGACAGTTCGCTTACCAATAGAAGCGACAGTGTCACAACAAACATTTATACCTATGCTCAACGCTATAATTTGACCAACCCATTGAGTGCAGGGTTGTATCGCATCGATATTACCGCCGCAGATCAGGAATCATGGAGTGCATGGGTCATTTTTGGCGACACTATAGCCAAGCAAGTAGTGCGTTGGACATCAAAAGATGAGTGGCAGATTCAGAAGACCGAATTGCTTAATTCACACTGTCCGTTACCGAAATTATCTATTTCAGTCTTTGATCATATTGATGGTAACTATAAACAGATTTGGAGTGAGAGTTATGAATCGGATTACCCAACCACGTTAGATAGCGTTTCGTTACCGTCAGATCGTTACATTGTCACAGTTTCTATGATTCACCAACGTTGGCAAGGACCGCTAGCTATTGAACAATCTCAAGTTATTAGCAAAACCTATGATGTTAATGTAGAGGAATAGCTGAAGATATTGGACAATATGCCGCTATAAAATAAAAAGGACGAATAGGCTTATATCATTATGAAAAGAATTTCTCTTTCTGTTGGTTTTTCATTAGTTCTCACATCTCCGCTCGCCTTCAGTGCAAATTATGCAGTTGAAGCACGCGGGGATGCTATGGGCGGTGTCGGGGTTGTATCAGGTAACTTTCTCACGGGTCCCTTTTACAACCCAGCTCTGGTAGCCATTTATCGCCGTAATGATGACGCAGGTATGATTTTACCGAGTATTGGTTTGTCTTATAACGATCCCAATGACCTCATTACTGATTTGGATAAGGTGTCTGACATCATCAACCAAAGCTCTAAAGGTGATTACAGCAATATTGGCGAATTAAATAAGAGCCTAACCGCAATGCAAGGGGACGTACTGAATGCTGAACTCGGCGGTGTAGTAGCTTTTGCCATTCCTAACCAATTTATTTCTGCTAACGTTTTTGGTAAAGCCTACACTGAATCCTTTGTTTCACCGATTATTGATAGCCGTGTCTGTGCGGATGATCTTTGTGAGCTAGAGCGCGCAAAAGCGAGTTCGGTAAATGCCGTTTCTGTGGGAGTTACTGAACTCGGTATTACTTTAGCTAAATACCAAACTTTCCTTGGGCAGCATATCGCTTTTGGTATTACACCGAAGTTGCAACGAGTGTATACCTATGTCTACGAAGCAAGCCTAAATAGCTATGATATAAAGGACCTCCGTGATAATGGAAACGGAGAAACCATTTTCAACATGGATGCTGGTGCATTATGGTTCTACGGCCCAATCCGCATTGGTTTTGCTGCAAACAACCTAATTTCTCGCGAAATCAAAACTAAAACGATCACTTCTGCCGTCTCAGGCAATCCTATCTCATACTCATACGATATGAAACCGCAGTACACGGTGGGTGCTGGGATTGTTGCTGATTACTTCACACTAAGCGTGGACTACGACCTTAATGAAGAAGAGCGCTACAAAGACTTCAAAGACAACACACAAATGATCCGCGTCGGTGGCGAGATCGATATCATGCGTCAGTTAAAATTGAGGGCAGGGTACAACAAAAACCTCGCGTACGATAATACTGAAGGAACGGTTACGGCTGGTATTGGCTTGTCGCCATTGAATCTCTTCCAATTGGATCTTGGTGCAAGTTATACCAATGAAAATGCTATGGGTGCCTATATCAACTTTCTTGCGAGTTATTAAGCATCTCTTTATAGTGTGGCTCCTTTAAGGAGCCTTATTTATGTTTGATGATCTACCCACATTAACTCACGCTGAACAGCAAGTCGCCGTAGAGAAAATTCAAAAACTGATGGCAGAAGGCATCAGTACCGCAGAGGCAATCAAGATTGTTGCCCAGCAAATCCGAGAGGATAAAAAAGCGCAAAACCAAGGCACTCATTGAGTGCCTTTTTTATTATCCGCTTTAACGGTGGTAATAATCGTAGCCAATTTTTTTCATACACCAAACCAGCTAAAAATACGTCACTTCTCGTTCATTTGTGACTTTTAATCATTAAAACAAAAGGTTACAAAAGAATATTGCGCTGCCTGCTTTCGGGTTTCTTATGAAAAAATGATTCATGTGTAATTAAATTACACCTAGTATAAAAACACATTGAAACACCAGTATAATCAACTGATAAGGTTGCAACGTCACGTTATGATGATTGTGATATAACTGCGCATTATGTCGGCTTATGGTAAAAGTTGCCATAAAATCAGATGCTTATAAAACTCCCGATTTTGGGAGTTTTTATTATGAATCGAAGCGAAATGACAAAAAATTTTGTTTTTCGTGAATTTGAGTGCGGTTTGAGTGTAGAGGAAGCGGCAAAACTTTGTTTTAAATCTGTGACAGAGGTCAAGCAATGGGACAAGGGCGAAAAGATACCGCCAGAGTGTAAAAGGCTAATGAGATGGCACAGAAGAAGAGAACTTTACCACGGGGACGAGTGGGAAGGGTTCAGAATGGAGGGAGGGCGCTTAATATTCCCAACAGGTGACAGGGTAGCGCCGCAGCAACTACTCACAGCAATAGCAATACTACAGATTGAAGCGCCAAGCGATGCAATGACACGCTCAAAGCTAGTGAAATATGCCAGAGCAATGGCAAGAATTAAGGGGCTATAAGCCCCTTTTATAATACGGTTGACTTGATAACGACCCTAAGCTCCTTTTGTACATTCTTGGTTGACGTGGAGCGAAAGAGGCCACCAATTAAGGGGGTATCTTTGAGAACAGGAACACCGGATTCGACATTGCGCTTTTCATCGGAAATGAGACCACCGAGAACGATGGTTTGACCGGACTTTACCGCAACCGTGGTCATTAAAGTGCGCTTGTTGGTAATAATATCGGCTGCAATGGTCGAGTCAGTGACAGAACTAGACTCTTGGTTGATAACCAAAATCACATCGTCACCCATAACGTGCGGCGTCACTTCTAAGCTAACGCCTACATCCTTTCGCTCGATACGTTGAACACTTGTGCCGCCGTCAGTGGTCGAGTTGGACACCAAGAAAGGCACGTTCTGGCCAACAGTTATGTAACCGCGCTCCCTATCCATAATCAAGATATTAGGACGGCTCAACAAACGGGTATCACTTGACCCAGAGATAGCCTTGACCAAGGCGTTAAAATCGCCTGACTCGAATATAAACAAGTTATCTTTGAGCTTGGAGGCATTAACCAAATTGGTAACAAAGCCCGCTTTATCAAAGGCGGCTTGAAGGTTTACCCCTAGCTCGCTGTTATCGCCTAATTCAGTCTCAGTGATTACGGCCTCGATAAAAATTTGCCTTTGCGGCACATCAATAGCCGATAACAACACATCGAGTTTTTCTAACTGTTGAGCCGTACCGGACACAATCAGGGCATTGGTATTCGGGAGGATTTCAACCGAGTAATTATCCACCTGCTTATCCTTCACAAACTCGCTAGAGGTAGCCTTGAGCGTGGATTGAACCAAATCAGAGAGCTTTGAGTTTCGGATATAGTTGAAGCGGTAGAGCTTCACAATAGCAGGGGTGATCACCTCTT
The DNA here is from genome assembly GCF_008369605.1 of Vibrio cholerae. NCBI lineage: Bacteria > Pseudomonadati > Pseudomonadota > Gammaproteobacteria > Vibrionales > Vibrionaceae > Vibrio > Vibrio cholerae. The sequence continues at coordinate 3,719 of NZ_CP043556.1, forward strand.
TTGCTTCGGGGGCTATCTTGATTACATAGGCGTTACCATCTTTGACCAGGTAGTAACCGTGAGCGCGCAGAACGGAATCAAAAAAGGCAGGGTACTCAGCCGGAACCAAATCAGGGGCGGTAAAGCTTACAGAACCGAGAACACCTTGACCCAAAACAACCTTAATCCCCGTTTGCTGCGAGTACCAAGAAGCAAACTCAGCAATAGGCGTGTCAGATGACTCGAAAGGGGCTGCGTGGGCAGGAAGGGAAAGCATCAAGATTAGGAGTAACTGACGCGCGGACTTGAGAATCGTGGATTGCTTGGCAGCGTCTCCGCTTGTCGGCTCCACGCCGTGTAATTTTTCAAAAAGACGAAAAATCACCCATCGCGGAGCAGGACTTACTACTTTTTCATTTTCTGATTTTTTAGCAGTGAATAGTTTCATTTTGAGCACCTGATTTGATGATGATTTCGCAGCGTGAAAGGGGTTCGATTTCAAAGCCCATAGATTGAAGCTCATAGGACGTGAGGCGCTTTGCACCGTTAGACAGCTCGAAAGTGACAGGCGCATCAGGCAAAGCGGTATATCTGGAAATGGTAAAGCCGCCCAACAGCTCAGATAACTTATGGTCGGACTCAGAGGTTAGCATTTGATTTTGAGCCTGAACGAGTTGGATAAGCTCAGGCTCAGGCGATGTGAAGTGCCAGAACGCAGCACCGAAGGCAGCGCCTACGGCGAACATGGCAACACGTGAGTATTTTCTGAATAAAATTTTAGTAATGCGCATGATGTTTCTCGCAGTGTAGGGGACTGTATAGCGGCCGTGGATATACCAAGGGGGCAAAACTGTATAGGTGCCATGAGGATAGTGGTTCTGAAAAATCTGCTTTGTATCGTAAGAGCTATACAAATCAGTGCCCCAGAGCATCCACTTATCAACGGTGAGAGCGTTAATCGTATCGCCGTATTTGACTATGCCGATGTGAAGTTTTGGCATAGGGATTTTGAGCTGACCAAGCGTAAGAATCCAAACAATAGTAGATAGAAAAGGGATTTGCATCCGGTCTAATCGCTTGCAGTGAACAACGTGCTCAGCAAGACCCTCACGGGCTTGTTTATCGACCATTGAAATATTCTGAACGATGAAAATCACATCCCATCCCAATTTGCGGATATGCAAAAATCTATCGAGTAAGGCTTGTCGGTTCTTATCGTTCCATGTGCGAGAGTTAAACCAAGTACCGCACTCATCAAGCACGATTAGACCGTCCTTAGACGTATCGTAAGACTTATTGGCATAGCCAAGTATCTCAATATCTTCGACCGTGGGCTTGTCAGGCAGACGATATAAACGGGTGTTCCGCTTATCACGGCCTATCATTTCCTTTAGGTTGATATTGAGATTAGTGGCAACTGGTACACCTCTCATTAGAGCGTCACGAATGCGACTGACAGCAATCAAGGACTTTCCAGAGCCCAGTTTACCCGTTACAAAATAAACACTCGCCATAACGTTAACTCGACATTTTTGTGATTACGTAGAATTGCCATCCCCAAACCCAACGGATCACTTTGGCTGAAAAGATGGCCGCGACACATGGAATCGCATTGGAGGGAACAAACATCCCCCACGCATCGACCACGTAGGGCGGCGTAATCTCGGCAAGTCCTGCGGCGAGGGCATACATAGCAGAAGCCGCAGCCAAAGCTAAACCGATAACCATTGTTAAAACGGTTAAGTTAATGGCAACAGCACGAGTAAAACGCTCGCTAAACCATGACAGGATATTGGCCGCAAGCGTAGCCAAGAAAGCCGCAATAGCGGGTATTCTGAGTGCGCCAGTAATACCCGTGATTATGGGAAGTAAAAATACAGGCATAGCCATTTTTGATTATCTCCGTGAAAAATATGGAACGGTTCCGGCAACAGGAGTAACACCTGTAAATAATATTTCTGCCAAAGTGTAGAGCGTATAAATATAGAAAACGAAAGCGAGAATAGATTTCAATCTAGCGCTGTATTCGCAGCCAATACTAAAATCACCGTAAGGGGTTTTTAAAACATCAACATCACATTGAGAGGAATTTGGCAAAGCGCCAATTAAATCGGATTTCATATCTTCTAAATAGGATTGAGTATCCTCAATTAAATTATTGTCTATGGTTTCTTTAAGAGTGGTTAAAAAGCCCTCTTCGGCATCAACTTGAGTAGTCGTTACTATTTCTGAAGTTTGTTTCAGAATAGACTCGACGGATGAAGGAGTTAAACCGTTTTCGCCTTCACAGTTAAAGGGGTCGGTATTGGGGTCACAAGGCTTTAGCTTGTCGGCAAGGCCATCAATGGCCGATACAACACCATCACCAGAAGCATTGACAGCCGCAACCAATCTGTCTGTATTTCCGGTAATAGAGCCAGTAATTGCCTTGTTGCCCTCCAATAATGACTTGGTTTGCGAATTAATCGCGTTGATATTATTAGCGCCAATTTGCTGTTGAAGCTTTTTATTATTTTCGTATATCTGCGCATCTTGTTTCATCTGTTCAACAATGCTTTGTCCAATGGCCGTATTGGTGCTATTAAGCTGACGTAAAGCGTCATTCATGGTTGAAAAGTTTTTATTCATATCATTATGAATATCAGTATTCGATTTGTTTAAATCGTCGTTCAGGTTCTTGATAGCATTAATAACGCCAGTGTCCGAAGTTTCCGTTTTATCCGGTTCTTCGACATCAGGCTTTTCAACATCAGGCGAAGGAGTAGAAGGATTTACAGGACTTGGATTAAAGCCGCCAATTGGGGGTAGTGGGCTAGTAGGGTCATTGGGTTGATGTGGCTTATCAAGGCAATCAGGCCAAGTAGGGCGACCAATCACACATTGGTCAGCAGTAGTTAAATCACATTTGGAGTTAAATTCTTGGGTATTTTCATCACAGGTGTAACTAAATATACCGTTCTGCTCATAACAAGCATTATATAAATTGGCTACATCTTCAAACATTTGAGAAGAGCCACAATATTTTGGCTGTTCAGGCTCATTCTTTTCACACATAGCAGTGTTTGCATTGAAAGAGTAACCATCAGGACAAGAGTTAACCCTATAATAACTATAGGCATGAGCTGTAAAGACTTTGCCTGGCTTATTGGGGACAGTGTAATCAAAAAAAATTGCACTTGAAGCGCGATTATCAAAGGCTCTAGTTGTAGAAGCGTAGCCGTCAGTTTCACGACATGATTCAAAGGGGTAAGCAATACTAATTACATCACCCAAATCAAAAGGACAGGCTTTAAACAAAACATTTGATATTTTGTAATACACAGTCGGCTGAACTGATGCACTCAAAGGCATAGAGAAAAGAACAATAAAAGCTATATAAAAAATGCGCATATTTTCAAACCATAAAAATCAAGGGGCAATTAAGCCCCTTGATATAGTCCCACAAGGGGCAACCATTAAATTGGTTATTAGGTCGCCTTGTTGGCACCTTTTTTGACCACTTTGAGGCCGACAAAGCCGACAATCATTGCAGTACCCACGCCCCACATCCAACCAACAACGGTAGAGGTAAATTCCCCAACCGCATCAAGGGCGGCTTGTGCTTCCTGTGGGATTGCCGCATTAGCGCCAGTTGCCGCAACTGCTGCTAAAGAGGCAACGATTAACGCTGCTTTAGTGCTTTTTTTCATGGTGTAATTCTCCATTACATGTATTTAATCAGAGGCGATTGCCTCGGTTGCTTTCTTGAACACTAACCATTTAAAGCCAACTGCATAGCCCATGATTAATGCGCCGAAAAAGGTTGGTAACAAAAACTGAAAATCTGTCATCTTTGTTGACCTGCTATTAAACCAAGACCAACTAAAACAGCTATGAAACCTGCAAAGCCAAGCCACCAAAGCGACTCTAATTGCGTCATTAGTTGTAAAAATTGCTCTTCGGTCATTTATGCCGCCTTATTTAACGTCTTTCACTTCGGGAAGTTTGAAGAGGTTAATATTTGTGCCCGATACCTGTTGGCCGTCACGAGTAAAAGAAAAGTCCTTCGGTGACAGACAATAATCAATAGATTTACCGACAAGTGATTGGAAGAACTGGCCGTTATTAGACTCGCGCCAAAGCTCCTCAGATACTTTGACGGTAATAACTTGAGTGGGCTTTGAAACAAGCAAGTTAATAACGCCACTGGTACGAATTTCGCCAGTAGTAGGGTTATTAAAAACTTTGGTCTGAATATCGTCTTTATCGGAAATTAAGCCTTGTGTAATCATTTTTGTTTGTCCTTACAGTGGTTAGAAATCGGTTTAAAAAATATGGCGACAGTTAGTGACACGAGTCCAAGGCCACCCAATTGGTGTCGGGGTCGGGCTGCGCCCAACCCCAACACCAATCGGGTGGCGGCACATCCTCAAGATATATTTCATCGCCATACATAACGCAGGATTCAGCAGAAGCAACCTCGAACCAAAAAGCGGCTTCCTCTTGCATACGCTCATACTCTTCGGCGAGCATTGAACGATATTCAAACTCTTCCTCTAAAGAGCTGAAAATCATGCGCGTTCCGGTCATCATGGTGCGTACGCCACGGATAAATTGTTTCTTAGTTGCAAAGCGCCAATCTTTAAAACGGGTAGGAATTAGACGGCCTTTGAAAAGGATGCCTTGAATGGCCGCGCTCATTTCATCGCCGTAACGGGTACGGAGAAAAAGACCATCTACGTTAATTTTTTTAGCGTAAGCAGTTTGCAGGGTTTGCTCTTTGCGTTTAACAAAGACGCCACCCATCGCAATCAAGAAGCGCTTAAAATCGCCTTCATCGGCAGCGCGGCGAATGGTTTCTAGAACAAAGTGTTCATCTTTGCTGAATTGATTTGAAGTTATCACCGCGTCATCCTCTTTGATTTCATCGCGTAAACGGCGCATCTCACGCCAGACGGAGACAGAGCAGCCGCCATAAAATTGGAATTGTCTAACGCCATTTAAGCGATTGAACGAGACGACAGATTGAGCCGCTTCGGTGCCTGATTTGTTTGAATTTCGGTCAAAGTCGATGTGTTGACCGTCGATGTTTTTTGAAAGGTATTTAGCGACGTAACCAACCGCCGAACCTTTTTTGAAATCAATCTTCTCTGACTTGAATCGGTATTTTTTTGCACCTGATTCGTTAGGACTATCACTGAGAGCGCAATCTCCAAGGATTCTTGTGACCACGCTTTCATGCTCGGGGAGCATGAAGAAGAGGAAGTGATTGTGCGGTGTACCGTCATGATGCGGTTCAACAATTCGTAGTCCATAGATTTTAATTTTGGCTTTGTCGAGCGCCTTACGAAAAGCATTAGTAACCCCCATCAAATGGTGATGCGCATCAATTGCACTAGGCTTGCCAGCTTCCAACCATTTCGGGTTAATGTCGTCACCCTTGAAAACGTGAAAGCGGGAGGGGGCGGTCACGGTGTAAAACATCGCAACGTGACCGCTTTCTTTGCAAATATCCTCAAAAGCCTTGAGGCGAACGAACATTTCTGCACGTCTAATCGTAGGGTTTGAGAGGGATTTTGCGGCAAGCTCTTGGAGCGTAAACCACGTTTCAGGGTTATCCTCGACGTAGCAAACGGTATTAGATAAAACCTGCTCGGTTGCTGACTTTCTAGACTTCATCACCTCAAGGCCATGAGCAGAGCAATAGGGGTTTTCATTCTTACTAACAAGAAGAAGGTCACGCGCTACCGCTTCGACTTCGGCGAAATAGCGGCGGCGTAGCTGTCTACGTAACCAGTTCTCACACATGGCGCGAGAGGTAAGACACTCAAGCTCGTTAGATTGGCGCTTTTGCTTGATAAGGTCAGGACGGAAAGAAAGGCCAAGTGATGCAAGCAGTTCACAGGCTTTTGTAAAACGCTCTTCGACTTCATCATATTTTGAAAGCGTTTTAGAAAATGCCTTTGCTTTTGCTTTAGCAAGCTCAACGCACTCGTCATCAGTGCGAGCGAAGCGGATACCGTCACGACTTAGGCGGTCGTGAGCATCTTTAATCATAGATAAGGCTGTTGTGTAGTCTCGGCGCTCAAGGATATTTGTGAAAGCACGCTGCATATGAGGCGCAAAATCACCGTGGCGGCGAATGTATTGTGCAACGTCCTGACAAGGAGCAAGGGACAAAGGACTAGCGTGGGATTCCGTTCTGTCTTGAGAGGGAATCAAATTGTCTAATGAATTAGAAATAACAGAAAGTTTGCGATTATAGGCAACTATCTCAGGACGGTAGGACTTATCATAATCCGCAACGGCGAGCGTAGGATTAGGAGATTGGCGACCCGTCCAAAGTTTATAGTCAGGGTTAGCAATTGAAGTTACAGCAGGGAGAAAGTCAATAACTTCTCGTTTGCCCGTGGCTAAGTCGATAACGCTTTGGTAGGCCATTAGTTAGCCTCCAAAACAGGATAATGAATACTCTCAGAATCGAGAGGAACAGAGGAAAAATGAACAAGGTGAAGAGTAAAAGTTTTGTTCTTGGTAGTTAGTTTTTGCAAGACGGGCTTTAAATGTTCGGGAGCATCAACCATAAAAAGCTTTGCGCCCGCCAAAGTCCAAGCCGTTTGGATTGATGATTTATTACCAAAATGCGAAAAGTAACGCTGACCAGATGGTGTATTGATGATGATTGCTATTGCTGTTGTCTGAATCATGATAACCGCCTTGAACAGTTGGGAGGCCAACCCCCAAGTTGTTTCAAGGACAAACAAAGGGGCGGCCAATTTTTAAGTGAAACTCTCGCCGAATGTCCGGAACGCCTAAGCGATGTGGTTAGTCTGTAAGAGCTTCAAATTCCGATTTATGGGGATTCTAGTCCCCATTTTTGGGGATTGTAAATAGCGCAAAATGGGGATTGGCAAGCTATGATAGAGAAAAAAGGAGGGATAAATATGTATGCAAATGAACTGTTAGACGCCTACAAAAAGGCAAAAAACTACGTACAAGACAAGCAAATTGCGCATGACTTGAACTTGTCGCCACAGAAAATAAGCAAAATGAGAACTGGAGTTAGATATATATCTGATGAAGAAGCAATTTTTTTAGCTGAATCAGCAGGAATTGACCCTGAAATCGCACTGCTAGGATGTCACGCAGACCGCAACGAAAACCCACGTATAAAGGCGCTTTGGGAAAGCATCGCAAAAAAGCAAAACGGGCTAGGATTAAGAACAATATCAATGCTTTGCGGTGGTCTAGCGGTGTCAATCAGCCAGTTTAACGAGGCTGTTTCTTACTTCGCATTATGTTTGTTATGTTAAATTTGAATTGAGTGTAAGTTAGTACACCAATTCTTCTGTCATTAATTCATTCAACATAAGTTATTTACCATAAAATACCTAATAATCATATTTATCATTTGACAATGTTAAGTATGATTATTAGTGACATTGTCACTGTACTTACGTCAATTGTGTATGCCAAAGTGTTTGTGTAATCCCTTGATTTGAAAATCTGTTACCAACACATTTCAAATGTGTTTAGGTTTGCTTCGCTAAAAAATAACTCCACACTAAGGTGGAGTTATTGGCGGTTTGGGGTTACACGAGGAGTAAAATACGACTTAACCACCTGCTAATTTGACTTTGTGTCCTTTCGATTCAAGCAAGGTTTTGAGTTGATCTCTAACATCTCCTTGAATTTCAATATCGCCATCTTTTACAGCTCCACCACATCCACATTTTTTCTTGAGTTCAGCGGCAAGCAGCTTTAGAGCGGCATCATCAAGGTCTAAACCTTTTACAATAGTGACACCTTTTCCTTTGCGGCCTTTAGTTTCACGGAAAATACGGACAATACCATCGCCTTTTGGACGCTCTATTTTTTCATGCTCAGGCTTAATGCGCCCGACTTCGGTTGAATACACCAATGTCATACTTTTACTATCTTTTTTGTTGCGCTTGTTGTTGCATCGCTCGTTGTCTTGCAACGAGGTAAGCTTCGATATGTTTTTGAATGGCGATTTTGGAACCTTTAATCAAACGGCCATTAAAAAAGCAATACCACTCATTAGCTTCACCGGTATCGTTTTTAATAGTGAAGCCATTGAATTGCTCTTGAGCTCCGGCCGAAACTTCACGTTTTTGGCCGATCGACTCAAATTCTTTTGGATCAATAATCGATGCAGTATCGCAAAACCAGTCAATGCTCTTCTTTACCGCAGCTAAATTACCCGTCAATACGTGGTTTTTTATCCTGACTTGCCATATTTCAGTTGAATTGGCAGCCGATTGGAGATTGAAACCTCGATAGATTGCAACAGCCATAGATACTCTGCTTTTTTATCCCTAGGTACCTAAATAATAATTCTATATCTCAGGTTATCAAGTATATTGTCGCTAATTCTTTAGCTTACATAGAGTTATCTCATGTCTGTTACGACCTTTTCCAACCAAATCGGCGGAGTTGAGTGACAACGTCACCCGACTCCTAATGCCCTACTTCGCATTTACTAATGTGTTGGTGACACATTGCGCGAGGAATTCACTAAATCGGTGTCCGTTGTGCTCTAGCATTTTCGGAAACATGGAAATCGGTGTCATTCCTGGAAATGTATTGACCTCATTGAGGTAAATTTGTCCCTCTTGAGTCAAGAAAAAGTCGATCCGAGATAAATGACGAAGCTTCATATGGATGAATACACGTTCAGCATATGTTTGAATTAATTCTTTGTGTATCTCGGTTAGATTTTCAGCTTCTAAGACGGTTCTGGCGTGGCTATTCGCACTGTACTTTTCTTCATATGAATAGAATGTACCTTCTGGTGCAATCACTTCTCCCGGCTTTGAGATATAGAGTTGTCCGTTCATCTCATAAGCAGAAACCTCTAACTCTCTAGGTTTAACGGCTTGCTCGACAAGAACTTGCTCTGAGAAACCAAAAGCAGCCTCAATGGCTGGGGCAATCTGATCTTCTGTGGTTACTTTGTAGCATCCGACTGAAGAACCCTGACGAGCAGCTTTGACAAAGATACTTCCCCAATGACCAAAAGCTTGCTTGGCTTTTTCAATCGAGCTTGGTGTATTTTGGGTTAAAAATAAATACGGAGTGTTAGGAATACCTAATGCGTCATACCACAGTTTGGACGTGATTTTGTTAAAACTGTTTGCACTGGCTTCTGGCCCACAGCCTAGATAAGGAATGCCTGCCAGTTCTAACATGGATTGTATATCCCCTGTTTCTCCCGGGAAACCATGGATGCAAGGAACAACAAAATCTATTGGGTAGGAAGCCTTATCGCTATTTAATGTTGCGCTATTTGTATCGAGGTATACGAGGGCTCCTTGTTCGGAAAACCATCCCTCTTTTTTCATCTCGACTCGAATCACGTGAAACTCTGGAGTCAGTTCAAGCTGTTGTTGGATGTAGTTGGCTGATACGAGAGAAATTTCGTGCTCAGATGAGCCGCCACCGCACAAAAGTAGGATTGTTGTCTTAGTCATTAATCTTTCCGTGACACCGAAGTAGTAATTGATGGCTATGATAGTTCATTCAATGTGAAGTTTCAGTCAATGTTATCGTTTCTCACGAAAACCTTATTCAACTGCTCACAGAACAAACAATAAAGGGGCCTACGCCCCTTTAAAGAAGTATTAGTTGAGCTTATTAAGCGTCGGGAATTCCGAGTTTTTGATCGAATCAATGCTCTTCACGAAAGGCTTCATTTCTCGCAATTCAACTGGAAGGCTTGAAATAGCAGCGGCGGCCTCTTGGCGAGTCGCATAATCTCCGTAAAGTACGGTATACCATTTTGTACCATTGACCAGTTTGTAGTTTTCCCAAATAGGTTGGCCATTTCTAGGGAGTTTAGATGCGAATTGGTCCACTTTACTTTGCGCACCCACAGCAACCACTTGAATGGTAAAACCATAACGAGGATTCATTGCGACTTGTTTGGCGCTAGGCGGAGTAATGGAGACGGCAGGCTTAGCCTGTGGACTCATCTTGACTACTTTTTTCTCGCTGTCCGGCGTCATTTTTACAACGTTTTGTTCAACGTTCTGCTCAGAAATGCCGTCTGCCACACCATATTCGGAAATGACAGGCTGCTCAACAGCGGCAACTGAATATTCTTCGCGATGACTTTCTGTCTTCACGTCTGTGGTGTATTCACCGGATGCGCAAGCTGCAAGAAGTGCTGATAGCCCGATAACTGCGATTTTTTTCATAGATATAGTCATGCCTTAGGTACAAAGTGCTTTAAATCATGCACATTGCAACCAAGAGAATCAAGCTTACCGAGTCATTATATGCATCTATCCTGTGATTTATGGCACAAACTAACCAAAGGGAACTGTAAACTCGATCACAGAGGGCTGTTCTCGCCCAACAGAGCTCACAAGAATTGGTTACCATATAAACAGACATTCCATTAGGTAGGCAGGGTATGGACCACTTGAATCAACTGCTTAGACCCAAATCTGTCGCTGTGATTGGGGCATCCGTTCGGTCTTTCCGTGCGGGTAACATTGTGATGAAAAACTTACTTCAAGGTGGTTTTGATGGTGCCATTATGCCTGTCACGCCTTATTATCCTGCCGTTTGTGGTGTATTGGCTTACAAAACGATTTCCGACCTCCCGATTGTGCCTGATATTGCGATTCTTTGTACTCACGCCTCGCGCAATGTCAGCTTATTTAAACAGTTAGCCGAGAAAGGAGTCAGACAAGTGATTGTTTTATCTTCCGATATGTATTCTTTGGATGCACAAGGCGAAGAAATTCAAGCTCAATGTATGACGATAGCCAAATCTGTGAATATGCGAATTTTAGGGCCTAATAGCTTGGGGCTCATCCTGCCTTGGATGCAATTCAATGGTTCGTTTTCTCCCGTTTCAGCCTTAAAAGGCAATATTGCTTTTGTGTCACAATCTGCGGCGGTATGTACCACTATCCTTGATTGGGCTAATGATAAAGGTATTGGTTTTTCAGCATTTATCTCTTTAGGCAATGCAAGTGACATTGATTTTGCTGACTTGCTCGATACCCTCAGTACCGATAAACATACCGATGCGATCTTACTGTATGTCGATACGATTCGTGATGCGCGACGTTTTATGTCCGCTGCTCGCGCTGCGTCTCGCAATCGACGGATCCTCGTCTTAAAAGGTGGTCGTACTAAAGCCGGAAGAAAAGCGGCACAAATGCATACCGGTGGCGATGATACTTTAGACATCATTTACGATTCTGCGATTCGCCGTACAGGTATGCTCCGAGTCAATAACACTCACGAGCTGTTTGCGGCGGTAGAGACATTGACCCATTCCGTTCCACTGCGTGGTGAACGCCTTGCGATTATTACGAATGGTGGTGGCCCGGCGATTATGGCTGTTGATGCATTATTAGAGCGTGGAGGCAAACTTGCCCAGCTTGAAGATGAGATTTATGAAAAGCTTAATCAGTCTCTTCCTCAAAGTTGGTCACACAGTAATCCTGTCGATATTGTCGGTGATGCTGATCATCAGCGCTATGTCTCCACCTTAAACATTTTGTTGGAAAGCGATAACATTGATGCGATTTTGATCATGCATAGCCCTTCTGCAATCGCGCATTCAGAACAAACCGCTCAAGCACTGGTTGAAGCCGTGCAAAAGCATCCGCGTGCCAAAAGATTTAATATTTTGACCAACTGGTCTGGTGAATTATCTGCCAAGCCCGCACGTACTCTTTTCAATCAGGCTGGGATACCGACTTACCGTACGCCCGAAAGTGCGGTGACGGCTTTCATGCACTTAGTCGAGTACCGACGAAACCAGAAGCATTTGATGGAAACTCCGACCACAACAGAAGTGGTACATGCTTCAGAGATGCAAACTGCGAAGTCATGGATACATGAACACTTAGGTGAACATAATCAGGTCAATCTCGATACTCATCAAATTGGCACATTGCTTAAATGCTTTAATTTCAATGTATTGCCAACATGGATTGCTTCTGACAGTACAGAAGCGGTGCATATAGCCGAGACTATTGGCTACCCTGTGGCGGTGAAGTTACGCTCCCCCGACATTGCGCATAAATCCGATGTGCAAGGTGTTATGCTTAACTTGCGTAACCGGATAGAAGTGGCCAATGCCGCGCAAGCGATTCTTGATAGAACTCAACTCTCCTACCCCTCAGCGAATATTCACGGTTTATTAGTTCAAGGGATGGCAAAACTGGCTGGCGGGGAAGAACTTAGGATCAAAGTTAAAACCGATGCGACTTTTGGGCCAGTAATTTTATTAGGACAAGGCGGTTCTGAGTGGGATGAATCACTCGATGCCGCTGCCGCGCTCCCCCCTCTCAACATGACGCTTGCGCGCTACTTAATTGTTCGAGCGATACGTAGCGGTAAAATCCGGCTACAAAAACTCCCCGTCCCTATTGATATTGAAGGATTATCTGAATTTTTAGTCCGTATTTCACAAATGGTTGTTGAATGCCCACAAGTGCATGAGCTGGATATCCATCCTCTGCTTGTCAACGGCAGCCAGTTTACTATTCTTGATGCTAATTTGGTGCTACGCCAATTCACTGGCGATGCCCCAAGCCGCCTTGCTATTCGACCCTATCCCACCGAGTTGGAAGAAAAGTGCCAAGCACGTGATGGAGAGTGGCTTACTGTGCGCCCCATATTGCCTGAAGATGAACCGAAACATGCCGCCTTTATCAAGAAAGTATCCAAGGAAGATCTCTACAAGCGCTTTTTCTCTGATGTCGGTGAGTTTAACCATGAAGCTTTAGCAAACTTAACTCAAATCGATTTTGACCGAGAGATGGCGTTTGTCGCGGTGAGTGGTGAAGGTGAGGATTCAGAGATTATTGGCGTTTCTCGAGCGTTAATTAATCATGAGAATACCGATGCGGAATTTGCCATCCTGATTCGCTCGGATTTGAAAGGGAAAGGGCTAGGTAAGATATTGATGCGTAAGATTATTGATTATTGTAAAGCCAAAGGGACACAGCAAATGTCGGGCATGACCATGCCGACCAATCGCGGCATGTTAACCCTAGCGCAAAAAATGGGCTTTGCCGTCGATATTCATTTTGAGGATGGCACTGCTGACATGGTTCTGCCATTACGCTAAATATAAAAGTGACAGAAGATCTCAAGGATCCTCTGTCACTTTTTTTGATCTACTCCCAGCGCCAATTCTTCTTCAGGTATTGAATACACCAAGATTTGGCTTCACCCATCTGGTTACGTCGCCAGGCAAGTACGATATCCATCTCTAGATCTTCAGAGCCATGAATAGCTTTTAGTTCACCTTTATCAATATAAGGTTGAGCCACTTGCATTGGCAGAGTACCAATCCCTAAGCCCGCCACTAACGCTTTGCATTTTGCGTCCAAATTACTGACCGTTAAGCGAGGTTGACGCTGTAGAATGTTTACACTCATTGCTGGCTGTTCACGAGCCGTATCGGCAATGGCAATAGCACGATACTTTTCTCTGGCCTCTTCATTAAACTCCCCCGAACGACGATGTACATAGTGTGTCGGCGCGGCAACCCAGATCATTTTCATCGTGCCAATGGTTTCTGCTTTCACATCCTGTGGTAAGGCTTCGATGCGCGGGCAGATCAACAAATCCGCACGCCCCGTCGCTAAGGCTTCCCAGCAACCCGCCAAAATTTCATCTTGAATGCGCACTCGCGTTTTACTGATGTTACCCAGTGCTTCAACCATAGGAAAAAGATTTGCTGCGGGCACAATACCATCCAGTGCAATCGTGATATCGAGCTCCCAGCCATTAGCCAGTAACGTAGCATCATTGACCAATTTTTCGGTCGCAGCCAAGATGGCCCTGCCCCGCTCTAAGATAAGTTTGCCCGCTTCAGTAAAATTGGCTCGATGACCGGAGCGATCAAAGATCATCAAATCCAAATCCTGTTCAAGCTTTTGGATTTGATAGCTCAATGAACTCGGTGCTCGATTAAGCTCATTAGCTGCGGCTGCAAAACTGCCTCTACGCTCAATTGCATCCAAAATATGCAGCGCTTCAAGAGTGATTGGGCTTAACAATGCTCTCTCCTATTGATAGTTCACATCGCCAAATGTGATAGTGGTCACAATTGTCGACATCATAAATGCCATTATGAATAATATAACCCTTTGATTATAAAATTCATTTAGAAAACTCAAGTCCTGTTCTTTTCACATTACGCAAACAATTAAACACAAATGATAGCAATTATCATTAATATTTATTAGAATTCCTGCGTTTTACTCAACATGGAAATTGCAGGTAGTTCAAATGTATAAAAAGTCTCTGCTCTCTAGCGCGATCATGCTAGCACTCGTGCCTTCAGCATACGCTGAACAAGAGTCACAATTCAATGAAGTTGTCGTAACAGCGACACGCTCAGCTCAGGATAAACAAGATGTTGCTGCTTCAATTGATACCGTCAGCGCTAAAGATATTGATAGTAGTTTGGCCACAAATGCTAAAGATGCACTCAAATACACCCCTGGTGTAGAAGTGAAATCTGGTAGTCGCTTTGGTATTTCAGGTTTCAACATTCGCGGCATGGAAGATAGCCGGATATTGACAGTTATTGACGGCGTTCAGCAACCAGTCGGTTATAACCCAGGTGCTTCAGAACAACGTAAATACAGTAATGCCATTGAGGTAGATACTTTACAATCGATTGAAGTGAATAAAGGCCCCTCTTCGACTCTATATGGTTCGGATGCATTGGGTGGTTTAGTTCAGTTTCGTACCAAAAACCCAAGTGACGTGTTAGTGGGTGACGGTGATGGCCATCGCTTTGGTATTAAGTCAACCTACACTTCTGTGGACGAGCAGTTCAAAAATACTCTGACTTGGGCAATGCGCGAAGGCAAACTCGAGACGTTAGTAATGGCCACTTATGCACAAGGTCACGAAACTCAATCTCACGGTTCAGGCGCTGACATTGAAGGACCTAAACGCGGTGCAACTAACCCTGCGGATACTGATCTAGGTAATGTGCTTGCTAAAGCTCAGTACCAAGCAAATGAAAACCATCGTTTGGGGTTAACCCTAGAGCATTACACTAAAAACTATGATGAAGATGAACTCAATTACAATGGCTATGCAATTATGCCAGGGTTTGTCTATAGCAATAACTTTAATGAAGACGTGAATAAACGTACTCGTATCTCATTAGAACATCAATGGTTAATGAATGCTTTACTCGCAGACGAAAGCAACCTAGCACTAAGTTACCAAGACTCTAGCTCTTTGAATAAGAACTACGATACAACACCAAGTAGTGGTGCACGTATGCGTGAGCGTGATTCAGCGGATAAAGCACTGCAATTTGATGCCCAATTTAATAAGTTAGTTGAAATTGATGGTGTATCTCATGATGTAACATACGGTGGTAGTTTCCTTAACAATGCATTCAGTCTCGAAAACACCGACCATTTTTATAGAACAGGGACCTCTCGTACAGGTAGCACAGGAGTACCAGATGCAGATATCGTAAAGTGGGGTTTATTTGCTCAAGATCAACTCTATTTAATGGATGAGCAACTAATCCTAACCGCCGGTTTACGTTATGACTCGTTTGAAGCTACACCAAAAACAGATGCAGGTTTTACTACCCAATATCAACCAAATAAAGACAATGCCTTTACTGGAAAGCTTGGTGCAGTTTACCACTTAAAAGAGAACCTCGCGCTGTTTGGCCAGATCAGTCAAGGATTTAAAGCTCCAACGGTTTATGACCTTTACTATTTCTACAATCAAGGGGCGATTATTGAAGCTAACCCTGATTTAAAAGCTGAACGCAGTATCTCGTATGAAGTGGGAACTCGCGGAAACAATGCGTATGGCAATATGGAATTTGCTGTATTTATCAATGATTACAAAGACTTCATCACACAAACCAAAACTGGTCAGTCTGGTGGCAAAGATGTAATCAGTAAATACAATATCGACGAAGTTCGTATTTACGGTGCAGAACTCAGTTCTACTCTATTACTGGATACGGTATCTCCTCTTCCTCATGGTAGCTATGCTCGCCTAGCGGTCGCTTATGCGCACGGTGAAGATAAAGCAACGGGTAAAGAGATTGATACCGTTGCGCCATTAACCAGTGTGTTTGGGCTAGGTTATGATCAAGTGAACTTTGGTTCAGCGCTCAATGTGAAAATGGTGGCCAGCAAAGATGAGTGGCAACTTGATAACAACCTCGATGTAGCGGGTTATACCGTAGTTGACCTTACTGCGTATTATGTTCCAGTAAAAGATCTCACGGTTCGTGCTGGACTGTTTAACTTATTTGATAAGAAGTATTGGCACTACTCGGATATTTCTGGAAAAACAGGAACCGAAGCGTTCAATATTGACTACCAATCTCAACCAGGACGTAACTGGGGGATTTCTCTCGATTACCAGTTCTAATCCAAAGACAAAAAGCCAGCTTACGCTGGCTTTTTTCTTAAAGAACACTTCATTCAAAAGGAATTTAAAAGGTGATGAAATGAATTATTTGTTCTCTGCCATCTCTTTTTTCACCATTACTGCAGCAGCAACGATAAAAGCAATGATCAATGCCAGTTCCACTTATCCTCCTAAGCGATTCTACTGAGTTCGCACATAGTCTAGCACTGGGCTTACCGACAAGCAGTGTTTATTTTGCGAAACTGGCTAATTAGCGATCGAGATCAAATCCCACGAGTGAGTAAAAGCTAGTGTTCTGACAAGTCTGGCTTTACCCAGACTTGGCTAAAATCGAACCAACCTAGCGCATTGCATTTCGCATTTTGTAACGCACCGCACTGATCTTTACTGATGCCTAACCAGCAGTGGAACATCGGGATCAGTTGGTGTTTTTCCACCAGTGATTTCCCCAGTTCTTTCGCAGGGAAGAGCGCAGAAGAGTCAGCACGCCAAGCATCAATCAAACTCACCCACTGATTGAAATCCTCTCCTTTGCTCAAAAACTCAATATCGGAGTAATTGAGTAACCACCCCGCTAACGCATCATCACGGTGATTAGCAATACCCATTGGCTTAATCCAAATATCCACATTTTCAGTTTCAACGACCGTGTGTTCATATTTGATGACATTGACTGTGATCCCATCTTGGCTGAGCAATTGTTTAATCGCATTAGCAACAGTCGGAAACATAGGATGCTGAGCGTGATAGGCAATCGTAAGTTCTTTGGATTCTGGCGGTAACGTTCTTTGCGCTGCCGCTGAGTGGTGATACC
Source organism: Vibrio cholerae (assembly GCF_008369605.1). Classification (NCBI taxonomy): domain Bacteria; kingdom Pseudomonadati; phylum Pseudomonadota; class Gammaproteobacteria; order Vibrionales; family Vibrionaceae; genus Vibrio; species Vibrio cholerae. The sequence continues at coordinate 20,916 of NZ_CP043556.1, forward strand.
ACCCGGGTTTTAACCCATAGGCTGGCAACACCCCAAGTTCAATGATTTTCTCTTCCGGCAGAAGACGAAACAGGTTGAGCGCATTAAGTTTGTCAGTGAGATAGCGCGCCCAATGTTCATCTTTGGCGACGCCATTGCGACGATTAAGCAGTAAATAGGTGCAGCCGGGATCCAGCTCTACCTCTTCCGTTGATGATCCTCGAGCAGTTTTCATCGGATTGGATAAACTTGGAAAAACCATCGAAGAGTGCACTTCATCAATCACCCAAACTTCAACTCGGTCCAGCAGTGGACGAAAACCAAAATAGCCATCAAACGCTTGCAAAACCAAACGTTTTTCATCGTTTAGAACCACTTTGTAGGGCCCCGTTCCTACTGGCATTAAATCAAAATCGGGATTGCGATCGGACTCCGCTGGGAGGATTTTGGCACAGGCTTCGGCAAGCAATAGCGGTAAGCGGGTATCGGGCTTTTGCAGATGCACATCGACCGCCCAAGGGTAAGGTGAGTCAACTCGGTCAATATGGGCAAAAAGATTAAGCAACCGTAGCTGCCAAAGATTTTGCACAATCAGTTCGGTGGTGAGGAGATTGCCATTATGGAAGCGCACTCCGGGGCGTAAGTAAAACCGCCAGTGAGTATCTGATAGCGCCTGCCAAGCGTGTGCTAAATCAGGCTGTAATTGCTCTTCTTCATCAAGACGCGTAAGTCCGCTAAACACCTGTCGCGCAATATGCTGTTCAGAGCGGCGCATCGGCTTTTGTGGGTTCAACATCGATAGCTGACGATAGTACGGCAACCTGACAACTTGCAGACCTTCTTGATGCTGAACGCCAAGATAGCTTTCTATCACTTGAGTTAATTTTGCGGCGTCCTGATCAAGCACGGCAAACGCTTGGCCTATCTTTCCTTCATTGAGATAGCGGCGCGCAAGGTTTTCACTGACATCCGCGCGACTGCGTTTAAAGATCAGTTGCGAGAGTTTGCCTCGCCCCGCCGCAGGATGCCACTCAATCCAACCCTCTTCTTCCATTTTATTGAGAACAATACGCGCATTACGTCGAGTGCAAAAAAGAATATCGGTGACATCTTCCAGTTGGGTTTCAACGTCTTGACCTTGAAAATGCTCAAAGAGTGTTTCGAACTGTACACGTAAACGCGGGCTGCTCATAAAGAGGAAATCTCATCTAACTTCTAATTCTAGACAGTTTCCTTATTTTGTAAGCTTTAGCAAGCCCACCGCAAAAACTTTTAAAGCAAGTCACAACCTAACGTTTGAGCAATGGCGCTCAGTTGCTCTTCATCATCTAGCTTCACTGACCATTTGCTTTCACTGCCATTGGCGATCATCACATTTGCCCCCTTTCCCATTAGCGTGATGGCCTCCGCTTGGGCTTGCAAGGTAACGCGATTGTCGTGTCCGAGCCGCACGACAACTTCATGGGGGGTTACAATGATTTTGCCACCGCTAAATTGAATCACCATTTAAACCTCGGCTACTGGCTTGGCTTGATTTGGGCGTGAACGTTTCACCGCGACCGTCAAACGGCTAATACAAACCAGTCGTCCTTGTTCATCTTTTATCTCAATTTGCCACACTTGAGTCGATACCCCGATGTGCAACGGTACTGCAGTACCTGTCACTGAACCTTCACGCATCGCACGGACATGGTTAGCATTGATATCCAAGCCCACACAGTAAGCGTCTTCACCCACACTGAAATTGGCCGCTACTGAACCTAAGGTTTCCGCGAGCACCACCGAAGCGCCACCATGCAACATGCCAAGTGGTTGATGTGTGAAATGGCACACCGGCATAGTGGCGGAAATGCTATTTTCTGTCACTTCGGTGTAAATGATATTTAAATGTTCAATTAACGTATTTTTCGATGTGGCATTGAGTATTTCTAAACTGATGGGCTTATTCCAAATCGACATCGCTTGAGTCCTGAACGAGTAAAAGTGGCTCATTGTAACGACTCCATCCAGCGAACACAAAGTCGTGCACCAACTCTGCGACAGTAAAGATGAGGGGATAACATTATGAATGTATGGTGCTAATATAAACGCCATTCATCGATCGCCACAGAAATAAGGACTATAAGATGAAAAAGACGCAACTGGCGCTCACTTTATTAATGACTCTTGGCTTAGCGGCATGCAGCGCTTCACCGACAGGCCGAAATCAATTGCTACTGTTTTCTGACAACGACATGAGTCAGCTTGGCGCGAAGTCTTTCACGCAGATGAAACAGGAAATTCCAATCAGTAAAGATGCAAAAACCAATGCGTATGTGCAGTGTGTAACCAAAGCGATTACCGCTCAAGTACCCAAGCAAAGTAGTTTTGAGCAATGGGAAGTGGTCGTGTTTGAGAGTGACCAAGTTAACGCGTTTGCCTTGCCGGGTGGGAAAATTGGGGTATACACGGGTCTACTGAAGGTTGCTGTGAATCAGGACCAGTTAGCGACCGTGATTGGCCATGAAATCGCTCATGTGCTGTCAAACCACAGTAATGAGCGTTTATCGCAATCACAATTAGCGCATGCCGGCTTACAACTGACGGATATCGCAATTGGGGCATCTGAATATGCGCAATATCGTAATCTGACCATGTCCGCGCTCGGCGTTGGTGTGCAATACGGGGTAATTTTGCCCTATGGCCGCAGCCAAGAGTCAGAAGCCGATATATTAGGATTGGCCTTGATGGCAAGAGCAGGCTTTGATCCTTATCAGAGCATTGAGCTTTGGAAAAATATGGCCAAAGCGTCTGGAGGAAAACAGCCGCCTGAGCTGCTTTCGACCCACCCATCACACAGCACCCGTATCAGCGATTTGAGTGCAACGATCAGTACACTGCCACCACATCAAGGTTCTAAAGCTCAGTGTGCTCTCTAGTTTCTGGTTTTTAATAACGCCGGTTTTCAGGTGCTCTCGTCTGCTCAATACTGTTTTTATAAAAACGACGAGATTTCAAAAACATAGCGCCTTCATAAAACAAACATCACGTCAAAAGAATCGGATAGCACTGCGCCCTGATGGGGATTTGCTGTCGCTTTGTGGTGATTTTTTATCGTTCTTGGCTTTTTTTTGTCCAGATACGGTTTTGTTGTTTTTTGATGGCTTGGATTTGGCCGAAGTGTTGGCTGAAGACTTCTTCTGCGTTTTTGTCGGCTTGTGCGACGATGCTAGCTCAGGTTGAGTATCGAATGACTCTGGCTCTGTCACTGGTGCATCACAAATCACCAAATAAAACTCTTGGTTAAATTCAATCAGATCGCCATCAAACACTTTGCAGCGTTTGCGAGTTTCTACATCGCCATTAACAAACACATAGCCTTCACTGATCACGTGTTTTGCTTCACCACCTCCACTTACGGCATTGGCAATTTTTAACACTTTGTACAGCTCAATCGGCTGGCAAGAGACCTCAACACCAATCGCTTCTATTTCGATTTCTTCATCTTGCGGGTTGAATTGCTCGTCGGTCATGACACTACTCTCAAAAAATTTTTACGCAGTTTAGCCTTTTCAAAGTTTTTTACCAACGTCAATCCCAATAGCCACTAAACTAAAGTTAATTACCACTCCTTCAAACAAGGCGACTATGCGCATTGGGTTACTTTTTGCTTCACTTTGCTTGATGTCGACCTGCCTCCATGCCAAGCCGCAAAGGGTCACCATTTTTGCGGATGATGCTTATCCGCCATACAGTTATGCTGAAAATGGCCGTGCCGTGGGTATCTATCCTGAAATACTTCGTGCCGCCGATGTTTTGATGACAGAATTTGAGATTGAGTTACAACCCATCCCTTGGCGACGTGGGCTCAAGCTACTCGAAGCAGGAAGAATTTTTGCTTTGCTTCCCCCCTATTATTATCCGCAGCGCCGACCTTACATTCATCCTTACTCAGACCCTATCCTAGATGAAGAGGTGGTGGTTTTTTGTCAAAACGCATGGCTCAGCAAACGCAAGTCCACCGAATGGCCTCGGGACTTTTACGGTTTAACCATAGGAATGAACGATGGATTCAGCCTAGGCGGTCAAGCGTTTTGGAAGGCCGTCGAAGAAAAGAAAATCGAGGTGAAATACGCTAACGGCAATCGCGTCAATCTACTAAAGTTACGCGGTGACAGAATAGATTGCTATGTCAACGACCGCATCTCGATCTTATGGGAACTCACACGATTAAAGCGTGAGGGCATTGTCGATACCGTTAACTTTTCCATGGCCGCCAAAATCAGTTTAGAGCAAGGCTATATCGGATTTACCAACCGAAACCTCGAGCAATACCCTTACCAGAGCCAGTTTGTAGCCGCATTCAACAGCGCTCTTGCAGAGCTAAAAAGCAGCGGCCAACTCGACAAGATTGTTGGCCGCTATATTGAGTAATGTGGCTCCCTTACGACGTCAAGCTACAGCGGTGTGAGTGTGCAGTAACGTGAGCCGTTTGAGGAACCATCAAATGCCGTGATCTTTAGCGTGTTACCATATTGCGGATCTGTTTAGCTCGCTCATCATCACTGACGTTACTCGGAGGTGGTACGGTTAACCCTTTCACTACGGCAGGACGCGCAGCGATCTCGTTCATCCAACGCTGTAAATGAGTCAGACCGTCAATCGAGATCCCACTCCATTCATGGATTCGAACCCATGGAAAGGTCGCGATATCAGCAATCGTGTATTCATCTCCGGCCAAATACGGGTTTTGGGCTAGCTGGCCATCCATCACTTCAAACAGACGGCGTCCCTCTTTTTGATAACGATCGATAGCTGGTTGGATTTTCTCTGGGAAATAGCGATAAAACACGTTGGCCTGCCCCATCATCGGCCCCACGCCACTCATTTGAAACATTAACCATTGGATCACTTTGGAGCGCGCTTTGCTTTCTTGGGGTAAGAACTTTCCAGTTTTCTCTGCGAGATAGAGCAAAATCGCACCCGACTCAAACACCGCAAAATCTTCATTATCACGGTCAACAATCGCCGGAATACGCCCATTTGGGTTAATCGCGGTAAATGCGGGCTGTTTTTGGTCGTTGTTCGAAAGGTTGAGCGCGTGGGTGGTGTATTCCAAGCCCATCTCTTCCAATGCGATGGCAATTTTGTGACCATTCGGTGTTGCTGCAGTATAAAAATCAATCATAGAAAAATCCTTTATTGAAAGGCTGGTCGTTGCGAGAGTTGCTCAAACCAACGAGTGATGTGCGGATAGTGTTCAAACACAGAAAGTTCGAGCGCTTTTTGGGCGAAACCAATAAAAATGTAGGCGGTAATATCAACAATGGTGAAACGATCTGTGGCAATAAATCGCGACTGTGCCAATCGCTGCTCAAGTTGTGGCAAAAAGGCTGCCACGCGTGCTTTGCTCTCTTCACCCCACGCGTAAACGCAGTGTTCACGATCTTTATAGATACCGCTTAGATTTCGAAACGCCTGAAATCCTGCATACAAGCCTTGAAACTCAACCACTCGATGCCACATTTCAACTTGAGCTTGTTCTAATGCTGAATCCCCGAACAACTTGTGCGTATTGGGATAGGTAAGGTCGAAATAACGACAAATCGCCACACTTTCACACAGTGTTGTACCTTCATCCAGTTCAAGCAAAGGCACTTTGCCGTTCAGACTTTTGCTTTTAAAGGTATCCGATAAGTTTTCACCACCACGAACGTCCACCTGAACACGCTCAACAGCAATGCCTAATTCTTTAAGAAAAATCGAGACTCTGCGACAGCTTGGCGTCATCGCGGTTTCATATAATTTCATGTTGCTTTCCTTAATTCCTTTTTCTGAACGATCGTTCTGGATATACTCTACGCAGTTTCTGAACGTTCAGTCAAGAATAGATTTAAGCAACCGAGTTTCCAATGGCAAGAAAATGCAACTTTGATCGCGAAGAGAAATTACACCAAGCAATGACGCTGTTTTGGCAAAAAGGGTATGCCAATACTGCAATATCCGATTTGGTCGATCACTTACAAATCAATCGCTTTAGCCTTTACAACGCGTTTGGTGATAAGCAAAAGCTCTATTATGAAGCGCTGGATCGTTATCTGAATTTGGTCAGTTCCCCTGCCCTTAAAGATCTCGAGCTCGAAAGTGCGGCGTGGCCAGAATTGAAAGCGTTTTTGCAACATTTTGCCGCGCTCCAACGCGAGGGAAACCGTGGTTGTTTTATGCAAAATGCTTTGGTTGAGCATGCAGACACGGACGATGAAGTCTTAAACAAAGGTCACGCGTTATTTGATCATCTGCTGCACCTGATCGCCCGTGCGCTCAACAATGCGATACAACAAGGTCAAATTGCGGCTCATCTTTGTGCGGACTCTTTGGCGCCATTAGTTTTGACCCAGATGCAAGGTATGCGCGTGCTTGGCAAAGCGCAGCGCCATGCCAATCTTGAGCAGGGATTAGAAGCCTTGATCCGTTTGATAGAGGATGATTTTATAGAGGCCAAAGCATGATCCATTTGATTGCCCTGCGCTTAACTCGAGGAATGGATTTAAAGCAGCAGATTGTACAGCTCGTTCAACAACATCGAATCCATGCAGGCTCTATCGCGTCGTGCGTGGGATGCTTATCGACGTTGCATATTCGCCTTGCCGATAGTGTTTCGACCCTACAAGTGAGTGCTCCGTTTGAGATTCTGTCACTCTCCGGTACTTTAACTTACCAACATTGCCATTTGCATATCGCGGTTGCTGATGCACAGGGGCGTGTTTGGGGTGGGCATTTGCTCGAGGGGAACCTTATCAATACCACGGCAGAATTGATGATCCATCACTATCCGCAGCACCACTTTACACGAGAGTTTGACCCCAATACTGGCTATAGCGAGCTTGTGGTCTCATAGTGAATCCTTCTTACTTGAAGCGGCAGCAGTGTTGGCTGCAACTCCAAGTAAGAAGAAGTATAGGAAGACAATTACTCGCCCGATTACAACAGAGAAAGACGCACTAGCTGCTGCGTATACGGGTGACTGGGATTCTCAAATAGGCTTTGAGTTTCGCCATGTTCGACAATCTCCCCCGCTTTCATCACTATGGTGTGGTGACATAAAGCGCGGATCACCGCGAGATCATGGCTAATGAACAGATAGGTTAATTGGTATTTCTGCTGCAAACCTTTCAGCAAATCCAGTACTTGCGCTTGTACAGTTCGGTCTAGCGATGAGGTTGGCTCATCAAGCAATATGAACTCAGGCTTGAGCACCAACGCCCGCGCAATCGCGATACGCTGCCGTTGACCACCAGAAAATTCATTGGGATAGCGATGCCGAGTTTCTATATCTAAGCCGACTTCCTGCATCACCGCGCAAATCGCGTGATCAATCTCGTCATCATTAAGCTGGCTATGTACGCGTAAACCCTCGCCTATCACTTGCGCCACCGACATTCGAGGATTAAGCGCAGAATATGGGTCTTGAAACACCACCTGCATTTTACTGCGATACGGCAGCATTTCACGGCGTTTGAGAACTTGCAGATCTTGCCCTGCAAAACGGATAGCCCCTTGTGAGTCGAGAAGCTTGAGAATCGCCATGCCCGTGGTCGATTTCCCTGAACCACTTTCCCCCACCAAACCCAACGATTGACCTTTGGCCAAGGTGAAACTCATATCTGTAACCGCTTTAATATAGGCTTGAGTGCGGCGAAAAAAACCGCCTTTGATTGGAAACCACACCCGTAACTTTTCCGCTTGCAGCAGCGTCGGAGCATCCATCGCTATAGGGACGGGCACACCACGCGGATCGGCATTGATCAACTGCTGGGTATAGGGATGTGCAGGCGCAGCAAACAAAGTGTGGCATGCGTTAGTTTCGACCAATTGGCCACTTTGCATCACCGCCACTCGGTCAGCAATTCGGCGCACTATGCTCAAATCATGGGTAATGAACAACATCGCCATGCCCAATTCTTGTTGCAGAGATTTAAGTAAATCCAAAATCTGCGCTTGTACCGAAACATCTAATGCCGTGGTAGGTTCATCGGCAATCAGTAGCTCGGGTTCATTGATTAGCGCCATGGCAATCATCACACGTTGCCGCTCACCACCGGAGAGTTCATGCGGATAGGCATTAATCTTAATTTCAGGATGACGAATCCCCACCTTGCCAAGCCATTCAATCGCTTTTTGCTCTGCTGCCGTTGCACGTAATCCTCGATGGATCGCTAAGGTTTCCACCAACTGTTTTCCAATTTTGTGCAGAGGATTAAGCGAGACCATCGGCTCTTGAAAAATCATCCCTATGCGTCCCCCGCGGATGCCGCGCAGCGCGCGCTCTGAGCAGCGCAGGGTATCAACATCGCCAAAATGAATGCTGCCACTTAAATAGTGCGCCGATCCTTTGGGCAACAAACGCAAAATCGCGTTGGCTGTCACGGATTTTCCCGAGCCACTTTCTCCCACCAAAGCCAACGTTTCACCACGTGCAATGGTTAAGCTTACCCCTTCCGTCACAGGGCGTGCCTGCCCTGCGATACCAAAACCCACCGACAGGTTATCTATTTTCAATACCCAATCGTTCATGCGCGGCTCCGTTGTAAATGAGGGTCAAAGGCATCACGTACCGCTTCACCGATAAAGACCAGTAAAGTCAGCATGACCGACAGCACCACAAACGCTGAAATACCAAGCCAAGGCGCTTGTAAGTTGGCTTTGCCCTGTGCGAGCAGTTCGCCCAATGACGGTGAACCGGCGGGCAAGCCAAAGCCAAGAAAATCCAATGAGGTGAGAGTAGTGACTGAGCCAGAAAGAATAAACGGCATCATGGTTAACGAGGCGACCATAGCGTTTGGCAACATATGGCGCAGAATAATGCGCATATCACTGACTCCCATCGCTTGTGCAGCACGTACATAATCAAAATTCCGGCAACGTAAAAACTCGGCACGCACGACGCCCACCAAGCTCATCCAACTAAACAGCACCATGATGCCGAGCAACCACCAGAAATTCGGCTCAACAAAGCTCGATAAGATGATCAAAAGGAACAAGGTTGGCATGCCAGACCACACTTCAATAAAGCGCTGCCCAAACAGATCGAGCCAGCCGCCGTAATAGCCTTGCGTAGCGCCGATTAAAACGCCAATCAGTGACGAAATCACCGTGAGAATAAAACCAAACAACACTGAGATTCGAAAACCGTAAATGATCCGAGCTAATACGTCGCGCCCTTTATCATCCGTACCTAACCAGTTCACGGAATCCGGCGCAGAAGGCACACTGCCGGTGATATCAAAATTGATGGTGTCATAATGAAAACGGATCAGCGGCCAGATGATTTGCCCTTTCTCTTCAATCAAGCTAACCACATAGGGATCGGTGTAATCCGCTTCAGTATCAAATTCTCCACCAAATTTGGTTTCGCTATAGCGCTGTACAATCGGCATGTACCACGCTCCGTCATACTGAATGAGGAGTGGCTTGTCGTTAGCGATAAGCTCAGCAAACAAGCTCACTACAAACAGCAATAAGAAAATCCACAATGACCAAAAACCACGCCGATTAGCTTTAAATCGCGCCCAACGCGCCTCAGTCAACGGATTCGGCACACGCTTGCTTGCTTTTGTCATCCCCATCAACGAGCCTCAAAATCAATGCGTGGGTCAACCCACATGTAAGTCAAATCTGAAATGATGCTGAGCAACAACCCGAGCAAAGTCATGATATACAACGAACTAAATACCAAAGGATAATCACGTTGGATAGTGGCTTCAAAGCCAAGTAGACCAATACCTTCCAGCGAGAACATCACTTCAATCAACATCGAACCCGTGAAGAAGATGCTGATAAATGCGCTCGGAAATCCGGCAATGATGATCAACATGGCATTACGAAACACATGTTTGTAGAGAATGCGCCGTTCATCCAACCCCTTCGCACGCGCGGTGACCACATATTGCTTGTTAATCTCGTCTAAAAACGAGTTTTTGGTGAGCATGCTTAACGTCGCAAAACCGCCAATGACCATGGCTAATGTGGGTAAGGTGAGGTGCCAAAAGTAATCCAGCACTTGTTGATACCAAGGCAAGCTGGCGAAGTTATCGGAAACTAAACCGCGCAGCGGAAACCAACTCAAATAGTTGCCGCTGGCAAAAAGGATAATCAAGATGATCGCAAACAGAAATCCGGGGATAGCGTAGCCAATGATCACCACCGCACTCGACCAAACATCAAAACGCGAACCGTGATGAATCGCTTTGCTGATCCCCAAAGGAATCGAAATCAGATATATGAGCAGCGTGCTCCACAATCCGAGGGAAATGGAAACCGGTAATCGCTCCACAATCAAGTCAATCACATCGCCGCCACGAAATAAGCTTTCGCCAAAATTAAACGTGGCGTAATCCTTAAGCATTTGGAAATAGCGTTCATGGATGGGCTTATCAAAGCCAAAACGACGGGTGATCTCTTCGACCACTTGCGGATCAAGTCCACGTGAACCTTTATAACCAGAAACCGGCGCATCCGTCGGCGTCGCGACTTCTTGCCCGCCTCCCGTAAAACGCTCCATGACGCCAGAGGTGTTACCTTCCAACTGAGCAATGGCCTGCTCTACTGGGCCCCCAGGAGCAATCTGAATAATAAAAAAGTTAATGGTGATGATGGCCCACAATGTAGGCACCACCAGTAACAAACGGCGCAGAATATAACTGAGCATTGCGCCTCCTAACGCCGTTTTTCAGGTAGCCGCGCGGCTTTCTCTTGATCTATCCACCAAGTGTCTAAACCGAGGGAATATTTGGGCAGCACACTTGGGCGGCTGAATTTATCCCACATCGCCACACGGTACATACTCAAATGCCATTGCGGAATGATGTAGAAATTCCATTGCAATACGCGATCGAGCGCTGAACCCAGTGCGCGAAGTTTTTCGGTATCTTGCTGGCTTTTGGCTATTTGTTCGGTCAGAGCATCAATCACCGGATGATTGGCCCCCGCTGAGTTGTAGCTGGAATCCATATAATTGGAATTCCAAACAATCAGTAGATTCGGGCTCGGGTAAGGATTCGCGCTAAAGCCGTGCGATATCATGTCAAAATCACGATCACGCAGACGTTTGGTGTATTGCGTGGTGTCGACCGTGCGGATCTTCATCTCAATCCCCATGAGTTGCAGATTTTTTTGCAGAGGAATCGCAATTCGCTCCGTTGTTGGACTGTAAATCAGCAGTTCAAAACTGAGTGGCTCACCAGTCTTGACGTTGGTCATCACCTTATTTTTCAGCTCCCATCCCGCTTCTTTCAGCAAGGCAAATGCTTCGCGCATTTGGGTGCGAATTCGTCCGCTGCCATCGGTCACAGAAGGCTGATAAGTTTCCGTAAATACCCGAGCGGGTAGTTGTTCTTTGTAAGGGGTGAGCACAGCAAGTTCTGCGGCATTCGGCAGACCTTGAGCCTCGTATTCGGTGTTTTGGAAATAGCTGCGGGTTCGCTTGTATTGATCGTAGAACAGGTTTTTGTTCATCCATTCAAAGTCCAAGGCGTAGTTGAGTGCCTCACGGACTCGAACATCTTGGAACACAGGACGCTGTGTATTGAAAATAAATCCCTGAGTAGAGGCTGGCGCTTGGTGAGCAATTTCCTCTTTCTTAATCAAACCTTGGTCAAAATTACGCCCAGTGTAAGAGGTCGCCCAGAACTTGGCTTGGTTCTCTTCACGTAAATCAAACTCACCTGCTTTAAACGCCTCCAGCATCACGGTGTCATCGCGATAGTAGTCGTACTGGATCTGGGCGAAGTTGTTGCGCCCAACGTTGACAGGCAAATCTTTTGCCCAATAGTCAGGATTCAGCTTATAGGTCACACTCTGACCGGGTTTGAAATCGACAATTTGATAAGCGCCACTCCCAACGGGAGGCTCATTGAGCGGCTCGGCCAAATTCTTGTCTTGCCAGTAATGTTTGGGTAAGACTCGGGTCGATTGCGCCAAGCTGAATAACTGTTCACGGTTTGGCTGCTTCATTTCAATGCGTACTGTCCGCTCAGCAATGGCTTTCACGGATTTTACATCCTGATAATACACTCGATATTGCGGGACACCTTCGGCCATAAACTTCTCAAAAGAGAACTCCACATCCTGCGCGGTGATCGGTTTGCCATCATGGAAACGCGCATTCGGATTGAGATCAATTTCCAGCCAAGTGAAATCATCGGAATAGCGAATTTTACTGGCAATCAAGGGATAGTAAGAGTCAATTTCATCCGCAGGAGAAAACATGAGAGGATCATACAGCTCTGCGGTATTGGCCGCCGCCACGCCACGTGAAGCAAAACGGTTAAAGTTGTCGTATGTGCCCAACTCACCGAAGGTCACTTTGCCGTATTTGGGAGCTTGTGGGTTGACATAATCAAAGTGCGTAAAGTTTTCTGGGTATTTAGCTTCCCCAAACCCAACCAGCCGAGTGGTTTCTATCACGGCCGCCCAACTGAATTGGCTCGATAACGCGAGCGTCACTCCTAAAGCAATCGGCTTCCAACTGCGCATGGCTTTCTCCCTCAACACGACGTAAACAGATAATCAATACCTTCCCATTTGAAGCTGCAGCCAAGTTAGCGGCACTCGGTGTCAAATCGTTTAGGTAAGACATTTGAAATTATTAATAATTCAGTTACTTGGATAGTATAGTCACAAACTACTTGAAGTGGCAGGTCGGCGGCAAGTGAGTTCAGGGGAAATTCTTCCCCTGAAAATGTGATCAATGAAGGGTTTTAGCAATTAACCGTAAAAGGTAGGTTTCCCGCTCAATACTCATGCCTTTGCGTGAATCATTGAGCAGGGTTTGCTCGTTATGAGCAATCGCTTCGTGGATGTTCACCCACATAGGTTTCATACCATTACGTTGCTCGTAGTTTTCAAGCTGGGTTTGACCCAGTTTTTCATCCACCTCACAGCAATAACAATAAGACACCATGTGGATCACATCCGCTTCTTGCTGTTTATGCCAAGGGCGAAATTCTTGGTATAAGCCAAAGGGTTGGATGTTGCGGACATTTTGCGCCCCGGTCTCTTCTTGCAGCTCGCGGATCATGCCCATTAGCACATCTTCATTGCTTTCTAATCCACCACCGGGCAAAGAATAATCGTGGTAACGCTCAGTGTAGAGGAGCAAAATGTGCTCACCGCGCATAGCAATCGCGCGAGCGGCTTTACGTTGCATAATTCGCTGCTGGTTCAACGGCTTAATATCAGGGTGTATAGCGACATATAGAGGTTTCATCGGCTCTCCTTTTCCAACGGTTTTGAGCGATGCTAACACATCAAAAAGTCGAAGACCCTGATAAATCAGGGTCTATTTGCGCTGAATCAAATTTAACCATCCGCATTGATCTGGGTGATCAAGGCTTTTTCGACGCGATCCGCATCTTCAATCGCGATCTGGCAGGTACCTGCGGCAGCGTGTCCACCCCCACCATATTTGAGCATCAATTCACCGATATTGGTTTTCGAGCTGCGATCGAAAATCGATTTTCCGGTGGCGAACACGATGTTCTGTTTCTGGAATCCCCACATTTTATGAATAGAAATATTGCACTGCGGATAAAGGGCATAAATGATAAAACGGTTCCCCGCATAGATCGTTTCTTCTTCTGTAAGATCAAGCAACACCAGATTTTGGTAAACCTTACCACAGCGCTGGATCTGCTCTTTAAACAAGGTTTCATGTTTACGGTACAGGTCTACCCGTTCTTTCACATCTGGCAGTTGCAGGATTTCGTCAATCGATGCGTGAGTGCAGTGATCAATCAATGCCATCATTAAGTTGTAATTAGAAATCCGGAAATTGTGGAAACGTCCAAGACCCGTCCGAGCATCCATCAAAAAGTTGAGCAAATTCCAGCCCGTAGAATCTAAGACCTCATCGCGGGTAAATTGCGCCGAGTCCCCTTTATCTACCGCCTCCATCATTTCAACCCATTCAAACGGAAAGGTTTTGGTTCCGCCGTAGTGCTCCCACACCACACGTGCGGCCGAAGGCGCATTCGGGTTAATAATGTGATTCGGTCTCTCGCCTTTATTTCTGAGGGTTTCTGAGTGGTGATGATCAAATACCAAATGCGCGTTGGCGACATAAGGTAAGTTAGTGATGATGTCTCGCTCCGTGATCGGGACTTTACCATCTTGCATATCTTTCGGATGGACAAACTGGATGTCATCAATCAGCTCGATACTTTTGAGCAAAACTGCACACACCAAACCATCAAAATCACTGCGTGTCACTAATCGATACTTGAGTGATGACATGTTCTTCCCTCTTCAAAGCTTTGAGATCCCTGCCCATTAGAAACACTCTGTTGCACCATATACATTGACGTCTTAACGGCCAATCATGGGATACCAAACCTAAAATGAAACAAAAATGTTGTTTATTTGAGCTTTTATTAATTGTAGACAGCATCAATCTTTTGACAAATCTGACATATAGCAAAAAATTAATTTTGTAGAATACTGATATGCAACCCGTAACAAAAAATGGAGAAAGCATGAATAAAACCGCCCTATTACTCACTGTTGTTGGTGCCGTTCTGCTCACTGGCTGTGCGCGCCAAGAGAATGAGTACACCGTTAAGGAATACACTTCTATGGCAAACCCAGCTTCCGTTTACTGTGTGGAGCAAGGGGGTCAGTTGGAGATGGTGACGGAGAATGAGCAACGCGTCACTTACTGCGTGACCAAAGATGGTGAGAAAATCGAACAGTGGGAATATTTTCGCCAAAACCATGACCAACAATAGTCACCGCCGGTTGGGATAGATGAGGCAGCCTAGCTGCCTTTTTGGTTTTCATTGGCGCGCTTTCGGTTAGCGCACTTTCAGTTAGCGCTTCCACCAACGTCCTGAACGTTCGAGCTCGGGATCGCACAAACGGTTCAATAACGTCAGTTCAGAATCCAAGATAGCCAACGCTTCACAAAACACCTGCTTATCTATCTGACTGTCCATGGTGGAATGATTTACCGCTAGGCTATGGTTAACTTGGTCATGATTAACTTGACCATGCTGAATCTGGTAAACCGTGGACTTCACGACGGTTTCAATCACATCGAGCAATGAAAGTAATCTGGGCTCTTCACTCATGGTGTGGCGAAGTTCGGCGATCGCTTTTTGCGCAATCCAATAAGGCTGCTGCTGAACTTGCGTGAGCGGCCTTTGGAAAGCGTTTGCCACAACGCCTTCAAGAAAAACACGATAAGTCGTCAGTTCATCGACCCACAAAAAACGTAAGCCTTGCGGGTTTTGGTGAGGATACGGCACGCAAAGATGAGCCTTAAGATCGCGCGCTATCTCTAACCGGACGCCAGACTGCGCACAGCGCTCAATCAACTTACGTAACAAGCCTTGTTCATCCATCAGTTGCTGGATTTCAAAAATTCGTTTGAGGTGATAGTCATTGGATACCAAGGTCAAGGCAAGTGTTTCACCGCGCTGCACAACACCACTTTCCAATAATACCTGCGCCACATGCTCAATATTTTCCACTGTGCTGGTGGATTCTTGCTCAAGCAGTACATCGATTTGTGGGAATGACAGCCCTAATTGTTGGCGACGTTGCTCAAAATACTCATGCATTCGCTTTGCTTCAGACACCGTCTGGCCGAGAGTAATGCCACCGCAAAATACCACTCGTGCCGCCGTATTTTCATGACACTGTAACGCAGAGATTAATCCATCGACGCGGCTTTTGCCTTCTAATGTCAGTTGGTTAGCATTAAGACGTTTACCAAGCACCACATAAATCGGACACACTGCTGACATTCAATCTTGCCTCTCTGACGTTCAGTATTAAAAACTGGTATAGGAAAATAAATTCATTCTCCCCTCATCACCGACCAACACCACCCAATCGTTGCGATAGAGAAAATGAGTGCATCACGGATTTTTTCTGCCATAATCGCGCCCTTATTTTATTAGATGCTGATGTAAAGACTTAGTTTAGAGATATACACCAGCTTAATGCAAAGAAACAGACCGATATGTGGAATAGACTCAATAAATCAATGATGTTCTGCCAAATGATGTTTGGCCTCTCGTTCTACGGCGTTATGGTGATCTTAACTCGCTTCTTCTTGGAAGATCTCAACTACAGCGAAGCCGATACCATGATGGTCGTGGGTGCATTCTCGTCGATTGGGCCCCTGTTTGCCATCGCCGGAGGCTTTATTGCCGATAAATTTCTCGGCGCGTATCGTTCATTAGCCATTTCCTACGTAACTTTTGCGATTGGTTACGTTTTATTGGTTTTGGGTGCATCATCCACCCATGTTCCCTTAAGTCTGGTTGGCATCGCTTTGGCTAGCTACGCTCGCGGCTTAATGTCACCTTCTTATCCAAGCTTGTACAAACGTACTTTTGCCAGTGAAGAAGATTTCAATAATGGTTATCCCGTTAACTATTCGGTCAACAACGTCGGCGCACTTTTGGGGCAGTACCTGTTTCCAATGTTAGTGTTGCTGCTGGGTTTTCACGGCAGCTTCGCGCTTTCTGCATTAATGGCAACCTTAGCCACCATCACCCTAGTGGTGATGCGTCGTCCACTGATTGAAGTGGCTAGCGAGAAAGATCAGCAATCCGTCAGCATGGGCAATTGGATAGCGTTCACCCTACTTTCATTAGCGATGGTTGGGTTGGTTTTCTTCATGTTTTCCAACATGGTGATTGGCCAAAACATCGTGTATGCGATTGGGCTTGCGGCGATTGTCTATTTCATCAATTTGATGTTGAAAGCTCGCCGCGCGGAAGCTCTCAAAATGGGCACCATCTTGATTGTGACGGTGCTGACCACCTGCTTCTTTGTGTATTACGGGCAAATGATGACCTCAATGACCATGGTCACGATTAATACCATGCGCGGCGAGCTGTTTGGCATCATCCCGATTGCGCCGGAAGCCTCGATGGCCATGAATCCACTCTGGTGTATCGTGGCAGGTCCCGTCATTTCCTATCTGTTTCCTACACTAGAAAAGCGTGGCATTACCTTCTCAACCGCAACCAAAATCGCGTTTGCCTTTGTGCTAACCGCTATTTCATTTGGCATTCTGACGTTTGCCGTTTCCACCGTTGGTGAAGAGGCAATTATCCGCCCAGAAGTGTTCTTGGTGATCCATTTCTTCCAAGCGTTTGCCGAAGTCGTGGTGGGAAGCTTAGTGGTGGCGTTTATTCTGTCCGTTGCCCCCAAGCAGATTGAGAACTTCTCAGTGAGCTTGTTTTATATTGCGATGGCGCTCAGTGGCATTATTGGCGCGGTGTTCTCGACTTCCATCGCGTTAGAAAAAGGCCAAGTGGTGACGCAGCAGATCGTACAGATCATTTACGGCGACTACTTCAAACTGCTAACGGTACTCGCAGTCGTCATGGTGGGTGTGGCTCTGCTTGCATCTGTCCTGATCCGTAAAATGCTTGCCGCCGCAGATGTGAATTCACCAAGTATCCAAGATAAGCAAGCTTAACAAGTGGTGAATCAGACCATCGCACAAACCAGAGATGGCAATGCGACTGCTGATGATTGATGAAATGGCCTGCGGGCCATTTCTTTTATCCAGTTATTCTTATCTGGCGAAGGCAACAACCAACCCTGCCACAATCGCGCTAACGCCGAGTAAACGAGTTACGTACCAACGCTCTCCAAGAAATGCGATCCCCATAAACAGTCCAAACACGATGCTGGTTTGACGCAGTGCGACAATAAAACTGACGTTTTCGGTCAACGTCATGGCATAGAGAACCAAGCTATAAGTTCCCCCCATCATCAATCCCGCGAGGGTCGCGGTATAACGAATGCGCCATGCTTCAACAAATGGAGCGCGTTGACCAGTGAGCAAATACCAGATCGCCAGTGGTATGCACATTGCCCAAAATTGAATCCCCAAATAAAGCACGGCAGAGTAACTGGCAGGCATTTGTGAGCCTACGGTCTGTTCTATGATCGCCAGCGCTTCTTTATCGATAATCGAATATCCCGCCGTGCCTAGCGCTGCGACCAGAGCCCACACAATGCCGAGGTTGGCATAATCGGCGAAACGGAACTGACGAAATTTTTGCAGCGGGATCATCAAGCAGCCGAGTGTGATCAACGCAAATCCCAGCCACTGGTTAAGCTGTAAGTCATAGCCCAGCATCACAGTGCCTGCCCCAACCAACAATACGGGCAATCCGCGTGCTAAAGGATAAGCAATGCCGATATCCACTTTGCTGTAAGCAAAGGCCAGCCCCAGCATGTACACCATTTGGCTCAGCCCACTTACCACCAAGAGTAACCAAAATTGAGTCGGCAGCGTTGACCAACCAATCTTAGTGAAATACCACACAATATAAGGCGTGAGGAGCAGTGAGGTCGCTGAAGTGGCACCAAGGAAGAAAGAAGGACCCGAGCTTTGGTAGCGCTTGCCGATGATATTCCAACCCGCATGCAACAGTGCAGAAAACAGTACTAAGATGATAGGCACAAAAGACATACGACAACCTTGTCAAAAAGCCCAGTCATCGACAGGGCAAGCAATCTGCGCTTTCGCGAAATGGATTAACGCTTTAATTCTGCGATGGATTCAATGGTAATGGCATCGTGACGCCAGTATTCAATATCACAATCAATCAACTCGCCTTTCTGGTTATAGTTGACCCGCTCCACCACCATTGCCGGTGTACCTGACGTTGCGCGCAGGGCTTGAGCCATTTCACCCAGTAACGAGCTGGTGGATATACGGTAGTGAATCGTCTGGTATTGTGTCGCATAGTGTTCACGATACAGATCGGTGAGTGACTGCGACAGATCAAAATCGAGCAGGTTTGGAAACAGCTCAGGGCGAATGTAGTTGGTGACATACACCACAGGTCGGTTATCCAAATAACGCACACGGTCTACGCGATACACATCCGAAAACGGTTTGAGTTTTAAAAGACGAGTCGCCTGCTTGTTGGCGATCACCGCTTTGGCAGACACCAACTCCGTTTTCGGCTGGCGATTTTGCGCCAACGCCATATTGGTAAAGTTGAGCGTTTGAGTGGGGTCATAGCGTAAAGGCGCGGGCGAAATAAACCAACCGCGGCGATCTTCACGGTAAATCTTTCCTTCAGCTTCGAGCAGGGAAAGCGCCTCACGCAAGGTGACTCGCGTAGTATCAAATGATTCAGCTAACTTGCGCTCAGCGGGGAGCTTTTGGCGCGGCATCAGCATGCCGGCATCAATCTGCTCTACGATGGCATCTTTAATTTTTACGTATTGCACTTGCGATCCTATTGCCTCTTTCCACTAACGCTTGCGCCAAGCTTGCAGGCGGCCAAACAATCCAAACTCTAATCCCACATGCAGCAATTTGGCTAATGCAGCCGAGAGCATAATCATCACCGCCATGGCAGCGGCGGCGCCCGTCTGCCCGGCATCATCCATATTCAATACCGCAACCGATGCGGGTACGGTGTCGGTTGAGTAGAGGAATACTACCGCAGAAGTGGTGGTTAATGCATTAATAAACAAATAGCTAGCAATGTCCAATACCGCAGGCAAGGAGACAGGTAACGTCACTTTCCACAGTAAGCGGTATTGCGGCAGCTTGATGGAGGCCGCCGTCGCCTCCAATTCAGGTGGCAACTGTTTAAGCGCGGTAACCGCCGTCATATGCCCCACCGTGTAGTAATGCACCACGGTATTAATCACCAAAAGCAGCATGCCACCGTACAAACCATTGAGCGGATTAGACGCGTGATTGAAAAAGAAGATGTAACCCAAACCCAGCACTAAGCCGGGAACCGCCATCGGTACCATACTCAGCATCTGCATCGCCTGACGCAGCGGAGCGAACACTCGCCCTTTTTCAATACTGTAAGCGCCGAGAAAAATGATCACCGTCCCACACACTGCGGTTAAGCTGGCTAAGGTGAGTGAGTTAAAATACGGGCTCCAACCATAGGCACTGGTTTCGGCAAATTGGTAATGTTTGAGGGTTAGCGCTGTATTCCACGGCCAAAACGTCACCAGTGAGCCGTACACCGCCGTGGCTAATACCGCCACAATCGCCACACAAATCAGCACACAATAGAGCAGACATAAACCATCACGCAGCCGATGTGGCGCTGGTTGATAAGCCACAGAACGGGTATCAAATAGGCTTTGCTGTTTTTTCTGCACCCAGCGATCGGCAATAAACGCAAACACGGCGGGTAGCAACAGCACAATACTGGTCACCGCGCCCATCGCGAAATTTTGCTGCCCCACTACTTGCTTGAAAATATCCGTTGCAAGCACGTTATAGCTGCCCCCAATCACTTTCGGTACGCCGAAATCACACACCACCAGAGTAAACACAACGATCAAGGCGCTGATCAACCCATACTTGGCTGCTGGTAGAGTGACAATAAAAAACGTTTTGATGGGGGATGTTTTCAGCGCCCTCGCCGCTTCATACAGACGAGCATCCGATGTGCTGAGCGAGGTGGTCAGAATCATCAAAGCATGCGGAAATGTCCAGAAAATCAACCCGAGCGTAATACCTAAGCCACCATAAATGGATTCACCGCCGAGCCAACTCTTGAGCATGCCTTGATTACCAAATAAGAAAATCAGACTGATCGCGGGCAGTAATGAAGGCGCGAGAATCGGCGCACTGCCTAACACTCGAAACAGATGTTTTCCCGGCATGCACGAGCGCGTTAACGCATAGGCGTAACCAAACGCGAGGATACCGACAATCGCCGTCACACTGATGCCAAGCACTAAGGTGTTGCGCAAGGATTGCCAGAGTGCTGCCGAGGAAAAATACTGGGCGAAGTAAGCGAGCCCGACAAATTCACCCTGCCCATTTTGCAAACTTTTCAACAACATAGCGGCCAACGGCGCGACAATAAACAACAGCATCAGTGATAGCAGGATCAATAAGGTGGTCGATAAAATTAGGCTATCGCGGCTCCAATGCGGCAATATCCGCACTGAAAAAGTACGAGCAACATTCAACATACTCTTCTCCTTAAGCCGCATAAGCACAGCTGGCTGTAGCTGCTG
Organism: Vibrio cholerae; assembly: GCF_008369605.1. Classification (NCBI taxonomy): domain Bacteria; kingdom Pseudomonadati; phylum Pseudomonadota; class Gammaproteobacteria; order Vibrionales; family Vibrionaceae; genus Vibrio; species Vibrio cholerae. The sequence goes on from NZ_CP043556.1 coordinate 41,913, forward strand.
GCGTTGTCGACATGACCTTACGACGGTACGCACGCAACTGCCCTGCTCTCAGTGCCAAATATCGAACATCGCCCGCTTTTAAATGCATAGTTTGTACCTGTGTGATCGGTAAATCGACATACACGGGCGGAGCCAAACGCTCACCTTGAAACACACATTCGACCCGATAAAACGCGCCAAGAAACTCCAAATGGCTAATGACGACTGGAATGGCTTCGTTGTAGCGCGTAACCAGTTCTAGATTTTCAGGGCGCACAGCCAAATCAAATTGCTCACCTTGGCAAGGCGTATAATTTTCGATTTTGGGCAAAGCAATAAGGGATTCAGCAATACGCAGTTGCTGGGAACTCGCCATGGAAACGGGAATAAAATTCATCGTGCCAACAAACTCAGCCACAAAACGGCTGGCGGGCTTTTGGTAGATCTCTTGCGGCGTACCAACTTGCTCAATCACCCCGTGGTTCATCACCACAATGCGATCCGCCATGGTTAACGCTTCTTCTTGATCATGCGTCACCATGATGGTGGTAATGCCCAATTTACGTTGCAGTTGGCAAATTTCTTCGCGCAAATGCGTTCTTACCTTGGCATCGAGAGCGGAAAGCGGTTCATCAAGTAGTAATAACCCCGGCGATAATGCCAAAGCACGCGCTAACGCCACCCGCTGCTGCTGACCGCCAGAGAGCTGGCTTGGGTATTTTTGTGCCGATGTGGCGAGCCCGATCATCTCCAACCACTGCTCCACTTTCTCTAACGCATCACGGACTGACATGCCTTGATTACGCAAACCGATGGCGATGTTTTCTTCCACCGTTAAATTGGGAAATAGAGCATAAGATTGGAACACGATGCCGAAATCACGCTGCTCGGGTGGTAAAAAAGTAATCGCTTGCTGGTTTTGGTGGATGGTGCCAGAGGTGGGGAGATCTAACCCTGCGATGGCGCGCAACAAGGTGGTTTTGCCACAGCCAGAAGGGCCAAGAAAGCAGACAAACTCGCCTTTTTCAATCGACAAACTGATCTCTTTCAACGCGGTAAATGAGCCAAACTGTTTTACCACATGACGAATATCAAGGTAGCTTCTGCTGATCGCTTGAGGTTCATTCTGCTGCTGTGAATTAGGATGATGAATGGTCATAAAAGTCACCTTTAATTTGGTATAGTCCAAAATTAACAAGACTTTATTGCAATGCGGTGACAGTTTTATCGCTGATGCGTGACTATCTGATGACAGTTAGGTAAAAAGGAGGCTTTCGCCTCCTTTGATGAACAAGTTAAGATTTGGGTTCCGATTTAGCATCAAACTTTTCAGACCAGGTTTGCAGCACGCGGGCACGATCACTTCCCATTTGCGTGAAGTCCATCTTCGCCATCACTTTTTCAACATTCGGATAATTCGGCACTTGCTTGCTAACGTCCTGATGGCCAACGATAGGATAGCTCTCAATATACAGCTTATTTGCCGCTTTCGAGACAGACCAATCGACCACACGCTTTGCCGCATCGCTTTCTTTGACTAGCCCTACCGCTTCGGATTCCCAGCCAATACCGTTTGGTACAATCACATCCAACGGTGCGCCTTGGGTTTTGAGTTTTGCGCCACGCGTTGCCATCGAGATGCCGATCGCCACTTCACCCATCCCCGCTTGAACACAAGGTTTTGAGCCAGAATGTGTGTAATGGGCAATATTTTGATCAAGGCGTTGCATGTAATCCCACGCTTTATCTTCGCCCATGTTTTGCAGCCATGCGGAAACTTGCATGTACCCCGTGCCGGAAGATGCAGGGTTAGGCATCGCAATGTGGCCTTTATAGACAGGGTTAGTCAAATCTTCCCAACTCTGTGGCTTAGGTAAATTCAGCTGTTTTGCCACCGCTTCGTTAAAGCATACCGCGTTAAAAAAAGCATCGTTGCCATACCAAGCTTGCTGAGCCTGCGGATCGTTCAAATTAGCTCGTAGCTCGTTTGCTCCTTTGGGTGTGTAAGGTTTTAGCACTCCTTGATCTTTGAGGAGAGCCATTGAAGATCCAGCCAATCCCCACACCACTTCTGCACGTGGGTTGTCTTTTTCAGCCAGCAGTTTTGCCGTCATGATCCCGGTCGAATCGCGTACCCACTTAATCTCAATATCTGGGTTCTCTTTTTCAAAAGCACTTTTGTATTTCGCCAGCAGATCGGTTTCAAATGCGGTATACACCGTGACTTCTTGTCCCGCAAACGCATGAGCAGAAATAAGTGCTGCGATCGCTGTTAAGGTTCCTTTCAATATACGCTTGTTCATCATCCTCTCCAATTGATTTAGCTTGGTATGTACCAGAATTGTTATTTACCCTACCCAGTCTATGTGACGATTCGATGAAGAAAAATTGGCAGTTTCACGACGTTTTTGAGTTCTTTTTATGCCATTTTTCCTGTATCCGTGGTTATGAAACTTTTATGAAATTAGCCTTTGAAGGGTTTACCGCGTGCATTTCTCGTTGTTAGATAGCGCTAAATTTATTGGTATAGTCCAAAAAAGGAATGAACATGAAGAATGCTTACCTACTGCTGACCCCAGGACCGCTTTCCACCTCAGAATCCGTGCGTGAAGCCATGCTTAAAGACTGGTGTACTTGGGATGATGATTACAACTTAGAGATTGTTGAAGTGATCCGCCGCAAACTCGTCACACTGGCCACCACACAATCCGGTTACACCTCCGTGTTGATGCAAGGCAGTGGCACCGCTTCTGTCGAAGCCACCATTGGAAGCGTGATGTTACCCACTGATAAGCTGCTCGTGATTGACAACGGTGCTTATGGGGCACGCATCGCGCAAATCGCTCAGTACCTGAATATCGCATGTCGTGTTATTGCTCCCGGAGAAACGGCGCAGCCTAATCTTGATGAGATTGCCGATGTGCTGACCCATGATCCGGCAATTACGCATGTGGCGATTGTGCACTGCGAAACCACCACTGGCATGCTGAACCCGATTGCCGAGGTGGCTAAGCTCGCTAAACAGCATGGCAAGCGTGTGATTCTCGATGCGATGTCGAGCTTTGGCGGTATTCCGATGGATATTGGTGCTCTGGGTATCGATTTTATGATCAGCTCAGCCAACAAATGCATTCAAGGGGTGCCGGGATTTGGTTTTGTGATTGCCAAACGCAGCGAGCTTGAACAGTGCCAAGGCCGCGCACGCTCACTTACTTTAGATCTGTTCGACCAATGGCAATGTATGGAGAAAAATCACGGCAAGTGGCGTTTTACCTCTCCCACTCATACGGTTCGTGCGTTCTACCAAGCGTTACTTGAGTTGGAAAACGAAGGTGGCATCGCGGCGCGCTATCAGCGTTATCAGACCAATCAGACCAAATTGGTGAAAGGTATGCGTGAACTGGGTTTTGCCCCGTTACTCCCAGAAAAGCTGCATTCCCCCATCATCACCTCTTTCTATTCACCTGAACATTCGGATTACCAGTTTGCGGAGTTTTATCAGCGCTTAAAACAGCAAGGCTTTGTGATTTATCCCGGCAAAGTCAGTCACGCTGACTGCTTCCGTATTGGCAATATTGGTGAGGTGTATCCGCAAGATATTGAGCGCCTACTGAGCGCCATGCAACACGCTATGTATTGGCAACAAGCGTAAACGGTTAGGAAAAACGATGAAAGCATTCGAACCCCTCTCACCGCATAGTGCAACTCACTGGCGTAGTGAAGGTGATATCAATACCACCGCCGCACGTCGCGATTGGCTAACGCATGTGAATGATGAAACCACTCAGAATTTGTTACAACGTGACGCAAATGTGTTTCTGCATCAAGCCATGTCCACACCTTGCCTCGATGTATTGGCCAGTGCAGCGGGCTGCTATTTGTATGATGTGTCAGGGAAAAGTTATCTCGATTTTCATGGCAATAATGTGCATCAACTCGGTCATGGTCATCCGCAGGTGATCAAAAAAATCACCGAACAGATGCAAACCTTGCCCTTCGCCCCGCGCCGTTTTACCCATGAAACCGCGATTCGCTGCGCAGAAAAGCTCACGGAGATTGCCGGCGGTGAGCTAAACCGAGTGCTGTTTGCTCCCGGCGGTACTTCGGTGATTGGTATGGCGCTCAAATTAGCGCGTCATGTCACGCAGAATTTTAAAGTAGTCAGTTTGTGGGATGCTTTTCATGGCGCGTCACTGGATGCGATCTCCGTTGGCGGCGAAGCTTGTTTCCGCCAAGGCATGGGACCGCTGATGGCAGGCGTGGAGCGTATTCCTCCAGCCATCTCTTATCGCGGTGCATTTCCCCGCGAAGACGGCAGCGATGTGCACTATGCCGACTACTTGGAATACGTGATTGAAAAAGAAGGCGGCATTGGCGCATTCATCGCCGAAGCGGTACGCAATACCGATGTACAAGTACCTAGCCGCGCCTATTGGCAGCGGGTGCGGGAAATCTGCGATAAACACAATGTGCTTTTGATCATTGATGACATTCCCAACGGCATGGGGCGCAGCGGCGAGTGGTTTACTCACCAAGCGTTCGGCATCGAGCCCGATATTTTGTGTATCGGCAAAGGTTTGGGGGCTGGGCTTATCCCGATTGCCGCCCTACTTACCAAAGAAAAATACAACACGGCTGCACAAGTTTCTTTGGGGCATTACACCCATGAAAAAAGCCCGCTGGGCTGCGCTGCCGCATTAGCCACGATTGAAGTGATTGAGCAGCACAACTTACTCGCCAAAGTGCAGGCTGATAGCGTTTATATGCGTCAACGTCTTAGTCAAATGCAGCAGCAATTTTCACTGATTGGGGATGTGCGCGGTATCGGATTGCTTTGGGGCATCGAACTGGTGACCGACCGCCACACCAAACAGCGTGCTCACGATGAAGCCGAGGCCGTACTTTATCACTGCTTACGTCACGGGCTGAGCTTTAAAGTCTCACAAGGCAATGTGCTGCAACTTAGCCCGCCTTTGATCATTTCACGCCAAGAGCTGGATCAAGCTCTCGATATTCTCTATTCCGCTTTGCTCGCTGTTAGCCAGCAAATGGGTTATTTACGTTAAGGAAAAATGATGAACTCTCCGATTCAAGCCGTTATTTTCGATTGGGCTGGCACTATTGTGGATTTTGGATCCTTTGCGCCGACCTCGATTTTTGTTGAAGCTTTCAAGCAAGGCTTTGATTTTGAGATTAGCCTTGCCGAGGCTCGCGAGCCGATGGGACTGGGCAAATGGCAACACATTGAAGCTGTAGGAAAACTCCCCAGTGTTGCGCAGCGCTGGCAAAACCAATTTGGACGCCCGATGCAAGCCAGCGATATTGATGCGATTTACGCCGCTTTTATGCCGCTGCAAATCGCCAAAGTCGCCGATCACGCAGCACCGATTCCTCACTCACTTGAAGTGGTTGAACAGATCCGATCGCGCGGGATCAAAATCGGATCTTGCTCTGGTTATCCACGCCAAGTGATGGATGTGCTGATCGCTGCGGCAGCCGATTACGGTTATCGTCCCGATTATGTGGTTGCTACCGATGATTTACCGCAAGGTGGCCGTCCCGCCCCTTTTATGGCACTCAAAAATGTCATTGAGCTTGGCGTGACCGATGTACGCGCTTGTGTGAAAGTCGATGATGCGCTGCCCGGCATCGAGGAAGGCCATAATGCGGGTATGTGGACCATCGGTTTACTGCTGTCAGGCAACGAAGCCGGGTTAACCCTTGAAGAGTATCAACATGCTGATGCCCAAACGCTGCAAGTGGCGCGCGGACGTGCACAAGCCAAACTGCAACAGGCAAAACCGCATTATTTGATTGATACGGTTGCAGACTTGCCTGCCGTGCTCGCACAAATTGAGCAAAGATTATTAGCCGGTGAACGCCCTTAAGTGGTCAGTTCGTTTACTCCATTTCTCGCTCCCCTTCTAAAAAACTGGTTACCTATTGGGGGCTTGAAATCTTCTGCTATGCGAGCTATGGTTAGTCCGACAACTTAACAAGACTGATTGATACCGCCCTGTTTTCAGGGCGGTATTTATTTGGGAGGAATAAAATGTCTCAACTTAATACTATCGTGGTGTCCACTCGCGATATGGACAGAATCAGCCAGTTGATGGATAACCTAGCCACTTTGTCGCCAGAGCTAGAGAAACTGGAAGAAGAATTGGATCGCGCCACTGTGCTCGAACCTGCAGAGATGCCAGACAATGTCGTCACTATGAATTCTACGGTGCGCTTTAAATTTTTGGGCAGCGATGAAGTGATGGAAAAAACCTTGGTGTATCCAAACGATGTGAAAAGCAGCGCGGACGTTTCGATTTTCGCCCCAGTGGGAAGTGCATTGCTTGGTTTGGCAGTCGGTCAACAACTGGCTTGGCCAATGCCGGGCGGTACACTCAAAACCCTCGAAATCATCGACATCGTCTATCAACCTGAACGCGCTGGCGAATTCCACCGCTAATCAGGTATCTGGTGCAAAGTGGTTCACTTTGCACCAGGAGCGCCTCGCTTATTCATGGCATTACGCCAACAAAATCTCTCTCAGCTCATGCAGTGAAACCACTTCATAATGTGGCGTAATGCCATCTGGTTTCGGGTGCTGATGCACATTGAGCCAGCAAGTTTCGATGCCAAAATTCAAGCCACCAAGAATGTCAGAATGTGGATTATCCCCGACCATCAGCACTCGGCTTTTGGCTGGGTTGCCCATACGCTCTAGTGCGTGGGCAAAAATGCCAGCATCAGGTTTCGCAATCCCGACTTCTTCAGAAATCACAATCTGATCAAAAAAGTCAGTCATGCCAGTTTTAGCCAGCCGAACATCTTGTAATTCGGTAAAACCGTTGGTGATAATGCCCAAACGCGCTTTACCGTGTAGCGCCTGCATCAACTCCATCGCGCCCGGTAGCAAGGTGCAAATATCCGCCATGGCTTGTAAAAATGCGCTATTAAGCTCGTCAGTGGTGGTATTAAGCTTTTCAGCCCAACCCGCAAAGCGCGTATGTTTGAGCTGCGCGGCAGTAATATCGCCGTTTTGGTAATCCACCCACAGCGGTTTATTCACTTCTTGGTATTGGTGAAAATCTTGTTCGGTAAATTCCACGCCTTTGCGCGCGAACATCAGCTGCATCCCTTTAAAAGCATCGAAATGAAACAAGGTCTCGTCAGCGTCAAATAAGATCCAATCGTACTTCATGATGATCTCCTTAAAATCAGACCAACAGTGTAGATTGTTTTTTAATTGATGATAATCTCCGATTATGGAAACTTTTTGTTTTTCTCTATTCAACAATCATTATGCTGACAACTTTTTCTTCTATTCCTGTTTTTGTTGCAGTTGTCGAATGTGGCAGCTTCTCTCTTGCAGCCAAAAAACTCAAAATCACCAAATCGGCGGTCAGTAAAAGGCTTTCTCAGCTTGAAGATGATTTAGGGATTCGGTTGATCAATCGTACAACACGAAAATTAAGCTTAACTGAAGCCGGTGAACGTTATTACTACCATGTTTCACAAGCACTGAGTTACGCCCGACAAGGAATGGATGCTGTCACCGAATTGCAAGGTGAACCACAAGGCAAACTAAAAATTACCGCGCCTATGTCTTTTGGCGTTCTACACATCGCGCCCATCATTGCTGACTTCATCTCTATTTATCCTAAGGTAGAAATAGATTTGCAACTGGAAGACCAAATGGTTGATCTGATTGAAGGTGGCTTTGATCTCGCCATTCGGATAGGACACCTACCCACATCGAACCTTGTTGCGAAACGCCTTGTGACTTGTAAAAGTGTTCTTTGTGCTTCACCTGAATACTTAGCGCGTTATGGCGAACCTGAAAAACCTGCCGATCTCCTTGAGCATAACTGCCTTGTTTATACTTATTTTCGCGGCGGCAATGAATGGACCTTTCACCATCAACAACAAGAGGTCAAAGTCATCCCCAAAGGCAATCTAACGGTGAATAACAGTGAAGCGATTCGCAGAGCCTCGCTTGCAGGGTTAGGTATTGCTCAACTGCCGACTTTTCTGGTCAGCAAAGATCTGGCTGGTGGAGCACTCCAATCGGTAATGACACACTATTCTCTGCCAGTCCATGCGGTCTATGCCGTTTTTCCTGAACGTAAACACCTACCTTATAAGGTTCGAGCTTTCATCGATTTCTTGCAGCAAAAGCTAGGAAATAATCAGCCTTATTGGGATAGCTAAATGTGAGCACAAGGTCAAAAGGCCAAATTCGAATGAGGAATAGACAGATTCGGTGACTTAGCGCAAAAAGTAGCCCGAGATTTCTTTTTATAAAGAGCCGTGAAGCGATACATTGAACGGCAGAAGGAGTGGTTATGAAGCGTTTTTTCCCGTCAGCAGTGATGTTGATCCCGTTTGTGGTCAAACATTACCCCGAGCAGGAAGAGTATTCAGCGGCAGAAGATGGCGCGGAGCATGACACTTCTTCCTCGATGGCTCAAGACCATCTCACCGACACGTCTAAGGCGCATAAGCAATCTATGGAGGATTAATGTCATGAAGAAAGTCGCGGTTATTCTCAGTGGCTGTGGAGTATTCGATGGAGCAGAGATCCACGAATCGGTGCTTGCGCTGCATGCCATCGAGAAACAAGGAGCCAGTTGGCACTGCTTTGCGCCGAATGTGCAGCAGATGCATGTCATTAACCACCTCACGGGTGAAGAGATGCCAGAAACACGCAATGTGTTGGTGGAATCTGCCCGCATTGCGCGCGGAAAAATCCAAGATGTAGCCACACTCAATGTGAATGAATTTGATGCACTTCTGCTCCCAGGCGGGTTTGGAGCCGCGAAAAATCTCACCGACTTCGCGGTGAAAGGCGCACAGTGCAGTATCAACCCGGATGTAGCTGCCGCTTGTCTTGCTTTTGCGGATGCGCAAAAACCTGCGGGTTATATCTGTATTGCCCCAACCATCATCCCGATGATTTATGGCGAAGCCGCTCAAGGCACGATTGGCAATGATCACGGCACCGCAGCCGCATTTAATCAGTTGGGTGGTCAGCATGTGGATTGCCCAGTAGAAGGCATCGTATTTGATGAAAGACATAAAGTGCTTTCCACCCCTGCCTACATGCTGGCAGAGAATATTTCCCAAGCCGCTTCCGGTATCGAAAAATTGGTTGAGCGCCTACTGCAACTGGCTTAGTGTTTCACAAACTCAATCGATAACAATGCCCACTTTACGTGGGCATTGGTTTTTGTCCTCAGGCCAACACAGAGTCGTCATTTGTTGCACAAATGAAACGGACGCATGAATAATGCTAGGTATATAAAATTTCTAGATGACGAGATTGCGCACAACCAAACAGCGCTATACCCTTGGTAACGTAATCGGTAGCAGAAAAACCTTGGCTTCTCCTGATACCGCAGTCACCTTCAATTCAATAATTTATTCAGTTTGGAGAAAACCCAATGAGCTTACTTAAAGAGTTCAAGGCTTTTGCATCTCGTGGCAATGTGATCGACATGGCAGTCGGTATCATCATTGGTGCGGCGTTTGGCAAAATAGTGTCATCGTTCGTGGCCGATATCATTATGCCGCCAATCGGTATTATTTTAGGCGGTGTGAATTTCAGCGATCTGAGTTTCGTGTTACTTGCCGCGCAAGGTGATGCCCCTGCTGTAGTGATTGCCTACGGCAAATTTATCCAAACCGTGGTCGATTTTACGATTATCGCGTTCGCCATTTTCATGGGTTTAAAAGCGATCAATACCTTGAAGCGTAAGGAAGAGGAAGCGCCTAAAGCCCCTGCAGCGCCAACCAAAGATCAAGAACTGCTTTCTGAAATTCGTGATTTGTTAAAAGCACAGCAAGATAAATAACTCTGGATGATTCCCCCTCTAAGGCGCTCAATTGAGCGCCTTTTTCCATTTTAGTGCATCGAATGAGAGTAAAAATGTCGTGCTTCAATTGATCAAAATCAGCAATCCGCTAAAATCCCAATCGCTCGCAGAATTCACTCCATAAGAATCTTTACAAGCCACAATTTATCGCTATGATTTGCGCGCAAACGTTTTCCTCACCATTTTTACCGCTCTAGATGAGGGTTTTATGCTGCCAGATATTGAAATTTGCCGCGCTACACCATTAACGTCTATCGACACCATTGCTCAAAAAGCGGGATTGCTCGCGAATGAGTACGAAAGCCACGGCCTGCATAAAGCCAAAGTATCACTGCATTGTCTAGAGCGATTGGCCAGCAAACCTAAAGGCAAATTCATTCTGGTCACTGCGATTACCCCAACACCACTGGGTGAAGGTAAAACCGTTACCACGATTGGTTTAGCACAAGGGTTGGCCAAACTTAATCACTCGGTCATGGCGTGCATTCGTCAGCCTTCGATGGGGCCGATTTTTGGGGTAAAAGGTGGCGCTGCGGGCGGCGGGTATTCACAAGTTGCACCGATGGAAGAGCTCAATCTGCATTTAACCGGTGATATTCATGCCGTCACTGCGGCGCACAACCTTGCGGCAGCTGCGATTGATGCGCGAATTTATCACGAGCAGCGCCTCGGCTATGCCGATTTTGAGCGCCGCACCGGCATGCCAGCGCTGCGCATTGACCCCAAACAGGTCATATGGAAACGCGTGATGGATCATAACGATCGCGCGCTGCGCATGGTGATGGTCGGCCGCAATGAACCGGGAAAAAATATTAATGGTTATGAGCGCGAAGATGGTTTCGATATCTCTGCCGCCTCCGAATTGATGGCGATTCTTGCTCTTGCCTCGGATCTACGTGATTTGCGTCGCCGTATCGGTAATGTGGTGTTGGCTTATGATTTGGACGGTAATCCGGTCACCACCGAAGCTCTGAAAGTGGCTGGTGCAATGGCCGTGAGCATGAAAGAAGCGATTGAACCGACCTTGATGCAGACTTTAGAAGGCGTTCCAACACTGATCCACGCCGGCCCATTTGCCAATATCGCGCACGGTAACTCCTCGATCATTGCCGATGAAATTGCTACCCGTTTGGCAGACTACACCGTGACCGAAGGCGGTTTTGGCTCCGATATGGGGTTTGAAAAAGCGTGCAACATCAAAGCCAAAGCATCAGGTAAAACCCCAGATTGTGCGGTGATTGTCGCCACCTTACGCGGTTTAAAAGCCAATTCAGGCCTGTATGATTTACGCCCCGGCCAAGCGGTACCGGATGCCCTATTCGCGCCAGACAGCGCCGCTTTGCAAGCCGGTTTTGCAAACTTGAAATGGCATATTGATAACGTTAACCAGTATGGTGTGCCTGCCGTGGTAGCGATTAACCGCTTCCCACAAGATTGTGCCGAAGAACTGGAACAACTGGTTAAGCTGATAGAAGCCCTGCCCAACCGTGTATCGGTAGCCATTTCAGAAGGCTTTGCCAAAGGCGGTGAAGGTACCAAGCTGCTTGCCGAGAAAGTGGTTGAGCAGTGTCAACATCCAGCGAAATTCACTCCGCTCTATCATTCAAGCATGCCATTGGATGAAAAACTCAAAGCGGTCGCGGTAAAAGGTTATGGCGCTGCCGAGATAGCACTGAGTGATAAAGCCGCGCAGCAATTAGCCAAACTGCAAGCCCAAGGCTTTGATCATCTTGCGGTTTGCTTGGCAAAAACACCGCTGTCGATTTCTACCGATCCCGCAATCAAAGGCGCGCCACGTGATTTTACCGTGCCGATCCGCGAGCTGCGTTTATGTGCAGGCGCCGAATTTGTTTACGCCCTGTGTGGCAGTGTGATGACCATGCCGGGACTGCCTGAAAAGCCTTCCTTTATGTCACTCGATATCGATCAAGACGGCAATATTGTCGGCCTCAGTTAACCACGTTTGTTATCTACGCCGTGTTGTCACTTGATGCACGGCATTATCCTCAAGATAAAAAGTCCCCTCCGACTCTGAAATTTCTGATCCTGTTTGCCGTTCTTTTTCTATAACTTTGTAAAGAACCAAAAGGAAATGCTCATGAAACGACTCTTTACTTGGGGAGCGCCACTTTTCGCCTTGCTGGCACTCACCCTTTCTCTGTTTAGCCAAGCGGACACCAAACCAAGTACCATCGCCTCGGCTTCAGCTGACTACCAGCAAGCGACATTGGCTGGTGGCTGCTTCTGGTGTACGGAATCGGATATGGAGAAACTTCCCGGTGTCGTGGATGTGATTTCAGGTTATGCCGGTGGAGATGTCGAAAACCCGACTTATAAGCAAGTCTCATCGGGTAAAACGGGACACATCGAGGTCATTCAAGTGACGTTTGACCCGAAGATCGTCACTTATGAACAAGTGCTGGATCAGTTTTTCCGTCATATTGACCCAACCGATGACCAAGGCTCGTTTGTGGATAGAGGTGAACAATATCGCCCGGCGATTTTCTATCACAGCGCCGAGCAACTTGAAGTGGCTAAACGTTTTATGATGGAGATTGAACAGCTCGGCATATTCAAAAAGCCACTCAAAACCGAGTTGATTGAGTTCAAAAAGTTCTGGCCAGCAGAAGATTACCATCAGGACTACTACAAGAAGAATAAAGTCCGTTACAACTACTATCGCTATGCTTCCGGACGCGATCAGTATTTGGATGAGATTTTCGGCGCTGACCGTAACACGCATCCGAAAACCCTTCGCCAGTGGATTGATGAGAAAAATGGGCAAGCGAACGTCAAAGCTTATGTCCGCCCATCGGATGATCAGATTCGCGCCAAACTGACCAGCTTGCAATACAAGGTGACTCAACGCGACGGTACAGAGCGCCCGTTTGATAACGAGTATTGGGATAACAAAGAAGAAGGGATTTATGTCGATATCGTCTCGGGTGAGCCGCTCTTCTCTTCTACCGACAAGTACGATTCCAAAACCGGTTGGCCGAGTTTCACTCAACCGCTCAACTCGAGTTACATTGTCACTAAAGATGACAATAGCCTGTTCTATACTCGCACCGAAGTGCGTAGCCGCTTTGCCGATTCACACCTCGGCCATGTGTTTAACGATGGCCCTGCTCCAACCGGTTTGCGCTATTGCATAAACTCCGCCGCGATGCGTTTCATCCCCAAACAAGAGATGGCAGCGCAAGGCTATGGCGAATATTTAGCTCTATTCAAATAATTAGCTATACCAACCCTGAAAAGCAATCAGCCCTCAAATTGGGGGCTGATTCATATTCACTTTTAAGAAAATGAATTAACGCAAACCGTGTAGGAATTCCGCACGCGTCGCAGGGTTAGATTTAAAAATCCCACCCAAAGCGGTTGTTGTGGTGACGCTGGTCGCGTCCATCACGCCGCGAGATTTCACGCAATAGTGAGTCGCATCGATGGTAACTGCCACATCATCCGACTCAAGCAACGTTTGCAGCGCAACTAAGATCTGCTGCGTCATACGCTCTTGCACCTGCGGACGCTGGGCAAAAAAGCGCACAATACGGTTAATTTTCGATAAGCCGATGATTTTGCCGCGCGGAATATATGCCACCGCTGCCGTGCCATCGATGGTGACTAAGTGGTGTTCACACGTGCTGGTCAGCGTGATGTCTTTCACTTTAACCATCTCACTCACTTTCATTTTGTTTTCGATAACGGTGATCTTGGGGAAGTTGGCATAATCCAACCCTGAGAAAATCTCATCCACATACATCTTAGCGATGCGTTGTGGGGTTTCTTCCAAACTGTCATCCGTTAAGTCCAGTCCGAGCAGGTTGAGGATCTCACGCATATGCTGTTCGATTTTTTCCTTTTTCTCTGCTGGTGTCGCCAAGTTGGGCTGCATTGGTGTTTCCAACCCTCGGCGCTCTAGCGCATCTTTCACCAACTTCGCGGATTCGCTAAGACCTGACATTCCTCTACCTCTTAAATACCCCTTTCGGATGGCTGACAAGAATACTCGGATTTAGCGACAATTACACCCCAAAATTCACGTGGATTCTGCATCGCAGAAGGATTCTGTGCTACAGTTTGCCGTAAAAGAACAACAACATAGGACATTCCCGATGGGCTGTTGCGATGCTCCCGGCTTAATGCCGATTGAAGATGCACTTGAGAAAATGCTGTCACGCATTCAACCCGTGCAAACCACTTTACGTTTGCCTCTGCCTGAGGCGCTCGGCTATGTGCTCGCCGAGGCGATCTTATCGCCCATTCATGTGCCACCGTTTGATAACTCAGCGATGGATGGTTATGCCGTCCGTCGCGCAGAATTGACACAGCAAAAGCCGTTGCCCGTTGCAGGAAAATCGTTTGCTGGTCAACCCTTTACAGAAGAATGGCCACCAATGACCTGCGTGCGCATTATGACGGGTGCACAAATCCCTGCCGGTTGTGATGCGGTGATCATGCAAGAGCAAGCGACCATCACCGAAGAGGGTGTGGTGTTCTGCCAGCATGAGGTCAAACTCAATGACAATATCCGCCCAACCGGTGATGACATTCGCCAAAATGATGTGGTGCTGGAACGCGGTGCGCGCTTAACCGCACGTGATATCCCGATGATTGCGACTCTCGGCATTAGCCATGTCACCGTCTATCGCAAACCGAAAGTCGCGTTTTTCTCCACCGGCGATGAACTCAAACCACTCGGTGAACCGCTGCAAGCCGGACAAATTTACGACAGCAACCGCTACGGCATTAAACCCTTGATTGAAAACTTCGGCTGCGAAGCGATTGATCTCGGCATAGTGCCAGATTGCCCTGCCACTCTGAAAGCCACGTTTGAACAAGCGCAAAGCTTGGCGGATGTGGTGGTCACCTCCGGCGGTGTCAGCGTGGGTGAAGCCGATTACACCAAAGATATTTTGGAAGAGCTGGGTGAAATCGGCTTTTGGAAACTGGCAATCAAGCCAGGTAAACCTTTTGCATTTGGCGCGTTGCAAAACGCATGGTTCTGCGGCCTGCCGGGCAACCCGGTTTCCGCTGTGCTGACCATGTACGTGCTCGTACAACCTATGCTTGCCAAATTGGCGGGACACAGCGCTTGGCAAGCCCCAGAATCGATCCCGGCGATCACACGTAGCCCCTTTAAAAAAGCACCGGGACGGACGGATTTCCAACGCGGCATTTACCGCATTGAAAATGGCAAATTCGTGGTGGAAAGCACCGGTAACCAAAGCTCTGGCGCATTCCGCTCAATGAGCTTGGCTAACTGCTTTGTGGTACTTGAGCGTGAACGTGGCCGCGTGGAAGTCGGCGAAACGGTTCAAATCCAACTGTTTAACCCAACCCTGTACTAGGAGTGATGGTGGATATTCTCAGCGATGCAGAAATGCTGCGTTACAACCGACAGATCATTCTCAAAGCGTTTGATTTTGAAGGACAAGAGAAACTAAAGCAGAGCTCAGTGCTGATCCTCGGTGCAGGTGGTTTGGGCTGCGCGAGTAGCCAATACCTCGCGACTGCGGGGATCGGTCACATCACATTGATTGATGATGATGTGGTTGAGCTTTCCAACCTCCAGCGCCAAGTGCTACACCATGATGCGGATATTGGCCGCGCGAAAGTGGATTCAGCGGCTGATTCGCTGCGTCTGCTCAATCCGCATCTTCAGGTCGAAACAATCCAAGCACGCTTGAGTGATGACGAGTTGGATGCGCTGATCGCACGCCACGATCTGGTGCTGGATGCTTGCGATAATGTGGGCACACGCAACCAGCTCAATCGCCTCTGCTTTAAACATAAAACACCGCTGGTTTCCGGTGCGGCGATTCGTATGGAAGGCCAAGTGAGCGTGTTTACGTATCAAGATCCCGCGCAGCCTTGCTATCAATGCTTAAGTACCCTATTCGGCTCATCGGCACTCAGTTGTGTTGAAGCGGGCATAATGGCTCCAGTGGTAGGCATTATTGGTGCAGTTCAAGCAATGGAAGCCATTAAGGTGTTGACCAGTTTGGGGACACCTAAGCAAGGTAAGATCTTGATTCTTGACGCGATGAGCATGTCATGGCGTGAAATGAACCTGATGCAGCTACCTCAGTGTCCAGTTTGCCACCCGCAAAGCTAACGTCTGCTGTATTAACGTCACAATTTTGCGACGCTGACACGGTCTGGCTACCCATTCTGTGCCAGATGGCGAAGTTAAATCCTCTAAAGCCGACTAAAGTTATACCCACACTACTTGGAGTTGCAGCTCACACGGCTGCAGCTTCAGCAGGATGGGAATAAGATCAAATAGAGGAGCTGAGCCATGTCCAATCTCAACGTTTTGGAAATTAAATCTTTCGTTCCCGCTCAGGACTTCACCACGTCCAAACAGTTTTACTTATCCCTCGGTTTTGAACTGATTTCAGAATTTGGCGATGTGGCTTATTTGCGTTTAGGCCAATGCGCTTTTTTGCTGCAAAACACCCATCAGCGCCCCCATCAAGGCAACACCATGATGCATCTGCTAGTGGAAGATGCACAAAGTTGGTTCGATCACGTCAAAACGTTGCAACTGGAAGAGCGTTTTGAAAGCAAAGTGACTGATCTCATCACTCAACCTTGGGACATGTTGGAGTTTTGTTTAGTTGACCCGAGTGATGTTCTGTGGCGTATTGGTCAACGTATTGGGTAATCACAAAAATAAGGAATAACAATGACCTCCCCACTCGTCACGGCGCAATGGCTGCAACAACATCTGCACGACCCCAACTTGGTGCTACTCGATAGCAGCATCGAGTTTCAAATTCCGACCGAGTCTGAAAAAGATTGGGTCAACAAGATCCCTAATGCGCAGCGCTTTGATTACGACAAAGTCTTTTGCGACCCTGATTCGCCCTTGCCGCACATGATGCCTTCTGAGGAGCGCTTTAACACTCTCGCTCGCGAACTGGGTATCAACCAAGATTCCTTTATTGTGGTGTACGACAACAGTGGCACGTTTGCTTCTCCCCGAGCATGGTGGATGTTCAAAGCCATGGGACACCACAAGGTGTATATCCTCAATGGCGGATTAACCGAATGGAAAGCTCAGGGTTACAACGTCACTCAAAACTATCGTGAACCCACAACAAAAGGGAACTTTGACGGCAAACTCAACCCACAAGCCTTTGTTGATGCGAGTTATGTTCTCAAACAGCTCGATAATCCACATAGCCAAACCATTGATGCTCGCGGATTAGCGCGCTTTTTCGGTGAAGTGCCAGAACCTCGCCCCGGCGTGCGCAGTGGGCATATTCCCGGCTCATCCTGCTTGCCTTTTGCAGAGCTCATCACTGGTCACAAGCTAAAAGAGCAAGCCGAGTTACGCCCGCTACTGACTCATATGTTGCCCGAGACAGCACAAGAATATCTGTTTAGCTGCGGCTCAGGCGTGACCGCATGTATTGTGCTGCTCGCGGCGTATGTGTGCGGCTATCAAAACCTCTCGGTTTACGATGGTTCGTGGACAGAATGGGGACAACGGCAAGATCTGCCGATTGAGTAATGTCTAAACATACAAACATTAGAAAGAATATACCCAAACTACTTGGAGTTGCAGGTAGGCGGCAAGTGAGTGACAAATTTGTCTGGAACAAATTTGCACAGCCATCGGCTGGCCTTTGGTGAGAGCCAAGGATGGCTCTCATAATCCCCATGAGCATAGACAAACTATGTGATTGGGGTGAGTGAACGCAGCCAACACCGCTGCAGCTTCAAGTAGGAAGGAGATAAAGGCCACTTCAGTGGCCTTTATCTTGTGTCGAGTAAGATTATTTGATCGATTCAAACATGGTTTGAGTCAGCTTGTCGGAAGGATCGCCAGAGAGTTCCCACGTGAAAATACCACCGAGCTTTTGCTCTTTCGCCCATTTGGCTTTCGCCGCTACCGAGCGTTCATCTTCAAAACTGATGAAGACTTTCTTCTCAGGGTTCCACAAATACGGTGCGTGTGAGGCTTCATCATAATGGTATTGATAGCCTTGCTGCGCCGTGTAGTTCTTCATCAAATCCCAATACATGAAGTAACCATTTTCTGTGGTACCGAACTGCGCACCCTGCTCGGAGCTTAACTCTGCGGTAGGCAAACCACCGTCATAATCTTTGGTACCTTGCCAGCCACGACCGTAATAAGCCGCACCAATCACCAATTTTTCACGTGGAATGCCCAGCTCGATCATCTGATTGATAAACACATCCGAGCCCATTCCCCACCAACTACGTTCAGTGGCATGCAAATTAGTAACGTGACCCGTTTGTGGCCCCCATCCGCCAAGGTAATCGTAGGTCATGGCAAACATGTTGGTTAAATACGGTGCAGCGGCTGGCCAATCAATTTGCGCCGCTTTTGCACCAACACCGACCGCCGTTGAAAGCTCATACTCGCGTTGTTTGGTTTTGCCTAACGCATCCAATTCGGCACGCAGAGTTTTCACTAAGTGGGTGAATGCGGCTTTTTCTGCGGCCATTTGCTCTTCGCTAAGTTTGGTGTCTGGGTTCCAAGGTGAGGTGGTTAAGCCGCCACCACCGGGATATTCCCAATCGAGATCCACACCATCAAAGAAATCGTACTGCGCGATTAACTGTGCCGCCGTTTTGGCAAACTGCTCGATCGATTTAGGATCTTTCGCCATTGCATGGAATGGCTCTGACATGGTCCAGCCACCAAAGGAAGGCAAGATTTTCAGTTGTGGATGATCCGCTTTCAACTGTGCTAACTGAGCAAAGTGGCCTTTATAAGGCACATTCACTTTGACTGCGCCGAAGTCTTTCTCCAACGCTGCTTCGGTATCCACCACAATGGCGGTGAAATCTGGCTTGCCTTTACACTGCTCGGCGACCAGTTTTTGTACCGTTTCACTGGCACCTGTGTGTGGGCCACACATGCTCAAAAACGCGTAGATTACATGGGTCAGGTTATCGGCAGGAATATCTTTTACAACGTAGGGATTGGCTGAATTGGCGTATTGCCAATCAGCAAAATAACCCGCTACTACAGGTTGATTAGCGAGCACCGCATGGCTGCACAATGCAGTAAATAACGCGGTAGCAATGACTGTTTTTTTCATATTTAGAGCCTCCGTTTCACTGCATCCAATACAGCAAATTTACGTAGACTTGACTAAAAAACATGCAGAACATGCGAGCCAGTGTTAAAAACTGACTCGCTTTTTCATCGATTTCATTCAACCTTATGAACTTAATGCCGTTTGCATCTGCTCATCTAAGTTGAGCACTGTCAAAGCGTTACTCACACTGGTCGCGATCACATCAATCGCACCGGTGCGCAGTGCGCCCAAAAGAGCAAGCGGTTTACTGTTTTCTGCCGCAATCGCGATCACTTCGGCAATTGGGCGGAACTCGTCAATCCCCAAGCCAATCACGCGATCATTCATCACGGTATTGGCGATACGTCCATGCACATCAAAAAAGTCATGCCCGGCGAAATCCCCGACCACACCTTGATTCAGGCGTGATTGCACCACCTCTTCCGGCGTAAACCAGCCAAGATCAACCATGTAGCTGTTTTCACTCATATCACCAATTCCGACCAGTGCGATATCCGCTTTACGAGCAAGATCGAGGGTTTGCTTCACCGTACTGTTTTGCATGAATACCCGTTTCTGCTCTGGATTTTCTGCGTAAGCTGGGGCATACAAGGTTTCCGAGCTGCCGCCGTATTTTTTGGCTAACTGGCGACAAATGTGGTCAGCATTAAACATACCACCGCGTGGGTGAATGCCGCCGATGCTGCACACAAATTTGCAATCTCGCGGCGTGATCACCCCAACATGATGCGCCACGGCTGAAACATTACGCCCCTGCCCAACGGTCACCACCATGCCGTTTTTTAGCGTACTGGTGAGATAGTTGGACACCAACCCCGCTACTTGTTGGCGCTGCGCTTCATCATTCGGTTGATCGAGCGCAATCAGGGCACGGCGCACACCAAAACGCTCAATCAAGCGCTGCTCGATTTTGGCGCTGAACACCGGATGGTATTTCACAGTAATTTCAACAATCCCCTCATCACGGGCTTGCTTGAGCAACCGCCCCACTTTGGCGCGTGAAATGGTGTATTTTTTGGAAATCTCTTCCTGTGTTGCGCCATCTTGATAATAAGAGACGGCGATTTCAGTCAGCAGATCGGTACTTTCAACCGAAATCTCTGGAATTTGGCTCATGGGCTATCCTTCTATGGCAGCGGCCTTGCATGCCGCAGCACTCAACATTGCGCTCAACATTCAGCTCAACATCAGCATGCGCGCTATGTTACTCGCCTTTTTGGAGTGAGCAAATGATCTTGGTCATAACATTTTCTCAGTGTGATTTTCTCACCTTTGATGGATAGCCCATGGTGAGGCCAAATTTGAGCAAACGATTTAATGGCAGCAAGGGCTGCGAAGGCGAAAAAAAACTCCGCTCAACGCGTCATAAACCGGGTTGTTGAATTGACTTTCCCGACAGATAGGATAAATATGGCTCCATCATTTACTCAGCGAACGAGCAAATGTTCAGAGCAAAAGTTCGGGCGCTGAAAATTTTGCATTTACTGACTCGCACTCTCTAAATCTACCCAAACTACTTGGAGTTGCAGGTAGGCGGCAAGTGAGTTCATCCCTATGAACATAGATGCACCATGTGATTGGGGTGAACGAACGTAGCCAACACCGCTGCAGCTTCAAGTAGGAAGGGGATTAAAATGATTGAGTCATTCAACTGCTTGCCCTATCTGACCCTCATCGGCAGATAAGCCCAACGAAATAGGACGATCGAAATGAGCAATAAATTAGCGCAACTTCGTAAACTGACCACAGTCGTGGCCGACACTGGTGAAATTGATGCAATCAAAAAATACCAGCCAGAAGACGCAACCACTAACCCTTCTCTGATTCTAAAAGCTGCGCAGATTGCTGAATACGCGCCTCTGATTGATCAAGCTATCGCCTACGCAAAAACTCAAAGCAACGACAAAGCACAACAAGTACAAGACACTTGTGACATGCTGGCGGTCAACATCGGTAAAGAAATCCTAAAAACCATTCCGGGTCGTATTTCGACTGAAGTTGACGCGCGTCTTTCTTACGACACCGAGCGCAGCGTAGCGAAAGCACGTCAGCTAGTAAAAATGTACAACGATGCGGGCATCAGCAACGATCGTATCCTGATCAAACTGGCTTCTACTTGGGAAGGTATCCGCGCGGCGGAAATTCTTGAGAAAGAAGGCATCAACTGTAACCTGACTCTGCTGTTCTCTTTCGCACAAGCGCGTGCGTGTGCTGAAGCTGGCGTGTTCCTGATCTCTCCATTCGTTGGCCGTATCATGGACTGGTACAAAGCTAAAGAAGGTCGTGATTTCGCGGCAAGCGAAGATCCAGGCGTACTGTCAGTCACCAAGATCTACAACTACTACAAAGAGCATGGCTACAAAACTGTCGTGATGGGTGCAAGCTTCCGTAACATCGGCGAAATCCTAGAACTGGCTGGCTGTGACCGCCTGACTATCGCACCTTCGCTACTGGCTGAGCTTGAAGCAGCTGAAGGCGAATTGGTTGCAAAACTGGTTGACTCAAAAGGCTCTAAAGCTCGCCCTGCGCCAATGACGCACAGCGAATTCCTGTGGGAACACAACCTAGACGCTATGGCCGTTGAAAAACTGGCTGAAGGCATCCGTAACTTCGCGGTTGACCAAGGCAAACTGGAAGCAATGATCGCGGCTAAGCTGTAATCCTGATTTTGAAGCGAGCTCCGGCTCGCTTCTTTCTGCTTTTTATTTTTGTTGAACGCACTCCGTTCAACCTCCTTTATTGAAATGAGTAACACTATGAATCGCAAACAACTTGCCAATGCTATCCGTGCCCTGAGCATGGACGGCGTTCAAAAAGCTAACTCTGGCCACCCGGGAGCCCCAATGGGCATGGCGGATATCGCCGAAGTGCTGTGGCGTTCACACTTAAACCACAACCCACAAAACCCAAACTGGGCTGACCGCGACCGTTTCGTACTGTCTAATGGCCACGGCTCTATGCTGATTTACTCGCTGCTGCACCTGAGCGGTTATGAGCTGTCGATTGACGATTTGAAAAACTTCCGTCAACTGCACTCAAAAACACCGGGTCACCCAGAATACGGTTATGCACCGGGCATCGAAACCACCACGGGTCCACTCGGCCAAGGCATCACCAATGCCGTAGGTATGGCGATTGCTGAAAAAGCTCTGGCGGCGCAGTTCAACAAACCGGGTCACGACATCGTTGACCACTTCACTTATGTGTTCATGGGTGACGGCTGTTTGATGGAAGGTATCTCGCACGAAGCGTGTTCACTGGCGGGCACACTTGGCCTTGGCAAACTGATTGCATTCTGGGATGACAACGGTATTTCTATCGATGGTCACGTTGAAGGCTGGTTCTCAGACGACACACCAAAACGTTTTGAAGCCTACGGCTGGCATGTGATCCCTGCGGTTGATGGCCACGATGCAGACGCAATTAACGCTGCGATTGAAGCGGCGAAAGCAGAAACTTCTCGTCCAACGCTGATTTGTACCAAAACCATCATCGGTTTCGGCTCACCAAACAAAGCGGGCTCACACGACTGTCACGGCGCGCCTCTGGGCAACGATGAAATCAAAGCTGCACGTGAATTCTTGGGTTGGGAATACGCTCCGTTTGAAATCCCTGCGGACATCTACGCAGCGTGGGATGCAAAACAAGCAGGCGCAAGCAAAGAAGCCGCTTGGGATGAGAAATTCGCCGCTTACGCGAAAGCTTACCCAGCCGAAGCTGCAGAATACAAGCGCCGCGTAGCGGGCGAGCTGCCAGCGAATTGGGAAGCAGCAACCAGCGAGATTATCGCTAACCTGCAAGCTAACCCTGCCAACATCGCATCGCGTAAAGCATCACAAAATGCGTTGGAAGCGTTCGGCAAACTGCTGCCAGAATTTATGGGTGGTTCTGCTGACTTGGCGCCTTCTAACCTCACCATGTGGTCTGGCTCTCAGTCTCTCACAGCAGAAGATGCGTCAGGCAACTACATCCACTACGGTGTGCGTGAGTTTGGTATGACGGCCATCATCAACGGTATCGCGCTGCACGGTGGCTTTGTGCCTTACGGTGCAACCTTCCTGATGTTCATGGAATACGCGCGTAACGCGATGCGTATGGCAGCACTGATGAAAGTGCAAAACATCCAAGTGTACACGCACGACTCGATTGGTCTGGGTGAAGATGGTCCAACTCACCAACCGGTTGAGCAAATCGCTTCGCTGCGTATGACGCCAAACATGAG
Source organism: Vibrio cholerae (assembly GCF_008369605.1). Classification (NCBI taxonomy): domain Bacteria; kingdom Pseudomonadati; phylum Pseudomonadota; class Gammaproteobacteria; order Vibrionales; family Vibrionaceae; genus Vibrio; species Vibrio cholerae. The sequence goes on from NZ_CP043556.1 coordinate 65,066, forward strand.
CACATGGCGTCCATGTGACCAAGTGGAATCGGCAGTGGCTTGGAAACTGGCGATTGAGCGTAAAGATGCGCCATCTGCGCTGATTTTCTCGCGTCAAAACCTCGCGCAGCAACCACGCAGCGCTGAGCAAGTCGCGAACATCGCCAAAGGCGGTTACATCCTGAAAGACTGTTCAGGTCAACCTGAGCTTATCCTGATTGCGACCGGCTCTGAAGTGGAACTGGCGGTTGCCGCTTACGAGCAACTGAGCGCCGAAGGCAAAGCGGTTCGCGTGGTCTCTATGCCATCGACCGATGCATTTGATAAGCAAGATGCGGCTTACCGCGAAGCCGTTCTGCCAGCGGCAGTCACCAAGCGTATCGCGATTGAAGCGGGCATTGCCGACTTCTGGTACAAGTACGTCGGCTTTGGTGGTCGCATCATCGGTATGACCAGCTTCGGCGAATCAGCACCAGCCGGTGAGCTGTTCAAACTGTTTGGTTTCACGACTGAAAACGTAGTGAAACAAGCCAAAGAACTGCTGGCGTAATTAAAAGCGATTCTTTTCAAAGTTACGCAAAGAAAAATCGACGATAAAAAATCCCGCTGCGGCGGGATTTTTGTTTTATGGCACGAGACTTAAACGATTCGCTTAATAAGAGATTTCAAATCCGAGCGTAATGGTTCGCCCCGGATCCGGCATGCTGACCACAGATCCCGGACGCACTTGATAACGATCGGTCACGTTGTTGATCGCAAAGAACAGCTGGGTGTTGGCATTCAACTCGTACTGTGAATAGAGATCAATCGTGTAATCGGACGGGATTTCAAGGATCGGATTGGCCGCCGTGCCCGCCAACCAATCACTAGGGTTTGATTTGCCCGAGTGATAAGAAACTTTCACCCCAGAATCGAGCGTATCGTTAAAGAATTTCGTACCCACATTCAGGTACAAATTCTGTTTTGGCGGAATACGCGTTGGGGTTAATCCCCATGCAAATCCGAGCGAATTACAGGTATCACTCTCCGCGTATTGCGCTTGTTGAACGGAACAAATCTTTGTCTCGCTGTATAAGGTCGCCGCGAAGTGGGTGTACAACCAAGCATATTGGTAATGCGCACCCAACTCCCAACCAGAGAGTTGCAACTTATCATAATTGGTGAAAGTAAAGTTCGCCTGCCATTCAGACATACCCGGGGTTTTCGCCAATCGTCCACCTGAAATGAAGTCTTTAATACTGTTGCGGAAATAGGACACCGACAGATTCAAACGATCATCCTGCAGCAAACTGTCCGACGCAATAAATTGCACGCCAACCTCATTGTTCCACGCTTGTTCCGGTTTGATCGGGTTGTATGGGTTATAGCTGAACACCTCATTTGATAGCGTTGTTTCATACAAGCTCGGCATACGATAAGTGCGTGAGGATTTCAAAAACAGCTGAGTGCTAGGTGTTAAGGCGTAGGTGAACTCACTGAGCAGATCGAGCTTCTCCTTGTAGTCTAACTGCTGCTTGGTTTGATAATCGGTTGACTTGGCATTGTGCAGATTGAGGCCAAGCTGAACTCTCAACGGCGAGTAATCGATATCCGCATTTGCAAACAGGTTCTGCGCCGTGCGTTTTCCGTGGCGGGAAGTCACCGTCTTGGTAAAGCGGGTTTGCCCATCTTCTTCAGGAGATAAACGCTCATTCTGCTGAGCCAAACCATAATTCAGCCTGACTGGCCACTGAGTCAGTAAGGTTTCATTGGTCAGGCTCAGACCAGAGCGATCATTGTGATATGCATGAAAATATTGCTCCGCGTTGGTTCCTAGCGCCCAAAGCCCATTGTATTGCGCCAGATCAGCCTCGGTGTACCAAAAGTTAGCATTTAAATTGAGCCAAGGATGATCCGGTTGGTAATAGTAATTGGCGCTGTAGGTATTCACTTTGGCGGTTCCTAGCCCCCACTGCGGCATTCTGTCTTTGCCATCGGGGTATGGGTTCCCTTCCCAATCTTCTGAAGATTTGTACCAATACGCCATCAGCACTTCACCCGCTTTTTGCGCATGGTGACGGTAATTAAAATCGGCATTGTGTGCCGTGCCAGTGTCGCTCGCGAGTTTGAACAGCCAAGAGTCACTCTCAAAACTGGTATTGACGACTTCTTGCCCTTGCCCAACAACAGGCTCTTGATACTCCTCATAACCTTTCTTGCCAGCGAAGTGATTGCCTTTTGAACGCTTACTGTACGCCAGTACCGTATTGAACGATTCGGCCTGATAACCCAATCCAAGCATAAGTGAACCGTGTTTAAATGCAGAATGCTCACCTCGCTCATCAAGCGCGTATTGGCCTTGTTCCGAATAATCACCCGAAACATCAGGCGTCCGGTTATGGTTATTGGCGCGTGCTTTCAGTACCACACCGAAGGCTTGATCATCTTTGATGATGTCTTTGATACCCAATGTTGTGGCATTCACCACACCGCCCACCGCGCCACTGGCATAAGGTGAACTCTCAATCGTTGCCCCTTTATTGACGGTCAATGAACTGAGCAAATCGGTATCAATATAAGTGCGATCACTCACCCCTTGATAGCCACGAGAGGTATGAGTGGATTGCAAACTCCCATCAATAAAGATCGGCACACGCCCCTCGCCCTGCACACCACGGATGCCAATATCCAATGCCCCCGCTTCATTGTGCATGTTATTACTCTGCACACTCGTGATGCCGGAAAAAATATCCGCGTTGGCAATACCGCGCACTTTATCTAAATCAGAACGAGTACGTTGATCGGTGGGAATCGATTGACCATGAACCGTAACGGTTTCATCGACGGCTTGCTCGTTATTCTCTTGTGCTTGAACGACACTACTCAAAACGACAGGAAGAAGAGTGAACAGAGGTTTCAACTGCATAATTTGATCCTTGTCAAAAATAAAGCACGAATACTGATGCAATTGATAACTATTATCAACAATTTGTAACAATGATTTTAGTGACCTTGCTCCCACAAACATTCACACGATCAATCGTTTGCGCACGATTTACTCTGATTGAGCCATTTATCGCCACCGAACAAAAGCAAAATTAGCAATCGATTGCTTAATGAATTCTCCTGAGTCAATGCTCAGATGGAGCGATCAACTGGCTTTTCTCTCGTGTTAGAGCGACAATCGCGCCATTCGAGAGCCAAGCTCAAATCAAAGCAACACAGAAGTAGAACCACCGCAATGACCACCTCTTCCACCGTAATTATTGGATTGCACAACCCGAAAAGCCCAACCAATGTCGGCGCAGTAATGCGTGCTGCTGGCTGCTACAACGCCACTCAAGTGCGTTACAACGGTACACGTTATGCTCGCGCCGTGAAATTTCAGACCGATACTCAAAATAGCCATGAACGTATTGGATTGGTCGAGATGGACGATCTCACCGCGGGATTGGATAGTGAAGTCAAAATCGTCTGTGTCGAGCTGGCGGTAGGTGCAACCGCGCTGCCTCACTTTACGCATCCAGAACAAGCGATTTATCTGTTTGGCCCCGAAGATGGTTCGCTGCCGCAAGAAGTGGTCGATCAAGCGCATCATGTGGTTTACGTGCCCACCCACGGCTGTATGAACCTCGCCGCCACCGTCAATGTTGTGCTGTATGACCGTTTAGCCAAAAGCCTCGGTGAGATCGACGATCAAGCACAAGTAATCGCCAATCGAGATAATAAAAATCGATTGAAGGTGAAAAGCTAAACCGCGTTCACTTTTTACGTGAGCGATAACGAAAATGCTTTATGCCCCTCCCCCTTTTAGGGGGAGGATGGGAGGGGGTATTTCACACCAGCCTAACTAAACCACATTCACTCTTTACGTTAGCAATAGCGAAAATACTTCGTGCCCCTCCCCCTTTTAGGGGAGGATGGGAGGGGGTATTTCACGCCAGCCTTACTCAACTGTGTGCGATTTTTAGGTCAGCGATAACTAAAATACCCCACCCTAACCCTCCCCTAGAAAGGGAGGGAACTGGATTTGCGGTCATTTGGATTTTGTGGCTGAACGTGAATGGATAACGCGTTTATGGACAGAAACGTGTTATCGAATAAGGCGAATTAATACAATTTGCCTGAGTGTTCGTAATCCAAAAGATATGGATATCTTCCTTTCTATTGATATATCGTAGCTCCTTTGAACACTTCACCTTCCTCAGGGTCTAACGCAATAGCCACACTGTGGCGCGCACGAGTCAACGCTACGTATAGTCTTGCACGAGTGGGATTCTTAAGTAATTCTGGTCGTTCGGGATTACGTATCCAATTGACCATATCCTTGGTTGGGTAAATAAAAGCTCTATCAACAGTCAGCCCTTTAGACTCGCCAAAGTTCATAACTTCATATGATGGATTAACTTTGGATCTAGCGCTCCAGCGAAGTTGCATTGGCTGATATGTCTTTAAGTATTCTGAACAAAGGTGCTTAGGGACGATGAAAACCCCTTGGTGCAGGATTTTTTCTCTTCGGCAGTCATTGCACTGGCATGCATCAACAGCTTTAAATTGAGGATAGAGTTTAGAAGAGTAGTCACAAATATCCTGATGACAGCGGTGTGATTTAATCAGTGTTGTTTCATCAACTTCGCAAGATATCCATTTACCCAACGTTTTATCAGATGTCACAAATCCTTTGATATTCCCGTTTCCATAGTCGGAATACTTAGTTGTATGGTGAGTCTTGTAGGTAACTTGTCTTGGGTCTCCAACTAACATAACCTCTGATTTTGACTTAAATAGAAGCTTGATCAACTCTAAATCAAACCCAGCAAGATCTTGCACTTCATCTATAAAAATCATGTCATATAGGGCTGATATTCGGTTAATTACTGCTTGCTTGCTTGCTTTATTGGCTTCAAAACAAAACTTGGATATTTTATCGGAGTAGAGCTTGAAGTCTTTAGTGAAGTAATAATTTTTGAAGTTATCTTTTTCTGACCAGTATACACCTTTACCATCCTTGTTTTTATACTTAAGGCCAGAGCGCGTATTAACCAGAATAAACCCAATACTTTCATTCGCTATAGAGTCATTCAATTTGCACTGATATGGCCTAACCCAATGCTTAAGAAGGAATGAAAACCATGTGATAATCGTGACATTAGGCGGTACAGTTCTGACTTCTTTAACAAACTTATCTCTTATTTCCTGCTCATTTGATTCAGTGTAAGTTGTTATCAAAATTGACTTATTAGGATTTTCTACTGCCGTTTTAACTAAAAGCGTTGTTTTCCCAGATCCCGCAGCAGCAATTACAAGGCGATTGTTATTCATTACACCACTCCACTGCTTTAGTGATGTATTCTGGATAGCTAAACTTATCTTTTGATTCAAAAACCTTTAGAGACCAACTGGTTTTTTGTGTTTGTAGCTTTGCTGATAGTTTTTCAACGGTATTAAACTCTTTCACATTCAGTTCAAGGGCTTTGCATAAGGCGGGTAATACATCCTTGTTTGCATCAGCAAACTGTGGCTCAAGTGTGTTTAAGTCATTACGATCATCTGCAAAAATGGAGATGTGTGCGTGTTCAAGGTAATCCTCATACTTTTTGGTGATCGTATTGTCGTAATTACCATCGTTATCAGTGATTACTGCCACTTTTTTATCAATTTTGTCAGCTATTTCTAAAAAGCGTTTGAATGTAAGTTTTACAGATATCACATCAAAACCATGCTCGATAGGCAATGCTCCGTTATTTGCATCCATATAAGCTCTTTGAAAAATTAATTCATCGGAATCACCTTCAACGAGCACTGCTTTTTTACAAAGAATCAGGCGTAAGGTTTGATAGCCCGGCAGTTTCTTAAAGAAATCGAAAGTGTCTTTTGATAAATATGTAAACCTTGTGACTTTATGGTTATTTAGGAGAAGAAGATTTTCAAGGCCTAGTTTATTAGCTACGAAACTGCTATGCGTTGAAATGATCACTTGCTTATCACTCACACCATCTATGATTTCTTTTAATAAGTAATTTAACTTAGAGTGCGATAAATGGTTTTCTGGTTCTTCTATCAATAGTAGACTTGCTTCTTTAGTCTTTTGATGACCCAATGCAAGATTTGTTTTTATCACGCACTGGGAGCCTTTACCTACCTGATGGAACGGAATGTCTCCAAGGTAGGTCATCAAACTAGACTCCCAAGAATTTTGAGTAGAAAGATCAACAGATATATTAAGGTGTTCCCCTTGAACTTTTGACTTTTTATCAATCTTCTCGTTAATTCTCTTCACTGCTTCCTCTTCAGTAAAGCTATCCTTCATTTTTCTGTATGCCTGAGATAACTTGACCTTCTCTTTGTCCTCCAACTCGTTTCTGATGATTCTTGAAATGTATACATCTGAACCATTTTGGTACTTGTTTGAGGATGAGTCGATTAGAACAGACTTAATAGGGATGCTTCTAGATGTAACTGAATCTCTATCGAAAGATGTCCATGAAACCTTATAATACTCAATAGGTAGTGTATTAAGCTTCCCTCCACTCTTTATGAGCTCAGAGTACTCTTCTGCATAGGTATCATCGAATTCGACTTTGAATGACACGCCACAAGCATCACTCCGTTCTTTGTTTCCTGTTCCCTTAAATTTAGGGACACTGTCTTTGTCGAAAATAACCTCGATGCATATTTCAGGTAAAGTAGTACTACCACCATCGTTCACTTGGCCTAGGTACTCAGACACCGCTTTGCAATTGAATAAATACTGGCTTAGTTCATTCTTTAAGTATTTGCCGTGTAATATTCCACTAAGAGCCAAATGAATTGCTTCAAGAATGGTTGATTTTCCTGAACCATTATCCCCAACAAGGATATTCACACCTTTGTTAAACTCGATAGAGAACTTTCCGTAGTAACATTTATAGTTGTAAATATTAACTCTTTCGATGTACATCGCTACGTTTCCTTCAATACGCATATATAAAAAGATTACCAACTGTTACAGGATATCCTATGCGAACATGGACTCCAATCCAAAAATCACGCTAACGTATTGATATGTTAAGGAGCAAGCAGGCTGAGTAACCGTCCGCCTCGTTAGCCCAGAAAGAGAAGCTCAATAGTCGCGGCTAAACCAAAGCCACTACAAATGAAGATTTAACGAAGCGAGAAGTCAAGCAGAGTAAAATTAGAATGGGGCATTTCTGAACTGACCACATCAGCTAGCTCTTACTCAAGAATTCCCCCATCACCTCCCTCTCAACTCCTCTAACTGCTTTTTCAGCATGGCGGGCAGCGAGTAGAGCAACAACAGGCGCAGAGCGTGGTTAATCATCACAAACGCCGGTTCCATGCCGAGTAACAAGGCGACGGCGGTCATGGCTTCTACACTGCCGGGAACCCAAGAAAGCAGCAGCACTACCCATGATTTATCGATCAAAATAGAAAAGACACCGGAGACACCCACCGCGACCAAAAGGCCAATCATGGTGACCATTACCCCTGCGCGGGAATATGCCATGGCTTCGCGCAGTGTGGTATCGGCAATGCGTGAGCCGATCAAAATGCCGAGTAAAGCGGTGGCGAATATCACCATCCATTTCGGCAGTTGCATATCAATGCCGGTGGCAAAGCCATTAAAGCTGGCGGTGATGAGTAACGCTGCCAACATATAAGGCGCAGGAATGCCGAGTAAGGTGGAAGCTTTACCCAGTAGCAAACTCATCAACGCTAGAGCCAAGAAAATAAACCAAGCGTAAACGGTCAAGCTGCCGTCTACGGATGCGCTATCCGGCGCGCTGTTGGAGATCAACAGTGCCAACAAAGTGAGGATCATCAGGCGCACAGAGTGGGAATAGACCACTTTGGCGGAAGGCTTTTCGCTTGATTCGCTGATCACCAAAATCGCGGCCATCGCACCCGGTACGGCACCGAGTAGAGATTCAAACGGCGTCCACCCCTCTTTTTTGGTTAGCCACAAATAGCTACTGATGATTTGCAGCGTTAAACAGCACACCAACCCCACGATCACCGGCAAGGTTAAGGTGGTACCTAGCTCACTCAAACTGATGGTCGCACCGACACTGATCCCAAGCACGACTTGCACAAATAGCAGCAGCCACGGCGGCGTATGAATAGTTAGCCAACGCTTCTTGTGCAGCACAATAACCAAACCCGAGGCAATAAACATTTCAGAAAGAGGGATGGAGAGTAGCATCCCTGCCCCCGCGGCCACGGCGGCGATAATCAAGATTTGAATAAAGAGTGTGAAAGAAGCTCTTTCGGACATGCTGTGTTTCCTTTAGGCCTTATCGCTCAGTCACGCTTTTGCGACCGAGTGAGCAAACTTGACCACATTCTCAAACGCGGCCTGAAAGTAGATCTCGTAGCTGTTTTTCTCCACATAACCGAGATGCGGCGCGCACAGCACATTGGGCAAACTCAGCAGCGGCTCACTGCTGGGTAACGCGGGCTCGTTTTCGTACACATCGACCGCGGCTTGGCGCGTTGGGTTAGCCTGCATCACTGAGTAGAGTGCGCCCGATTCCACTAACTCCGCTCGGCTGGTATTCACAAACAGCGAATCGGGTTTCATGGCAAGCAGATCTTGTTTGGTTACGATGCCACGCGTGGCGTCATTCAAACGTAAGTGCAGTGAAAGCACATCGGCTTTAGCAAAAAATTCGGTTTTATCGGTGGCGGCTTGATAGCCCAACTCAAGCGCTTTTTGCCGCGAGGCTTCACTGCCCCACACCAAGACTGGCATTCCAAATACGTGACCAAATTGAGCAATGCGCTGACCGATTTTGCCTAAACCCCAAATGCCTAAAGTGCGACCAGAGAGGGTTCGACCTAAGCCTAATCCGCCATTTTGTTGCCAATGACCTGCGTGTAACTGCCCGATATAACTTGGCAAATGGCGCGAAGCGGCAAGGATTAAACCCCAGCACAGCTCCGCTGGGGCAACGGGAGAGCCGATGCCTTCTAACACGGTCACGCCATAACGCTCACACAGAGGCACATCAATATGGTTGCTGACTTTTCCGGTCTGGCTGATGAGTTTCAAATTCGGCAGATGAGCCAGAAGATTCTCAGTGATTGGGGTGCGCTCGCGGATCAGCACTAAAGCCTCAAAAGGTTCCAGTCGCTCAATCAATACCGTTTCATCACTCAGGCTGTCATTGAATACGGTGACGTCATGCCCTTGTAAGCATTGGAAGGCGTTTAAGCCACGCACCACATTTTGGTAATCATCCAGAATCGCAATTTTCATCTCACGTCCTTGTGGTTAAAGGTCAATCCAGTAGCGTGTCAGTAAAGAGGGGAAATACTCTCCAGTGATCGTGCTTTCAAACACACCGCCGTTGCTTTCAATCACTCGGCGTGATGCGTGATTATCGCTATCGGCAACCAGCAACACGCGTTTTAAACCTAAGCGTTTGGCTTCTATCAATCCAAGGCGCAACATTTCGCGGCCAATGCCCTTGCGGCGTGCACTGGGTGCAACATCGTAGCCAATATGCCCCGCTTCGTTAGTAAGAAATGGCGTATCAATGTGGTGGCGCAAACGCAGCGCACCCAAAATCTTGCCTTGTTGGTCCTGATACCAAAAATAGCTGCAAGGGACGTAGCCACAAGGCAGGTTTTGGCCGTGGGCGTGGTCATCCAGCAGTTGCACGTAGTCGGCAAAATTCTCATCGCCTTGGCGGTAAAAATCACAATTGATCGGGTCGTTGCGCTGAAAATCTTGGAAGAACTCGGCAAACGCCGCTTCATCCTGCAAAGTTAATCGAGTTAACGGCATAGTCTCTCCTTGACGAATGATTGAGCGCGAATTTAAAGCGCCAGATAGCGTGGATACAGGCGTTGGAACTCTTCAATCGCGATTTTATCGGCAATGGTTTCCACCGCGCTTGGCGCAATCGGCGTCCAAAAAACTTCGTCCGCTTCGTGGCAGGCGATCTCACCTTGCCATTGATCCACCACGTAATAGTGCAGCAGTTGCAGCTCAAATTCTGTCGGATGATAGAGCGAGCAGAGATAAACGCTGCGCGTAGCGTCCACGCCTAACTCTTCTTGCACTTCACGCTGCAACGCTTGCGCTTGGTTTTCTCCCGCTTCGATATGCCCACCGGGGATCGCGATGATATTAGGATCGCTCGCTTTGGTTGCTGAGCGACGTTCGAGCAGACAACTGCCCTCTTTGACCAGCAAAAAAGAGACACATTCGGCCACGGGCAATCTTGTTGGCGTTTTCTCTACAGACACGTTTTTTTCTACAGGCTCGGTTTTTTCTACAGACACAGCTTTCTCCTTAAATCCGTTTCATGATGGCGAGTGAGCTTAGGCCATGCTCGGGTGTAAACGAGTCCAACCCATCAGTAAAAGTGCAGCAAATACCAGCCAAACCAAGGTGGCACAAACCAGAGTGCCAGTAAGGCTCAGGCGGTAACTAAAGTAATACACCGCAAGAAGATACGCCGCATACGGGATAAGCGAATACAGCCCAAACAGCGCGGTAGTGCGTAGATCTTCCATGGTGCGTTCGGTGCCAACAATGTAATGGGCGATTAAAGCAAAGGTGGGAAACAGCGGCACAAGGCCAGAAATAAAAAAGCTTTTGGTTTTGGATAACAGGGCAATGATCAACACCGCAAGCGCTCCAAGCAAGCACTTGAAAAACAAAGCCGCCATGACATTTCCTTTTGTCAGAACAGGTTACAGGCAACCACTATAAATCACTCTCCCGTTAAGAAGAACTGCTCATTAACCAGTTTGTTATTTTCTCTGCAACATTTTTCCGAACCTGAGTAAAATGGCCGCCTCTGTTTTAATTCGGCGGCCGATAGCGGCGGCTTCTTTTAGTTACCGCATGTAGGTACGGCATGAAATTAGGAAAACGGCTGACTCAGTTAGTCCAACAGGTAAAGCGCGACTACGACCATATTTGGGATTGCTGCTGCGACCACGGCTTACTCGGCGCGGCGTTGCTCAAACAGCACCCAAGCAGCACAGTGCATTTTGTCGATATCGTTCCGTCTTTGATTGAGAAGGTGACGCTCGATTTAACCCGCTATTTTCCTGCCACGACCGATTCACCACGCTGGCGCACTTACTGTCTTGATGTACGCGATTTGCCACTCGAAGCCAACGCCGGATCGCATCTCGTCATCATCGCCGGAGTAGGCGGAGATTTGATGACGGAATTTATTGCCGAGCTTGCCAAGCGTCAACCAAACATGACGTTTGATCTGCTGCTGTGCCCGGTTCACCACACTTATACCTTGCGCGAACAGTTAATCGCGCTGAATGCGGAGCTGAAATGCGAACTTCTAGTGGAAGAAAACCAACGCATTTATGAGCTGCTGCATGTGCAGATCTCTCCCTGTTCGGGGGCTTGCTCTCACCCTCTCTCTTTGGTCGGTGAATCGCTGTGGCAAGTCAGCGACACAGATCAATCAAAGATCGCGCAGCGTTATTTACAGCAGTTGCAACAGCACTATCAGCGCAAAGCACAAGGCGGTGATGCGGGCGCAGAGCAGCGTTGGCAAGCGTATCAGGCCGTGGAGATCCTTCAATCGATGGATGCCACTCTAGAACTCGCTCAATAGGCTAGAAAGATGAAAGCACTCAATGATTTGAATTTGTTTGTCGAAACGGCGCGCCAAGGCAGTTTTTCTAAAGCGGCCAACAGCTTATCACTCACAACCGCCGCCGTGAGCGCTGCGATCCGCCGCTTGGAAGAGCAAGTGCAATTTCCGCTGTTTGTGCGCTCGACGCGACATATTCGTTTAACTCATGAGGGCGAAATCTTTCTTGCCAAAACCCAAACCGCGCTGGCCACCTTGCAAGAGGGTTTGGATCAGATCGCTTGTGCGCGTGGCCAGTTGGCTGGGCAACTGCACATCAGCGCGCCTTCCGATTTGGGGCGTAATTTGCTGCTCGACTGGATTGATGAATTTATCGCGCTGCACCCGAATGTCACGATGAAACTGGATCTCTCTGATCGTCTGACGGATATGTACGCCAATCCGGTCGATATCGCGATTCGTTATGGTCAGCCCGCCGATTCCAATTTGGTCGCCATGTTGCTGTGCGATTCTAACGAGCGCGTATTGTGTGCTTCGCCAGAGTATTTGGCCACTCACCCGCCCATTCTGCATCCTGACGATTTACAGCATCACAACTGTCTGTGCTTTATGCTGGCCGATACGCTGCACAACAAATGGATTTTGAGCCGCAATGGCGAAACGCACAGTGTGGTGGTGCAAGGCAATCCTGCCTGTAATGATGGAGAAGTGGTACACAGATTGGCGGTAAAAGGCAAAGGCATTGCCAATAAATCGCTGATGGACATCAGTCAGGACATTATTGATGGGCGTTTAGTGCGGATTTTGCCGGAATGGGAAAGCGGCCCTGTACCCATTTATATGGTGTGTGCCGATCGACGTTTGATCACTCCAACCATTCGCGCTTTTCAGGAGTTCATTCGTGAAAAAGGCTGCCAACAACGACGTGCGGTGCTGACAGCCATTCAAGAGCGAGAGCAAAATCCTCGTTAGCCGACAAAAGTCAGTGGGCGTAACTGCAGGTATTCCAACATCTCGCGCTCACCGATCTTTTGCTGAAAATGCTGGAAATGGTCGCTCTGTTGGTGCTTTTGCAAGCTCTCTTCCGAGCACCAAATTTCCTGCATTAAAAACAGCCCCTCAATCGAGTTGTCACGATACAGCTCATATTGACAACACCCCTCTTCATTGCGACTAGGCTCAAGGAGCGCTTCGAGCAGCGCTTGCACTTGCTGCGCTGAATCGGGGAAGGCTTTGATTTCTGCGAGTAAATGGATCATAACTTACAGCTCGGTAAAGACCGCTTCCGCCGGCCAACGTGATTTAGGCAGTTTGGCGTTGAAGTCGTCTTCACTGTGGAAACCTAGTGGCACAATCACCACACTGTTGAAGCCTTTTTCGGTTAAGCCAAACTCTTCGTTTAGCACTTGAGCATCAAAGCCTTCAATCGGCACCGCATCAATGCCCATGGCTGCAGCACCAAGCAGCAGTGTACCCACGTTGAGGTAAACTTGTTTTTGCATCCAGTGCTCAGCATCGTTCAGATTTTCACGGTGCAAGTTTACAAAGTAGCTACGCGCGCCATGCATGCCAGTTTTGGCTTCTTCATTCGCAAAACGGCCATCTTTATCTTCGTTCTCCAGCAGAGAGAGCAGATACGCGTCATCAATGCTGGTTTTGGCGCAGAACACCATCACGTGCGAGGCATCTAAAATTTTGCGCTCGTTAAACGAAAAACCGCCCTGCGTGGCTTTGGCAATGCGTGTTTTGCCTTCATCACTGCCGGCCAAAATAAAATGCCAAGGTTGTGAGTTCACGCTAGAGGCACTCATGCGTACCAACTCTTTGAGATCGGCGACTTGCTGTTCAGATAGCTTGCGGCTGGCGTCAAACGCTTTGGTGGAATAGCGAGACTGCGACGCTTGTACAATGTTCATGTTTCACTCCTAAGGATGATGTCTTTCGAGATGACGCTAAGATATCTGACTGACTCCAAACAAGAAACCACCCTCTGCTTAATTCATTTTCAAAAATTATTTGATAATGCAGCCTTGAAAATGAGGTTTGAAAACCCTTTAACACTTTTCAATCGCCGTTTCTGGCTCGTTAATCAAAAAAAGAGGCTGACTCCAGTGGCCAGCCTCTATCCATAAATTGTCTCGTCACTCTGGGTTAATGTGCCGCGAAGCGTTTACGCATCACCACATAATAGAGCACTGGGATCACTAACAAGGTCAGTACGGTGGAGACGAAAATCCCGAAGATCAAGCTGATCGCCAAACCATTAAAGATAGGATCATCGAGGATAAACACCGCACCAATCATGGCCGCCAACGCCGTCAGCATAATCGGTTTGGCCCGTACCGCCGCTGATTGAATGACCGCCTCAGAGAATTCAATGCCATGAGCCACTTGCTGGTTAATAAAGTCCACCAACAAGATTGAGTTACGCACAATGATCCCCGCCAGCGCTATCATCCCAATCATGGAGGTGGCAGTAAATTGCGCCCCTAGCAAGGCATGACCGGGCATGACGCCGATGATAGTCAGCGGGATCGGAGCCATGATAATCAGTGGCACGAGGTAAGATTTGAACTGCGCGACTACCAGCAGATAAATCAGCACCATACCCACTGCGTAAGCAATACCCATATCGCGGAAGGTTTCGTAAGTCACCGTCCATTCACCATCCCACGCTACCGCAACACCGCTTAGGCCATCGGGTTGATGGATGTAGTACTGCGCCAATCCCATTTGCTCATCCAGCGCAAAACCAATCTCAAACATGCCGTACAGTGGGCTATCCAGCTCGCCTGACATATCGCCGACCACCATCACCATAGGCACCAAGTTCTTGTGGACGATGTAATCATCCATGCGGGTTTGGCGCACCTCAACCAGATCGGAAAGCGGATAAGCGTGACCGTTTGGGCTACCGACTTTCATATTCAGCACCTGCTCTAAACGCACCTTTGCGGTTTCAGTGGCTTGAATCTGGATCGGAATCGGGTACTTGCTGTGTTCACTGTGCAAGTAAGTGATGGGTTTGCCGCCCACCGCGGTCGCCAACGCATCGACAATTGAGGCATAAGGCACCTGCAGATGTGCGGCCTTGCTGCGATCAATCACCACCTGCCATTTTTCATGCCTTTCCGGCAAGTACATGTCCACGTCAACAATATCTTTTGTTTCACGGAAAATTTCACGCACTTGGCGTGCTGCTTCGTTACGAATTTCTTGAGTTGGGCCATACACTTCCGCCAGAATCGGCGACCAAACCGGCGGCCCCGGCGGTACTTCCACCACTTTCACTTTGCCGCCAAAGCGCTGCGCAATTTCATTCAGTTGCGGGCGAAGTTGGCTGGCGATGGTGTGGCTATCTCTGTCGCGCTCTTTACGCCCGAGTAAGTTGACTTGAATATCGCCTTGATGCGCTTGGTTACGCATAAAATAATGTCGCACTAAACCGTTGAAGTTAATTGGCGCGGCCGTTCCGGCATAGATTTGGTAATCCCGCACTTCAGGAACGTCATTCAGTGCCGCCCCCATCTCAAACAAGACCCGCTGCGTTTTTTCTAGCGAACTGCCTTCGGGCATATCCAGCACAATCTGGAATTCCGACTTGTTATCAAACGGCAGCATTTTCAACACCACGGCTTGGAACACTGGCAGCAGTACGGAACCAGCAATCAGCGCCAAAATGGTCAGCAGCAAAAACAGCCGGTTACGCCCCTGCTTTGGCGCAGTAACAAACGGCGACATGATTTTGTGGAAAATGCCATTCGCCGCTTTGCCTTCTTCTTGATGATGCCCAGCCTTAAGGAATTTACCCGCCAGCCAAGGGGAAAGCACAAAAGCCACGGCCAGAGAAATCAGCATGCCCATTGAAGCGTTGATTGGAATTGGACTCATGTACGGCCCCATCAAACCCGACACAAACGCCATCGGCAACAAGGCCGCAATAACGGTAAGAGTGGCGAGAATGGTTGGTCCGCCGACTTCATCCACCGCAGGGGGAATGAGCTCCGATAACTTGCGTTTGCCCATCGCCATATGCCGGTGAATGTTCTCCACCACCACAATCGCATCATCGACCAAGATACCGATGGAGAAAATCAACGCGAACAGCGACACACGATTGAGTGTAAAACCCCATGCCCAAGAGGCGAATAGAGTAATCATCAGGGTGACAATGATAGCCATACCGACCACCAGCGCTTCACGCCAGCCCATGGTCAGCAGCACCAAAATCACCACCGCGGTCGTCGCGAAAGCGAGTTTACCCATCAAGGTGTTGCTTTTATCGGCGGCGGTTTGTCCGTAATCGCGAGTAATATCGACATCAATTCCTTGTGGGATCAGCTGATTTTCAAGGCTGACTAAACGTGCTTCCACCGCTCTAGCGACATCGACTGCGTTTTCCCCACCTTTTTTAGCAATTGCAATGGTGACCGCTGGATGAATACCGTCGCGATCGCCTGTCCACACATTTTGAGTAGGCGTATTAACCCCAAAGGATACGCTCGCAATATCTTCCAAATAAACGGGCTTGCCGTTATGTAACCCAACCACCAGTTGTTTGACCTCTTCCACCCGAGTTAAAAACTGGCCAACTTGCACCGGAAACTCTTGGTTATCATGGGTTAAACGCAGCATCGGTGAACTTTGATTCGCCGCCGGCAGACTTTGATTGAGTTGATCTAAGGTGATGCCAAAGCCGTTCATTTTGGCGGGGTCAAGACGCACATCAACAATGGTATTTTGTCCACCCACCGTGTAGATATCACGCGTGCCCGGAATGCGCTTGAGCTCGGTTTCTAAACCGTGCGCCACTTGCGTCAGTTGCTGCTGATCGAAGCGATCACTCTTATCCGCCAAGGTGATGGTGACAATCGGTACATCTTCAATTCCTTTCGGTTTGATAATGGGCTCACCCACGCCAACACCTTGCGGCATCCAATCTTTATTGGAATAGAGTTTGTTGTAGATGCGCACCACCGCATCATTACGTGGCACACCCACTTTGAAAATGGCAACGATCATCGCGCCATCCGGTTGAGAGAATGAGTAGATTTTATCAATCCCTTCAATCTCAGAGATCACCTGCTCTGCGGGCGTTGTCACCAAACTTTCCACTTCACGAGGGGAAGCGCCGGGAAACGGAATATAGACATCCGCAAACGTCACATCAATCTGCGGCTCTTCTTCTTTCGGCGTCACCATGACCGCAAATAACCCCATCAGCAAACCGACTAAGGCAAGCAGTGGTGTCATGGCTGAATTTTGAAAGGCCGCAGCGATGCGACCCGAAATACCGAGTCGACTTTCCATATCATTCACCTTTTGCTGTGACGGCCTGTGTAGCGACCACATCACCTAATTCAAGCCCAGAAAGCACTTCAACGTAGTCACCATAGACTTGCCCCAGACGTACAGGATTCAGTGCACGTTGGCCGTTATTGACTCGGTACACCGCGCTCAATTCGGCACGACGTAACACGGCGCTGCTCGGCACCACTAAGACTTCACGCTGACCATAATTAAATTCGGTTTTTACCCACATGCCCGGCACCAGAGCAGCGCTGTTTTGCGGCAGTTCAAGGCGAGTTTTAAAGGTGTGCGATTGCGGATCGGCGTAGCTAAACAAGCTAAATTCGACGGGTTTCAGCTGCTCACCTTGCGCAGTGCGCACGGTAAATTGAGAGACATCTGCCACATAAGGCTGATAACGCTGCGGAATTTCTGTTTCAACCCGTAATTCATCGAGCGAAAAACCGCGGAGCAGGGGTGTGCCCGGTGCAACGGTTTCACCCAGTTCCACCATGCGCTGAGTAACAATGCCATCATAAGGTGCGGTGATGTTGGTATAACCTAGCGATTCTTTGGCTTGTTCTACCGCCGCTTGTGCCGATTTCACTGCGGCATCGGCACTGCGTGCCCGCGCTTCGGCGCTGTCCATTTGATCTTTGGAAATCGCGCCTTTGGGGAACAGTTGACGATAACGATTGAGCTGGGCTTGTGCTTCACGGTTTTGTGCCGTGGCACTCGCCAATTGAGCTTGCGCGGCATCCAATGCGGCCGATTGCTGAACCGCCGAGATCTCCAAAAGCACCTGATCTTTTTTTACGAAATCATTCACATCGACGTATAAGCCAACCACTCGCCCTGAGGTTTGCGCGGCTAACGAGCCTTGATTGACCGGCTGCACCACACCGTCCAATTCGACTATCTGCGAGATCGACTCTGTTTTTACAGTAAACCGTTCGTTACTGTCCTGATTTTGAGCATAGGCCGAACTGGCAAGCACCAGTGCGATACTCCAACTTAACGCTTTCATCCTCTTCCCTCGCAGATTCTACTTTCCCGCTTGTTGCCACACGGTATCGCGAACGCGTCAAGCGGGTCAGAGAGTGATTGCCTAGATACTGCCTAATAGCCTAGTTGCATTAGGCGGTTTGTGTTTGGCTTTCTTTACGATTTCTAATACAGATCAATAAATTAGTTGCACCTAAGCCAACCATCATGGCAGGGAAAAATACCCATGCACCGAGATTGCCTAACGCAAGACTTGAGACAACGGGCCCCGGACAGATGCCGACCAACCCCCACCCTAAACCGAAGATCACTGAGCCTGAGATCAAGCGACGATCAATCTTGGTGTTGTTGGCCAGACAAAACACTTCTGCGTTAACAGGCTTGGCTTTGGGTTTGATGAGTAAGAAATAAGCAGGCATGAATACCGCTAACGCACCGCCCATCACAAACATCAAACTGGGGTCCCAAGTGCCTGCCACATCCAAAAAGCCGATCACTTTAGCGGGATCCGCCATGCCAGATACCACCATTCCTAAGCCAAATAACAGGCCAGCGACGAGCGAAGTTGCTCGAAACAACAGCTTATTCATAACCACTCACTTACATCAGATGAAGACGAACGAAAACAGTGACAGCAGCAACCACCATAAACACACAAGTCGCCACGATGGATCGCTTAGAGAAGCGACCAATGCCGCAGATCCCGTGTCCACTGGTGCAGCCATTGGCCAGTCGTGTCCCCACGCCCACCAATAAACCTGCCGTCGCAAGCACAATACCGCTCACACCAAAATCGGTCGGCACAGCATGGCCTAAGAGCTTTACGCCGATCACACCACCGGAAATCATGCCCACCACAAACAGCAGTCGCCATGCAAAATCCCGCGATTTAGGCGTTAACAAGCCCGTCAAAATACCACTGATGCCTGCGATCTTTCCGTTCATAAGCAACATCAATGTCGCTGAAATCCCTAAAAGCATCCCTCCAATTAACGAATCCCAAGGAATAGAAAACGTCATACTTTCCTCTACTTATTTATCGACAAAACACATTCTGTAAACTTTGAATCAACGCCGTGATCCGACTGTCCGCCAAGCGATAAAACACCTGTTGCGATTCTTTGCGCGCTTGAATAATGCCGTGCTTTCGCAGCACAGTAAGGTGTTGTGAAAAGGCCGATTGACTCAACGTCGAACCTTGTTGAAGCTGCCCGACGCCCATCTCACTCTGCGTCAATTGGCACAGCACCATTAATCGTTCTGGATGAGCCATCACACGCAGTAATTCAGCCACTTCTTCGGCATTTTTCTTCATTTCATCCATTTCAATCTTGATGGTGGTGGGTTCTGGCATGGCGAATCCTCTAACTAAAATTTAACGAGATAATACAAAAATAATTATATTAGTCAATTCTTATTTAGTCATTTTGAATTTAGTTGAATTTACATTAGACAAAGCTAATTTTCAGGCGTATAGTTCTGAACAAACAACAACGGAGGTTAGCAACATGACGATTGAAAACGGTGTAAGAGTATTAGCTGGCAGCATGGTTCTGCTCTCAGTCATTCTCACTTGGTTTGTCCACCCCAACTTTCTGTGGTTAACAGTATTTGTGGGTGTAAACCTGATCCAAAGTGCATTCACAAGCTTTTGTCCTGCCGCATTCTTTCTCAAGAAACTAGGATTACGTTAATGACAGCCCTACCCCTTTCCATCCTGAAACGGTGTAGGGTTTTAGCAACTGACTTGGAGTAACTCATGACGAAAATAGTGATTATTGGTGGTGTTGCAGGTGGAGCCTCGGCGGCGGCTCGTGCGCGTCGACTCAGCGAAGACGCTGAAATCATCATGTTCGAGCGTGGCCCCTACGTTTCCTTTGCCAACTGCGGCTTGCCATATCACATCGGTGGTGACATCAAAGAGCGCAGCAATTTGCTGCTGCAAACACCGGAAAGCTTTTTAGCGCGTTTTAACGTGGATGTGCGCACCATGAATGAAGTGCTACGCATTAATCGCGCCGCAAAGACCATTACTGTGCGTAATCTGCTCGATCAATCTGAGTATGATGAAAACTATGATTTTCTGCTGCTCTCTCCCGGTGCAGGTCCAGTCATCCCGCCGATTCCTGGGATTCAAAACCCACTGACGCATTCACTGCGCAATATTCCAGACATGGATAAGATCATCCAGACGCTGCAAATGAATAAGCCTGAGCATGCTACCGTGGTTGGCGGAGGTTTTATCGGTTTAGAAATGATGGAAGCCTTCCATCACCTTGGGATCAAAACCACGCTGATTGAAATGGCCGATCAAGTGATGACTCCGGTCGATCGCGAAATGGCGGGCTTTGCTCACGCTGAAATCCGCGCCAAAGGCATCGATTTACGATTAGGTGCGGCTTTGAAATCGGTCGAATACAGACCCGCCGCCACCTTACCGAGTACGGAATCGGGGGAATCCCTTGAGCATAAACACGTGGAAGGCGAATTGGATTTGGTGCTCAGCAACGGTGACACGCTAACTACCGACATTCTGATCATGGCGATTGGTGTACGTCCAGAAACCAAACTGGCTGCGGAAGCCGGTTTGCAGCTCGGAGAACTCGGCGGTATTTGGGTTAACGAGCAGATGCAAACCAGCGATCCGGCGATTTACGCGGTCGGTGATGCGGTTGAAGAGAAAGACTTTGTCACAGGCAAACAAACGCTGGTGCCACTGGCAGGACCTGCCAACCGCCAAGGTCGTATGGCCGCAGATAACATGCTTGGCCGCAACGAAAGCTACCAAGGCACACAAGGTACTGCGATTTGTAAGATTTTTGATTTAGCGGTCGCTTCGACCGGTAAAAATGAAAAGCAACTTAAGCGTGAAGGCATTGCTTACGAAAAAGTGTATGTGCACACCGCAAGCCATGCGAGCTACTACCCGGGTGCGGAAGTGGTGTCGTTCAAGATGTTGTTTGATCCCCAGACAGGCAAAATCTTCGGCGCACAAGCCGTGGGTAAAGATGGTATCGATAAACGCATCGACGTGATGGCGGTTGCGCAGCGTGCAGGCATGACGGTTGAGCAGTTACAGCACCTTGAACTGACCTACGCTCCACCGTTTGGTAGCGCGAAAGATGTGATTAACCAAGCCGCCTTTGTCGCCACCAACCTGATGAAAGGTGATGCGAAAGCGATCCATTTTGATGAGATTGATAACCTCACCGATGAGCAAGTGCTGCTCGATGTGCGTAACCCGATGGAGTTACAAAACATGGGTTATTTGCCCGGCGCAATCAATATTCCTGTTGACCAGTTGCGCCAGCGCATGAACGAGCTGCCAAAAGACAAAGAGATTGTGATTTATTGCCAAGTTGGGTTACGCGGTAACGTAGCGTACCGTCAACTGGTCAATAACGGCTTTAAAGCACGCAACCTGATTGGGGGTTACCGTACTTACAAGTTTGCTAAGGCTTAAAGTTAGGGTTCCCAGACAGAATCGGAACACAGAAAGTCAAAAGAGATGGCACATGCCATCTCTTTTCTATTTTGATGGTGCGGCTTGCTGCATTTACTGCATCGAATGCAAACCAAACAGATTACCTTCGGTATCGACCGCTAAAGTAATGAAGCCATACTCGCCGATCGACATTTTCGGCGTATGGATTTGACCACCTGCTGCAACAATTCGCTCTTGTTCCACGGCACAGTCGTCGCTCGAGAAATAAATCAGTGTACCGCCGCCACCAGCGCAAATGCCTTCCATTTTGACCAACGCGCCGGATGCCCCGTACTTTTCCATATTGGAAGGAAACGTGAGCATTTTAATCGGCATCGACGTTGGATTAGGCATTTCTTCCAAAGAAACCTTCAAAACCGTCTCATAAAACGTTTTTGCACGTTCCATATCATTCACATAAATTTCAAACCAACCTACGGGATTATTGAGCATGATGTCACCTTTATTTTGATTGTCCCTATCCCGCAGAAAAACAGAGAATCCACGAGACCGAATCTATTCTCAATCACCATAGTCAAACTCTGTGGATTTTGCTGTCTTATCTTTGCTACGTCACTGAGCAAAGGTAATGCTGCGCAGCCTCTTTACCCATGTATTTAGCCAACGTTTTCAGTGGTACTTGCTTCAAATTCACCACAATCAAGCCATCTAACGCATCGTTAAAAGCAGGATCAACGTTAAAACAGACCAACTTGCCATTCATACCGAGGTATTGGCGCAGCAACACAGGCAGCCCGTTGCCCTGCTCCATCCGCGCAACTACTTTTGAGAGCAAAGAGACACTGGCGAGTGCCGATAGCAAGCTCTTTTGCCAAAACACTTCTGTTCCGGCACGCAAAGGGGTTGATGGACTGACCAAAGCCGCTTTATGTTGATCATAGTGATGGATGGATAAGGTCGCAGCCATCAGTTGTCGAGCCGCTGGGCTGTAATCATTGCTGATGCTGACCGGGCCAAACAAATGGGTGTAATGTGGGTTCAATTCTACGAAACGCGCAATGCCTTTCCAGAGTAAAAGCAATGAGTTGAGATTACGTTGATACTGTTCAGCCACCACTGAGCGACCAAGCTCAATCGCATTCTCTAAGGTCGCCAAGAAAGCGTGATCGTAATGAAACAAGCTACGGGAATAGAGGCCTTGCAGCCCTCTTTCTGCGACAATTTTATCGACCAAGCCCATGCGATACGCACCAACCAGCTCGCTCTGCTCTCGATTCCAAACGAACAGTTGCCAATAATGGTGATCATACGCATCCACATCGCAAGCCTGTCCGCTGCCTTCCCCCACCGCGCGGAAACTGATTTCACGCACACGACCAATTTCTTGCATCATGCAGGGAATGTGGCTTGAAGGTACGCAGTACACGGTGAATTCGCCCTGCTCCAATAACTTGGCTTGCATATCTAATTGAGCAAGTTCTGCGATGAGATCTGCTTTAGGTACAGGATCAATCACCGGAGTCGTAAAAGAGACTTTTGCCGGTTCAACTTGGCCATGCGGGCTCATCAAATAGGTATTGAGCCGCAAGTAATTGACCACATCTTCATCTTCGGTGAACTCTTTTAATTCCGCATAAGGAATCGGCTGACCAATGCAAAGAGAAATGGTGCTCGCGCTTTTATTCAAAAGCTCTCGACCTAACATGGCGGTACGCAGCAGCGGATGAATTTTTCCAGCGCGATAAAACCACGCGCTGTTACGACCATGAATGTAAATCGGCACGCATGTCGCCTGACTACGCTGAATGAATTTTGCAACGGATTGACTCCAGTCAATATCACTCAACTGTCCGGTTTCTTTTTGCGGTGTCGAAACTTCACCGGCGGGAAATACGATCAGTACGCCACCTTCCGCTAAATGTCGGTGTGCTTCTCGAATACCTCGTGCATTGGTTTTACTCGCCTGCGCGCCATTAAACACATCCACACCAATGAACAGTGGTTCAATTTCAGGTAAGCGTTTAAGTAGTTGATTGGCAAGCACTTTGACATCTTTGCGTACTTGCCCAACCAAATCGGCCAAAATCACCCCTTCGATGGCACCAAGCGGATGGTTAGCTACGATCACCACCGGCCCTTGTGTGGGGATCTGTTCAACACGGCCTCTATCCACTTGGTAATGCACATTGAGCGCTTCAAGGGTGTAACGCATAAACTCAAAACCATCACGCGTGGTTGGCCTTTGTTGGTAATAGCGCTCTAGCTGACTAAGCCCTGTCGCTAACTCTACCCCCTTTTCTATCACCCCAAATGGGGTGAAGCGCGGCAATCGAAATGGCTGGGTTTGCATCATTCGCTTGTCCCAATCAGCGCAGGCCAATTTTGGTCGCCTTGAGCGATATGATGCGCCCGATCTTTTTCCCACAATCCTTTAATCTTATTGTTGTAGTTCAGATAAAGCTTACCGTCTTCGATCGCCCAGTATTGTGGATCACCAGGCGCGAAATCCTTCTTCTCAGATACCGCCCATGCACAGTAGCCACCATATTGCGGCGCGTATTTTTCAGGGTCAGCTAAAAACGCGTCCAGGTTTTGTTTAGAGGCAAACAACCACTCGGCACCTTGGTACTCAGTTTTAAACTGCGCGGCTCCTTTAACGGGTTTGCCTTCGGTGAAATAAGCGACCGTGTCATACCCATCCAGCGCTTTATTGCTGAACGTGCCAGTGTAAATCGGATCTTGCGCCATGGTGAATGTGCTGAAAAAGAACAGGATTAAACCAAACCAATATTTCATTACGAACTCCTTAAGAAACCAAAGATATTATTTGAGGAAATGGATATTGCGGCTGATGCAATATCTGCTCTGTCAGTTGCGTTGGGCGACCAGAGAAATAACTCATTCCCAGTTGTCCATCACTGACCTTGATGTGAGTAAAACTCACGGTATGGGCATCATCTCGCTGCATCGCCACCGAAAGATGCGGCCACTGTGGGTGCCGATGGCAGTGAAACGCCAACAACTTTTCCGGTGTTACTCCATCGGCAGTGAGGTGTTGATAGACCTGCGTGCGATAGCGCTGCACCTCGTCAAGCGCAACACCGGATGAAAAAAGGGGTGATGAAGTCACACCTGAGCAAAATTGTTCGCCATCCCATGCATAAGCCAATACCTCACCTTGCTGTTGAGTAAGCAAAGGATCAAAAGCCAGCAGAGTGAAGGGAGCAAAACGAGACAACGCCAGTTTTTCAAACGCAAGCGTGATTTGTTCAATCGAAGAGGATCCCGCAAGGGATTTGAGCAACAATCCGCGGCTGATCAGCGTTCCATCTGGCACTCGGCCTTGATAGTTATTGAGCAGACACAGCGATAACCCGAACTGATTAAGGCTAATCCAACTGCCCTGACCTTGCGGATCGAGCGGCATCATGACTGAAACTCCTTGTCGATCATAGATGGCGGGAGGCAGCGCTAAGGCTCGACTCTTTTGCTCATCGCGATTGAAAAACACCTGATAACCGGTGTCGCTCAAAGACCAAGTGACGGAGCACATTAGGCATTGCCTCGTAAAAAAGTGGCAGTCGCGGGCGCTAAACCAAAATCACTCGGCGTTTGCACGTTCAGTAAACTGGTCACCACTTTTGCCATCGCAAAATGGTGATTCGCATGCAGCGCAGCGAAGGCCAATTCACGCTCTAAGGTTGAATGAAAGGTGCAGCTTTCGGTTTGCGATAAAGACACTTCCATCACCACATCAATAGCCATTTGAGGTGACTGTAGTAAATCAGACTCTAACCATGCGATGAGCGCATCAATCTCCTTGAGTGCTACTTGGCGGGATAACTCAACCGGATGCCCACGTCGACGCTGGTTGTAATCGACGGTGTTTGGCGCAGCGCACAGCGCATGGAAAATGTCTAACCAGTGGCGAAAATGTTGGCCAATACTGCTGCTCACATGCGGTTTCGCCACGTAGGTATAGTGATCGTCTCCAATCATGTTTAAAAAATCGCGCCCTTGTTCTAGTGTCTCCAAACAGCCATGAATGGCGGCTGAGTATCGGTATGGTTGCGCTAAGGTTGTCACAGCAAGCATAAAATCCCCTTCAATGTCTTATTCAATATCCGGTCTTTGTAATATCTGGTTATGGTTATTCCAGAGCATTCGGCGCTCATGCGTTCCGCTAATCTGTCTCTGGATAGTGCTGGATCAATTGTTTTTCCTGCCGCCAAGCACGTAATAAAGCGCGCAAACTTGGCGGTTTGTGGCCTCGCTTTTTCTGCTCAGCGCCAATCGCGTACAAAATCCGATATTGCTTAAGTAGCGTAGTGAAGATTTCACCGAGCCGCGTTTCGCGATCCCATATATGCGTCGCTTCGCTGCTCGCGCCATTGACCTCAAGAATGGTGAACGCGTCACCACGCATGAGCGCATCAATATGGCTGAATTTCACATCGAGTCGCCCGTAGTGAAAACCGGGGAAATCGTCAAATATCGCATCCAGTTTTTCGACTAAAGCAGGCGTGATATAGCGATTGCCATTACGAAAAATCGAACCCCGGCTGTGACTGCCCGCAAACGCTAATTGGAACTCTTGTTTGTCCGGAACTACCCAGTCGAGCTTGTCAGGGTGGCGTGGTAAATAGAGGTGCGCCAGTTGTCCAGATCGCGGGCAAGCGTGGATCAATTCACGCAGCGTACGCACGCCATCCCCCATCACACTCGGAGCGTATTTCAAGGTCATTGAGATGATTTGCCCCTGCGCGTCACCGGGAAAACGCACGTAGAAAATCCCCGCTTCAGCGCTATACGGCGCTTTTTGCTGCAAAAGAAAACGCGCTTGGACAGGAAAACGGCGTAGGTACTCGCTCAGTTGTTCATGGGATTGGATGAGTTTTACCCCCACACCACGACAACCGAGATCGGGCTTAGCCACTAAAGGAAAGCGCAAATCTGCGTCATGTAAACGTTGCTCAATGGCTTTTACCTGTTCGGTGAGCGGCAGATCGTTTACCGTGCAAGTGATAAACGGCGAGATCCAACGTCGCGCTTGGTCGCCAGCTAGGCTCAAAATATCGTGCTTGGACTCACCGACCATACCGCTTAAATAAATGGTGGGATTCGCCACCAAAGGCAGACGTAAATCACGGTAATAAAGCCCCAGCAGCACACTTTGCACCACCACAGGCGCGTAACAAAACCAGCTAGGCAGAAATTCAAAAGGCGAGATCGCCCGTTCGTTGGCGGCCTCAACTAAAAGAGGCATACCCGCATTCACTTTATGCTCGGCAATACATGCCACGGGAGAAAGAACTGTCATGCGGTTTCCTTAATCATTTTGGCACTGAAGACGCGATTAAAAACGAGTAACAACACAACCAATAAGCACAGCCACCACCAGCGGTATTCACTGGCCTGAAACCAAGCCTGACTGCCTAATTGATAGATGGCGAAAAACACGACCACCGTCCACAAAGCGGTTGCCATCAATACCGCAGCCGTAAATAGCCGCAGCGGCAAAGCGACATAACCACTTAACGTATAGCCGACCGCGCGAAGCCCCGGAATAAAACGAATCGTAAACAGGTTAATGAAAGGTCTGGCTAATAAGCGGCGACGGACCTGTCGAAAATATGGATTGGTCAATAATCGGTAGCGCATTGCGCGAAAATAACGGCTGTAACGCCCAAGGTAATAAAGCGCAATATCTCCTGTTGCGATGCCGATAAATATCGCCAGCAAAGCGAAAGGCATGGGCGTGAGCTGTTGACTGGCGAGCCCCGCCGCCGTAACGATCGCGACATCTTCTAATAAATAAGAAAGCACAACGATGCCAAGAAACACCCAAAAGGGTGAGCAGCTATGCAAGGTGAGCCATTCGCTAAAAGCGGCTTCCATAAATCAATCCAAACCAATCATTCACTGTACTTATTACTCTAGACCGAATCGGTGGATTTAAAATTTCAGGCACTCAACGCCACAAAGAAAAGATTCTGAAAAGAAAATGGAGATCCTTATGCTCTCCCGTCATGCTAAGTGACAGAATAAAAGAAGGCATTGGTGACAAAAGCAACGTTAAACGTGCTCTAAACGGCAATTTATCGCTGTTGTATTGACATTTTGGGATAAGTTTTTAGCATGGCGTTTTTTACTCTAATGAGAATTTTCCATGTCTGAGACAAACCAAACCGAAACACCAAAAGTGGATCTCGAATCCATCTCTCCTGAACTGCGTCAGGTTCTAGAGTTTGATCAGGTGCCTGAAGCGATGTTCCATATGGTGACTTCAATCCATGAAGTCTCTGAAGAAGTGGTTCGCGAAGCATGGGATTCACTGCCAGCGAGCGCGCAAAACATTCTGGATAACTTTGAACAGTTCCACGCACTGATCTCGGTAAGCCAAGCGTTTGCTGGTCTAAACGTGATGGAAGAGTTCCCAACGCTGAACCTTCCTAAAGAGATGAGCGAAGAAGATAAAGACGCGTACCGCGCTCAACTGCTTGATCAAGTGCTACACAACTGTGTGAAAGACATGGTTAAGCAGATCAAAAAAGCCCGCCGCGACCCGATTCTGAAGCGTGACTTCAAAGACGTGTTTGCTAAGTAAGCAAACCTAGCCCTCATGCATATTCGTGTTTGAAAGGCAAAAAGATAACTAAGGAGCGCCAAAGCGCTCCTTCGTTTTTCTATCTTCCAGAGATTCACCTTGGTATTGAACTATCAAAAAAGCCCACTCAAAGAGTGGGCTGTGTAGCCAAGATAGGGGGAGGCAGTTACGCGGTGACCTGAGCCGCTTGTTTGGTTTTTTCACGCATCGCAAGCAGGACAGTCAACGCAAAGGCGGCCACAAATGAGATCGCCATACCCATGATGTAGTAACCAATTTGCTGTGGATTAATCGAAATGATCCCTGGCAAACCAGCCGCGCCTAGCGCTTGGGCTTTTACATTGAATAAGGTGATGAAAGCACTGGCTAAAGCCGCACCACAGATGGCAGCAATAAACGGATAACGCAATTTCAAATTCACGCCAAACATGGCAGGTTCAGTGATCCCCAGCAACGCGGTCACACCCGAAGGAATCGCAACCCCTTTGAGTTTGGTCTCTTTCGTCATCACACCCACAGCTAAAGCCGCGGCACCCTGCGCAATGTTAGACATCGCAGCGATAGGGAAAATAAAGGTACCACCTGTAGTCACGATATCGGCAAGTAGCTGAGTTTCTATCGCAATAAAGCTATGGTGCATCCCAGTGATCACAAAAGGAGCATAGATAAAGCCAAACAGTGCGCCACCGACAAACCCTGCCGAGTCGTACAGCCAGTTCAGTGCATCTCCCAACATGAAGCCGACATCACGCGTTAGCGGTCCGACCACAGTAAAGGTCAGAAAACCCGTGATAAAAATCGCCAGCATTGGGGTAAGCAAGTTATCCAGTACGGACGGTACGATTTTGCGTAAGCCATTTTCAATTTTGGCCAGAATGTAAGCGGAAACCAGCACGGGCAAAACCGAGCCTTGATAACCCACTTTTTCGATTTCAAAACCAAGAATATTCCAAGTTGGAACGGTGCCAGATACGGATGCACTGCCAAAACCCCAGCCGTTCAAGAGATCGGGATGCACCATCAGCATACCCAGCGCAGCGCCCAAAAAGGGGTTACCGCCAAACTTGCGCGAGGCAGAAAAAGCCAACAATACAGGCAAATAGACAAAAGGGGCATTCGCGAAGGTGTTGATCATGCTCGCGAGATCAGCCAATCCCGGATTGGCATCAATCAACGATTGACCTTCAATAAACAGTCCCGGGGCAGTCAATACGTTGAACAGTCCCATCAATAAACCACCCGCCACGATCGCGGGGATGATAGGGACAAAAATATCGGACAATCCCTTTACTGCGCGCTGTGCCCAGTTCTGCTTTTCGGCACCCGCGGAAGCGACATCATTGGTTGACATCTCAACCAAACCGGTCAATTTCGCCATCTCAGCATAGACTTGGTTGACAATGCCTGAGCCGAAAATGATTTGATACTGTCCTGCAACCTTAAATTGTCCTTTGACACCTTGCAGTGATTCAATGGCGCTCTCATTAATTTGCGTTTCATCATTAAGCACTAAACGTAAACGAGTCGCGCAGTGCGCGAGTGCTTGGATATTACTTTTGCCACCCAAGCTCTCAAGAAGTTGTTTTGCTATGACTGGATAGTCCATAACTCACCCCGGTAGTTATCCCCTTTCAACTTGAATTGTATTACCTACTGCTCCAAGTCGTTTGGATGTTGTTGTGTAATTGAATGATTCGTTGGTTTCGATATTGGTTTTGGGAACGTTTGCAAAATTGATTCTTGTCTTTTTCGGAGTGATGGTCAAAATAAACACAGTGAAAATGTGAATAGGATCGCCAAATTTCGTGAGGATAAACCTTAGAACGGGGTTAAAATCCGATCATTCGTTTGATTGCTGTACTGATTTCTGCAATCCATCCCAGTTTTTGAGCCTACAGGATACGTTATGGCCAGTTTGCATGATGTCGCCCGTTTAGCGGGTGTCTCTAAGTCCACCGTCTCACGCGTCATTAATGATGAATATGGCGTGAAAGAGTCTACAAAAATCAAAGTGTTAAAGGCGGTTGAGCAGTGTGGCTATATGGTCAATCAAGTCGCTAAAGACCTCAAATCACAAAAAACCAACTTAATTGGCGTGATTGTGCCGCGCGTCTCCTCTCACGCAACAGCACAAGGCGTGGATGGACTTACCGCTATCTTTGAGCAAGCAGGTAAACATGTTTTACTGGCCAATACTCATCAAGTCCATGCAAAGGAAATTGAATATATTCAGATATTTAATCAAAAGCGTGTAGAAGGTATTGTGTTTTATGCCACTCACCTTGATCAGCCGCTGGTTCATGCGATTCAACACTCGGCGGTACCTGTGGTTTTGGTTGGCCAAGATGGCTCTTTGTATAACATTCCTAGTATTGTGCATGACGATCACCGTGTCGGCTTCGAAGCAGGACAACGCTTAGTCAAAGCAGGCTGCAAACAGATCGGTTTCATTGGGGTACAAAGTGATGACATTGCAGTTGATGTGCTGCGTTCACAAGGCTTGCAGCAAGCTCTGGGGTTCCATCAACAAACGTTGCTGTTTCATGCGCGCGGTAATTTTTCAATAGAATCGGGCTACCAAATGGCAAAACAAGCCTACCTTGACTATCCACAGCTCGATGGCCTTTTCTGTGCCACCGACAGGCTAGCGGTTGGCGCCATTAAAGCCTTGCAAGAGCTTGGGGTTCACGTTGGACAGCAAGTCAAACTGCTCGGTGTCGGTAATGATGAGTTGGCTTATGTCAGCAATCCCCCACTCTCCACTTTTAACTATGCCTTTGATAAGGCAGGAGAAAACGCTGCAAAAATGCTATTAGAACGCATCGCCGGACGTGGACAAGAGATGAGCAAAGTGGTACTGACCTTCCAAAACATTCAACGTGAGACTTGCCCAGTCTAACCATGAAACACTTGCTTTCCCGATTTTGCAGCGCTAAATTGAGAACGTTCCCGAATTTAGTGGTTAGGTAAGTCCATGTTATTAGATACGCTGCTCGAACTCGTGGGTGGAATAAACAATGTCACGCGCATTTTAGCTCCACAGGGGCAAATTGTTTTGGCACTAAAACATCCCCCGCATACCCCTCACCTTCCTGATGATGTGAGTTTGCAATCGGTACTTGGAGAGTGGCAACTCTCTGTCCAACGCACTGCTGAAGTGTCCGATCAGCAACTCGCCGCGATAGGTAAAGCAATTGCCGAGCGCCAAAAGCTTGAAACGCTCCCTTATCAAACAGCCTTAGACTGCCCTTATCGGCCCCTGTGGCATATCTCACCACCACAGGGCTTACTCAACGACCCCAACGGCTTTATTTATCATCAAGGGGAATACCACCTCTTTTATCAATGGCATCCTTTCGCTTGCGAACACAAAGATAAATACTGGGTGCATCTTAAGAGCCTCGATTTAGTCGATTGGCAGTGGCAGTCGGTCGCCCTGACACCTTCGGATTGGTTTGATAGCCACGGGGTATTCTCAGGTCATGCGGTCAGTCATCAACAAGATTTATGGCTTTTCTATACCGGCAACACGCGCTTAGGCGTAGATCGCCAACGCCAAACCATGCAGTGCGCCGCGCGCATGAACGCCAATGGTGAGTTTGAAAAATTAGGACCTGTGATTCGGTGTTTACCTGAAGGCGTGACCGAACATATCCGCGATCCTAAAGTGATTTACACCCAAGGAAAGTGGCACATGTTAATTGGCGCGCAAACGCTCGCTCATCAAGGACGACTGGCGGTCTACCACTCAGATGACTTACTCCATTGGCATTTCGATAAGCTCTATGGCGATGAACTCGGCGATTACGGGTATATGTGGGAGTGCCCTGACTGGTTTGAACTGCAAGGTGAAGACTTTTTTGTGTTCGGGCCACAAGGCATCGCATCGGCGAATCCTCATCACACCATTGAACATCAAAATCGGATCTTTCGAGCGACCCAGAATGCACAAGGCGAAATAGCGTTACTGCAGGGTTGGCCACTGGATGAAGGCTTTGATTTTTATGCACCGCAAACCGCGCAAACTGCCGATGGACGGCGAGTATTGTGTGGCTGGATGGGGCTACCCGATGAAACGCAGCACCCTAGCTGTGACCAAGGCTGGATTCATCAACTGACCGCACTCCGTGAACTAGAGTGGCGTGAAGGCAAGATTTATCAGCACCCATTGCGTGAACTCGACACACTGCAAAGTGAACCGCACACCTTGCTTTTGAGTGACACCGTCACTGAGCTAAAAACCAAGAGCTTTGATCTGCAAGTGACTCTGCCTTGGGGATGTGAGCTACGCTTGATGCAAAATGCGCAGTATTGCGTCACGCTAACGTTAGATGCAGAAAATCGACTATTACGCCTCGATCGCTCTGCGACTCAAATTCGCCAAGGGGACACCATTCGGGAGCTGAAGCTCGATAGCCCAACGGTTGAGCTGCGCATCTTGGCTGATCAATCCTCATTAGAGATTTTCATCAATCAAGGCGAACATGTGATGACCAGCCGCATCTTTACCCCACTGGATGCAACCGGTATTTCATTGCATGGCGCGAGCGTAGACGCAAGGCTGTACTACATGGCTCCTGCATCTGCGCCATTTAAGCTAGAAGTCAATGCGCAGTCTTGAGCCATGATACCCAAACAACTTGGAGCTGCAGGTATGCCGCTTCAAGTTGCAGGGGATATATCTCACTATGCGAAGAGTCAATCTTCACTCTGGCCATATTTCATTCTAAAAAGGCATGCAGCGCCGCTTGATTCGGAAGTGCGGTCATGGCTCCTTTCTGTGTGGTCGCTAAAGCGCCACAGCCATTAGCCCATTTGACCGCATCTAAAATCGTGGCTTGGTTATGCCAATCTTGCGCCACGGATAATCGATAGAGCAAGCCGCCAACAAACGCATCTCCCGCGCCCGTCGTATCAATCGGTTTGACTGCCTTGCCCGACACAATTTGCCGCGAGTTTGGTGTTACCACCAGCGCCCCTTTCGCGCCTAATGTCACGACAACAAGAGGGATCTGGAAGTCAGCTATCGCCTGTAATCCTTCTTCAATCGACTGAGTCCCGGTTAGAAACTGTAATTCCTCCTCCGAAAACTTCACCACATCCGCCAAACCGACGGCACGCATGACAGTGGCCTGTAACTCTTGCGGCTCTGACCATACTTCTTCACGCAGATTAGGATCAAAGCTGACATATCCCCCCACCTCTTTCATTTGCGCAATTGCGGCAAAGGTCGAGCTGCGGCTCGGTTCATTGGCCAAAGCAATCGAACAAACATGCAGCCACTCGCCTTTTTGAAAAGAGGGAATATCACTGAGTTGCAGGAATTGATCCGCGCTCGGTTTCACCATAAAGGTAAAACTGCGCTCTCCATGCTCATCAAGGTCAACGACCACAGTGGAAGTGCGATGTACGGGGTCGAAATGCAAGTGCTGGCAATCCACTTGCTCGTCAGTGAGTGTCTGTTGCATAAATCGGCCAAAGGGATCGTTCCCGACTCGACCAAAAAAAGCACTGCGACCGGATAAACGGGCGATCGCGACGGCAACATTAGCGGGTGCACCACCCGGACACTTTAAATAATGCTGTTGCCCATCTGGGATCAGATCGACCACCGCATC
The DNA here is from genome assembly GCF_008369605.1 of Vibrio cholerae. Lineage (NCBI taxonomy): Bacteria > Pseudomonadati > Pseudomonadota > Gammaproteobacteria > Vibrionales > Vibrionaceae > Vibrio > Vibrio cholerae. The sequence continues at coordinate 98,564 of NZ_CP043556.1, forward strand.
GCCTGTCAGCCATACTCTTGACATAGAATCACTCCTGAAAATGTGGTTTGAGCTGAGTCTAACCAAAGCCTTCAAGTGGGAAAACTGCCATATTCGAGTTCAGGTCAGGAATTGCTCATTTCTGTGAGCTTAAATAGAGATTGTGAACTCTATAGTAAGTTTCTCTTTACTTTTTCGGGAACGTTACCTAACTGGAGAATCATCACGTCTCATCCCATCCCCAAACGGATTGGTACAGCAGCCACACACATGCGCCTCCAGTAAAAATGGAATATTCGAGCGCTCATTACACCCATTTCCCTCGTTCATTTATGATCAAGATCAAAATTCATAGTAGAAATATTGCGCATTCCTATGTTTTAATGCTTTCATACGAACATTAAAGAACAAAAACGAAAACAATTAAGCGCGGAGATAGAAAATGAACGCTCGCTCAACACGTTTTACCCAAGATGAAGTGCTCGATTTGATTATTGTTGGCGGTGGCATTAATGGCGCTGGCATTGCCGCAGATGCAACAGGGCGGGGATTAAAAGTTGGCTTATACGATGCCAAAGATTTTGCCAGTGCAACCTCTTCCGCCAGCTCAAAACTGGTACACGGTGGTTTGCGCTATTTAGAACATTATGAATTTCGCTTAGTCAGTGAAGCACTGGCGGAACGCGAAGTGCTTTTGAAAAAAGCACCGCACATCGTAACGCCGATGCGTTTTCGTTTGCCACATCGTCCTTTCTTACGCCCAGCATGGATGATCCGCGCTGGTCTGTTTCTTTATGATAATTTGGGCAAACGCACTTCCCTACCTGCAAGTCACAAAGTCAACTTAAAAGCGGGCAGCGTGACTAAACCTGAAATGCAAATTGGTTTTGAGTATTCCGATTGCTGGGTTGATGATGCTCGTTTAGTTATCCTCAACGCCATGCAAGCTCAAGAACAAGGGGCAGAAGTATTGAACTACTGCACCGTCGAAAAAGCTGAGCGTATGGGCGATTTGTGGCATGTGACGCTACTGGATGAGCAGACTCAACAACGCTTTGAGCGCCGTAGTCATGCACTTGTGAATGCCGCAGGCCCTTGGGTAAAGCAGTTTTTAAACGAGAATGCTCACGTCAGTTCCCCTTACGGCATTCGTTTAATCCAAGGCTCACACATTATCGTGCCGCGCATTCACGATGAGCCGCAGGCCTATATTCTGCAAAATGAAGATAAACGTATTGTCTTCGTCATCCCTTATCTTGATGACTACTCGATGATTGGTACAACCGATGTCGAATACAAAGGCGACCCAAGAAAAGTGGCGATTACCGATGCTGAGCGTGATTATTTGATTTCGATTGTGAACAAACATTTTATGCGCGAAATCGCGCGTTCAGACATCATTGCTGAATTCAGTGGTGTACGCCCACTGTGCGATGACGAATCGAACTCGCCACAGGCCATTACTCGTGACTATACACTGTCTCTGGATCAACAAGCTGATGAAGCGCCGCTGCTGTCCATTTTTGGTGGCAAACTCACGACGTATCGCAAACTAGGCGAAGCGGCGATGAAACATCTCGCCCCTTTCTTCCCGAAAATGAAAGCCCCTTGGACAGCGGATGCTCCTCTGCCAGGTGGTGAAAACTTTGACTATGCAGCCTTAAAAAACCAGCTGGTGGTGGCCTTTCCTTTTATTACTGAGTCAGTGATTGAGCGTTGGTTGCGCAGCTATGGCAGCCGCACCACGCAACTTTTGGCAGGTGTGACAGGCATTGAAGATCTCGGCATCGCGTTCAGCGGTGAGCTCTACCAAAAAGAGATCGATTATCTGTGTGAGAAAGAGTTTGCCCGCCATGCACAAGATATTTTCTGGCGCAGAAGCAAACTCGGCTTAAATCACGATACAAGTGTGGTTGAGGAAGTGGAGTCCTATTTACAGCAGAAATTCCACGCTGATCAGCCGCTAAAAGCGACCGTGTAAAATCCAAGCACTCGCTGAAACTGAAATGGCCACATAACGTGGCCATTTGTCTTTTTCTCTTTTTTTTCTTTTGGGCTCAGAATCGGCTATGCCCTTCCTCGAGCCTATTTTTGTGCAAACTGCTTCGAAAGCGCTCCAAATTCTGCCACTTTACCGCTCATCGCCATCGCTAACTGTTCTACGGTATGGGTGGCCGCGGAATTTTGCGTTGCCACACTGGCGATAGAGTGGATATGTTGGTTAACCTCGCAGGTGAGCTCACGTTGATGTTGCGCAGCACTCGCGACCTCACCGATAACTCGCAGCATGTCACTCATTACGCATTCTACATCCTGCAACTGCTGCAGCGTGGTATTCGCATCTTGAGCGCACTGCTCGGTTTGATCACGACTTGCAGTGATATCCCCTCGCCACGCTTCAATAGTGGACAACATAGTATCAATGCTGGTTTGGATCTGCTGTGTGGCACGCTGAGTACGAGCCGATAATGCGCGCACTTCATCCGCCACAACGGCGAACCCTCGACCTTGTTCACCCGCTCTAGCGGCTTCAATCGCAGCATTCAGCGCCAGTAAATTGGTTTGCTCAGCAATCCCGCCAATTTCAGTCATTAATTGCCCGACCTGCTGCGCTTGATCGCTCAGTTTTAGTGTCGTCAAGGCAGCACTCTCAGCTTGCGTAGCCAGTCGCTGTAAATTCTGATGGGTGACATTGATGCTGTGTTTGGTCTCGGCACAATGATTTTGCACTTGATCAATCAATTGATGAGCCGAGTGAGTATGGCTCGAAACCCGCTCAGCGGCGCTCTCGACAGCATCGGTGGCTTGCGTTACGGCTTGGATGTTGCTGTTTTGTGCCGCCAACGCTTGATGCACTTCTTGCGTCGTCAAATGCAGCTGATTGGCCAGTTCACCCAATGGACGCGCCGAGTCCATCATTCTACCGAGAATGGTACGGATCCGAGCGGAAGCCATTTTTAGATGGTAGTCGGCAACAGAAAAAGCATCAGCGCCCGAATAGATCAAACGGCTGATACTGTCATACTCGTTTTGCCACTGTTTGAGCTGTTGCGGGGTACGCACTAGCTCTTGCCGAAACAACAAACCTAATACTCCCGCTGGTAAAAGACTGGCTAACCATTGCCACTGTTCAGGAGCTTGAAACCCATGTGCCAATGCTGGTGACATCAATGCACCGAGCAACAAGGCGTAACGCAGCGAAGTATGCAGCTTAAATTGGATTTTTTTACCGGCCTTTTCAGCCACTAATAACGCTTGGTAGGCTTTGGTGGCAATCTCTACCCACTTTCGCTCAGCTTTTACCCGAACCGATTGATAACCTGTAAGTTGGCCTTGTTGATAAATCGGCGTTACATAGGCGTCAACCCAGTAAAACCCGCCGGATTTAGTGCGATTCTTCACGATTCCGCGCCAAGCATGCCCTTGCTTAAGGTGGTGCCACATATCGGCAAACGCCGCTTTCGGCATCGAAGCATGGCGAACGATATTGTGATTTTTTCCTAGCAGCTCATCGGCTTGGAACCCAGCAATACGACAAAATGTATCATTACAGTAGGTGATGACACCTTTTAAATCCGTCGTTGATACCAATTGGTCATGGTCGCCGACAAGGACTTCTTGTTGAGCAGAGGGAGTATAGGCTGACATTTCGGCTTGTTGTTCTTCGGTTATTTTTATGAGCGCAAATGTATACACACTTGTTATTAAAAACTCAAACTCTGGAGACTCGTGGGCAACGCAAACGTGAATTACATCAAAAACACTAGGGTTAATACTTAGAAAAGAATAAAGAGCGGAACCTCATGCTATGAAATTCCACTCTTGCGATATTTCGATTTGTTCTGCGAACAGTCTCAAAAGAGAGACACTGAATATTAACCTTAATTAGACGCGAGGATGAAACGGATCTCTACTCGGCGGTTACATGCTCGGCCATTCTTAGTACTGTTGGTGCACGCAGGAACATTCTCACCAAATCCACGAGTGTAAATGGCATTTTGTGCCATTCGACTCTGTACTAAAGCCGCTTTGACCGCATTGGCCCGTCGCTCGGCTAACTTGTCGTTCAGTTTCTCTGAACCGGTATTATCCGTATGCCCTTCGAGTACAATATCAATCCCTGACTCGGTAGCGAGAAATCGAGCGACCGTGTCTAACCATTGTTTGGAAGCCATAGAGACTTTCGCTGAACCTGTTTCAAACCGAACGGTATTGTTCAACTTAATCATCGGGTAGTCACCCGGCACCACTTCATGCTGAATGCCGTTACTCAATAAATACTGACGTAAATCTTCGTAACTGGCCGAACGCTGCTGGGTCATTGCATTGGACATCACACTGGTGTTCTTTTGCGGTGCGTAACCCCACTCTGGATAACGCACATCGAAATCGCCTTTCGGGGCAACATCGAGCAGATTGTCGTTAAACATGCGGTCAGTCACCAGCGAACCACATCCTGTTAGCAAAAACGTCACGCACAACACCCAGAATTTCATCTCAAACACTCAGTTATTGAACTTCTTATAGTTTATCGGCATGTTTCTAAAAACTTTATCTGTCATCAACAACAATTTACAAATGGGTTGCTTGCCATCACATAATCCGTGGTTAGAATGTTCGCCATTCATTATTCCCTCATAAGTAAAGCTGGCGACTCGCGTCTCTGCTAACTGTTAAACGGGGAAAGTCATCGCTGTTAAAGGACGTCAAACATTTTATGTCGAAAATTATTATCCCTTTAGTTGTTTTCTTGCTCGCAGGTTTCATGATTTACCGTACTTGGACTAATCATAAGTCGGCAGATGCCAATTTTTCTGCTGGGCAGCAGTTTTTGGCTGAGAATGGACAACGCGAAAACGTCATCACTACCGATAGTGGTTTGCAATACGAAGTGCTGCAGGCGGGAACGGGGACTGAACATCCGGGGCCCAAAAGCCGCGTGAAAGTGCATTACCATGGTGAGTTGCTTGATGGTACGGTGTTTGATAGCTCGGTTGAACGTGGTGAACCCATCAGTTTTGGCTTGAATCAAGTTATCAAAGGTTGGCAAGAGGGCGTGCAACTCATGGTAGTCGGTGAAAAGACTCGCTTCTATATCCCAAGCAACTTGGGTTATGGCAAAAATGGCGCAGGCCCAATCCCACCTTCTGCTGTACTGATCTTTGACGTCGAGCTACTGGCGATTGAGTAAGTTCTCACGTTGAACAAAAAGCGAGTGAACGCTGTGCCTTCACTCGCTTTTTTGTCTCATATGCTCACGCTCTGCCTACCTCAATGAGCAAAGGGGTAGAAAACCAATCCTTGCTCGGTCACTAGCATGCAATCCATCCCACCCGCGTGCGCTGCCTGAAGTCCTAATTGGGTATCTTCAAACACCAAACACTGTTTAGGCGTCAAGCCGAGTTGCTCACACGCCATCAGAAAGGTTTCGGGGTGCGGTTTGTGCTGTTGCACATCGCTGGCCGTCACAACTGCATCAAATTTATCCAACACCTGCGCATTACTTAATAAACGCAGCGCGCTATCACGTTGGCTCCCCGTCCCTATTGCCATTTTCTTCTTACCCTGCCATTGGTAGAGTAATTCATAGGTGGCGGGGATCACTTCCGCTTGCAGCCCCATGCTGGCAAACCAATCCATTTTGTAGGCTGCGACGCGATCGGGATCGAGCGCCAAGCCTAATTTTTTATTGATGTGCGTCGTAATTTTTGCACTTGGCATCCCACCTAATCCATAGAGCCACTGGGCATCAAATGGGAAGTCAAAATGCTTCGCCGTTGCTTCCCAAGCGGCTAAATGCGCAGGCATGGTATCAAGCAGGGTTCCATCCATATCAAATATGAATCCTTCATAAAGGCTAAAGTTGACAACAGTCACAGCATCTCCAATTCTTTGTAATAAATTTGTCATTAATATTTCATATAAAGCTGAAAGCGATGAACGACACTAGTATTGATAGTTTCATTATTCTCAGTACACTGCTGCACGCATTGCACTCAGACACCTATCTCATTGATGGGATGTCAATGGAATAAAAATAACAAGTAGGTAACACCATGAATATTCGCCATAAACTTTATACTTTGGGCATCATTGCCATACTGGGCTCCATCGCCATTTTCTTTACAACCTCACAGTTTGCCCAGACCAACGATGAACTTAATCGAGCTATCAATCAAGTCGATAAACTGGAAGTCAGGTTACTCAATTTAAGACGCAACGAAAAAGACTTTTTATTGCGTAGCGATGCCAAATATCTGGATACCTTTCAAAAAAATACTGACCTGTTCCTCAATTTACAAACTGAACTCGACGCCATCATGCTCAAATATGAGCTGGGTGACTCCAACGCTTTACGTACTGACCTACTGGAATACAAACAGGGTTTTGAACAGTTAGTGCAAGCCTATCAAACCCTCGGCCTTAATCAGGAAAGTGGCTTGTGGAAAAGCTACTATCAGGCGCTCGAGCAAGCCAAACAACAAGCCTCCGCTGAAGAGCTGTTAGCCCTAGTGGATTTCCATCAGCAGGTATTAGCAGGCTCCGCCAACTCAAGCGCGTTGAACCAATTTTCTGACCTGATCAAATCCGCTCAAGCCGTGGTGAACCAAGCAAAAGTGATTGGCTTGAAATACAACGAAGGCTTACTGGGTGCCACGCGTTCCCACTCTCACGATGTCGAAGAGATGTTTAAAGCCTTCTCTAAAACCCTAACGCAAGCGGTTGATGATAAACAGAAAACAATGACCACCACTAAACTTTCAGTGACCATCGCTGTGGTGTTGATTATTTTGTTGGTGATTTTCCAAATCAGCCGCTCAATCAATTTACAAGTCAGTCAATTGTTGCTGGTTATTCAACGAATTGCGCAATCTAACGACATTTCTCTGCGCGCCGAGCTCAAAGGGAATGATGAAATCACCGCCGTGGCGCGCTATTTCAATAGCCTGTTGGATAAATTTGAGCATTTGATCAGCAGTTCACAGACCAAATCTCACCAATTGTACAGCAGCACTTCGAGCATGCATGACGAGCTTGAGCAAGTGATTGAGCAATTTAATGTTCAATCTGAACACATGGGCTTGATGGCGACATCGGTACAACAGATGGTATCGACCATTAGTGAGATTTCGGAAAGCACTAACATTGCTGTCGATGGCGTTAATCAGGCAGCGCGCAATGCGGAACAAGGCCGCAGCGTGGTGGTGACTACGGTGAAAAACATTGACTTACTCTCCTCTACCCTACAGAAAAGCCAACACTCTATCGGCTCATTGAATGCCTTTGTTGAAAAAATCGGTGGTGCGGTGAGCATCATTCAAGGGATTGCAGAACAAACTAACCTACTCGCCTTAAACGCCGCGATTGAAGCCGCACGTGCCGGTGAACAAGGACGCGGTTTTGCGGTGGTCGCCGATGAAGTACGCTCACTCGCGACTCGTACCCATCAATCGACGGAAGAGATCACTCGCGTTGTCTCCAATATCCAGTCACAAATGAGTCAAGTGGTCGATGACATTGATTTGTGTAACAACCAAGGTCAGGAAACACTAAGCGCCTCTCGTCAACTTGATGAAAGCTTGCAGCAGATCCTGCGTGACATGCATACGATTCAAGATAACTCACAGCGCATCGCGGCAGCGATTGAAGAACAAGGCAGTGTGATGAACCATGTCAGTGAGTCAATTGCTGAGCTGAACACGATTTCAGACAACAATATGCGCTCCGCACAGCAATGCCTTACTGAGGTCGATACAGTGTCACGCCAAGCCCATGCAATGGATGAAGCGGTTGCAGAGTTTCGCACCAATCGTGACTGAGCTTGACTTTCCTGAACTCACAGAAAGGCTCTTGATGAGCCTTTCTTCTTTTTTTCTGTTTGACTGAGGTGAGCATAGAACAGCGATCCAGCTTCTTGGTGAAACGTTGTAGCATGCTCTGCTATCCATAGAACAAGTTTTATCCATCCTTGTCATGCCAACATCGTAAAAACACCCATTCACAGAGCAAATAACCAACAATCTAACCAAAAGACAGATAAATTCAAATAAAATCCGCCTTTAACAAGAATTAATCACCAATATTAATTGATACTTTTATTGCTTTAGATCATGCAAAGTGCAAGTTGAACTCGTGCTACAAATTAATTTTCAGTAAATTCCTGACATACATTTTACAGTTTGAAATAAACGGACATTTTTGGAGATTGCTATGCTTGAGCTTCTGATTGGCTTAGTCGTGACCTTTGCGGTCGGCTATTTCATCGTTAAAGGCTATAAGCCTGCGGGTATCCTACTCACCGCAGGGATTTTGCTACTCATTTTAACCGGTATCTTGGGACACAAAGTCCTACCTGGACAAATGGAATCAACCGGTAACCTACTCACCGATGCAATGGAGTATGTGAAATACATGCTGCAAAACCGTGGCGGCGGCTTAGGTATGCAAATTATGTTGCTGTGTGGTTTTGCGTCATACATGACGCACATCGGTGCCAACAACGTAGTGGTAAAACAGTTTTCTAAACCACTCTCTTTTATTAAATCACCCTACATCTTGTTGGTCGCGGCCTATCTTGTTGCCTGTTTGATGTCTCTGGCAGTGAGTTCAGCCACCGGCCTTGGCGTGTTATTAATGGCGACCTTATTTCCAATGATGACCGCGATGGGCATTTCTCGCCCTGCGGCGGTAGCGGTGTGTGCCTCCCCGGCTGCGATCATTCTCTCGCCTACCTCAGGTGACGTGGTCATTGCGGCAGAAAAATCCGGTTTGCCATTGCACGTATTCGCCGTAGAAACCGTATTGCCTGTTTCGATCTGCGCGATCATTGTGATGGCGGCCGCCGCGTATTTCTGGAACCAATACCTTGATAAGAAAGACAATACACCAATGGAGAAAGTGGATTTGTCTGAAATGGAGGTTAAATCACCCGCCTATTATGCAGTCCTGCCATTCTTACCCATCATCGGTGTGTTTGTGTTCAATGGTGAAACGCTGCCTGGCATTACGCTGGATATCTATACCATCGTTGTACTGTCAATTTTCATTGGCGTGCTGGTCGACTACATCACTAAACGTTTCAACGGTAAGCAAACGTTGGAAGATCTTGAAGCCTGTTACGAAGGCATGGCGGATGCCTTTAAAGGCGTAGTCATGTTGTTGGTTGCAGCAGGCGTATTTGCACAAGGTTTGATGTCAATTGGTGCGATTGACAACCTACTGCACTTAGCAGAAGTGGCGGGGGCTGGCGGTATTGCTCTGATGTTGATTCTGACTGGTTTAACCGTCGCCGCTGCGATTGCCACCGGCTCAGGTAACGCGCCTTTCTATGCGTTTGTGGAATTGGCTCCGTCACTGGCTGCGAAAATGGGACTCAACCCCGCATTCCTGATTATTCCTATGCTGCAAGCCTCCAACCTTGGCCGTACCATTTCTCCGGTTTCTGGTGTGGTAGTAGCTACCGCGGGTATGGGTAAAATCAGCCCATTCGAAGTGGTAAAGCGTACTTCTGTGCCTGTGTTACTGGGTCTTGTTACGGTGATCATCGGCACTATGGTGCTGGTACCTATGCACGCTTAACTGTCCGTGTTATGACCGACATTCAAAAGGGCGTGAAATCACGCCCTTTTCTTTTTGAGTCGTATAAGCAACTCGTAAAAACATGTCCAATTCTGGATTATTCACAAGGGGGCGCGAGATGGATTAGCGCCAATCCTCCGAGCGAAGTTTCGCGGTATTTTTTATTCATATCTTTCCCAGTCTGATACATGGTTTCAATCACCTTATCGAGTGAAATCAGACATTTACTGGTTCGCTTGAGCGCCATGCGCGAAGCATTGATCGCTTTCACTGCACCCATCGCGTTACGCTCAATACAAGGCACTTGCACCAAACCGCCTATCGGGTCGCAGGTCATCCCTAATGAGTGTTCCATAGCAATTTCTGCCGCCATGCAGATTTGCTCATTACTGCCACCACGCAAAGCCGTTAAGCCTGCGGCGGCCATGGAGGAAGAAACGCCCACTTCACCCTGACACCCAACTTCAGCACCGGAAATGGAGGCATTGGTTTTATACAAGATACCGATCGCGCCAGACACGGCGAGAAAATCCTTAAGCTGCTTGGTATCGAGCGCTTTGATAAAACGGTGGTAATACATCAAAACCGCAGGGATCACGCCCGCGGCTCCATTGGTGGGCGATGTCACCACTTGTCCACCAGCGGCATTCTCCTCACTCACCGCAAAAGCAAAGAGGTTAATCCAATCCATCACTTCCATCGGATCATTTTCAATCGCCGCATTGGCTTCAAGTTTTTTCAGCAAACTCGGCGCACGGCGAGTGACATTTAATCCCCCTTCTAAAATGCCTTCGGTCGCAAAACCACGCTCCATACACTGGCTCATTACTCGCCAGATTTGATCGGCCTTGGCATCAATCACCGCCATCTCTTGAAAAGCCAGTTCATTACGCAGAATCATTCCACCTAAACTCAAACCATGTTTTTCAGCTTGGTGCAGCATTTCATCGGCACTGGTAAAGGGGTAAGTCACCGTCACATCGGCGGTCGCGGTACCATTTTGCAACTGCTCAGCGGTCGCAACAAAGCCACCACCGACTGAATAATAGGTTTCAAAATCAATCTGTTGTCCTTGAGTATCAAACGCGCTCAACGTCATACCATTTTCGTGCAGCGGCAGATTATCTTGATGAAAAAGAAGATCCTGATGGTAATCGAAGGCAATGTCATGCTGACCATTGAGACGCAACTTACCCGTTTGCAACGCTTCACGTAGAGTCTGATTAGCGTCACCAATCTTGATGGTGGCAGGTTGATTCCCCATTAAGCCCAGTAAGGTCGCACGATCAGTGTGGTGCCCTTTCCCCGTTAAAGACAGCGAGCCATACAGATCCACTTGTATGCGAGCAACTTTATTCAGCTGTGGCAATAACTGCTGCACAAAACGGTAACCTGCAATCATCGGCCCATTGGTATGCGAGCTGGAAGGGCCAACCCCAATTTTGTAAATATCAAAGATTGAGAGCATAACTTTCCCCTTAAGATAAAGCGTTATAAAGCCAATCAGGTATGATGGCACAAGCCGCAATTGTCACAGCCGCGAAAACCAACAAACCATACTGGCTCATCGTCGGCGTTGCGAAGAGATGCTTCTGACGCGCAATAAACGCTTGCTGTTGAATAGAATTATCGCCCCAGTATCGGCTTATCACCACTCCGGATACCAAGAAAAACACGGTTCCTATAGGAGCAAACCAAGGCCAAGCAATATCCATGAGCCTAGCACCAAGCACGGCGGCGATACTGATTATGCTGCCGACGATAACTCCTTTCTCATTGGCTTGATTTGAAAAAAGACCAAGAACAAATGAGCCTAGGCGGATACCAACAAAAATCGAGGTTAAACTCGCGATCGTTTTAAGCACTGACTCATTCGATACCGCGAGCAAAGCAGGTATCACCACTAAGCCTGCGGCCACCAAACTCATTTTACGAGCGACCGCTTGATAGTGATGGTCAGGTGCATTTCGTCGAATAAAGCGCTGATAAAGATCAAACGTCGCAACGGTTGCCATCGAATTATAGGTAGAATCCAGAGTGGACATTGCCGCCGCAGCTAGCGCAGAAATAATTAAACCTATCACCCAAGGGTTTGTATGGTGAAACACAAAATCAAGTATCACTTCATTACTGTTTGTAAAATGTCGCTCTTGATAAAAAATGCTCAATAAGACGCCAAGCAAAGCGAAAAAGAAGTAAATAAAAAAAGCACCATAACCGCACAGTAACATCGACTTTTGTGCCGTTTTTTCACATCTCGTGGCTAATGTTCTTTGGATGATCAATTGATTGGTACCGTACACACTCATGTGTAAGAAACTGACAGCCACCACTCCCGCCCACAATGTGGTGTCGACACCCAAATCGAACTGAAGATTGATGATATTCAGTTGCTCCCGAGAAACTCCATGTACCCCATCGACTTGAAGGAGGAGTAGAACGAAGATTGCCACACTCCCTGCAATTAATACTGCTGACTGCAACATATCCGTCCAGATAACGGTCGAGATACCACCAGCATAGGTATAACAAGCCGTAAATAAAGTGATGTAAACAATCGCTTCAACAATAGATATGGGTAAAATCTGAATTAAAATCAATGCAATAGCATAAAGAATAACTCCAGACGAAATACATTGAACCAATATGAATACCACGGAGTTAATGGTTCGGGCATAAACACCAAAGCGGTGTTCTAAGTATTCATAAATGGACGTAAAACCCATTCGATAAAAAACGGGGATAAAAAATACAACTGCGAAAAAAATGACTATCGGATAATTCAAATGGATGCTTAACGCTTCCATACCCGATTGATAAACCCATCCCGGCATACCAATAAAAGTCATAGCACTGATGTATGTCGCTAAAATAGAAACGCCTGCGGTAAACCACCCAAACTGTCTTCCACCAGTTGAAAAATCAGTATTCCCAATACTCCTCTGGTTAACAAACCAGCTGATTAGTATGGTCAATATGAGATAAATCGCGATAACAATAAAAGTTGAATACGTAACCATTATGATTTTTCCCGTTCTCTATCTCATCAATTACACGGCTAAAAAGCTTCTAATCGAGCAATAATTCCGGCCAAAAAATACCGAAATTGAGCAAACATAGCGCTCATCATAAGTGATAATTTCCACACCATGACCAAAACAAGCCATTTATGAGACATCGATCAACTAAACACACAAAATGGGTACGCATTCATTTTTAAATTGATTTTGATCACGGATCATTATCGCGAAATAAATCTATTCTTCTTCGCGAAGTAAAGGTTGAAAAAGATGGAGAAACCGTCTCAATCACACTGTTGAATTATATTTAAATCAATTTAAAACAGAGGTTTATCGGTCATGACTACCAAAAAACACATGAGCGAAGTTCCTATGATTCAAAGAGTAGCCGCCTATCTGGCGATCTTGGTTGGTTACTTTTTCTATTGTTATAACTTTGTAATTATTGACTACGTACGCCCTTACATCGTTGAGGCTTATGATGGCATTAGCCTCTCAGATACTGCTCAATTCTATACATGGCAATCCGTTGGGGCGCTGATTGGCGCATTAAGTTGCGCTTGGTTTGCTGGCCGCTTTGGCAAGAAATACACCTTGATCACGATTACTGCACTCAACGGCGGTGCAACCATAGTGAACATGATGTTTACTGACTACGCGACATGGGCAGCGATGCGTTTCATCATAGGTTTGTCACTGGGCGGCTACTTTACCGTCGCTGTCAGCTTAATGATTGGCCTCTTTACCCCAACGGTTCGCGGCAAACTGACCGCATTTGCCTCATCCATGTTCTCTGTAGCTTTAATGGTAATGGGGGCATACGCGGCCTTTATCTCTAGCATTGATGCACCCTGGGAAAGTTTGATGTGGGTTGGTGGAATTCCGCCTTTAGCTGCCGCATTTGCCATGGTATTTGTCTTACCTAGCGATAAAAACGTCATCGCTTACGGCGAAGAAGATTCCTCGGCTAATACAGGGCAAAACACACTTGCGAATAAAGGCTCTTGGGGTGAAATGCTCAGCAAACCTTATCGGCTCCTTACCATCACCTGTTTGCTTCTAGCTGGACTTAATTTTTACGGTTTTCAATTCTTTAGCGGTTTCGTCACCACGTATTTGAAAGAAGTTCGTCAGTTTGATGGTGCAACAATCGGTGTGATCTTCTCAATCTCCGCTTTTGGCTCTCTATTTGGAGCTTGGGTTTGGGGCGCGGTCGCCGACAAATTTGGACGTAAAGTGAATGCGTTTGGCTTCATTCTTGCGGGCATCATGGCTTCTATCTTTTTCATCGCCCCGAGCGATCTGATGATTGGCAGCCTCAATATGCTGGCAATCTTGGGCTTAATTTATAACTTTGGCCTCTCGTCTTCAGCGGTTTGGGGTGGCTACTTCTCAGAATTATTCCCTGCTCATTTGCGCAGTTATGGTGCTGCACTCTTCCACGGCGGGCGAATTATTGGAATGTGGGCACCTATGGTTCTCATTTTTATCAAAGAGCGCACCGACTTACAGACTGCAATGTGGGGCTCACCGATTGTGTGGATAGTGGCTGGCTTATTATGGCTATCTCTTCCAGAAACATTAAAAGGCGGTTTGTTCGATAAACGTAAGAGCAACCAACCGGCTAACGCGTAAACCTGATTCAAGGCGCGGATGACTCTCATCCGCCCTTTCATCTCAATGAGTCCTGTTCCCCATGCTGACTCAAACAGCAAAAAGAGAGTTTTACTATGACAAAATATCAACAAGCAAAACGCATTGTTCGTGAATACTTTGATGCAATCGAAAACGCATCCTATGAAAATGTTGCTGAAGTTTTAAAAGCCCATACCACCGAAGGTTATTTATGGCGTGGTGTTTATCCATTCCGTGAACAGCAAGGTGCACAAGCGGCGGCCGATATTTTTTGGGCTCCATTAATGAAATCCATGACTCGAATGCAGCGTCGTCAAGATATTTTCATTGCAGGTAATAACGAAATTAATCCAGATGAAATTTGGGTAATGAGCATGGGCCATTTTATGGGGCTGTTCGATGCTGAATACTTAGGCATGCGTCCAACTGGCAAAATCATGAATATTCGTTATGCCGAGTTTAACTGTGTTGAAAATGGCAAGATCAGCAAAACGGGACTTTTCCTCGATCTATTGGGTGTTATGGATCAAGCGGGCTGCTATCCGTTACCGCCATCTACGGGCAAGCATTTTGTCTATCCTGGCCCACGTCATCATAATGGACTGCTATTTGAAGATGCGGCTCCAGAAGAAGGTGTGGCTACCTTAGATCTTGTGAATCAAATGGTTGCAGACCTTTCCGCTCTGAACGATAGCGGTGCTATGGGCTGTCCTCCGGAAGTGCTTGAGAAAAGCTGGTCAAAAGACATGATTTGGTATGGTCCTTGTGGGATTGGGGCTTCGTACACTATCCCTCGCTACCAACAACAACACCAATTACCTTTCCGTAACAACTTAAAAGATAAGAAGTTTAACGGCCATGTCTGCCGATTTGCAGAGGGTAATTTTGCGTGCTTCTTTGGTTGGCCAAACCTTTCGAATACGCCGATTGGCGGTTTCTTGGGAATGCCGGGAGGAGAGATCCGCGCCGATATGCAGGTTGTTGATGTCTACTATCGCGACGGTAATAAGCTCTCTGAGAACTGGGTATTGATTGACCTCCCTTATTGGTTAAAACAGCAAGGTTTGGATGTGTTTGAACGCACTCAAAAGATCATGAATCCTGCCTTGTAAGCTGCGATCTGGATTCACACTCTCTCGATGAAATGAACTCTCCCTAAGATCTGGGAGAGTTCCTCTATATCACCTCATGGACGAGGCGATCTTCTTACTATGGATATCTCAGAGCTGTTTATTTTGGGTATAACCCAAAATAAACAGCGAATAACCGTTTACCGCTCTAAATTATGTGACGTTGTGTTAATTGAATTGATGACTACGTAACTATTTATGCTAGGCTGTAGTCGGTTCTAATGACTGATAAATCACGAGTTATGCATTCTGAAAAAGCCACCGTCACCTCCAAAGATGTTGCCAAGTTAGCTGGGGTTTCTCAATCTACCGTATCACGCGTTTTTGTACCGGGTAGCTCGGTATCTGAAAAAACGAAACAGAAAGTCTTTGAAGCTGCTAAAGTCCTTAACTATCGGCCTAATGCGTTTGCACGCAGTTTAACCACAAATGAGTCCAAACTGATCGGCTTGGTTTTCCCAGATGCAGATTACCCTATCCATATGAAAACGTTGCAGTTAATTTCTAGCGAATTGCAACAGGTGGGTTATTCGGCCGTACTGATCCCTTGGCAAGTGGATGAACAAGATAACCACTCCATTCCGAATATTTTCCAATATCGAGTGGATGGCGTGATTGCAGCTTCTGCAACATTCAATAAAACTCTTTATGAAGAGTGTGAAGAATTCAATATTCCCATTGTGCAATACGCGCGAGTCGTTGAAGGCACCAAAAGTAGCTATGTGATCAGCGATAACTATGAAGCAGGTCGACAAGCGGCTCAGTTGTTACATCAAGCGGGAGCTCAATCTGCAGTTTATTTAACAGGTGAAGTACCCACTTTTACCAATGATGAACGCCAACAAGGTTTTTGTAGTGAATTCAAATCACTGACCGGTTTCACCCCGCCTGTGGTGAAAGCGACTTATGACTACACCGGATCACTTGATACCATACGCCGTCTGATTGCTGACTCGTCTCGACCCGCGGCCATTTTCTGCGCAACAGATAACCTTGCGATGGCCGTCATGGACATTGCAAGATTCGAGTTTTCACTTCGGATACCAGACGACATACAAGTTATTGGTTTTGACAACATTCCTCAAACAGAATGGCTCAGTTACCAACTCACCACTTTTGCCCAAGATTTTAAGCGGCTAGCTCGCGAGTCGGTCAAAATTATTGTGGATCAGATTACCACTAGGAATCAGAGCTTGGTCAAATTAATGGTGCCGACCAAATTAATCCAACGTAAAAGTACACTCAAATCCTAGACGGTTGGGGGAAGACACTCCCCCAAAAAGTCAGCTCTTGTTGTTGAGGCTAAGCATTAGCATACCGCTCTAGATAAAGAATCGTGGCGGCGGTGCGTGACGGCACATCGAGCTTTTTCAGTAAGCTTTTCATGTGCACTTTGACGGTAGATTCAGAAATAAACAGGCGGTCGGCGATTTGTCGATTGCGATAACCCTTTGCCACTTCTGACATAATTTGCATTTCACGTTCCGTCAGTGCTTCAAAAGGATTACTCGTATGCTCGCGATTTAAAAGGTAGCGTTCGACCGACTCACTAAAGGCTTTTTCGCCTTGCATGGCTTGTTTAAGCAGCGCCACCAGTTGATCTGGCTCAGTATCTTTGAGCAGATAGCCATCAGCCCCCGATTTGACTAATGCTTCAATATCTGCAGCGCTGTCTGAAACCGTGAGGATCACCACATAAGCGTCACACTCATCGGTGCGCAGCGCAGTCAGCGTATCCAATCCCGACATCCCTTTCATATTGAGATCGAGCAGAATCAAGTCCGGTTGTAGATCATGCGCCAGAGCAATCGCTTCAGCCCCATTCCCCGCTTCGGCAACCACCTCAAATTCTTCTTCAAAACTCAATAGTTGATTGATACCACGGCGCATCAGCGGGTGATCATCCACTAAAAGGACTCTACAACTCATTCTTATTTTTCTCCTCGCTTTGTTGGTAAGTCAGCACCACTTTGCAACCTTTACCCGGAGCGGATTCAACCTTTAATTCGCCACGTAAACGGGCGGCGCGTTCTTGCATTATGCTCATACCATAGTGATTGAGCTTGTGATCTTGCAGATCGAAGCCAACCCCATCATCTTCGATCGTAACTTGGACTCGTCCCTGCTGTTCTTGGCAGTTGACCTTAATTTTAGTGGCTTTGGCGTGCTTTATCGCGTTAATCGTTGCTTCACGAATCAACTGCACCAAATGCACTTGCTGATGAGCATCCAGCGCAATTGAGGAAAGCGCATTATTGAGTTCAATTTTCGCATCGGTTTGCCCCGAAAGCTGAGTCAGCATACCCAGTAGAGATTGACCAAAACTGCCTTCGGTTAAGGTCAGCCGGAAGGTGGTGAGCAGTTCGCGCAACTGAGTATAAGCATCCGACAGACCTTTATCGATTTCGCGAATGATGTTTTCCGTCTTACTTAAATCGCCATCCGACTTTAACGGCGTGACGGAACGTTTCAGCAAGGTCAACTGGATCTTTAAATAAGAGAGCGATTGAGCAAGCGAATCATGCAGTTCTCGCGCTATGGTGGCTCGCTCTTCCATTAACAGCAGTTGCTCTGCTTGGCGCTGCGCTTGATTGTAGTAAATCGCGCGTGACAATATCAGCGCAAAGTTATCAATCAAAGCCCGATCTGGCTCAGGCGAACCCGCTTCCCAATACAAAAAGCCAAGATGATGACCATCTAAGGTGAGTGGTGTTTGCAACATCGCAGCACCGCTTGGCTTTCCTTCTTGCAAAATCAATGGCTTGCCAGCTTCCTCTTCAATTTCTAATCGAAGAGCACAAATCCCGTCCAACGCGACCCAATGGTGCAAAATGGTTTGGAAGTTACTCGCCGTGATCCGTGAAGCCGTCAACTCTTGCGAAGAGTGATACAAGATCTGCAGCGATTGATTGGCCATTTGCAGCTTGTTGGTTTTCTCATTCACTGCGTGCTCCAGCCCGCGATAAAGTTTGCCAAGATCGCCCGCCATACTGTTAAACGTTCGGCTGAGGATCCCCATTTCAGTGCTGCTGGTCTCCTCCAGCATGACATCAAAATTTCGATTTTTGATCTTTTCGCTGGCATCAACCATGGCATTGAGCGGCCGCACGACCTGCTCCCGGATGTAATACACCACAAAGAGGGATACCGCAAAAATCCCGCCTAAACCAAAACTGCCCACTGCAGCTAACGCAATCAATTTACGCTCAGAAAAGCGCTGTAACTTGAGTACAAAGCCATCCACTAAGCTGACAAAAGGCGCAACTTGGTCAAGATATTGCGCTTTTTGGTCACTATTAAGCACTTTTTTGAGCTCATGCCAGCGCTCAATCAGCTGGTAGTAATCTTGTTGAATGTCACTGGGTACCGTCCAGTCGAGCAAAGCGAGCATGGAGGGCGAGTACAGTGAGTTTTCAAACAGAAAAATATGCGCCTTGTAGTCATGGGATTGGGTTTGGATGTCATACGCCAAACGATAACTCTGCATACGCATAGAGCCGGAGACGTTTACCGCTTCTGCATCATTCAAAGAAGACGCCAAAGTGACAATGGCAACCCCAGTCGTCAATGCCGAGAGAAACAAAATCAATAACATGGCTTTCGCCATAGTACGGGTTAATGAATGTCGTACTGGAGTGAACAATGCCGTCTCTCTCTGATTGATAACCAAGCTTCCACCTCTTTAGGGCTACACACTATCCGAAACGGGCAGGTTAATTTATTGATCCAAAACAATCCACCACCCCAATTACCTCCTAAGAGGTATTTATACAAATATGTCAAAAACTACAATTTGTGTATGGGAATATGGCAGGTTGTGAACAGGTGTGGAGAAAAACATGGTCGACTTAAGTAAACGACGTTGGTTCACTCCGAATCGTCAGCCCAACCAAAGCCAAGTTCGGCTGCCTTGGTTAGCACGTCCAGACGCGTTTACCGATGAGTGTACTCGCTGCGGCAAGTGCGTTACTGCGTGTGAGACTCACATTATCGAAAAAGGTGATGGCGGCTTTCCTACGGTGAATTTTTCGATGGATGAGTGCACGTTTTGTTACCAGTGCGCACAGAGCTGTCCGGAACCCCTCTTCGTGGCGCAAAGCGAAGCGCCATGGCAAGCAAAGGTGCACATTACCCATCACTGTTTGGCTCAACAGCAAGTGGAGTGCCGCTCTTGCCAAGATGCCTGCCCAGAAGAGGCGATTCATTTTGCTTTGCAAATCGGCCGCACCGCAAGCCCGCAGGTCAACAGCGAACAGTGCTCCGGTTGCGGAGCTTGCGTTTCGGTTTGTCCCAGTAACGCAATGACGGTTCACTACACCCAACACATCGCTTAAACGGCGTGGATAAATTGGAGAGCAAGATGTCACACCCCTCAGCTTCACTGCACGAAGTACACATTTCCAGCTTGGTGGTTCACACCTTGCCAGAGCATTTGCTCACAGTGAAACAGCAGGTGAGCGAGCTGCGTGATGTGGAAATTTACGGCGAGGATCCGCAAGGCAAACTCGTCGTTGTGATTGAAACCGATCGTCAAGGCTTCATCACCGAAACCATAGAACATATTAATAATCTTCCCAATGTGCTCAACGCTTTTCTGGTGTTTCATCAGGTAGAGACGGTAACGGAAGAAGAACAATTACACACTGGAAATACCTTTTCTGAACTCGAGGGTAATGTATGAAAATGACCAGACGTGCGTTTGTGAAAGCAAACGCAGCCGCCTCAGCTGCGGCGGTTGCAGGGATCACCCTCCCCGCATCTGCCACCAACTTGATCGCTAGCTCCGATCAAACCGCAATTCATTGGGACAAAGCACCTTGCCGTTTTTGTGGTACAGGCTGTTCTGTGCTGGTCGGAACCCAAGATGGTCGCGTTGTCGCCACACAAGGTGATCCTGAAGCTCCAGTAAACAAAGGCCTTAACTGCATTAAGGGCTACTTCCTCTCCAAAATCATGTACGGTCAAGATCGCTTAAAAACGCCGCTGCTGCGCATGAAAGATGGTCAATACCACAAAGACGGTGAATTCACCCCAGTCTCTTGGGATACCGCATTTGATGTGATGGCTGAAAAATGGAAAGCTTCGCTTAAAACCAAAGGCCCAACCAGCGTGGGTATGTTCGGTTCTGGCCAGTGGACAGTGATGGAAGGTTACGCGGCGGTGAAGCTGATGAAAGCGGGCTTTCGTTCTAACAACATTGACCCCAACGCACGTCACTGTATGGCTTCTGCGGTAGTGGGCTTTATGCGTACCTTTGGTATTGATGAACCTATGGGCTGTTATGACGACTTTGAACACGCCGATGCGTTTGTACTTTGGGGTTCCAACATGGCAGAAATGCACCCAGTGCTCTGGACGCGCATTACTGACCGTCGCCTAAGCCATCCTCATGTCAAAGTGAATGTGCTCTCCACTTACTACCACCGTTCCTTTGAGTTGGCGGATCATGGCTACATTTTCCACCCACAGTCTGACTTAGCGATTGCCAACTTCATCGCCAACTACATCATTCAAAACGATGCGGTGAACTGGGACTTTGTCAACAAGCACACCCATTTCAAACAAGCGGTCACGGACATCGGTTACGGTCTGCGTGACGATCACCCTCTACAGAAAAAGGCGAAAAACGCCAACTCCGGTGATGTCAGCGATATTTCGTTTGAAGAGTACAAAAAATCGGTTGCGCCTTACACGGTTGAAAAAGCGTCTGAAATTTCCGGAGTATCACCGGATAAGCTGATCACACTGGCGAAGCAGTATGCCGATCCAAACACCAAAGTGATGTCACTCTGGACCATGGGGATGAACCAACATACTCGCGGTGTCTGGATGCAAAGCTTGGTGTACAACCTGCACTTGCTTACTGGCAAAATCGCCACCCCAGGCAACAGCCCATTCTCACTGACCGGTCAACCATCAGCCTGTGGTACGGCGCGTGAAGTGGGTACCTTTGCACACCGTCTGCCAGCCGACATGGTGGTCGCTAACCCTAAACACCGTGCGATTGCCGAAAAAGTGTGGAAATTGCCTGAAGGCACGATTCCTGAGAAACCGGGCTTCCATGCAGTGCAGCAAGACCGCATGCTCAAAGATGGCGTACTGAACTGTTACTGGGTGCAATGTAATAACAACATGCAAGCTGGTCCAAACATCAATGAAGAGCGTTTACCGGGCTACCGCAACCCTGAAAACTTCATTGTGGTATCGGATGCTTACCCAACCGTAACGGCGCAAGCCGCTGACCTTGTTTTGCCAACCGCCATGTGGGTAGAAAAAGAAGGTGCTTATGGTAACGCCGAGCGTCGTACTCAAGTGTGGTATCAACAAGTGAAGACTGTCGGTGAATCTCACTCCGACTCATGGCAGGTGATTGAGTTTTCAAAACGCTTCAAAGTCGAAGAAGTGTGGCCGGAAGAACTGCTGGCAAAAGCACCGCAATACCGTGGCAAAACCCTGTATGACGTGCTGTTCAAAAACGGTCAGGTGGACAAGTTCCCACTGAGCGAAGCACGTGAACTCAACGATGATGCACACCACTTTGGTTTCTATATCCAAAAAGGTCTGTTTGAAGAGTATGCCGAGTTTGGCCGCGGCCATGGTCACGATTTAGCGCCTTACGATGTTTACCACCAAGTACGCGGCCTGCGTTGGCCGGTTGTCGATGGCAAAGAAACTAAATGGCGCTTTAAAGAAGGCTCTGACCCTTATGCCAAAGCCGGTTCAGGTTGGGATTTCTACGGCAAACCGGATGGCAAAGCGTGGATCATCTCCTCGCCTTATGAAGCGCCGCCAGAAATGCCGAATGAAGAGTACGATTTATGGCTCTGTACTGGCCGTGTTCTTGAGCACTGGCACACAGGCACTATGACCCGTCGTGTTCCTGAGCTGTATAAAGCGGTACCGGATGCGCTGTGCTTTATGCACCATGAAGATGCGCAAGCGCGCGGTTTACGCCGTGGCGATGAAGTGCTGATCTCCAACTCGCGTGGTGAAGTTCGAGTGCGCGTAGAAACTCGCGGTCGTAATAAGCCGCCAAAAGGCTTGGTGTTCGTGCCTTTCTTTGATGCCCGCATTTTGGTCAACAAGTTGATCCTCGATGCGACCGACCCACTCTCGAAGCAGACTGACTTCAAGAAGTGTCCGGTTAAGATCACCAAAGTCGCGTAACCCTGATTGCACTGGGCTGCCCGTCAGCCCAGACCAAGTATTAAGCCGCAAGGCGGAGAATTTACGATGAAAAAACAACTCATTGCCTTACTTTCAGTGTTTACCGTACTGGCTGGCATTGCTCATGCTGAGCTGAACAATCCAGGCGGTATCGGAGGTCTAGAATCACTGCGCGGAGCAACAGAAATTGAAGCAACTCGCGCTGCAGACCCAATGAAAAAATACCCACGCGAACAAGCGCTAGAGAGTGATTTTGTGTATCAACCACCACTCATCCCGCACAACATTCGCAACTATGAAGTGTCGTTGAACGCCAACAAGTGCCTTGCGTGCCACAGTTGGAAAAACGCCAAAGAAATGGGCGCCACCAAGATCAGTGTCACTCACTTTGTGAACCGCGAAGATGCGGTACTGTCGGACGTCTCTCCACGCCGCTACTTCTGTTTGCAGTGTCACGTCCCTCAGGCGGATGCAAAACCGCTGGTTGAAAACGATTTCGAACGTGTTGATTCACTTCGTTAACCGAAAAGAGGCCATTTATGAAATTTCTAAAAGCGTTTTGGCTTCGTCTATCGAGCCCAAGTAAAGCCGCCGTGGGTGTGGTTTTGCTGATGGGTTTTGTCGGCGGCCTATTATTTTGGGGCGCCTTCAATACAGGAATGGAAGCGACCAACAGCGAAGAGTTTTGCTCGGGCTGTCACGCGCCGATTGTGGCCGAAATCCAAGAGACGATTCACTATTCAAACCGTTCTGGGGTTCGCGCCATCTGTTCTGACTGCCATGTCCCCCATGAATGGACGGATAAAATTGTGCGTAAAGTGCAAGCGTCCAAGGAATTGGTGGCACACTTTATCGGCACGATTGATACGCCAGAGAAGTTCCAAGCACGCCGCGCACACTTAGCTGAACGCGAATGGGCACGCTTGAAAAAGAACGATTCGTTGGAATGTCGAAACTGTCACCAGTTCAACTACATGGATTTCTCTGAGCAGAGTAGCCGAGCAGCGAAGCAACACTCGACCGCACTCGCCTCTGGTGAAAAAACCTGTGTGGATTGCCATAAAGGCATCGCACACAATCTACCCGACATGCATGGTGTTGAAGGCTGGCAATAAGGAGAGCCACTATGAGTACTCTTGAATCGATTTTTTGGCACGTGCTCGGTTACAGCGCCATGCCATTCATCATTCTGGCCGGTTTCCTTGGGGTTGCCGTCGTCTCAATTGGCTTACTCGCCATGACCAAAGACAAATAGGAATGCAGAGAGAAAATCCGGTGCTATTCGCACCGGATTTTTTATGCCCATTCGGTTGGGCTTTCCGCTATCGAGAGCTGATAGTATTGCTGGCTATTGCGCACAATCACATCAAACACTTGGCTATCTAACCGACCACAACTCACTTCGTGACGCATAATATTCATTACCTCGTTGAGCGACATGCTGCCGCGATATGGCCTTGCTTGGGTGAGCGCCTGAAACACATCCGCAATCGCAATGATCCGTGAAGGCAGATCAATCTCCGACCCTTGGAGTCCTCTTGGGTAACCCGAACCATCTAAACGCTCATGGTGGTTTCCTGCCCACTCACACACCACAGATTGGCCAAACACCATTTGCAAGGTATAGCGAGAATCAGTCGAATGGCGTTGAATACAAAGATACTCGCTCTCGTTGAGTTTACCGGGTTTATGTAAGATCTCTTCTGGGGTGTGCAGCTTGCCGATATCGTGAACCAATCCTGTCAGGTAAAGGGCTTTTTGCATCTCCACGTTTAACCCTAGCTCTTTCGCTAAGTGCTGACAGATCTCTGCTACTTTTTGCGAATGCTGAAAAGTGAACTGACTTTTCGCATCCACCACGTTTGCCATTAACATCGCGATAGACATGATCTCTTCCACCCCCAACTTCTGCTCAAAAAATGGGGTGGATGGCAAATTGTGACCCATCGCTTCAATATGGTGATGCTCCATTGAAAACCAGATGAACTCTTTACTCAGCAAATGTTGCATGGTGCGTACCAAGTCACGCTCGAACAAGCTTCCGCTCAATCGACCAATTTCTAAACAGACTTGATTACGAGCTTCCTGAGTCACATTGCCATACTCATCTCTTGGATAGAGCTCTTTAAGGTAATCCACTCTATCCGCTAAAAAAATCAACGCCGCGAACCGTTTGTTTCGATCCGAAATAGCAATATTTTTCAGCTCATCCCAAGGCGTATGGTGGTACAAAATCGCATCCGCAAACGGCGCAAGCGGTGGACAATTCGACAGCAACTCATTACCTCGCACGCAATGCTGCTGGGTATTGTCGGGTTGCATATTTTCGAGTAAACGATAGAAATCACGCTTCTGAGCCACGCCACAGTCATGGATCAAACCCAGCGCAAACACCAGTTGACACTCCTCTTCGCTCCACTCCATGGCTTGAGCACAAGAATAGGCCATATAACCGACACGATGCCCGTGATTGATATCATCCACACCGACCGAGTCGAGCGCTCTTGCGATACAAAAAAATGCCTGCCTTAGATTGACGTTCCATTCGATATTTACCGATTTCATAGTGCAGCCTATTTCTGACCATCTCATTGCTCATCCCATAATAAGAATGTAGTAGACCACCCCAATCTTGCCCAACGAAATGACCAACTCTGCCTGTCAGTGATGCTTCGTGCGACAAGTCGCAGCCATCGCACAATAAAAATATTACACTTTTGTGAACTTGATTTTGCTAGGTGATAAACATCATGATTACCATCGCGCTGGTGGATGACCACACGATTGTTCGTTCGGGCTTCACTCAACTACTTAATCTTGAGCAAGATATTAGGGTGCAAGGAGAGTACGAAAGCGCAAAAGCGGCCTTTCATGCCCTCACCCAAGCGGAAGTCGATGTCGCTATCATCGATATTTCAATGCCGGATGAAAATGGACTGAGTCTGCTTGAGCGCCTGCGCCAACATAACCCGCGTTTCAAAGCGATCATCCTCAGTATTTATGACTCGGCTTCATTTGTGAAAAAAGCCTTGGATGCAGGAGCGCAAGGTTATCTTTCAAAACGTTGTGGCCCAAGCGAGCTAGTGAGTGCGATTCGTACCGTTGCCTCTGGCAGACGCTATTTGTGCGCCGATGCCTTGGTCAATTTGAGTAATCCCGATATCAATAATGTGCTTGCCGACCTTACCAAGCGTGAAGTTGAAGTGTTTGATTTATTGGTACAAGGCAAAGAGGTGAAAGAGATCGCGCAAACGCTGTTTCTCAGCCATAAAACCGTTCACGTTCACCGAGCCAACATTTTGAGCAAATTAAATCTAACCAATAACGTGGATGTGATCCGCTTTGCTTTGCAGCACCACCTGCTCGTGGAAGGTTAAGCATGGCCAAGCTGTTTCCACTGATTTTTGCTTTTGTGCTCTACAGTATTAGCCAATTTAGTCTGTGGAATGTCAGCCAATATTTGAGCCACAATCCGCTCCAAGCCTATCTGCTTTTCCCCACAGGCTTACGCTTGGCGGTCTATTTGTTAGCTCGCCCAACCTATGCTTGGGTTTGGTTACTGAGTGACATGCTTTTGGCTGGCGCGATCTTGGTGTTGCTTCCAGACCAATCCAGCCCGTTGATGCTGCTGATGCCTTGGGTGGTTTGGCTAGCCGCAGCCATTGCCCGCCAACACTGGCCGAAATTACATTTGTATTGGCAAAAGTTACTGCTGATTGTGGCACTGGTGCTGCTGCACACTATTTTAGTAGGTCTCACTTTTACCTTGTTGGCGAAACCGCTACACATGGGGGCGGAGACGTTAATTGCCGTGAGTATCGCTTCGCTCACGGGAGGCATTGTGCTGACCCCATTTTTGTATCTGGTGGCCGACTATCTCCGTCACCAAACATGGCATCCGCTTTCTCCACAACTGATTCACCACGATGTGAAACTTAAACCGAAAATGTTGATGTGGAGCTTACTGTTTTTCAGCTTAGGACTGCTGGCGGAGCTGACCTTACTTGAGCAGATGAAGCCGTTTGCCCTATTGATCATCTTGCTCCCGACGATTTTTCTTGCCTATCGTTATGGCTGGCAAGGCGGTGTATTGGCGAGCAGTTTAAACTGCATTCTGCTAGCGACGGCACGCCAGTTCAGTGGCTCCTTTTCTTCGGATCAAGAGCTGCTGATTTTTATGTCGAGCCAAGCTTTTGTCGGGCTTGGATTGGGTATCGCCATTAGCCGCCAGCATCAGCTCGCTTTATTGCTGCAAAAAATGAACACCCGCTTAGCCAAAGAGCTGCGTGAGAAACAAGATCTGGCGCGCCAGCTCGTTTCTGTGGAAGAGCAAATTCGCAAATCCGTTGCCCGCGAACTGCACGATGAGATTGGCCAAAACATTACCGCGATTCAAATTCAATCCATGCTCGCTGAACGTTTAGCCAGTAATGATCAAGCCAAACAAGCGGCTTCTAGCGTGCAGTCGCTCGCCATGCGTATTCATCAATCCACTCGACAACTTTTAAAGCAGTTGCGCCCGCATATTTTGGATGAACTCGGGTTAGAACATGCCATTCGTCAGCTAGTGCAAGAAATGCGGTTTGCCGAACAAGGTATGACAGTTCGCCTCAATATGGGGGTCAATCCGCAAAAGCTGGACGATACCACGCGAGTCACTCTGTATCGGATTGTGCAGGAGTTGCTGAACAACATTTGCAAACATGCCAAAGCCACCCGCGTACACATCAGCCTATTTCCGGGAAGTGAAATGGTTTTGGAAGTCAAAGACGATGGCATTGGTTTGCCTACCGACTGGCGGGTGCGTGGGCAAGGCTTAAAAGGATTGAGTGAGCGTGTATCCGCACTCGGCGGTCAATTAAAGATGACTTCATCCACTTTCCAAACTGGCACGCGAATAATTGTTAACTTACCCACAAAACGCTCAATAACCAGCGAAAAACTAGGAAATATTCCTAGATGAATACAACTCCTTCCCATGTTTTTCCCACCTCGCTTGATTAGGATGAAACTCAATAAGGACAAGCAATATGAAGATTGTACCTATGGTGCAACCCATTCAGGCAATGGAAATCGATCAGGCTTATCGCCACTGGCGCATTCATTTAATGATTTCCATGTATGTCGGTTATGGCGTGTTCTATCTCACTCGTAAAAGCTTCAACTTTGCGATGCCGCAAATGCTCAGTGAGTTAGGACTCGATTATTCCGATTTGGGTTTTCTCGGTACGCTGTTCTACCTCACTTACGGGGTGTCTAAATTTGTTTCTGGTTTGATGATCGACCGCTCCCGCTCGCGCTATTTCATGGGGTTGGGATTAATGGCTACCGGCATCATCAACATCGCTTTTGGTTTTAGCTCGTCCTTGCTGGCTTTTACCTTGTTATGGACGGCGAACGCTTTTTTTCAAGGCTGGGGCTGGCCTGCGTGTGCCAAGGTGCTCACCCACTGGTATTCACGTAGCGAACGGGGCTTTTGGTGGTCAATTTGGAATACTTGCCACAACTTAAGTGGCGCATTGATCCCCATCGTGATTGGTTTTATCAGCTTAACCTTTGGCTGGCGTTACGGATTCTTGTTTGCCGGCGGAGTTGCGATTTTCGTTGGGCTTGGGCTCTGTTATCGCATCCAAGAGAAGCCAAGCGAAATGGGGTTGCCTTCGGTCGGTGAATGGCGCGGTGATGCTCTCGAACTCGAGCACGAAAAAGAAGGCCAAGGTCTCGCCTTCCGCGTTGCGGTTTATCGCTATGTACTGACTAATCGCTACATTTGGCTGTTGTGTGGATCTTACTTGCTGGTGTACGTGGTCAGAATTGGCATTAACGACTGGGGATCGCTCTATCTGGTTGAGCGGCACGCGTACAACATTCTCAGTGCCAATAGCGCAGTAGCCATGTTTGAAGTGGGCGGATTTTTGGGCTCATTGCTTGGTGGCTGGGGTTCCGACTATTACTTTCGCGGCAACCGCGCCCCGATGAACTTGATTTTTGCGTTAGGCATTTTTGCCTCCGTTGCGGCCTTATGGCTAACCCCTATCGATCATTTATGGTTTTTGGCTGGCTGCTTCTTCTGTATCGGATTTTTTGTCTTCGGCCCGCAAATGATGATTGGTATGGCCGCCGCAGAATGCGCAAGGAAAGATTTGGCAGGCACCGCGACCGGATTTGTTGGGCTATTTAGCTATCTCGGTGCAGCGTTAGCCAGCTACCCCATGTCACTGGCTATTGAAGCATGGGGCTGGGAAGGCTTCTTCTGCCTCATTACTGCGGCAGCAGCTGTGATCAGTTTACAACTGCTGCCCTTTATAAAAGCTCAGCAACCGGTGACGGAAGATGAGTGATAAACATAACCAATCTTTACCAACCAATAACGTAACTGTGCTCCACTTTATGACCTGACGCAGTACCGACCTGACAAGGACACAAGGGAGCATCAACAAGAGGGAAAACCCAATGATTGTTAATGCAAAACGCACGCTGCTGGCACTCAGTGTTCTTGGTTCAATGATGACTGCGCCGCTGGTTCATGCGGAAGGCCGTTTGGTGGTTTACTGCAGTGCAACCAATGCGATGTGTGAAGCAGGTACCAAAGCGTTCGCTGCAAAATACAATGTGAACACTTCCTTTGTACGCAACGGTTCAGGCAGTACACTCGCAAAAATTGATGCAGAGAAAAACAACCCACGCGCGGATGTTTGGTACGGCGGCACGCTTGACCCACAATCACAAGCGGGTGAAATGGACTTACTCCAAGCTTACCAATCCCCAGAACTGGCCAACATCATGGAAGGTTTCCGTGATCCTGCCAAACGCAAAGGTAACTACTCTTCTGCGGTATACATGGGCATTTTGGGCTTTGGTGTGAACACCGAACGTTTGGCACAAAAAGGCATTCCGATCCCGCGTTGCTGGGCGGATTTGACCAAACCAGAATATAAAGGCGAAATTCAAATCTCCGACCCACAAAGCTCTGGCACTGCTTATACCGCACTCGCAACCTTCATCCAGCTCTGGGATGAACCCACCGCATTTGAGTATTTCAAAAAGCTCGACAAAAACGTCTCTCAATACACCAAATCTGGGGTAACGCCATCACGTAACTCGGCGCGTGGTGAAGTAGCGATTGGTATTGGATTCCTGCACGACTACTCGCTGGAGCAAGCCAAAGGTGCACCGCTGGAGCTCATTTCTCCTTGTGAAGGTACAGGTTATGAGTTGGGTGGCGTGAGCATCATCAAAGGCGCGCGCAACCTCGATAATGCCAAGCTATTTGTTGACTGGGTACTCTCAAAAGAAGGCCAAGAAGTGGCATGGAAACAAGGTGATTCCTACCAAATCTTGACCAACACCCAAGCGGAACAGTCTCCGAACGCGCTCGATCCGAAAACACTCAAACTGATCAATTACGATATGGAAACCTACGGCTCTTCTGATGAGCGTAAGCGTTTGATCACCAAGTGGGTTAACGAAATCAAAATGGGTAACTAACCCGAAATCGTAGTCGCACCGCCACTCGGTGGCGGTATTTCTCTCATGACACTTAGCCTGCTCACAGCTTACGGGCAGGTTAAGTGCGACTCAATAATAAGGTTTGACCATGCATGAGCCTTCTCAAGCGCTGAAACTGACACTCCACCAGCCAGTCAAAACCGATCCGGTTTTTTACTGGCTGGCTGCGGTGTTGTTTAGCTTTATTCTTCTGCCATCCTTTGCTCTGGATTATGGGCTATTTGAATCCACTCCAGATGAATTTTATGCCGCCATGGGTTGGAGTGAACCAAACATTTCTTGGTTCTGGTTTAGTTTGCCTTTATTGCTCGCCTTTCGACCTCGGCAAGCTCAGGGACGTCAGTCCACAAACCGCCACTATCTCGATATTGCCTACTCTAGCTTCTGTATGCTGGCCATTTTGCTCAGCGCTTGGCTAAGCGGTAAAGGATTGGGTTATTCCAGCATCATTCTGTTCACTGCCCTTGGTGCTATTATGACGCTGGCTTTTGCTCGCTTGGAATACCTCGGTGGCGACCAGTTTGTCATTGGCTCACTGATCAGCATCATTCTGCTGATTGTGATTTTTATTGTTTATCCGAGCATCGCCATTTTCCTGCCGATGTTTAAAGATGACATGGGCAACTGGACGGCTTGGCAGTTCATGACGATCCTGTCCCAGTCTCATACCCTCACCGTCATTTACAACTCGATTGTACTCGGTATTGCGGTAGGCGTTGGCGCCACCTTCTTCGGACTGATTTTTGCCATTTACACCACACGTATTGCCAAACGCTCCGCCTTTATCGCGCGTGTATTTTCCATTTTACCGATCGTGACACCGCCCTTTATTGTCGGGTTGGGCGTGACTCTAATGCTGGGTCGCTCGGGTTATATCACTGAGTTGATGGTCGATGGGTTTGGTTTACAGAAAACCAACTGGCTGTACGGCTTCACGGGCATTTGGCTCGCGCAAGTGCTGGCGTTTGCGCCTATGTCCTTCATGATTTTGGATGGCGCACTCAAGTCACTGCATCCTTCGTTGGAAGAAGCTTCCTACACGCTCAAAGCCAACCGTTATCAAACCTTCTTTGGCATTATCATGCCACTGCTTAAGCCCGCGTTAGCCAACTCATTTTTGATCATATTCGTGCAATCATTGGCAGATTTCAGTAACCCCTTGGTACTGGGCGGCAGCTTTGATGTGCTCGCAACACAAATCTATTTCTATATTGCAGGTGCGCAACTGGATTACGCTTCTGCCAGCACGCTCGGCTCGGTTCTGCTGCTGTTCTCACTCGCGATTTTTGTGGTGCAGTATCTGTGGATCGGCCAGCGCTCCTACGTCACCATTTCTGGTAAAGCCTACCGTGGCGATGTGCAAGAGATGCCCACCTCACTGAAATTGGGCGTCACTGTGACTTTGTATACGTGG
Source organism: Vibrio cholerae (assembly GCF_008369605.1). Lineage (NCBI taxonomy): Bacteria > Pseudomonadati > Pseudomonadota > Gammaproteobacteria > Vibrionales > Vibrionaceae > Vibrio > Vibrio cholerae. Next base: position 129,997 of record NZ_CP043556.1, read on the forward strand.
ATGATCTTTAACGTTCTGCTCTACGGCAGCATCTTCTTCGGCAGCTTTACGGTGAACTGGGGCGTCGATTACACCCTGACCTTCAAAAACTACCTCAATCTGTTTGGGAATGGTATGTCTGATGGCGCTTGGCCGTCACTGATCACCACCATGATTTATGCAGGAGTGGCCGCTCCGATTACTGCCCTGTTCGGCTTATTGATTGCTTATGTGGTGGTGAGACAGCAGTTCTACGGCAAAAAAGTGATCGAGTTTTCCACCATGCTCTGCTTTGCCGTACCCGGTACAGTGGCAGGCGTTTCCTACATCTTGGCGTTTAACGATGCGCCGATTTATTTAACTGGCACCGCCGCAATTGTGGTGATCTCAATGGTGATGCGTAACGTGCCTGTGGGGATCCGCTCTGGTATTGCAGGGCTCGGGCAGCTCGATAAATCATTGGATGAAGCGTCACTGAGCTTACGTGCCAGCTCATTACAAACCATTCGCTACATTATTTTGCCACTGCTGCGCCCCGCGATTCTTTCTACGCTGGTGTACAGTTTTGTGCGGGCGATGACCACGGTCAGTGCGATCATCTTTCTGGTTACACCGGAAACCCGCGTTGCAACGTCCTACATTCTGAACCGAGTAGAAGATGGTGAGTACGGCATCGCTATCGCCTACGGTTCCGTGCTGATTGTCGTGATGTTAGCCATCATTTTGTTGTTCGATTTACTGGTCGGTGAAGCTCGCGTTTCTCGTTCCAAAGCCACCAATCAAGATTCTTAGGAGACATCACCGTGGAAAAACAAAACTTTGTTGTACTCAAAAACATCTGTAAACGCTTTGGTAGCAATACCGTGATTGGCAACTTGGATCTTGAGATCAAAAAAGGCAGTTTGGTTACGTTACTTGGCCCTTCTGGTTGCGGTAAAACTACCGTTTTACGTTTGGTGGCTGGCTTAGAAAAACCGACCAGCGGGCAGATTTTCATCGATGGTGAAGATGTCACCGAACGCTCCATCCAACAACGCGATATCTGTATGGTGTTTCAGTCTTACGCACTGTTCCCGCACATGTCTCTGTACGAAAACGTGGCTTATGGCTTAAAGATGCTCAAGTTACCGAGTGAAGAAGTGCGTCAGCGAGTTGATGAAGCACTTAAAATTGTTGATCTCGAAGGAATGGGTGAACGCTATGTTGACCAGATTTCCGGAGGTCAGCAGCAACGTGTTGCCCTTGCTCGTGCTTTGGTGCTCAAACCTAAGGTACTGCTATTTGATGAACCGTTGAGTAACTTAGATGCCAACTTGCGCCGCAGCATGCGTGAAACCATTCGCGAACTGCAACAGCGTTTTGATATTACCTCGCTCTACGTGACGCACGATCAGGCAGAAGCCTTTGCGGTATCGGATACCGTTATCGTGATGAAACAGGGCGACATCATGCAAATCGGCACGCCACAAGAGTTGTATAAAGCGCCTAAGTCGATGTTTATGGCAAACTTTATGGGTGAGGCCAACATGTTCCAAGGCCATTTTGACGGGCAGCAGATCCACATTAATGGCTATGCAATTGATGCCGATCTTGAAGTGACGCGGGATAAGCCTACCGGTGAATATCAAATTGGTGTCCGGCCAGAAGCGATCACCTTACATACGCAAGGCAGCGAAAGCCAAGCCTGCCAAATCCTCAAATCTGCATATATGGGTTCAATGTATGAAGTGACCGTAAAATGGCACGATCAAGAACTGCTGTTACAGCTCAATTCCGCGCAGTTTAATCACGCATTAACTCAGCACGCGTATGTAGTCTTTAACCCCCGCGGCCTATTTTTGCTGCCCTATGCAGAATAGTGATAACACCTTGAGTAAAGCCGTCTCTCTCGACATTTAAATTCAAGTACAGTAAGAATAACGCCACCCTAAGGTGGCGTTACTTTTAGGCGTCTTGAATGGGTAATACCTGTTTTACATACTCACCCGGTGCACTGTACAACACCGGATAGTCGGCATTGCCTAATGGATAAGGTTCAACTTTGCTGCCATCTGCAAAGCCGTTTAACCATTCATTCCAATGCACCCACCATGACCCTTCTCGGTGCTGAGCCGTTTCCAGCCAATCTTCCGCCGAATCATCCAAGGTGTCGTTAACCCAGTAACCATACTTACGTTTGTCAGGATGGTTAACAATTCCCGCAATATGCCCAGATTCACCCAGTACAAAGGTTTTGTTCCCCCCCGTACGCAATGCGCCGCGGTATGTGCCTTGCCACAGAGCAATGTGATCTTCCTTGGTGGAAATGAAATAACTCGGCACTTTGATTTTATCTAAATCAATCCAGACACCACCGACTTTCACGCCCTTATCCTGAACCAACTTGTTCTCAAGATAGAGCTCTCGTAACAAGAAGTTATGACAAGCACCTGCCACGTTAGTGCTATCGCTATTCCAGTACAGAAGATCAAAATCAACCGGACTCTGCCCTTTTAGGTAGTTGTCCACGTAGTAATTCCAGTACAGGCTATTTTCACGCAGCAAACTGAACGTGACGCTGAGTGAGCGGCCATCCATATAGCCTTTGGCATTATTTTGTAGCTCAATGGCTCGAATAATGGTGTCGTTAATGTAGGCTCCCACTTCTCCCGGTTGAGAGAAATCCAGCAAAGTGGTGAAAAAGCTCGCGGTTTTGATGCGTTTTTTCATGCGTTTGGCCGCGTAGTAAGCGATGGTTGTCGCTAATACTGTTCCGCCAATGCAGTAACCTGCCGCGTTGATCTGCTCTTGACCGGTGATCGATTCAATCGCATTCACCGCTTTAACAACGCCTTCGAGCACATAGTCTTCAAAATTGAGTTGGGCTTGCGCCGCACCCGGATTGCGCCATGAGATCATAAACACAGAGTGCCCTTGCTCGACTAGCCAGCGCACCATGGAGTTTTTCTCACGCAAATCGAGAATGTAGTATTTGTTGATAAAAGGCGGAACAATCAACAGTGGCGTCACGGCCACTTGCTCAGTCAGAGGTTTGTATTGAATAAGCTCAAACACCTCATTTTTGAACACCACTTCCCCCGGCGTGTTGGCCACATCTTCACCAAGGCGGAAAGCATTATTGTTGGTCATGCGGATTTTGAGAATATCGGCACTGGACGCGACATCCTCTTTCAGTTGCTCAAGACCCGCAATCAAGTTTTCACCGTTTTTCTCTAAGGTTAGACGCAGCAACTCTGGGTTCGTCGCAATAAAATTGCTCGGAGAAAGCGCATTGATCATCTGACGCGAGAAGAACAAAATCCGCTCTTTGGCTTTTTCATCAAGACCTTCGATAGCATTGATCGTGTCAAGATAAGTCTTACTGAACAGCAGATAGGATTGTTTGATGAAGTTGAAGAAAGGATCTTGCTGCCACGCTTCATGGCTAAAACGCTTATCCCCTTTTTCGGCTTCCATGATGGATTGAATTTTCGACTCAAGCACCACTTTTTGCCAAATCTGGAGTTGCTGCTCCCACCACTGGGTTTGCACTTTCAGCAGAGCTGCAGGTTGATTGGCGGCTTGCTCAAAGAACTTGAGCGAGTCTTCCAGATTCACTTCTTGCATCGCTTTATTGAGTGGGGAATTCACGGCGGCTTTGCTCTGTTCGACCTCTTTCCACCAACGCTGATTCACTTGTTGTAATTGGACAAGGTAGTCCGTAAAGGCATGTTGGAACATACACTTACTCCTTAAAACAGAAAAAAGCGCCGCCCGTAGGCGGCGCGAAATACAGTGTTACGCAGGGGTCACTGTCTTAAGGTTTTCAGAGGCAAGTTTTTCTACATCATCTTTAAACTCTTTCGCGATGTTTTGCAGTTTTTTGCTGTCATCCATCATTTGCTGAGAGAGTTTATTCAGCACGCCTAACTGCTGTGAGTTAAATGCAGTTAAAGAGGTTACATCCTTGATTTCACTGGCAGCTTTCATCTGCGCCAGACCTAACTCGCTATAAGTGCGGATGGCATTGAGTTGTAGCTCAGTCAGCACTTCAACATTCTTGGTCACCAACTTGTTGAACTTGATATACGGTTCGAAGTTCTTCTCAGTTTGATCGCTGAATGTTTTAAAAAATTCCGTGTACATACGTTATCTCCTAGTGAATGAATCTAAAGTTAAACTGTTTTAATCACGATCGCGGTGCCCATGCCACCGCCGACGCAGAGTGAAGCAACGCCATAGTGTTTTTGGCGACGCTGTAATTCATGAATTAAAGTCACCAGAATGCGGTTACCCGATGCCCCTAGTGGATGCCCTAACGCAATGGCACCGCCATTGACGTTAGCTTTTTCTAAAATCGCCTCAGGTTGAATCGCGTGTTGCTCAGCTAAACCGTAAACGACACCTAATGCTTGAGCGGCAAACGCTTCGTTAAGTTCAAACAGATCAACCTGAGTGATAGATAATTCTGCTTTCGCTAATGCTTGAGTGACTGCACTCACAGGCCCTAAGCCCATGACTTTCGGATCCAACCCTGTTTGTGCATAACTCATAATTTCTGCGATAGGGGTTAAGCCTAGTTTTTTTACCGCACTTTCACGGGCGATAATCACCGCACTGGCACCATCGTTAATTCCAGAAGCATTACCTGCGGTAACCGTACCTTGCGCATCGAACGCGGCGCGTAAACCTTGCAATGCTGCCAACGTGGTCGTCGGTTTGGGGTATTCATCCGTATCAAACACGACGGTTTCACGGCGTTTTTTGACCGAAATAGGCACAATTTCTCGCTTAAAATGTCCGGCTTCAATGGCCGCTGTCGCTTTCATTTGGCTGGCCAACGCAAACTCATCTTGTGTTTGACGAGCGATGTCGTACTGTTTAGCGATATTTTCTGCCGTCACACCCATGTGATATTGATTGAAAACATCGGTCAGACCGTCATGGATGAGCAGATCTTTCACTTCAAACGCGCCCATTTTCTGCCCATCTCGTAAGCTGGCAGGCGTAACAAATGGGATTTGTGACATGACCTCAACACCAGCGGCCACAACGACAGAAGCATCTCCCGCTTTGATGTGCGCAACCCCATCCATCACCGATTTCATCCCACTGCCACACACCATGTTGATGCTGTAAGCTGGAACCGACTGTGGAACACCAGCCGCTAAAGCCGCTTGACGCCCAACACCCATGCCTTGTCCGGCACTCACAACGTTACCAACAATCACTTCATCCACAGCTTCAGGTTTGACTTGTGCGGCTTCAAGAGCGGCTTGGATGACTTGCCCTGCCAAAGCACCTGCCGAACACTCTTTAAGTGAACCACCAAAGGCTCCGATAGCTGAGCGCTTTGCGCCCACGATATAGATCTTTTCCATATTACCTCCTACTTAGCGCATGTATAAGCCGCCGTTCACCGACAAGGTTTCCCCTGTGATATAGGCGGCGGCGTCGCTGGCTAAGTAACTGACGGCATTGGCTATCTCTTCCGGCTTAGCCAAGCGTTTCATGGGTACTTGATCCACAATCGATTGCAAAACTTCAGCGCGCATTTGCTCAACCATTGGCGTCAGCGTATAGCCAGGTGCAATCACGTTAACCGTCACACCGTAGCGTGCGCCTTCTGCAGCTAATGCTTTAGAAAAACCAATCATCCCAGCTTTGGCAGCCGAATAGTTAGTTTGACCAAACTGACCTTTTAGACCATTAACCGAGGAGATATTGATGATTCGACCAAACCCTTTTTCACACATAGCGGCAAACAAAGGCTGGGTGACATTGAATACGCTATTGAGGTTAGTATCTATGACCTCTTTCCATGCTTGATGGGGCATTTTTTTGAACACACTGTCACGCGTGATACCTGCGTTGTTGACCACCACATCAATGGTGCCTTCTTCTTCAAGCAGTTTGGCTAAACGCTCAGCACACTCTTCGGTATTGGTGACGTCTAGCTCTAAGAGGCGCACTTGATCCTCGGTAAATTGCTTTTCATTAAACCAATCTAACGCACATTGGTAATTGCCCGTATAGTAAGTGGCAATAACTCGATAACCTTCACTGACCAACTGGGTTGAAATTGCAGAACCAATCCCGCCTTTCGATCCTGTGATCAAAGCGATTTTTCTCATTCAAGACTCCATTCTCAACAGCAATATTAGATTTATACCTCTCCAACTCTGACACTCAGTGTGGTTTGAATTGGCGAAGGTATATTACGCTCAACATGAAATAAAAAATGCTTATTCGTAAGTAGTTCTATAACCAAATTATTTATTAAATAATCAGTTAGATAGGTTATTCGAATTACTTATCCTATTTAAACCTAATCGAGGTTTATGACATTTCAAATTCAGTTTTGTGTATTTTTATAAAAGTTGATCAATATCGCTATTCAAATGAAATGATAATAAAATGTTAAATAAATAAATGTTCTTGAAAGATAAGAGGTTTTAACTCAAAAATTCAGAGTGAAATAAAAATAAATCAATTTTATCAGCGAGTTAAAATCAAAAATGGTTACATAAGAAACATTAAACGTAACACATTTTCGATGTGTTAATGATAGATAACACAGATTCGAACAGTAGCGATTTAGTCTCTGATTACAGACGTACTATTAACAGGACTGACATTAATCATTTTATATCAGGATAGCGTTATTATTATCAGCAATTAAACCAACAAATATTGAATTAACAAATATAACTATAGATACATTTAGCAAAATAATAGATTTAATATCTTCAAATACAAATAAAGCCAGTACAAACTGGCTTTATTCTATTTTATATGAGCAATTTATGGTGCTGCATCCAACTCAACAGGGAGATAGTGCTTCGATTCCAAACCTAACCATTCAGGTAACACAGTACCAATCGAAATCGATGACCAAGTCCCTGAAATTATGCCGATAAACATGGCGATGGCGAAACCTTGTAACGGGGCACCGCCCATCAGCCAAAGTGCCGAAATGGTCATCAAAGTGGTACCTGATGTCACCATTGTACGTGAGAAGGTCGCAATAATGGCTTGGTCATTAATATCTGCGGTTGGCGTCTGCTGCTTCGCTAACAGTAATTCTCGGATACGATCCGAAATAATGATCGAGTCGTTCAATGAATAGCCGAGCACCGCTAAGACTGCAGCAAATACCGTCAAGTTGAATTCCATTTGCGTTATCGCAAAGAAACCCAGTACCAAGATCACGTCGTGCAGTAGGGCTAATAGGGCTCCGCTCGCTAAACGCCATTCAAAACGAAAGCTCAAGTAAGCCAGTATTGAGAGCAGACAAATCAACAAAGCGAGTCCGCCTTGATCGATCAACTCTTGCCCAACTTGCGATCCCACCATGCTGTTACTGACAATTTGCACTTGATCTGAGATGTGATGCAGCTCTGTCGCAATGTCTACAGGCGTAGCATCTTCAGCAGCTAATGGATAACGGATCACCCAACGCCCTTCTTCTCCCGAAGGCGTGGCAGAAACCGACTCCCCCAGTACCGGCTGTAATTGATCCATCAGCTGAGACTTGGTCACCGAGTGATTAATGATCGCTTCCGTGACCATCCCGCCGGTGAAATCTAAGCCCATATTCAAGCCTTTGATTGCAAAAGCCCCTAGCGAGATCACCATCAACAAGACCGAAATAATGCCAGTGATGTAGCGAATCGAACGGATTCGAGATTTTAAATAGTCAACCATGGCTTATACCCTCACATCACGACGCGTATCGCGTCCCCAAACCAAATTAATCAATGCTCGTGAAGCGAATACGCCAGTGAACATACTGGTGAGTAGGCCTAAGCCCAAAGTCAAAGCAAAGCCTTGGATAGGACCATTACCAATCGAATACAGAATGACTGCCGTGATCATGGTGGTAATGTTGGCATCTAAAATCGTGCTGAAAGCACTGTCAAAACCGGTATCAATAGCTTGTGCAAAGTTACGCCCTTCACTGAGTTTGTCGCGAATACGTTCAAAGATCAGCACGTTAGTATCCACCGCCATACCCACGGTTAACACCAAACCTGCAATACCTGGTAGGGTCAATACTGCCCCTGGCAATAAAGCAATCAGACCCAACAAACAAGCCATGTTGACCAACAAAGCGACATTTGCCACCCAACCCAAACGGCGATACCAAAGCGCCATGAACGTCAGCGTCATTGCCATACCAAGCGCCAAGGCAGCAAAACCGTTGGCAATATTTTCTTCACCCAAAGAAGCACCGATGGTGCGCTCTTCAACAATGGTGACAGGTGCCGTCAGCGAGCCTGCACGCAACAGTAGGGCGAGCTGCTGTGCTTCTTCCATTGAACCTGCGCCCGTAATACGAAATTGGCTCCCCAATTGAGATTGAATGGTGGCAACGCTGATCACTTTCTCACTGCGAACGGTTTCGCCACGCGCATTGGTTTTATATTCGCGATAGACGGTCGCCATCGGTTTGCCAATGTGTTTACCGGAAAAATCACTCATGATTTTGCCGCCTGCGTGATCCAGTGAAATGTTCACCTCAGACATACCCATGTTGTCCACACCCGCACGGGCATTGACGATATGCTCGCCACTCAGCACTGGACGCTTAGCCAGAATCACAGGACGTCCATTGCCATCTTCTAGGATTAAATCGTCGTAACTGCGCGCATCCGTTGGAGATTTTGCTTCATAAAACGCTAAACTTGCGGTCGCACCAATCACATTCTTCGCCTGTGAGGGGTCTTGCACACCGGGCAGCTCAATACGGATCGCATGTTCACCTTGGCGTTGAACCAGAGCTTCTGTAATCCCAAGTTCTTCAATCCGATCACGCATGATTTTCAAGTTCTGTTGAATCGTCGCAGTTTGAAACTCGGATTTATTTTGTTGTGATGGCTGAACCTGCAACTGATCTGAGCCTTGACGAATCTCCCAGCCTCGATAATTTTCTTGCAAGTATTTGCGTACATGGCTCAAGGCTTGCGGCTGTTCAGTTTTGACCTCAAAAGCATCATTACCCATCGCTTGCACCGAGACACCGCGCAAACGCTCTGTACGCAGCGAATCTTTTACTGCATCCATCATACTGTCGCGCTGTTCTTGGAAGGCCTTATCGACATCCACATTCAGCAGAAACTGTACGCCCCCGCGTAAATCCAAGCCTAATTTGATGGGTGAAAAACCCAAATTGCCTAGCCACTTTGGCGCAACAGACACATAAGAATACGTGATCGTATCCCCTTCTTTCACAAGCGCATCCAGTGCATTTCTGGCTTGTGACTGCTGCGTTTCGTTGGCAAAAACCAAGGTGGTGTTATCCCCTTGTTGGGTAATTTCATCGGCCTGAATATTTTGCTTATTGAGCAATTGCGTCAGCTCAGGAACATTGCGTAATACACTCGTTGCATCTTTAGATTGCAACTGAATAGAAGGTTGTTCGCCATACCAAGTAGGAATAGCACTTAAGGTTAGAATGATGATGGTGGTTACCAGAACCACATACTTCCAAGCGGAATAGTGGTTGATCAGGCGTTTAGCCGCCTGATTTTGTGTTTTTTTCTTCATAGTTCCCTCTCAGCCTAAACTGAGTGATTCAACAAGTGACAATGTCACACTAAAAAATGAATATGGGAACGTTAGAATTGGCTGTTGAGCGCTACATACATAGCGTTACTCTCTTTCCAACCCGCAAGTCGGTGAGAGGAGGTGAAAAAGTCGTAACTTCGGTTGCAGTAGTCGGTCGTTGTAGCAAAAAGCGGCCGACTGTGAGAAGTGCCTAATTGGGGCTCATCAAAATCAGCGTCCAACGGCAGATCAGAGCCACACCCTACGAGAAGACGTTGTGTCGGGGCGTGACGCGAATGATTTAAAATGGCATAAGCACCATGACTAACGTGCGACTGCGAACTCGGTATGGCAGGCTGCGGAGCTGAACTCAAAAGCCAATCGGATTCAAGGATCGGATTTGTCGAAATGCTGGCTTCTGGACATGCGGAGCTTGCTTCACTTTCCAGCGCATAAGCAAAAACCTGCGAAGGTAGCACCACCGCAAGTAAAGCAAACCAACACTGGATCAGAACACGCAAGTACATGACTTCAGATCTCGCCTCTTAGATAAGTGAGCAGTGTAGGCCGATGCTCAGTGAAGCTCAAGCGAAAAAATGTGATCTAGCGATAGAAAATTTGGCCAGTTTGCACGTTCAGGTAGATCTTATGTGTCTGGCTCAAACCTCCGCAGTAGATAAAATACACCGGCTGCTCTCCGAAAGTGACTGAGCGCACCCAGCCTCCGAGCTCTTCAAAATCTTTGGGCGAGCAATTTCCCTCTTTTAATAAGGTATCGGTTGTAGTCAGGAATTTTTCTTGATGCAAAAGAAAATCATCCGAGCTTTCGATGTAGCCTATTAAGGTTTTAGTGCGCTCTTCTGGCGTAATCACAGGCGGTTCGACGGTCAATCCTTCTAAGGGGATCCACTCTGCCACTTCAAGCCCACCGTCCTCATACACGTAATAATCCGAAATACGCCCCCATCCCCCTTTTTTTTCAAGCAAATGAACCTTGTCACCACGATAGAGTTGCTTATCAACATCCGGATAAGCATTGGGATCGGGTTGCTCACGAATGCTTAATGTCACCGCATCGACATAAAAATCCATAATCTCAGGTTTGGCTTCGATAGCGGGAGTTGGCTCTGCAGGAGTCTCAGGCGCAGTTTCAGGTACTTCATTGGCTTTAGCCGCTTCCGCATCCATCTGCGGTTTGAGATAAAACAGATAAAATCCCGCACCTGCTCCGCCTAATCCGAGTATCAGCACGAGTAGCATGAGTATTTTTTTCATTTTCCCCCGCTCGTAAAATTTCTCTAGCGCAACGTCATTAATACGAAAATGCGACGAATCTTACTTTCTTATCAATATAGCGGGATATTTGAACAAAGCTTGACCAGAAATCTTCTGATAAAAAGATTTTTTGAAGTAAAGACACACTTCATGCTGCGGTTATGGAAGATCATCCGTCACCGAGTCGCCCAATCGACCCCCAAGATGAATGCGAGATTTACAATGTAAATGCGGCAGACATCATCGAATTGCCTCTCTTAATCGGATCCTCTGCTGAAAAATTGAGCATGGTTCGTTTATTAACAAACACAAACTATGATCGAGTGCACGAAGTAAAATTCTGGAAGCGAAATCTCATTTGATTCGTTCTATAGTATGCACTTAACGACTTATACATCGAATTATGTACACCTCAGCCCGTAAATATTTCATACAATTTGCCATTGTTGCGTTTGTACTTGGTTTCATTCCTACACTGTATTTCATACATGCTGCTAGCCAACTTGAGACTCAAGCGGTCAGCAGCGTTGAAAAACAGACTCGCTTACAACTTGAGTTCAGTCAGCATGACTTGTTACGGATGCTGGAAAGCACACACCAAGCCACCCAGCTGTTAGCTAAAAATGACCTTTTATTCACGGCTGTCACCACACCAAGCAAAGAAGCACTCAGTCAACTCAAAACATTGTGGGATGTGACGTTAAGATCGCAAGCTATTTTCTCTTCATTCAGATTGCTGGATAGACAAGGAAAAGAACAACTTAAAGCGATTTACGATGGGCACCAAGTCACCTTTGTTGAATCTGCTCAAACGACAGATCCGTTCAGCCAGCAAATTGTGGCTCAATACGCCCAACTCACGACGCCTCAAGTGTGGGCAACGCAAGTGGCGATGTCAGCAGATACGCCTTCTGGTATGCTGCCGACCTTTCGTTTTGTGACGGGTATTGAGCATCAAGGCCAACGGCAAGGTTTTCTTGTCGTGACGGTGAAGCTACAGTCTCTCTATCAACGTCTCTCTTTTATTTATGATCAGTTTGATTCACCGGATATTTTGAATTCGGCAGGAGAATTACTGCTCAGTGAACACAAGCCATCCGGTACGCGTTCAACCTATTCACTCCACTTTTCAGCCCAACACCCAGAGCTTTGGCAAAAAATCCAACTCAACCAACAAGGCTTTGCTCTATCCAATCAAACCTGGTTTAGCTATATCAAAGTGGATCTCAGTTCTGTCTTACCTGACTTTAAACCTTTGGTATTGGTACTGCGCATCAATAAGGCAGAAATAGATAAGACCTACGCAAATGCGCGCTGGGCACTGATGAGTCAAGCGGTGACAGTGTTATCGCTACTCTCTATCATTGCGGCTGGATTTGCGGCATGGAACATCAACCATTTGAAAAATAGCCTTGACAGTAAATTGGCTCGAGCAGCGATGGATGGCATGTCAGCGGTGGTCATTACCGACCGCCAGAATCGCATCATAAAAGTAAACAACGAATTTACCCGCCTAAGTGGTTACACTTTTGAAGATGTCAAAGGTAAGCAGCCGTCCATTTTTGCTTCTGGATTACACAAAGTCGAATTCTATATGCAGATGTGGAAAGCTCTGCAAGACAATGGCGTATGGGAAGGTGAAGTGATCAACAAACGCAAAGATGGCGAAAGCATCACCGAGATTCTCCGTATTCAAAGCATCCGCGATGAAGACAATGTCATTCAATTCTACGTTGCCTCTTTTGTGGATATTTCACATCGCAAGGCGCTGGAGAATCGCCTGCGTGAGCTGAGCGAAAAAGATGCGTTAACCGATTTGTGGAATCGACGTAAATTCGATCAAACCATCTCTTTAGAGTGCGCTAAGCGTCGCCGTTATCCCGATCAAGCCCAGAGCTGCCTTGCTATCATTGATATCGACCACTTTAAACGCATTAACGACAAATTCGGACACAACGAAGGGGACCTAGTGTTACGGACCGTTGCGAAAGGCATCCAAGATCAGTTACGGGAATCGGATTTTATCGCACGGATTGGCGGAGAAGAGTTTGCCATTATTTTCCCCTACACTTCCATTGAAGAAGCCGAACAAGTACTTAACCGCGTACGCCTGCATATCGCTTCATTACACCATCAACAAGTGACCCTAAGTGGTGGTGTTACCGATGTTTGCACATCACCCGACCAAAGCTACAAAAGAGCCGATCTGGCTTTATATGAATCCAAAACATCGGGACGCAACCAAATATCAGTACTCACCGCCATGGAAATGCATCACTTTGCGTGATGCAAAATCGATGTAAGCAGCAAAGATTATTAAGAGCTACCTCACAGCTTGTAGCGATTTTCACTCAGCCTTATCGAGTGGGCTCTTAAGCCCTCCGCTAACTTTTGCGTCTTGTACTACGCTTCATAGGTTGGTTTTACTACAAACACACCTAAACTCATTGGTGTTGCAGGTAGGCGGCAAGTGAATAAATTCTCATATACGTAGACAAACTATGTAACTGGGATGATTGAATATTGCCAACACAACTGCAACTTCAAGGAGGAAGGAGTTAGTCACAAATCGATTCATGGAGATGCTTTATGCAGGACACTTTAGCTGTGATTCTCGCAGGAGGAATGGGCTCACGCCTTTCCCCGCTGACGGATGACAGAGCCAAGCCCGCTGTACCTTTTGGTGGAAAATATCGGATTATCGATTTCACCTTAACCAATTGCCTGCATTCTGGATTACGCCGCATCTTGGTGTTAACTCAATACAAATCGCACTCCTTGCATAAACATCTTCGTAATGGCTGGTCCATATTCAATCCCGAGCTTGGTGAATTCATCACCGTGGTGCCGCCGCAAATGCGTAAGGGAGGAAAATGGTACGAAGGAACCGCCGATGCGCTGTTCCACAATATGTGGCTACTTGCGCGTAGTGATGCCAAATATGTCGTGGTGCTTTCTGGTGATCACATCTATCGCATGGATTATGCTGCCATGCTCGAAGAACACATCAGCAAAAATGCCACTTTAACCATTGCCTGTATGCAAGTGCCTCGACATGAAGCCTCCGCGTTTGGCGTGATGGCCATTGATGACGACTCTCGTATTACCTGCTTTGTTGAAAAGCCCGCGGATCCCCCTTGTATCCCCAACAGACCCGATCACAGTTTAGCCTCGATGGGGATTTATATTTTCAATATGGATGTACTGAAAAAAGCATTAACCGAAGATGCTGAAATTGAGCAATCTAGCCACGACTTTGGGAAAGACGTCATTCCTAAATTGATCGCGACAGGAAGTGTCTTTGCCTACTCGTTCTGCTCTGGTAAAGGCCGCGTCGCTCGGGATTGCTATTGGCGAGATGTCGGAACCATAGACTCTTTTTATGATGCCAATATGGATTTGTTGCAGCCCGTTCCGCCCATGAATTTGTATCAAAAAAACTGGGCAATCCGCACTTATGAGCAGCAGTACCCGCCAGCAAGAACCGTTTCGTCAGCCACGGGTAACGAAGGGATTTTTATCAATTCAATCATTGCTAACGGCGTCATCAACTCGGGCGGCTCGGTGCAACATTCGATCATCTCTTCCAATGTTCGCATCAATGATTCTGCGCTGATCGTCGACAGTATTTTGTTTGATGATGTTGAAGTGGGCGAAGGGTGTAAGCTCATTCATTGCATTATCGATAAACACGTAAAAATTCCGCCCTATACCGAAATTGGCCTTAATCCTATCGAGGATAGAAAACGCTTTCATATCTCAGAGCGAGGCGTTGTTGTCGTACCAGAAAGTTATCAGTTTTCGACCGAGTAGCTTTCCCGGAAAGTAGATATTAGACCGTTCATGGCTCATCTATCGCAAACCATACACTCTTTGAGTGACTGAATAAGAAGAACCCCCGCAATGCGGGGGTTCTTGATGACCTGATTCGAACAGTTACGCCTGAGGGCAAGTCACTTCTTTCCAGAACCAGTTAGATTGTGTCGGTGATTCCCATACGCCGGGGCTATTTTGAGCTACAAAGCATTTACCGTTGTAAGTCACCGTTGTGCCATTTTGGACTTGGGTCGAACCGGGAACCCACTGGATGACATCACCCGTTGAGCCACCACCCGTACCACCACCAGTGTTACCGCCGGTATTGCCTCCCGTATTGCCACCTGCAGTCAAATCGGCGACAGGGAGATCCGGTTGCTCAAAGCTAAATGCGTACTCCACATTGTTGATTTTCACTGTGTAGTTCGCTGGACCTGAAATCGGCAGGTAGTAAACCATATCCAATTCATAGGTTGCCCCTGCAGGAAGTGATTTCCAAGCGGGTAGAGAGAACGCCACGCGATGCATCGTACCGTCTAATCCGCCAATGTTATTGGCACGAGTATGACCCGACGCAATCACTTTCAAACCACCGCCCGATTGATCCTTCGCGTTATCTGGCGCTGAAACCGGAATATCAAACTGGAATTCCGTTCCTCCCGGGATATCAACCCCTGTATTGTTGGTGAAGGTAATCTTCGGATTGATTGGGTAGTTTTGGTCACCGACTTTGAAGCCACCGACTTTCACCGCAATATTCACCGCTTCAGCAGGGATTGCGCCCGTTGCCACCTTGTTACCATAAGGCGTGGCGACTTTGAACTTGTCGTAGATGGCTTTGGTCATGGTATTACCCATGTGGTACTCACCTTTACCGGTGGCACACGCTTGCTCAGAAGGATCCACTGAGGTGCGCTTGCCGTTGGCATCAAGGTTGTAACAGCTATAGTCACCCGCCAACTCCCAGAACATGATACCGCCAATCTCTTTGTCGATAACGTAATCGGCTTTCACATCAATTGACTGTTTATCTTCGGTCGACAAGAACACTTTCTTCTCTGCGTTCCACAACCAAGGAGCCACGGCCACACTGTCATAATTGCGTACATAAGTACCAATCAGCGGTGTGGTGGTTGGATCGAGCTTATAAGCCGCTGCGTATGAACCCCAAATGCCTTTTTCTAGGTTCTTCGCATGCCACATTGGGTTAGAGCCTGCGCCCATTTCGTCACCTGCAGCGTTAACGTCATGCCACATGTTGTCGATGCCGGTTGCACCGTGACCACAGTTGTTTTTCTCCCCTTCACCAGTACCCGGTGCACAGAGATTTTGGTTCGGCAGTGCCGCTCGGCCCCAGAGTCCATTCTCACCACCGGTGACACCTTGCCAACCGCGGGTATAGTAAGGCACACCAATGTTGATACGACCTGCAGGCATTGAGCCACGGAAGTAGTGATATGCCCAGTCCGTATTCAGGTAACCGATACCACCGTATTGCGCTGTACCGTAAACGTTCCACTGCGCCAATTCAGAGTCTTTACCTGTATCGTAGAGCGCGGCGTTGTGACCAACGTGATCGTTCCACGCACCATGCAAGTCGTAAGACATGATATTGACGTAGTCGAGATACTTGGTGACATCGAATGTTTCCATACCACGTAATAAGTAACCAGAAGATGGTGCGGCAATCGTCAGCATGTAGTGATGGCCATCTTGCGCCGAGGCTTGATCGAGTTTTTCACGCAGAACACGCATCAACTCTTGGTAAGAAGCCCACAGGTAAGCACGACGTGGCTCCATAAAACCTTTATCATCGGGATTTCCTGCGCCCGCCATGGAGGTTGGGTATTCGTAATCGATATCCACACCATCAAATTTGTACTTACGGATCATCTCAACTGCAGATGCCGCAAATTTTTCAATCGCTGCGTGGTTGATGGAACCATCAGCATTGGTGGTCATAGTGTAGAAGCCACCATCAGCCACACGGTTACCATTTGCATCAAAGTGACCGCCAGTTTCGGCCCATCCGCCGATAGAGATCAGGGTTTTTACACCGTATTTTTGTTTGTAAGTGGCTAGAGCACCAAAGTGACCTTTAAAACCTAGCGTTGGATCGATTTCTACCCCAGGCCACTCTTTACCAACGGCCGCGTTATTTGGATCGTTGACATCACCGACATTCACTTTGCCATCCGAACCAATGCTAACAAACGCATAGTTAATGTGTGTCAGTTGCTCCCAAGGAATGTCTTTAACCAAGTAAGCGGCTTGCGGATCATCGCCTGAACGCCAGCTGGTAAAGTAACCAATCACACGGCGTGGATGATCCACGCCCATTTTCTCACGGCCATCTGCATCGTAAACGGTACAGTATGGCACTTGTACGCCTTCCGTTTGATATAAACCATCCGGACGGCAATTCGCAACCGGTGCGACGCCATTCACCACCAGCGTGGTCAGTGCAGAATCTGTGGCTGCCCCTAAGTTGTCGGTAGCACGCGCGTAAACCGCTAGTGAACCTGCTTTGGTTGCCGTGTAATTGAGAGTGTAAGGTGCTTTTGCTGAAGTGCCGACAAGCGCACCACCAACATAGAAATCGACTTTCTCTACTGAGCCATCCGCATCCGCCGCTTCTGCGCTCAACGTTACGACCGCCCCAACATCCACGCTTGATGCAGAGAGAGCCACCGCCACGGTTGGCGCTTGATTCGCTGGACCAGCGTCACTCACCGTCAGAGTGACTGCATTTTTGGTGCTGACAGCCCCTTTATCATCAAAGGCAACCGCACTAAATTCATGCGTTCCTTTGGTCGCTGTCCAGCTCGCGCTGTACGGGGCTTTGGTTGCCTGACCAACCAATACGCTATCCACTAAGAACTCAACACGCGCGACAGAACCATCTGCATCAGAGGCGTTTGCTGCGAGTGTCACGACCTCTCCAGCTTTCACCTGCGCAGTGGCAAGCGGTGAGGTTAACGTCACACTCGGTGCTTGGTTAGTCCCCCCCGATGTGCTGCATGAATCCAACAGTTTCCATTGGGCATAGTTACCAGAAAAGGTTTCAGGATCGTTGTTTTGAGTCCAGTAGTTGGCTTGGTAAGCATTGCCCTTGTGCTGCACTTTGGCACCACCGGTATACACCGCAGACGATTGCCATTCAGGTAACGTCGAGCAATCCACCGCAGCATAGCTGCTAAAAGCCATTAAACATGAAGCGGTTAAAGTGCTTAGTGTAAAAACACTCTTCCCTGCTTTTCCTTCGAGTACACGCATTGTTGTTCTTCCCTCAAGTTATTATTTCAACCATTAAATAAACCACGTCGACATCGGTTCACTTAAAATCTTGCGTAAAACAACTTTAGAATAGAGGGATAATTTGGCACTCAAAAAAGTGTGAATTTTAATAATGACTCGCAAACGAGTGTCTGATTTATGCAAATCAAAGCGAGTTATTTTGCATCAACAACGAATTACTCATAAATTTTTCACCATAAAAAAAGCCCCGTTTTTCAGAACAAAATACGGGGTTCAACAATTTTTGTGTGACAATTTTTCCTAAGAGGGAGCACAAGCCTACAACTATGCTTATTGTTACAAAAGAGTAAAACATCAATAATTTTACTTCCTCTTTTGTTAACCCTTGCGATACCCAAACAACTTGGAGTTACAGGTAGGCAGCAAGTGAGTGACTCCCCATGAGCATAGGCAAACTATGTGATTGGGGTGAACGAACGTAGCCAACACCGCGGCAACTTCAAGTAGGAAGGGGATATGAAATGCCCATTTCCTCGCACAATACACAAAATTTCCTCGCAAAATGACCTATTGTGTTTTGCAGATGCGTAATAGCATTCAGCCTATAAACTTGTGGGCTAACGGCAGCTTGGGCTGCTCGTTTTTCCGATTCACGGCTACTCCAAAAACCATACTAATGAGGTGAGCAGATGCAGTTTAGTTACGTCAACCCAACCATGATCCATTTTGGACAGGGGCAGATCGCCAGCATCCGTCGGGATATTCCAAAAGATCACAAAGTGTTAGTGCTGTATGGTGGTGGTTCCATTAAACGTAATGGCGTTTATGACCAAGTGGTTGAGGCACTAAGTGAACATCAATGGGTTGAATTTTCCGGTGTTGAGCCTAACCCAACCAAGGAAACACTGGATAAAGCGGTGCACATAGTGAAAAACCAACACATTGACTTTATTCTTGCCGTCGGCGGTGGCTCGGTCATCGATGGCTCAAAGTACGTGGCCGCCGCAGCATTTTATGAAGGCGATGGTTGGGATATTTTGACCGGGCAACACACCGTAAAACAAGCCACACCGATCGGCGCGATTTTGACTCTGCCCGCTACCGGCTCTGAATCCAATACTGGTGCGGTCATCACCAAAGCGGAAACACAAGATAAATTGGCGTTTCTCTCTCCCGCCGTTCAGCCACGTTTTGCCGTGCTTGACCCTGATGTGATGAAGAGCTTGCCAGAACGCCAGTTGGTGAATGGTTTAGTCGATGCTTGGGTGCATGTGTGTGAACAGTATTTGACACTCCCCACTCAAGCCATGGTGCAAGAAGGCTATGCCGAAGTGCTGCTACGCAACCTGTTAGCCTTAGGCGCAGATTTTGTAAATCGAGACAATGACGCATGGCGAGCTAACCTCATGTGGACAGCCAACCAAGCGCTAAATGGCTTAATTGGCACTGGAGTACCGCAAGACTGGGCAACGCATATGATCGGTCATGAGCTCACTGCGTTATGGCATGTCGACCACGCTCGTTCGCTAGCGATTGTGCAACCTTGGCTGCTACGCAATCAACTGAAGCATAAAAAAGCCAAACTCGAACAGATGGGCAAAAATGTCTTTGGTTTACCGCAATCCGATGATTTAGCGGAAAAAACCATTGCGGCCATTGAAGCTTTTTACCACCAACTGAATGTGGCGACCCAATTTGGTGAACACGGCATGGCAAAAGAGGCTGCCGTCGATGCGGTATTGCAGCAACTGACAGCCCACGGTATGCATAAACTGGGTGAACAAGGCACGATTGACTTACAAGAGTCACGCAAGATCTTAGAAAACGCCTTGTATTAAATCTGAGCCAAGCAGCGCTATTCGCTAAACGATAAATCCTGTTACACTCTTGCAGCACGTCAATCCAATGCGGATGGCGTGCTGCATTTTTTGAGTTTCGTTTATGGTCGTTTTGCGGATGTTATTGCGGATGTTATTGCGGATAGAGTTATGTGGCTGTTGATTATTGCTCTTTGTGTTGTTCAATTAATCACGATTGATCGCGGTCCACGTTGGATGTTCTATCTCTCGAAGCCCACCCCGATCCTGCTGATGGCCTTGTCGATTGTGATCACCCCTAACCCATTATCCGATTTTGCGTGGTGGATCGTGGCAGGCCTTTTGCTCTCAGCGCTTGGCGACATATTACTGATGCATCCAAAGGATAAATTTGTCTCTGGTTTGCTGGCTTTTCTGCTGGCCCACATCGCTTATACGCTCGGTTTTAGCACCACCATCACCACCTTTACTTGGTGGCCGCTCGCCATTTGGTCAGCACTGGGCGTAATCGCTTTTTTACTGCTACTGCCCAACCTTGGCAAAATGACTTTTCCAGTCGCGGGCTACATTGCCGTTATCGTATTCATGGCGTGCACCGCCACAGAGTACTGGCTAGGTTATAACAACAATGCCTCACGCCTTGCTCTCATGGGGGCGGCGATGTTTATGCTTTCCGATTTGGTGCTAGCCATTGACCGATTTCGCTCTTCATCGCAGTTTTCACGACATGTGGTGATGTTTAGTTACTACAGCGCGCAGGCTTTACTAACCTTGTCCGTCATCCCCTAACCTCGGGCTTTAAACGCATCTTTCTCTAAACCATGCTTTTTCATTCTCAGATAGAGCTTTTTACGCGGCACTTGTAGGTAGTTCGCGGCATCGGCTACTCGGCCAGAAAACAGAAACAGCGCATCTTCAATCACTTGCTTTTCGTAATCGTCCACCAGCTCATCCAATGGCGACAGCATCTCTTCTTGATTGTAGAGACGCTCTTTGCCCGCCAGTTTTACAATGCCAATCGCATACAACTCCGCCACATTACGCAGCTCACGCACATTCCCCGGCCATTGGTGGGCGCGCAGCAAGGCAAGATAATGCGGCTCAACATTGGGCATGGGTTTGCCGAGCTTATAGCAGCTCTGTTTTAGGAAGTAGTGAAACAGCGCCGCAATGTCATCAGGCCTTTGACGCAGCAAAGGCACATCGATCTGCCCTTGATTGAGCAAATAGTAAAGCTCTGGCAAAAGCTGGTTTTGAGCAATTAACTGCTCGGGTGGCTGATCAATCACCGCAATCACTCGCGTTCTGGGGCGATTGAGTCGCTCTTGGTTGAGTAAACTCTGTACCACATTGCGCTGCACTTCCTCGCTGAGCAACTCAATATGGTCAATCAACAAGGTTCCACCCGCACTCTCTTGCACTTTAGGTTCAACGGTACTCCACTCGGTTTTGGCCGAAGCGACTAACTCAACCCAGGGCAAGTGACCGTTATTGGTGGTCAGTTGATGGATAAGGTAGGCGATGGTGTGCCGCCCACAGCCCGACTCCCCCACTATCACCACATGGCGATTCAGCAGCGCATATTGCGCCACATGAGAGCGAATTTGCTCCATTTGTGCAGATTTGCCGACTAATTCACGTTTGACTGAACGGGATAACAGCAGCTTCTGCTCGATGAACGAACGACGCAGCTCAAGATGTTGCTTGATCAGCGTGAGCAATTGCGGAGGATTGATCGGTTTTTCAAGAAAATCACACGCGCCCATTTTGACCGCTTCCACCGCCATCGGGATATCACCGTGTCCTGTGATCACGATGACCGGAATTTTGTCGTCTACGGCTTTGATCTGCTTGAGCAATTCCATGCCATGCAGTTGAGGCATGTACATATCCAGCAGCACGACGCCATTCCAATCGGGTTGGATGTGACTCATGGCTTGAGTAGGATCGATCACCGCTTTGGCGGTTAATCCGGCAATCGACATCAAATGTAGGTAGGAATCCAACACATCCTGATCGTCATCAATCAGCAGTACGGTACTTTTCATCTTGCTGTAACTCCAAAATAACCATTGCACCTTTTTCCAAATTAGAGGCCAGTGCAATCCGGCCTTGCATCTTTTCCACTAATGACTGGCAAATGCTCAGCCCAAGCCCCAAGCCCACCTCTTTGGTGGTGGTAAATGGGGTAAATAATTTATCAACGACTTCGTGTTCAAAACCCTGCCCACTATCAATCACCGCAATCCGCTGCATCCCTCGCTCTGTGCCTAACGCAATCAGCTTGACCCAGGGTTGCGCGCAGGTTGTTGAAGCATCGCAGCCATTCACAATCAGATTGATTAAGACCTGCTCTAAACTCAATGCATCCGCCATTACCATGAGATCATCGGGTAAGGTATTGATAAGTTTGATCTGCTGTCGTTTCGCTTTGGTTTGCACCAATACCAATGCTTGTTCTACAACGCTGTTGAGCCGCACTGGCTGCAACGATTCATCGCTGCTGTTTTTGCGGGCGAAATGGCGCAGACTGTTCACAATCTTACCCATTCGCTCAGTGAGATTTTCGATATGGTCGAGCGATGCTGCCAATTGAGCCTGTGGTGCCTCATCTAATGCCAATCGAGCTGAAAAAAGATAAGCCGACATCGCACTCAACGGCTGATTCAACTCATGGGCAAGACTGGTCATGGTCTGCCCAACGACCGCCATTTTCGCCGCTTGGATCAGCTCGCCTTGTGTTTTCTTCAAGTGCGCTTCAGCGCGCTGGCGCTCTTCGACCTCCGCTTGTAACTCACGGTTTTTCTCGCGCAGTGATTGGGTTTTCTCTTTGACTCGTTGCTCTAACAAGCGATTGGCGTGTTCTTGGTCGGTCACATCGGTGATGGTGACAATGATTTTATCGTGCAAGCCTTGGCTGTAGCGGCGCAAATAGAGGCGCAAGTAATGAGGTTTTTCTGGATTACCAAGTGATAAGGTTAAACTCTCCGCCCCTTTCTGAATTAAATTCCCTTTCGTATCAAATAATTGACCGACTTTAGGTTGTACGTGTTCAGCAAAACAGCTCCACAGCGTCAACGGTTGAGCGAGAGATTCTAAACGCAGCGTGGCCATTGCACTCGGGTTGGCGGATTCAATTTGCCCATACCGATCACAGGTGATCAGACTCGCTTGCGTGTTATTGATGAGACTCAACGCGTTAGTGCGTTCCATCTCTTCCACTTTTTTGCCATACAAGATGAGCTGTTCACTCAATGCCCCGATCTCGTCTTTACCATCCACGGTGATCGGGTGAGAAAGGTCGTTATGAATAATCGCATCCAAGCTTTCACTTAAGCGGTGTAAGCGTCCGACAATCCGTTTATGCACAAAGTAATACATCAACAACAAGCTCAAACCGATGGAGAGCCCAAAGCAGAGCAGCAGCACTCGGTTACCTTCTTGCACCAATTGAGCCGTTTGTCCTTTGACTTGTACAAACAGCGCATCCGCATTCGCCACCAAATCTGCGATTGCCGTATGCTGTTGATCGAGCTGAATTTGCAGTTGTTCACTCGTGCTCTCTAACTTTTGGGTCAGCACCACCCTATCACGCAGGCTTTGCTGAAAATCGCCCTCTAAACGCAGCACATTACGCCACTCTTCAAGCAGTTGTTGATAGGCAATTGACGATGGCTGAGTAAATAGCGGTTGGCTTAATCGGCTCAATTCATCAAGTCGATACTGCAAAACGCGCATGCCGTTATCCACTTGGGTGAGATGCTTGGCTTTCAGTAGTTCATCCACAAACAAAAAGGCTTGGGTTTCACCATCTAAGATAGTTTGAATAAGATTAATGTTCTGAAACATCACTTGGGCTTGTGGCTGGGCTGCGCCACCTCGCTCTAATTGCCACTGCAGCTCTTGGCGCATCGGCGACAGCTCCATCCCAATATCTTGATGTAGCCAATCCAACTGCTCTGCAAACAGGGCTAAACGTCGGTCGACATCAATCCGAGCCGAAACCAGATCGTTAATCTGTTGCGTGGTTTGCCGCAACTCTGTGTACCCTTGTTGCAACGCCGCTTGCTGTTCATTTTGTGGCAAACTCGCCAACGCTGCGTGGATCGCGGTGAAATCCTCTTGCAAACGCTGATATTGCTGATTGAGTGTCACTTTGCTGGTTGCACTGACGATCAGTTGAATTCGTCTGCGAATTTCTGAACTGCGGGTTTCCAATACATAGCTGGTGTTGTACTTGGGCACGCTTTGATTGAGCAGTTCCGCCACTTGATAATCCAGTCGGCTCCATGTACCCCAAGCCACTAAGCTGACGATAGTCAAAAGCGAAGTGCTGAACGCAAATGCCAGCAACAGTCTTGCGCCTATGGTGTGGCGAGTGGTCAAACTCATTGCGCTTCCTCAGCCAGCAAGATTTTCAATTCTTGGTTAGCTTGCTCAAGCTGTTTTTCCAAACGCATTTGCCATTCGTGCCCTTTTTCTGCAAGCAGCATGGCGGATTCCGCTTGCTGCTCTTCACTCAGCGCCGAGTTTGGCGCGATTTGTATGGCTAAAGCATCAACCTCTTGCTCAGTGATTGGCATGGTAAAAACCGTGCGTTCAATCTGCTCAATTTTAGCCAATACAGAAGGACGACGTGCAAACTGCGCCTTCGCTTCAAGTACCGCAAGTAGCGTATCTTTTAGTTGCGGCAGTTGCTTGGTGATGGCCAAATCGAATAAATCGTTCAGGCACTCTTCGCGGCGAATAATGCTGCCCATGGGCAAACGGGTGAATCGCTCGTTGACTAGAGACTGATCTTGTACGCTGTGTTTGGCAAAATCGTTGCCTTCCATGTTGGTTTGTACAGCGTTGGACATCAGAAGTTCGATAAATGCTTTAGCGTACTGATCGTTGTGATTTTGCCGAATTTGGGCAACATACGTCGGCATCAAGGTAAAACTTTCATCGTAAACAAACTGTACGTAGTCGAGTTTACGACCAAGGATCAGGGCATAGCTGTCAATGGTCGGGCCCACCGCAAACTGACCATTGGCGATATAGTCACTCACGCCAAAACTTCTGGCCGATGCCGTCGCCAAATTGGCACCGACGCGCAGCAAGATCTCCCATCCTTTTTGCCAGCCATATTTGGACAGTATGCTTTCCACCATCATCTGCGTGGTGCCAGAGCGTGCTGGTGTACTCATGGTGACATGCCCAAAATAGACCGGTTTCGCCAGATCGCTAAATTGCTTCGGCTCAGGCAATTGATGCGTTTTGAGATAGTCTTGATTCCACACTAATCCCGCCCCTGAATAACCGATCGTCGCCACATGTTCGGTCATCGGCAGTGCGTAAGGTTTCAACCATTCAGGGGTCTGCATCGGCTCTGGTAAGGCGGCCAACTTACCGCTCTGTGCCAAATTCTGCATCAAATATGGCGATGAACTCAGCACCAAATCAATATTCTGAATATAGCTTTTGTTGAGCAGCTGCACGCTCGACTGCGCGCGGCGGTGAATGATCTGCACTTCAATGCCTTGATAACGGCGACTGAACTCCTCCACCAAAGGCAGTAAGGGCTCACGTGAAAATGTCGTAAGGATCACCAACTCTCTCTCGGCAGCCTGAGCTTGAGTGGGTACGCCCAAACTCAGTAAGAGGCAGGGCAAAATAAAGGCAAAAATCCATCGCGGCATTAGGCAAATCCCTAGTTTTTGTGCGTTCACTCAAATCTCTGTCATTTGTTGAAAAAAAGTCGTCCACGCATTTGGGTCAACTCTGACCTTTCTGTCATTAATTTTATCAGCAATTGCTTATCCACTGAGGGCAAAATTCCCAGTTTTGACTCACAGCTAACGCGCATTTGGGTCATTTCTGTCCCAAAAAGGTGTTTTTGAGCCACAACTGGCTTTGGCTAATGATGCTTCCCGACAAACAGCTCGTTTGAAATCGTGAACTAGGGAGAGCTCTTATGCTTAATTTCTTTAAAACCCGCCCCGATCTGCCTTTACTCAGCAGCTCAAAAGCGGAAATGTTAAAACGCTACAAAAGTTATCAGTGGCAAGTCTTTATTGGCCTGATTTTCGGTTACGCCATGTTCTACGTGGTACGTATGGCGCTCGGCGTAGTGAAAAAACCGATGCTGGATGCCGGCATCGTCACCCTCGAAGAACTCGGCATCATGGGGTCGGCCTTCTTCTTCACTTACGCCTTTGGTAAGTTCCTGAACGGCTTTCTATCTGACTACGCCAACATTGGCCGCTTTATGTCGTTCTCACTGCTGCTGTCGGGCGTTGCTTCGATCTTCATGGGGATGAACACGGTCGCGTTCTTCTTCGTTCTACTGTGGGGCTTGAACGGTTGGTTCCAGTCGGTCGGTTCTGCACCATCTTGCGTCTCTATCTACCAATGGTTCTCTCCAAAGCAACGTGGTAGCCGTTACTCCATCTGGGGTGGCTCACGTAACATCGGTGAAGGTATCACTTGGATCCTAACCGCAAGCTTGGTGAGCTACTTCGGCTGGCGAGCAGGTTTCATCGGTGCGGGTATCGCGGGTGTCGTGGCTTCTCTCATCATGTTTAAGCTACTGAAAGACCGCCCACAAACTTATGGTATGCCTGATCCAGGCACAGCGTTTGAGGAAGGCACGGAAATCAAAAAAGCCAACGATCCAAAAGAAACACGCCGTGCGCAAATGTTCATCCTGAAGCAACCTGTGGTATGGCTCATCGCTCTGGCTTGTGCGGCGATGTACATCTCTCGCTACGCCATGTCTTCTTGGGCAGTGCTGTTCCTGCAAGAGCAAAAAGGCTACTCACTGATTGACGCCGGTTTTGCCATGTCCATGTACCCAACTGCGGGTCTGGCCGGTGCGATTTTGTCGGGTATCTTGTCTGACAAAGTGTTCAAAGGTAACCGTAACATCCCGAACCTGCTATACGGATTAACCAACATCGCAGGCATGTGTCTAATGTTCTTCGGCCCAGATAACCGTATCGTTGATGCGGTAGCACTGAGCATGATCGGCTTCTCGATCGGTGGTCTAGTGGTGTTCCTTGCCGGCCTTATCGCTTGTGACCTGATGCCGAAAAACGCAGTCGGCGCCGTGAAAGGTCTGATCGGTCTCTGTTCTTACATCGCTGCTTCTGCTCAAGAACTGATCTCTGCATCACTCATCACTGTGACTGAAGTCGAAGGCGTAAAACACTACGACTTCGGTAACGCTCAGTACTTCTGGCTGGCAGCGGGGGTGGTTTCAGTACTACTCGCCCTAACCGTGTGGAATGCGAAGAAAGTCGTCGATATCGACGAAGCTGAAGGCAAACCTCTGAAAACTCAAGAAGCCTCTTAATCTACGCCAAGCAGGAGCCTAGCTCCTGCTTACTTTCTCTTTTTTATTTTCTTGTTGAGCGTCGTTATAGGAATTACAACATGTGTAAAACCAAAATTGTGGCCACTTTAGGCCCTGCTAGCCAAACTCGTGAAACTTTGACTCAACTCATCCAAGCTGGCGTGAACGTGGTTCGCTTGAACTTTTCTCACGGCAGCGCTGAAGAACACATTGCTCGCGCGGAAATGGTGCGTGAGATCGCGCAGCAGCTCAATGTGAGCGTTGGCGTACTGGTTGATCTACAAGGCCCTAAAATTCGTATCGCTTGCTTTGCAGAAGGCGCGATTCAACTCGCCGCTGGCGACACCTTTATTCTTGATGGCCATTTAGATGGTCAAGCCGGCACACAAGAGCGCGTGGGTTTAGACTACCCAGAACTGATTGATGATCTAAACGTAGGCAACATCCTGCTCCTCGATGATGGCCGCATTCAACTGGAAGTCACGGCCGTCGATACGCAAGCTCGCCTTGTTCACACCATCGCACTCAATAGTGGCAAACTGTCCAATCGTAAAGGCATTAACTTGCTCGGCGGCGGTCTTTCCGCTCCGGCTCTCACAGAAAAAGACAAGCTCGACATCATTACTGCGGCGGAGCTGCAAGCGGACTTCTTAGCCGTCTCTTTCCCACGCAATGCGGAAGATATTGAATACGCGCGCCAACTCGCCACTCAAGCAGGTTGCCATGCGCACATTGTCGCCAAAGTTGAGCGCGCAGAAGTGGTAGCCAGTGAAGAAGCGATGGACAGCGTTATTCGCGCATCAGATGTGATCATGGTGGCGCGGGGTGATTTGGGCGTAGAAATTGGTGATGCTCGTTTGCCAAGCGTACAAAAAGCGCTGATCGCGCGTGCTAAGCACTTAGGTAAACCGGTCATCACCGCCACGCAAATGATGGAATCGATGATCGAAAATCCATTGCCGACACGTGCAGAAGTGTTAGACGTGGCGAATGCGGTGATTGATGGTACTGACGCGATCATGCTTTCTGCGGAATCGGCAGCGGGACGTTACCCTGTTGAAGCAGTACAAGCCATGGTGCGCATCGCCCAAGGGGTTGAGCACGAAACTCACTGTGCGCAAAATTGTTGGGATGCGCTACAGCATCTGTGCAGCGATGCGGGCAAAAGCTTCGCTCTGTCATCGATGATTTCAGCATCCAAAGTCAATAAAGATCTCGGTGTTGCGATTGTGACTGAGCAAGGAGAAACGCCGCTTTTGATGTCACGCTGTCAAAGCCAAGCCACCATTTGGGCGGTGTCTGATAAACCTGCGCTACTGCGTAAGCTTGCTATTTTGCGTGGTGTCACACCGACCTATTTCCCACATTTAGATAAGCAAGGTGATATTGCGACTCAACTGATTCATTTGCTGCGTAAACCCGCACAAGAGAAAAAAATCGCCTCGATTTTGGTCACTCAACTGGAATCGGTCGAAGGGGTTGGTCACGTCAACGTGTGCCGACTACTGAATTTGGCGCAGCAGGAAGCCCTGTTCGCCTAACCCAATAAGTAACGCGGAAAGTAGGGTTTCGCGTTACTTATATCCCCCAAAACTTTGTAATCATACTCTCCCAAATGCTCCACATAGGGATTTGGCCTGCGCTTGTCGCAGGTCTTTTTTTATT
The DNA here is from genome assembly GCF_008369605.1 of Vibrio cholerae. Taxonomy (NCBI): domain Bacteria; kingdom Pseudomonadati; phylum Pseudomonadota; class Gammaproteobacteria; order Vibrionales; family Vibrionaceae; genus Vibrio; species Vibrio cholerae. Next base: position 158,671 of record NZ_CP043556.1, read on the forward strand.
CTTTACTCAGCAAATCCAATGCATTACGCAAAGCCTGCTTGGCATTTTCTACCGCATCAACCAGAGGCGTTTGTTGATATGCCGCGGCAGGCGAATCGGCTTTCTCGATTTGCTGGCACAGTTGGTAGAGTTGCGTTAGCCACAATGCGCTAGCAGAACCTTTCAATTTATGAGCTTGGCTTTTGATCTGCGCATCGTTATCGCGCTCTGCCTCGCACAGAACGAAAAACTCAGCACACCCTTGTTCAAAATAGCCAACAATCTCACGCATTTTCTCCACACCAAGGATCTGCACATCCTGCTCAAATTTGGCATGCTCCAGTACCGCGACACATTCTTTGCGCGCAGCTTGCGCTTCAGGCGAAGGCTCGCCCTGCGGTTGGGCATTATCGAAGATGCTGCTTGTATCGTGGCTATCGGCTTTATCGCGCATATCGGCATCATCTCCGCTCTTCGCCGTTAACTGTTGACGCAACATGGCGGCTAATTGTTCTTTGACCAGCGGTTTAGGCAGATAGCCATCAAATCCTGCCGCTAAGTATCCGGCCACTTCTTCATTAAACACGTGGGCAGAAACGGCAATAAACGGAATCACCGCATTGTGAATACTGTCTTCCATTTGTCGCAGGTCGCGCAGCAGATCCACCCCATTGCCATCGGGCAGATGAATATCAAGCAGAGCAATATCAAAGCGTTGTTGCTGAAAGCAGAGTTTCGCCTCTTGCACACTTTTCGCGAGAGTCACTTGATGACCTAGGCTGGTTAAAAAACCTTGCGCAACCAAACAGTTGACTTCGTTATCTTCGACCAGCAGCACGTTAGCCACAGGCACATCATCTACGGCTAAGGCGGGCGTTTCAACTGGCTCTCCCACTGGTAGCGGTAAGGTAAACCAAAAACAGCTGCCTTGACCGAGCTGCGAAGCGAGTTGTAACTCGCCCCCCATCGCCTGCACCAACTTACGGCTTATCGCTAAGCCTAACCCCGTCCCTCCAAGCTTGCGCCGTCCGGCGTCAGCTTGGGTAAAGGCATCAAATAAAGTCGCTTGCTCTTCCTCGGCAATCCCAATGCCCGAATCTTCCACCGCAAAGCGAATGCCTTGACCATCGGGGGCGAGGCGGACACGAATACGCACTTCGCCCTGCTCAGTAAACTTGATCCCGTTGCCAACCAAATTATTAAGCACTTGCCCGATACGAATCTCATCCCCTTGCCAGTATTGGGTGACATCCTCATCAATGTGGTAAGTGAGGGTGATGCCTTTTTCTCGCGCCCGGCTTTGCATCAGCTCATGGGTTTCACGCACTAATCGATACAAATCGAAATGAGTGTGATGGATTTCCAGATGCCCCGCTTCGATTTTGGAGTAATCGAGCACGTCGTTCAGGATCGCCAGCAGCGATCGTCCGCTGCGGTTAATCACTTGTACATAGTGCTGCTGAGTGCAGGTCAGCGTGGTATCTTGCAGTAGACGCGCCGTGCCTAACACCCCATTCATCGGTGTGCGAATTTCATGGCTCATGGTGGCCAAGAAGGCAGATTTGGCACGGCTGGCCTGCTCCGCTTGCTGGCGCGCTTTGGCGTGGTTCAGCACCTCTTGATTGAGCTTATGGTTCATCTCGCTCAATTGACATGTACGCTGTTCAACCAACTCTTCCAAATGTTCTTTGTGCTGTTGCAACTCGCGTTTGGCTAATACTTCACTCTCTGCTACCACTTTGAGCGCTTTGGCGGTATCGCGCGCATGGGCAATCGCCTGCCCCATCTGACCCAGTTCATCATTTCCTTGAGTTGAAACGTCGACGTCGAGTTGCCCTTTTGCCACCGAGAGCAGCGCGGCGGTGTGTTGATCGAGACGCTGGATGACCGAGCGATAAACGACCTTCCACACGATCCACACCACAATCACAAGGCCGAGTAACCCCAGCACGGTGAGGATCAATTGCGCGTAATAGAGGGTGTTAGAGAGTTTACTTACCGCGGCGGTGGTCACTTGATTTGACGCATCCACCAGCTGATTGACCGTGTTATTGAGCTTGGCGAATTGGGTCAAGGTATCGTGCTGTAATTGCTGCGCGGCTTGTTCATTGCTGTAGCGCTGTTTCAATAGTTCGAATACGATTCGGCGCTTCTCCAACCCTCTCAGCAAGCTCACCATTTGTTTGGAGCGCGTTGGGTCTTCCACCGCTTGCACACGGCGCTGCATAATGCTCAAGTTGGCGGCAAATTCACTATCTAACGCCAAAATCCGCTCTAAATCGGTCACGGTTTGCGTCTCTTCTATCTCATTGAGCACTTTAAACGCCAACAGATGCAGCTCATGTAAGCGTTCCGCTAAATCCAAATCGACTTCCACCAGATTGTCTAACGCCTGATAAACCTGCGCTTGCTGGTGCTTTTGCAATAAATCGTAGATGTGCGTGACATTCGCGATTGCAATCGTGCTGGTGTTGAGCACTTGGGTACGGGTTAGCTGCTCCAGCTCTTGTGCCAATTTGCGCATCTCTTTGACGCTTGTACTCAATTGGCTCTCCAAAGTGAGTCGGTGCTCAACGCGCCGTCCTAATTGCGCCAGTGTATCAATCACGTTTTGTACGTCTTGCTCTAATCTATCCAGCAACACGCTATCAAACGCCTCTTCTCCCAGTTGCTGGATATGAGTGAGCAAAGTCTCCAACTGCGAAAAAACCTTCTGCCCAGCGGCTTGGTGTTCTTGCTCATTTTTGGCGTTAGAAAGAGTCTGTACAGAAGCAATGATTTGATGACTGAGCTCAGCGACTTGGCGCGCCTCGATCATCGAAGGAATGGCATTATTGACCACATCACGTTCAGTTTTGGCAACCAGAGAAAAACCTAGAACGCCGATCAGCGCTGAGAGAAGCACGAGCAACGCCATCGCGCTAAAAGAAAATAAGAGCTTGCGACCAATACTGGCTTTGGCGAGACGCATGGGGAAAACCTTCTTGTTGACTTCTTCTGCGTGGCGGATTGGGCTATATTGTGCAGTGTTTACTCCGGTTCGCCAACGAATAACCTCATGCCAAATCTGCGTTTGCACTCATTTTCACTGATTTCTGCACTTTTGCTGCTCTCTGCACTGCCAGCGGCTGCGGCGGAAAAACTCTGTGCGCTTTACCCTCATCTTAAAGATTCTTACTGGCTGTCGGTCAACTACGGCATGGTGGAGGAAGCACGTAAGCTCAACCTCAACTTGCGCGTTATGGAGGCAGGTGGCTACCCGAATCACCACAAACAGCAGCAACAAATTGCCCTGTGTGTACGTTGGGGAGCTGACGCCATTTTGCTTGGCACCGTATCACCCGAACTGTACCAAGATGATTTAGCCCACTACACCCGCTCCGTTCCTGTGTTTGCTACAGTGAATCAGTTGCGGTTGAATGAGCAACAGCAAGAGCACCTAAAAGGCGAAGTGGGCGTTGATTGGTATTGGATGGGATTTTACGCAGGGGAATATTTAGCGCGTAAACACCCTAAAGGCAGCGGCGAAATTAAGATTGTGGTGCTACCCGGCCCCGCTTCGAGTGGCGGAACAAAGCCCGTTTTACAAGGGCTGGAAGAGGCGATTCGTCACAGCGATGTGCGTATTACGGAAATCTTGTGGGCGGACAACGATAAAGAGCTGCAACGCAATTTGATACAGCAAGCCTTAGAGCAACCGGACGTGCGTTATTTGGTTGGCAGTGCGGTGGCGATTGAAGCGGCGATCAGCGAATTGCGTTCACTCAACAAAAGTGACCAAATCGGCCTTATCGCAACCTATTTGAGTCATGGCGTTTATCGCGGATTACTGCGAGGGCGCGTAGAGTTTGCCCCAACCGATCAAATGGTCGAACAAGGTCGGCTTTCCGTACGCCAAGCCGCCGCGTTTTTACGCAACAAACCGTACGCGACACAACAAGCACCTAAGATTGAAGCGTTAACCCCCAAGCACCTAGAGAGAAAGATCATTGCAGATTCGTTATCTCCGTCCGAATACAGGCCCGTATTTCAAGTAAAAGCGGTTGAATAAACTCGAAAATTTGGTTATCAAACCTCTCATCCAAAATCATTAGGAAATGTACCCATGAAAAAAACCACCCGCACTATGGCAGCGCACAAACACGTTGCTCTTGTGGCTCACGATAACTGCAAAGGTGAACTGCTGCGCTGGGTAACAGAGAACAAGGAAAAACTGCAACGCCATTTCCTGTATGCCACTGGCACCACGGGGCATATGCTCAGTAAAGAAACGGGACTGGCGATCAAAAGTATGATCAGCGGCCCAATGGGCGGTGATCAGCAACTGGGCGCGTTAATTTCTGAAGGCAAAATTGATGTGCTGATTTTCTTTTGGGATCCACTTAATGCCGTTCCGCATGATCCGGATGTGAAAGCGCTGCTGCGTATCGCCAGTGTGTGGAATATTCCCGTCGCCACCAACCGCGCCAGTGCTAAGTTCTTGTTTTCATCGTCTTTGATGGAGCAGGAAGTGCAAATTGAAATTCCGGATTACCAAGCTTATCTCGCTGAACGCACCTAACACTTGGCCTAATCGCAACCATGGCTATGTCTTGAGATAGCCATGGTTATAAAGCCTGAGGTAAAGCATTAACCGGCAAGCAACTGCTGAGAAGTGATCAACTGACACCCTGCCGTTTGCATCGCGTGCCACGCTGTCGCGCAATCGCCCGCATTCAGTTCAACCCCTCGACACGCATCCTGAATGACCCAAGTTTTAAAGTAGAGGGAAACCGCATCCAGCGCGGTATATTTCACACAGTAGTCGGTCGCCAAACCTGCAATGTAAACCTCTGAAATTCCATGATTACTCAAGTATTCGGCCAATCCCGTAGCATGGAAACGTTGGTTATCAAAAAAGCCACTGTAGCTGTCCACATCAAGATGGGTGCCTTTGGTGACAATGTGCGTAATTCGCTGCACATCTAAGCCAGCTATAAATTCTGCACCATGGGTATTTTGCACGCAGTGATCAGGCCACATCACTTGTGGAATGCCATTAAGGTCAATGACTTCGCCCGGAGTTTTCCCCTGCACGGACGCAAAACTCGCGTGTTTGGCTGGGTGCCAATCTTTGGTGGCAATCACATGTTCAAAGAGCGGAAGCAATTGATTAATCACAGGGACGATCGCATCGCCATCCGGCACAGGCAGCGCACCGCTGGGTGAAAAATCATTTTGGACATCAACTAACAGAAGTGCTTTGCTCATCGCCTCGTTTCCTTTATCGGGAGTGGGGTATGTGTATTTAATGGACCTTATTGGTTTTTACCCAAACTACTTGGCGTTGCAGCTTCAAGTAGGAAGGGTATAGGCCGCCACTTTACAAAACTCATTGCAGAGTGAAAAGGAAATCTTCCCATTTCTCCATACCCAAATGACTTGGCGCTGCGACTTGAGTTTGGGCACAGATTAGCGATTTCATCACTATCTTAACGCCGATTAACACTGCCGATGTTTCCGTTAAGAGTATATAATCACACGCTTATTTCCACTGACTAACTGAGTTCTCCGCATGAAACACTCTCGTACTGGCTTAAGTCGCATTATTTACGCCACTGGATATTCGATGAAAGGCTTTGCCGCAGCATGGAAAAATGAAGCCGCGTTTCGTCAGGAAGTTACCTTAGCACTCCCTTTGATCGCGTTGAGTTTTTTTCTGCCCGTAAGCACGATTGAACAGGTGTTAATGGTGGGCAGTTTAGTGTTGATCTTGATTGCGGAATTACTCAACTCAGCGATTGAAGCTGTGGTGGATCGCATTGGTGCTGAACGTCACGAATTGAGCGGGCGCGCCAAGGATATTGGCTCTGCTGCGGTTTTTGTTTCGCTCTGTTTTGCCGCGTTTACTTGGACGTGGATCCTACTGTAAATATTCCCTCATGTTGATTTAAAGGTTTGCTCAAGCAAACCTTTTTTATTGCGCTACGCTTACTGAGTTCAATTCTGAACCTCCTCTAACTATTCTCTTAAGTATTCTCTTAAGTATTCATTAAGCTTGAATCGGTAGGATGAGATCAATGCATAACGTAAAGGAGCGCATTATGTCACTACTCAAAATTTCTCGTCTGTTCGCTATTACTTCTCTTGGCTTAGTTTCTGCGGCAGCATTCGCTGACCCGACTTGTACAACAGAACCCGAAAGCAGTTGGATTCCTTTTGAACAAGCTCAGCAACAAGTGGAAGATATGGGCTATAAGATTAAAGTGTTCAAAATCACCAAAACCAGTTGCTATGAATTGTATGGTCACGACCAAGAGGGTAAACGAGTCGAAATCTATTTCAACCCAACCAATATGGAGAAAGTAAAAGAGGAAAAAGATGGCTAAACCATACACATGGGATCTTTTTGTTCGAGTAACGCATTGGTTGGTTGCCGCCCTTTTCTTGGCTAATTTTTTTGCAATTGAAGAGGGCAGTGATTTACACGAATGGGTTGGCTATGTGGTTATGGGAGCCATTATCCTGCGTTTAGGCTGGGGGGTAATCACTCACTCCCCTGCTCGGCTAACGGCTTTTACGCCATCCATTCCCAAAGCCATTGAGCACATTAAAGAAGTGGTGCGAACCAAACAAGATAATCACACTGGGCATAACCCTGCTGGTGCGATTATGATTTGGGCAATGTGGTTTTTACTGCTCGCCACCGGTTTATCGGGTTGGATGAGTGAGTGGGATCTGTTTTGGGGTGAAGACTGGATTAAAGAGGTGCATGAAACCTTAGCTAATCTGACCATGGCTGCCGTTGCCGTCCATGTGTCAGCAGTCATTATTATGTCTAAATTTACTGGGCATCCTTATGTGCATGGAATGCTGATCGGGCATAAAACATCTTCACAAAATAGTGAACAGTCTTAATTGAAAAAGGCGAGCTTAGCTCGCCTTTTCTCTCCATTTAAAATTATTCCAAATTCTATTTTTGCTTAACAACCGGATAGTCATCATTCAACAGCTCTTGAACAAAGCTGGAGCCGTTGCCGTTATAAGTCACCCACACTTTCTCTTTGGCACGAGTCAACGCGACATAGAATAAGCGCCGCTCTTCGGCATACGGGAAATCATCCTCACTTTGATTCAACGCATCATCCAAATGCAAAGCTTTCACGCGAGCGGGGAATTGGCCTTCATCGACCGCCAAAATAATCACATAATCCGCCTCTTTGCCTTTGCTGGCATGGCAAGTCATAAAATCGAGCTTGAGAGAGAGATAACGATTCTGCCAATCTTTCAGTAACTCAGGTTTATGGTAGTGATTACGACCAAGCAATAGCACGGTTTTCAGCTTATTGGTGGATCGATTGATTTCATCCAATATTTTTTCAATCGAATGGTTCGGTGCCAGCATGACCGCTTTTTGCTTCTGGGTTTTAAAGCTATTGAGCGTTTTGGGTAACTGATGCGGATTTTGCTGAATAAAGCGGTTGGCGACCGCACCAATCTGATCATTAAAACGATAAGTAGTATCGAGATGGTGCACCGTCGAATGCGCAAAACGTGACGCAAAACCGGTGGTCAAATCCACATCGGAACCCGCAAATTGGTAGATGGATTGCCAATCATCACCGACCGCAAACAGGTTACACTGGCCTTGGTTTTGCTCACACAGCGCTTGTAGCAAGCGTAAACGCTGCGGCGAGATGTCTTGATACTCATCGACCATAATAAATTTCCACGGCGAGCGGAATTTGCCTTTTTCCACATACTCGGTCGCTCTGGTGATCATGATGTTGAAATCAATCTGGTTTTGATCTTTAAGCATCTGCTGCCACGCTTGATAGCACGGCCAGCATAAGGAAAGCTCGCTGTTTAAGCGTGGATAGTCATCGTGATCCACCAGCCGCTCTTGCAACTCTTTTTTACTCAATCCCATTTGTGCCAATTGATCGAGCTGCTTCTCGAGCCATGCGATCAATTTCGGGTTTTCTACGTGGCTACCCAGCTCATCATCCCCTGCCAGATACGCAATCGGCCATTTGGCGAGATGTTTTTGCCAGCGTTTAAAATTGGTCGGGGTCATCCAGTGGCGCTTTAACCAATCAATACACCAAGCCTGCTTGAGTTTGCTGTCATTCGCGAGTGGCGACATGATCACCGTTTTGCCTTCCACTCGGTTGATAATGCGCAGACCCAACTGATGGAAGGTATTGATGTGCAAACGCTCAGCTTCCAAACCAATTTTGTTTTTTAAGCGCTCGGCCATCTCTTGTGCCGCATCGCGTGCAAAAGCGACCAACAAAATTTGCTCTGGTTTCGCCAAATGGCTCTGCAATAAATAGGAAACGCGCGCAGTCAGTACGCTGGTTTTACCTGAACCTGCGCCCGCCAACACTAAGTTGTGATCGTCATTCAGCAGCACAGCGTATTGTTGCGAGACGTTGAGCGGCGACGATTCACACTGGGAAAACAAGACTGTCCAGTTCGCGCGTTCTATCTCTAGCCAAGCTTTATTACGCTCATACAGCGTCGCGGAGGTATCGAGCAGCCAAGGCAGTAAGGTATCGAAAACCGTGGGCAGATGTTTTTGCGCTTCATGCAGCGTCATGTCCATCAGTTTTAAATCGGCATACACTTGCGCGACCCAAGCTTCAACGGAGGAGTGGGATAGAAAAGACGGCAGGCGCTTTAGACGAGACAACTCTTGCTGCCAACGCGGAAAATAGAGGCTCAATTGCTCACATTGGCGATTGTGCCACGCTTGATAATGCGCCACTAATTGGTGCGCAAAATGGCGACACTCCGGCCAAGGAAGACCTTGTACCAGCCAACTGCGCTGCACGCCCTCTTCGGGATGAGCAAAAAACTGCAACGTTCCCCAAAACACGCCTCTGCGGATCTGCACTTCACCGTTCCAGACATGAAAGGGAATACGTTCTTCGCTACTGAGCGAAGTTAACACCAACCACTCTTTCTCAAGCTGGACTTGGTAATATTCATTGGCAATAAAAAATTGTGCAGTCTTATTCGCATTCAGCTGCATTGGTAAAAGCCCACTAACAAAGTTGTCGGCAATCATACCCCAAACTCCGGTGCCGATGAAAAGATAATGTCAATATTCTTAACGGTTAACGAGCATAGCGCAGAAGCAACAAACCGAGGTTTTCTTTATCTTGATCAGAATCTTATTGGTGTAATCTGCTAGACTTTGCCCTTTCTACACTGATGAATGTGCTGCGCTGTGCCGAAAATTAACCAACTGCGCCTGTATTGGGCGAATAAAACTGTTAACTACAGTGTCTTGATCTTATTAACTTTACTGGGTGTGGTGATCCCCGCTTGGTATTATCAGCTCAACACTTGGATCACCCCTTTGATTCTCGGGGTGATTGCCGCGGCACTCGCCGATCGAGATGACCGCTTTAGTGGCCGTTTGAAATCCATCATTCTCACTTTGATCTGCTTTGCGATTGCCGCTTTCTCGATTGAGATTCTGTTTCAAACCCCGTGGCTGTTTGCGCTTGGTCTATTCACCTCAAGTTTTGGTTTTATCATGCTCGGCGCTATGGGGGCACGCTACGCCAGCATCGCGTTTGCTTCTCTACTGGTTGCCGTGTACACCATGCTCGGTGCCCATCAAAGCACTAACATCTGGTTTCAGCCGTTACTTTTACTCAGCGGCAGCGCTTGGTACTACCTGATGTCGATGCTGTGGCATGCCTTTTGGCCAATGCAGCCCGTACAACAAAACCTCGCTAACGTGTTTCTGCAACTGGCCAATTATTTAGAGGCGAAATCCACCCTTTTCCACCCTGTTTCCAACATGATCCCGCAGCCACACCGGATCATTGAAGCCAATCTTAACGCCGCGACAGTCAATGCGTTAAACCAGTGCAAGGCGGTGTTTCTGACCCGCTCTAAACGGGGGCATGTGGACAGCGCCAGCGATCGCTTTTTAAACATCTATTTTCTGGCGCAAGACATTCACGAACGAGTGAGTTCCAGCCATTACCGTTACCAAGAGCTGGCCGATCACTTTGGACGCTCAGACATTCTGTTCCGCTTTAAATATTTATTGGAGACGCAAGCGAAAGCGTGCCGCGATATCGCTCAATCGATTCGTCTTGGACACAGTTACCAACACGACTCTGCTTCGATTGTCGCGCTGGATGAACTGCAGTTATCACTCAGCTATCTTCGCCAACAAGAGAGACGAGATTGGAAAAGTCTTTTGGGTCAATTAGGCTATTTATTCAATAACTTAGCGACCGTAGAAAAACAGCTCAATAACGTCAGTAACCCGGATGTGGCCAAACCCGAAGAAGGGGTACTGGATGACACTGAAGCGCACACCTTAAGCAGCATGTGGCAACGTATTCGCGCCAATCTCAATAAAGATTCGCTGTTATTTCGCCATGCGCTGCGCTTGTCCATCACGCTCACCTTGGGCTATGCGATCATCCAAGGGTTCGGCATTGAGCGCGGTTACTGGATTTTGCTCACTACCCTGTTTGTTTGTCAGCCAAACTACGCCGCAACCAAGCAAAAACTCACCGCGCGGATCATTGGCACCTTAGCCGGCTTGCTGATTGGCGTGCCGCTACTCACCTTCTTCCCATCACAAGAGAGCCAATTGGTGTTTATTGTCTTCTCCGGTGTGATGTTTTTTGCGTTTCGCCTCAACAACTACGGCTACGCGACCGGTTTTATCACCTTATTGGTGCTGTTTTGTTTCAATCAGTTAGGTGAAGGCTATGCGGTGGTATTACCAAGATTGGCCGATACCCTCATTGGCTGCGCCTTGGCGGTAGCGGCCGTGGTGCTCATTCTGCCGGACTGGCAATCGAAACGGCTGCATAAAGTGATGGCGGAAGCAATTGATGCCAATAAGCAGTACTTGGCGCAGATCATTGGTCAATATCGGATTGGTAAAAAAGACAGCTTGAGTTACCGGATTGCGCGGCGTCATGCCCACAACCAAGATGCCGCGCTTTCTGCCGCGGTCACCAATATGCTGGCGGAGCCGGGGCGTTATCGTGCGGCGGCCGATGAGAGCTTTCGTTTCCTGACCCTTAACCACGCGCTGCTCAGTTATATCTCGGCGCTTGGAGCGCATCGAACCCGACTGGATGATGAAACCGTGCATCAGTTGGTGCTCGATTCACATCGCGTGATCCATCAACATCTCGACTTGCTGCATCAACAGTTGTCCAACCACTGTGAAGAGTGTGATACCAGCGGTATTGATAGCTCAGGCCTAGAGAAACGTCTTGCTGAGTGGCGTGAAGATGATGAAGGCTCGGCGCGCATGGTACTGCAACAGCTGCACTTGATTTATCGCATGCTGCCTGAGCTGCACACGCTCGCCAGCAAGTTTGCGGTCAAGGTCGATTCTCAATCCGACTGAACGCGCCATTCAGATCGCAGGGAACAATAAGGTAAACCGTGTTCCCTGCCCCACTTCTGAGGTCACCGAGATCTTACCTTGATGTTTTTCCACAATTCCAAACGCAATGGATAACCCCAGCCCGGTTCCAACCCCGACCGGTTTGGTGGTGAAAAAGGGATCAAAAATTTTGGCTAAGTGTTCTGGTGAAATCCCATGGCCATTATCCGCAATTTGCACCTGTACCCAAGTTTTGCCCTTCTCATTCAAGGTATCGGTGGTAATGGTTAACTCGCCGTGCTCATCACAAGCGTGGGAAGCATTGATGAACATGTTCATCAGCACCTGCTGTATTTCAGGGGCAATCCCTTTGATCTTGGGTAGATTCTCAGCGAGTTGCCGATCAACCAGCATGGTGTATTTAAACTGATTCCACACAATGCGCAGTGCCGATTCTATGCAGTCGTTGAGATTGCATTCCGCAAAACGGCCATCACTGCTGTGCGAGACGCTTTGTAGGCTAGTGACAATGTCTTTAACCCGATGCAAACCACTGGCACTTTCTTCGACAAGGCTGAGCACATCTTCGCGCACGAACGCCAAATCATGCTGCTGTTTAAAGCGCATCCAAGCTTGATAAAACTCACTGCCTTCAAAACTTGGCGCTGACTGCTCAACGAAATCCGCTAACTGAGCAAACACCTCAGCATAATCACGCAAGGTATTCAAATTGCTCAGACAAAATCCAATCGGATTATTGATTTCATGGGCGACCCCAGCGGCCAACTGACCGACTGACGCCATTTTTTCTGACTGCAATAGCTGCGCCTGAGCGCCATTCAACTGCTCTAACGTGGATTGCAGCTCCAGAACTTTGTCGTACAAGGCGCGGCTTTTCTCCTCAAGGAGTTTTTCCGCGAGGATCCGAGCTTTACGTTCTCGCTCGTAAATGCGTTGATATTGCGCTTCGGCACTCATGATGGCAAAAATTCCACTACAATCTCACAGTGGTCAGCCCCGCAATGCATGCAGACGGGCTGAGTAATTTTTACCGGCTGATTAAATTGCTTGGCCGCGCCTAAAATTAACCCTTCCGCCGCCGCGCACAATTGTCGTTTCGAGTAGTAACTCATGGTCAGCGTTTTCTCTTCAACTCGGTTTTCAAACTGAGGCAAGTAAGCATTGGGATAGAGTCGCTGCACTTCTTTGTGGATCACTTTATCCACCGAAAGCAGGAAAGTTTTGAGGTCGCTTTTATGCGGGTAGTTTTCCGGCAAGCTATTAAATAAATGGGTAAACAGGTATTCACCATAAGCACGGACTAAATCAGGCGCAGGGATTTGGGCTTTCTCACTCAAATAACCCACCATGGCCAGTAACTCATCGTCGTTGTATTGCTGACCAGAGGTGTACACCCCTTCTGAGCTGGGTTTCAAATCTTCTAGCATCTGGTCCCAAAACAGCACACCAAACTTTTCAATCACCATATCGGAGAGAACGGTATAGATAATGCCTTGCATCTGGATTGCCTCACTTGCGCTTGTTTTCATTCAAGTGTTGTAGAGATAAGGAAAAGCCGCAAGATCGTCTCACCCAAAAGGAGTATTTTTCTTATTGCCAAACGAGTTGATGCTGCACAGATACCTGTTGTAGCCAAGGCAGATATCACCTGTTTTTTTGATAACCTTGACACTTTTCGGACAAGAAACCAGCAGCTCAGCGCTAATTTTTGCTTATTGCAATGCGGCAACAGGGAGCAACACCATGAGCACCGATTGTCGAAGACGTCTCAACAAAGACCTCTATTTGTTAATACCGGAACACCCAATGAACCCTAAACAATTTGAACGCTGGAAATCACAACTGAGTCAATTAAGCCCGCAGCAGTTGCGCGCCCTGCAAGGGGAAATCGATCGTTCGCTGCATCAAAATGAGAGTGCATTGCTCACCGAAGAAGAGCGCGATGCGATTGCGCATCTGTTTTCCTAACTTGAGTAACTCAGGCGATACGACTAAACTTTAACCGTAACGATGAGGTAAGCGCGATGTCCGTATCAGCAGTTTCTAATGGTTCATCCATGGTCATGCACTCTTCCAAAATGATGGAGGATGCTGCGCGCGAGATCCAACAGGCGAGCTTACCCGTTGAATCCACTATCGGAAAACCGATAGACCCCACGCTGCAACCTGCGCCTCCCGCACCGAAAAAGCAGTACGCCAACCACATTGATGCGCTCAATAGCCTTAATCAAGCCTCGCACTACAGCCGAATTGGAACAAACCTGATCCAGCGTGACCAAGATATGCTCGGCACCATGTTGGATGTGCGTGTTTAAGCCAAACTGTAAGCTTTTTTATCCTCGCGTTGAAATTCACCTCGTTGGCTTTACAATGCCCAGCAAACTCAATACCAAGAACTGTTATGCCTAAGCTTGCTTTGCAACCTCTTTATTCGCCAGATGTGGCGACGCTAGCTCCCGATAGATTGATAGATCAGCTTGCTCCCCGATTTGATAGACCCAGTGTCCGCCTAACGCCAAGCCCTGCTCTTACCGAGCAACAAGTGATGAAGCGTTGGCAAAAACTCGCCGCGCCCGAAGCGCAAGCTCTGCTTTTGGATGAGCAAACCGAGCGCACCATGCAGGCTTACCAAAAAAACATCGAGTATTTCATCGGCACAGTGAAACTGCCTGTCGGTATTGCGGGGCCACTGCGTATTAACGGCTCCCATGCGCAAGGGGACTATTTGGTTCCGCTGGCCACCACAGAAGCGGCGTTAGTGGCGTCATACCATCGTGGTAGCCAACTCATCACTGCAGCAGGCGGCGCAAGTGCGCTACTGCTCAATGAAGGGGTGACTCGCACGCCCGTGTTTGCTTTTCTTTCGCTGGCGCAAGCCGGGCAATTTGTCGGTTGGGTGACCAGCCAATTTGAGCAGATGAAAGAGATAGCGCAGTCCACCACCGCGCACGGCAAACTGAAAGATATTCAGGTCAATATCGAAGGGAATCACGTCTATCTGGTTTTTGAATACACCACAGGCGATGCCAGCGGTCAAAATATGGTGACGATTGCCACTCACGCTGTTTTTGAGTTCATCATGCACCACTCACCGGTTGCGCCAGTGCAAGCCTTTCTCGATGGCAATCTCTCCGGTGACAAAAAAGCCAATAGCTATACGCTGCGCAGCGTGCGCGGCAAAAAAGTCAGCGCAGAAGTGCATCTCTCTGCCGAGTTAGTCAAAAAGTATCTCCACACCACGCCAGAGCAGATGGTGCAGTTTGGGCAAATGACGACAGTGGGCGGCGCACTCAGTGGCGCGATTGGTGTGAATGCTCATTACGCCAATGCCCTTGCCGCGCTTTATATTGCGTGTGGGCAAGATGCCGCGTGTGTAGCCGAATCCGCAATAGGGATGACGCGCATGGAGATCCACCCTCACGGCGGTTTATACGCCAGTGTCACCCTGCCTAATTTGATGGTCGGAACCGTTGGCGGCGGCACCCATCTCCCTAGCCAACACGCCTGTTTATCGCTGATGGGATTGGCCGGGAAAGGCCACGCGCGAGCCTTAGCCGAAGTGGCCGCAGCACTCTGTTTAGCCGGTGAATTATCGATCGTTGGCGCATTTTGCGCGGGGCATTTTTCCCGTGCGCACCATAAGCTCGCACGCTGAGCATTGAGCACATTGCGTGTATACCGTTACCTCAATTTGTTCTGCGACTGTCCCCTTTCTGCTTGGTGTTGTAAGTAGAAAGGGGATCAAAGAAAGGGGATAACCATCAGTTAGTGCGTTAAAATCACATCACGCTGCGCCACACTCACCCCTTTAATTTGGGCAAAGACAGGCATACCGATCTCTAGCGCGAGTTCGGCGTGAGCCCACTCCGTCACCACTGCCCACAGGTAGCAGTGTGGCGCGAGCTCCAGCTTAAGCGAGACACTTTTTTTACTCGGCTGTTGGTGCTCAATCGCGACAATGCGAGCCGGTAAAATATTGCGAATCGAGCTTGCGGTCGGTTTATCCAGCGCTATCGACACATCATTGGCGCGCACCTGCATACGCACGCTGCTGCCCACGTCCGCCTCCACTTGCTGCACCCAAAGCCACACATCCTCCGCTAAGCGAACTTGCGTCAAACCATAGACTTGGTGATGTTTGGCTACGGTGGCAGAAAACAGCGTGCTTTGCTCACTGAATGATTGCCAAGGCCGCATCGCTTTGGATGACCAAACTTGCTCAATCGGCCCTGCGCTCAGTACCTTGCCCTGCTCCAACACCACCAGATGATCCGCAAGGCGTAAAATTTCCTGCATGCTGTGCGAGACATAGAGGATCGGCAGCCGAAAATGCTGCGCGAGGTTTTCCAAAAATGGCATCACCTCTTTTTTGCGCGGCATATCGAGCGAGGCCAGCGGCTCATCCATCAGCAGTAAATCGGGTTTTGACAGTAGCGCTCGCCCAATCGCTACGCGCTGCTTTTCGCCGCCAGAAAGATCGCGAGGATAACGGGCAAGGAGCGGCTCTAACGCCAATAGGCGGATCACACTGGCAAAGTATTCAGGATCAGCGTCAGTCACCCCGTAATTCAGATTGCCGCGCACCGTATAGTGCGGAAACAGTCGCGCATCTTGAAACACATAGCCAATTTTGCGCTGCTCAACCGGCAATTGAATACCTTGTGATGAACTAAAGAGCATGCGCCCTGCGAGGTGAATTTCGCCCACATCGGGCGTGGTTAACCCACTGATAAGGTTAATCAATGACGTTTTACCCGCACCAGAGCGCCCAAAGATCGCGCAAATCCCGACGGCGGGTAAACGCAAATCCACGTCAAGTTGGGTTTCACCCAACCGCTTTTGCAGTTGCAGAATCACTTCACTCATGATGTTAACCCACTCATGACGTTAAACCTAAGCGGCGCTGCATACGCCGACTTAACCATTCCGAGATAAATAACGAGCCGAGCGCGATGGCAATCGAGATCGCACACAAACGTGCCGCTTCCATTTCTGCACCCGGCGTTTCTAAAAAGGTGAACATGGCGAGCGGGATGGTTTGGGTTTCACCGGGAATGTTGGAGACAAAACTGATGGTGGCACCGAACTCGCCAAGGCTACGCGCAAACGCGAGCATGACGCCCGTGAGTATCCCCGGCAAGGTTAATGGCAGCGTGATGGTAAAAAAGACCCGCATCGGCGATGCACCTAAGGTGCGCGCCGCTTGCTCAAGTTTTTGATCGACACTTTCAAGGCTGAGACGTATCGATCGCACCATCAAGGGCAGCGCAATCACCATGCACGCGAGCACCGCACCGCGCCAACTGAAGCTAAAGCTGAGCCCAAACACCTGATAGAGCCACTGACCAATAAACCCCTGCCGCCCCATGCTGATCAGCAGTAAATAACCGATCACCACCGGCGGTAGCACCAAGGGCAAATGCACCAAACTATCAATCAGCCCTTTGCCGATAAAAGAGGTGCGCGCCAGCACCCACGCCAGCACAATGCCTATCGGCAGCAACCACAAGGTCGCATAGCCTGCCACTTTTAAACTCAGCGCCAGCGCCGCCCATTCGTAATCGGTAAGCCCCATCAATTACTCACTCACCGACTCAAAACCAAAACGTTGCAAGATTTGCTGCGCGGCGTCTGAGCGCAAATACGCCACCCATTCGGCGCTCGCCGTTTTATCATTCAATTGCGCCAGCGGATAGCGGATCGGCGGGTGAGACTGCGCCGAAAATGCCGTCACGATCGTCACTTTATCACTGAGCAGCGCATCGGTTTTGTACACTATGCCAAGCGGCGATTCACCACGCTCGACCAACGCCAGCGCCAAACGCACGTTATTGGTTTGCGCAAGGCGTGATTCCAGCTCAGGCCACACACCCGCATGTTGCAGCGCTTGCTTGGCATACATGCCCGCAGGCACCGCATCCACTTGCGCTACCGCCAAGCGAGAATCGGCCAAGGCAGTTTGCCAAGCCGCTGCATCTTGCAGCTCAAAACTTGCCACCGGCTGCGCAGTCGGGCGAATCAGCACCAAACTATTCGCCGCCAACGTCACCACCATGTTCGGTTTCACTAAGCCTTTCTCGACTAAGTAATTCGCCCACTCTTCATTGGCGGAAATAAACAGATCGGCAGGTGCGCCCGCTTCAATTTGACGCGCCAGCGAAGAAGAGCCGCCGTACACCGTCACCAGCTTCACATCATGCTGCTGCGAGTAGTCAGCCACTAACGCATTGACGGCATTGGTCATCGATGAGGCCGCGTAAATGTGCAGTGTCTCTTTCGCGCTCCCCAGCGGCGCGTTAAGCGCCACACACAGCAGGAGCAGAATTCGTGTCAACATGGGCATGTTCCTTATAAGTCAGGCCACAAAAGCGTGAGGTTGAGGTGCTGCTCAATCGCATCCGCAATACGGTCAATCGCCCGCTCTTGCGCCGCTCGGTGATCATACGCTTCAATCTCTTTTGCGCCAGCCCATTGGCAAATGCGCAATGCCGTTTCAGGGCAGTCAAAAATACCATGTAAATAGGTGCCAAAGCCTTGATTACAGTCACTGACTAACCCATCCAAGCTGCCATCACTGAGTATAATCGGGCTTTTTTGATCGGCTGCCCAACTTGAGCGCCCCGCATGAATCTCATAACCTTGCGCGGCCACGGTTTGGCCATCTAAGGTCAAATGACCTTGCACGTTAGTGAGGCGCTTTTCGGCGGTAAGCTCGGTTTGCATCGCAAACAGCCCCAGACCTTCGCTGCTGCCAGCCTCACCTTCAATACCAAGCGGATCATGTACCCATTCTCCAAGCATTTGAAAACCGCCACAAATGCCCATCACTTTGCCGCCTAAGCGCAAGTGACGGAGGATCTCTTTATCCCAACCTTGTGAGCGTAAATAAGCCAGATCAGCACGGGTGGATTTGCTTCCGGGGAGGATGATTAAATCTGCGCCCGACAGTGACTCGCCCTGCCCGACATAACGAAAATCGATATTGGGATTGAGCCGCAGCGGATCAAAATCGGTGTGATTGCTGATGCGCGTAAACACGGGAACCGCCACACGCAATTGGCGATCCGCCGACAGGTTTTGCTGCGCGGCAATCGCATCTTCGGCTTCCAGATCAAAACCATGCAGATAAGGCAACACGCCAATCACAGGTTTACCGGTTTTCTGCTCCAACCAATCAAGCCCCGATTGCAGCAAGCCAATGTCGCCGCGAAAGCGGTTAATCACAAAGCCTTTTACGCGCGCTTGCTCAGACTCAGAAAGCAGCGCCAAGGTGCCGTATAAATGGGCAAACACGCCGCCGCGATCAATATCCGCTACGATGATCACCGGCACATCGGCTTTTTCGGCAAAGCCCATATTGGCGATGTCATTCTCACGTAAGTTGATTTCCGCAGGGCTGCCCGCCCCCTCAATCATGATGGCTTCATACTCTTGTTGCAGGCGCTGGAAGGAATCCATGACTGTATCCATCGCGACTTTTTTGTAGTCGTGATAAGCGTTGGCTTCCATGTTGGATAAGGCGCGGCCTTGCAAAATCACTTGCGCGCCCGTATCTGAATTGGGTTTCAACAGCACTGGATTCATGTGTACGCTCGGCGCAATACCACAGGCTTGAGCTTGTACCGCTTGCGCACGGCCTATCTCGCCCCCGTCAGGCGTTACCGCGCTGTTGAGCGCCATGTTCTGGGGCTTGAAAGGGCAAACTTGAATGCCGCGGCGCGCCAATACTCGGCACAAACCGGCAACCAACACGCTTTTTCCCGCATCTGAGGTGGTGCCTTGCACCATTAACCATTTTTTCATGCAATCACTTAATGATGGATTGAAGTGCGCCAGTGTCGCCCACTGCGCAACCACGTTAACTAGAGGGGCAACCTCGCCCCTCGAAAACCAAGAGGCGTTAGCATACCTCAATACGGTCTGCGTCTGGTACTTTGCTGTTTTTAATGGGAAAGCGTTTTGTACAGGCTTCGTTGCCCCTCCCCCTTCTAGGGGGAGGATGGGAGGGGGTATTTCACGCCAGATGTGTTAAACGTGGAAAATACAAACTTCAGCGAAAACTAAATATTACTCGTCCTCCCCCTTCTAGGGGGAGGACGGGTGGGGGTATTTCACGCCAGATGTGTTAAACGTGGAAAATAAACACTTCAACAAAACTCAAATATCGCTCGCCCCTCCCCCTTATAGGGGGAGGTTGGGAGGGGGTATTTCGCGCCAGATGTGTTAAACCTGGAAAATAAACACTTCAACAAAACTCAAATGTTTCACGCTCCTCCCCCTTATAGGGGGAGGTTGGGAGGGGGTATTTCGCACCAGATGTGTTAAACGTGGAAAATAAACACTTCAACAAAACTCAAATGTTTCACGCTCCTCCCCCTTATAGGGGGAGGTTGGGAGGGGGTATTTCACGCCAGAGGAGTTAAACGTGGAAAATACAAACTTCAGCGAAAACTAAAATACCCCACCCTAACCCTCCCCTAAAAGGGGAGGGAACTGGATTTGTGGTCGTTTGGAGTCTATTGCTGATTTTGGGATAACGCGTTTATGGACAGAAGTTTGTCAGTGCTTTTACTAAATTAGCTATTCACGGATAACTTTTGATATTACAAAAGACTGTGTGGCACTGATTGATACGGTGCCGTACGTGAAAGGAAATGGACAATAGCATGCATCGTAACCTTGCGTTGCTCAAATTATTTATGCAAATATTCACGAAATATCAGTCAGGCTGATAGATCAGCTTCGTTACAGAAACTATAAACTATGCTTCCAGCGAAATAGTGTTATGAGTCATCTTAGCTATTATACCCCCAATTCGCTTGCGCATCTCACGTCTATCCACAATCATGTCGATAGCGCCATGCTCTAAAAGGAACTCACTTCGCTGAAAACCTTCGGGCAATTTCTCACGAACGGTTTGCTCTATAACTCGACGCCCAGCAAACCCGATAATTGCTTTTGGCTCACCGATGTTAACATCTCCCAGCATGGCTAGACTCGCAGATACACCACCCAATGTTTGGTCTGTTAATACAGATATATAAGGGAGGCCTTCATTGGATAAACGATTTAATACAGCGCTGGTTTTTGACATTTGCATTAACGACATTAGAGATTCTTGCATACGAGCACCACCACTGGCAGAAAAGCAAACTAATCCACAATTTGCTTCAATAGCGGCCTCAACGGCACGAACAAAACGAGCGCCGACAACAGAACCCATTGAGCCAGCCATAAAAGAAAACTCGAAAGCACAGGCAACAACTGGTAAGCCCAGTAGCTTTCCTTTCATCACAACTAAGGCATCCTTTTCTCCTGTACTTTTCTGGGCTATAGCAAGACGTTCCTTGTAGCGTCTCAGATCCTTAAAGTTCAGTAAATCTTGTGGCTCATGTTCACTGGCAATCTCAACTCGTTCCCCTTTATCCAGAAAGCTGTCTAAGCGGTGGCGTGCCGACATTCTCAAATGATGATCGCATTTTGGACATACCTCCAGATTTTCCTCAAGAGCCATGCGGTAAAGGATCTGGTCGCACGAGGGACATTTGGTCCATACCCCATCTGGAATCGACGCTTTACGTGTACTGATTATATTCTTTTTATCTAACAGCTTTTCTAACCAACTCATGGGATACCTTTACCAGATAACTTTAATAAGGGGCATTGTATAAGCCAATTTCTGGTAATAAAGTGTCAAATATGGGTTTTATAATCCAATATTATGGGATGAAATGAAATGTTTGATAAGATTGACCAGCAGTGGCTAAAAAGTTTTCATTGTGTCTATGAAAACAACAGCTTTAAACGCGCGGCGGAATTTCTAAACTTACCGACGTCAAATGTCAGTCGCCATATCGCTTTACTGGAAGAGCGACTGGATACACGACTATTTGACAGGACTACACGTCGGATAGCTCCGACAGATGCAGGGGAACATCTTTATTTACGAACACAGCCACTGCTGGACAAGCTTAATGACGCACTTGAGGAAGTGACTCAGCATTCTTATGAAGTCATGGGACAACTTAGAGTTTTAATGCCAGACTCGCCTGTTTTAGCTCAAGCAGTGGTTTCTTTTTGTACCCAGCATCCCTCAATTTCATTATGTTGTGATACGAGTATCAGCCCTAAAGAGGATTTACTTGATGGATTTGACGTTATTTTGAGCTTTCACAGAGGAAAGCTTGAAGACAATAATTGGGTAGCTAAGGAGATTAAACGCTGGCAAAGTGCTGTTGTAGCATCCCCCCAACTTCTAAAGGTCTCTCCCAGACCTTTTCAGATTACCGATTTAAAACACGTTCCGTGCATCAATAGCTTTACAGCACTAAATGGAATTCCTTGGGTTTTCAAAAATGCTAAAGGTGAGCAAATTACCCAAAAGGTGCAGTCTTCATTTAAGGTTAATAGCGGACATCTTGCCAAATCTGGCGCATTAGCTGGTTTGGGATTCGCGATACTACCAATCGAATCCTGTCGTAATGAGATAGATGCAGGCTCTTTGAACGTCGTAGAACTGGAGTACGAACCTGAAGA
Source organism: Vibrio cholerae (assembly GCF_008369605.1). Lineage (NCBI taxonomy): Bacteria > Pseudomonadati > Pseudomonadota > Gammaproteobacteria > Vibrionales > Vibrionaceae > Vibrio > Vibrio cholerae. The sequence continues at coordinate 180,566 of NZ_CP043556.1, forward strand.
TTTAGTTTTGTATGTCTTTTATGCTTCCAGAAAACACTTGGCTAAAAAGATCCCGATGTTTATTGAACACTTACAGCGCCAAGCAAATTTAGATAAAAGTACATAAGCTGAAGAACAATTTCTATGAAAGGCTTTGTCTGAACCACTTCTTTTAGAGTAGGTGATTAGCTAAGCGAATTGTTATACAAAAGTTAGGCTACTTGGTATACGCAGTATGGTGCAAGTAATTGGGAGATTCCGCGCATCGATATTGCGCGGTCTGCCATTAGTAAAAGTCGGGCTATTTTCTGGCAAAATTTACCACCGTTTTGTTGCGCAAACTTGGAAAGGGGCATTTTCGTGTCGCATGTCTCTATCACATCTTTAGACACAACTTTCAAACTCCAACCCATCACCCTCAACAATGCCTTACCTGCAACTAATACATACCACAATTAAATATGAACACAGTTGCTTTTCGCGTTTTATACACGACAGGGTTGAGCGCCGCAACTATTCAGTCTAAGGTTTGCGGTGAACGACAGGTTCAACTTAACACCTTTGCTTGCACACTTTCAGCCGCCCTTCGGGGCGGCTTTTTCGTTCTGGCTTTATTGAGCAGGTTGTGACTATTTCTTGAGGAGGGCAATGCACTCTTCATAGTCGGGCGCAGTGTGGATATCCCATAACTGTTTGGCGGCGTAGTGAGCAAAATCGTTATTGGCGGGTAAGATTTTTTGGCGAGCGTGTTTGGTTTGTAGATATATCGCTTGCAGTTCTTTCTGCTGCTCGCCAGTGATATGGCGAGAATTGGCGCACATGTCGGCCAATCCTTCGTAAGCGTAGGCATTCACTTCCGCCATGTTGATTTTGGCAAACGCGAACATGGGAAAAAGCAATATCACGCCTAGCAGAACCTTAAATCGATTTTGCATCTTTCCACCCCACAGACAATGACACTTCTCTCCATAGTATAGGTTGCTACTGGGCCGGCAGTGTTGCGTGAATCAAACCTCGTAAAATGAACCGAATATTAATCGTCGCCTCAGTATTGGTTCAAATCCGATAGCATTTAATAGCCACATCAAGACAACAAACAGTCTCCTTCGAGACACATTGATGAAAAAGGAAAAACCATGAAACGTACTATTATCGCTCTGACTTCTGCTCTGATTCTGGCGCCCACTTTGGTTATCGCGGCGGATAACGCGCAACACATTAAATTTATTGGCGACAACCAAACTCAAGCGGGCGTTCAGTTCCAAGGCCCTGTAGAAGTGGTGAAGGTGCAATCGCTGCTGGATTCATCCAACCCATTCATGGAGAAGAAAGTCGTGGTGGAAGGCAATTTGGTTCGCCAACTGCGCAAAGACACCTTTATGTTCTCTGATGGCAGCAACGAAATTCAGGTAGAGCTGGATGATGATATTCACCTGAACGCAACGCTCACGCCAGAAACCAAAGTGCGCCTGTTTGGGGAGTTTGAAAACGGCCGCACGCCTGAGATTGAAGTGGATCATATCGAGCTGCTGTAATCACTGCGCAAACTCTGTATTACAGCGATGTTTTCGGACATCGCTGTACTTTTTTCTCCAAGGTTCACTTACCCGATTTCGCACCGCTTTTTATATTTTGGCTGGTGCGCCTTTCTCTCCTTCAATTTTTTGACGAAAAAGCCTTCAAAAAGCAAGGTATTGAAATAAATGGCCTGTAATTTGCTTCTTGTTACGGTATCTTTGCCACCTATTTGATTGCTTGCGGACAACGTCATTATGCTGAAAAAAACGCACCTGAGCCTACTGCTGGGCCTTACTCTTGCCACTCCTGCCCTTGCCAATAACTTTAACTACAATTTTCTTGAGTTCAGAACCGCAATGAACCCTGAATCTGGCGGTGTGGAATTTAGTACCTACTTTACCGATAACTCGCACTTTATTGCTCGTATTGACTCTCAATTGGATAGTGATTGGGATATCGCAGGCGGCATCGGTTTTAATGGCCCGATTAATCAATTTGCCGATGTGTATGGGCAAATGTTGGTACACAACATTCGTATGCCTAAAGAATTGGGCGGCGAGAAAGATACTCAACTGGAATTCAACCTTGGCGCTCGTGCGTGGCTCACTAATCAGGTGGAAGGACATTTAAGACTTGGCCGTTTAGATGACCATTCGGTATTTATCGCAGGAGTGCGTTTTCACTCAACCGATCAGCTTTCGCTGAGTGCAGAAGCGCGTAATGCGGGTGTGTGGGGACCACAAGTCGGTATGGGCGTTCGCTTCCAGTTTTAAGCTTTCTGTTTGAGCCCCCTGCTTAACGTTCCCGTTTAAGCAAGGCTATACCAACCTTTAGAGGTGCTGCCTGCACCTCTTCATCCTATATCGCTGGTATTTTTGAATTTTGTGAATAGCCGTGGCCATGCTAGGGGCGGTTTTCGTCAACTTAGTGCAAGAATCTTTCTATCCAAGTAGTCAATACCCCGCGTTACGGTGTATAACTTTGTCAATAATAAAAACAAGTTAAGAGTTTTTTGCATGGCTGTCGGTTCTGAAGATCTGAATAAACTGGCGTTGCTTTTAAAACCGGGGATGAAGGTATCGGCTGAAATTCATTTTGGCCCTGAAGATACTTATGCGTTCCACACCACCCTGATTGGCCACAAAATTGAGCAATATATTGTGCTGGATCTGCCGCTCAAGGCGCATCAAGCCTTGGTGATGCGTAAACTCAAGAATGTCGCGATCGTCTTACGCGGTATGTGCGACACTGAATTGGGGCATATTTTGGCGTTTCAAAGTTCCATTTTGCAGCCCAGCACTAAGCCTTTCTGTGTTTTGTTTATTCGCCCACCCAAACATTTTGCGACCAAAGCGATTCGTAGCCATGAACGTTATAAAGTGGCGATCCCGGCTGAAGTGAGTGAAGACAACAAAAACTATGCGGGCACGTTAGTCGACTTTTCCATTTCAGGTTGCGGGGTGTTTATTCGTGGTGAAAATGAGCTCCATATGGGCTCTAAAGTGCGGATTAATAGTGAACTCGACCCCTTTCTGCCGAAGCGGCTCAAAAGCCATATCGTCAATATTCGGCGTAAATCGAATGGGCATTTGATCGGCATTCAGTTTGAACAACCGATCACTTTGACGGAAACGCTAAAAAAACAGGTTCTCGAACACGCTTTTCTCGCTGGCTCAATTTAAGCCAGCGTTTTTTTGGCCATGATGATGTTTGAAATGCTCCAGCGCTTTATGCAAAGTCTGCTCTTTCAGTGGCTTCACTAACACATATTCCGCGCCCGCATGGAAAAATGCTTGCCGTGTTTCTTCTAAGCCATCCGCAGTGCAGGCATACACCACCACCGGAAGATGCAGCACTTTTTTGATGGTGCGCGTGGTCTCAACGCCATCCAGATAGGGTAACTGGTTATCCATCAGCACTAAGTCGTAGTCATGTATTTTGAGCTCTTCAATCGCCTGTAGTCCATCGGTTACCCAACTCACATCTAAGCCATACTTACGACAGAATGCTTGAGCAATAAAGGCATTGGTGTGGTTATCCTCCACCAACAGTACACGCAGAGTTTTATCAAATAACGGTTGAGGATCAGGAGCCGGTAACAACTGCTGCTGCGCATCCGGTTTTTCTACCAGCTCAATCGGTAACTGAATTTCAAAACGTGTACCGATACCATACTCGGAGCTGACGTGCAGTTGGCCACTGAGCATTTCCACTAAACTGTGCACAATTGTTAAGCCTAAACCACTTCCGCCGTACTCTCGAGTGGTGGTCGATTCGGCTTGCATGAAGGGTTCAAAAATCACCGTTAAATCTTGTTCGCGGATACCAATCCCCGTATCGACGACTTGAATCACCAGTTGAGCTAACGGATCACCTTCAATTAATTGCAATTCGACACGTATCGAACCTTGGTGAGTAAACTTGATCGCGTTATTGAGCAAATTGAACAAGATTTGGTTAATCCGGATCTGATCGCTGCGCACAATCGCTGCGGTGGTGATATTGGAATTCACCACCAGTTCCAAGCCTTTTTCATTACATAAAGGTCGATAAATGCGGTCAATCGCGCACACCAACTCTTTAAGGCGAAACTCATTCTTTTGAATACGGAATTTGCCCTGCTCTAAGCGTGAGAAATCCAAGATGTCATTCAGCACTGCGAGCAAATGTTCACCACTGCTGCATAACACAGCCACGTGTTCGCGCTGTTCATCATTGAGTGGGGTCCGTTTTAGCAGTTGGGAAACACCGAGCACACCATTGAGCGGCGTGCGCAATTCGTGACTCATTTTGGCCAAAAACTCGGCTCTGACCCGTGCCGACTCTTCCGCTTCGCGCCTTGCGGCTTGGCTTTGTTTCTCCGCTTCCGCGATGGTGGTGATATCTTGCCCTTGAGTAATGATGGAAATGATCTGCCCTTCCACCATGATCGGCGAAAGGTTCCAGCGGTACACTCGACCATCCACTTCGGTTGTGACGTCACTCGGATTATCGCCCTGTGCCGCCTTAGTGATGGTCGGCAACAGTTGGCGTTCAAGAATCTCAAATAAGAAATGGTTTTGCGCATCTTCGCGTAAAAACTGGATTTGCGCTGAGGGGTTCATGCGGATCAGCCGACCAGAGGTATTCCAAAGCATGGTCGGTGAGAGCGCAAAGTTAAACAGATCTTCAAACTGCTTTTCTTTATTGGCGAGACGACGGAATGATTGTTCCAACGTTCGCCCAAAATAGTCGAACTCATAAATTTTTGAACCGATAAACTCACTTTTCGTATCCAGATCCATCAATTTATGGGTGTAATTCATCAAGGTTTCAATTTCACGCTGAATGCGTTTTTGTAGCCACCAGCGTGACGCGATGGAAACACCGATCATACTGATCAGCGCAAACGCCATCCAAAAATAGAAATTATCCCGCAGGGTGAGCACATTTTGGTTGGTCTGAATCGAGTAGACGCACAGATAGGTCGGTACACTTTCCACTTCTAAGAAGGTTTGCCCAACAATAAAGCTGTCGCGCATAGCATCTTTGGCGCTGTGCACCACATAGTCCAGCGAATAAGGTTCATTGCCTTTCAAGGTAGAAACCAGCGGCGTAGTATCGACGGCAAGGACTAGGTTTTCTGAGTTACTGCCACTGCGGATATTTTCCAACAGCGCAAAGTTATCATTGAGTACGATGCCTACATACAGATACCCAACAACCTGCCCGGTTCCCGCTTCAATCAGTGATGAACGACGCATCAAAATATGGACTGATTTTCCCTCGCTGGGCGTTTGAACCAAGTGCCAATTGCCACTGATCGCCACTCTGCGGATAAGCTTATTCAGCTCTTGCTGGGCAATGCCGTAAAAAGAGGCGTTGCCATCATCCCACAAGATGTTGTCGTGACTGGAGATAAAACGCAGATCTGGCGCATTAGAGAGTTCAAGTTCATCGACACTGGAAAAGAATTCATCCAGCCGACTCGAATCTCGGCTGACAAGTGCGTTGATTAAACTGGCGTTCTTGGCTGTGCTGTCTTGGTGAATTCGCAGTGCCGCAAGACGAAAATCAAACAAACTTTGAATCAAGCTAGAGGTTTGAACTGAGGTGCGTTGCCCTTCTTGAGCCATCAAGCGGCTACTGATCTGGTAACTTTGGAATAATACACTGACGATCAGAACGCCCATCACCACCACGACAGCATGGGTGATAAAAGAAGCGATGCGCTGTTTATGCTTGATTTGGCTAGGTCGAATGTTCAAACACGTAATCCTCTGCCCTAACGATCCGAATAACGGAAAGCCCGAGCTTTCAGTTCTGCAATACGTGCTGCTGAATCTTGTTTGGTGACCACTTCAAAATCGCCTGAATAGACCAAAGGTACGGATTTCCCTTCCAAATCCCATTTAATCGCTTCAGCCATCGCCACACCCGTATCGTCATTCATACGCATCACAGTGACATCCAATTCTCCTTTGGCAAGCGCTTCAAGCTCTGCCGAACCGCCTCCCCAACCATTGACCAGAATATCTTGTCGATTCAGCTCTTTCAGTGCCTGCGCAGCTCCCAAAGCGACGTCCGTCGCACAGGCGTAAATAAAGCCAATTTCTGGATTATTCTTGACGATGTTTAGAGTCGCTTCATAGCCACTTTGTTCGGTTGCCTTGGTGTAATAGGAAGAAGCCAACGGAAAATGGTGCACCGCGTTCATATCTTGAATGAAGGTATCTCCCCGCGCTTCACTGATATACCCCTCGGAAAAATAAAGTACTGAGTACGGCTTTTTCGGGGCATGTGCTTGGTAATATTGCGCCAATAATTGCGCACCGTACTCATGATCAAAACCGATGTACATCATGGGCTGCTTGCCTTGCCAATCTTTGACTGGCGTCGTGATGTTTTGCAAAATCAGTTTCGTTTCGGAGGAGTGCAGCACATGCTCAATGAATTTGCGGTGACGGGTGGTATCTAAGGTAAAAATCAGATAGTCGCTCTTATTTTTCAGCGCTTCCATCAAGGAAACACTCTGCTGGCGAGTATCAAGATTCGGGCGAGTAAACACCTGATTGATTTGATAGCGAATCCCCAAAGCGTCCATTCGCTTTTCAAACGCTTTGATGTTGCGAACCCAATAGTCGGAAATTTGCTGTCCGGGATAGACCACCGAAATAATGACGGGTTGTTCTTGCGCCACCGTCAACGCACTCGGTTTATCACGAACTGTTTGAGCAAAAAGCTCGGAAATTGGCCGCTGTTCAGGGAACTCAGCAAGAAATTCATCATAATGCCAATAGCCTTTTAATGAATCGGCTTGACCAGTTGAGCTGAAGAGTGCTGCTATCAGAAACAGCGGAGATATTAGCTTTCTTTTCATAGCTTCCTCATGAGCTTTTCTTCCTAATGTTCAATTTGAATGACATTCGCTGGCAAACGCCGACATCTCATTGAATCAAGAAGAACTCTTTTGCCCAGATCGGGAAATCGTTGTCACTGATTATTAAGCATGATTGAGGTAATTCATAGTGCAGGTGTGGGAAAAATAGTTTCTCACACCTGCGACTGCTCACTTATTCAGCAAGTTTGACTTAGAAAGTAAAAGCAAGATTCGCCGAAAGCCCGAATTGGTTATCGCCAGCGTAAGAACCAGCCAAATCTAAGCTAACAACATCCCACGGGCTGACGCCAAGACCGACAGAAACCGAGTTATCCAACGAGTTTTGTAAGTCCACTTCATAACCGGCTCTGAGCTGCGCCCAACCCCATGCATTCCCTTCCACCCCGAAACGCATAAACTGGGTATCATCGTTGTCACCGTTGAAGCGGCGCTGTTTGGTGAGATCAAGATCCACCGCGGCGATAAAGAAATCACTCACATAACTGCCTGACACCGCTATTTGGGTATCTAGCTTGTAAGTGTTGTTTCGGTTCTGGGTTTGAATATCCTTCGCAAACAGATCTTTGGCGACGATACCAACACGATATTGATCAATAAGCCACACTGCGCCCATATCTAAGTTGAAGGCGTTATCCTTCACTTCGCTTTTATCGTAGTCATCAAGGTCGAAAGATTTGACCGACGCATTATCTTGATAAGTTCGCAGTTGCTGCACTTTCGGTGTTACGCCCAGCGCAACCGTCTGCCCACCAAGTACCACTTGTTTACCTACTGCCAAGCCCACTTCGGTATAACCAAACGCGGTTAAATCGACATCGGAACTTTCATAGCGAGTTTTCACCTCATTGGCACTGTTGCCAGATTTCGCGGCCACATTGGCTTTCGCAATCACTTCTGCATAGCCGCGGGTAAAAAAGTTGAGGGAGACTGCATCGAGAGGTAGGGCGACTGCAATACCAATCCCAGCCGTGACGGCCAGGGGTTTATCATCCGCCAATTGATCGAGATAACGATTGAGCTGATCTACGTTTTCCTGCGTTGCCGCGCCGACTCCTGCGCGCTCAAACTGTTCAATGGAATCTTGCAAATCATCTATCGTTTTGAGTGATTCATCCTTGTCTTCCGCTCGCAGCCCAATGCTGGGCAGCAAAATACCGAATGAGTCATTTTTGCGATACACCGCCGTCAGCGCTGGGTTGTAGTAGGGAGCCAGCAGATAATCCGCCGTAGAAACGCCCGTGTTACCCATACCGGCACCGCGAGCATCCATCAACAAATTAGAAGCTAATGCCGAAGAAGAGAAGGCCATTGCCATGACCACTGCTAAAGTACTTTTTGTTTGAATATTCATTCCGTTACCAACCTCATTTTGGGTTATCCCATACACAAGGTTAATACATGAATGATTTTTTCCCAGAAAATAGAGTGACATGGCTCACTAATTGGGCACGTTCACTGAAAAATAATCTCCAGTTGATCAATTCGCGCCATCCCCGCCACCAACGCTTCTTTCTGGGATTTGGAGAGCGCTTTAATTCGGTATTCGAGCTTCAATGCCGCACTTTTGCCATCAGCAACGGGCAATGACCACACCAGTTCTAGTGGGCCTTTGCCACGCAGCGCTTTCGCACCCCTGCCCTTTTGATGTTGGGCAAAGCGGCGCGATACATCGGTAGTGATGCCACAATAGAGTGCGTTATTTGCACAACGCACCAGATAAACAAACCAAGGTGAAGGTAACTCAGCCAAGTTTTCCATTAGCCATTATTTTCTATTAGCTAAGGTGCTGTTCAATCAGTGCGCGCAGCTCGGCCACTTCTTCACGCAGGGCTGCCACTTCTTGTTCTAACTCAGCGTATTGAGAAGAGGCGATCGCTTCATTGTCTGAGCTCGTGGCAAAAGCCGCCATATCCACTTCACCGCAAAACAGATGATGGTAGCGGGACTCACGCTTACCCGGCTCACGCGGCAATTTCACCACCAGCGCACCTGAGTCACGATTCGCTAAGCGCTCAAGTACCGCTTCAGCCTCTTTCACATCGGTAAATGTACAGAGTCGATTGGTTCGCGTGCGCAGCTCTCCGGGGGTTTGCGCACCGCGCAGCAATAAGCAGCAGATGAGTCCGAGTTCTTGTTGATTGAGTTTGAGATCGCCAAACTCTGTATTACAGAAGCGGTGTTGGTATTTGCTGGTACGGCTATTAAAGCTGCTTTCATCGCTTACAAGGCGACGAGCGATTAACCCTTCCACCGTGTCTTGCACTTCCGCTTCGCTCAAGTTGAGTACCGGTTCGCGATTGCTTTTTTGGTTACAGGCGGTGGTTAAGCTATTGAGTGTCAGTGGATAGTGATCGGGTGTGGTGACTTCTTTTTCAATTAAACAGCCAATTACACGGGCTTCGAGTGGGGAGAGTTGAATATTCATCGTGCAGTCCTTCTGCTGGCGGGCGAACCCGCAGTCGGTATTTAATGCTCAGTTAACAGAGGTAACCGAATCATTTTGCCATTCTCATCAATCATAATGATTCTGGCGCGGTTTAATTCAATTTCGGTCAACTCAAGCTGCTGACGCTCTTTAATGTAAGCCTCTCGCAGTTTGATTGCGACAGCATCAAGCTCAGTTTGCAGCGGCGGTGTGGGAACCAAAATCTCGGAATTACGCATGGTTGCTCATCATGTCTTCATGAATGGCGCACATGATATAGCGCATTATTTCTGATGTACAATTGGCTCGCGCTTTGAATGGCGATTTATTGGTCAAGATAAGCCGCATATTGATCTTAAGTCTGTTATGAAAAGAATTGTTGTGTTTTAATCTTCGCAGTTGCATTAAAAGTAGGAAAAGGAACCTATGAACAGCGTATTTGAAATTGTGAGCTTGGCTCGTCGCAAAAATAAACTTCAACGCGAACTCGATGATAACGAGAAAAAAGTGCGTGATAACCGTAAGCGTGTTGAACTGCTGGTAAACCTGCTTGACTACATCAAGCCAAATATGAGCCACGAAGAGATTCTCGGCATCATCAAAAACATGAAGTCTGACTACGAAGATCGTGTCGATGACCACATCATCAAGAGCGCGGAAATTTCTAAAGAGCGCCGTGATATCAGCCGTCGTATCAAAGACTTAACTGAGCACGATAAGCAGATGACTCAAGGCAAAAAAGCCTAATGATTCCAGACCCACCGCAAGGTGGGTTTTCTTTAGCGCGCCAATCCGTTTCTCTCATTCGAATTAAGGTAAAAGCGTTAACGTTTCTATCAATGTCTGCCTTGCAAAAACTGAACGTGATCGACATTAAACGTTTGCGTAATCGCTAACCTTCACCGAACAAAATTCCGAGCCTTTCGTCACATATTTTCCATTGCTATAGTGTCATTAGTGAATCAACAGAGTGCCCTGAAAATCGCAGGTTTGACTAAAATAACGATAGAGCGGCCTCTTTTCTTGATGGTTTAGCCATACTCAACCCATGGCAAATTCACCAAGAAACCATTCGAGGCATGGAGCTTCCTCACTACTCTCACGATGAGAAGATTGGCACGACACTGACACTGTCCACACTATTAACGAGGGTCAAATAATGGATATGAGTATGGTTGAAATTTTAGGATACGCGGCATCGATCATGGTGGCGGTATCATTGACAATGAAAGACATCGTCAGACTGCGTGTACTGAATTTTATTGGTTGTGCACTGTTTACTGCATACGGTTTGATGATTGATGCTTGGCCTGTCGTCGTGACTAACGGCTTTATTGCCTGCGTCAACGTCTACTTCTTGGTGAAAATGCAACAGGAAAAAAAGCCTGACGCGTCTTCGAGCGCGGCTTAGTTCTCCCTGAAAAAATAATGCCCGGTTTAACCCGGGCATTATTGTTATGGAGAAAGAAAAATTTTATGGAGAGAGAAAAATTACTCTTCTTCGTTGTGCAGTACTGCCCACGCTTGGGCACATTTCACCGCACGCTTCCAACCTTTATAACGGCGTTGACGCTTCTCTTCATCATGATGCGGTTTAAAGCTGCGATCGATTTCCGCTTTGCCTTGCAGCTCTTCCAAACCATCCCAGAAACCAACGGCCAGACCGGCGAGGTAAGCGGCGCCTAACGCGGTGACTTCCGTGACTTTCGGACGATGCACTTCGGTATCCAATACATCGGCTTGGAACTGCATCAGGAAGTTGTTGGCGACCGCACCACCATCAACACGCAGCGCAGAAAGCTTGATGCCAGAATCGGCTTGCATCGCATCCAACACATCACGCGTTTGGTAAGCGATACTTTCCAGCGTTGCGCGAATAATGTGGTTTGAGTTCACACCACGGGTTAAGCCGACAATTGTGCCACGCGCATACGCATCCCAGTACGGAGCGCCTAAACCCGTAAAGGCTGGCACCACATACACCCCATTGGAGGTATCCACTTTGGTGGCGAAGTACTCTGAGTCGCGAGCATCGGAAATCAGTTTCAGCTCATCACGCAGCCATTGAATGGATGCACCGCCCATAAACACCGCCCCTTCCAGTGCATAAGCTGGTTCACCGCGTGGGCCACACGCTAGCGTGGTCAGCAAGCCGTTGTGCGAGGTCACTTTTTCCTGTCCCGTGTTCATCAGCAAGAAGCAACCCGTACCGTAGGTGTTTTTCGCTTGTCCCGCTTGCACACACATTTGGCCGTACAGCGCCGCTTGTTGGTCACCGGCAATCCCCGCGATTGGAATACGCGTACCGCCTTTACCACCGATGTTGGTTTGACCGTACACTTCAGACGATTTTTTCACTTCCGGCATCATGGAGAGCGGGATATTAAATTCGGCGAGGATCTTTTCATCCCACTGCAAGGTGTTGATGTTGAACAGCATAGTACGGGATGCGTTGGTGTAATCGGTCACATGCACACGGCCTTGTGTCATTTTCCACACTAGCCATGTATCAACCGTACCAAACAGCAGTTGTCCTGCTTCAGCTTGCTCGCGTGCGCCTTCTACATTGTCCAGAATCCATTTAATTTTGGTACCTGAGAAGTAAGGGTCGAGCACCAAACCGGTATTGTCACGAATGTAACTTTCTAAACCGCGCTCTTTCAGCTCTTCACAAATGGCAGCAGTACGGCGACATTGCCAAACAATCGCATTGTAGACAGGCTTACCCGTCTCTTTATTCCACACCACCGTGGTTTCACGTTGGTTGGTAATACCGATGGCCGCAACTTCATCACTGCGAATGCCCGCTTTACCTAGCGCTTCAACCAATGTTGAGCTTTGCGTAGCGTAGATTTCCATTGGATCGTGTTCCACCCACCCGGCTTGTGGGTAGATTTGGGTAAACTCACGCTGAGAAACGCTCACGATATTCGCATCATGGTCTAACACCACGGCGCGAGAGCTGGTAGTACCTTGATCGAGAGCGACGACGTATTTTTGCTCAGTCATGTTCTATTCCTTATGGTTTCACGTTCTTGCTTTACCCCAGCATGGCGATCACACCGAAGTGCTGGGGTAGTCTCTATTGTTATTGAATATACTTTTTTAAGTTTATACCCGCTATGCGCGCGCTTCTTCACTCTCTTCTGCCGTGTCACATTGGTTCGGAATAGTGCAACCCGTCCCCGTTTTTGGCAGATAAGCCGCGATAAACTTTGGATATGCCCACGCGCCAAAACATGCGCCCAGAATCGGAGCCACAATCGGTACGATGAAGTAAGGGATCTCTTTTGCGCCAGTTAGGGCATAATCCCATCCAGCGAAGTAGGCAAACAGTTTAGGACCGAAATCACGCGCAGGGTTCATGGCAAAGCCCGTCAATGGGCCTAATGAGCCACCAATCACCGCAATCAAAATACCGATTAGCAAGGGGTTCATCGCATTGCGATGCGCGCCATTGTTTTCATCACCCAACGCCAAAATCGCGAACATCAGTACCGCTGTAATGGTGAACTCAACGGCCATGGCTCCCATAAAAGAGAGAGAAGCATGCGGATAAGTTGAGAAGATCCCCGCAGTCGCTAAGGCTTCTTGGCTGCTACGTACAAAATTGTGGGCGATTTCGTAGTCGGTAAAAAGGTTGCTGTACAAGCTGTAGACCAATGCCGCCGCACAAAACGCACCAGCCACTTGCGAAACGATGTAAGGTAACACTTTCGCTTTATCAAAGCCGTGGAAAGCGGCCAGAGCGATAGTGACGGCAGGGTTAATGTGCGCGCCAGAAACCCCAGCCGTACAATAAATGGCAATCGATACGCCAAAACCCCAGACAATGCTGATTTCCCACTGTCCGAATTGAGCACCTGCTAAAACGAGTGCGGCCACGCAGCCGACGCCGAAGAAAATCAGTAATCCTGTACCGATAAACTCGGCGATACACTGCCCGAGCAGAGTATGTTGCTTTGTTTGGTTCATAGTTCAGAGTCCTTTTTGTTATCTTGCTACCAGAGCCGTATCGAACAGCCATCCACACCCGTTATACTTAGAAAGTCAGCATAAATATCTGCAGTTTCACTATTTTTCGGTTTATATTGTGGTCGCCGCCTACACCCGTCGGCTCTAATCGCATCATGAAATAGCCGTTATTGGATGAACAATCTCACTGTTCGCGGTGAATCTGGCACAAAAATATCACCTCGAAAACAAACGACCGCAATTAATGAGTGTTCGAGCACAATTTTGTTATTAACAAATTCGTTTTTTGTTAAACAACGCATCTTTTTTCTCTCTCTTCTCCGATGTCTGAAAATGGCTAATCTTTTGGTTTAGCAATCACTAAATCATGAGTGCAAGCCAGATTCAACGCACGATCGCGCTAAAAAATCGACAGATATTCCCTTATTAAGTCACGAACATATTCACTCAAACGAACATTAAATGTGTCATACATGTTACGAACAGTGTTAATCATCAATAAGTGAATCGCATAAAATTACGCCACTGAAAGGCTCCATCCACTTCTACCCACCATTTAATGCTCGTTCGCGCTTTTGTGAGCAAAACAACGAACACGAAATGAAAATAATGGCACACTAACCGTATGTGTTTTGATTGCATAAGGTTGAGCTCATGACGGCTTATCAAAGAATGGAAACCGACGTGGTCATCATTGGCGGCGGCGCAACAGGAACCGGAATCTTGCGCGACTGCGCATTGCGCCGATTGCGCTGTATTCTGGTTGAAAAAGATGACATTGCCGCGGGCACCACAGGTCGCAATCATGGTTTGCTGCACTCCGGCGCTCGTTACGCGGTCACTGACTCTGAATCGGCACGCGAGTGTATCCAAGAAAACAAAATTCTGAAATCCATCGCGCGCCACTGCGTTGAAGCCACCGATGGTTTGTTTATCACTCTGCCAGAAGATGATTTAGGCTTTCAGGAGTCGTTTATTCACGCCTGCAGTGATGCAGGGATTGAAACGCAGCGCTTAACACCTAAAGAAGCCTTGTTACTTGAGCCGAATGTCAACCCTGCTTTGATTGGCGCGGTGAAAGTGCCTGACGGTACGCTCGACCCTTTTCGCCTGTGTGCGGCCAATGTGCTGGATGCCAAAGAACATGGCGCGCGAATGTTTAACCGAACTATTGTGACCCAGTTGATCCGTGAGGGAGATACCGTGCTTGGCGTGCGTTGCCAGCATTTAGGCAGTGGCGCTAAGTTTGATATTTTCGCCCAGCAAGTGATTAATGCGGCAGGTATCTGGGGACAAAACATCTGCGAATACGCGGACCTCAATATCAAGATGTTCCCAGCCAAAGGCTCGCTGCTGATCTTGGATTACCGCATTAATAATCTGGTGATTAACCGCTGCCGTAAGCCATCGGATGCGGACATTTTGGTTCCCGGCGATACCATTTCGCTGATTGGTACCACTTCCGAGCACATTGATTATGACCAGATCGATAATCTGCATGTCACTGAACGAGAAGTGGATATTTTGCTCGCCGAGGGCGCCAAACTTGCCCCCATTATGGCCAACACTCGCGTATTGCGCGCTTATGCGGGCGTTCGCCCACTGGTCTCAGTGGATGATGATGGCAGTGGCCGCAATATCAGTCGTGGCATTGTTTTGCTGGATCACGAGCAGCGTGACGGCTTGAAAGGCTTCACCACTATTACCGGTGGCAAACTGATGACTTACCGTTTGATGGCCGAGTGGGCCACCGATCTGGTCGCCAAGAAACTTGGCAATACCCAAAGTTGCCAAACGCACCTGCGCCCTTTACCGGGCTCTCAGCAAGCACCAAAAACGCTCAAAAAAACCGCCAGTATCGCCAAACCGGTTTATGAATCCGCCATTTATCGCCACGGTGAACGTGCCGCGAGCTTTTTAGCCGATGATGCGAAAAGCCAAGCGGTGATCTGCGAGTGCGAAATGGTCACCGCCGGTGAAATTGAGTACGCCATCAAGCAGTTGGATGTGAATAATTTGGTCGACCTACGGCGCCGTACTCGTTTGGGTATGGGGCCTTGTCAGGGCGAGCTGTGCAGCTATCGCGCAGCCAGTCTGTTTAGTGAATACGGGCAAGTTTCGGGTTGCCAATCGAGCCATTTGTTGGTCGATTTTCTGGAAGAGCGCTGGAAAGGCATCAAACCGATTTTCTGGGGCGATGCACTACGCGAAGCTGAATTTAGCTACTGGATTTACGAAGGCTTGCTCGGTGCAAGCGATTTACCTTCCTTCGACTCAGCCACGGAGAAACAACAATGATGCATTATGATGTGGCCGTCATCGGTGGCGGTATTGCCGGATACAGCGCCGCCCTGCGCGCACTGCAAGCCGGAAAAAAAGTGGTGTTAATCAACCAAGGGCAAAGTGCGCTGCATTTTTCTTCCGGCTCGATTGATGTGCTTGGCCGTTTGCCAGATGGCAGCGTAGTCAATCAACCATTTGACGCTTTTTCCGCTTTACAACAGCAAGCACCAGAGCATCCTTACAGCAAAGTCGGACGCAAAAACAGCGAGAAAGGGTTAATGTGGTTCAAACGCACTTTAGACAGTGCGCATGTGCCTTTGCATCATGAACTTGATGGCGCCAACCACTGGCGTATTACCCCACTTGGTACCCTAAAAAATACTTGGCTGTCGCAGCCTTTTGTTTACCCTTATCGCGGTAATGCCGATTTTTCACGCATTATGATTGTTGCGATTGACGGCTATCGCGATTTTCAACCTGCGATGCTGCGCGATAACCTCGCTCAGCGCCCTGAGCTTGCTAACACGCCGATGCTCACGGTGAATGTTTCCATCCCCGGCTTTGAAGGATTCAGACGCAACCCGAATGAGCTGCGCTCGATTGATATTGCGCGTTTGCTGCGCCAAGAATCGGCGTGGAATGCATTGTGTGATCAGCTGATGCGCGTTGCGCGTCCTGATGATCTGGTGATCATGCCTGCCATCATGGGCAACGGTGATGGTTTGCATTTGATGAGCAAACTCCAACAGGTAACCCAACTGCGCTTTCATGAAGTGCCGACCATGCCCCCATCACTACTCGGGATCCGCATTGAAGAAGCTCTGCATCGTAGTTTCATCCAAGGTGGCGGCGTGCAACTCAAGGGAGACAAAGTGATTGGTGGCGATTTTGCAGGATCTCGCCTCACTGCTATTCATACTCAAAATCTGCGCGATTTCCCGATCAGTGCTGAGCACTATGTGATGGCGACCGGCAGTTACTTCAGCCAAGGATTACAAGCCTCACAACATGCGATTCAAGAGCCGATCTTTGCGCTGGACGTCCAGCAAAACCCTGACCGCGCTCAGTGGCGACATGCTCAATTTATCGCGGCACAATCACACCCGTTTATGACTTTCGGCGTCACTACCGATGCCAATTTGCATCCGTCACGCCAAGGCAAAACCATTGACAATCTATGGTGTTGCGGCGCAATGCTCAGTGGGTACGACCCCGTGTTTGAAGGCTGTGGCGGAGGCGTAGCGATTGCGACCGCTTATCATGCCGTAGAACAGATCCTTGCGACTTATACGCAAACCAAACAACCGGAGGTGCTGCTATGAACCATGCCTTTATTCACTCTGCACCGCAAAATACCACCTTTGATCAATGCATCAAATGCACGGTGTGCACTGTGTATTGCCCCGTTGCCAAAGCCAACCCAAACTATCCCGGCCCTAAACAGTGTGGCCCAGATGGTGAGCGTTTACGGATCAAAAGTGCCGAATACTATGATGACGCGCTCAAGCTGTGCACCAACTGCAAACGCTGTGAAACCGCCTGCCCTTCAGGCGTCAAAATTGGCGATATGATCGCCGTGGCGCGTGGCAAATACGGCAAAAAGCCGCTTAACCCTAAGTTGGTGCGTGATTTTGTACTCAGCCACACCGACTTATTTGGCTCGATCGCCACGCCGTTTGCGCCACTCGTCAACGCCGCAACCTCGTTGCCATTGGTGAAAAAGCTGATGCACAAAACCATTGGCGTGCATGACCATAAAACCTTGCCCAAATATTCGCACGGCACCTTCCGCCGCTGGTTTAAACAGAACTGTACCAGCCAGCCGCTCTACCAAAGACAAGTCGCTTATTTCCATGGTTGCTACGTTAACTATAACCATCCGCAACTCGGCAAAGACTTTGTCCGAGTGATGAACGCGATGAATATAGGCGTGCGTTTGCTTGATAGCGAAAAATGTTGCGGTGTCCCCCTGATCGCCAATGGTTTTCACAACAAAGCGCGTAAAAACGCGCTGCACAACGTCAAACACCTTACGGCTATGGTCAATGATTACCATGCGCCGGTGCTTTCCACCTCTTCCACCTGCTCGTTTACCTTGCAGCAAGAATACCCGCATGTGCTAGGGGTAGATAACAGCCAAGTGGTGGATCAAATTCATTATGTGACGCGTTTTCTGCTCAAAGAGTTTATGAGCGGTAACGCACCGAAGATGAAACCCGTCCACAAAAAAGTGGTGTATCACACCCCTTGCCATTTAGAGCGCAGTGGTAATGTGATGTTTACGATTGAGCTACTGAAAATGATCCCCGGCTTAGAGCTGGTGGTGCTCGACAGTGAGTGTTGTGGCCTAGCCGGAACCTATGGTTTTAAAGAAGAGAACTACGAGGTATCGAAGAAAATTGGTTCGCATCTGTTTGATGCGATTCAAACCTCTGATGCCGATTATGCGGTGACCGATTGCGAAACCTGTAAGTGGCAAATCGAAGAAAACGCGCACTTGGAAACCATTCATCCAGTGAGTTTACTGGCGATGGCGCTGACCGATGAGCCTAGTGCTTGAGCGTGAATAGCCACTTCCTACTTGAAGCTGAAGGCGGACGGAAAGATTAAACAATCATCACTGCTGAAAGCCGTGGTTTAGGGATGACAGTAAATAGGGCAAGTAAAACTTGCCCTACTCTTATTCCAACATTCAGAAAATCATTCTGATTGATGACGCTTGCAGTGCTCAATAGCCTTGCTCAACAGATCTAACGCAGTGTGATCACAAGAAGGCAATTGCGCATCACTTTTACCCAGAGGCGTTACCCGCTCACCCCAGCGAATATGACCCGCTCCCCACGTTAGCCCTGCGCCAAAAGCGGCGACCAACAGATCATCATGAGGTTTGATTTTGCCTTGCTCTAACGCTTCGCATAGGGCAATCGGCACCGTAGCCGCGGAGGTATTACCGTAGCGATGAATATTGACAAAGGCTTTGTCTTGCGCGATGCCCGCCAAATCACACAGGGTTTGAATAATGCGGATATTGGCTTGATGCGGGATCACCACATCAATTTCTTCGGTCGATAAACCGCTACGCGCCAGCACTTGTTGCGCCGCAGCCCCCATGCCACGCACCGCACGTTTAAAGATCTCTTTACCCACGAAATCAAACGCCCAGTAACCATTGTCTGCATCAAAACGATCCATCGCGGTTCCAAACTTAGGTACCGCTAAAATATCTCGTCCTTGGGCATCACAGCCAATTTGCGCATCTTGCAAGCCCACTTTTTGTTCGGTCTTGCTCAATACCACAGCACCTGCGCCATCTCCAAACAGCACGGCGGTGTCACGCTTCGTCCAGTCCAGATAGAAAGAGAGGCGCTCAGCACCAATCACCAAAGCATGACGATAATGGCTCGCTTGCATCAAGCGTGTCGCGGTTTCTAAACCATAGAGGAAACCAGTACAGGCGGCGTTGAGATCGAAGGCGGCAGCAGAAGGAATGCCTAAATTTTGCTGCACTTTTGAAGCAATATTGGGAATTAACGAATCCGGTGAACAGGTTGCCACAATAATAAGGTCTATCTCTTCAACGCTTACGCCCGCACAGGCAATGGCATGCTGAGCGGCAACGGTGGCGAGATCGGAAGTATTCACGTGGCTGATCCGACGCTGTTCAATCCCAGTACGTGATTGAATCCACTCATCGGAAGTATCAAGAAAGGTGCTCAAATCGTGATTGGAGAGCGTCGCAGGTGGCAGACATTTACCCCACCCGGTGATTTCGGCATAACATTGAGTCATAAAAATTCCGTCTATGCTGCTTATTGTAATTTGGCGGAGCGCCCCAAGATATTGAGCAACGCCCGTCGCCATTGTCGGCAATGGGCAGAAGTATACGCCGATTTTCGAACCATGGTTAACCATTGAGCTTAAACTGGTAACGAAAGCGCAAAATAAAGAGAGGAAGTCATGTCAACATTCAATACCCACTGCCCATCTTGCCACAGCCTTAACCGTGTGCCAGAAGAGCGCATTACCGAAAGCCCCAACTGTGGCAAATGCCAAAGTGCACTACTCGATGGCGCGCCAATTGAAGGTACCGAAGCCAATTTTTCCGCGCTGCTGCAAAGCGACAAACCTGTCGTCGTCGATTTTTGGGCTCCGTGGTGTAACCCTTGTGTCGGCTTCGCACCGATTTTTAGTGATGTTGCCGCCGAGCGAAAAGGCCAGATCCGCTGCGTGAAAATTGATACCGAAGCGCAGCAAAACCTTGCTGCACATTTTCAAATTCGCAGTATTCCCACCATTATGGTGTTCAAAAATGGCCAACGCATCGACATGATCAATGGCGCACTGCCAAAATCTCAATTTGACCAATGGTTAAACCAAGCGCTGACTAAATAATCACATCTTGTAATCCACAATTAAGTTGGCATTTTCGATAAAATTATGCCAACTTAACTGGCACTTTCCCCTCCCTTTTCCTCAACAAGCAAAGTTTATCGTCAAGAACGTTTTTTTTCGTTTTACTCTGCGCACTATTCGTCCCATATTCGCGCCAACTGTTCCTTCTGCTGTTCCCGAGGCCTGCTGTGGAAATCCATTCTTCTGCACCAAACCGCATTGCGGTGCCTGTTATTGCGTTAACTCTGTATGCGATTGCCGCAGGCTACTTAATGAGCCTAGTGCCTTTAATGCTGCCGCATTACCAACTCGAATCTGATTTGGCCAGTTGGCTGGCAAGCGTTTTTTATGGTGGATTATTAGCGGGCGCGCTGATTGCAGAGCCTTTCGTCAATCGTTTAGGCCACCGTAAAGCCTTTGTATGGTGCTTGAGCTTACTGCAACTGTCGATTGTGGTTATGCCGCTATTGCCCTACGCCAGTGTTTGGCTTTTGGCACGTTTGGTCGCAGGTATCGCCGTGGCCGGCATTTTTGTGGTGGTGGAATCTTGGTTACTGCATGGCGATGAACAAGGTCGCGCTAAGCGTCTTGGCATTTACATGGTGTCACTCTATGGCGGTACTGCACTCGGACAAATGGCAATTGGCCAACTGGGGGTGGCAGGTGCCGTGCCTTTTATTGCGATCACCACACTACTTTTGATTGCTTCCATGGTGCTGATGTACGTCGATTCGGATCAGCCTTCCACACAACAAGCCAGCTCACTTTCGTTGCGTCAGATTTTCAAGCTCAGTAAAGCGGCGATGATCGGCTGCCTAGTTTCGGGCCTGACATTAGGAGCAATTTACGGTTTGATGCCGGTAGAACTTGCCAACCGTGGCATTAGCCATACTGATCTGGGTAACTTAATGGCGCTGGTGATTTTAGGCGGCATGGCGGTGCAACCTCTGGTGCCTTGGCTGTCTAAATTTTTAGGTCGCACTCTGCAGATGGCGCTGTTCTGCTTACTTGGCACGGCAGCCATCACGCTGACCGTGTTTGATGATTCGCTGCTCGTACTGGGCGTTAGCCTATTTATTTTAGGCATGGCGACCTTCGCCCTCTACCCAATCGCGATTAATTTAGGCTGCGACAAATTGGATGCGAGCTACATTGTTTCCGCAACCCAAGTGATGTTACTCAGCTACAGCGTAGGCTCGGTGGTTGGTCCGGTATTGGCCGATTGGTTTATGCAAGATCGACACGGCTTGATGGCTTACTTGTTTGCCATCCTACTCGCGACTTGTTTGTATATGCTGATCAAAAGTGTCAAAACCAAACGCCAATGGGTGGCGGGCGAGTAACCTTCTTTTAGGGCAAGTTTCTATCACTCAGCGTTAGGGAGAGAAACTTGCTTTTCCGACCCAAGCTTAATCTAAGCTTCATATTTGCCCCATACAGTCATCATAAACCGAATCATTGATGTCACTGTGAAACCACTCAAACGCTACCAATACGAACGCTACGCCGTTTTGTGCAACCTCGCTTATCCGCGCATTTTTAAGCAAACTCGTTACGGGTTTGATCCTAACGGACAGCGTGTGATCACCAATCAGTTTGGCAAAATCATGATCCGAGTATTGTGGAGCCGAGCGAGCGATGAGGTAGTCGTTGTGATTAAAGGCTCACACAGCCTCACCGACTGGCTACTCAACTTCGCGGTTTGGACACGCAGTTGCCACCATTTAGGACTGCAATACCGCATTCATGCTGGTTTTTATCACTTACTGCATCAAGAGAGCCAACCGAGCCGCAACCAAGATACGCTTGGCATGACGGTGATTGAAAAACTGGAACAGACCCTACTGCCGCTGATTGAACAAGGCAAACGCATTGCAATCACTGGGCACTCTTCCGGCGGCGCGATTGGCTGCGTGTTTGCGGACTATTTTGAGCGAAAATATCCACGCACGATCAAGCGAGTCGTCACTTTTGGTCAACCTGCGATCGGGGATTGGCGCTTTCAGAAATACTATGGGCTAGCTCATAAAACCTATCGCATCTGCTGCGATCTGGACATCGTAACCTTCATGCCGCCCGTGCCATTTCTGTACTGGCATGCCGGAAAATTACTCTGGCTGTACAACGGCAGAATTTACGAAAACACACCGACATGGGAGCGTTTAGGGCGTTCGATCATCAGTTGGTTAATTAGACCGTTTTCTTATCATTTGATGAGTAAGTACATACGCAATAAAGATTTTTTTGATGAACGCTAGAAAGAGTTTTGTATCAACAAGAGAGGAAATAATGGAGGCGCGTCCCGGAGTCGAACCGAGGTTCACGGATTTGCAATCCGCTGCATGGCCACTCTGCCAACGCGCCTAAGTGATGTGTCTTGAGGATGATGGTGCCCCGGGCCGGACTTGAACCGGCACGACTCGAAAGTCGAGGGATTTTAAATCCCTTGTGTCTACCGATTTCACCACCAGGGCAACGCATACTGCGATGGAAGACACCATCTGTTCTAACGAGCTTTGCCGTGAGAACGAGGCGTACTTTAACGGATTGAGATTTCTGGTCAATAAAAAATTTCAGCAATTTAATCAAGTGATTAAAAAGCACGCCATCGCGTACAAATGGCGTGCACAACGCACAAAAACCATTCAACACTAAAAATCAATACGCCTCAAACGCTAACGCTTTTTTCTCGATTTGGCGGAAGATCAGGGTCAGAATGCCGTTCACTGCAAGGTAAAATGCTCCGGCAATCCCAAAGACTGTCAACGTATCGTAGGTTTGGGCGTTGATGCGCTGCGCGTAGCCCATCAAATCCATAATGGTGATCGTGCTAGCCAGCGAAGTGCCTTTAAAGACGAGAATCACTTCGTTGGAATAGGCTGGCACTGCTCTGCGTAATGCATAAGGCAGCAGCACTCGCAGCGTAGCGATTTTGTTCATGCCTAATGCGCGGCACGCTTGCCACTGCCCACTAGGAATGGCGTTAAATGCGCCTTTAAACAGTTGCGTACTGTACGCCGCCGTGTTGAGCGCCAAAGCCAGCATAGCGCAAAACCAAGGTTGGCTGAGCCATACCCAAAGTACGCTTTCGCGTATCCATTCAAACTGCCCTGGGCCGTAATACACCAAGAAAATTTGCACCAACAGCGGAGTGCCGGTAAACAAGGTGATCACCGCACGGCTAAACCAATGCACGACGGGCGTGCGCATTACTAAGCTTACGGTCATCAAGAGTGACAATATGCAACCCACCAGCAGCGAAGCCGCCGTCAGTTGCAAACTGGTGCCTAAGCCTTCGAGCAGTTGCCATAGGTGTTGCTCTTTCATGCGCTGGCTCCTTGGCTATGGCTCATGCCTTGTATCGAAAACTTGTTATCTATCACTTTTACGGCGCGTTGTGTGATCAATGTGATCACCAGATACACCGCCGCCGCCGTTGCATACCACGTAAAGGCTTCATGGGTGGCCGCGGAAGTGAGCTGCGCTTGTTTCAGTAGATCCGTCACCCCAATCAAAGAAACTAACGCCGTATCTTTAAGTAATACTAGCCATTGGTTCATTAAACCGGGAAGTGCGTGGCGTACCGCTTGCGGCAGTACAATACGAATAAATGCATTGCTAGGAGGAATCCCTAATGCGCTGGCCGCTTCACGCTGTCCTCTGCCCACGGCTTTGAGTGCACCGCGCAACGTCTGCGAAGCGTACGAAGCAAAAATCAGCGAGAGCGCAATCACACCAGAGATAAACGGGCTGATCTCAATAAATTCACCAGTGATGAAAAACAGCACTTGGGTCGAGCCAAAGTAGATAAACAGCACCACCAAAAGCTCAGGCAAACCGCGGATCACGGTGACCAACAAGGTGGTTGGCCATTTGATCAATTTCAGTTTTGCCATTTCACCGCCAGCAAACACCAGTGCCAACAGTAAACCGACCAGCAAGCTGGCCAACGCAATTTGCAGCGTCATCCAGCTTGCTTGTACCAGTGATAAAGAGTAGCCCGTTAACACCATCTTAGTTTCCGAAGTACTTATTGAAGATCGCGGCGTATTCGCCATTTTCTTTCACGGCTTCCAACGCGGCGTTCAGTTGATCAAGCAGCGCTTGGTTATCTTTATTCACCGCAATACCAAAGCCATTACCGAAGTACTGTGCATTCGTGACACGCTCACCGACGTAAGCGAGGTTGTTATCCCCCTTAAACCACTCCGCGACAACGGCCGTGTCACCGAATACCGAATCAATACGGCCATTTTTCATATCGATGAACGCATCTTGGTAGCTTGAGTATGGCACCGCGACCACGTCCGACAGTTGCTCAAGTAGGAAACTTTGGTGAGTCGAGCCATTTTGCACACCAACACGTTTGCCTTTCAGCGTCGCTTGATCCGCCACTTTGCCCGCCAGAGAAACGAAGGCGGCTGAGTTGTCGTAGTACGGATTAGAGAAATTCACCTGCTCTAAACGCGCTTCGGTGATGTCCATTGCCGAAATGGCGGCATCATAACGTTTGAATTTCAGTGCTGGGATCAAGCTGTCAAACGCTTGGTTGTGGAAGCTACATTTCGCTTCAAGTTGCTTACACAGCGCATTCGCTAAATCCACATCAAAACCTTGGATTTGGTTGTTCTCATCCATGTATTCGAACGGCGCGTAAGTCGCTTCCATCACAAACTTGATCTCTTGTTGCGCAACTGCGCTAGCAGAAACCAAACCAATCAAAGACGCGAGTAGGATCTTTTTCATTGCAATACTCCATGTGTTCTGCGAAATCTGGCGCATCAATGGCCAGAATCTGTGGGCTAATATCAGTAACTTTTTAATGTTTTAAATAATCGGCAAACTGCTGGGTCTGCGGATGAGTAAAGGATGCGTGCGTGCCGTGTTCAACAATGCGCCCTTTTTCGAGGTAGAGCACATGGCTGGCGATTTTCTTGGCAAAGTCGACTTCATGAGTCACCACCACTTGCGTGATCCCTGTACCACTTAACTCTTTGATAATTTTCACAACTTGATTGGTGATCTCAGGATCCAGAGCCGCTGTCGGCTCATCAAACAGCAGTACATCCGGCTTCATCATCAGTGCACGCGCAATCGCCACTCGCTGCTGCTGGCCACCCGAGAGTTGTAGCGGCCACGCATCGGCTTTATCTGCCAGTTGCAACGTTTTCAGGATCTCGATGGCTTGCTGTTTGGCTTGCGATTTCACCATACCTGCGACTTTCACGGGGGCTTCCACCAAATTTTCCAGCACAGTCATATGCGGCCATAGATGGTATTGCTGAAACACCATGCCCACTTTGCGACGTAGCGCTAAGCCTTGCTGCTCGGTCGGATGCGTTGAGAAATCAAACGATTGATTGGCGATATGCAGTTGGCCATTATCGGCCGTTTCAAGAAGATTGAGCACACGCAGCAGTGAGCTTTTACCCGCACCGCTTGGCCCAAGTAGCACTAAAGTTTCACCACTCGCACATTCAAAGTGGATGTCGTGCAGCACCTGAGTGGTGCCATAAGACTTGTTAATTCCGTTAACTCGAATACTCATGCTGACATACTGCATTAATTATCATCTGGCGTTCATACTACTACGAACGTATTTTTATGCAATAAAAATGTATAAAAACCAAAACCACAGACTATTTGTATAAAAAAACGTCATAAGAATAGCAAAAACGACTGGTTAAACCACAACCAAATGCATAAAGCGTGATAAGTAAACCGGAAATACTCAGTAGGGAGCGATGAGATATAAATGGAATATAGAGTGGGACTCGATTGAAGAAACGCAGACACAAAAAAACCAGCACTTGGCTGGCTTAAGCGATGACTTCAAAAGAAATGGAGGCGCGTCCCGGAGTCGAACCGAGGTTCACGGATTTGCAATCCGCTGCATGACCACTCTGCCAACGCGCCTCTGAAGTCAAACGAAGGATTTGCTTCGTTGCTTGCGCTGCGTACTTTACGGATTATGCGAGCTGAGTCAAACAAAAAAATGAAATGCCGGCTCGTTTGCTGAGATTTAGCGCAATCTGCTCAACTGACCGTCGCAAGCAAACCAACCTATCCCCTTCTAACTTGAAGCAGTAGTGGCGTTGACAACCTGCCACTTCCCGTCGTTGGGTATGAAGCATTCAAGTTACCACTTCTTCATTAGCCGCCCAACCAAGCTCGGATGATAGCTCCAGCAGTGATCAAACATACTCATCAACTGCGGGTTGCCGTATTTTGATAGGCTTATGGCATGAAAACGGTTTTTGCGCGTTTTAAGTTCCGCCACTTGCGCCAGTAGTTCGTCACTTTGTTTGGGTGCAATGAAATCCGACATCACAACCAAATCGCCATTGCGATACTTATCACTGCTCATCAGTTCAATCGATTTGAGGATCACGGGCTCAAAATCTGTACCGCCATGAAACGAATAACTTAAGAAGTCACTCGCTTCGCGCAGCCCATCTTGGCGAGTCAATTCGTAGGTGATGAATTCGGAAGAAAACAGCATCACATAACAATCACGATCTTCTGCCAACGCAATTTGCATCAGCGCGTAAGCCATGGCTTTGGCACACTGCTCGGGAAAACCACTCATGGATCCTGAGGCATCAATACAGAGAATGAACGGCCCTTTTTCAATATCAACCTGTTTGTTGTCAGGACGATGGGCACGCACCTTACGCAGAGTGCGTGATTTCCCCTGCATGCGATAGTTCATTAACCGTTTATCGACCAAGTGCTTATAAAACACTACTTCCAGCTCTGGATAAGCTAAAAACATGGTTTCGTTGGGCAGTAGCTTATTCAAATCGTCACTTTCGTGGATACCCACAATGTCATCGGTCGCTTCATCTGAACGCTCTTCGACCATTTGCATCTCTTCAGCGGGCGCACGATTTAGGTCCGGATCGTCAACCTGTCCAGCCATTCGCCCGAGCTGCTCGGCGATTTCCTGCATGCCTTTGTGTTTTTTGAGAAACTCAGCGTAACGCTTCATGACCGTGAGGTCATTGCGGCTCAATTTCGCCGCCGCCATATCCCAAAGTCGGCCGACGATCGCTTCATCCCCCGCTTCAGTGACCTTATCCATATTGCGCATGGTTTCCATACGCTGATAGAGATCAGCCAACATACGCTCTTTGTTGGCTTTAAGTTCGATCACCTGCGCTTGGCGAATCGCATCAGACAGTGATTTATACCACTGATCACAAAAGAAATGAGGGAACATGGGGTTATGATGCAGCTTCTCTTTTTCGAGCAAGCGGCGCGCTTCTAAATAGAATGCGGAGTCCCATTCCAGTTTCTTCACCACGTCTGGAACTTGCGTAAAAAACGTCTCTTCATCCCAGTGAATCACTTCTTGGTAGAGGGCTAACTCACGCTGGAAACGTTCAGTTTCACACACTTTGGTCATTCGACGACGAACGCTGGCGCGCCACTTGATCAGATGATTTTTCACTGACGTGCCCACACCACGATTTTCCGCCATCATCATCACTTGGGAACGCGCAACCAAGTCATTGACGGCGGTATCAATCAAGCCAGATTCTGCTATGGCAACAACCAGATTAAACGCATCCGCCCCTAACATAATGACACCTAAGCAAAAAATTGGTTGAGGTTACGAATGCGCATCACGTTACGCTCGCATTCAACTTGAGTGGCATCCAACTGCTGCTGCAGCTCATGCAAGGTCGCTTGCATTGCCGTTGGCAATTCAGGATCGATGAAACTGTGCGGCAGCGCATCGTGAAATTTGAGGCGCACTTTACGTAAATGGTGCTCCGCATGAGTGAGCTGCGCCATGGCTTGATCCGCTTTCGTCAACCAATTCTGATACAGCGACTCATCTAAACCTTGTTTGGTGACCATCGCCAGAAGTACGGAGCGGTTGGCAATATCTTTAATCACCAAGTTGTTGCTGGCATCAAGGTCAAAACGTAAGCGACATAGATTGGTGTTTTGGTTCACATAGCCATAGGCTTCGCCGTGCCCTTCTTTAATCACGCGCTCTAATTCACTTTTCTGTACGTAAATCCAACGGCTATCGCCTTTCTCACCTTCAGAAACAGACATATTGCTCTGCAATAACACTAGCTTAATCAAATCAGGCGTCATGCCCACTTTGTAAATTTTGGCATCAGACAGGTCATATTGATGATGAACTTGTTTTTTGATTAAGCCATTGGTGGTTTCCAGTGACAGTACCATGGCAAACTCAGACTCTAGCTCTTCTTGAATTTGGGCAAGTTCAAGTCGGCATACATCGAGCTGTTGCTCCACTTCTGCTTGGTCAAAGGCGTAACGCAGCGCAAATTCGCGGATCACCTCATGCACCACATCATGTGATTCTGGGGTATTCCACAAACAGTTTTGCAGCAGCAGTAGATCTAATGGGTTAATCTCGTCTCGGCCATTAAAAAATGCACTGGCTTTCAAAAGTTTGGCCGCTTTTTTCCAACGGCGGTCAGACACATACATCTCTAAATCTGAACCCGCGCTCTCTTTTGAGCGCTCTTCAACCATGGTTTTCAACTGGTAGAGCTTTTCGAAAACGTCATCACTGAGTTCAAGCTTATCCAGTTGCTGCTGCCATTGGTGATACTCTTCATCGGTGATCGCCAGCCCTGCTGGAATTTGCGCTTCTTGCGCTGTACCAACGGTAAGCATGGATTTGAAATTTTGTTTGTTTTGAATTCGATTTACAAAAATTCGTACCAACATACGGTCATAGAGTGCTTCGAGGCCGCTGTCTTCGTCTGGGAGTTCATTGGAGGCCGTCACCAAGAGACGCATCGGTACGCGCTCAATATCGCTGCCATTTTTGAAGGTTTTCTCGTTGACAACCGTTAGTAAGGTGTTGAGGATGGCAGGTCCCGCCTTCCAGATTTCATCCAAGAACACGACCTGTGCGGTAGGCAAATAACCTTGGGTGAGGCGCACATAACGACCATTGTCTTTCAATTCTTGAATACTCAGCGGCCCAAACACCTCTTCGGGGGTTGAAAAGCGGGTCATCAGGTATTCAAAATAACTGCTGTTATCAAATGCTTGAATCAAACGCTTAGCGATGAGGCTTTTGGCGATCCCCGGTGGGCCGAGCAAAAACACACTTTCACCAGCCAATGCAGTCAATAAACAGAGCTTAATGGTATTTTCACGCTCATACACGCCATCAGAGAGCGCCTTAGCCAGCTTATTGATTCGCTCTGAAAGCAGCGCTTTGCGCGCATGTGAGCTGTGGGTGGGTTGCAGCATCTCTTGATTCCTCAGACAAAGCCCAAATTGGGTAACACGTTTTCAATAAGCACTGTTTCTATAAACAATCGCTCTATAAACAATCGCTCTATAAACAATGGCTCTATAAACAATAGTTTCAATAAACAATCGCTTTATACAATTGTTGTCGATTTGTTACAAAGTCTATTTTTTGTTTTGCGCATCCTTATAACAGATCTCATTTCCTTGAAACAATTGGTAATCATTGATTGCACATTTAGCGGCTCAACTTCTCGCCATTTCCACAGACACGACGCAAAAAGTACAATTTATTCTTGGGGATGCCACTGAACCTAAGGTAAGGTGACTCCCTCATCACCGCTTTATTTTGACAAGACACACTCCATGAGCAAAATCATCCATCAATGGAAAAGCATCGCACTGGTCGAGGAGGACGTTTTGCTTCCGAATGGCCACTCGGTCACACATACCACGATTTCACACCCCGGTGCGGCAGTGATTTTGCCACTGACTGACCAAGGCGAGATTGTCGTGATACGCCAATTTCGCCCTTCGCTCAAAAAATGGTTACTCGAACTTCCTGCTGGCACTATAGAAGAGGGGGAACCGCCTCTTTCCTGTGCGCAGCGCGAATTGGAGGAAGAAACCGGCTTTAGCGCTCAGCAATTTATCGAACTCGGTCAAGTCACGCCGCTCGCGGGTTTCTGCGATGAAATTCAACATCTGTTTGTCGCAAAAAACCTAAGCAAAACGGCGCGCTATTCTTGCGATGAGGACGAAGTGATTGAAGTCCTCTTTCTTACCCCACAAGAATTAGAACGTAAAATTGTTTTTGGCGACATCACCGATTCCAAAACCATTGCTTGTTTAAGTAAAGCCAAACTTTGCGGATATTTGTAGGAGAAAAGATGGACTTTCGATCGGATACCGTTACCCAACCGACCGACGCGATGCGTCAAGCGATGGCACAAGCCCCTGTGGGTGACGATGTGTATGGCGATGACCCCACTGTCAACGAGTTAGAACAGTGGGCGGCCGAGCGCCATGGCTTTGAAGCCGCGCTGTTTACCACCTCAGGCACTCAAGCCAATTTGTTAGGTTTACTCGCTCATTGCGAGCGCGGCGACGAATATTTGTGTGGCCAGCAAGCCCATAACTATCGTTATGAAGCTGGCGGCGCCGCCGTACTTGGCTCTATCCAGCCACAACCGATTGACAATGAACCGGATGGCACACTCGATTTCGCCAAACTCAAAGCCGCGATCAAACCGGATGATGCGCATTTTGCCCGCACCAAACTGCTCAGCTTGGAAAACACCATCAATGGTAAAGTGCTTCCACTCAGTTATTTGGCAAAGGCGCGCGAGTTTGTTGATCAACATGGTTTGCAACTGCACCTTGATGGGGCTCGGGTCTACAACGCGGCGGTCGCACTGGATGTGGATGTCAAAGAGATCGCGCAATATTTTGATTCGATCACCGTGTGTCTATCCAAAGGCTTAGCCGCGCCAGTCGGTTCGTTACTGCTCGGTTCCAAGGACTTTATTGCCAAAGCGAGACGCTGGCGAAAAATGGTCGGTGGCGGTATGCGCCAAGCGGGCATTTTAGCCGCAGCGGGGAAATTGGCGCTCACCGAGCAAGTCACGCAGCTCAAGACCGATCATGATAATGCTCGCCATCTGGCTTTGGGGCTGAATGCTTTACCGGGGTTTTCGGTTAATACCGAATGGGTACAGACCAATATTGTGTTTGCTAAATTGGACTCGACAGTCGATATCCAGTCCATCGCCCAGCAACTTCGCCAAGAAGGCATTATCATCACCGCGGGTAATCCAGTGCGCTTCGTGACACATAAAGACATTACACGTCAGGATATTGATACCCTACTCGCCAAACTGCGCACCTTACTGGCTTGAGTGAGGTTGAGAATGCTAACAGGCTCGTAAACTCTCTCCATTCTCGCTCGCGCTCTCTTGAGCTTCCCCTTAGGGGAAGCTTTATACTCCGCGCACTGATTTACACCCTCTTGTTTGGAGTTTATTGATGCGCGTTGTGTGCTCTCTGCTTTGTTTAACCCTTGTTTCGACTCCGCTCTTCGCCAGTGGCGATCCGGTACTCGGTAAACAAAAAGCGCCAAGTTGTGTGTTTTGCCACGGCACCGACGGCAAAGCTACTCAGGTCAGCTATCCTAACCTTGATGGGCAAAGCGCAGAATACCTGTATAGCGCGATGAAGGCTTATCAACTAGGCGAGCGCACAGGCCCAATGGCGGAGATGATGAGAGCTCAGTTGCAACGTTTAAATGATCAAGATTTGCGCGACATTGCTGCTTTTTATGCCTCATCCCAATGAGTTTTTCCCAAAAATTCCACTTTTAAGCACAAGAGTCATGAAAAATCGGCGTAGATCTGGTAAAAATCGGGACGTCTCAGTGACCGTTATACATTAGGTTGACATGATTGAAAAAAAACAGGGGCGTCGTAGTGCGCAAGATGCCCAAAAAACGCGTTATCACATTATCACCATTGCGGCAGAGCTGTTCTGCGAGCTCGGTTATTCACGCGTTTCTCTGCGCCATATCAGTGAAAAGGCCGGCGTCTCACATAGCTTGATTCGTCATCATTTCGGTAGTAAAGAAAAGATCTGGCACAGCATCAGCGATGGCCTGCATGATTATATGATTCGCTACATGCAGACGGTGCTCCAAGCCATGCCAGCAGAAACTCCCGTCAACGTAAAGCTGTACACTTTCCTAATGCGTATGTTGGCACATGGCTTAATCATTAAACAGCCAATCCAATTGATTGCGGATGCCGTTCGCCAAGAAGATAAATTATTCGATTATTTCCTCGATACTTCTGGAGAGATTGAACGCTTGGTTGAATCCTTGGCGGACGACTACAACCGTCAGTACCCCCAATCTCCGATCCATTTGTGGGAAATCAAATGGCAGCTGATTATGTACACTCACAGCGCCGCCAGTTTGACGCCTTTTATGCGTGCAACTTGGGCCCCGGAAATTGAAGACGTTTCCGCCTGTTTACTCAAACATTGGCAGTTGTTTAACGCTTTGATGGTTGAGAAGTTTCATGTCGCCAAGCCTTACATTATGCAGCCCAACTCGGTGGATGAGCTGGTGTATACCCTCAGTTGCGACTGGCGAGATGTCTATAAAGAGACGGAAGAGTAATAGGCGATGTGAGCTATCCCCTTCCGATGCACTATTTGCGATGTGCTGTGATTGGGGATAGCAAACGGGATATCGATGGGTGCTACTTATTGACCCTACTTAACGCGCTTTTTTACCGCGCTGCGCATGGATTTTCAGTTGTGCTTTTAGTTTGCGTTTTTCTGACGAACGGCCAGCCGAGCGACGCGGTGAATTTTCCTCATGCACCACAGGGCTAGGCTCAAAACCTTTCAACCACTCTTGCGGCAGACGTGTATTGAGTAAACGCTCAATCGCTTCGAGTTGTGGCTGTTCATCATGCGACAGCAAAGAGATCGCCAATCCCGCTAAACCTGCGCGCCCCGTACGCCCAATACGATGTACATAGTCTTCCGCTTTAAATGGCATATCGTAGTTCACCACTTGCTCAAGTTGGGCAATGTCTAACCCACGCGCGGCGACATCGGTCGCAATCAAAGCACGCACTTTGCCTGCTTTAAAATCATCCAAAGCCTTTTGACGAGCGCCTTGGCTTTTATCGCCATTAATCGACACCGCTTTTATGCCATCCAACTTGAGTTCTTCAGCCAGTGCATCACTACCTTGACGGGTTTTGGTAAACACCAACACTTGCTGCCAATTCTTCGAGCCAATCAGATAAGAGAGCAGTTCGCGTTTGCGCTTTTTATCCACCGGATACACCATCTGCTGCACGGTTTCTGCCGTGGAATTGGATGGCGTCACCTGCACTTCGATAGGATCACGCATGATGCGATACGCGACCGCTTTGATTTTGCTATCAAACGTTGCAGAGAAAAACAGCGTTTGACGCAGTGGCGATAAACGGCGCAGCACGCGCTGCAAATCTGGCATAAAGCCCATGTCCAGCATGCGATCCGCTTCATCGAGTACCAACACTTCAACTTTGCCCAAAAACAGCGATTTCACATGGGCGTGATCGAGCAAACGCCCCGGCGTCGCAATCAAAATATCCACACCGCCACGCAAATGGTTGAGCTGTACCTTCATGCTCGTGCCGCCATAAACGGCTACGATCTTAAGCTCCGTTCCTTTCGCGTAGGCTTGTAGGCTATCCAATACTTGCTGAGCTAACTCACGCGTCGGCACAAGCACTAACGCCCGGATCTCTTTGCTGTTTGTTTCACGCTGCCAAGGCTGCTCAATAAAGCGTTGGATCAAAGGTAAGCCAAATGCCGCCGTTTTACCGGTTCCGGTTTGCGCCCCTGCCAGTACATCTTTTCCTTGCAATACATGAGGAATAGCTTGCTGTTGGATTGGCGTGGGATTGACGATCCCAAGCTCGCTCAATGTATTCAGCAGACGAGAATCCAAGCCTAATTGCGAAAAAGTGATGGAGAGTTCTGACATGTCGCGTACCTAATAACTTTTGGGGCGCGGATTGTATCAAAGTGAACGGCGTTTGGCTTTCTCTAAAACATCCGGATACAGCACCGCAAACAGTGCTTGTAACTCGGTGTAGTTGTCCTCTAATCCCTGCGCGCTATAAGCCAAAGGCTGCATGCGAGGGCTGCGCTGCGCCATCTTGCTCAACGCATAGCGAATATTAGCCAACTCCGCATAGGAGGCTAACCATTCTCCTTGCCACATAGCGCGATTCACTCGCACAAAACGCTCAGGCAGCGCCGATGTACTTTCTTCGGCTATCCCTTGTTGTGCATGAGTCAGAAACTGCCCCAAGGGCTCGGCATGCCAATTCGACCAAGTATTGACTAAACAGTGATCCCAAAACAGGTCGAGGGCAATCGGCGCAAAGCGTTGTTGTTGGGAAGGAAACAGAGATTTCGCCGCTTTCATCACTGGGTGGCTATCGGTGTAAGCATCAACCCAGCGATGTAAACGGATTCCTTGCACTAAAGATTGCGGGTACTGCTCTGTCGGATCACCTTTGACAAAATCTCCAAGTAAATTACCGAGTAAGCTACTTTGGCAGTGATGAGCAATATGCAAATGGGCAAGGAAGTTCATGGGATAAGAGATTCGGCGTTACACCGAGATGGGAGATTATGACGCAGAGACGTCGGTTTGCTCTGATTCAACCGCTTGGTAATCGCTGAGCGTAAAACCAATCTCCATCGCATCAAGCAGCTCTAGACATTCATCATTGTGATTGTGGTCACTCATTGTTGACCTCCTTAATTCATACTTATTTCATCCTTTTATACCCTTTCGACTTGAAGGTTCAGCTTCACGTTGAATGGGGATAACGGTTTCTGGTGAGACGTTCATCGTAAGCGCTTCCAGAAACGCCAATAAGGTTTACCACAGCTTGTAGTAAGTACCAAGGTTTCTTTGTGCTAAAAACCTCAGCCACATAAAGTGTAAATTATTAATTACAGTTTAGGATTTAAATTTTTACAAACAGATTGACGCAAATCGAAAGCTTCTACAGAATAGCCAAAAATTAGCGAAATGAGATTATTAATCGGTCAATTTTCGCACAAATCACTAAGCACAACATCTAATAACGTATAAAAGAGTTTACACATGACGCAATCGAAGCTTTTAGGCAGTACTTTGATTATCGCGGGCACCACGATTGGTGCAGGAATGCTAGCTCTGCCTCTAGCTTCCGCCGGTATTGGCTTCTCAACCTCATTGATGATTATGCTCGGCTTGTGGATGCTGATGGCATTTACTGCATTGCTGATGGTAGAAATCCACCAGTACGCGGATAAAGAGGCAACTTTGCATACTCTCGCCAAACAGATTTTAGGCCATAAAGGTAAATGGGTAGCGACGTTCGCTATGTTATTTTTGTTTTACTCGCTGTGTGCGGCCTACATTGCTGGCGGCGGCGCACAATTTACCCAACGAATTACCGATTTCACCGGCGTGAACGTTGAAAGTTCGAGCGGTACTTTGCTGTTTACCTTGATTGTCGCTTTGGTCGTCACCGTTGGAACAGGCACAGTGGATCGCGTCAATCGCGTATTATTTGCCGGCAAGATGATCGCTATGGTAGCGGTACTGTTTTTCCTTGCGCCCAACGTTTCGCAGTCTTACTTACTGAGTATGCCGATTCAGCAGGGCTTGATTGTCGCGGCCATTCCCGTCATTTTTACTTCCTTTGGTTTCCACGGCAGTATTCCTGCGATTGTGAATTACTTGGATGGTGATACCCCTGCGCTGCGCAAAGCGATTTTGATCGGCTCTGCGATTCCGCTAGTGATTTACATTTTCTGGCAGTTGGTCACTCTTGGGGTAGTAAGCCAATCTGCCCTACTCGACAATATGGGGCTCACGGCGCTCATCGGTGTACTCTCGACCACGGTTCACCAATCAAATCTTGGCAACATCATCGGTGTTTTCGCTGACCTTGCTCTACTCACCTCGTTTTTGGGTGTTAGTCTAGGTTTGTTTGAATTTATGGGGGATTCTCTACGTAACCAACAAGGTAAAATGAACCGCCCATTAGCGTCTGTCGTCACTTTCTTACCACCGCTGATTTTTGCACTGTTCTACCCGCAAGGCTTCATTATGGCGCTAGGCTATGCCGCGATTGCGCTCGCCATTCTGGCCATCTTTTTACCTCTGGTGATGGTGATCAAAGTGCGCCAACAAGCCACTGAGCAACACTATCAAGTTACAGGGGGCAATTGGGCCCTGCTTGTGACAGGTTTGGTCGGACTGCTCATCATCGGCGCACAGCTATTGATTACGTTAGGCATACTTCCCGCTCTCGGTTAACCCTAACGCTCCTCTTATGACTTAGGTAGCGTTTAAAGATAAAAGCAGATTTTAAGGGCGAATAGGCTTCTATTCGCCCTATTTTTATGCAACTCAACTTCTTGATGTAAATCTCATTATTGAAATAATCCTATCTTATTCTTTCATTTTTATTGAACATGAATCTCACTTTTGTCACTTGAATATGATTAACTTGTGCCAGCTATTTTTGCTATGCAGGAGCCATCATGAGAGAAGTTCAATTCAGGACGATTGACCGAGTGTTCATTCGCATGTCGATTAACGACAAAATGTGGGTGATCTTTTTACTGTTTTTAAGCGCAATCACCACCATTGCAGGTATGCGCTATTGGCACACCCTTGCCAGCATTGAGCAGCAGTCTCAATTGGCAGTGGAATACAAATTACAAGGGCTACTCAACCATCCCGACCCTAGCCAACTTTCCGTACTGAAAGTACAAAATCGCGTAAGCGACACGATCTATTCACAAGGTGTCGTCACAGCCAGTGCCACTAGCGCAAACGGTCAGGTCTATGCCTATACAGAGTCAATGAAACAGTATGAGCAGCCGGCTCGCGAGCAAGCCCTGCGCAGCTTTTTACTCACCTATTTGTGGGCCATTCCTTTTGCCATTTTCACTTACTGGGTCGCGACCTTTATTGGTGGTGCCTTGTGGGTGCTTTATACCACCACCCAAAAAATCGCTGAAGGCGATCTTACATCACGACTCGGTTTCCATCCCGGACGTGATGAGTTCGGGACGATTGGTTGTGCGCTCGATAAAGCCATGGATACACTTGCAGAGCTGATTGTGGCCGTAAAACAAAACAGCGCCACACTGCGTGACACCGCAATGACTTTTGCTCACGAAGTGAAAGAATCGGAAGTACAGATTCAGAATCAATACAGTTCGCTCGATTCGGTGGCCACCGCGATGGAAGAGATGACGGCTTCAGCAGCCGAAGTTTCGACGACCTCACAGCGTGCCACCGAACAAACGGAACAAGACACCAAGCAGGTTGAACGCAGCCAGCAGCGAGTGAGAAAAGCGATTCAAGATATTGAACAGCTCTCACGTTACATCGCCCAAGCGTCATCCTCAGTCGAAACCCTCAACACCAATGCAACGCAGATTAATGCGGTGATCACCACCATCAATGCCATTTCAGAGCAAACCAATCTTTTGGCACTCAATGCCGCCATTGAAGCAGCTCGCGCCGGTGAACAAGGTCGAGGTTTTGCGGTGGTTGCCGATGAAGTCCGCACTTTGGCCAGTCGCACTCAATCGGCCACGGTGGAAATTCAAGCCATGATTGAAAAGCTACAGGTGGAAAGCCAAAACATCGCCAAACTTACCGAGCAGACGGTGAGCCAAGCACACACCAGCAGCCAATTGGTAAGTGAAGTGGGTAACGATGTACAAGCCATCGCGCATTCGGCGCAGCTTATCAATGATCTCAGTGTGCAAATTTCCACTTCAGCCAGCGAACAGAGCTCGGTTGCCCACGATATTTCATCCGAACTAAGTGATATTCGCAGCCAGTCCAACACGCTGCGCCGTGTTGCAGAGCAGACGTCGCAAGGTGTCAGTGAAATTACTCAAGCGACACGCAATTTAGGGGAAATCCTCGCGCGCTACCGCACCTAATTTAGGTTTCAACTCAGCGAAGCGCATAAGCAAACGCCCATCAATCATGATGGGCGTTTGTATTCAATAGCAACAGTCACTAATGACTGTTTAAGCTTCTGGGTAACCTTGCGGATTATTCGACTGCCAGCGCCAAGTATCTTGCGTCATTTCATCTAAGGTTCGGGTTGCTCTCCAGCCGAGATCTTGCGCAGCTTTTGTCGGGTCAGCCCAGCACTCCGCGATATCCCCCGGACGACGTTCCACCAGTTTATAAGGGACAGCGCAACCCGAAGCCGCTTCAAACGCTTTCACCATTTCA
This sequence comes from Vibrio cholerae, assembly GCF_008369605.1. Classification (NCBI taxonomy): domain Bacteria; kingdom Pseudomonadati; phylum Pseudomonadota; class Gammaproteobacteria; order Vibrionales; family Vibrionaceae; genus Vibrio; species Vibrio cholerae. Next base: position 218,600 of record NZ_CP043556.1, read on the forward strand.
AGCACGCTGTAGCCATTCCCTGTGCCTAGGTTGTAGATATGCAGACCCGCACGAGTGCCGACTTTTTGCAGCGCGGCAATATGACCGTCCGCCAGATCCATCACATGGATGTAGTCACGCACCCCTGTGCCATCTTTGGTCGGATAATCGCTACCAAACACGGAAAGATACTCGCGGCGCCCTACCGCAACCTGAGACACAAACGGCATCAAGTTATTAGGGATGCCTTGTGGATCTTCACCCAACTCACCAGAGGGATGAGAGCCAACCGGGTTAAAGTAGCGCAGTAGCGTAATACTCCAGTCTGGATTGGCTTTTTGAAAATCGGTCAAACACTCTTCCACCATCAACTTGCTGCGCCCATATGGGTTGGTCGCGCTGGTTGGGAAAGATTCAGTGATCGGCACAGACGCAGGATCGCCATATACGGTTGCAGATGAGCTGAACACCAGCGATTTCACGCCCGCTTCACGCATCGCCGCCACCAAAACTAAGGTGCCATTCACGTTGTTATCGTAATATTCGAGCGGTTTTTGTACGGACTCACCCACCGCTTTGAGGCCCGCAAAATGCACGACCGCCTCAATGTTATGCTGTTGCATGAGATCAACCAGCAAAGCTTTATCACGGATGTCCCCTTGCACAAACTGAGGACGAACACCAATCACTTTTTCAATACGATCAAGGACCGTTGCTTTACTGTTGTATAAATTATCGAGGATCACAGGGGTCATACCCGCTTGGATCATCTGAATACAGGTGTGACTGCCAATGTAACCCATGCCACCTGTAACCAATACTTTCATGCCTAGCCTCCTTCATGTTTTCGGCGATTGTAACGGCTTTTCAGCGATCGCCAAAGCATTGATGCCTCTGGATTAAAAAAATAGACTGCACTATACCTGAAGCAAATGGATCAAATCTGCGATCCAGATTTAAGCTCTTAAATATCCCCTTGTGGCGAAAAGAAGGCGAGAGGCGGACAATCCGGACCATTTGTGGCATCGCACTTGATTCAGAATGCTCCAAAACCCGCAAAATTTATTGACCAAACCCTAATTTCGGCTGACGAAATCACTCTTTTTCGCTACTTTAGCGGGCAGAGTTTACAGAAGGATGTACATCAGTGAGCAAACGGACAATCCAACTCAATTGCGATATGGGCGAAAGCTTCGGCGTCTGGACCATGGGGGCCGATGAAGAAGTGATGCCTTGGATTGATATGGCCAATATCGCTTGTGGCTTTCACGCGTCCGATCCTCATGTTATGAGCCGTACGATAGATTTAGCGCTTGAGCATGAAGTGATGATAGGTGCCCATCCTAGCTACCCAGATTTGCAAGGATTTGGTCGCCGCTCGTTGGCGATGAATGAGCAAGAAGTGAGTGAAATCATTCTTTACCAAGTCGGCGCACTGAAGGCGCTGTGTGAAAGTAAAAATGGCCAATTGAGCTATGTGAAGCCTCATGGCGCGCTGTATAACGACATGATGAGCGACCCGAGCATCTTTCGTGCGGTGGTCGATGCCGTGTCCTGTTTTAACCTGCCTTTGATGGTGCTCGCTTCTGCCAACAATCAAGACTATCTCGATATTGCGGACCGTTTTGATGTACCGCTGCTGTTTGAAGCTTTTGCCGACCGTACCTATCTCGCCAATGGCAAGCTGACACCGCGTTCACAACCCAATGCGGTACTCAGTAGCGAAGAAGCCATTCTCAACCAAGTGCGACAAATCGCCCGTTACGGCAAAGTCACCAGTTCTGATGGGTTCGTCATCCCGATTGAAGCGGATACTTTATGTGTGCATGGCGATAATCCAAACGCCGTGTCGCTCATCGCCAGAATTCGTGCTGCGTTGGATGAGTAGGCCATGTCCATCCCGTTTGAAATTGAGCCGATTGCGGAAGGCAGCATACTGGTACGCTTTCAGCATCTGGCTGATGCAACCTTAGCGATGCATATTGGCCAATGTGCGCATGACATCATGCAGAGTTTGGCCTATGGACTGATGAACGTCACTCCTTCTTACACCACCTTGCTGATTGATTATTTACCCTACCGTTTAACACAAAAGGAGTTGGTGGCGCAGTTGACTTTACTGCTTAATCAACCGCGACAGGCCAACCACGCGAACGCCAATCTCATTGAGCTCCCCGTGTACTACCATCCGGATGTGGGACTTGACCTCATTCGCTATCAGGAACAAGGGCTTGCATTAGCAGAGGTGATTCAGTTGCATACCTCTGTGACTTACACGGTGGCGGCGATTGGCTTTGCTCCAGGGTTTGCCTTTATGACTCAAGTCGCCGAGCCGCTGCGCCGCCCCAGACGCACTACCCCGCGCCTAATGCTCCCCAAAGGCAGCGTAGGGATTGCCGAGCAACAAACGGCCATTTATCCCAACGCCTCTCCGGGCGGCTGGAACATTATCGGTAACTGTCCGCAAACCTTGTTTGACCCGAGACAAGAGCCGATGTCACCTTGGCAGATTGGCACTCAAGTGCGATTTCGCTCGATTGAACGTGATGAGTTTATTCAGTTGGGCGGTGTGATTGAGCCGTACTCAATCCACAGAGCTTAAGATGGCCAACACCGGAGCTGCCTCAGATAACAGCTGCCTCAGGTAACAGCGGCCTCAGGTAACAGTTGCCTAGGGTAACAAAGGAATAAGCAGGGAATATTTTCCATAAGGAAGGAACATGCTAGGTAAGCTGCACGTGATCAAAGCTGGACCACTCACGCTACTTCACGACTTGGGTCGCTATGGGTTCAGTCATTTCGGGATCACCCCTTCCGGCCCTCTCGATGAATACGCCTACAGCTGGGCTAACCATTTACTCGCCAATCCCGTCAATTGCGCCACCTTAGAAATCACGCTCGGTCCAGCGGAATTTCTTTTACGCAGCGACGCGCAATTGGCGATTGCCGGTGGCGATCTCAATGCCACGCTAGACGGTCGCCCCATCGCCAATTGGAGCCGATTTTATGCCAAGCAAGGACAAACGCTGCGCTTTGGTTTACCGCGCAACGGGCTACGCGCCTATCTTGCGGTTCAAGGTGGGTTTACGGTCCATCCACAACTGGGCTCTGTATCTACCCATGTTCGGCAAGGCTTAGGGGGACTGACATCGCAAGGGCTGGCACTGCAAACGGGTGATGACTTAGCATTTTCCGCACGGCAGATTGCCCAAAAACCCGTGCAGATGACGTTTCGCTTTCGACCTGATTACAACTTACCTCTGCGACTGCGCGTGATTGAGAGTTACCAATATCAAGCGTTTTCACCATCCGCGATGGAAAGCTTCTACCGCAGCGAGTTTATCGTGACCCCAAACAGCGATCGCATGGGCTATCGCTTGCAAGGTGAAACCATATCGCCACCGGATCAAACCATTCTCTCTGAGGGGATTGCCTTGGGGGCGATTCAAGTTCCGCCGAATGGTCAGCCAATCATTTTGCTCAATGATCGGCAGACGATTGGCGGGTATCCCAAGCTAGGTTGTGTAGCGAGAATCGATCTGCCCCGTTTAGTGCAAGCCAAGCCGGGACATTCCGTACGGTTTGTCGCTGGCGATCTCGCTGGGCTTCAAGCGGTGTGGTGTCAGTGGGCGCGATTTTTCGGTTACTGATCCTTTCCGTTTTTTGAAACTTCCGTTATTGAAACTTCCGTTATTGAGACTTTAAAGCCCATACACCTTGGCTAACGCGGCAGGATAACCACGCGCGTGGCATAAGCGTATCGCCTGCTGCTCCACCTGCTGCGCAGTGAAGGCCATACTGCATGGATGCTCAGTCTCAATCGATAGCTCACCAGCATCTGGCTTAAGTTGCCAAACCGCAACCAATTGGCGAGCGGCTCTCAGCGCCGATGAGCCTTTGACCACTTCGAGTCTCGCGTACTGATTGGCTTCAAAACTGACGTCCGCCGCACGCAGTGTCACATCGTCACCGGGGATCTGCTGCGCACCGAATAGCGGTGTACCCGCAAACTCCGCATTATCAAAACTGGGCACAAAGCGGCTCATATGCTGTATCGCACGCATGGTGCGCTCTTTTTGTGCCAACATAGGCCAGCCACGCTCAATCTTGTGTTGCAGATACAAAGGCAGCTTTGGCTGCGCGGATGTCGGAGTCGAGGCGACCAAACCATCCGCAAACAAGGTGATAGATTCCGTCATGCCATGCAGTTGGAACGTGCCATCGGCATAAGGAGTAAGCTGCGCCATGCCATCTTCGCTACCACGTGGGCCATGGAAAATCGCTTCTGGCCACCACTGATGACATGCAGGCCAGTGAGTGACATACGCCGCTTTAAACTCCACCAAACGCTGTCTGTGGTGGCGAGCCATATCGTCCACTCGTCCGGTCTCAAAACCACAAGCATTGACCAGATAATCCACAGTTTGAGTATGGCGCTCCCCTTGCGCATCAAGATAAGTCAATCGCCACTGGTTGTCTTGAAACGTGGCATCCACCAGTTCAGTGCGCAACATCACTTGGCAATTGGGTAAGGCTTCGAGAGTCAGATCGACGCTGGCTGCTAAGCGAAACACACTCCAACCGTATTCTTGAACCAACACGACAGGGTATTTGAGCTGTGCAAGATCGGCATGCTGAGCAAAGGGAATCACCCAGTCATCATCGCTTTGTGGTGGATTGGATTGTTGCTGCTGCGCCAAACGCTCTAACTCTTCACGCTGATACAAGCGATAGTAATTATCGACTGCGCCAAGCACTTGATTGGCCGCATCTTGCTCCACCAACTTACGATACGCGTTTTGAATGGTCACTAAGCGCGGCAGAATTTCTTCGGGTTGACCCGGATCGGATTGCGGGATAGCAATCAAGGTTGGGCGAACATTTAAAGTGTGTGGATAAAGGCGTACCGTTTCAATTGACTGCTCCAATAGGTCGATACACTGCTGCTCGGAAATTTCTCGATAGAGATTGCCCCCGGCATGCAGATGACAAATCGGTGGCCCACTGACTAAACCAGCACTTTTTTCCATCAGGACAACATTGAGTCCCAGCTCACCCAAATGGACGGCCGCCGTCGCACCAGCAATACCGCCACCTATGATAGCAATTCGGGGATCTTGAGATCGCAATGTCATATTTTACCTACTGTTACATCAAGGCTAAGAAATGTGGTCGCCATTCTAAAGGGTATGAAACGTTAATAAAATCACATTTTTTACGCGGACTTATCCTCGGCCGATCACTCAATCCTGACCAAACAAGTCACGGGTGTAGATTTTTTCCGCGACATCCTCCAGCTCAGCCACCCGGCGATTGGTCACTATCACCTCGGCCATCGCTTTAAACTGGGCAAGATCGCGAATCACAGGTGAGCCGTAAAAGGTCGGTTCATTGAGCACAGGTTCGTAAATCACCACTTCAACCCCCTGTGCTTTGATTCGTTTCATGATGCCTAAGATGGATGAAGCTCGAAAATTGTCAGAGCCCGACTTCATGATTAAGCGGTAAATACCAACCACTTTCGGGTTGCGGTTCAAGATGGAAAACGCAATATGGTCTTTGCGCGTGGTATTGGCATCGACAATCGCACGGATCAGGTTATTAGGTACATCCTCAAAATTGCGCAGTAACTGGCGAGTGTCTTTCGGCAAGCAGTAACCACCATAACCAAAAGAAGGATTGTTGTAATGATTACCGATGCGAGGATCTAACCCAACGCCTTCGATGATCTGTTTGGTGTCTAACCCATGGGTTTCCGCGTACGTATCCAACTCATTAAAAAACGATACACGCATTGCAAGATAGGTGTTGGAGAAAAGTTTGACCGCTTCAGCTTCGGTCGAGTGAGTCAACAAAATCGGAATATCCATTTTCTTTGCCCCTTGAGCCAACAAGGTTGCAAACGCTTGGCCGCGCTCCGACTTTTCCCCAACAATGATCCGAGATGGGTATAAGTTGTCATACAAGGCTCGCCCTTCACGTAAAAACTCTGGCGAAAAGATCAGGTTGTTACAGCACAGCCGTTGTTTGATGCGTTTGGTGTAACCCACAGGCACAGTGGATTTAATCACCATGATGGCCTGTGGATTGATCGCCAACACATCATCAATCACCGCTTCCACGGTTCGTGTATCAAAGTGATTAGTTTGTGGGTCATAGTCGGTAGGCGTGGCGATCACGACAAACTGTGCGTCTTGGTAGGCGTCTAGTTTATCGCAAGTCGCTCGAAAATTAAGGGGTTGATGCTGTAGAAAAGATTCAATCTCGGGATCGGCGATCGGTGAAATCTTATCATTAAGCTGCTCTACTCGGCTGACCACGATATCCAGTGCGACCACTTCATTGTGTTGAGCAAGCAGTATTCCATTCGATAATCCTACATACCCCGTTCCTGCAATGGCAATTTTCATGGCGGATCCCTTTCACTTGATGCCCTTTCTCCCGATCCAAGCGGTTATCGGGAGAGATTCAAGTTTTACCATGCCATAGAAAATTGACGATTTAGTGACTGCAAAGGGCTTGCCTAATTTGACCTTAAGTAACAAAAACAACCTGTAACATAAGGTTTTTTGATCAAACGCACTCATGGCTCACAAAGCGGATTTTTAGCCGAAAAAAGTCAAAAAAACGCTTGACTGAGATTTGCCATTTTTCCCTTTTCACCACTTTGTGAATAACCGATCCTCGCAAACCTCGGCCACTACGGGGCTGGCAACCCAACCCCCTTCATCCGCTACTTTACTTATCCCAAAAGTTATCCACTGATTTTGTGGATAACTAACCCATTTACCCCAATGCTCAATCGCTGAAGGCTTTATTGACGGGGGCTAACAGGCGTTTCAACAAACTGCTCACAACCGCAGCAAGTGTGCAAAAAGTCAACGCAGGGAGCACAAACCACAGCGCCATATGCAGACTCGGAGTCAGGCTAAATCCCCATTTCATGACCGCAGCGACGACTGCATCAGCACTCACGCTGGCCACTAACCCTCCGACTAACGCCATCACCCCATACTCAGCCCAAATGGTGTGCATAACTCGGCGGCGACTCGCTCCTAGCGTGCGGTATAGGCGGATCTCCTGCTGACGCTGACTGAGGCTTAAGCGCAGCAAAGTAAAAATCAGCAATACCCCTGCTAGCACACCGAGTGCCGCCAACACCGTCACAGACCAAACAATTTGGGTCAACAAGGCTTGGATTTTGGCTCCCATGGTGCGAATGTCCATCAAGCTCACCGTCGGGTGTTGCCGTGAGAGCTGACCGAGCAACGCATCATGTTCGGGCTGAATGCGGAAACTGATCAAATAACTGGCTGGCAAGTTTTGCACCACGTCCGGACTAAAAATGAAGTAAAAATTGGGCTTCATTTCACGCCACTCGACCTGACGAATGGTGTTCACTTGCGCGCTCACTATTTGGCTATTGATCATAAACGTCAGCGTATCCCCAAGTTTAAGCCCGAGGTCGCTCGCCACTTCCTGCTCAACCGATACGCCATTTTGGCTTTGCCACTCTCCTTGCAAAATGGGGTTGTAATCGGGTAACTGTTCTGCCCAGGTTAAATTGAGCTCACGGCGCAGCGCATCTGAACTCTCTTCACCATTTTGCGCGTATTGTTTCGCCTCTTGACCGTTAATATGCGTTAAACGCCCACGCATGATGGGATAAGCAGCAGAGCGCTCAATGCTTGCTGTATCTAATGCCGCAAGGTAACTGGCTTTTTCGGATTCACTGATGTTGAGTGCAAACGCATTCGGCGCATTTTCTGGCAAGGTGCGCTGCCAATCTGAGAGCAAATCGGTACGCACTAACCAGATGATGGCGAGCAACATCAAAGAGAGGGCTAACGCGCCAAACTGCAAACCACTTGCCGCACCAGAGCGGTTAATTCGGCTCAGAGCCAATGCCATAGCAGGATTGAGCGGTAGCTTAGCCAGCAGACGAGTCACCAGAACACTGACCACCGCTAACACTGCAAACAGCACCACAATACCGATCAGCACAATCCAGATCAGTTGGTTTTGCCAATACACCAGCAGTAGCGGCACAATCGGTACCATGATCAGCAGTAGATTGCGCTGCCAACGAGTTTGCGCCGCCACCGGCTGCATGACCGCAACCGCACTCACGCTCAATAGACGTCCCAGCGGGATCCCCAGAGCCGGCACCGCAATCAATAAGCTGCTGGCAAGTGCAATCCACAGCGGACGCAAACCGTAACTGGGGAGCGGGTCGGGCAACAAATCTTTTAGTGGCAAACGCAGCAACGACTCCAGCCCAACACCAATAACGCTGCCCAACACCACCGCAAACACCAGTAACAATCCGACTTGCAACGCTAGCCAATTGCGTAACCAGCGGCGACTTGCTCCGAGACTTTTTAACATCGCAATCGTATGCGTGCGGGTGGAAACGTAATGCTGACAGGTCAGCACTAAGGTGGTCGCGGCCATCAAGATCACAATTGCTACAGTCAGCGATAAGTACTGTTGAGTGCGTTCAAACACCTCATTAGTACGGCTGCCACTTTCTTGATCGCGCCAGCGATCGCTCGCCGTTAAGCTCACTTGTTGTTTTATCGATTCGATCGCAGAGTCATCACCAGTCATAAATAGGCTAAATTGCACCCGACTCCCCGGCTGAATCGCGCCAGTTTTATCCACATCAGAGGCATGGATGTAAACCGATGGCATTTGCTGGAATGGGTTAAAGCTCAGTCCTGGCTCTTCCAACACTTCACCGCTGACCACAAAATCCGCATCACCAATCGTGACATTGTCACCGATATCCACCCCTAACTGATCTTTTACTCGCGGTTCAAGCCAAAGTTGGTTGCTCGCCACATGATTAAAGGTTTGCTGACCATCACTTAAACGCATCTCGCCACGCAGTGGATAAGCACTATCTACCGCTTTGACAGTGACTAACTGCATGCCTTGATCGCTAAAGGCCATGGTCGCAAAACGGGTCATTTGTGAAGTTTGACTGGCTTGCTGCGCGGTCAGGGTCAATAAGGACTCAGGAAGTGGGTTGCCCGAAACAAATACCGTATCAGCGGTTAACGCATCACGCCCTTGTTTCACAATCACTTGTTCCATACGCTGCGCGAGCGCGGTTAATGCAAAAATCGAGGCAATGATTAAGGTTAGCGCAACAGTCACCGGCCATAACTGCCCGTGACGAATTTCACTTAAGCTCCAACGCAGTAATCGGCGATTGAGCGAGGCGGGAGGCAAGGCCTTCATACGCGCTCCTCCAGCTCACCCGCTTGCATAAAAAATCGTCGCTGACAACGCTGCGCGAGTTTAGGGTCATGCGTCACCAGCACTAGTGTAGTGCCGTGTTCACGGTTCAGTTCAAACAGTAAATCAATCACTTTTGCAGCTGTTTCTTGATCCAAATTGCCCGTTGGCTCATCAGCAAACAGCACTTGGGGGCTTATCATAAATGCGCGAGCAATCGCTACGCGTTGCTGCTCTCCGCCCGACAATTGTGCGGGCGAATGGTGCATTCGATGCTCCAAACCGACCGCCTTGAGCAGCTTCTGGGCACGTTCGCGATCCTCCGCCTCACCTTTTAACAAACAAGGCAGAGTGACATTTTCCAGCGCCGACAGGCTAGGAATAAGCAGAAAACTTTGGAACACAAACCCAACGGATTCACTGCGCAGTGCGGCGCGCGCTTCATCATCCAGTTGTGAAAGCGGTTTCCCCAACAGATACACTTCCCCTTCACTTGGCGTATCTAATCCCGCCAGTAGCGTCATCAGCGTCGATTTTCCCGCGCCTGATGCGCCGACAATCGCCACACTTTCTCCCGCTTGAATCGAGAGATTCACCTGTTTAAGGATTGTTAAATGCTCCTGATTAGTGGAGACTAATTTGGATAGTGATTGCGCTGAAATGATGGATGTTTGCATGACTCGACTACTTTCCTTTTTGTTTGTTGTTCTCTTTTCTGCTGCAGCCAGCAGTAAAACGTTATTGGTACTCGGCGACAGTTTAAGCGCAGGGTACGAAATGCCTATCGAACAAGCTTGGCCAAGTTTACTGGCCGACGAGCTAGTGGAACAGGGTCAAACCGTTACCGTCGTTAACGGGAGCATTTCTGGTGATACCACAGGCAACGGGCTCGCCCGCCTGCCCTCTCTTCTGAGCCAACATCAGCCCGATACCGTACTGATAGAATTAGGGGCCAACGACGGTTTACGTGGTTTCCCACCGCAAACGGTCACTCATAACCTCACCACCATGATTGAACAGATCCAAGCTCAAAACGCAAAAGTCATCTTAATGCAGATCCGTATCCCACCTAACTATGGCAAACGGTACAGCGATGCGTTTTACCAGATCTATCCTAGCCTAGCTGAGCAGTTTTCTATCCCGCTTATCCCGTTCTTTCTTGAGCAAGTGATCCTCAAACCAGAATGGATGATGGCAGATGGTTTACACCCCAAACCTGAAGCGCAGCCTTGGATAGCCAAGTTTGTGGCCGAACACCTTGCCGCACATTTGTAACACCATCCACCGATTTACTGGTTTAGCTCAATAAAATTTACTCAGCTTTACGTTATTTTTGAGCCCTTAACTAGAGAATAGGTGACCCTATGCACATCAAGCCAATCATTCAGGGCGTTGTGGCGCGCAGCGCCCATCCTTATGGCTGCGAACAAGCCGTCCTACAACAGATCCAGTACGTAAAACAGGCGAATCCGATCAAGTCAGGTCCAAAACGCGTTCTGATCCTCGGAGCATCGTCGGGATTTGGGCTCGCGGCAAGGATTGCGCTGACCTTTGGTGGCGCGCAAGCCGATACGATTGGGGTCTCCTTTGAACGTGCTCCGAGTGAAACACAAACCGGCAGTGCAGGTTACTACAACAATCTCTTTTTTAAACAGCATGCCGAGCAAGCAGGTCGCATCGCGGTCAATCTCGAAGGCGATGTTTTTTCCGTCGACATGCGTGAGCAAGTGATTGAAGCGATAGAAACCTATTTTGAAGGGGAAGTGGATCTCATCATTTACAGCATTGCCAGTGGTATGCACCGTAAACCGGATGGCGAGTTCTGGCGCTCCGCGATTAAGCCGATTGGTGAAGCGGTCTCTGGTGCAACCCTCTTGCTTGAAAATGACACGTGGATGGAAACCACCTTGCAACCGGCCAGCGAAGAGGAAATTGAAGGGACGTTACGCGTCATGGGCGGCGATGATTGGGAAAACTGGATTGATACCTTGATCAATGCCGAATCACTCGCCGAAGGGTGCAAAACGATCGCGTTTTCTTACATGGGCCCTGACGTTACTCACCCTATCTATCTGGATGGTACTTTAGGCCGCGCTAAAATCGATTTACACCAAACGAGTCATGCTTTGAATCTGAAACTCGCCAACTTTGATGGCGGTGCGTATGCCGTTGTTTGTAAGGCGTTAGTGACAAAAGCCAGCGTATTTATTCCCGGTTTGAGTCCTTACTTACTCGCGCTGTACCAAGTAATGAAAAATAAAGGCACCCATGAAGGTTGCATTGAACAGATGCAACGCCTGTTTAGCGACAAGCTGTATGGTCATTCACGAATTCCACTCGATAGCGAGCGTTTGATCCGTATGGATGATTGGGAGATGAACCCCGATACGCAAGTACAAGTTCGTGAACGTTTACAACAAATGAATGCCAGCAATTTTCAGCAGTTAGGCGATTATGCGGGCTTTAAACGTGAGTTTATGCAGCTTAACGGGTTTGAATTTGACCAGATCGATTATAGCCAATCTGTTGATATGCATAATTTTATTAATAAAAAGTGACACGCCCCGTTGTTTTAGATTTGAGAATTCACACAAGCTAACTCAATTCGCTCTGCCATTCTGATCGGCATTTGTTAGAGTGACTGACCACTGAAGTAAAGGTGTGACTTCAGACAGGCAGTCGCTCTAGTCACATCCAAAATCCATGCCGCAATCAAGGACCACTTAATGGCACCGATCCTTTCACACTCGATCCCGATCCCTTCTAGCATGCAGGCAAATTGGCAGCAGATGCTCAACCTGCTGGCCGAAGTGCTGAAAGTCTCAGCCACCCTGATCATGCGTTTACGCCATCACGATCTTGATGTGTTTTGTACCAGTGTCGGCTGTGACAATCCATACCAAGTCGGCATGACCGAACGATTAGGCACAGGCTTGTATTGTGAAACTGTGGTCAATACTCGCCAGATATTGTTAGTCAGTAACGCCGACCTCGACCCATTGTGGAAGGATAACCCAGATCTGGAATTGGGCATGCGCGCTTACTGTGGCGTACCATTGCAATGGCCAAACGGTGAGCTTTTTGGATCTTTGTGTGTCACCGATCGTCAAGCTCGCCAGTTTCTTAGTACCGATCAGCAATTGATAAAAACCTTTGCTGAATCGATTGAAGCTCAGCTTAAAACCCTTTACCAACGCGAAACGTTGTTGCAAATGAACCAAGATTTGCACTTCAAAGTTCGTCATAAAATGCAAAGCATCGCCTCGCTGAACCAATCTCTCCATCAGGAGATCGATAAACGCCGTGCCGCAGAACAGCAGATTGAGTATCAGCGCAGTCACGACCTTGGGACTGGCTTTCTGAATCGCACGGCATTGGAGCAGCAGCTCGCGATGCAGCTGGCTCAATTGGCGGAACACGAAGAGCTCGCTGTGATTCATATCGGTTTTGCCAATGCCCGCCAATTACAGGCGCGGCTGGGTTACCACCTTTGGGATGATGTGCTAAAGCAGTTACGTGAACGACTTGGTCCGGTGACGGAGGGGGAATTACTGACCGCTCGCCCTAACTCGACCAATTTGACGCTGATCTTAAAAGCCCATCCGCTCGACACCCAATTAAATCAGCTTTGCCATCGTTTAATTCACGCTGGGCAAGCGCAATTTGTGACGGAGGGGCTGCCCGTTCACCTCAATCCTTATATTGGTGTGGCCCTTAGCCGTGAAACACGCGATCCGCAGCAGCTACTGCGCCATGCCGTCAGCAGCATGTTGGCGTGTAAGGACTCGGGATACAAAGTGTTTTTTCACTCTCCCGCATTAGCCGATAACCATGCACGGCAAAATCAATTGGAAAACTATTTACTGCAAGCGGTGCGCAACAACGATCTGCTGCTCTACTTCCAACCTAAAGTCAGCATGAAAACCCAGCGCTGGGTCGGTGCTGAGGCATTGTTGCGTTGGAAGCATCCGGTGTTGGGTGAATTTTCCAATGAAACCTTGATTCATATGGCAGAGCAAAATGGTCTTATCTTTGAAGTGGGGCATTTTGTTTTGCACCAAGCTTTAAAAGCCGCCAGTGATTGGTTAGCGGTGTGCCCAACCTTTTGTATCGCGATCAATGTCTCTTCCGTACAGCTCAAAAACAGTGGCTTTGTCGAGCAGATTCGAGATCTGCTGGCGCTGTATCGCTTCCCGGCGCATCAGTTGGAACTGGAAATCACCGAAAGTGGCCTGATCGTCGATGAGCCGACCGCGAGTGATATTCTCAACCGACTACACACATTAGGCGTGACATTATCACTCGATGATTTTGGTACGGGTTACGCTTCGTTTCAGTATCTAAAAAAATTCCCATTTGATGGCATCAAGATTGATAAAAGTTTTATGGAGCAGATCGAACACAGCGAAAGCGATCAAGAAATCGTGCGTTCTATGCTGCATGTAGCGAAAAAACTGAACTTAAACGTGGTGGTGGAAGGTATTGAGTCGACGCAGCAAGAGCAGTTCATTCTGGAACAGGGTTGCGATGTCGGCCAAGGCTTTTTATATGGCAAACCTATGCCCAGTGAAGTGTTTACCCTCAAGCTCGAAAGCCACGCTCAGGCGTAATCGAAGGTATCTCCTGCTCTGTGGTTGTCGAGCATAAAGAGATTGGCTTATCATTCCTTTACTCTTCAGTGGGCGCTACCTATAATCGCGCTCCTCTTTTTCTTTCCCTATGAGCGATAATCGAGATGGATCGACTAATTGCAACACTCAAGAAACTCGAAAAGCAGAACTATCGTGCTTATCAGCAGATCAAAGGTCAGTACGACTTTGGCGACTTTACTCTGTTCATCGATCACATTCAGTCTGATCCATACGCTTCAGCCTCTCGCCTGCGTGCTACGCGCGCTTGGTCGTTGACGGGTTTAGATTGGCTGAAAGAGAAATCCCCTGCTTATCAAATGGCTGCGCGTGATTTTATCGCTCGTGCTTTTGCAGAGTTCGCCAAACAAGACAACAGCTTATCGATCGCGATTAGCGGTCAAACGGTTCTCGATAGTACCTCTGTTCTGTTTAACGAACACGGCATCGAACTGCGTTTTCGCATGAGTATGCCAGCGGAAGGACGCGATATTCTGGCGAAAAAAGCGCTGAATATCTTAACCTTTCACCTGCCGAAATACATTCGCCGTGCCACGCTTGAACGCGAGTTAGATAAAACCGCACTACTGCATCATTGTGAAATCGTAGAAGATCAGGAAGCGATGCGCGCTCAACTGGACGATCTCGGTCTTGTCGCTTTCGTCGCTAACGGCAGTGTATTGCCACGATTAGCCGGTAACTGCGATCTGCCAATGAAAGAGGCGGTTCCTTTCATCGCCCCAAAATCTCTCGAAGTCACCCTCTCAACGCCTAACCAAGGTGAACTGGTGGGTATGGGTATTCCACAAGGGATTACCTTGATCGTGGGCGGTGGGTTCCATGGTAAATCAACCTTGCTGACCGCGCTTGAGCGTTCGGTCTACAACCATATTCCGGGTGATGGTCGTGAGCGTATGGTCACTGATGTTAAAGCGATGAAGATCCGCGCGGAAGAAGGCCGTTGTGTACACAATCTCAATCTATCGAACTACATCAATCATTTACCTATGGGTAAAGACACGACCGATTTCAGCACGCAAGATGCTTCTGGCTCTACCTCGCAGTCGGCTTGGTTACAAGAGTCGATTGAAGCGGGCGTCACAACTCTGCTGATTGATGAAGACACTTCTGCTACCAACTTTATGATCCGTGATGAGCGCATGCAGGCACTGGTCAGCAAAGGTGAAGAGCCGATCACGCCGCTGGTGGATCGTATCGGTCAGTTACGTGATGATCTCGGCATCTCGACACTGGTGGTGATGGGGGGCTCTGGTGACTATCTGGATGTAGCCGATACCGTCATTCAGATGCATGACTACCAACCCGTCGACGTAACAGAAAAAGCGCGTGAAGTGATTGCCCAGCACCCAACGCTGCGTCGTAATGAGTGTGAAACCCCACTCGCGACCTTTACACCACGAGCTCTCAACTGTGCTACTTTGCAAAAACTGCTGCTGGATGGCAAATTCCGAGTGTCGGCTAAAGGCTTGGATGCTCTGCGTTTTGGTAAAGAGTTTACGGACATTTCCGCACTGGAGCAGTTGCAAAGTTCAAGTGAAGTGAATGCCATTGGTTGGCTGTGGTTCCAACTGGCACAACTGCCAGGTTGGACAGACAATCCAGCCAAAGCCATGACTAAAATGCTTGAAGGTGACTGGTATCAAGCCATGCCAAACCACGGTGATTTAGCTAAACCGCGAATTTTAGATGCAATGGCAGCCCTAAACCGGATGCGAAAAGCACAATTTAAAGCCTAATTCCCACGCAGGGGTAAAACCACTGCTGCAGCAGCTTCAAGTTGGAAGAAATCCCCAGAAAACAGGTTTCAAAGGTCATGCAACTGACAAAGGGCTGCATGACCTTTTCGTTATTCGTTTTTCTCGTTTTTTTACTTTTAACTTAAAGAGTCTTTTTTAAACTAAAGAGTCTTGTCTGAGCACATTCCACGCTTCACATAAGATCCGAAAACGTTCGGCATTGCCATTTTCTCGATCAGGATGCCAACGCAAAGCCAGCTTACGCCACGTTTTACGGATCTCAACGGCGCTCGCCTCTTCGGTTAATTCAAACAGACGCAGAGCTTGTCCTCGGGTTAAATCCTTACCATTATGGCTGCCCACTGAGTGTCGATATCGCGTCCAGAATTCATTGAGCAAACGCTTCACTTCCCCCTCATTCGCTTCATAGTTCATCCACTGAGTGTAGTAATCTCGCAAAGGATCATTGACATCAATGTCGTGGAATTCACTACGCATCATCGGAGTTAAAATGATGTTCATCGCTTCCACTTGCAGCCATTTTTCTGGGTGCAAGGTTTCTTGGAGCTGATAGAGCGCATTCATGATCAGGAAATTTCGCTTGAACAGATCTTTTTCCGGCTGAGGGTCTAAGACCGGCATGATGCCTAACTCACTCAAGTGAGCGGCTAAGGTATGCACTTTCCATCCTGAAGGCTGGTGTTTCAGAACCTCAAAAATCGGCCACAACAGCGGATTTTCCATATAAGTCTGAAACGTTGCAGCAAGCTGGTGACTGTCTGACATAAGGCTTCCATTCCCATGAAATACTCTAATTCAAGATCAATCTAACCCATTTGTCACGGCGGCGAAATGGCAAATCTTGATTGTGTGAAGCTCAATGCGCATAAGGCTTGCAGGCTGTTTTTCTGACACTGTAAAAGCCAGATTTCTGACGCAACCTTCGCTCTGAATATTTGGGAATTGAACAATGTTCATAATGATGGCAGGATACTGCCCATTCCATTGACGGAGATTCACTATGCCCTTGTCGCGACCTCTCATCGGATTGACCCTTTTTTACAGCTTAATTTTTGTTTTTTCAGCCATAGCGCCTACTTCACGTGCTGTTTGGTTTGCCGAAATCATCCCCGCCATTCTGGTTCTGGCCACAATTTGGTGGGTCTCATTGCGCTGGTCAATGAGCACGACCGCCTATGTCTTGATGTTTGTTTGGCTCTGCTTGCATACCATAGGCGCAAAATACACCTTCGCTGAAGTCCCTTTTGACTGGTTCAATACCTTGATCGGCTCTACACGCAATCAATTCGATCGCGTCGCCCACTTTTCCATCGGTCTTTATGCTTACCCTATTGCGGAATGGCTGTTACGTAAGCAACAAACGAAACCTTGGCTAGCTTACAGCTTTGCACTATTTAGCTTGATGAGTCTTGCAGCGGCTTACGAAATTATCGAGTGGTGGTACGCCGCGCTCGCTGGCGGCGAAGAAGGGATCGCATTTTTGGGCTCACAAGGGGATATTTGGGATGCTCAGAAAGATATGCTGTGCGATACCTTAGGTGCCATCACCGCACTTTGCCTACTTGCGTGGCAGCGAGCCAGAGGCTAAGGCCGCATGTTCCTAGTTGTTTCTTTTATTGCGCAATCGCATGCACAGGTTCTGACAGAACTCGATAAGAGTATGATCGATGACAATTAGTGCATGTATTTTCTATGAATTGCATCTCAATTTTGGAACAAAGACAGAAAAGCTCACCAACAAACTTTTAGAAAGTGTTTATGCTAAAGGCAAATATAAAATGAAATCACAAGCCTAGCGTCGCCTACAGCGCTGAGCAACACTCCTTTTTTGCTGCTGAGAATAAAACTATGAATAACCGACTTGTCGAAGAAACCATTGCAGAAGAAACCATCGACTGCTGCCCTCTCTGCCAACACGATGAATTCTTTATTTCTGCCGACAAAGAGAAATTTTACTGCGCGAAATGTGGCTTTCACACCAACACTCTGACCAGCATTCAGCCCATGCTGGCGGCTAAAGCGAATCTCACACATCGCTTTGTCCACACCGGAATCAAAACTCGTCAATAATGGAAGCTCGTTCGTTATCGAAACCGCATTATTTCTCTGTCAAAAGATGGAAAATGCGGTTGTAACCGCCGTGATGATAGGAATGTGAGTGAACAAGGCGCGTCAAGCCTCCACTAATTTCAGCACATCTCCAAGCGCCAAAAGAAACGGAAAAAACGAAAGCAACTGACGAAAGTGAGTCGAGAAAGGATCGGCTTACGCAGATTGGCGCATCACGCTACCACTCAAATACTCCGCTAGTTGAAGTAGATTGCTCAGTATAATCACTTGCTGAGAATGGCTGCGATGTTGAGGATTCAGTGGGCTCAATTGAAAGGTCAGCACTTCAGCATTTAATCCTGCTTCTACGCCCTTCGGTGTGTCGTCAACATAAATGCACTCATCCAATGTAAAACCCATGTTCATTGCACAATAACGGATGAGATCCGGCTCAGGTTTCCAGCTGTTCGCATCAAAAGCAGAAAAAATCCGCCCTTCAAAATAGTGCTCAAGACCGGCGAGAGTCAGGGTCATCGCGATTTTTTCTCGTGGCGCGTTTGACGCCACACAAAATTCAATCTGGTTACGCTTCAAGTAATTGAGTAATGCCCTCGCGCCCCCCATCGGAGAAAGTTTGCGCCGAAACGTTGCCGCGACAATCGAGCGGTAACGCTGCTCAAGCAAATCAATATCCGCTGTTATCTTCGCCAGTTGGCAAGCCGCATGGAGAATGTCGGCGATTTTGCCACCCGAGAAATGCTCAGCGACCTGCTGGTAGCTTAAGGCCACCCCAAGTTCGCCAAACACTTGTACCAGAGCTTCACAGCACAAACGTTCGCTGTCTACTAAGGTTCCTTCGCAGTCAAAAATGACACACTTTACTCTGGATTCAGTCATTACTTATTCCTCCATCCCCATTAGCAGTGTATATCTCACTGTGGCACTAAAAAGGATGGAGTTAACAGAATGGCAGAAAACCATGCACAAACGTGCATAACTTCTACCGAAGTCACTCTTTTACGAACAGAAAGTGGCTCAAAGTTCGATGTAAGGGGTCGCATCACTCGCGGTGATGGCTTGCCATTTCGCATACAGCGCTTGAGCAAATGCTTCGCGAGTGTCAAATAGAGGGTTGGGTTTCACAACCAGATCGGAAAGCAGAACCATGTGCTCATGCTCCGTCACCATACCCGCCGCAACGGGTTCGCCAAGATGAAATCCGAGGAATAGTTGGCATGGCGGTGAGTAAATAATTTGGGTAAAAAACTCAACCAAACGTTCTTGCTCATGCTGGGTTGAGCTACGCGTTGCCTGCAAGAGAGCAAACCAGACAGTTAAACGATGAAAATCCACCAAATAAATCTCTTGCAGTAATGGCGCATCACAGGCCTGCGGTTGAAACAACGAAACTTCAGTGTGTAGGCTTAACGCATGGTAAATATCGCGCCCCTCTAAACTTTCAGCAGTCGGGAATTCGACATCCACTTGACTCGATAACCACTGATTTTTGGCCGCAACCACAGGTGAGGGAGAGTAAATCATAGGGGACTTCTTCTTGGTTGGTGAAGCAACACCTAATCAATAAGCGTCGCAGTAAACGCAGCATACTCATCAAGCCCACACGGAACAAGCTTTAATCCCTTTTGATGATCAATTGCGTATCTTGGTCTTAGCCATGAGGCTGCACTATCGTCAGAAAATCAGTATGATGTAAACCCAAATAACCTGACGTTGGCGCGATAAGCATCCCAATATCAGGTAGGAAGGTGATATACCAAAACAGCTTGAAGCTAAACGATGCTCACGCGCGCTGCCGTTGCAAGTTGGCAGGGTAAACACAATTAACGTAAACGGAACCTGATTATGCTCAATTCTATTCGCACTGCTTTGCTTCTTTCCTTCGCTTTCGTTTTGAGTGGTTGTGATCGCTCAGAAGTCGGTGATGTCAGTCTCGGCATGTTTACCTTGAAAGATATTAAAATCAACAATTTGACCGATCCTGTTGTAACGGGCGTGACTTGCCATGTAGCCAGTATTGAAGCCGATTTAAGCTTGGCCGACCCATCAGACTCCTCGATTTCTTGTCGCCAAACGGGTGAAATTACGCCAGAAATGATCGCGCAAATTGATAAATCCTCTTCAGGCGAAGTGGTGTTTCAAAAATCCAAAAGTATTTTCTTCAAATCGATGAAAATTCGCCGCATTTTTGATGCGAAAAACCAAACCCTGATGTATCTCTCCTACTCGACCAAAGAAACATCCGGCAGCTTTAAACACAGCCTGTCTACCGTGCCGCTGTGGGGCACTCAAGCCTACAACGCCTTCCCTGAAACACAGAACAAATAGCTTCATCCATCGCAGCCTGAGGCGTGTTTTACATCACTTCAGGCTGCAATAAAAATGAAAGTAATCTGTCACACCTGTGATATGATGCGCGAAAATTTTTCAATTAACACTTTCAAAATGAAGTTTCCCGGTCAGCGCAAATCTAAGCACTATTTTCCAACTCACGCCCGCGATCCACTCGTCAACCAGATTCAACAAACACCAAAGCTCCATCGTCCGACGATTGTCGGCGTCGGCCAAACCATCGTCGATATTGAAGCTCGCGTTGATGATGAATTTCTTACCCGCTACGATCTCAGTAAAGGCCATTCACTGGTACTGGAAGAGAGTAAAGCGGATGCTCTCTATCATGAATTGGTCGAGCGTGGATTGATCACTCACCAGTATCCGGGAGATACGATTGGCAACACATTGCACAACTATTCGGTTCTAGCGGACAGCAAATCGGTATTGCTGGGTGTGATGTCGAAAAATATCGAGGTGGGTTCATACGCTTATCGCTACCTATGTCGTACTTCAGCGCGGATGAATCTAAACCACTTGCAAACAGTGGATGGCCCTATCGGTCGATGCTACACCTTGATTTCTGAAGATGGTGAACGTACGTTTGCGATCAATGAAGGGCACATGAACAAGCTGCGCCCTGACAGCATTCCAGAAGAAGTGTTTGATAAAGCTTCGGCCTTGGTTGTGTCATCGTATTTGATGCGTGGTAAGCCAGAAGACCCTATGCCACAAGCGGTGCAACGTGCCATTGAAATCGCAAAAGCACGCAGCATTCCTGTGGTTCTCACCTTAGGCACAAAATATGTGATCGAAGGGAATGCCGAGTGGTGGCAAAACTACATGAAAGAGCATGTTACCGTTGTCGCCATGAATGAAGAAGAAGGCGCAGCGCTGACGGGCGAACGCGATCCTCTACTTGCTGCAGATAAAGCGCTGCAATGGGTTGATTTAGTGCTGTGTACGGCAGGCCCAGTGGGTTTGTACATGGCAGGCTATATTGAAGAATCTGCCAAGCGTGAAACGGAGCTACCACTGCTGCCGGGTAATATTCCTGAGTTTAATAAGTACGAATTCAGCCGTGCAATGCGTAAAGAAGATTGCCGCACACCGCTGAAAGTTTACTCTCACATTGGTCCATACTTAGGCGGCCCGCTGGAGATTAAGAACACTAATGGTGCTGGCGATGGCGCACTTTCCGCGTTACTGCACGACATGGCGGCAAACGCGTATCACCAACGTAATGTGCCGAATTCAGCCAAACATGATCAGCCATACCTGACCTATTCCTCGCTCTCTCAAGTGTGTAAGTACGCCAACCGTGTCAGCTATGAAGTGTTGACTCAACATTCGCCACGTCTGTCACGGGCTTTACCTGAGCGTGAAGATAGCTTGGAAGAAGCGTACTGGGATCGTTAATTGATTATCGTGGACGAAACTTGTCAACCACTCACTCTTTAATAAAGAAGGCGACCATTGGTCGCCTTCTTTATTTTCCAGTTAATGAAATGGCTTATTTTTCTAATTCATAACTTTTTTGTGCGGTGTAGAAATTCTCTTTGAATGCCAGACTCCCCCACATCGCATTAGCATGCGCGCGAGTCACGATCGATTCGTCAAGCTGAAGTGGTGTCATCTTATGTGTCACTGAGTCATATTGATAGGTCGTGATATCTTGTCCTGGCTGCAATACAACCACTTGGTTATCCGGTGTTAACCAACCAAAGTTTTTGTCACGTTGCATCATAGCGCGTTGCTTTTCAACCGGAACGTCTTGGGTTAAATCAAAGCCAATCATTGGGTTTTGACTACTAATACCGGCTAAGGAGAGTAGCGTCGGAGCTAAATCCAACTGGCTGAGTAAGCGGTCATCTTTACGCACTTCAATGCCACCACCAAAAATAACCGCTGGAATATGAAAGTATTCCACAGGGATTGGATTGGTACCTTGTGTACGCGCGTCATGGTCTGCGACAACAACAAACACGGTGTTATCCCAATAAGGAGATTTTTTCGCCTTTTCAACAAATTGCCCCAACGCGTAGTCAGCGTATTTCACTGCATTTTCTACCGTCTGTTTCGGTTCATTGTATGGTGTAATCACGCCATCAGGGTATTCAAACGGGCTATGGTTAGACGAGGTAAATACCAAACTAAAGAAGGGTTTACCTTCTTGTACCATTTGCGTGAACTGCTCATCAGCTTTATTGAACAGATCTTCATCCGACGCTCCCCACGAACCGACAAACTTAGGATTTGAGAAGGTAGGTAGATCTTGCATATCCACAAAACCGTTGCCGAGGAAGAAGCTCTTCATATTGTCAAAATGGCTCTCGCCACCATAAATAAATTGCGTGTGGTACTGCTGAGTTTTCAGCAAGCCTGCAATTGAGAAGAAGTTATTCTGGCTTTTACCTAACTTCACCACAGAGCGAGCAGGCGTTGGAGAAAATCCTGTGGTTACTGCTTCAATACCACGTACAGAGCGAGTACCCGTAGCGTACATGCGAGTGAATGCCCAGCCTTCGTTAATCAGTTTGTCCATGTTTGGAGAAACATCGATTCCCCCAAGGCTTTTTACATAACGCGCCCCGTGGCTTTCCATCAACAAAATGACGATGTTTTTAGGTGCACCTTGGTAAGTCGCAACATGATTGGCCAAAGACGGTTTGTCATCACTAATAAAATCTTCCGGGGCTACAGTCATCGAAGCACGAACTTGATCGATCACGAGTTGTTTATCCATTTTCGGATAAAATTCAAATGCGTTGGCCTCTGAGCCCATTTGCTTGGCTGCGAAAATCACTGAATACGCGGAGTTGAGCGCAAGATCGTTCATCAAAGGATCGCTAGAGAAAGAGACCATTGCAGGGTTCATTGGGCGATGCCCTAAAGAAGAACGAGCTCCTAATACCCCAACAGTGACCACAAGCACAGCAATCACTGGACGCCAATACCACTTGGGGTAATGCAAGTTGGAAACGAGTGTTTTACTCCATCGCCAGCCGAGTACAACCGTTAATACACTCACGACTAGGCCGATAAATAGCTCCAATTTGTAACCCGACCACAGCATACCGAAGACTTCTTTCGGATAGATAAGGTATTCCACAAATAAGCGATTAGGGCGCAGATCGTATTCAATGATAAAAGGAGGAGTAGCCACTTCCATGTACACAACGAACCATAACCCAGCCGTGATCCAAAGACGCAACACCCAATTCCAAATGCGGCCTAACCAATGCTCACCAGAAATTAAGCTAGTCAAAAGTGCAGGTAAAATAAACAAATAGCAGATTGACGCAAAGTCCACCCTTAAGCCACTAGTGAAAATGCGTATCCAGCCGTCAGCATTCGTTACGCGATCAAAATGCCACATAGCAAGACCTAAACGTGATAGCGCAAAAATGACTAATAAGGCGAATACAGCGCAAACGATAGGATAAAGAGGCCCAAAGAATAATTTGAGTTTATTCAAAGTCGTTACCTTGGTGTGTATATATTGATAAAGTGAATACCGATAATCTCAGATTAACATCTCAAATCAAACACACCTTGATCATAAAGTTCAAATTTTCAGATTGTTACGTCGAATAATCATCAACATGCCTAAAAAGAAAGCAATAAGCAAAGAGACACCTCCTCCAGATGAGCTCTCACTCACGCTAACCGTTGTAGTCCCTCCTGCAACCAACTGCCGTACTCCATTACTTTCTGTAACGTAATATTTGGGCGTCTCTAATCCATTCATGACACGTAATATCCAACTGTAGTAATCGGATACTTCCGTGAATACCGAGGTAACGGGCAGCGCTGGATTGCCACAGGTTGATGGTCCAAAACTGGTGATCCCAATTTGCACATATCCAGAGCCACTATCCCAATAGACAGGACCTCCGGAATCCCCAGAGCAGGTGGAGTTGCGATACGAACCGATTTGTGGCCCTGTAAAGCAGACATGCCCAGGGCCTAAATTAGCACCGTAATAAGCCGAGCAGGTCGCAAACGGAACAAAGGTTAAGGTGGTCTCTAATAAACGGGTTCCTCCGGCGACATTACCATTCACATAGCCGTGACCAATCGCTTTATAGGTCCCATTCACGTCATAGCTGTTATTGATGGAGCTATTGAGTACCCCAACGAAATTACTCACGTTAAGGTCGCTTTCTAACTTGATGATCGCAATATCATTTGGCCAATACACTGCCGAAGAATCGACATAGTTATCGGGATAATAAAATTCCGCGGCACGAGCAAGTTGAACATTGCCATTGGGGAACTGGCTTTCATCTTCCAACTGAGGAACCACAACGGTATACAACATGGTATAGCTATTGCCATAAATACAATGTGCTGCCGTCAAGATATAACGTGAATTCAGAACCGTCGCACCACAGTAGGTTCCTGAGCTGTATTGATAAGGAGAGATATAAATCGCCAAGCTGGCAAACGAAGGGTAGTTTGCGACATTCGCATTGGTACCATTGACGATGTACGGCGAAATCTCAACCGCAGAAACTCGCGTTGTCAGCAGTAACAGGAGCCATAGCCATTTGCGCATGCGTCACCTCATTGGTTGAATTGATTGTTCTGCTTATTTATCACCCGCTTAAAGTGTAGCAATGAAATGAAACTATGCGATGCAGATAACAAAAAACCCGCAGTTTTACCTGCGGGTTTATCAATTCAAATCACATGTGTGAATTATGCTTCTTCGCGACGACGGCTATGGCCACGCTCACCACGGTAGCTACCACTGCTCTCACCACTACGGTTGCGCTCAAAACGACGCTCACCTTCACGGAAAGGACGGCCTTCACCACCACGGCCACGACCACCTTCGCGGCCGCCTTCACGACCACCACGGAAACCGCCTTCACGGTTGCCTTCTGGACGACGACCACCTTCGCGACGTGGACCACCTTCACGACGAGCACCACCACGAGATTCGCGGAAGTCATCGAAGTCACACACTACAGCACCCACTTCTTTCTGGCGGATACGCAGCTTACGTAGCTTGCTAGAAACGTCATTTGACATGGCTTTTGGTAGCTGAACAAACGTATGGCCTTGAGCCAGTTTGATCGCACCGATAGAACCTTTAGTCAGACCCAGTTCGTTTGCGAGAGCACCAACGATGTCTTTCACTTGAACGCCTTGGTCACGGCCAACTTGCAGTTGGTAAGTATCCCAATCGTGGTTTTCTTGATCGCGGCCACCGAATTCACGACGAGCAGGACGATCACCATCGCGGCGGTCATCACGACGCTCACGACGACGTGATTTTTCACGCTCCATCGCTTCGATCATTGGATCAGCGCCGACATAAAACAGTGGACGCTTGCCTTGCTGACGTTTCAGCAGGATTGCAGCCAGAGTCGTTGCATCGATTTCCAGTGACGCTTGCAGTTTTTCAACCAAATCAGCGAAACGTTCCAGCGAGCTGAACTCTTTATCTGCTGCCAGTTCTTGACCCAGCTTAGTCAGACGAGATTCAGCCACTTTATCGCGGTGCGGTAGTTGGATCTCTTCCATTGAAGAACGAGTGACACGCTCGATAGTGCGTAGCATGCGAATTTGGTTAGTACGAACCAGCAGGATCGCCTTACCTTTACGTCCAGCACGACCAGTACGGCCGATACGGTGGATGTAAGATTCCACATCAAATGGAATATCGTAGTTGTATACGTGAGTGATACGAGGAACGTCCAGACCACGTGCAACAACGTCGGTCGCAACCAGAATATCAATCACACCTTGTTTGATATGATCAACAGTACGCTCACGCAGAGACTGAGGGATATCACCGTGCAGAGCCGCTGCTTTGAAGCCACGCGCGCACAGCCAATCCGCTAGACGCTCAGTATCCTGACGAGTACGTACGAATACGATAGAAGCATCGGTTTCTTCGGTTTCAAGCAGACGAGCCATCGCTTCATCTTTCTCTACACCTTTTACTACCCAGTATTGTTGCTCAACTTTCGCGACCGTTTGGTTAGAGCCCGCTACGTCAACACACTCTGGATCACGTAGGAAACGCTCAACAATTTCTTTAACCATTGGCGGCATAGTGGCTGAGAACAGTACGCGTTGTGCAGACTCTGGCGCTTGTTCCATGATCCAAGTTACGTCATCAACGAAGCCCATTTTCAGCATTTCGTCTGCTTCATCAAGGATGAAAGTATGACATTCGTCTAGGTGTAGACGATCACGAGTGATCAGATCTTTTACACGACCCGGCGTACCCACAACGATGTGAGCGCCAGATTTCAGAGCGCGCATTTGATCAAGAATTGAAGCACCACCGTAGATCTCAAGAACCTTGAGGCCTTTGATGTTTTGGCCTAGGTTTTTGATCTCAGCTGCTACCTGAATCGCCAGCTCACGCGTTGGCGCCATAACAATAGCTTGTGGCTTGTACTGAGATAGATTAAGTTTGTTGAGCAGAGGCAAAGAGAATGCCGCTGTTTTACCTGTACCTGTTTGCGCTTTACCCAGTGCATCACGGCCTTCAAGCAGAACAGGAATCGCTGCTGCTTGGATAGGAGTTGGTGATACGAAGCCCATTTCGGTTAGGGCAGAAAGGATGGCGCTGTTCAGTGCTAAATCACTGAATTGAATTGCAGTATCTTGCATGGGGATCCCACTAAATGAAGAAATAACCAAGGTCCCACGTGCTTTACCATTTCCAACCAATCCAATGAATTGCTGAGTCCGTTCAGATGCGGATAAGTATTAAAACGCATCAAGCCGCTAGGGACATATAAGGGACGCGGATTATTCCCTAAAAGCATAAAAAAAGCTAGGAAAAATTGAATTTCATCACAAAAATTTCTTAGCAAAGGAAAAATGACGTCTCATTGACCGGAAAAACCCCGTTAAAACACCAAAATTGCTGACAATTTCAGCGAATAAATAAACAGCCAACGGCGCTCAATCTCACGTTTTCGGTAGTAATCCAGCCCCTCAATGATTATAGTGTGCCCAACTTAAACGGTTAGATAAAAAAGATGTTCCAAGACAATCCGCTCCTCGCGCAGCTTAAGCAAAAAATCCAAGAAAACCTGCCTAAAAAAGAAGGCACCATCAAAGCCAGTGACAAAGGTTTTGGCTTCCTCGAAGTCGATAGCAAAACCAGCTACTTTGTTCCGCCTCCTTATATGAAGAAGTGTATACATGGAGACAAAGTCGTGGCTTTCATCCGCACCGAAAATGAACGCGAAGTGGCTGAGCCTTCTGAACTCATCGAGCAATCGCTGACTCGCTTCATTGGTCGCGTAAAGCTATTTAAAGGCAAACTCAACGTCGCGCCCGATCATCCACAACTGAAAAAGCTGTCGCTGAAGGCAAAAACCAAGAAAGGCCTCAACGAAGCTGACTTCCAAGAGGGTGACTGGGTGGTCGCTCATCTTGTGCGCCACCCGCTGAAAGGTGACGATGGTTTCTTTGTGCAGATTTCACACAAAATCACCGATGCCAATGACAAAATTGCCCCTTGGTGGGTGACATTAGCAGAAAACGATCTGCCCTACAGCGAGCCAGCGGGCATTGACGATTGGCAACTGAAAGATGATGCAGACCTGGTTCGTGAAGATCTGACCGCACTGCCTTTTGTGACCATCGATGGTGAATCGACCAAAGATATGGACGACGCGCTTTACGCACAGCAACTGCCAAACGGTGATTTTGCGCTGACTATCGCGATTGCCGATCCAACCGCTTACATCACCCCAGAAGATGAGATGGACAAAGTTGCTCGCGAGCGTGGCTTTACCATTTATTTGCCGGGTCGCAACATTCCAATGTTGCCACGCGATCTGGCTGATGAGCTTTGCTCTCTGATGGAAAACCAAGTTCGTCCAGCGCTATGCTGCTCAGTCACTATCCGTAAAGATGGCGTGATTGGCGATGATATTCGTTTCTTCGCAGCCAACATCAAATCTCATGCACGCCTAGTTTACGACCATGTTTCTGACTGGTTGGAGACTGGCCGCTCGGAACAATGGCAACCAAGCGAAGAAATCGCCCAAGTAGTGCGCGACCTCTACGCTTTCTCACAAGCACGTGCGAACTGGCGTGAGACCCATGCCGTAGTGTTCCCAGATCGTCCAGACTACCGTTTTGAACTGAGCGCAGATAACGATGTGGTGGCGATCCATGCGGACATGCGCCGTACGGCAAACCGCTTGGTTGAAGAATCGATGATCACTGCGAACATCTGTGCGGGTAAAACGCTGCAAACTACATTTGGTTTTGGTGTATTCAATACCCACGCGGGTTTTAAAGCTGAAAAAATGGCCGATGTAGTAGAGCTCATGGCGGTCAACGGCGCACCCAATGCGGATGCAGAAACGCTGGCAACCGTGGAAGGCTTTGCCGCTCTGCGCCGCTGGCTAGCCACGCAAGAAACCAGCTACCTCGATAATCGTATTCGTAAATACCAAAGCTACAGTGAGATTGGCAACCAGCCTCTCCCCCACTTCGCGATGGGCCTTGATGTGTACGCAACATGGACTTCGCCGATTCGTAAATACGGCGACATGATTAACCACCGTCTGCTGAAAGCGCACATTCTCGGCAAAGCCCCGGTGCAAACGCCGGATGAGACAGTTGGTGAAGAACTGGCTCTGCACCGTAAACACCACAAAATTGCTGAACGTAATGTGGCAGATTGGCTCTATGCGCGCACGCTGGCTGATGAGCCTGCGAAAGAAACCCGCTTCCAAGCTGAGATCTTTGATATCAACCGTCCGGGCATGCGTGTTCGCTTACTCGAAAATGGCGCAATGGCCTTTATTCCGGGAGCTCTGATCCTCGATAACAAAGAGCGTATCGAGTGTAATGGTGAAGACGGCACGGTACTGATCGATAAAGAAGTGGTGTACAAACTTGGTGATGTGCTGGAAATCGTCCTGACAGAAGTCAATCAAGAAAACCGCAGCTTAGTGGGTAAACCAACGCAAGTGTTTGCTGATCTGGTTTCAGAGACGCAAACCAGTGCGGAGCAACCTGCTGAGGGCGCAGAAAATAACGAGCCACAAGTTTAATTCGCTTGGTTTGAGTCTCCTTCATTCAAAAGGCATTCTTCGGAATGCCTTTTGTTTTTCTCGTCTGGCGAATAACCCCATAAGCGTGCCAAGCCTATACCCAAAAATACGCTTTCGGATCTTTCTCCACTTCGCGGATGATGGCGGTTAAATCCTCGCTACGCGCCAAAAATGGATAAGGGATCCAAGCTTCACTCTGCGCTTTTTGTTGATCGTAGGCGTAGAGCGCCCACTGTTTAGACGCTTCTTCCCAGACGATTTTTGCAACCAAACTTTCGTAGTCACAACGGGTTGAGTCGAGTTTGTAGTGGCACAGAATAAACTGCACCCCGTGCTCGATGGGCTCAAAGCTCGACTTGCCGAGCTCAGCAGGTAAGCTCTGGTTGCGGCTCATGCAAAGCAATTCTGCACGGCGTTCAAGCTGTCTCTGGAGAAGATTGACAATCATTTTTAACCTCATCGGTGTCTGAGTCTGCTCAGTATGGCTATCTGAGCGATGCAATTCCATGATCTCCACATCATTTGAGTATAAGCAATGGGTGCAAGCTCAGTGAATTTCACCAATCAACTCACTAACCTAGAGCTGCCTTCACATTTTTGTCATACGTTTCAGGCATACTGCGTAAGATTTTTTTGACAATATGGGAGCTAATTTATGATCAGGATGGCACTTGCCGCCGTTTGCGCACTTCTTTTTTCCATCACAACGATGACACCCTTTGTGCAAGCAAGTGAAATAACCATTTCAGGTTCCACCTCAGTGGCCAGAATTATGGACGTACTGGCTGAAAAATATAACCAACAACACCCCGAGACTTATGTCGCAGTTCAAGGTGTGGGTTCTACCGCTGGGATTTCTCTTTTGAAAAAAGGCGTCGCGGATATCGCTATGACCTCACGCTATCTCACGGAAAGTGAAGCGCAAAACACCCTACACACTTTTACGCTGGCTTTTGATGGTTTAGCGATTGTGGTCAACCAAGCCAATCCAGTCACCAATCTTACGCGAGAGCAGTTATACGGCATTTACAAAGGCCAAATCACCAACTGGAAACAGGTGGGCGGTAACGATCAAAAAATCGCGGTCGTGACTCGCGAAGCCTCATCGGGTACTCGCTACAGCTTTGAAAGCTTGATGGGATTGACCAAAACCGTCAAAGATCGTGAGGTTTCTGATGTTGCGCCGACCGCGCTTGTCGTCAATAGCAACAGCATGATGAAAACGTTAGTCAACCACAATACTCAAGCGGTTGGCTTTATCTCTATTGGCTCGGTCGATAAATCCGTCAAAGCGATTCAGTTTGAAAAAACGGATCCCACTTCTGACAACATAGCTAAGCACACTTACCAATTATCGCGCCCGTTCTTAATTTTGCACTACTCAGATAAAGCAGACGAACAGACCAAAGAGTTCATCGCCTTCTTAAAGTCTGAAAGCGCTAAAAAATTGATTGTGGAATACGGCTACATTATGCCAAGTGATGTGGAATAAACCGCAAGAGCATCACTCTTACTGCATGAGTTTCTGCATGGTTGCACCATAGTTCTTCATGGTTTACCACAGACAGTGTGCTTCAGAAACGAACAAGGAGAGCAAATAGGCTCTCCTTGTTGATTTATACTGATGACACAATGGGTTAGAAGTGCAGTTGGATCACTGACACTACAACACAACCCGGACGACGAACGCCCTCGATCTCAACCTTGATTTCACGCTCAATCTCAAGTCCCTTCTTAATCGGGGTAACTTTCGACAAAGTGCTCACGGCACGAACTCGATTACCCGCTTTTACTGGATAAGGGAAACGTACCGAGTTCAAGCCAATATTGACCACCATTTTCGCAGTTGGAAACAAGGTTTTCTCTTCATCAACGCTGTCGGTTAACTTTGGCAACAATGCCAATGTTAAAAATCCATGCGCAATCGTCGTTTTGAATGGCGATTCCAACGCCGCACGATCCGGATTGGTATGAATCCACTGCATATCTTCAGTGACTGCACCGAATTGATTGATTCGCTCTTGATCAACCAGTAACCAATCTCCCGTATGGATCACTTCACCCACCTGGGTTTGCAACTCGTCATACAGCGCCTGAGCCTCGGTTTGAGTTCAATCGGCTCAGGGATCGGCGTATCTTCATTGGCAGGCAGATGCAGATCTTTTACCCACCCAAACAGTGGGCGGCTTTGGGTCTTGTTTAAAATATCATCCCAGTACTCGCGCACAGACGGAGACATCCACTGCTTAAATTCAGTGTGCTTAACCAAGTTTTCAGCTCGATGCTTCAGAAGCTCAGCGACTCTCATCAAAACCTCATTCTTAACCAAGAAGAAATGGAAACGACCTAATTTTGAAGTACTTCACAGTAAGCTGCAATCACTTTCGGGCGTACATGCGTAACCTGTAACCAACAAAAATGTTTAAAAACAAAGCATTATCAATAAAACATTATTTTATTAGCTTTTGAACAATTAGAGCAAACACACCATTTATTTCCATCTTTTTGCGCTACGTTAGCCAAGCAAGCTCATCGGCAACTTGCGAAGAATTGTAGAATGCCATGCAAATATTGCACCAAATCGGTACTTTCTAACCCTCATTTATAAACTTTCAATCTGGCTCAGATACGCATCAGCCGTGCTCAGGATCGCTTGCTGAGAATCGCTCGTCATCTTGTCCCACGTTTTGTATAGCATTCCGATGCGAGGATTGTTGGCGAGTCGATCACGATGTTTAAGCATAAACCGCCAGTAAAGCGAATTTAGCGGGCACGCTTTCTCACCGGATTTGAGTTTCACTTGATAAGCACAAGAGGCGCAGTAGTCACTCATTTTATTGATGTAGGAACCACTGGCTGAATAGGGTTTGGTGGCGATCAATCCGCCATCCGCAAACAGAGCCATACCTCGCGTATTGGGAAGTTCGACCCATTCAATCGCATCGATATAGATACCTAGATACCAGGCATCGACTTGATCAGGGTCACACTCGGTCAGCAAGGCAAAGTTCCCCGTCACCATCAAGCGTTGAATATGATGCGCGTAGCCAAAATCCAGTGACTGAGTGATCGCCTGCTGCAAGCAACGCATCTTGGTTTGTCCATTCCAGAAATAGCTTGGTAACGGCCGCTGCGCTCCTAAATGATTGCGTGTTTGGTAGTGAGGCATATTGCTCCAATACATGCCGCGCACATATTCACGCCAACCGAGAATTTGTCGCACAAATCCTTCCACTTGAGCTAACGAGATCTGCCCTTGAGCTGCGCGATAAGCACTAATAGTGGCTTCAATCACTTCGCGAGGTGAAAGTAGCTTACTATTGAGCGCAAATGAAAGTCGGCTGTGATACAGGCTCCAGCGATGGGGATGCTGCGCCGTCATCGCATCTTGAAAGCGCCCAAAATTAGGCAGGCAAATTTGGCAAAAATGCGCCAGTAAGGAGAGCGCTTGGGCACGATTGATAGGCCACAGCAGTGACTCTCCGACTTGTCCGATAGACGGAATCCGATGACGTTCTAATCGCGCCTTGATGGACGCAACGGGATTATCAAAACAGAGTGGCGTCGGCAACTGAAGAAGATCTGGCGCTTTCAGTTTATTACGATTGTCGGCATCAAAATTCCACTGTCCACCTTCAGGTTTGCCATCCGCCGTCATCAAATAACCAAAACGCTTACGCATTCGTCGATAAAAGTGTTCCATCAGCACGGCTTTGCTTGCGGGAAATTGCTCTGGGATCTCTGCAAACGGTAGCAAGAAGTGCTCAGTATCAACGCACCCTATTGTGATGCCGGATAGGCGCAAATTGGCCATTTGCTCAAGCAGTCGATACTCGTCAGGTCTTTGGTATTGGAAAGCATCGGCCTGAACTTGCTGGCAAATCTGCGCGATCAGATCGGGTAAATCGTTATATTGCGCGCTGGCATCCAGATCCAGATGCCATACGTGATGCCCTTCTGCACTTAAATAATCAGCAAAAGCTTGCATGGCCGCAAAAAATGCACACTGCTTTTGAATGTGATGGCGAACGTACTCCTGCTCCTGATGCAGCTCTGCAATCAGGTATAAAACATCATCTCTATGCTCAGAAAACCAAGAATGAGCATGGTTGAGTTGGTCACCCAATATCAATCGCACAACGGAATAGCGCATGGTGCTCCTTAATCAATACCGCGACAGAAGAATGCATTATCTTCCATCCATGCTTTGGGTATACGTTTAAAACCGCTCTCCGATCAGTGGTTAACCTGTATTGACACAGTAGAAACCGAGTAAAGCATCAACCTTTCATATTGAATAAACATCATATATTTCATGAAGATATTAGTTATTTAACTCTAAAAAATAAGCGTGAGAGCTTGATTCCACATATTGAGTAATGACTTCGCTTTCTCTCTTGGTCTTAAGTAAATTTGCTCTCGGTCACACTTTGGCAAACCCTTTGAAAAAATGGGACGCAAAGCTTCCGGTCTGTCGGTCAAGAAAGCTCATAAAGCCCTCTTACACCTAGGATAGCGGGGTTACCAATTCGGTTTATGCCGTTTTGTCTTATGCGTTGCTGAAGGTGCTGAAGTTCAGATTCACTCTGAACTGCGTCTGGCGCTTTGCCAGACAAACTATGTCAGCTAACAAAGAAGAGTCTGTGATGAAAAAACAACCTAAAATGACCGCTATTGCCCTGATCCTCTCTGGTATCAGTGGATTAGCGTATGGACACGGCTACGTTTCCGCAGTGGAAAACGGTGTCGCCGAAGGACGTGTCACCTTGTGTAAATTTGCCGCTAACGGCACTGGAGAGAAAAACACTCACTGTGGCGCGATTCAATACGAACCACAAAGTGTCGAAGGCCCAGATGGCTTCCCGGTCACTGGCCCTCGCGATGGCAAAATTGCCAGTGCGGAATCGGCATTGGCGGCAGCGCTGGATGAGCAAACCGCCGACCGTTGGGTAAAGCGCCCAATTCAAGCTGGCCCGCAAACCTTCGAGTGGACGTTTACCGCCAACCACGTCACAAAGGATTGGAAATACTACATTACCAAACCAAACTGGAACCCAAACCAGCCATTGTCGCGTGATGCATTTGACCTCAATCCGTTCTGTGTCGTTGAAGGAAATATGGTGCAGCCACCAAAACGTGTCAGCCACGAATGTATCGTGCCTGAGCGCGAAGGGTATCAGGTCATCCTCGCCGTATGGGATGTGGGCGATACCGCAGCTTCCTTCTACAACGTGATCGACGTGAAATTTGACGGTAACGGCCCAGTGTTACCCGATTGGAACCCAGCAGGTCAAATCATTCCAAGTATGGATCTCAGCATTGGCGATACCGTGTACACTCGCGTGTTTGATAACGAGGGGGAAAACCCTGCTTATCGCACTGAGCTGAAAATTGACTCTGAGACGCTAACCAAAGCCAATCAATGGTCTTACGCTCTGGCGACTAAAATTAACCAAACGCAAAAACAGCAACGTGCTGGTCAGCTTAATGGCGATCAATTTGTTCCCGTTTACGGCACCAACCCGATTTATCTGAAAGAAGGCAGTGGCTTGAAGAGTGTTGAAATTGGCTACCAAATTGAAGCGCCACAGCCTGAGTATTCACTGACGGTTTCTGGTCTAGCGAAAGAGTATGAGATTGGCGAACAACCGATTCAGCTTGACCTGACTTTAGAAGCGCAAGGTGAAATGAGCGCAGAGCTGACGGTTTATAACCACCACCAAAAGCCGCTGGCAAGTTGGTCACAAGCGATGACGGATGGCGAGCTGAAATCCATCACGCTAGAGCTGAGCGAAGCTAAAGCGGGACATCATATGTTGGTTTCTCGCATCAAAGATCGCGATGGCAATCTGCAAGATCAACAAACTCTCGATTTCATGCTGGTTGAACCGCAAACACCACCAACACCGGGTGACTACGACTTTGTTTTCCCGAATGGCCTGAAAGAGTACGTGGCTGGCACCAAAGTGCTCGCTAGTGATGGCGCAATCTACCAATGTAAGCCATGGCCATACTCTGGCTACTGCCAGCAATGGACAAGTAACGCTACTCAATACCAACCGGGTACCGGCAGTCATTGGGAAATGGCGTGGGATAAACGTTAAGTTATCCTCCCTCTTACACCCATCATCCCTCAGCTCACGCTGGGGGATTTTTTATTCTCCAGTGGCTACCTCTCCACTCTTTCTTCGTGCTTTACCCTTCCTACTTGAAGCAGCTGCACTGTGGGCTAGATCCATACTAATTTGCCTCTTATTTACCACCTACATACAACTCCAGCGTCGTTGAGAAACCTCTGAGAGAATCGAGTCTGCGGCACTTTATTTATAGTTTTATGTTCAAATTTATTTACTTATCGAATCAATCCAATTTGTTGCATATCGGTTAATTGCATTTACTTTTTATTAACAACCATTCTTTCAGAAGGAATCATGATGAAAAGTAAAATAGTGACCGCCACACTGGCTTTATGTTGTCTATCCCCATCGTTCAGTTACGCTCAGAGCACCGCTCCAACCATTGCCGATGAGGTGATCTTTACTCTCTCCTCCGAAACCTTAACCTCCCCTCGCGCCGTCGTAGAACATCCCAAGGCCGATTTTATTAAATTACATTTTAAATCGCTGAATTTACCCCAAGGCAGTGCCATCAGACTGACCTCTCGAGATGGCACTGAAGTGGTGCAATATACAGAAAGTCAGCAGTCATGGTTTGCTCAATCGCTCTTTGGTGACCAAGTGTTGATTGAGTTGATCCCCAATGCCAAGGGTG
The DNA here is from genome assembly GCF_008369605.1 of Vibrio cholerae. Classification (NCBI taxonomy): domain Bacteria; kingdom Pseudomonadati; phylum Pseudomonadota; class Gammaproteobacteria; order Vibrionales; family Vibrionaceae; genus Vibrio; species Vibrio cholerae. Next base: position 254,444 of record NZ_CP043556.1, read on the forward strand.
AAATCGGACAATTTGAAATCGACTATTATATGGCCGGAAATGAGAGCCTTGCCGAGTCAGCTCTGTTGTCCACTTGTGGGATCAATGAACGCAAAGATGTCGCCTGTTGGCAGGACTCCCATCCAGAGAAAGTCTCTTGGTCGAGCCCAGTAGCACGGTTATTGATTAATGGACGCAGCCTTTGTACAGCTTGGCGTGTAGGCCCTGATAACCGACTGTTCACCAATAATCATTGTGTCAGCACAGCCTCTGAACTCAAGCAAACGGAAGTGTGGTTCAATTATCAGCGAACAACATGTAATGGGTCACTCGCCACGACCGTCAAAGTGATGGGTAATGAATTATTGAGCACCGATTACACCTTGGACTATACCCTCTTCACGGTCGATGATTTCAATAAGATCGCCTCTTTTGGTTACTTAGGGCTGGACAACACAGAGCCTGTTTTTGGCAATGGGATATACATTCCCCAGCATGGGGCTGGCAATCCTAAAGAACTCGCCATCGAGAGCGATAAGAATGGATCTGGCTTATGTCAGATTGATATCGCATCAACCAATGGTCGAGGCACTCACACGGACACTGGCTACTTCTGCGACACCATTGGCGGCTCTTCGGGCTCCCCCGTCCTCAACACCTCTGATAACAAAGCCATTGCCTTACATCATTTCGGCGGGTGTGAAAATCAAGGGGTAAAAATCAGTAAGATCTGGCCTAAAGTGGCGACGTTTTTTAATCATACCTTACCCAATGGCTCCGTTAGCCAAACGCCACCTCAAGTGAGAGAGCTCATTCCAAACCAACCGCTCAATAATCTCGCCCTATCACAAGGTGAAGAGATGTTGCTGATGGTAAAAGCTTCAAACCGAAAGACCAACTTAACCATTTCGATAAGTTCAGGGAGCGGTGACGCAGACCTCTACGTAAAAACGGGCCAGCCACCAACCCAAAGCCTCTACGATTGCCGACCTTATCAATCGACAAATAACGAAACCTGTGTTGCGCCCTTAGTGAATGAAGATCTCTACATCATGCTGCGTGCGTATCGTAGTTTTGCTGGGGTCACACTCACTGCGACTGAAAAACAATAACGATTCTTCACACCCACGGAGAGGGGAAAATCTTATGAACAAACTATTCGTCATGGCTTTGATGTCGGCAGCGTTGAGCGCCAATGCTGAAGACAAAGTCTGGATCTCGATGGGCGCAGATGCCGTCGGAAGTTTAAATCCTGCGCTGAGCGAATCCTTATTACCTCATTCATTCGCCAGTGGCTCTCAGGTATGGATAGGCGAAGTCGCTATCGACGAGCTTGCCGAGCTTTCACATACGATGCATGAGCAACATAATCGTTGCGGTGGCTACATGGTACACACCTCAGCACAAGGTGCGATGGCGGCGCTGATGATGCCGGAAAGCATCGCCAATTTCACGATCCCCGCACCTTCACAGCAAGATCTGGTCAATGCTTGGCTGCCACAAGTGAGTGCAGACCAAATCACCAATACGATCCGTGCGTTATCCAGTTTTAATAACCGCTTTTATACCACCACCTCGGGGGCACAAGCCTCTGATTGGCTGGCCAATGAGTGGCGATCCCTCATCTCGTCATTACCGGGGAGCCGGATTGAGCAGATCAAGCACTCTGGTTATAACCAAAAATCGGTCGTTTTGACGATTCAAGGCAGCGAAAAACCCGATGAATGGGTCATTGTCGGTGGTCACTTAGATTCAACTTTAGGCTCACACACCAATGAACAATCGATTGCCCCCGGTGCGGATGATGATGCCTCCGGTATTGCCAGTTTGAGTGAGATCATTCGTGTCTTACGTGATAACAATTTCAGGCCAAAACGCTCCGTTGCATTGATGGCCTATGCGGCGGAAGAGGTCGGTTTGCGAGGCTCACAGGACCTTGCGAATCAATACAAAGCACAAGGCAAAAAAGTCGTATCGGTCCTGCAACTTGATATGACCAACTACCGAGGTTCTGCGGAAGATATTGTCTTTATTACCGATTATACCGACAGTAATTTAACCCAGTTCCTCACGACACTGATCGATGAATACCTCCCTGAGTTAACTTATGGTTACGACCGCTGTGGCTATGCATGCTCAGACCATGCCTCTTGGCATAAAGCCGGCTTCTCAGCGGCCATGCCTTTTGAATCTAAATTCAAAGACTACAACCCCAAGATCCACACTTCGCAAGATACTCTAGCGAATTCTGATCCCACGGGTAATCATGCGGTTAAATTCACCAAACTCGGGCTCGCTTATGTCATTGAGATGGCCAATGCAGGCTCATCTCAAGTTCCCGATGATTCTGTCTTGCAAGATGGTACGGCGAAAATCAATCTCAGCGGTGCACGAGGCACTCAGAAGCGCTTTACTTTTGAGCTCTCCCAAAGCAAACCGCTCACCATTCAAACTTATGGTGGTTCAGGCGATGTTGATCTGTACGTAAAATATGGCTCCGCTCCCTCAAAATCGAACTGGGACTGTCGCCCTTACCAAAATGGTAACCGAGAAACGTGCTCATTCAACAACGCACAACCCGGTATTTACCATGTGATGCTGGACGGTTACACCAACTACAATGATGTGGCGTTAAAAGCCTCAACTCAGTAGCTTGGGAAAAGCGATATCACCAAACAACTTGGAGTTGCTGGTCGAAGGCAAGTGAGTGAATCCCTATGAGCATAGATAGACTATGTGATTGGGGTGAACGAACATAGCCAACACCGCTGCAGCTTCAAGTCGGACGGGTATAGAAAAAAGGCCTGATCTCTCAGGCCTTTACATTGCTTAACTCAGATTACTCTTCATCTTTCTTGTTGGATGCCCAAACGTAGAGCAGTTCCAGAGCGATCGTCGCACCCGCCAGTGAAGTCAGGTCACTTTGATCGTAAGGAGGAGATACTTCTACCACATCCATACCGATCAGGTTGATGCCTTTCAGCGCGCGGATGATTTTCAGGATCTTGTCTGAGCTCAAACCGCCACAAACTGGCGTACCCGTACCCGGTGCGAAAGCAGGATCCAGACAGTCAATGTCGAAAGTCAGGTAAACCGGCTTGTCACCCACGATGTGGCGAATTTGCGCAACAATCTCTTCGACAGACATGTCGTTGGCTTGCATCGCGTTAATCACGTTGAAGCCGTGGCCTTCTTGTTTGTATTCCGTACGAATACCCACTTGCACCGAGTGCTTAGCCGAGATCAGACCTTCTTTTGGCGCATGGTAGAACATGGTGCCATGGTCATACGCACTGCCGTTCGCGTAAGTGTCCGTGTGTGCATCAAAGTGGATCAGCGCCATTTCACCGAAGTGCTTAGCGTAAGCACGCAGGATTGGCAGAGTGATGAAGTGATCGCCACCCAGTGCCAGCATGGTTTTGCCACTTTTCAGAATTTCGCTGGTCGCGGCTTCTAGGCGGTAAGTGAAATCTTCAGCATCACCACAATCAAAAACCAAATCGCCCGCATCAATCACGTTGATCTTTTTAAACAGGTTGAAATCCCAAGGGAATTTCTTACCTTCCCAAGCGAGGTTAACCGAAGCACGACGAATCGCGTCAGGCCCCATACGAGCCCCCGGACGACCGGACGTCGCCATATCCAAAGGCACGCCAAGTACCACGACATCAGCATTAGTATCTACTGGGTTACGCACATAGGGACGACGGACAAACGTCATCGCGTTTGAGTAGAGTGAATAATCAGTTTTAGTAAACAAATCATTCATTTAGAAATCCTCTAAGTAAGTATAGCCGCTCAGGCCTAATTCAAGTTCCGCCAAAACGGTCTCTTGTTCTTCTTTGGCAACACGTTGAGAAACCAGTTGACGATAGTTGGTGCGAATTTTATCTACATCGATGTGAACGTAGCGCATCATATCTTCAACCGTGTCACCTTCATTGATAAAGGCAATTTCAGACTCGCCATTATCATTAATATTCACAACCGCGCTGTGTGTGTCACCAAACAGGTTGTGCATATCGCCCAAGATTTCTTGGTATGCACCAACCAGGAAAAAGCCCATTAGGTATGGCTTGTCACTCGTCCATGCTGGCACAGGCAGTGTACTTTCAATACCTTGGCCTTCCACGTACTGTTCAACCGCACCGTCTGAATCACAGGTGATGTCGAGCATTACTGCGCGGCGATCGTTCATTTCTTCCAAACCAGAAAGCGGCAGCACTGGGAACACTTGATCGATACCCCAAGCATCTGGCAGCGACTGGAATAGTGAGAAGTTCACGAAGAACTTGTCTGCTAAACGCTCTTGCAGCTCATCCAGAATCGGGCGATGGAAGCGGTTTTTGTTGCTCATCTTCTGACGCAGTTCATGGTAGATACGCAGTGACAACTGCTCTGCCCATGCACGGTGCTCAAGGTTTAATACACCCGTTGCAAACTGGCTATGCGCTTCAGAAAGATCGCTTTGTGTGTCGTTGTAAATTTCAATCAGTGCGCGGTCATCAGTACCGTGTTGCACTTCTTCAAATCCACGCCACATGTTTTTCAGTAGCATTGGCGCATCCGCACCCGGAGCTGGGATCTCCTCTGGCGAGTAGGCTTCCGTACCGATAACGTTGGTGATCAATACCGCATGGTGCGCCGTGATCGAACGACCCGATTCAGAAATGATCACTGGACGAGGCTGACCGTACAGGTTACACACATCGCTCACTGTGCTCACGATGTTACGTGCGTATTCGTGTAGACCGTAGTTCATCGAGTTGGATGACTGGCTACGAGTACCATCGTAGTCGACAGCCAAGCCGCCACCCACGTCGAAGAAATCGATGTGCGCACCCAGCTCACGCAGTTCACAGTAGAAACGCACCGCTTCGTTAACACCATTACGCACGTCACGAATGTTCGCCATTTGTGAACCTAGGTGGAAATGCACCAACTGCAGCGCTTCAAGCTGATCTTCCGCTTTCAAGCGGTTAATCACGGTGAGCACTTGTGATGCAGCTAGGCCGAACTTCGATTTTTCACCGCCGCTCGATTGCCATTTGCCTGCACCCTGAGAGGCAAGACGAATACGCAGCCCCAGACGTGGTTTCACGCCAAGGCTTTTCGCTTCTTTCAGGACCAGATCCAGCTCTGACAGTTTTTCCAGAACGATGAAAACTTTGTGACCCAGTTTTTCACCGATCAGTGCCAGACGAATGTACTCTCTGTCTTTGTAACCATTACATACAATCACTGAACTGGCTTGCTGAGCCATAGCCAACACCGCCAGAAGTTCAGGCTTACTGCCCGCTTCTAAGCCGAGTTGTTTGTGTTCTAATTCGGCCTGACTGGCCAGAATTTCATCTACTACCTCTTTTTGTTGGTTCACTTTGATGGGATAAACCAGCAGGTATTTATTTGGGTAGTCGTACTCTTCAATCGCCTGATTGAAAGCGTCACAAATGTTGTGCACGCGTTGATGCAGGATCTGCGGGAAGCGTACAAGCACAGGCAAATTTAAATCGCGCGCTTCGAGCTGTTTAACAATTGAGCTTAATTGCGTTTGATGAGCTTTGTCTTTTCTCGGCGACACATACACTTCGCCTTGATCGTCAATGCCAAAAAAGCCTTGGCTCCAGTAATGCACATTGTAGTCAGCGCGAACGCGGTCTAATTTGGATGGTTGTTCCACATCGTATCTCACAAAAACAGAGAGGATTACAATGATTTCATCGGTTGAAATCACACCTGACACCCTAGATGTCACGCGCTTTATCGGTGAAAAGCTAGGGTGTGTCTAATGATAATAATTTATCGTTAGGACAACTGTTAGTTATCACACATAAACTTGCATAAATGTCTTCATTTCATTCATATTTTTCTGTACGCCCTTGATGCCACAAGGCATAGCCGCAAAGCGGTCATCGATTCTTTGCAATAAAAATGTCATTGAATAGGGAGATTTATAGACTGAAACAAACAAATAGAACGCATCAATTCATTCTCTGTATAGTGCTGTTTATGACAATGGACACAATTCAACCAACTCGTCTGGTTAACTCGGGTTTTCACTTGGTTGTTCTTTGTAATTACATACAATTCCGTTAAGGTGATTTGAGCATAACGGTGAGATACACGATGGAATACCTAGCTTTATTACAAACCCACTATAAATGGTTGATGACAATACTCATCATCGTCTTATATCCGCATATTTCACGGATAACCTTACGCCTGTTCGAAAGTATGCTTACCGGACGGGTGGACATTCACCGTTTGAAACGCGCGCGTTGGCTGATCCGCACCTTACTCTTTCTCGTGATGCTGTTTACGACCTTGATTTTGTGGGGCATTGAGTTACGGGGTCTACTGGTGGTCGGCTCATCCCTATTTGCCTTGCTCGGGGTGGGTTTGTTTGCCGGTTGGTCACTGCTGAGTAATGTCACCGCATTCTTAATTCTGTTTGTGCAAAACCAATGCCGGATCGGTTGCTGGGTTCGCATCGTCGATGGCGCAAACTTTATTGAAGGTAAGATCATTGACATGGCGCTGCTGAATGTTGAATTGGAAACCCTTGAAGGCAACCGCGTGCTCTACCCTAACAACTTATTTATTGTTCGCCCTGTGATTGTCTTACAAAAGGCACCCGAGAAAGCGGTCAAAAAACCAGAAAGAAAACAGCTACCCAAGGGATTGTAATTTTGAGCGAATACCAAGACTTATCTCAACAAATTGAATTGATTGCCACCGCCGAAGAATCCGAGCAAACCCATCTACTCGGTGAGATGGTGGAAAATGGCTTAGATGAAGGCTCGATCGCTCTGATTTTAGAAGCGTTTCCCGTGGAACAACGGGTACGTTTATGGCGCAGTTTGCCACTGGAGATGCACATAGATGTGCTAACCGAGATGCGCGCCGAGGTGCGGATTTCGGTCATTAACGCGTTGTCGGAAATTGAACTCAAACTGACGCTGGCTAAGCTCGATAACCTGTCACTGATCGAGTGGGAAGACTCGCTACCCGATGACATCATCAGTGAAGCATTAAGCCTTATTAACCGTGATGAACTTGAGCTATACGACCAAGCCAACGAGTTTGCAGATGATGAAATTGGCCACTGGGCGGATCGAAAAGTTTATACCTTACCTTTTAGCATCAGTGTTCGCCGCGCCAAAGTCTTGTTGGATAAATATCACTACGACTCCCCTCAATACATTTACCTCATCAACAAAGCCAAAAAGTTCCGTGGCTTAGTAAGCTTTAGTGATGTATTGCAAGCCGAAGAAACCACTCAGCTCAAGAACTTGCGTATGGAAGAACTGGTGACGCTCAATGCGCAGCAAACCTTATCAGACGCGGTGGATGCCCTCGAACACACCACATTACCAATTGTGCCAGTACTGAGTGACGATGAAACCTTGATTGGTGAAATTGACTGGCATTTTGCGCTCAGCGTGCAACGTGAAATGTATGAAGCACGCCTGATGGCCGGTACCGGTATGGATGAAGGTGATGATCTGTTCGCGCCAGTCATCAAAAGCTCGAAAAAACGCGGGTTGTGGCTCGGCATTAACCTTCTGACCGCCATTCTTGCCTCCATCACCATTGGCTTATTTGAGAATGTCATTTCGCAAGTTGTCGCTTTAGCGGTGCTGATGCCAATTGTCGCTTCGATGGGTGGCATTGCGGGAAGCCAAACCTTGACTTTGATGGTACGCGCGATGGCGCTTAATCAGATCACCGTGGGTAACCGTTTTGCTTTGCTGAAAAATGAGCTGGGAATTGGTTCGATCAATGGTCTCGTCTGGGCGCTGATCATCGGTGGTATGGCGGCACTTTGGTTCCAAGAGCCGGTGATCGGCGCAACCCTTGCGCTGGCAATTGTGGTCAACATTATTACCGCAGCATTATTTGGGGTGTTGATCCCGATAATTTTGGACAAATTCAAGCTCGATCCCGCGCTGGCAGGTTCGGTTATTCTCACCACCGTGACCGATGTGGTCGGCTTTTTTGCCTTCCTCGGCACCGCCAGTTTGGTGATGTTGTAGCCGCCATCAAACCCTAGAAAAAATTTTTATTTCCCCTCTTGAACTTCGATTTTCTTACCCTATTTATATCGGCGAGTGGCAGTGATGCCCCGCCGAGACTGGATTGATTGCTTCTAGCTTCGCGTGAAACTGAGCTCATTTTGCAAACAATCCTACCGGCCTTTTATCTTGATAGTGACATTTAAGTAGGAGGCATTCCCAATGAATATTCGTCCTTTACATGACAAGTTGATTGTTGAAAGACTGGAAGTCGAAAACAAGTCTGAGGGCGGAATCGTACTCACTTCTCAATCCGTCAAAAAATCAAACCGTGGCAAAGTTGTTGCGGTGGGGTTAGGTCGTCCGCTGAAGAATGGCGATCGCGCACGCATGGAAGTGAAAACCGGCGACCAGATCATTTTCAACGATGGTTACGGTGTGAAAACGGAGAAAGTGGACGGTAAAGAGTATCTGATCCTCTCCGAGTCTGATGTGTTAGCGATTGTAGAATAATTTGTTGCAGCAAAAGGAGGATAACGAAATGGCAGCAAAACACGTTCTGTTTTCAACCGACGCCAGACAGAAAATGCTTAGTGGCGTAAATTTACTGGCCAACGCTGTCAAAGTTACGCTCGGGCCCAAAGGTCGCCATGTTGTGCTCAATAAATCTTATGGTGCGCCAACCATCACTAAAGATGGTGTCTCTGTCGCCAAAGAGATTGAGCTCGCCGATAAATTCGAAAACATGGGCGCACAAATGCTCAAACAAGTGGCGTCCAAAGCCAACGATGAAGCGGGCGATGGCACTACTACAGCAACCGTGTTGGCCCAAGCGTTGATCAATGAAGGGATGAAGGCGGTCGCCGCTGGCATGAACCCCATGGATCTTAAGCGCGGTATCGACAAAGCAGTCTCCGCAGCGGTCGAGAAATTGCACCAACTGGCCAAACCTTGCAGTGACACCCAATCGATCACTCAAGTCGGTGCCATTTCCGCTAATAGCGATCACGCGATCGGCGAAATCATCGCGCAAGCGATGGAGAAAGTTGGCCGCAATGGTGTGATCACGGTTGAAGAGGGACAAGCTCTACAAAACGAGCTCTCGGTGGTTGAAGGTATGCAATTTGATCGCGGTTACCTTTCCCCTTACTTCATCAACCAACCCAAAGCGGGCTGTGTTGAGTTGGAGAATCCCTACGTCTTGCTAGTAGACAAGAAAATCAGCCACATTCGTGAACTGCTACCGATTTTAGAATCCGTGGCTAAAGCTTCCCGTTCGCTGCTGATCATTGCTGAAGATGTGGATGGCGATGCGCTTGCGACATTAGTGGTTAACAGCATGCGTGGCATCATTAAAGTGGCAGCGGTGAAAGCGCCAGGCTTTGGTGAACAGCGCAAAGCAATGCTCGAGGACATCGCGGCCCTCACTGCTGGCCGAGTGATTAGCGAGGAAATAGGTCTTGAGCTTGAAAAAGTGACGCTGGACGATCTGGGTAGCGCGAAAAAAGTCACCATCAATAAAGACAATACCACGATTGTCGATGGCGCTGCCGAGCCAAGTGCCCTCCAAGATCGCATCGCGCAGATCCAACATCAATTGGAACACACCACATCGCAATACGATCGGGACAAATTGCAGCAACGCATTGCCAAACTCTCTGGTGGGGTTGCTGTGATCAAAATTGGTGCGGCAACAGAAGTGGAGATGAAAGAGAAAAAAGATCGCGTGGATGATGCATTGCACGCCACTCGCGCCGCAGTGGAAGAAGGGATTGTGGCCGGCGGTGGTGTCGCTCTGCTGAAAATTGCCAACGAGCTCAGCAATTTACAAGGTGATAATGACGATCAAAATGTCGGCATTCGCATTGCGCTAAGAGCGATGGAAGAACCACTGCGTCAAATCGCCATCAACGCAGGGGATGAAGCTTCAGTGATCGCAAATCAAGTCAAAACGGGCGATGAGCATTACGGCTACAACGCTGCCACCGGCCAATTTGGCAATATGTTAGAGATGGGCATTTTGGATCCTGCGAAGGTGACACGCTCAGCGCTACAGTTTGCCGCAAGCATTGCTGGCTTGATGATCACCACCGAAGCCATGGTCAGCGAAGTAGACAAAGAGTCTGCGGCGTAATCGAGTAAGGTGAACAGGGCAAGGAGGGCGAAATGACTAAACTGCCTCATTTACAGTTGAGTGTTGTTGAAGCGCAGCCAAAGACTCATCCGGCCAATGCTTGGCCTATGAGTATGAGCTTTCCGCAGCGCTGCCAAGACAGGGTGCTGATGCCACCTTATCGTAGCGTTTTCCCTACTGTGGTATTGGTGGTTTACATCAATCAGGCTCAGCAGCAACCTAGCCCGACCTTGCACTGATGATTGCTGAACTTGGTCTAAGAGGCAGATTTTTCTGCCTCTTTTTTATTGCTCGAATTTCTATTCAACAAGTACGGAGTTTACGCCACTTTTCTCGCTGACGATGGCTGTGCAAAGGGCATTAACGCTTGGTGCAGCACGCACACCCCGTTTGCGTAATCTGCATCATCCACCACAAACTGCACATTCACATTACGCATCGAAGAGTGCGCGGCCATGGGTTGCAACTGGTGTTCCAGTAACGCTTGCAATCCTTGGGCGAGCACTTTGTTGGTTTCCATGTGCGCACCGATCGCTGAGATCAGCGCAACCATTCGCCCTGAGACTTTCGCTTGCGGATAACGCTTCTCCGCTTGATAGCGAATGTGATTGAGTGGCTCGCTGCTGCCACTCAGATAATAAGTGACTGAGTTGGCGTTCATCTCTTTACCGATCAACTGCACTTTCGCTGCGTGGATCCATTCAATCAATTCATGGCTGACTTTATCCATCATCCCGACCATGCTTTGGTCAAACAGATGCAACGCAAACACTTTATCTCGTCCTGCAATGATCTCCACTCTATCTTGCTGCGGCTGATGTGAGGCTGTAATTAACGTGCCAGAATGGTCAGGTTCAAAGGTATTTTTGATCCGCAAATCGATATTACTTTGTCTTAACCCTGCTGCCGCGTTGGGGTGGATCGCCTCCATACCGAGATTAGCCAATTGATCCGCCACATCGAAATTGGTTAAGCCAATCGGGCGCACTTTTTCTGCGCCGACCAGGCGCGGATCGGCCGAGCTCAAGTGATACTCTTTGTGGATGATGGCTTGCTGAGCGCCCGTAACCACCGCAATTCGACTAAATGTCATTTCGCTGTAACCGCGATCATAGGTGCGCATCAACCCTTCTTGGCAAGAAGCGTAGCCAGTGACGATCGGCAACTCACTCGTCACATCAATATCGCGAAACGCTTCTTCAATCACCTGATCGAGGTTGCCTTGCGTCGCTTCGCACCAACCAGACAAATCGACAAAGCGGGCGTTAACACCTAGTGTGTTGAGCTTCAGTGCTGTGTTATAAGCGCTGTGCGATTCACCGAGCGAGGCAAGAAACTCACGAATTTGCGGTAAGTATTGGCGCAGCGAAAACTGCCCATATTGGCAGGTTTGCAAAATGTTTTGGATGCAGGCTATGGCTTCGGCTAAACGAGCACGAATAAATTTATCCGCGCGTAAACGCGTCATTGCATCTGCAAACATATTTTCGTTAATCAGCAGCATGCGCTGTTCTAGGGCGTAAACTGCATCACGCCAACTCTCATCATGCTTGGCTATTTTTTGGTAAATCCCAGGCGCACCAGTGCGTTTGCATTCCAGTAAGGCATCGGTCATGCCCGAATAAGCCGAGACCACAAATACTCGACCATAGGGCTGCTCGGGCCTGAGTAAAATATTTTCCAATACCGCATCAAAAGCGGTCATCGAAGTACCACCGATTTTCTCTACGGTGTAAGACATCATTTCTCCTTATGACATTGTGACATTAATTCACTTTTATCCAGCGGATAGACACCTTCCGCATCATGAATTTCGTGTCCAGTGAGTGGCGGATTAAAGACGCACGCCATCACCATCTCGTTTGAAAAGGCGCGTAAGTAGTGTTCATCATGCTGATCTAGGATGTACAAGGTTCCTGGTTGGATCGGATACGTTTTACCACCCACAACCTCAATTTCGCCTTCACCCGACATGCAGTACACTGATTCGAGGTGGTTGCGGTAGTGAATATGCGTCTGGGTGTTTGCGTAGATGGTCGTGATATGAAAAGAGAACCCCATATGGTCATCTTTCAATAACATACGCACACTTTCCCAGTTTTCTGCCACCACTCGACGTTCACTTTGGCGGCACTGCTCTAGCGTTCGAACAATCATGTTTTCTCCTTATTTTTGTGCTTGTTTCGGATGAGTCAGGAGGCTTGCTGCAATCCACGCGGTGCTATTCGAGCAGCACAGCGCTCAATAATGGTCAATCCGTGCGCGAGATCCGCTTCGGTTATGGTGAGGGGGCAAAACACTTTCAGCACCTCATCTTCTGCACCCGCAGTTTCAATAATCAACCCTTTTTGAAAACAGATCGCGGCAATCTCGCGGGCAATGTCCCCATTATGGCAAGCCAGACCTTGCATTAAGCCGCGTCCTTTTAGGCCAGAAAATAACGTCGGATAACGACTCAAACACTGCAGCAATGCCTGAGTCACTTGCTCACTGCGTGCGGCAATATGGGTTTGAAAATCCTCATTCGCCCAGTAGGCTTCTAGCGCGCGAGTGGCGGTGACAAAAGCATGGTTATTGCCACGAAAAGTCCCGTTGTGCTCTCCTGGTTTCCATTGATCCCACTCGGGCTTAAACAGCACTAATGCCATGGGTAGTCCGTAACCGCTGAGCGATTTCGATAAGGTCACCATATCCGGCTCGATGCCGCTTGGCTCGAAACTAAAGAACGTCCCCGTACGGCCACAACCTGCTTGAATATCATCCACAATCAACAAAATTTGCTGAGCACGGCAGATCGCCTGTAAACGTTGTAACCAAGCGTCCGAAGCAACGTTCAAACCTCCCTCGCCTTGTACCGTTTCCAGTAATACCGCGGCAGGCTTATCTAAACCGGACGAGTTATCTTGCAACATGGTTTCAAACAAAGTGAGTCCATCAACGCCAGCGTAACCATCATAAGGCACACGATAAACGCCTGAGAGTGCTAAACCCGCGCCTTGACGATGATGCTGATTACCCGTCGCGGCAAGCGCCCCGAGTGAACAACCGTGGAAACCATTCGTAAATGTCACGACGTTATGACGACCTGTCACTTTGCGCGCCAACTTTAACGCCGCTTCGACCGCATTGGTTCCGGTTGGGCCAGTAAACTGCAGTTTGTAGTTCAATCCACGCGGCTCAAGAATGTGCGTTTGTAGCGCCTGAATAAACTGCGCTTTGGCTTCAGAATGCATATCCAATCCGTGAGTTAAGCCATCACGTTCGATGTACTCAAGGAGAGCTTGTTTGAGGACAGCATTATTGTGGCCATAATTCAGCGCGCCCGCGCCGGAGAGAAAATCCAGATAAGCGTCGCCTTGCTGGCTGTAAAGCCAACTGCCTTTGGCGGTGCCAAATAGCACTGGAAAATGATTCGCGTAAGACTGCACTTGAGATTCGTGGTGTTTAAAAATATCCATAACCAGATTTGTTATCCTTTAGGTCAGTTCGATGATTGAAGAGGTATACGATAGAGATATTCCGTGTCGTGTTCTCCTTCAAAATGGCAGGTTTCATCCAAAAAAGTGGATACACTGCCCTGCTCTCCCTGCTCTCTATCGAGCTTTTGAAACAGCCGCCAAGACGCTTGATTGGAGCGCGTAATGGTGGTTTCAAGAACCGTGATGTCGGCTAAATCTTCGCGCGCCAGCAGATGTTTGAGCATCTGATAGGCTAAACCTTTACCGCGTGCACTCGGGTGCACCGCCACTTGCCAAATAAACAACTCGTTCTGCTGTTCCGGCTTGCGATACGCAGAAACAAATCCGACCAACAACTCTTGCTGTTCAGCCATCAAACATGTTGTTTGAAAATGACTGGACTGCAGAAAGTTGCAATAAGCTGAATTCTGATCGAGCGGCGCACACTGCGCGATGAGCTCATGAATCGACAAACCATCTTCCTGTGTTGGCCGACGAAATACCCACGGCAGCGCAGGTTTGTGCATGATTTGCGGATAAATCATCCAAGGCGTAGCGGTAAACATCACAACAATTTCCTTTGTGTTCAAATTAAATGCCCATTTTTACCCTAGCAGGACAAGCAGATATTTCAAGCTTAAATCGCAAAAAATACCCATCCAAAGCTAAAGAATCCCTTTTTAAGGAATAAAAATACTTTGAACTGAAACATAAAATGAATTTTAAAATACCGATGAAATTGATAGGCAGCCAGTGCTAACTCGCGGATTAACACCCAAACGACTTGACGTTGCAGGTAGGGGTTAAATGACGAAGAGCTCAGATACACGGTGTAATTGGTGTGAACGAATGCGGCCAGCACGGCTACCGCTTCACGTAAGAAATGGCTATTTTCGATCTTTCAGCCCATACGAGGATGGATTTAACAGAGGTTTGAAGCGGATTGCGAGCCGTTGCATTTTGCAATTGCACAATGCAACCAAATGAACAGCAACTCCGCAAGGAATGCACAAAAACCACACAAATACGTGCCTATTAAACTTGGCACAGATAGTGCATTTATAGGAATGACCCTTAATTAAGCCGAGGGTCACCTAGCCAACTGACGTTGTTAGTGAATGAAATTGTTCACATTTGTTTTATCAGCCAATCACCCTTTTGTGATTGGCTTTTTTCTTTTTAATCCCTGAACAACTAAAAACCATTTAGCCTGCAACATTCAAGGTGTGAAGGCGTTTTCCAACGATTATGTTAAGGCGTCACACTTCGCAGCACAGATAAAATCATTTTTGTGTAGACCTTTGATAGAATGACTCCACCAAGTCACGGTCACGTTGCCCCATTCTAATAAAATGGCCGGATGATGAAATTCTTGTTCTGCCAATTCAGCAATTTGATTAGAGAATGCCCACGCTTGTTTAAAGTTTTTGAAGCGATACCGCTTTTCAAGTTGGGCAATACCGTCTCGGTGAATTAATGCCCAACCATCCAGTTCACTGAGCAGCTGTTGCTGCTCTTCTGATGTCAAACCGATAGCGTCTGCACTGCACGCTTCACAACGTAATTCATCCAGCATGTTGTTGTTCCTTTGGTTGAAAAAGAGGCGGGAGTAACCCGTCTTGCATAGCTTGCCACACCAAGCCCATCACATCGCGTTGACTGAGTTGATACAGTTGACTGAGATCCGGCAACACATAATAAATCGGCTGCATAATATCAATGCGGTAAGGAGTGCGTAGCACTTGCATAATATCGAACGGCTCACGTTTTGGGATTGTGCTTTCTGAAGCGTAAAGCGTTTCACCCGGTGACGACAAAATGCCCCCGCCATAAATTTTGGTTTGTCCCTGTTCTTGAACTAAGCCGAACTCAACCGTAAACCAGTACAAACGCGCTAAGTAGCTACGCTCTTTGGGGGTGGCTTTAGCACCTAGCTGGCCATAAACATGAGTAAAAGCGGCAAAATCAGGGTGCGTGAGCATAGCGCAGTGACCATACACTTCATGGAAGAAATCCGGCTCTTGGAGATAATCAAACTCATCTCGACGCCGCAAAAACGTGGCCACTGGAAACTTCTTATCGGCGAGTAAGGCAAAGAAGCGATCAAAACTGATCAATGCCGGAACAGGCTCAACTTGCCAACCGGTTTCTGTTTGCAATACTCGGTTTATTTCCGGCAATTGTGGCAGGCGATCTGTCGGCAAATTAAGCATATTCAAACCATCTAAATAAGCTTGGCAGGCTCTGGTTTTCACCACCTCTTGCTGGCGAGTGATCAGCTCATGCCAAACCGCATGCTCATCCTGATCCCAATCAATATGACCATGCTCACTGACGGGTTTAGAGTGATACTGAGTCATCGCCCTGCTCCTTAACAAATTCATTACATTAAGCCTACCTAGCCCAATCTGAACTGCCAATGGGACCTTGCTCAATCAAGATAATATCGATGTAACAATAATTTTACAATTGTGCACTTTTTAGTTATTTTTCATAGGCCTGATCCTGACCAGTCAAGTTGACTTTCGAACTTGCGAGGACAAAACTTGTTCACAGTGATCACGTCAGAATTGATTTTTAGACAGGGAATATTATGTCATCGACTACACCATTGTGGACGCCAAGCCACGAGCGCATTTCCGCTTCTAACCTGCAACAGTTCATCGCACATGTGAACATGCAAGGTGAAGCGATCGACAGTTATTCTTCGTTGCATCAGTGGTCTGTTGCTGAAACACGACAATTCTGGCTTGAGGTGTGGCAATTTTGCGATGTGATCGGCTATCGCGGAAACTGCATTATTGGTGAAGGACTACCTCGTTTTGGTAAAACCATGGTTCCCGCTCGTGATTCGATCTGGTTTCCACAAGCTCAGCTCAACTACGCAGAAAACCTACTCTCATACGCATTCCAAAATCCCGATGGGATCGCCCTCTGGTTTAAAAATGAAAATGGCCATACCAAGAAATTCAGTTGGCAGCAGTTGTGTGATCATGTTTCCGTCGTTCAACAGTGGTTGGCACAAAATGGCGTTGGAGAGGGTGATGTCGTGGCTGGCTATCTTCCCCACTTACCCGAAACCGTGATTGCCATGTTAGCCGCCACCAGTTTAGGGGCAATCTGGACTTCGACGTCACCGGATTTTGGCGTGGAAAGTGTGATTGAACGCTTTGGTCAAGTTCAACCGAAAATTCTGTTTTGTTGTAATGGCTACACGTTTAACGGTAAATCGTTTCCCATGCAAGAGCGTAATGCTCAGATAGCTAGCGCCCTGCCAAGCCTAGTCAACACCTGTCAAATCGAATATCTGCAAGATCGCAACTTCACACCGGATTTCAATGATAGCTTTTCTGACTGGCAATCGATTTTCGCCAGTTATCAACCGCGAGGAGTCGAATACCGCCGGATTGGTTTCAACGATCCGCTGTTTGTTCTGTATTCCTCTGGAACAACGGGCAAACCGAAATGCATCACGCACTCCGTTGGCGGTACGCTACTCAATCATTTGAAAGAGCATCAGTTACACTGTGATATCCAGCCACAAGATCGCGTTTTCTATTACACGACAACAGGTTGGATGATGTGGAACTGGCATGTCTCTGCACTCGCCAGTGGCGCAACCTTAGTGATTTATGATGGGCATCCACTCTACCCACAAGCGGGAGCGTTATGGGCTCTGGTTGACGAAGCCAAAGTCAGCTTGTTTGGCACCTCTGCCAAGTACCTAGAAACACTGCAAAAAAATCAGTTTTCTCCATGCGATTTTTACTCATTAAGCCACTTAAAAACCCTGTGTTCGACCGGTTCGGTGCTCTATCCCGAGCAATTTGACTATGTGTATGAGCATGTCAAATCCGATCTGCATCTGGCTTCTATTTCTGGTGGCACGGATATTTGCGGCTGCTTTGTGCTTGGTAACCCTATTTCTCCGGTTTATCAGGGCGAATGCCAAAGTGCGGGCTTAGGTTTGGATGTCGTGGCTTACAATCAGCATGGAGAGGCCATCGTCGCTGAGCGTGGAGAGCTGGTATGCCGAAACAGTTTCCCCAATCAACCGATTGGATTTTGGCATGATGATGGCAGCCGTTATCACCAAGCTTATTGGGATAAATACCCGGGAGTTTGGCATCATGGCGATGAAATCGAAATCACCGACAAGGGAGGTGTATTATTCTTCGGTCGCAGCGACACCGTTCTGAACCCGGGTGGTGTTCGGATTGGCACCGCTGAAATTTATCAGCAAGTCAATGCATTACCTGAGATCCACGATTCGATTGCCATTGGCCGCCAGATTGACCGCGATGAACAGGTGATTCTATTCGTTCAACTCGCGCAAAATGTCCCCTTTAATGACGAGCTGCAGCGGAAAATCCGCAGCTTACTGCGCGAACGCTGCTCTCCACGCCATGTTCCTGCTCACATTTATGCTATCAGCGAAATCCCGCGCACGAAATCGGGCAAGCTGGTCGAACTGGCCGTCAAACAAGTGTGTCATGGTGACGAAGTGAAAAACCTTGGGGCTATCGCCAATCCGCAAGTGTTAGCGGAAATAGAAAGATTACTTACGGCATAAGTCATGACTCGGAAAATACGATAACAAACTGACTACACGGCATAATCCGAGTTATCTTGGCACATTTATCGGTTTGATTTTCGTGCCACAGTGGTATTCTTGGCTCAGCTGTTCTCTGCATAGACTTTTTATGGATTATATTCACCTCTCCCGATTTAGCTTAAAACACCTGACAGCCCTGCATGTCATGCTCAACACGCGCAGTGTTACCCAAACCGCCGCTCGACTGTGTGTAAGTCCATCCAGTATCAGTAAAATCCTCGCTCAATTGCGTGAACTGCTTAATGACGATCTTTTTTATCGGGATGGAAATCAGTTAATCCCGACCCCTTATGTACAGCAAATGGGGCCAACAGTGCATCATGTTCTGTCCAGTATGAATGGCTTATTGCACTGCACCGAATTCGATCCTCAGGCATACCAAGGCCACTATCGTTTAGCGATGCGTGAAAGTACATTTGAGCTATTTGCGCCCAAAGTCACTGCGATTCTCGCCGCTTGCTCATCCGAGCTCTCCATGACGATTCACTCCAAAGAACATTATGGGTTTGAGGCTTTGCAGAGTGGCTTAATTGATTGCATTCTTTTGCCACATGACATCAGCCAGCCCCCAACCTTTGCCCAAGACTTAGTTTGGCAGGTAATCGAATCGGATGAGCTGGTCTGTTTGATGAGTGCTGATCATCCTCTCGCTCACGCGGAACTCAGTGTCGAAGCCTACCTTGCTTATAAACACATCGGCATTCTCGATAATGAGCTCAATGAGCCGTATTTTGAGAAGTACCTGACTCAGCAACACGAAACTCGACGCATTGCTGTTGCCACTCCTGACTTTGGTGCAGCGGCCATTTTGTGTCGGCAGACACATTTGCTGCTCACTTGTTCAAAGAGATGGGCGGATCACGCAATGCAAGCTCAAGGCTTGGTGCAAAAAGCCCTACCCTTTGAATATGGCAAGGTGGCTTATAGCTTAGTCTGGAACAAACCCAGCATGAATGACCGAGCTATTCGGTGGCTATGCCAGCAACTGAACAGCCAGTTAACTTGAGATGAAAATGGGTGAAAAAGGAAAGGGTCAGCAAACGCTGACCCTTTCCTTTGTTGCTCTGTTTTTGATTTTTGTTAATAACCCTAGCCATGAGTTGTCAGTCAATAAACAGAAACTGAGACGTGTACTCGGGGAACTGAGTCTCGTCTTTGATTATTCAATCATTAGTTTAGGCTCAAGGTTGAATTTTTGTTAGTGAAAAGAAGTAAATGGTCAATTTACGATTTGGAAAAGATATGTAAATCACATTGTTAACGAAATTGATATGCAATAACCCAATGAATGAAACAGTGTCGGTAAGATTTATCCCCAAACAACTTGGAGTTACAGGTAGGCGGCAAGTGAGAGAGTCCCCATGAGCATAGATAGACGATGTGATTGGGGTGAACGAACGTAGCCAACACCGCTGCAGCTTCAAGTAGGAAGGGGGATAGCAAAAAGCGAAAAAATAAAGCCGCTGTACAAGTAGCGGCTATAACGAACTCTATGAATCGATGAATTACTTACGAGCCATTCCAACCACGACAGATTGTGTTCCTTGTGCGGTAGTGACATCAAAAGCGACCCGAGTCTCCACGGCAGAGAACCCCGCATTACGCAGCACAGCTTCAATCTCCGTCGTGCTCAAACCTATTTCCGATTTGCCATCGGCTAACCAATCAAAATGCACAAAATACCCGCCTTCATCCACTAGCGTGAAAATAATATCGGTCACATCTTGAAGATTCGGTAAGAAAGCGCATACCGATGAGGCAACGACCAAATCAAACTGTTTACGAAAGGCTGGATGTTGAGCAACCAAACCGCGGGTTAAGCAATCCACCACAGGCTCAACGTTGCGTAGTTCTTTGCGATCCAGCTCCTCAATCATGGCTTCTGATGAGTCCAGCGCAACAATATCACGAGCAAGCGGCGACATCCGCTGACTTAGCAAGCCTGTACCACAGCCAAAATCCAAAATATGCTTTCCCTGCAAAGAGAGGATTTTTGTCAGATGTTCAAATACGCTTTGCGCAAAAGCATGGGTCGCTGGGTCTTTTTCCCAATTTGCTGCGTACTCATCCCAGTCGTGTGCCATCATGGCCTCCGTATTACTTCTTGTATTCGGGCAATGCTGCCAAGAGTAAACCAAAATGAAGTCAAGTTCATAGAGTTACAACGCATTCTTTGTTAAGAAAATCCATTTCGGCCTCATTTGTCGAGAATTTATGCCGATAGGCAGCACAGTGAATTTTGTTTATTATCCCAAAAGTTTGAACCACTTGGGTCTGCTATGAACCTGTCACAAATCGAAGCTTTTTGCACTATCGCCAATACAGGCTCCGTCTCTGAAGCCGCGCGTCAACTCGATTGCAATCGTACTAAATTAAGCATGGCGATCAAAGCGCTGGAAAAAGAACTCAATGTGGCGCTGTTTGTGAGAGCGGGTAACTACTTAACCCTTTCCGAAGCGGGCAAAGCCGTTTACAAAGATTGCGAGAGTTTACTCATCACGGCATCACGTATTCGCCAGACTTGCGCTCAAGCGTGCAGTGAATTTGCCGCCGAGATATGGATCGCGCGTGATGATTCACTCCCAGACCATTTTTGGCAAGATATCGCCAGCCAATTGCACAAACTCTTTCCCAACACCTCTTTTAATATGGTTTTGGCCTCCAGTGGCGATTTAGCCAACTTGGTCGCGACACAACAAGTCAACTGCGCTTTCGGCGTCGATTATGAGCGCTTAGACGATCCGCGCATCACTTACCAACCTTTGGGTAAAATCCGCCTCATGTCAGTGTGTAATAGCCAGCATCCTTTAGTTAAACAAAAACGAGTTAGCGATGAGGAACTGCGTAAATTTATGCAAGCCGTCATGGTCTATCTTAATGAAAAAGATAATCCGAACCTGCAGCCTTTCTCCCGTCGCTATATCGGCTTCTCAAGCTTTGAATACATGCTCAATACAATTTTGAGTGAGAATGCTTGGGGCGTATTGCCTGAGCCATTGATTCGTCACTATTTACGTGAGCAGCAACTGACCGTGATTAAACATACGTACGGTCTCACGCAAGAAGACTTCTGCTTATTCCAACCTATCGGAATGCATGATAACCCTGCCATTCTCTGGCTCAGTGATAAGGTGAGTGATTATCTGTTTGATTTCTAGACATCCTCCTCCTTTCTAGGCATGCCCGCACTCAGCGTCAAAAATGCTGACACAGAAAAGGTTAATTAAGCATCTGTTTTAATTATATTTATTTTAAAATAGAAATTTATCCTCCTCTTCTCGACGTAAATCGACATTGCGATTCCCCTATGAATCGCCAGAATATGCGGCGAAACCTACGAGGAAATTAACGATGTGTTCTCAATCCAATTTTAATGAAAAGCGTGTTTTAACGCTTTCTGCCCTTATCGCATCAGGCTTTGCTGGCAGTGGTTTGCTAGTCGGTCTACTCGTCGGCTCTATGGTCATTGTCTTTGATGGTGTCTATTCGCTGGTGAGTTTACTGTTAACATTATTGTCGCTGGCGGTATCACGTTTTATTCAAAAACCGTCTGACGCTCGTTTCCCTTTTGGGCGCGC
The DNA here is from genome assembly GCF_008369605.1 of Vibrio cholerae. Lineage (NCBI taxonomy): Bacteria > Pseudomonadati > Pseudomonadota > Gammaproteobacteria > Vibrionales > Vibrionaceae > Vibrio > Vibrio cholerae. The sequence continues at coordinate 276,223 of NZ_CP043556.1, forward strand.
AGTGTTAGAACCCCTAGTTATCGCGATAAAAGGTTTAGTGATCTTGCTGATTGTCAGCTATTCACTCTACTCCTCGCTCACCGCTCTCCTCAGTGGCGGACGCGAAGTGGATCCTTCTATCGCTACCTTATTTGGTGTGTTTAGCGTCACCGGTTGTGCTTTAGCTTGGTGGAAAATGGCAGGCCTAAGCCGACGTCACCCTTCCGGGCTGATTGCGGCAGAAGTCAAACAGTGGCAGATGGATACCTTACTGAGTTTAGTGGTCATGGTTGGCTTTATTGCCGCTTGGTTAATCAACCTAACCCCTTGGGCGCATTATTCGGTCTACGCCGATCCGATGATGATGCTGTTGATGTCGTTTTACTTTATAAAACTTCCACTTGGGATGCTGAAATCCGCTCTGCGCGAAATATTGTTGATGGCTCCAAGCCACGATATCCAGCAAGCCGTATCACACAGTGTTCAAGCCACGCAAGAGCACGCCGAACAACCACTTGAGCTTTACGGTGTGGCTAAAGTCGGACGTGAACTGTGGGTCGAAGTGGCGTTAAAAACGGCCGAGGATGATTCGGTTGAGGTAGAAGATATTGAGCGTATCGAAAACCACTTGCAGCAAAGCTTGGCGGCATTACCTTACCAATTGCAGCTCACGGTGAGCGTTGCTCGCTAACTCATCTCAGCCCGCTGTCGCGGGCTGAATGTTAACTTTGTTCTTTAAGCGGCGGAGACGTTTCAGGCTCTTCCCCTGTTGATGAACTCGACTCGCGAGTCACCCACCAGCAGATCAGCGAACCGAATGTCACCATGATCACTCCCTGCCAGAAACTTAACCCGAGGACCACCCCTAAAATCAGCGATGAAAATAAGGTTGAGATAACCGGCGTAAAGTAAGAAAGCGTTGCCAGCAGCAACATGTTCCCCCGCAAAATGGCCACATTCCACAGTGCATAACCACTTCCCATCACAATGCCCGTTAATAACAGCGTCCCCATGCTCGACCCAGTAAAAGAGAGTGCCGGCTCATTACTCAAAGCGTATTGGAGCCAGAGTGTGGCAGCGGTCGCGGCAAAAAACAGTACGATGGCATTCTGCCCTCGTGCTAAACGTTGGGTTACATTGCAGTAAATCGCCCAGATAAAAGCGCCCGTTAATGCCATAGCATAAACCGCTGGATTGGTAGCGATGCGAGCGGAAAAATCGGCGAGCGAAATGCCTTGTTCGGCGACAATAGTCCACGCGACACCAGCGAAAGCCAAACCAACGCTCGGGTAAACCCAAAAGCTAACCGCACGCTGACTCAGCAACACCGCGATCAATACGGTTAAGGCTGGCCAAAGGTAGTTAATCACCGACATCTCTATCGCTTGTAAGCGATCGCTCGCCATACCGAGTGCTAAGGCAAGGCAAATTTCGTAACTGACAAACAGCGCACCGCCAATCAGAATATAGCGACTCGATCCCGCTTTGAGTCGAGGCATCCCCATCGCAAACAGCAAAAACAGCGTACTCACTGTGTAGATGAGCGCCGCGCCGCCAATCGGTGAAAACTCCTCAGCAACACGACGCGTTAATGCCATCAGGCTTCCCCAAAGCAAAATGGCCGCAACACCATACAAGGTGTGCTTATGAGTGATGAATTGCTGTTTCACAGTAAACCTCAAAGTGGTAACCCCTTCCTCAAGCAGTTAGGAGATAAAACGCCAGGCCGTACGATCATTCTGCCATTGATTCGACAGGATCTTTCAGTGAGCGCAAAATACGCGCAGGAGTGCCACCGACTAACGTATCCGGTGGAACATCCTGATTGACCACGGAATTCGCCGCTACGACAGAACGAGCACCAATCGTGACCCCTTGATTAATGACGACATTTCCGCCAATCCAGACATCATCTTCAATCACAATCGGTTTGCAGATGGTTTCCCACGCTTGGCGACGACGATAATCTAAAGAGTGCGATGCGGTGTAAAATTGAGTACTCGGGCCGATTAATACGTGATCGCCAATCGTGATGGGTGCACCATCCAACATCACCACGTTCATGTTGATGAAGGTGTGATCGCCAATACGAATGGTTTTGCCAAACTCACAGTGAAAAGGAGGCTGTACGCAACTTTTATGACCGAGATGACCAAACAGCTCACGTTGCAGTGCATAGCGTTCCGCTTCATCAAGACTTTGGTTGATCTCGAGCTTGAGCCTTCCCGCTTGGCTGCGCAGTGCCTCAATTTCCGCGGATGCGCCGTCAAAGTGTTCACCTTTGAGCATTTTTTCTAATTCGCTCATCTTCATTCCCCCGTGATTTATGAACGTCCATTACTCAGCTATCCCCCAACCAGTTGGCGATACAACCTCCAGTCGTAAGGGGATAACATGGTTAATCACTCATCAGTAAATGAAAAGTGCAAATAAGAGCAAATCGGTTTCCTCTATTCTTCTTTGACGATAGGTTCGAGAGGTTCAACACGACTCACCAGAAGCTGATCGACTTTGTAATTATCGATGTCCACCACTTCAAATTTATAGCCGGCATAGACCACTGAATCCGTACGACGCGGGATCTTACGCAGCATATACATCATAAATCCTGCGATCGTTTCGTAGTTTTGTTGCTGAGGAAACTCTTCAATCGCAAAGGAGCGCATCACGTCGGTGATCGGTGTCACCCCGTCTACTAGCCATGAATTGCCATCACGCGCGACGATTTGCTCTTCCCCTTCGGCAAGCACCCAAGTGCCCATGACCGCGCTTTGTAAGTCGTTGAACGTCACAACGCCTACGACAAGCGCGTATTCGTTCATCACCACCGCAAAATCAACGCGGTTAATTTTGAAGTACTCCAACGCTTCCGAAAGGCTTAACGTATCGGGAATAATCGGACAACCAATGACCACATTGCTCTCTTTGAGATTCATTCCTTGGCCATTAATCACTCGAATTAACAAGGCCTTCGAGTCAACGTAACCTTTGATCTGATCCAACTGCCCATCACAGACCAAGAATTTGTTGTGCGGATGCTGAGAAATTTTCTGCTTGATCACTTCCTCACTGTCGCTGAGGTTAAGAAACACCAAACTTTCGCGCGCCGTCATGGCCGATGTCACTGGAATGCTCTGCATTTCAAACACGCTTTCCATCATCTGTTGCTCGCCTTTATCCAGCACGCCCGCTTCTGCGCCAGCATCCATCACGGCATAAATGTCGTCAGAGGTGATCTCATCATTACGCTCGGTCGGTACACTGAGAGCGCGAAACAGCAAGTTCGCCAATCCATTGAAGAACCAAACAAACGGTTTTAACAAAGTAATGCAAATCAGCATGCCTCCCACCAAACTGGTGGCAATTCGCTCTGGCATCGCCATCGCAATCCGCTTAGGCATCAAATCCGCAATCAAAATAAACATACTGGTTACGAGCATAAAGGAGAGCACAAAACTGGCTTGTGACAGAAGATTGGCTGGAATCCATCCTTCCAGCAGCGCTCGGATGTAAGGGGTAAACGCCGATTCCCCCACAATACCGCCCATAATGGCAACCGCATTGAGGCCAATTTGCACCACAGTGAAAAAATTGCCTGGCCGAGCTTGCAGCTCTAACACCCGCTCGGCACGCTCATCGCCTTCATCGGCCATCTGCCGCAAACGAATTTTGCGCGCCGCAGCCAAAGAAATTTCTGACATAGAAAAGAAACAACTGGCAGCAATCAGCGCCATGATGATCGAGATGTTTTCGAAAAAACTCATAGGTGTACACCCAAAATCAATAAAACCAAACGGCTTAAAACACAAGTAGCAAAGAAGATAAGCGAGAGATAAACACCTCTTTATCCGCCTCGTTCAGCATAGACGAACACGAGACGGATAGAGAGAGGAATACCGCAACTTCGTCATTTTTCAAATGAGACTATCCATTTGAATAAGAAGGCTATATCCCAACAATTTGGCGTTGTAAGTACGTGCTCCGTAAGTTCATCCCCATGAGTTCAAATAAGCTCCATGATTGGTATGGATAAACAGAGTCAACGCACTGCAGCGCCAAGCAAGAAAAGGGTTATTCGGTACAGATTTCCCATGAATGAGTCATCTCAACACCTTTCCCGAGCATTAAACATACTGAGCAGTATTTCTCTAGAGAATCAGCGGTGACGCGCGCTACGATCTCTTGATCCAGATCTTCACCACTGACGACAAAATGGATATTGACTTGAGTGAACAGTTTCGGCGCGGTATCACGACGCTCAGCAGACAATTGCGCGGTGCAACCATGGATTTTTTGTCCCGCTTTTTTCATGCCATCCACAACATCGACAGAGCTGCATCCACCTGCGGCCATCAACACCATTTCCATTGGACTTGGAGCACTCGCTCCACCGTTCCCATCCATTACAATCGAATGACCGGAGTTAGATAACCCAATAAAACGAAAATCTTCAACCCATTTGACTTGCGCTTGCATAACGGAACCCCACTAAAGTAAATGACCGCCAGTATGTTAGCACAGTGGCATACGGAAAGATGCCAAGAGACAAAAGCGAAGCTAAAAAAGAAAACCCCACTAAGCCTAAGCTTAGTGGGGTTTAGTTCTCACTCGCAGCAATCCAGCTACTAATAGGTGCTCCCTGCATCTATTCCTTGATAGTCTGCTGTGTCCTTCAGCGCAATCCGTTTCATCGCCTTCCTAGCGGTGTCCCTTCCTCTGTCATCCTGACAGAACTCGCTTAGTCCATTAAGTTGTCCATTAACTCTCCGTTTATAACCATCCTAGTTATTAAGCGTCCAGCTAACGTCCTTTGCTCTCCTTGCCGACCATTCATCCTGAACAATCGAAATCTTCGTCCTGAAGATGACCAATCCTTGGGTCTTTCCTGTTCCGTGTCCGCTTCCTGCTGACGAATTGACTTTACGATATGAGCGTATTTCAGCAACCGCTGTTGAGCATTTTTATTACTGGCCGATAGGCAATTTCAAACATAAGACAAAATAAATCAATAACATAAAAACAAAACAAATTTAAAGTCTGCAATCAAAAGCTAAAATCTCTTACATCAGACGTAAGAGATCTCGCACAAGATAAATCCTAAAATAAGAAGGTTCTGCTTTTTCGCCCTTCGCACACTCTGTGATGCCGCTCGCAAGAGTTTTCCCACTCATTCAAACCAAGAAAAGCACCGTGTTCACAACAGAGAGATCTCCAAACGACTTTGCCTAGCCAAGACCACAAATGCTTCAAGTAGAGAAAGGCTATAGACTCTTATCACAAAAATCAGGATAGTATCAGCGAGAGTAATGTATTGGGCTTACGTACTCGATGGCTTGACCAATGTCGCGAATGAATGAGGAACAACGACATGATTTCAAAATGGGCGCAACGTTTTTTCCAAATGGCTGAATTAGTTGGCTCGTGGAGTAAAGATCCTTCCACGCAGGTAGGCGCTGTGATCACCAAACAAAACCGGATTGTCTCCGTTGGCTTCAATGGCTACCCACACGGTATCTCTGACAGTGCCAGCACCGATGACCGTGATATGAAGTATTTGAAAACGCTGCACGCGGAAGAGAATGCGATTTTGTTTGCCAAGCGTGATTTGGATGGCTGTGAGATTTACGTCACCCACTTCCCTTGCCCTAATTGCGCGGCCAAAATTATCCAAACTGGGATCTCTGCCGTACATTGTCCTGAGCAATCCGAAGATTTTCTGTCACGCTGGGGCGATAAAATCAAAGTCAGCCAAGACATGTTCTTACAGGCTGGGGTTAAAGTGCATTGGCTACCTTTGGTTGAACTGAAGCACATCAATACGATTGAGCTGCCTTCAGAATCGAGCAATCCATAAACAGAAGCGATATACCCAAACAACTTGGAGTTACAGCCAACACCACTGCAGCTTCAAGTAGTAAGGGGATAACCAGCAACCATCGTACTTATAAATGGGACACCGCTGTCCCATTTTTGATTTTTGTAGCAGCGCACCGCTTCCACTTTATCCGCTGTTTTTTCTCTCTTATGCGCAGATGACAAAGATCGCCTTCTAGCACTTTATTCTGCCAATTTTCGCGAAGCACTGCACATTGAATTGCAAAACGCAAATCTACTCACTGAAAAAACTTTGAACTTAGTCATTATCGGAACGAAATAAGTCGCCAACTCTGCCAATGTCAACCCTGACTAAACCTTAGTAAATAGACCAAACACTCATCAAAATCACTACTATTACGTGATATATCAATGCATTATTTTTCCTAGCAGAAAAACGATCACAACTTTACAATCGCGCCACATAAAAATAACAACCATCCGCTTGGGTATGCCGAAATCGGATATCCCAAACCACTTGGCGTTGCAGATAAGCAGCAGGTGAGTTCATCACTATGGGGATAGATAAACGGGTATAGATAACGCTATGCTCAGGGTCAATGAATCTAGCCCATGCTGCTGCGGCTTCGAGTAGAAAGCATTATAGGATGGTGCACACTCCCCCTACTTAAGTGTGTATAAAAATAATCTGTATCAACACTCTCCCAAAGCTGTGGCGATGCCCAGCGAGGGAATTAACTCTAACGTGAAAGGTCCCAAGTCAACCATGAGTCCAGAGAACTACTTTCTAGACTGGCAAAAAAGCCAAACCCTTGCAGAAACCCTGTCTCCCTTAATTGGTCAACTCTATCGCCAGAAAGGGGTTGAAGCCGTGTTGTGCGGTAAAACCCTGATTAATGCGACCACGATCGACATCATTAAGACTCACCGTGTCGCTCGGCGCTATTTAAGTGAGCCTTTGGCACTCGATAAGACCTTACCCTTAGTGCAGCAGTTATCGACGCTTGAGTTAGCCCCCTGCCGAATTGATATTGGCCAACTTGCCAGCCAGTATTGGCAGCAACATGACGATGAGCATGGTTTGAATGATTTTCTGCACACCGCATTAGACGCCGCACTACAACCCGCTCAGGCTATTGAGCCCAAAGATGTGGTGCTGTATGGATTTGGCCGAATTGGCCGTCTACTCGCTCGCTTACTGATTGAAAAGAGCGGCGCAGGTTATCCGTTGCGTCTACGGGCGATTGTTGTGCGTGGTGGAAAAGAGGGCGATCTTGAAAAACGTGCCAGTCTGCTCCGTCGAGACTCGGTTCATGGTCAATTCAACGGCAGTATTACTATAGATAAAGAGCGTAAAGCGCTGATCGCAAACGGTAACTTCATCCACGTCATTTATGCGAATTCCCCACAAGATGTCGATTATACCGCTTACGGCATTCATAACGCTTTGGTGGTGGATAACACGGGCGTATGGCGCGACAGCGAAGGCTTAAGCCAGCACCTTGCCTCTCCGGGAGCGAGTAAGGTTCTGCTTACTGCGCCGGGTAAAGGCGATATTAAAAACGTGGTGTTTGGGGTCAATGAATCGGTGATTCAGCCGGAAGACACCATTATTTCAGCGGCAAGTTGCACCACAAACGCGATTACTCCGGTGTTAAAAGCGGTGAATGACCGTTTCGGCATTACTTCTGGACACATCGAAACCGTCCACTCTTTTACCAATGATCAAAACCTGATCGATAACTTCCACAAAGGTGAGCGTCGTGGTCGAGCCGCATCACTCAATATGGTGCTTACTGAGACAGGCGCGGCTAAAGCCGTTGCTAAAGCGCTTCCTGAGTTAACTGGCAAACTGACGGGTAATTCGATTCGCGTCCCGACTCCGAATGTGTCGATGGCGATAGCCAATCTCAATTTAGCTCATGCCACGACTAAGCAAGAGCTGAATGCTTACTTGCGAGAAATGGCTACCCATTCTCCACTCTCAGGACAAATTGATTACACCGAGTCGACTGAAATTGTTTCCAGCGATCTGGTGGGTTCACGTTATGCGGGCGTGGTCGATGCCACAGCAACGATTGCACAAGATAGCCGTTGTGTTCTGTATGTTTGGTATGACAATGAATTTGGCTATAGCTGCCAAGTGGTACATTGCATGGAACAGATGATGGGTGTGCGTTATCCGACCTATCCCGCTCAATAAATCACCGTCTCCACAACAGACCCAAACTGCGTGCAGCGAAACTCGATAGTCTCGTGGCCGGTGGAATGGGTCAAACAATAACAACCATAAGTCGTGCTGCGCTGATCGCTTGGCGATGAGCAACACCGACCTCTCCCTCAAGCTTGCCGCCTCACTGATGTGGGCGGCTTTTTTGTACCGACTCACCCGCTTTAGGTCAGAAATACGTCAAGTTTGTCCTGTTATGGTGAAAATGAACATTGTTCATTTTCGATTAATCTGGTTCAGGGTAAGGTGGCTCTGTTACTTGGAGGAACCATTATGAACCGATTCCTGATCACCTTACTGTCACTGATTACTGGTGTGTTCGCTTTGATCTTTAGTCTGCTGCTCGCGATTCCATTGACTATCGCAGCGTTAATTACGGGCAAACGTTTAGAAAAACAGCTCAAAGCACGCGCGTTTCAATTCAAATCTTCCGCGACTTATCAGCCTCATGCCAATGTGATTGAAGGGGAATGTGAAGAGATCTCGCCACGCCGTTAACAAGATGACGAGAGGGTTTGAGGTCAGCTCAAACCCTAATGAAATGAGTTACACCGTCCACAACACTCGGATCGCTAACGCAATCAGCACCAAGCCAGACAGCCTGTCGATGAGCACGGCACGGGCGCGCAATTTATCGAGTAAACGAGGCGAAGATAAAATCAGAGTAATGAAGCTATACCAAAGACCATCAACCACTAAGGGAGTGATGACAATCGCAGCCTTACTGGTCAAATCCGAGCCTACCGCGACGTATTGACTAAATAACGCGATAAAAAACAGCGCAATCTTAGGACTGAGCAGAGAAATTAGTAGCCCTTCTCTGGCTGATTGCCATACGCTGACCGACTCGCCCGACTCTAACTTAGCCGCGACCCCACCTTTTGAACGCAAAGCGTTCCAGCCCAAGTAGGCAAGATAGGCGGCACCCGCATAGCTAATGGTTTTAAACAGCACAGGAGATTGATGCAGTACGACGGCCAATCCGATCAGGGTAATAAAGGCATACACCCCAATCCCGAACGCATGAGCCCAAGCAGCGGCAAAGCCGTTCTTACGTCCCCCTGCCAAACTGTGTTTAGCCACCATAGCCAAACTCGGCCCCGGCGACATCGCCCCTAAAATACAAATCGTAAATAGCGATAACCACACTGTCAGTGTCATGCAAGCTCCTAAAACCAAAGACTGAGCGAGCAACAATATAAGCAAATGAAGGGAAAATATAGATAAATGAGCGATAAATATCACTTCGAATTTTGATTGAATGATTTTTGAGTGAATGTTTATTCAGTGAAAGACCTTATGGAATGGAGTATGCTAAAGCTCAAATTCTGTGCAGGTGGCGTAAAGTGAATCAACTGAAAAAGGATATTTCTCTGGGAGCAGGAATTGCTCAACTTTCCACGACGTTAATGGGGACCGGGCTGTTTATGGTTCCAGCGATTGCCGCAGGGATCGCCGGTGTATTCTCACTCTGGGCATGGCTGCTGCTGTTTGTTGCGATTTGCCCGATCGCCTTGACCTTTGCGCAATTAGGTAAACGTTACCCCAATGCGGGGGGCACCGCTTACTTTGTACGCCAAGCATTTAATCCACGCCTTGAACGTGCAGTGGCATGGTTGTTTCTCAGCGTTATTCCTGTGGGCGTTCCTGCGGCAGTCACGCTCGCCGCCAGTTTTCTGCAAGCCTTACTCCCAGCGCCTTTGGCTAACCCACTGCTGACCCAAACTCTAACTATATTGCTCTTAGTTGGGGTTAATTTGGCGGGTACTAAGTCATCAGGCCGTTTACAAACCCTCATCGCGTTGGCCATTTTCAGTTTGGTGATTGCTTTTTGGTGGCGTGGTGAAGTAACCACGCAAGATTTGGTCATGCCTGCATTAACACAGGAAGGATGGAGCTCGATTGGAGCCGCGCTGGCAGTCATGTTCTGGTGTTTTGTCGGCATTGAAGCTTTTGCCCATATGGGAGAAGAGTTTCGTAATCCGCAACGCGATTTTCCATTGGCGATTTTGATCGGCAGTTTTGTCGCTGGATTGACCTACTGGGCGTGTTCCGTCGTCGTACTGAAATTTGGTGCCTTTGGCACTCCTCAATTTGATAGTGGCGCGATTCCTTGGCTCAGTGACCAATTGTTTGGCACTCGCTGGGCAATCATGATCAGTGTGATTGGCTTTTTAGCCTGTTTTGCCAGTCTGAACCTTTACACCCAAAGCTTAGCGCGCATGGTGTGGGCACAAGCACGAGAATATCGTCCTGAAAGTGCGATCGCTCGCGTCTCGATTCGGGGGGTTCCTGCCCACGCAACGTTACTCGTCGGAGTGGTACTGTTTGCTTCTTGCTTTATTGGTCATTTGACTGGGCTTGATCTCGAATTCTTCCTCAAGCTGGCGAATGGCATTTTTGTGTTGGTTTACTTATTGGCGATGTTAGCCGCATTCAAACTCCTGACGGGGTGGAGTAAACACCTTGCTGGCTTAGCTTTGGTTCTGTGTGCTGGAGTGTTTCTCTGTTTAGGCTGGTCAATGCTATACGCTCTAGGCGTCTTTGTGCTACTGATTCGGCCATGGCAAGCTCGGGTGCAAACAATCTAATGGTGTGGACTGGCAGGTAAGAGTAAGAAGGGAAACACCGCTTTAGAAAAGTTCAACGTCATCAGAAAATGGCCGTTGCGCGCTGGCAATTTTACCGTTCTCACACAGCTGTTCATAGCAGTGCACCTGATTCCGACCATGCTCTTTGGCGTAATACAGCGCTTTATCGGCATGGTCGAGAATGGTAGGTAAATAGTCACCCGGCCTGAGTGAGCAAAAACCAGCGCTGAAGCTCAGTTCACCGATTCTCGGGAAGTTATGGCGTCGGATCTGTTGACGGAAGCCATCCAACTGTTGCTTGATTTGTGGCTCATTACCGCTTGAAAAAATAATCACGAACTCTTCACCACCAAAGCGAAATAGTTGAGAAGACGGTCCGAAATAGTGCTGCATCTGCTGAGCGAACATAAGCAGAATTTCATCACCAATCATGTGTCCGAAGTGATCATTGATCGCTTTAAAATGGTCAATATCCAACATCGCGATCCAGAGTTTGTGATTCTCTTCTGTCGAGGGATTGATGGCAAAGGTGTGGCGCAATCGGTCTTCTAACGTTCGACGATTGAGTAATCCGGTCAGCTTATCGCGTTCACTCTCATGCAAAATCACCGTGTAATTACGGTAAATTTTCGCAAATCCGTTGATCAACATACGATAAGGTTCAGGATCTTTATTGAGGATTAAGCACAGCTCTGCGGAAAAGTGTTCTTCTATCGGAATCGGGCAAAAGCATTGATATTGGCCATTCACTTGTTGGGAAAACGCCATTTCCGATTGAGAGTGCTGGTAACCATTGTCGGCACATACTTGGTCGTATTGCCACTGGTACTCCTTTTTACCTGCAGCATTTTTGGTAATCATTAAACGTGCCACCATAAGGGTTGAACGTCCAAGATGGTGAAATAAGGTCGCAGTGGAGAGCGGTAACAATTCAGACAAGGTCGCCAAAATACTGTAACTGAGTGCCAGCGAATTTTTCTGCTCAGTAATTTCAATAACCGACTCAAGCACTTTGTCATTCATACGTTTTTCTATCCGAAGGAGAACCGCGTTTTCCCAAGTATAGGAAAGGAAACGGGGAATAGAAAAATCGCGAGAAGAAAAAATCAGCCCCTAGAAGAAGGGGCTGATGATTCAGTCGTAAAATGGAGCCTTAGTCGTGACGCAACAAATTCTGATCTAACAAGGTGCCGATAATGTCCAATGAACTCATTCCCGTGAAATCAATTTGAGTCGCGAGGTTTTCGATCACAATGGTTTGTTGAACCTGATTATCGGTCGTGACTTGCAAGGTGACATCATTATCCACCACCTGCGCGGTCAATTGATTAGACACGCTCAAGTTGTTCAACAGTTGTTCCATGGTTAAGTGGTTACCGAGGTCCTGCACCACATCAATCAGATCAATGCTATCGCCTTCGCTGACATTGAAATCACGGATATGGTCAACTTTATCGTCGACTCCGTCGAGCGTCCATTTGAACATATCTGCGCCCGTGCCACCGACCAAAATGTCAGCACCTAAACCACCGACCAAGACATCGTCACCCGCACCGCCTTGAACAAAGTCATCACCGCTACCGGAGAGCAGCGTCATGCCACCATTGTCCGCCACCAGCAAGCTATCATCGGTCGCACTGCGATGATCCAGCAGTGAGCCATCTGCCGCAATCTCAATCCGATAATCGATGCTGTTTGCGGAAGGTGCGCTGCTACCATCACTCTCGGTAGACAGTGCTGTAAGCGACAAGGTGTGTACTCCCTCCTCCAAACCGACTACTTTGAGACTTTCTAACGCATCAGGAGAGACTTCCCAGCGACCATTACCTAAATCGGTCACTGAGCCTGCCGTGCTGCTTAAGCTTGCTCCCGCTGGAAGATGATCGACACGCAAACTCAAGGTTTCATGTAAATCCGTTAAGGCCGCAATCGCGCCTAAAAGAGCAATCCCTTGTGCACTCACGCTCTGATTAGCATAAATCTGCTGGGCATAACCGAAGGCAGGATTCATGCTCAAGCTTGGCGCGTTAGCCACCGGATTGACCTGAATCGGGTAGGTTTTGCTCTCCTCCAATGCCATACCTGAGGCATTTTCGAAGTAGACGCCCATATCCTGCGCCGTCACGGTGAGATTGATTTGCGTCCCTGCGATAGCCGCTGCATCCACAAATAAGCCGTAAGCAGAGTCACTATGGTTCAGTAGCGCGTTAATCGCCTCTGGGCTGCCTTCGAGGATCACACTGCCATCTAAGGCATAACTGACGGCCACTGAGCTGCCTGCGGGCGCTTGTACACTCAAAATGCCTTCGCTGATACTCAGTGTCACTTTCATCACATCATTCGTGTGTGATCCGGCATAATCCACATCTGACACCGTAATGCCTGTCAGTTTTTGCCCTGACGCTTCATCAATCTGAGCGGTCAAGTGGATGCCATCCACTTCGGGTTTGTCGTTGACAGCCGTAACATCAATCACAAACTGCGCGCTGTTATCGTGCGCGGTTGATGCATCGCCCGCGATTTCGATCCCCGCATTGCCGTTATCATTCACGTTAAGCGTGACGGCGACCTGACCATAAAAATCCGGTGATGGGACGAATTTCACTAAGCCTGCGCCAATCGCAGCATTGATCTCGGCCACGTTACCCGTGATGGAAAGCGCCCCCGTACCATCGCCCTGAATGGTCAAACCGCTACTAAGCGATGAGTCGATGATCAGCACACCGCTATTCACTCCGATTTGCAGCGTATAGTCAGCGTTCGGGTCATCCAACTGGGCATCAATATCGGCCAACGTAAAGCTATTGAGCAGTAGAGGTGTATCCTCTTCCGTCACTTGATCCTGCACGTTAATCAATTCAGGACGATCGTTCACCGCCGTCACATCGACATGCACATCAAACTCTTGCGCACTGCCAAGGTGCTGATCACCTGCCAATCCGGTATCCACGGACTGCACTTTAAAATGCAGATTGCCATTCCAATTCAGTTGGTTGTTATCACCGGAATTGAACACCACTTTATCAAGCTGCTGCGCATTAATTTCAAATACCCAAACGCCGCCACCAAGAGGTGTTCCCAAAGTGCCATCCGCCAAGCTCAAGGATGCGCCATCCGGCACACCGGAGATCTCAACACGCAAAGTCTCTGGGCTGTTTTCGGTGTAATTCGCCCCACCCGGTAAGCTTGGTGCTTTATCGAGAATTTGCGCACCAAGGCTGATGTCAATCGCTTGACCTTCATTGCCCGCCACTTCTTGCGCTGGCGTGATATCCACATCGTCGCCGATTGGCGTTACATGCAGGGTAAATTGACCAGTATGTTCCACGGGTTGGTTAAGCAGTGACTCTTGGGTATAGACCTTGATCCCCAGTTGCACTTCACCACTGAAATCTTTGGCTGGTTTAATCGCCAGCGCTGATAGATCCAAGCTGGTTAAGTTTGGATTGCGGATTTGCACGCTCCACTCGCCGCCGCCGTTATTTTTCACCACATAGTCACTCGACAGTGACTTGACGAGGAAATCGGTCGGCAGTCCAGTAAGAACCAAGGAAACAAATTGCTCCGAGCCATCATTGTCATTCAGGCTAACGTTGAACGCATTGCCTTGATCGGCAAGGGCAATCCAACTGTCTTCATCCCCCGTCACCGAAATCGGGCTACCAGAGCCAATCGTGATATCGTCCACCACAGGTTTCACTTCAAAGCTGACTTGTGAGGTGAAGGTTTTATCGGCATCACTGCTGCTCACACCTTGTGAACTGGCGTTGGTTTCATCAAATACGGTGCTGTCAGTGACTTTTCCGGCCACAGTAATTCCCACGGTATTGATGTCGTTACCGCTTGGATAGTTCGGCGCTGGTTTGAAGTAAATTTCGCCGAGTGCAGCTGGTAACTCAGCTTGAGTGAGCGTAATACTGGTTCCCAAACTTTGGCCGTTGGCATCCACGAAGACACCAGAGTTGGTGTCATTCAAAGTCAGTGTCACTTCGGTTAACACTTCTTGGCCTTGCGTACTGCCATTGAGGCTATCCGCTAAACCAATCGCGAGATTGAGATGCACAATGCCATCTTCATAGGCGATACCGTCTTGCGTTGGCGTATCGTTCGCCAAATCGGTCGGTTGATGGTTCGCATCCAGACCCAACGTTTCTTGCACATTGAGTGTAATGCTTGGGGTCACATGATTATCGAGTGGCTGATCGCCACTGCTGCTGGGTACATCCGCAACCGGAGAGATCGCGACAGGCACTTGCGCCGTCAATGTTTTCTCATCACCCGACTGAGTATCTGTCGTCACAAACGTGATCGGCAGCTTAAAGTCACCCGCAAAATCGCGCGGTGGGATCAGCACCAGTCCTTCCAATCCAGAAATTGAACCATCAGGATTCAGCGTGCCTTTAAATACATATTGACCATCAACAAAGTTGAAATCTTGCCCACCAATCGAGGCACCAGCAGGCAGATCGCTCGCGTTAATCACAATACTCAGCTCATCCGCCACCGCATCAAAGCCAGTGGCATTGACCATGAGTTTGTCTTGGATCTGTTGCCCCAAGTCCACCGCGTTATCTTCTTTGCCAGTCACCAAATCATCGGCATCGCCAACCCAGTTGAGCTGCGCGGCAACGCTGTTATTACCCTTGACCACGGCGGGGAAACTCAAGGTTAACTCTGTGCTCACCTGCTTGGTGATTTTCACTTCGCTGCTGTCTTCACCTTGGTCATAGACTTTAGCAGTGATGGTGATCTTGATGTCGTTGAAACCGTTGTTATCTGGGTCGTGATTACTGCTATACACCAGACCATTAGGCGCTTTGATGCTGAAATCGGCTTCGTTGGTGATTGTCCATGTGCCATCACCGTTGTTGGTGGCGCCGGTGATCAGCAGTTGGTTCAACACTTCTGGCGGTACGTTGCCAAAGCTGACCACCAGTTGATCCACCAACTCTGCGGACTGATAACTGCCTGCGGTGTTGCTATCAAGGTTATCAAAGCGAATGACATTCGCCCCCGCTTGACCGCCACTCGCATCATTGATGGTGAAATCAATCTTGCCACTGGCATCAGCTTGCACGGTTTGAGTTACGCTGCCTGCGTTTTCAACTAACAGCTGTCCATCCGGCTCAGCGATCGGATTCACTTTCACTCCAATCGAACCGTGGATCACTTCCTCGGCAATACCTTGGCCTGGATTACCCGCATCCACGTACTCGTGGTCTTGCTCTTTCACGGTAATCGCCGTACTCAAAGTGAAGTCGGTACTGGAGTTGTGCGGAGGGATGACCTGAATGTAGCCCGCAACTGATACTTGATTTGAGAAATCGAGATCCGATTGCCCTGCCGTAGGCTCAAGCACCAGCACCCCATTGACTAAGGTCACTTCCACATTGTTGACAAAGACTCGACTACCATCAGGGAAGCCAGAAATTTCAACTCGGCTGAAATACTCTTGTGCATCGGGGTTTTGAATATTCCCTGGGGTATTTTGCGGCACCCAAGTGACATGAATACGGCCATCTTCATTGCCAGACACAGCATTGTGGTAGTTTTCGGTCACATCAATTTTCGGCTCAACTAAGATGCGGATCGTCTCTTCCACTTGGCGAACATGACCATCATTTTCAGTCACAATCACCGTTGCCTTGATATCAATATTGGCTGTCGATGATGCCACTGGCTGAACCTGAATACCTGTCACTACCTGAGCGACCGTCAAGTTGGCTTGATAAATCGGCTTATGGTTGCTGTCGTAACCAGCAAACACCAAATCGACGCTCGTACCGTCACTGTCAAACAGCTTTACACCGTCCGGAATGTTCGAGAGCAGTACCGAAATGGTTTCTGAACTGTCCGTCGGGCTGTCTGCTACTTCACCAGAAATGATGCTGAAGTTGAGATCGACTCGGCTATCTTCACTCACCGTAGTGATCACGCCACTTTGCACACCATCATTGAAGATTTGCCACTGCGTATTGCCATTGAGAAACTCAATCGTAGGGAGATCGGCAACCCCTTTCACGGTGACATTGACGGTTTTGCTGCCTAGCGATTCAATATCCTGCACTTGACCGGTTGATAGGTTAACCGTGTCTTTCACAATCCCTTCGACAACGAATGAGAAATTCTCATTGCTGTGTTTCGTTGGTAGAACCTCAACCTGAGATAGCGCACTCTGCGGTATCTCATAATAAGTTTCCCCATTAGGGTAGGTTCCAACCGTGATCGGACTTGGGCCAGAGCCTAACCACACCAAAGTGGCGCCCGTATCCGTAAAATCGGACAGACGAACGAATAGCGCTTCTGAGCCATCCGCATCGCTTGAGCCAGTCATGGAAATCACTTCACTGAGCAGGAGAGGATCGTGCTCAACACTCGGATCAACCGCATTTTGATTGGAAGCGTTATCTTCAAAAATCGAAATACGATTAACGGTAAAGCTGCCGCGATCCGCTTCTGGCGCAACATCAATCACAATCTCTTTGGTTTCTGATTGCGCGGTCTGCTTGCCAGCAACGTAATTGGTGGACTCTTTAGTGATGGCCGTGACATCCAGTTTGATTTGGCCTGCGAAGTTATCCGCCGGATCGACCTGAACTTGAGCTATCTTGTTGGCCGGTACTTCATAATAAGTACCGTTAGCATCGGTTTTGGTTGGGATCGGCGAGCCATCGCTGTACACCAAGTTGGCGTTTGCGCCATTTTCAGTAAAACGAATCTGGTAGGTGATCGCTTCAGGATTACTGTTGTCTTGAGTCTCCGCTGCGATATTGAGGCTAACATGACTGCCATCTTCCACCGCATCATAGTGAAACTCACTGCTGCTCTTCCAAGTCGCAATATCCGCTACGCTTTCAATCTCGATGCGCATGTTGCCGTTGGTGAAATGATCACGCACACCATTGTGCAGAATTTCCACACTCACTGAGGCATTCATGCCTCCATTGCCTGTCGAGTAGTGACGATCCGGCACAAAGTAGAGGTTTTCGACCGTGGCAATAGTGCCATTGATCGACTGTTGCAACAGTGCGGCAGGCAACACAACATGTCCGCTTGCCGGATCGACATCCAGTTTCACTAGCTGGTTGGCGCTATCCAAATAATAGAAATCGCCACGGATCTGGTTTGGATTCCAAATCGAGACTTCACCTAGACTTTCCCCTTGGTCAACGTCATAAAGGTTGACCTGCAAAGCGAGTTTCAGTGCTTCAACCGGTAATCCACCCAAGTTATCTTGCGCATTGCTTTGCTCACCCGCAGGCACCAAGTTCAGCGCCGCATCGTGTCCTTGGTCTTCATAGCCCGTAAATTTCTGCTGAGTAATGGTCGCTTTGTGATCGGAAATCGTAATGTTGAGCTGTTCCGTCGAGGTATCGTCATCGTAATCGGTTGCCGTCACATCCACCGTAAATTTGATGTCGTTTCCATCAGTGTGATCCAACTGTGCAACTGGAGTGAAAGTGGCCGTACCGTTAGGTTGAATGGTTAACGTACCAAGATCGCGGCTCACACCATTAACAATTTCCACCACAGTGACGGTTTTCGCGGCGCCATTGAGCTCAATATCATTGCTCAGCACATTGCCTTCACGGAACTGGATATCACGCCCCGCTTCATCTACTGCGCTAAAGTGAGTAATCACTCCGCGATCTGCACCTTGTGTATCTGGGCTTAAGTTATTGTCACGCGAGAATAGATTCACGGACGATGCCGAAGCACCCTCCTGCAAGGCGATATTTTTATCATGCAGGATCGGTACATCATCCACGATAGTGACAGGTAAGGTGATCGGTGAGGTATCGCCGTCCGCATCTTGCGCCAGCACTGGAATATTCAGCGTTAGCTCATTGGCATTGAGCGGATGATCCACCGCGCCGTTTAAGGTAAAGCTATAACTGCCATCGGCTCTTAGCACTAGGGTGAAGATCACCACACCATTGGCGATACCTTGATAGGTATAGACTTGACCACTACTGGTTGTGGTTATGCTAGGCGCGCCCCATACCACAGGCTGACCTTGTGAAGTGAGCCCAGTATCGCTACTTGTTCTGGTATCAATCTGATAATGGGCAATGCCATCTGCACCTTGGGTGGTCGTAAATTGGCCATTGGCGGTGGTTGATTCTTTGCTCTGATCTGTACCAGTGGCTAAATCATCTTCGTTGACCGACAAGGCTTGCGCACTGATCACCAATGGTTGGTCGTCGACCACGGTTACCGGCAACACAATGCTTGAGGTATCGCCATCGTAATCCGTCGCCACCACATTGAAATTCAGCACCAATTCATCACTGCTTGCAGCGTGATCCAGTGGCCCTGATAAGGTGAACTGATAGCTACCATTTGCATTGAGCTGCAGGGTAAAAATCAGCGTGCCATCGGGTTTAGCCGCGGTATAAGTATGATTACCATGGGCATCAACACTGTCAGACAGAGTTAGCACTTGACCGCCAGAAGTCACTCCAGCCAATGGGTTGGTAGTGAGATTCAGCGTGTAGGAAACCACATGATCCGCGCCTTGCGTCGTGGTGAAATGTCCGGTGGCAGTTAAGGATTCTTTCGTGGTATCCGAGCCTTGAGTCAGATCGTCCTCATCGACCGATAGCGCTTGCACACCGGTAATGGTCGGTTTGTCATCGATAATCGTAACGGGCAGATTCACGCTGGCTTTGTCGCCATCAAAATCCACGGCCAACACTTTAAAGTTGAGCTGTTTGCTGTCGCTGCCTGAGGCGTGATCAATTGGCCCAGACAGAGTGAAGGTGTAACTACCATCGGTATTCAGCACTAAGGTAAAAATTGGGTTACCGCCCGCTGTTGCCGTGTAAGTGAGATTGCCGTTGCCATCGTCCACAGGCGCAGAGAGCACCACGGCAACACCATTTGAAGTTAGCCCTTGCACCGGATTGACGCTGCTATCGAGCTGATAGCTAACCACCTGATCCGCGCCTTGCACTACGGTAAATTGGCCACTGGCACTCAACGACTCTTTGCTGCCGTCCGAGCCTTGTGGCAGGTCATCTTCATTGACGCTCAAAGGCTGGTGATGAATAAACGAGGGTTTGTCATCATTGATTTTCACCGGCAACACTATGCTGTCGCTGTCACCATCAAAGTCGGTGGCAATCACTTTGAAATTGAGCGTTAAATCGTTGCTATTGAGCGCATGGTCAACCGGCGCTGCCAGCGTAAAGCTGTAGGTGCCATCGGTATTCAGGGTCAAGGTAAAGACCGTTACTGAGCCCGCCATCGCGGTGTAAGTGAGATTGCCATTGCCATCATCGACAGGCGCTGACAGCGTCACCGCCACGCCATTCGAAGTCAGTCCTTGCACAGGATTGACGCTGCTATCGAGCGCAAAACTCGATACGGTATCTGCCCCTTGCACCAACTGGAATTGACCATTGACGGTCACTGGCTCTTTATCAGTATCTGAGCCTTGCGGCAGATCGTTTTCATGTACGTACAAGCCCTGCACATTGGTGAAGTAAGGCTTATCGTCATTGATTTTAACGGGTAATACGATGCTGTCGCTGTCGCCATCAAAGTCGGTGGCAATCACTTGGAAGTTGAGCGTTAAATCGTTGCTATTGAGCGCATGGTCAACCGGCGCTGCCAGCGTGAA
This sequence comes from Vibrio cholerae, assembly GCF_008369605.1. NCBI lineage: Bacteria > Pseudomonadati > Pseudomonadota > Gammaproteobacteria > Vibrionales > Vibrionaceae > Vibrio > Vibrio cholerae. The sequence continues at coordinate 296,483 of NZ_CP043556.1, forward strand.
GCTATAGGTGCCGTCAGAATTCAGGGTCAAGGTAAAGACGGTAGCTGAGCCCGCCATTGCGGTGTAAGTTAGGTTGCCATTACCATCATCGACAGGCGCTGACAGCGTCACCGCCACACCATTGGATGTCAGGCCTTGTACAGGATTGACGCTGCTATCGAGCGCGAAACTCGCGACCGTATCTGCCCCTTGCACCAACTGGAATTGACCATTAACGGTCACGGGCTCTTTATCAGTATCTGAGCCTTGTGGCAGATCGTTTTCGTGTACGTACAAGCCCTGTACATTGGTGAAGTAAGGCTTGTCGTCATTGATTTTGACGGGCAACACGATGCTGTCGCTATCACCATCAAAATCGGTGGCAATCACTTTGAAATTGAGCGTTAAATCGTTGCTATTGAGCGCATGATCAACCGGCGCTGCCAGCGTGAAGCTGTAGGTGCCATCGGTATTCAGGGTCAAGGTAAAGACGGTGACTGCGCCCGCCATCGCGGTGTAAGTGAGATTGCCATGACCATCATCGACAGGCGCTGACAGCGTCACCGCCACGCCATTCGACGTCAGGCCTTGCACAGGATTGACGCTGCTATCGAGCGCAAAACTCGCGACCGTATCTGCCCCTTGCACCAACTGGAATTGACCATTAACGGTCACGGGCTCTTTATCAGTATCCGAGCCTTGCGGCAGATCGTTTTCGTGTACGTACAAGCCCTGCACATTGGTGAAGTAAGGCTTGTCGTCATTGATTTTCACCGGCAGCACGATGCTGTCGCTGTCACCATCAAAATCGGTGGCAATCACTTTGAAATTGAGCGTTAAATCGTTGCTATTGAGCGCATGGTCAACCGGCGCCGCCAGCGTGAAACTGTAGGTGCCGTCAGAATTCAGGGTCAAGGTAAAGACAGTCACTGAGCCCGCCATCGCGGTGTAAGTCAGGTTGCCATTGCCATCATCGACAGGCGCTGACAGCGTCACCGCCACGCCATTTGAAGTCAGCCCTTGTACTGGATTGACGCTGCTATCGAGCGCAAAACTCGCGACCGTATCTGCCCCTTGCACCAACTGGAATTGACCATTAACGGTCACGGGCTCTTTATCCGTATCCGAGCCTTGTGGCAGATCGTTTTCATGTACGTACAAGCCCTGCACATTGGTGAAGTAAGGCTTGTCGTCATTGATTTTGACGGGCAACACTATGCTGTCGCTGTCACCATCAAAGTCGGTGGCAATGACTTTGAAATTGAGCGTTAAATCGTTGCTATTGAGCGCATGATCAACCGGCGCTGCCAGCGTAAAGCTGTAGGTGCCGTCAGAATTCAGGGTCAAGGTAAAGACAGTCACTGAGCCCGCCATCGCGGTGTAAGTCAGGTTGCCATTGCCATCATCGACAGGCGCTGACAGCGTCACCGCCACGCCATTTGAAGTCAGCCCTTGTACTGGATTGACGCTGCTATCGAGCGCAAAACTCGCGACCGTATCTGCCCCTTGCACCAACTGGAATTGACCATTAACGGTCACGGGCTCTTTATCCGTATCCGAGCCTTGTGGCAGATCGTTTTCATGTACGTACAAGCCCTGCACATTGGTGAAGTAAGGCTTGTCGTCATTGATTTTGACGGGCAACACTATGCTGTCGCTGTCACCATCAAAGTCGGTGGCAATCACTTGGAAATTGAGCGTTAAATCGTTGCTATTGAGCGCATGGTCAACCGGCGCTGCCAGCGTAAAGCTGTAGGTGCCGTCAGAATTCAGGGTCAAGGTAAAGACGGTGACTGCGCCCGCCATCGCAGTGTAAGTGAGATTTCCATTACCATCATCGACAGGCGCTGACAGCGTCACCGCCACGCCATTTGAAGTCAGCCCTTGTACAGGATTGACACTGCTATCGAGCGTGAAGCTCGCTACGCGATCCGAGCCCTGCACTAATTCAAACTGACCACTCGCGGTGAGTGGTTCTTTCGTCACATCAGAACCTTGCGGCAGATCGTTTTCATGAACGTTCAAACTGGTGACATTGGTGAAATAGGGTTTGTCGTCCTTCACTGTCACTGGCAAGGTTATGCTTGCTGTATCACCATCAAAATCAGTTGCGACTACGGTGAAATTGACCAACAACTCATCGCTGTTGAGCGCGTGATCGAGTGAGCCTTGTAAGGTGAAGCGGTAGCTCCCATCTTGGTTGAGCAGCAGAGTGAATACTGGCTCACCGCCAGCCGTCGCGGTATAGGTGTAATTGCCGTTAGCATCAACCGATTCGCTCAATGTCACCGCGACACCACCTGACGTAATACCTGCTACGGCGTCCGTTAGACTGTCTAAACGATAAGACACCACACCATCTGAGCCTTGAGTGGTAGTAAAATTGCCATCGGCCACCAAACTCGCGCCACCACCGATCGAGCCTGTATCTAAGGTTTGCTCTGCGACAGTAAGCGGCTCGGCTCCGATAATGATCGGTTTATCATCTTGAATTTCGATATTCAAATTGCCCGGTGCTGAGCTGTCGTTATCGTAATCTATCGCGACAATTGGCAAGCTAATGGTCAATGCATCACTGCCAGCAGCATGATCCAGAGTGCCTTGTAACACGAACTGGTAACTGCCGTCGGCATTGAGCGTCAGTTGGAAAATATCACGGCCGCCCGCGGTGGCTTGATAAACGCGGCTGCCATCAATCAGAGTTGGCTCACCTAATATGACCGCGTCACCTTGCGAAGTCAGCCCAGCGATAGGATTGGCAGTGCTGGGATCAATTTGATAAGACGCCACCTGATCGGAACCTAACTGAGTATCAAACTGGCCAGACACAGTCAGTGGATCCGCGCCATCCGATCCCGCGGGTAGATCATTTTCATTCAGACTTAGGGTAGGTTCATCGACCATCACCGGCGCGCTACCATCATTGATGGCCACAACCACATCAATGGGAGCTTGGAGCACGTTGCCGTTACTGTCGGTACCCGTCAGTTGGAGTGCAATTGAAATTTGATCACCACTGATCGAGACCAAACCGCCCCCCACCGAAGGCAAGTGGTCAATCGGCTGGCTGAGAGTGGTTGTGATGGTGAGATTAACATCTCGGCCTATCGATTCCGCGCTAATCGCGATGCTCAATACCGTGCTACCGTTTTGCTCACCAATAATGCTATTGGTCGCGGCATCATAACGGAAAACTACAGGTTGCCCGGAAGAGGTAATGTCTTGGTTGAGCTCGGCAAGCAGCGAGGTTAAAAAAGCCGCTTCAGGCACAAAAGAGGCTGGCAGCAACGCGAGGCTACCTGCCGTAATTAAGCTGGTCACCGTAGACGTTTGCGGATAAGTGCCAAGTGACAGCGACCCTTCGGTGACTTGCGTGCTCAGGCTTTCACCACCCGCGGCAAAACGCAGTGGGTTAACCAAAGTTTGAGTTGTCGAAAACGTTTGGTTGTAGCCTTGAGTATCAAAGGCGGTACTGGCAAGCACTTCTAAGAAGTTATAGTCAATGGTAATTGCACCACCGTTAGCCGAGCCACCCGCACCAGCGCCTGCAGCGGCGGCTTCTAATGCGGTGGTTGGGTCGACACCGTCTAAAATCGCCTGCTGAATCGCCGCGATGGCTTGCTCATCAAAATTCGCCGTATCCAATTGCGCTAAATCAAGGTTGATTTGACCTTGAACGGGTGCAGCTTGCACTTCCGGCTGTCCATCTGCTGAGAACTCTGGCAAACACGCCACGCAGTTCTCATCAATCTGCACACCACCTTGTGTTGTTTGCAGTTCGATCGCAGATTGATTGACCGTAATGATAATTTCATCTGGTTGCAGAACATCCCCTGCATTCACAATCCGCGCTTGGCCCTGCGCATTAACAACAACCACATTGCCAGACAAACTTGTGACTGTTACAGGTTGAGTGACGACTTGAGACTGCATACTGCCCCCATTTCTCGCGGTAAATAATTGGTAATACATTAGCCCCCTTTCAATTTGAAACTGCAGCCGTGTTGCTCACAGCAATACCAATAAGAAGGGGATATTTTTATTTGGAATCGTGATTATGATTTTGTAACTAAACTTCCTGCTTAAGTTATAAGCGATGCATAACTAAATAACTACTAACAAGAAAGCTAAATAGCGAAAGTCTCAATTGTGAAATGGCTCGCAAGTACTCTTGCGAATTAATTGTTAGACAGTAGGAGAGTGGAGAGAAAAATAGGCAGGCGTGCTATCGGTTTAACTGACTTTGAATAGGTGCTGCAGTGCTCGACTCACGGGTAGCTGAAGTCTATCAATATGCACCCACATTTTGCCACCAAAATCACGGGTAACTTTATCGATTTTTCCGACATTGACCACGATAGAACGGTGAATTTGCCAAAACTGGTTGGGATCGAGCTGCGCAAGCAGCTCTTTCAAAGAAGAACGCAACAAATACTCATGCGTTGTCGCGCCATGCACTTTGTACAAAGAGAGGTACTTATCCTCCGCTTTCACGTAGAGCAACTCATTTACGGCAATAAGATGGATCTCCTCACCTTTACTGGCTTTTAACCAGACCTGGTATTGAGGTTTAACAGTGCGAGTAAGTTGCTCAAATTGGCTCATCAACTGTGCCAAATCATTGCTTGGAGCCACGTTACGCCGCAATTGTTGCTGCAATTTTTCGCAGCAACTCGCTAGTCGAGAAGACGAAAGTGGCTTCAGCAAATAGTCGATAGCATGTGTTTCAAAGGCACTGACTGCGTACTCATCATACGCGGTGATGAAAACCACTAACGGGACTTTAGGCTGTTGAAGTAGACGCCGAGCCACTTCGATGCCATCCATTTTAGGCATCCGAATGTCTAAAAAAACCACATCAGGCTGATGCTGTTCAATTGCCTGCAAAGCGATTTGACCATTTTCCGCACTGGCCACGATCTCAAGCGCTGGCCACAACTCAGCCAAGAGCTTATTGAGATGATGACGCAGTAAAGGTTCATCATCCGCAAGAACCGCAGTGTAGGTCTGGTTCATCATTAGAGCCTCTTCTTACTTTTTGTATACCCAAGCTACTTGACGTTGCAGGTAAACGCCGAGTGAAAAATTTATCTGGAACAGATTGGCATCGCCGTAGACCGACCTTTGTTGCTTAGCCAAGGATACCCTCATTCCTCTTATTATGCGCATAGACAAACTCTACGATTGAGGTGAACGAGCCTGCGAGTAATCATAAAAAGAACGCTGCAATCCCTGCAAATGGTGCAAACGGATGCGAATCGTGGCCGTAACGCCGCCAGAGCAATTTTGCGCCACGGTCAGTAAACCTTCATGCCCAAAGAGCCCAGACAGACGGTCGCGAACATTCTGCAAAGCAATACCATTGCCCTTGGGGGTATCACTTAAGCCCATGCCATTATCTTCTACCGATAGCTCAAACCAGTCATCAGCCACTTCGATTCTCACCCGAATGGTACCGCCTTCGGCTTTGGGTTCAATACCATGTGACACTGCATTTTCGACCAAAGGTTGGATCAACATAGGCGGCATGCCGAGTGTACCCCATTCTGACAACTCGGGCAGAGTGTATTCCAGCCTTTCCCCTAAGCGTATTTTTTGAATTCCCAGATACGCATCAATCAGTTGCATCTCTTCACGCAAGTCTCCTGTATTGGTTCGTCGCAAGCGCATAGTACCGCGCAGTAACTCAGTGAGTTTCTCCAACATTAACTGCGCTTTATAGGGCTCTACCGCAATCAAAGCATTAATATTGGCCAAAGTATTGAATAGAAAATGAGGCTCCATCTGACTTTGTAGCTGCTTGAGTTGACTCAATAACAGCGCTTTTTCTTGCTCCGACTGGCGGCGGCGAGCCGCTTCCAATGCGCCTTGAGCTAGGATTTTTTGTTCGTGAGAATAAAAATACAAAAAGCAGACCGCGGAAAAAATAAACCCAAGAAAAATGATGGGCTTATAAGCGGAAAACTCATCAAAGCCCGGATAATGGCGCAGCCATAGATAGGCGCTGCTGGTACCCAGCACCACCGCACAGCTTAAAGATAAGATATTCACCAAACGTTTTGATAGTTCCGGCCAGCGCCGTGCAATCCATTGCGCGGAAAAAAAGGCGCTGTAGCCATAACTAAAGCTGATGGCGAGATGCTCTCCAAATAGCCCACCCCAAATTGACATCGTCGCGAGGGCGATCACGATGCAAAACAGTGTGGTAAAACCAAAACTTTTCAAATCTTGTGCTGAAATATCAAAGCGTTCCATCATCTAGAATTTTCCTTTTAGATTGAACAAAACCCTAACGCTATCGGGTAAGTTGGCGTACGCCGAATCCGTTTCACCACCAAAGAAACGCGCGGCCAGTTCCAGTTCCAAAGAGGCAGAGCCCGTGTCGTAAGCTTGCCAATTGATCCATTGAGTAATCATCCAACCGCCCTCTTCCGGCGACCACAAAACATCAAGAGTTGGCGTGAGGTTATCCATACCAAACCGTTGACCATTACCGCTATCCCATGTCCAATGCAGCATAAAATTGTGCGCCACTATGTTAGTGGCTTGATAGCCTTGTGCATACGCAAAAGCCATTGGTGACCGGCCCTGTTGATGCAGCAAAGTCGCATCAGCCAATATTTGCTGCCATTCATCAGCATTCCAACTGCGTCCGTCGTACCAGTATTCGGCAATCACGTTGTGCCCCTCTGGGTTTGCCCAGTTTATGCCAAACAAAAACTGCGCCGCATTTTCTTGTTTAACCAATTCGATCGGCTGCTCAGTTTGTCTTTGGTATTGCCAATATTCTCGTTGATATAGCCAAGAACTGTGCACGCCCCATGTGCTATTGAGTACAGAAACCCACGAGCCGCCCACTAAACCACGCCGGACATTGTCGTAATAAACGATGCCTTGGATTTCACTCACCCCTATTAAGCGATAGTGGCGTAATCCAATGCCTTGTTGTTCATTTTGAGTCACTAACTGCGCTTCGCTCGAACGCCCCCAAGCACTATCCGTGGCGATCAAAGTCCATTCACCTAACTCTTGATAGGAGGAGAGCGCGAGCACACCAGCCCCCTCTTCCACTTGAATACCTAATGGATTGCGCCGATAGGGTAAAAAAAGATCCAGCGGCCGATAACCATAGCCCACTCCCCAATCGAGGCGAATTTTTCCAGCGGTAATATCTAGTGTTTGTCCAGCAAGCGTGCTTTCCCCTTGCCAAAACAATTCACTGAGTGTCAGCCTCGTTTCTTTTGCCTGCTCATCACTTCGATAGAGCGCGCGGCTAGTGAGCGCCAAACTCGCCGTCCAACCGTGCCAGCGAGACTGTAAATCGAGCCCGATATCCACTTGCTGCTGTTCATCATCTTGAGCAACAGCCCACACCAAGGAGTCATTGCGTTGAGCATGCGAAGCGCTCACCATCCAATCCCAGTCTAACTTGAGCGGCTCTTGTGTCCATGCCGGAGGACAACTCAGTAGCCCAATAACTCCTAACGCCTGAGCACACCTCATAGCATTACTCCAAGGCCGTATTTTGAATCAAATACGCGGGGTTGTAGAACTTATCCTCCAAACGTTTCGGCTGTACGGATTGATATTCGATCACGGTTCGTCGCAAGGGTTGAATTTTATCAAGCAACGTCATCTCAACCACCCGATCACCTTGCACGGTAAACCAAGCCACCTTGGCCAGTTTACCGGAATGCAGATAAAGTTCGGCTTTGACTGGTGAAGCATCCGCACGATTAAGCCACAAGGTGATCGCTTGATAGCTAGCCCCTGCGGTTTTCGCTTTGAGCGCCAAGCGGTACGTTTCAACGCTGGACTGATCTTCACGTTGCACCGAGTCTTCTCCCTCCAAACTCGCTTGATAATCATCACTCCAAGTCAGTGTTGAAATATCACCGACTGAAGCTTCACCGAGCAGTTTTTGCATCGGTGTAATACGGATTGGGCGGCGACTTTTCGGCATCAGTAACCAGTAGTTATCTCCGAGCATCAACATTTTTTGTCCCGCTTCTGTCGCCGATTGAAACAGCACTAGCGATTCGCGATTTTCACGCACATAGACATCATACTGATTGGTTTTTTCCAACTGGCCATCATGATAAAGCTGCACCACAGAGACGACTTTCGCTGCCGCTTCTTTAAGCCGGTACTCATCGGCTCGCTGCACCATGCTGCTCACATCCATCTCGGCCGCGAAAGATCGACCCATCACCACAAGCCCTAAAACCACCATAAAAATGAGTTTAAACATACGCTAACGCCTCCGTAATTGGCTTATTGACGCCTTTGCGCGCAGAGAACCACGCCGCGAGTACACAAATCAGCACTGTGCCTAGGGTGCAAAACCCAACCAGAGTGAAGGAAAAATAGAGATCGAGCGGATAACCTTCGGTTCTTCCCGGGGGCGGTGGCATTTGAATATCCGCTACGCGTACCGCCACTATGGTTATTCCAGTAAGCAAGGTACCCAAGAGTGAGCCACACAGCGCCAGCAAGGTCGCTTCGCGCACAAAACCCGCCAAAATGTCGCTTGGGTACGCGCCAAGGGCCGACAAGGTTCCGATTTCACGAGTCCGCTCACTGACCGACATGGTTAAGGTATTAAAGAGCGCAACAAACACCACCATCGCCATCACGGTTCCCATCACGCCAAACAATCGGTCATACAAGTCTTTGACTCGGGTGTAAAAGAAAGCGAGTTGCTGCCAAGGTGTCACTTGCAGCTCTTGTGCTAAGGACAACTGATTCAGTTGATTTTCCACCCACGTTTGTAGCGTTTGAGTATTCTCGGTGTTAAACAGATACACAGACAAGGTGCTGACTTTACTGGAGTTGAGCAGCTCTTGAGCCGATGCTAAGTGCAAATAGAGCTGCCGTTTATCCAACTCAGGCACTCCTGTCGAATAGAGACCACGGACTTGAAAATCCAGTGCGTTCAGTGCGCCATCCGCCGTGGTAGCGAGCAGCGTCACCCAATCACCGACGCCCACACTTAAGTTGCGCGCCAGATCTACGCCAAGCATCACCTGAGGTTGAGCCGGGTCAAAGCGCGGAGACTTAGGATCTTGCAAGGTTTGCCCTGCTCGCAGATCCAAAAACGGGCCTTTCATATCAAACTCTTTGTAATCCACACCAAGACCAACAAAAATCGTTGATTTTTGGCCATTCGAAACCAGCCCTGTTAACTCAATGCGTGGCTGGATGCCACGAATCGCCGGATTCGCCAGCAACACTTGGCGAATGTGGTCGCTGCCTTCTAATCCATTCGCCAAAGGTGTCTCTTCCTCTTGTGCAAAATAGCCACGCTGGCTCAGCGTTAAATGTCCGACATCCCGCGCTGTCGATTCACGTAGTGAATCATAGGTATAAAGACCAAAGCCGCCTGCAGATGTTAATGCCAATACTGCAATCGCGATGATCGAAATAGAGAGTAGGCTGCGGCGACGATTACGCTGCAGGTTTAACGCCGCCAATCGCCATGCTTGTGAGATCAACTTGCCCATTGCATCGCCTCCAATGAAATTTGTCCGTCCACCAGATTGAGGGTGCGATCGCACTGAGCTGCCATGCGCCCGTCATGAGTGGCAACCACAAAAGTCGTGCCTAACTCATGACCAAGACTTTTCATTAAGCTGATCACGAGGTTGGCTGTTTGACTATCCAGACTCGCGGTCGGCTCATCCGCGACCACCAATTTCGGGTTGTGAACCAACGCCCGAGCTATCGCTACACGTTGTTGCTGACCACCGGAAAGATGATCTGGACGCTGCTGCATCACCGCTTCTAATCCAACCTTGGTTAGCATGTCATGTGCTAACTTGTGCTGATCACGACGGCTAAAACCATTAAGCATCAAGGGATAGGCGACATTCTCTAGCGCCGTCATCACGGGTACTAAGTTGAATTTTTGGAACACAAAACCAAACTGAGTACGACGCAGTAAGGCGGCAGACTTACCCCTACGTGGATATACGCGTCCCTCTAATGCCACTTCACCTTGGTAATTAGGGTCAAGTAATCCCAAGATGTTGAGCAAAGTGCTTTTACCCGATCCGGAGGGGCCACACAGCGCTAATATCTCGCCTTGCTGTACCACACCGCTCACACCACGTAGCGCTGGCACGCTTTGAACTCCCAATGAGTACTGTTTTTCTATACTTTGAAAATGCAGCATGCGTCCTCCTACCCTTGGCTCAGCAAGGCTTGAGCTTGCTGGGTATCTGGATGTTGCGCATCCGCTTGCTGCATGGCTTCTAGCCAAAGGCGAGCTTGCGCTTCATCTTCGGCGCGCAAGGCAGCAACAATAGCTAAGCGATAGATCCACGCGGTGGCCGCAAACGGCTGCGCTTGAAATTGAGGATCGGACAATAGATTCAGGTAGAGATCATATCCGCGCTCAAAATGGTTAAACATGTCGGGCATGGCGGTATAAGTGGCCGCCGCCACTGCCATAGCAAGCATTTGAACTGGTAAACCGTTGCGTATCTCTTCTGAACTTGCCGTGTGCTCACTTGATTGGGTCACCTGACTACTTAATAGAGAAAGGCCTTTCTCTATTGTGGCAAGCCCCTCTTCGCTATAACGCATTTTCTTCCACGGTAAAAAAGCATCACGTCCCATCAAGGTGCGTGTACTGCCCAAATAGACCAAGCTCAGTGCCGTCGCCCCTTCTTGTGCGACCAATTTTTCTAAATCGGCGTACAAGGGTTCAACTAACTTTTCATCACCTTGTGCGGCTTGGTTATAACGTTGGATCATGGCTTCGCTTGGCAGCGCAAATACAGGCCAAGCAGATAAGCTAAACAACAAAACGGCGATATAAGCAGTCAAGCTTAACGAAGTTCGAATTTTCATGTGAACGGTCCTTTTCAGTAACGTAATTGTCAGAACGTAAACGTCCTCAACTGCTCATCGTGTTTGTGCCACGATGCAGCAGCCATCAAGAATGGAGTGAGATTACTGAACTTCGTCTGTCGTTATCGGGCTTTGCGACCAATGGTCTTTATGGGGCGTGAATGGACAATAGCGGGAGCGAATGGGTGGCAAGAAGTGAAGAGATAAGATATGAGTTGATAAAAACTGCGCCAGTACAAAGACTGGCGCAAGAGTATCTCCTCAAACAACGTGGAGCTGCAGGGTGGAAGAAGATTGAGCCGTAATAACCCGTTATGGCACGCCATGACCTTTGGATGCGACCCACACCCGATACCACTGCTCACGAGAAAGCTCTAACGACAAGGCGGCTATTGCACTTTGAACTCGCTCGATTTTTCCGGATCCGATAATCGGTAGTGGTTGGCTCGGTAAACGACGCACCCACGCATAAATCACCTGCTCAATCGACTCTGCACCGAGCTCAACACGGATCTCTTCCAGCACAGCTCGTACGCGCTGCGCTTGCTCAGTTTGACCTGAGAAAATTGCGCCGCCACCGAGGCATGACCATGCCATTGGGCGAATGCGCAGACGCTGCAGTTGATCCAAGGTGCCATCGTGTGCCACATCAAAATTGAGTGGATTGATTTCGACTTGGTTAGTCACCAATAGCTTACCTAAGCGTGACTGCAGCAAATCAAACTGCGCTGGGCTGAAGTTTGAAACACCAAAGTGTTTCACTTTACCGACCTTGTGCAGTTCAGAAAACGCTTCCGCGACTTCATCAGCATTCATCAGTACATCTGGGCGGTGGATCAGCAAGACATCGATCTCATTGACTCCCAAACGCTCAAGCGAGTGATTGACCGATTGATAGATATGCGCCGCGCTGGTGTCGTAGTGATTAATTTTGCGCTCAGGAAAGCGATCGCTACACAGTTTAATGTCGCATTTGGTCACAATCTCGATCTGCTCGCGCAGTGAAGGTTCCAATGCTAGGGCTTCACCAAACAGTGTTTCACATTGATAGTTGCCGTAAATGTCCGCGTGATCAACGGTACTGATCCCCAGCTCAATATGCTGCTTCAAAAAGGTTAAGCGCTGCTGAGGCGTCATGTTCCATTCCGCCAGTCGCCAGTAACCTTGAACCAGTTCAGACAGCTCTGGCCCTTGTTGCGCCATGGTCACTTTCTGTACGGTTGCTTGTTGTTGCATGGTTATTCTCCTGTTTTTCACTCAGCACATCCTATGCAGCCAGCCGTCTCTGTGCAAAAACTATCAATATCGATCCATAAAGTTGTGACTTGCATTAGATTTTTAGACGATAACGCATGGCGGCAACATGGCTTTCTACGCCCTATCCTGTTGGGTTGTGACGCAGTGCAAATTAACAAGGCGTAGCGCTAAGAATGATGTTGAGTGACGCGGTGCAATTTATCCTTTATCGATACAAAAATCGGCGCCATTTGGGTAGGAAAGCCGAACCAATAATAAGAAGGATAGACAATGAAACTGAACGCCTTGACCCTATCGCTGCTCTCAGCTCTAGCTTTGCCAGCGCTGGCCTCGCCAGCTTCCACTGCGAATTTAACGGTAGCAACCACCACCAACAGCCGCGATTTTCCACTGCAAGCCGATGAACCACTGGTGATCCCGCTCACTAAGGGCGACTACACCTTGACCATTAGCGGGATTGGCGGTGATTGCCCACCGGTCCCCGAACAAGAGATCAAATTCAACACGCCCATCGCTCTCAATTGCCATGTCCCGACTCAGTTACCTTTGAGTATCCGTTTTACCGGGGATTACGCATTTCAGTGGCAAGCGCAAAACAATACTCTCACCTTCGTGCGTCAAACCACTAAGGCAGCCAAAACTGAGTTTCGTCGTCCGATCCCAAACGTCAGTTGCGAAGTGTATCAAGGCGGTGAAGTGACTTTAGATCTGGCGAGCAGCTTTGCCGATGGAACCGAGTTGCAAGATGCTATGACTGGGCAAGTAGTGACTGTTGACCAAGGCAAAGTGCGCTTAACCCCTTCCGCTAACAGCGGCGGCTTGGTGTTGTTGGAGCCCAAACAGACAGCAAAAGCCGAGCCCAAACAGCCCTTTACCTATCGAAATGCCAATATTTATTTTGTGATGGTTGATCGCTTCTACAACGCTGACCCAAGCAATGATGGCAGTTATGGTCGTCACAAAGATGGCCAAGAGGAGATCGGAACATTTCATGGCGGCGATCTCAAGGGTGTGATTGCAAAACTTGACCATATCCAAAGCTTAGGCACGGATGCTATCTGGCTCTCTCCGATTGTCGAACAGGTACATGGGTTTGTCGGCGGTGGCGAGAAAGGATCATTCCCGTTTTATGCCTATCACGGCTATTGGACCCGCGATTTCACCAAGATCGATGCCAACTTTGGGAAAGATGAGGATTTACAAACCTTAGTGCGTGAGGCGCATCGTCGCGGCATTAAAATTTTGATGGATGCGGTGATCAATCATGCAGGTTACGCGACACTCGCCGATTTACAGCAAGATGCAGTACTAGTGGTGAACGCACCTATGCTGCCTGAACGTTGGAATGACTGGAAACCCAGCGCCGACGAAAACTGGCACAGCTTCCATCAAGCCATTGATTACCAAAGCAAGAATTGGCAACAGTGGTGGGGGCCAGACTGGGTACGCGCAGGCTTACCGGGCTATCCTGCGCCGGGCAGCAGTGACATCACGATGAATCTCGCCGGTTTACCGGATTTTCGCACTGAATCCCCCCAAGCCGTTACCCCGCCGCAGTGGCTACTCAACAATCCCGGCACACGAGTGGTGAGCAAACCCAATTACACTGTCGCTGACTATTTAATTGAATGGCAAAGCGATTGGGTACGCCGCTTTGGGATCGACGGTTTTCGCATCGACACCGTCAAACATGTGGAAGGGGAAGTGTGGCAACGCTTAAAACAGCGCGCAACGGAAAGCCTTGCAGCGTGGCGTAAAGACAATAATCAAAGCGGTGAGCCGTTTTGGATGATGGGCGAAGTGTGGGGGCACGCTGCCTATCGCAGCCCTTACTTTGATGATGGCTTTGATGCACTGATTAACTTTGACATTCAAAAACGTATGGATAACGGTGCAGCCTGTTTGAGCCAGATGGCGATGGTGTATCGCGATTACGCGCAAACCCTCGCCAAATATCCCGACTTTAACCCCGTCAGTTATATTTCCTCGCACGATACTGAGCTGTTTTTCGGACGCTTTAAATCACTGGATATGCAGCGTAACGCCGCCAATGCCCTGCTACTGACACCGGGTGCTATCCAAGTGTATTACGGCGATGAAGTCGCCCGCGAAGCGGGACCGTACGCAGACGATTTCCATCAAGGCACTCGCTCTGATATGCCTTGGGAATGGAATGCCGAACGCCAAGCACTGCTCAAGCATTGGCAAACCTTAGGTCAATTCCGTCAACGTCACCCTGCGATAGGAGCGGGAGATCATCGCGAAATCGCCCAATCCAACGCTTATGTTTTCACTCGCACATTGGGTGAAGATAAGGTGGTCGTGGCGTTTGTTGGCCGCTAAGCCACTCCATCAGGAGCATACACAGTATGCTCCTGAACTTGTCTAAATTCGTGGCGATGTCCCCTCCTCAAAAGCACTCAAAAATCATCCTTTGGTTGTAACTGACTGTAAAGCCTGCAAACTTAAACTGGTACAACCAGAAAATGACTTTAATTCATTGATCTTGATGAATTAAATCTCTATCTTGCGCCTCTTTTAAAAAATAATTCAGTTATTTTCTTTGACATAGTATTAACACAAATTTAACATCGCGCTTCATGTGCTCTTTTCAGTGGTTGGGTTCCTTTACTTGTACCTTCTCACCCCCACCCGTTACGCATCCAACCACTTGCTCGCCATAACAAAACGACTTGGCGTTATAGATCAGTAGCAAGGGATATCCGTCATGGGTCAACTGAAAAAATCGCATCAAGCCAATAACAATAACCACACACCCAAGCGATTTGAGAATACCGATTAGCAGCCAAGCGCTCCTGCGTGCTGCCAGTGTCGCTTTTGTTCTTCAATCGTGCGGAAAGACCTAGGAGGTCGAGAATGTTGTATAAATCTTCCCTTGCTGTCGCCATCTCAGCCCTGATTGCGGGGCAAGTTAGCGCCGCTGGTTTTCAAGTTGCCGAACACTCAGCATCGGGTTTAGGCCGTGCATTTTCTGGTGAAGCGGCGGTAGCCGATAATGCCAGCGTGTTAGCACGAAATCCTGCCGCCATGATGCTTTTTGAGACGGCGCAATTCTCTGGTGCACTGTCGATCGTCGATCCTGAAGTCAATGTGGACGATCTTTCCAACAATCAGTCGATGAAGGATGTGGCTCCTCTGCAAATTGTGCCCGCCGCGTATTATATCCGCCCAATCAACGACCAATGGGCTTGGGGGCTAGCCATGTTTACGACCTATGGCGTTGCGACCGACTACCCCAATGAGATTTATGCAGGCGACTTAGCCGGCGATACCTCACTTATCTCAGTCAACCTCAACCCGAATATCGCGTATCGTGTTAACCCAGAACTGAGCTTAGGTTTTGGCCTTGATTTGGTCGCCGCCAAAGCCAAATTAACTCGCCACAAAGGTGGATTGGCTCCCTTCATGGGCGGCGGAAATCCTAGCGATAACCTGATTGGCATGACGGGTGAAACCCTTGCTTTAGGCTGGAATATCGGCGCGCTTTATGAATTGGATGAGCAAAACCGGATCGGCTTTGGCTACCGTTCGCGCGTTAAGCTGAATTTCGATGATGGCGAGTTCTCCAGTTATGACTCAGGCATCGCGACCAGTGCGGTGGTTCCGGGACAACTCAAAATCGAACTGCCAGCCATTTGGGAACTCTCCGGCTTCCACCAACTGAATGAACAATGGGCTGTGCATTACAGCTACCAACAAACCGATTGGAGCAGCTTTGAAGAACTCACTGCCACTTCCAGCCAATGTAAAAACGGCACCTGTTTCCAAAAAATCGAACAATACCAAGACAACGGACGCTGGTCTGTCGGCGCAACCTATACGCTGAACACCACTTGGACATTGCGCGCAGGTTTGGCTTTCGATGAGCAAGCCGGTAAGGCAACACTCAGCATTCCCGACAGTGACCGTTTCTGGTACTCGGCGGGGTTGACGTACACCTTGACGCCACAACTGACCATGGATGCCGGTTTTGCGTTAGTACAGAGCCGTAAGGGGTCTTTTACTGAAAAAAACCAAATCGGCCAGAACCTTCAGTTTGAGTCTGAAGCGGTCGCCTATATCAGTGCATTGCAATTTAACTACCGTTTTCACTAATTTCTGGAGTCGAACATGAAACAGGTTATTAAACTCTCCCTACTCTGCTCAGCACTCTGGTTAGCTGGTTGCGGTGATGAGACCAATAGTTCAGGTGCAAGCACTGAGGTAGTATACG
Organism: Vibrio cholerae; assembly: GCF_008369605.1. NCBI lineage: Bacteria > Pseudomonadati > Pseudomonadota > Gammaproteobacteria > Vibrionales > Vibrionaceae > Vibrio > Vibrio cholerae. The sequence goes on from NZ_CP043556.1 coordinate 312,807, forward strand.
AATCCTATATTCAACAAGCCTTGCAACGTGATACCACGATCAAATTTGCGTTAAGTGGCAAAGATGCCAATGTGCCTCTCCCCTCATTTGCCTTAATGAATGCCAAGGATGGCACGTTAGAAATTCCGTCCGGCAGCAATACTTCTGGCTCTAACCCATTGGTCGCGATGGGGCAAGTGGATGGTTGGCCTATCACTATGCCGCTGTTCCTCGATTTTAAAGGTGCAGGTTTAGCCGATAACATCATCACATCGGGTATTTATCTGTACGAGTTAACCGATTCGATGACCGGTTCACCGAGTATCAAAGCTTTATTAACCAATGGGGTGGATTACACCGCCGTATCCAGTGCTGCTTCCGATAAGATTCTCATCGTGCCGACCAAAGCACTCAATGCCTCTTCGGAATACATTTTGGCGGTCACCTCAGAAGTCTCGGATGCCAACGGTAATCCGGTGGGGACTTCTGCCAGCTATGCCGCACTGAAATCCAAAAACAAGATTTACAGCGAAGGAGATATTGCGACGCTACAAAAAGTCACTCAAGGGGTGGAAAAAATCTTCCAACTCAGCGGCGTCGATGAGACTCAAATCGTCTACTCGACGTGGTTTTCCACCCAATCGGTGAGCAATACTCTGTTTGCCACGCGCGGTGCGACCGCATCCGCTTTTGCCAATGGCAGCAACCAATTAGAGACAGTGTGGAAACAAACGGGCCTTGGGCTCGATACAGCTTACACAATGCAATTAGGTACACCCGTTGACTTCGCTGCCGCTCTGACAGCGGATGACAATTTCAGTACCTATATTGGTGCAGACAAAAAAACCGCTATTTTAGGTACTTACACGGCCAATACCGTTGATGTAACCAAAGGCACAGTCCGTCTACCTTACTACCTTGAAACTGGCAGTAACTGGAATACTCAACCGTTTGAATCGGCGATGCCAAGCCTCGCCAAGATCAAAGCCGCACTGGCAGACAGTAAAGAGCAATTAACGATCGGCAGCCAACTGCTTGCCGCGGGGATTGATACCACCAAGCTCGCCACTGATGCGAGTGAACAGCTCAAGCTGATGGGTTTGACATTGACCAAGTCCGATGGCACTGCATTGGACCCTGAACGCTACATCACTCGCTATTCACCCGTACCCAAAGTGAAATCGGTGCAAGATGTGCCATTTTTACTGTTTACTCCGGCAGGTGCTGCGCCAACTGATATTGTGATTTATCAACACGGTGTCACCACTGCCAAAGAAAATGCCTACGCTTTCGCGAAAAATCTTACAGCTGCAGGACTTGCTGTTATTGCCATTGACTTACCGCTGCACGGTGAACGTAGTCTAGACAGCACGCGCTCGGCCAATAGTGATCCTCTTGCTTACATCAACCTCACCTACTTGGCTGTGGCTCGGGATAACTTACGCCAAAGCATTCTCGATGTATTGGGACTGCGAGCTGCGTTAGCAATTTCAGAGTCGCTGTTCACAGGGACGCCACTCTCTAATATCAATATTCGTAATGGGTCTACTAAAGTACGTATGCTTGGTCACTCCTTGGGTGGCATCGTTGGCACTTCTGCCGTAGCAGAAAGTAATAAAACATTGGGCTCCACACTGGCTAACGCTCTGTACAGCTTCTCTGGCGCGGCGATTCAAAACTCGGGAGGCCAAATTTCTAACTTACTGTTAGGGTCTGAATACTTTGGGCCGCAGATCAAGCATAACGTTGCATTAAGCGCTAGCACGGAATACAAAGGGTTTGCTGATGCAGAATGTGCCAGCCTAGACGATTCGACTTGCTATAAGTCGTTTGAAACCTCGGCAACTGAAAAGCAACGTGCTCAAGTCACCTCAGGCTTCCAGATGTTCTCGTATGCGGCGCAGACCCTACTCGACACCATTGATCCTTACTCTGTGGTGAGCACAACGCTTAATAATGGTGGGCTGACCACGCCACTTTACTTCTCAGAAGTGGATGCTGACAGCGTGGTACCTAACAAGGTGAGCAATCAAACTGACTCGGGGGATTATCTCAGCCCTCAGTTTGCAGGCACAGAGCCACTGGCTACCTTGCTTGGTTTAACCACAGTCAATGCAGGACAAACAGCGCCAAACGCAACCAAAAGCTTTGTTCAGTTCAACAGCACGGCGAAACACTCGACCTTTGTTGCACCGCAAGATGCGGGATATGCGGATCTTGCACATCATACGGAGATGCAAACCGAAACCGCTGATTTCCTTTTGGATGATAGTTTAGGTGCTGTATCTAATAGCAACTCTGTCTTGAAATAACTTTCATCCCTTCCTAGAGGTTTAAGGATAAAGCGAAAAGCGCACTCTCGAGTGCGCTTTTTTTATCCAGTGTAAAAAACACCTTCCGCATCGATTAAGTGTATCCAAATGTAAAAACCTTCCTGAAATACATGAACCTTAACTAAGCTTATTATTAATAAAAATATTCATAAATAAGACAAGATTCACGGTTATTATCTCATTGATTAGCGTTGGTTTACCTAACAACCGATATTCCGATTGTTTTGTACTTTAATCATTTAAACCGACGTAAGTTGAAGTGTTGCTTAGAGGCGGGATCGTTTTGCCGTTTTGAATGGAGAGGCACTACGCTCAATAAGTCGAACTCACCATCTCAGCGATGCCTCACATTAAAGGGAATTGCCCTTTCAGCCATGAAAGATTGCTGCGTTGGGTGGTCCCAGTGACGAATTTGTTGGCTGCAAATAAGGGCGTATCAACTATTAAAGGGTCACTTATGTTTCTTTTTCAAAAACAAAAACCATCGACCAAACCTTCCCATCAGGACAATATTGTGCAGTCCTTATCCGAGCATATTGCTTCGATTGAATTTGATACCTCTGGTAATGTCATCTCTGCTAATCCACTTTTTCTCAATGCCGTTGGTTATCGGTTAGAGGAGCTTACCGGGAAACATCATCGTATTTTTTGCTCTCCCGCAGAGTGTCAATCGCAACAATATCAGCAATTTTGGACCTCTCTTGCTCAAGGTAAGTCGCATTCTGGTACTTTTATGCGCTACAAAAAAGATGGTTCACTTTTAGTCTTAGAAGCGACCTATTTCCCCATCAAAACCGATGGGAAAGTGAGTGGTGTGATGAAAATTGCCAGTGATGTGACGGAACAATATCTCCATGCTGAATCACAACGAGATCTTTTGACGGCACTGAACCAAAATTTTGCAGTGATCGAATTTGAACCTGATGGCACGATTATTTCTGCAAACAGTGCATTTCTCAAAACAATGGGCTATTCACTCGACCAAATAAAAGGCAAACACCATCGCCTGTTCTGCTTTGATGAGTTCTATCAGCAACATCCAACCTTTTGGAAAAGCTTGGCGGCAGGGCAAGCTTATTCTGGTCGGTTCTTACGCAAAAACAGTTATGGTAGTCAGGTATGGATCCAAGCCTCCTACAGTCCGGTCAAAGATCAAAACAATAAGGTATATAAAATTGTCAAGTTCGCCTCAGACATCACTGCAGAGGTATTACGTGAACAGCAAGTGACAGACGCTGCCAATATCGCCTATAGCACCTCAGTAGAAACCTCGCAAGTAGCACAAGGCGGGAACCATGTACTGCAAGATTCAGTTCGTTTAGCAGAAAAAATGGTGGGCAATATCGAACAATCCCTACAACAGATTGAGCAGCTCGTGGTTCTCTCGAAAGATGTCTCTGAAATTGTCAAAACCATAAGTGGGATTGCCGATCAAACCAACTTGCTCGCATTAAATGCAGCGATAGAAGCGGCGCGAGCGGGTGAGCAAGGACGCGGTTTTGCGGTGGTTGCCGATGAAGTGCGTCAACTGGCTTCTCGCACCTCAAAAGCCACAGAAGAGATCAATCAAGTGGTGAATAAAAACCTCTCCTTAACTGAAGCGGTAACCAGCTCTATTTCTCAAGTCTCTCAGATTGCCAATGAAACCAATGGCCGCATTGTGGAAGTGTCAACCATCATGGAACAAATCTACCAAGGTGCAGAAAATGTTTCTTCGGCAGTCAGCCAACTCAAATAGTTGATACCTTGTAAAAACTGCCCTTCAAAAACAACGCCCTCAGACTTTGCTGAGGGCGTTGCAGGTAGGTGGCAAGGAAGTTAGTCCAAGCGTAACGTCACACCAGAATAGTTACTGTAACCGCGTAACATCACATGGTATGTCGTACCCACGACCGCAGAGATGGAACACTGCTCGGCATTGCCTGAACGGTATGGACGACAATCCCAAGAAGAAGTGGTGGGTTTGCTGCCCGCTTTGACATACAGATCCGCATCGCCCGTTCCACCACTGATGGACACAACAACACTGCCTGAATTGGTCACTGTGAAGGTATAGAAATCTTCTCCTCCACGTGAGCCGCTCAGTCCTGTGATCGGTTTACCTTTCTCAAGCACTTTGCCGACAGGTGGTGGCGTGGTGCCACAAGAAGCATTGACACCCACGGTATTAAAGGCTGCCACAACGTCTGCGGTGTTGTAGTTGAGATCCTGCGCCGCTTTCACTACCCCACAGCCACCTTGATCAAATGTGCTGTTCGGTGTCCAGTACAGCTGGTTAGCCACGGCAAACACTTCAAAGCCTTTGCGTACGTTCCAACCCGATTTATTGGCAAGTAGGTAAAACGCGCGGTTAAACACGCCACTCGAATGGTGAACATCAATACCGCTGTAATACTGTGAAGCATGATCTATCGAGCGGCCATCACGTGACGGCTGATCGAAATAACGTAGACCACCGGAGGATTTAAAAATATCCGCGCCGACAATCCAGTCGACATTGCCACGCATAAAGTACTCTGCCGCTTCCCCTGCGATATCCGAGAATGCTTCGTTAATACCACCGGACATATCTCGGTAAACGAGGCCTGAATTCTGCTCAGTAAAACCGTGGCTGACCTCATGGGCACTAACGTTGATATCCACCAAAGGATAGAAACGGGTATAGCCATCACCAAAAGTCATGGCGCGGCCATCCCAGAAGGCATTTTCATAGTTATTGCCATAGTGCACACGCATAGTTAATTGGAAAGTCAGCGGCGAAGTATTCAACCACTGCTGATACATATCAAACACCACTTTTCCGAAGAAGTGCGCGTCGTTAAGCGGTGAGTAAGCACCATTCACTGTTTTCACGCTGTTGTAGTTAGTGCTGTTGTTACAAGCATAACTGAACGCCGTGCTACCCGAGGTGCCGCCATTGAGGTTAACAGTTTTTACCGCACTGTTATTCATCGTACAGGTGGTTCCGGTCTTATCAATCGTGAAACCGGGTAAACCATTACTGCCGTATTCATAACGTCCCGTTTTTTGGTTACCGCCGGGGCCGGTACCTGTTGCCTGTGCGTGGTTAATGCCATCCCATTGATCTAGCACTTCTCCCGTTTCCGCACTGATAAAGTAGAACGGACGCGAAGGTGTTTCTGAAGCGACAAAAAAGTCGACCAAGTACACTAACTGAGCCTGTTGGTTATCATCCAAACGTACCATCAGTTGCACACTTTCGTTTTCCACCGGGAGCGATTCTCCAGCGTGTTGTTCACCAAAATGGCTAACCGCTAAAGCGATGGCCTGCTGGCTTTCAATGTCAGGGGTCACGGTTGGGAGATCAGCTTCCAACTGCTGAGCCATTTGACCATACACTTGCGAAATCCCTTTACTGGACTCGGTTGCCACCACAACGGTGCCATAGACAGGAACCCCGTTGTACATCTGCTGATAACGCACTTTCACCTTACCATTCGGCAACTGTACCGTATTGACGGCTTTAAAACCGCTGGCGGCAGGCATCATACTGTACTGTTGCTGCGCCAACGCTTGTTCAACCATTGATGCATCATCAATCGTGACCATTTGTGCCGCATAGAGAGGGAGGCCAGTTGCCGCTCCGGCCAGAACTAACCAATTCAGAGGACGTTGTATCATTTTCATTTCTCAATCCTAGAGATGTTGAATGTATTAAGCGTTGAACCGCTCCCATCAACGCCGATTGCACGCGAAATACCGCGTTCAATCAAAGTGGTACAAGTCAATGAAAAACACCAAATTCGAGTTAAAAGAATGTTAACGAGCAGTGTGAACTCTACGTGTCACAAACTACTCAGTAAGCAGGAATACTCGATAAGAAAGCCAGAAATAAAGAAAATAAAATCATAAAGATAGAATCTTACTGATAGGTTTGCGCCTTTAAAATTTGACACCTATTTATCAGTATCAACAGGGGATTGACGTACGTCTCAGGCTCTGAATGGAGATTACGTTAGAAAACAATCACTACCGCTAAAAATGATGAAATTGAGGCCACAAAAAAATAAAGCCGCGATTTCGCGGCTTTATTTTCGAAATAGGGCGTTAGAACTTATAACCACCCGCGATCATAAATACCCAAGGATTGATTTCAACATCCGTGGATTTGGCATCTGCACCTGCTTTGTAGGTTGCCGTTGTTTCAATATTGGCATACCACACAGAAGCGTTGAGGAACCAGCTATCATTGAGCATATAATCAAAGCCAACGTTAGCAGCAAGTCCCCATGAGTCGTCCAGTTTTAAATCACTCAATGCATTATTAGTACCCGTACTATTAAAGCTTTCATCAAAGAAAGTGGTGTAATTCAAACCCGCACCAACATATGGACGGAAAGTCGAATTAGCTTCACCAAAGTAGTATTGGACCATAAAGGTAGGTGGCAAATGTTTTGTTTCACCAATATCACCAAGGCTACCTAACTCACCACCAGAGGTAGAAATCTTATGTGAAAATGGCGTAGCAGCAAGGACTTCAAAACTGATGTTGTCAGTAAACATATAGCCAAGCGTTAACCCTAACTGGGTATTGCTATTAACTGCCAACTCACTTTGAGTGTTTAACACTTTATCGCTACTGTCATTAGGTACTACCGAGGCAATACCCGCGCGCACAATAAAGTCACCTTCTTGGTGAGCAAATACAGGAGCGGAGCTTAGGGCTGCAAGTACGGCTAGGCCGCAAATGGTTTGTTTCATGACGTTTTCCTTTTTTGTAGGGCTATGTTGTTATCTTTGTGTTGCGCGCACAGTAGCACACAAAAACCACACAAACTTGATGGAAATCAATTTGCATCATTTAAGCACATTAATAATGTGTTTTTGCAACTTGCATCACTTTTTGCAAACATCCTTAACATTCTTCTAGTGCGAGTATGACGTGCCATCATGGCATCAAATATGCAGAAGATTCGTTGTTCCCCAATCGAGGATGACGATATGGACACACTCTACAAAATCGAGTCATACAGTGATGAAGCCGTTAATACCATTGCCGAGTTCATTCGATCCAAAGGCGGCAGATGTTGCGTCGCCGGTTACGCCGTCATCACCAATCACCCGTTTCGAGAAAGTGAAGCGTGGCGTTTACTGCCGCTGGTCGGAAAAGTCACGGACAGTTTAAGTGATTGGGATATCACCCAATTTGAAGAGTTGGTGAGCGAAGTCACCCATTAATGGTGACCGTGGTTAAGTAGAGGATGGATACGTTGCATATGGCATCGCAATTGTAGGCATGCCTCATGGTAGGGATTGAAATGAATGAGCGCAACAAACTGTGCTTTCGTACTCAAACTTTATCATTAGGTGCGACTCGCTTCAGATGGACACCTTTTCTAAGTATTGAAATTCACATAAGCTCAGCACGCCAGACCGTATACCAAAATCTAGATTTTTCCAGTAGTTGAGTGCCCCAAAAGGATAAATATATTTTCAATGGCGCTTCTATTGCTCCGAAACTAAGCCTCTTATACTTACTTTGTCAGTGATACCCAAACGACTCGATGTGCAGGTAACCACTCAAAGTAAGCCGCCAGCGGCATAGTGTAATCGTGCCATGGGCATTCGTAAGCGCGGTTTAATGCTGTAGTTTCGAATAGATTGGGTACAAATGACAAACCTTTGACTTAATTAACCGTTCAGTGAATTCAAAATGAAGATCTTCTCTCGCCTTGGTCATGTTCTTCTGATATGCAGCAGTTTAATCATTGCCATACCAGCGCATTCCGCCGATTCCTCGACTACGACCAAAGCTGGCGTAAAAAAAACCGTTAAGAAGCAAGAACTCTCTGCCAATAGTGCATTGGTGATCGATCTTAAAACCAATGAGATTATTTATTCCAATAATCCTGATGCGGTAAAACCCATCGCTTCAGTCACGAAATTAATGACAGCCATCGTGACTTTAGATGCCAAGCTGCCCATGGATGCCAAACTGCCCATCACCATCAAAGACGCGAAAGAGATGAAAGGCGTGCACTCTCGAGTAAAGATCGGCAGTGAAATCAGTCGAAAAGATATGCTATTGCTGACATTAATGTCATCTGAAAACCGCGCCGCGGCAAGCCTTGCCCACCACTATCCGGGCGGCTATAAAGCGTTCATTAAAGCCATGAACGCCAAAGCGAAAGCATTAGGTATGAAAAATACGCGCTTTGTCGAGCCAACCGGGCTCTCAGCGAAAAATGTCTCAACGGCTCGCGACTTGGTGGTATTACTGAAAGCCAGTAAAAAATACCCTTTGTTGGGTAAATTGAGCGCCACCGACAAGAAAACCGTCACCTTTTCTAAACCTCGATACACGCTCGATTTCCGTAACACGAACCGATTGGTGCACAACGACAATTGGAAAATTGACCTCACAAAAACCGGATTCACCAATGCCGCAGGACATTGTCTTGTCATGCGCACACAGATGGGTAGACGCCAAGTTGCCTTCGTCGTACTGGATACTAAAGGCAAACTTTCACCCGTCGGTGATGCCAATCGTCTACGTACTTGGATAGAAACCGGCAAGGTCACGCCTCTTTCATCGGAAGCCAAGCAATATAAAAAGCAACGCAGCCAAGAGCAAATCGCTAAAATCAGTGATTACAAAAGCTAGTTGACCGATCCCACACTAAGCTAAATACCATAAAAAATCCGAGTGTATCTAATACACTCGGACGGTTCAGATAGTGAATGAGCACAATCGCTCTCGCTACTCAGCAAAACTAAACAGGATTCTCCTTTGTTTAGCGTCAACTTCTTTCACCGTAATTTCGACTTGAGTACCCAACGCAAAAGTTGCGGTTTGACTAACGATTTTTTGTCTCACCCCATCAAACTCAAACTCTCCATTTTGGAAGCTAGAGAGGGGAATCAAACCTTCGATTCGGTTTAATTCTAGCTCAACAAACAGACCAAAATGGGTTACGCCAGAGACTCGACCAGTAAAGTTTTGACCGATAAAGGGCTTCATATAGTGACACTTCAACGCATTCTCGACCTCACGGCTCACCTCATCGGCCTGACGAGACTGATGAGAACAATGCACACTTAATTGCTCAATCGCCTTGCTATCATAAGGATAATTGGTTGACCCACTGGTGCATTGACCGAGCGATTTGAGCTTGCTCAGTAGACGCTGAAACGTCCCTTTCGCTTGTTCACGTAGTTTAGAACGGATCGCTCGATGCACCAGCAAATCAGGATAACGGCGAATGGGTGAAGTAAAGTGCGCATAAGCCCCATAAGCTAAGCCAAAGTGTCCCTGATTTTTCGGTGAATACTCAGCTTGGCTTTGCGAACGTAACAACAAAGTACGAATTACATCCCCTTCTTCTAAATCATGAACCTGCTCTAACAGCGCGTTGTAATCATGCGACGTCGGTTTATCACCACCACCGAGAACTAAGCCTTTGTCGGCCAGCATCATGCGCAGTGAAGCAAGCTTTTTCATTTGAGGGCCAGCATGCACACGATATAGGCTGGGGATTTTATGCTCTTGTAAAAACGCCGCAGTAGCCACATTCGCACACAACATGAACTCCTCAATCATTCGGTGCGCATCATTACGAATAACAGGATCGATCGAGGCAATTTTCTTCTTATTATCTAAAGTAAACGCGAGTTCTTGAGTATCAAAATCAATCGCTCCTCTCACTTGACGTTGCCCCAGCAAATTCAGATATAAACGATGCAGGTTGAGTAAGTGTTTCTCAACCTTGTTTGAACGAGAATGACTCCATTGATTCGGTTTGAGAATCGTCTCGTTGACTTGGTTATAGGTCAACCGAGCATGGGAGTGAATAAGGCCTTCAGAAAACTCGGCATCCAGCATAATACCCGCATCATCAAAGGTCATTTCACACACTAAGACCAAGCGGTCAACATTCGGATTGAGAGAACACAAACCATTCGATAAGGCTTCAGGCAACATAGGGACGACATAACCTGGAAAATAAACTGACGTTGCGCGAGTTTGGGCTTCAAGATCTAAGGGATCATTCGGCTGAACATAATGAGATACATCTGCGATAGCTACGAACAGTTTCCATTGACCATTATCCATCGGGTAGCCATAGACAGCATCATCAAAGTCTTTGGCATCATCACCATCTATAGTGACAAAAGGCAGATCTCGATAATCCACACGCTGCATTTTATCTTTTTCATTTACATCCGTTCCCAAAGCTAGGGCAGCGCTCAATACCTCACTCTCCCACTTTTCATTGATACCGTGACGACGTAATGCCAGCTTTACCTCAATCCCAGAGTCACCCGGACGCCCCAAAACTTCGGTGATCTCAACCATAGTAGAGTGTTTGTGATCAGGATATTGAGTCACTTGGGCGTAAACCAATTTCCCCACACTTTTGGCTGTAAATTGATTTGGATTGACATGAATGAGCTGTGAAAACGTTGATTTTTCTGGAGATAGATAGAAATTAACGCCTTTTTTCTTAAGCAAACCGACAATGTGAGTCATCTTTCGCTCAACAATCTTTATCAAACGATGATTTGAACGGCCCTGTTGCTGAGCATGCCCTTTTAAAACCTGTACGATATCGCCGTCAAACACATGGTCAAGCTGATGTTTAGGTAAAAATAGGTCTTTTTGATTATCGTCATACGAGACAAAACCAAAACCATCAGCATGCAGGCTAATTCGGCCCGAAACTAACGCGGTTTGATCAACTTTTTGATAGCCTCTTCTGTGTGTAAAGGTGAGCTGGCCGTCACGCTCCATTGCTCTGAGCCGTTTTTTCAGCGCTTCTTTTTGATTTTTCTCACTTAATCCCGTTGAATGAGAGATTTGCTCGTAACTTAAATAGTGTTTTACTTTATCGAATAGACTAAGAATACAATCTCGACTAGGAATAACGTGATCATAATGGGTAATATTGATTGCAGATGCGGATAAGTTTAATTTCATGTATTTCTCATTGATTCGCCAACCGCTTTCAATATATAAATCAACTTATATGGATAAAGCACTAGGCGAAATTGACTCTATTATGAGCCTATTAATATAGATTCCAGAAGATGGAATAGAAGATTTAGGTAAATATTACCTAATTGTAGATATATACCGAAGATATTAATACGAAAAGTGATAATCTGATATTAACAGTAATTGATATAGCAAAACAGTGAAGTTTTTAAAATAGCTTAGGTATATAACTGAAGAATATTCTAAGGGGTATTGTGACACCACGTTAAAGTGGTGTCACATTCAGTATTACAGGACTGTTACTTCAGCAGCTTGTAAACCTTTTTTACCCTTTTCAACAAGGTAAGACACTTTTTGGCCTTCCGCTAGCGTCTTGAAGCCAGTTGAAACAATAGAATTGAAATGAACGAAAACGTCATCACCACCATTGTCTTGAGAAAGAAAACCAAAGCCTTTAGTCTCGTTGAACCATTTTACTGAACCAGTTGATTTATTAGACATAGATACCTCTATATTGATATTGAATTTTTAGGATTAATTTTAGCTAATAAGTGCTATTTGACGATTTAGAGATAAATATTTTGTCGCAGGAACGTAAACGAGGGTATCGATGATGAACTGAGAGAAATGTCGATCTTAAAACTAAATAGCTCTCTTCTTAGGAGCTGATGTGCAGTATACCGATAGAATTGAGAATAGCTAGCCTTTTCTTTTTTATTTTTCCTAGGGCTCTATTGGCTAGTGTAGGCGGACAACCATCCGCCTCTCTCTTACAACGCAAACTCTACAAGAGTTGTCATGCCGTGTATCGGTACCACATTGTCTAGGTTTTCACATTTTACTATCAAGAAACAATAGAGTGTGACAGCTGAAGAGATGAGAAAACTTCTATCTATTTTATTTTATCCGTGTATAGTGAGCCTCGTTTTTTATCTTGAAACATCCCTTGGTTAGTCTGAATCTCTTTTAGGTTTCATTTTGAGTGTGTAGTAAAACTGAGCACTTAGTGACATGTTTTTATTATCATAAGATAATCTCAATGCATATCATTGCGCGAGCCATCTTTAGAAGATAAAAAATCGCACATTGGAATTTTAAAAAGCAGTATATTCCTCATATAACCAATGAAGCATAAACTATTGATTAACGCTTTCCGTTAATTAAATGACCACTTCTCAAGATAACAAGTCAAGCATTCAAGATTATCTTAAATGCTTGGGTTTAAATATTGATAAGTATTTATTATTAAACTGAGTAAAAATCACAAGTAATAATAAATATGCATCACATGACTTTCAAAAGGTAAATCATGAAGAACAAAAGAGTTAAATTGCCTAAAAAAAATAAAAAAGGTGCATATGAAGCAAAATTTGAAGAGATGGTAAAAGAGTATCATAGCGCCCAAGCGGTTTTAGGCGAAATGTCCGTAGGCTCTGAAGAATACACTGAACAAAAAATTCTCTGTGACAAGCTATTTGCTCATGCTGAGCGCTTTTTTAAGCAGAATCAATAACCAAATTTATTAATATGCCTAATGATGGTGGTGTGTAAGTTTTATTCCTCTTCACATCATTCTCATCACTCACCTTTGATAAAAATGACTTGTCTCTAGAGCAATTTCCCAGACGGCTGCAACATCAAGTCGCAAGGGATATGTTAAGTCCGATGAACCCTTACACATCAACGGCGCTTCACTTTTTGGTGAAACGCCTTACCTCTTATTGTTAAATCAACGATTTTTTAGGTAAAAGTCCATCTCTTCTGCTGGAACCATTCCCCCGCCAGTCGCCCAAACAAGATGCGTGGCATTCCCCATCACGGTATCATCAAACTGCATTCGAGCTCGATATTCAACACTCTTTGTGACCACGATAGGACCAATCATACCGGCTAATGCAGAAGGCTCGAGCTGGATATTCTCCGCTTCATTCAATTGCCCAAGCAGTCGGTACATACGCTCATCACTGATGGTTAAATAGCCATCCAGCAGCCTTTCCATTGCTCGACCGACAAAACCAGAAGCTCTCCCCACCGCTAAACCATCAGCTGCAGTAATGTTATCAATCCCGATATCTTGAACACTGATTGCGTCATGCAAGCCAGTATGAACACCAAGCATCATGCATGGAGAATGAGTCGGCTCAGCAAAAATACAATGAACATTGTCCCCAAAAGCCATTTTCAGACCGAAAGCAACCCCTCCCGGCCCACCACCAACGCCGCAGGGTAGGTAAACAAATAAAGGGTGCTGCGCGTCGACAACAATACCTTTTTTATCGAACTGTTTCTTGAGGCGTTCACCTGCAACCGAATACCCCAGAAATAGAGTTTGCGAATTTTCATCATCAATGAAAAAGCACGTCGGATCATTTTCAGCTTCTTTGCGCCCCTGAGCGACTGCAACACCATAATCTTGGGCGTACTCAATCACATTGACCCCAAGAGCACGGAGTCTGTTTTTCTTCCACGCTCTTGCATCGGCTGACATATGCACAGAAACCGAGAAACCTAACTTAGCACTCATAATCCCAATCGACATCCCCAGATTTCCGGTCGAACCCACTGCAATACTGAACCGTTTAAAGAAATCACGAAATTCTTCGTTTAAGAGTTTGCTGTAGTCATCTGACTCCGTCAGCAATCCGGCTTCTATCGCGAGTTTTTCTGCGTGAGTCAACACTTCATAGATCCCGCCTCGCGCTTTTATAGAGCCAGAAATGGGTAAGTGACTGTCTTTTTTGAGGAGTAATCGACCTTGTATTGGGGTGTCATATTCACGCTCAAGCACACTTTGCATCTCTGAAATGGGAACGACCTCTGACTCAATAATTCCGTTTGTTTTCGCGGTTTCTGGAAACGCTTTTGCAAGATAAGGAGAGAATCGTTTTAAGCGTTGACTGGCATCTTGAATATCCTCAGAACCAAGTCCAACGTAGCTTAACCCTTCCTCAAGGCGAGTAATGGATGGGTTAAACCAAGATACTTCTTTAAGCTCGATGAGCTCTTTGACTAGCGGATATTGCTCGGTAAGTTGCTCTATGTTGATCGTCATCATAAAACCTTGGTGTTTATTTATGCACTGAGCATTTCATAGAAGATTAGACATCCTGACAAGTGAAGAATAATCACTTTCACATGAACCAGATTAAAACAAAATCGTGAAATTCATAGACTCTTGGGGAAACACAGGACAATAGGTGTATTTTATTCACAACATTGGGCTAATATGACAGAACCTTGATACCTCAGTCAGAGCCTAACTATGTACACTAAGGATAATATCTTTGCCAAACACAGCCGAATAAATAGTTTTCAGCTTTCAAAGTTGCATACTTTTGAAGTAGCCGCTAGGCATAATTCCTTTTCTTTGGCTGCGGATGAACTCTCACTCACACCGAGTGCGATATCGCATAGAATAAATAAACTTGAGGAAGAAATCGGAATTAAATTATTTGAACGAACACATAGAAAGGTAGAATTAACTGAAGAGGGACAACGTATATATCACTCTTTACAAAAAACATTGAATAATCTAAATCAAGAAATTATCGATATAAAAAATGGTGAAACCTCAGGCTTACTGACTATTTATTCAAGACCTTCTTTTGCACAATGTTGGTTAGTTCCTCGTATTCACGCATTTAAAGAGCTCTATCCATCCATTGATCTGAAATTGCTAACAGGAAATGAAAATATCAGTTTCCAAGGTTCTGGAATTGATGTCGCCATCTATTTTGATGACCATATGCCAGATAAGCTATCTTGCAAAGAAATATTCTCAGAAACGATCATTCCAGTTTGCACCCCTGAGTATGCCCAAAAATATTCGCTCACTAGCTCAATGGATAACCTATATAACGCCACATTACTCCATGACAATCAGGCATGGGACTATAATTCAGATGCAGATGAGTGGAAAACATGGGCCAATGCCAATCAGTTGGAAAACTTAGAAAATATATCCCGTATCGGCTTCGACCGATCAGACTTAGCAGTAATAGCGGCTATCAATAATGCAGGCATCGCAATGGGCCGATTCAGTTTAGTCAAATCGCGACTATCGTCGGGTGAGCTGATGACACCCTACCCCAATACTGAGGTGATTTGTAAGCAAAGATACTATGTCGCGACTCTGCCGAATAAGCATAATCAGAAAGTAAAACTTTTCATTGATTGGTTGGAATCACAGGTAAAAAAAGCAGTGTAAATTCATTTTGTAATCACTTTATTTCCATGGATGCATGGGTATCTTGAATTTGGAATCTATCATTCATCCTAGACAATCAACGACAGGCTTGCGCCTCTCAATACAGTTCTGTATAAAACAAATATGCAACAGATTGCACATATATTGTATTTGAATTCTCAATGAACTGCGGTGGTTGCAGTTGCTGTGCTTGAGTTAAGTGTAAATGCGTTGCCGCCCCTTAACCTCACGTTAGGACTATAGGGACTAATGTTTATGTCTGGAAAGGACTGCATCACATCACCAAAGAGGAATCAGAGATGAAGATGAAACACATGAAACCATACACGACGATGAAAACTGTGCTCAGCACCTTAGCCATCGCGCTCGCTTTCGGGCCTTTGCACAACGCACAAGCTTGCACCCGCATCTTATACGAGACGGGGAATCAATCCTATATCAGCGGACGGTCCATGGATTGGGCGGATCCTTCCGCAGCGACGGCGCTGTGGGTCTTTCCCAAAGGGATGAAACGCGATGGAACCGTTGGTGACAATCCAATCAAGTGGAGCGCGAAGTACGGCTCAATTATTGTCTCCTTCTATGATGCAGGAACCGCTGATGGAATGAATGAGAAAGGACTCGTTGCCAACATGCTGTATCTGAAGGAGGCTAAATGGGGAGATGCAACCAAGGCAGGAAAGCCTACACTGACCGCTGGTGCTTGGGCACAGTATTTTCTCGATAACTACGCAACCGTAGAAGAGGCCGTTACGGCAATGGCCAATCCTCCATTTACCATCATTGCGCCTTCACTGCCAAACGGAGACGCAGCAGCCTTACACCTATCGATTTCTGACGTGAACGGCGACTCTGCGATTTTTGAATACATTGATGGCAAGCTCGTGATTCATCATAGTTCGCAGTACAAGGTAATGACCAACTCACCGACGTTCGACCAGCAGCTAGCACTCAATACCTATTGGCAGCAGATAGGCGGAAGCAAATTTCTTCCAGGCACAATCAATGCCGCAGATCGCTTTGTCCGCGCCTCTTATGCTCTCAGTGCCTCACCTAAATACCGAAACAACGACCTTGCACTTGCATCTGTTTTTTCGCAAATTCGTGCGGTTAGCGTCCCTCTCGGCATTACTGATCCCGACCGCCCTAACCTCGCAATGACACTGTGGCGTACATTTGCAGATCATACAGCGAAGATTTATTACTTTGAGTCTGCAGTTTTCCCCGCCGTTTCTTGGCTAGACATGAGTAAGGTTGATCTGACGGAAGGCGCAGCCCCAAAAGTCGTTAGAGTGGAACGGGGCCAGCCTCTCGCAGGCGAGCTTTCAGCTGCACTTAAGCCAGCAGAGCCCTTCAAGTGGCTCGGGGCAGAATGATCAGGATATTGCGGTGACTAATACGATATGCAACTCATTAACTCGGTGCAAAAGTAGCCGTTGAACAAATCGCTGCAGCGGACGGCTCTTAAAAGCCGCCGCTGAACGCAGGGGTTATGTTTAGTCATAATAAATGTCATGGCCAATTACCTGTTTTGTAACGTGATTTTAGCATGAGGCTACAGAATTGAGCGATGGTAAACAGCCAGATTATAAGTGATTGGTTTAGTTCGCTCGATTTACGCCACAAGCTGATGCCAACTGAGTCCACCATATAAAATCGAACATCCTCCTTAATCAGTTATTCAACGATTCTAGTCATTCGCTATCCAGCACTAAGTGCTTAGAAAACTTGTCTATTACTCTGCTCGATCACATACCCCTGACATCTCGTTTATTTAACAAACTTGCAGTATTCACGTTGTGGCATACAATTTATTTTTGCAACCAAATGCATACTAACAAAGGGCGCGTATTCTTACCTCTGGTTACGATCAAACTTTAAAGGAGCGACTTTATGGTCCATCAACACGACTGCCAAGGCTGTGCACAGTGTGCATGTCACAACCCGTATTGGGAAAGTTTTGAGAAGCATGGCGGTATTAAACACTTTTTGAATCACCTACAAGCTACACTTCCAAGACCAAGAAATCTTGAGAGTTTACTATCAACAACAACCGCAATTTATACAGGGGGTTGCATTCGTCCGATGATTGGAGGGCAGTCTGATGTAGTTGAGGCAGTAGGTTTTGCCAAAGGTAAGGTGGTTGCTGTAGGAACACTGGCGGCAGTGAAACAACACACGATAGAAAACGGTTTTTCAGTTTACGAGTTAGTGACTTTAGAACATGATCAAACCTTATTACCTGGACTAATTGAACCACATGTCCACATTGTTCCTACCGCAATGACAATGAGCTGGTTGGATTTAAGTCCATTTAATGGCCAATGCTTAAAACCCCATTATTCAATCAGCTCAATTTGCGAAACGTTAAAAAATGCTAAAAAACCGATAAATGGCGGTTGGCTATTAGGTATAGGCGTTGATCCTGCATTAATGCCTTTTGATGACAGTGAGGGTACGCCTCAATTATCACAACTCAACATTGATATTTTAGATAAGGCAATGAAAGGGACTGACAAAGAAGAGACTGCTATCTTTTTAATTTCAGCTTCATTACATACCGCCTATATCAATAGTAAAGCTCTCGATAATATTAAGAATAACAATAAAATTTCAGATGCTGCTATTGAAGAAATAAAAAAACAAGGCGCCTTGCAAGAAATGACACAAATGGGATGGGGTATACATGCCATTCCCGAGTTACAAAAACTTGAAGTTATTATGCACCTCGAAAATAACATTCGTTCTATTTTTACTACAGCCAATCAGCGTGGTGTAACAACTATGTTTGATGCTGGTATGAAATCGGACATGGCATCAATGCTAGAAACATACCGGCTCTATAATCCACATAATATTCGCGTTGGTTATGCGAGTGTCTTTGAGAATGCTGAACAGGTACATGATGATTTAAATACTTATCAACCTTTACAAGAATCCAGCTTGGATAAGGTATTTCAAGCGGCTGTAAAATTAGTAGCTGATGGCTCTAACCAAGGATTAACAGGTTTTCAGGCAGACGAATACGCATGTAAACCCACAAACAACTTTGGCATTTTCAATTTTAGTTATGACGATGCATTACATACAAATCCCAACAATCCTAGCTTCCAATCAACCGTAAATGCGGTAGTTGAAAAGGGTTGGCCACTGTTAATACATGCTAACGGTGATCAAGCCGTAAACTATACAATTGATGTTTATGCCAAAGCTTTAGGAAAACAAAATGGCCTTAATAAGCGCCATCGCATAGAACACTGCTCGTTACTCAGTGATCAAGATGCAAATCGGATGATAGATTTGGGGCTGTCACCCAGTTTTTTGATCGGTCATGTGGGCTATTGGGGATATGCTTTTAAAAATGTTATTTTTAAAGAAAAATCTAGATACTTAGATCGCTGCAAAACGATGCTTGAACTCGGTGCGCGTATTACTTTACATAGCGACTTATCTGTTACTCCATTGGGGCCACTCAGAATGATGGAGCAAGCCGTTACTCGTGTTATGGAGAAATCATCAGATGATGAAGTACTAAATCCAGATGAGACAATTACAAGAGAACAGGCTTTAAGAGCAATTACTTATGATGCTGCATGGCAGTGTCACGTAGACCAATGGATTGGCAGTCTGGAGCCAGGCAAACTCGCAGACTTCGTAATATTAGCGAAAGATCCTATAACTTGTAAAAGTACACGAATTAGAGACATTCCCGTATTGCAAACTTGGGTTGCAGGTAAGTTGAGATATCAGCACGGTTAGTAATTCCTATTTGAAAAGATTGAGTACGACTACTCAATTTATTTTGCAGCTGCTCACAAGAGAGGCCGTGTGAGCACGCTGTACTATTCCATTCACACTCGTCGCCATCCATTCTTGATGTATTTCCAATTTTAGTTGACCACTATAAGCAACCAATAAGACCCATAAAACAAAGCGCCCCTTTCGGAGCGCTCTGTGGAGAGATTTTCGGTTACTGCCAATCGAGGATAACTTTGCCGGAAGCCCCGCTGCGCATGATGTCGAAGCCTTTTTGGAAGTCATCCACTTTGAAGTGGTGAGTGATAATTGGGCTGATATCAAGACCCGATTGGATCAGGCTCGCCATCTTATACCAAGTTTCAAACATATTGCGCACCATTCATTTTTGTTTTTTAATATCAATGCATTAACGGCAAGGCCACCATCATTGGGGCTAAAATGGGGCTATAAGTTTAAACCCTTGTATTTCTACTGCCTAAAAACTGATTAATCCCATCGATAGTATATTAAATCAGTAAGTTACAATCTCTTCTCTACTCTACAGGTTCTAAACTTTCGCCATTTTTTAATACGATCTCTTCCCCTAAGTAGCTCGCAAAATCTGTCAGTTCGATGCCACTGAGTTTGTTGCCTTTATACGCAAACTGACCTTCATGACAAATTTCATCGGGCGAACCACAAGTGACCCTAATCCTGTAAATAGGGTGACGGCTTTCTACAATACTAAGCCCTCTTGCCGTGGGTTCTGGAAACCAAAGCATACACCCAATAACCTGAGCGTCATCTGGAGTATGCGAAGACTCCAACTTGAACAATAACGTTCCCAATATCACCAGCGCTAAGCTGGTAGATACAAGCAAGAGCAAAACCCATTTGATAAAATTTTTCACATTAAACACCCTAGCCTACTCGCGGAATTTTGTCAGACTACCGAGTTTCAAAGGGATCCTATCTTACGATAACCTTATGAACCAAAGGTATTTATTCATGAGATGAGCATTTAGATCATCATAGGCTAAATACTACCTTACAAGCCCAGCACTCAGAAATAATCATACTGCATAACGAGTGAATTCATTTTGGGGTTCACCTGAACTCCATTTTGCGTAATTGACCGCTTGCGGGCTCGCACTTTCAGCGACAGCCTTAAGCTTTCAGTAGTGATCGGGTTACGCTTACCATATTGCGATTGATTAAACTTGCGGATCTTCACCATCATCGCTTTCATTGCTTCACCGTCTTTCAGGCGATACGCCGTGTAGTAGGCGTTCATCAAGCTTTGGCGGCGCTTAACAATAAAGGTTTCATAGTTCTTAATCGCATTGTTCTCATCATACTGAAGGTTCGCACGGCCAATCGCAAAACCAGACGCTTGGCCAAGCAGCTCAAAGGCCGTTAGATCACTTACAATCTCGTCGCCGTTCTTCGTCGTCACGCCACCTTCATTGATGTATCGAGCGGTTTTAAGCACGTCTTTAATCGCTTTCGGCGGGATACGCTCGATACCGCGAGCAAATTGGTCGTTAGAAATATCGGCCAAGCCTTGCGCCCATGAAACACCAATACCCCCTAATACCGGTCCTAACGCTTGCTTCATGTATTCCACATACGCGGTGGAGGCATCCACATCACGGTTAATGCTGCGCACCCACAAATCATTGAGTGAGATACGGCCAGAAATACTTGGTAAAGCGCCATGCCAGATTAAAGCTGCGTTCTCTTTACCAAACGCTTCGGCCAGCATACGTTTTAATTCAGTTTCCGCATCAAACGGATCGTCGTCATCCCCCACAATCTCTTGCGCCGCTTCAATCGCCGTGGTGATCGCCCACAATGGCAACGCACCAGTACCACCAATAAAGAAGGTCGAGGCCAACGTTCCTAAAAGCTGTTTACGTGCCATCGATTTGACTTCGGGCGTCTCCCCTTTTAGCGCTTTGGCTAGGTTCGCCCACAAGTAATAAGTCATGTTCTGGCTGTACTGTTTAAACTGTAGGGCGACTGCCGCCATATCGCTTTGCATAAAGCGCGCACGGTTAATCGATGAGTAGTCAAAATGGCTATCCCACGTATCTTTAATCGCATCCGCGATCGCCTTTTCATGGTCGCCATGTTTCTTCATAGCAAGACGGTAGGCCGCAATATAGGTCACTTCGCGGTTAAACACTTCGGCATGGTGGAAAGCCCAACCAATGATGTTCATCGCTTTGTTCCAAGTCCCTGAATACTTCGCGTTGGGGTTCTCTGCCAAACCAGCTAAGTCTGCCGCTTGCGTAACATCAATCACGCCCTGCGCAACCGCACGGCGCATCGCCTCTTTCTCGCCACCGGTGAGCACACTCCCCAATATCCCCTGACCTTTCGGGCGATTTCGGGTAAATGCCGCTTTCAGGTATTGCGCCGTCGCTTGGCTCATCATTTTGGAAGACTCCGCCATACCATAGCGGGAACCCAAAATAGGCAGGGCGACTTGAAGGTTTTGGGTTAAGTTCACTAGCGCTGCGGCAGGCGTTAAACCCAACATCCACACAAAGCCCAAACTGGTCAGCTTTTGCGCCCAACCAGCGCGGGAAGGATTGCGCACCCATTCATGGCGCTTGTTCAGCTCTTCCACTACACGGTCGGCTTCCACATTGTTCGGCAGCTCATGCACGTACTTCTGAATGCTATCGAGGTGGTTATCCAGAATATCCATATGGTCGAGTCTGGCTTGCTGGCGCGATTGTCTAAAGCCTTGGTCAGCCAGTGCTCGCACCGCATCTTGGCTAAAACCGGCCACGCCTTTGCGGTGAATGAAGTTACGGCGCATCGAGCGAGCGGGCAAAGTGCGCAAATACATCTGGTAAATCTCATCACTCAGCGACTCTTTCGCCGGTGTGTGCATGTTCGCTTGCTCTACCAATTGCAACACATCGGCTACAAACGGCAGCGACGCCTTCTGCACCGCATTAAATTGCGCTTTCATACCAGAATTGAGAGAAAAGCCCGCCTTACGCAGTTTCTCGGCGGCCAGTTCCATTTCGCCTTTGGTTTCAAACATAATAAATTGGCGTTCGCCGTTTTCATCGGCAAAGTCAATCCAATAATCACCGTGGCGTGACAGTGGGAAGTACAACCCTTTGGCGGCGCGCTCGTGACGCTGGCGCAACTCGGCCAGCATCGCTTTGCGGATCTTGGCATCAAACACCGCTCGTACAATGTTCTCTTCCAACGCTTTATTCATTCGCTCAGATTGAGCACGATAGTGATCGCGCATCTGGCGATAACGGCGCTTCTGCTCAGCGTTGAGGCGGGCAAATTTGGGGCGTAACTCCACATGGCGCTTGCGACGATTTGGCTCTTGTTTCAAAAGCACTCGCTCTTCTTGAAGGGTTTTCCAAGCCTTATAGCCACGTTCACTGTTTAAGCCGCCCTCTTCTTTCAAAATCCGCTCTTGCTTAGCAATACTCTCTTTCAGCTCTTCCTCGCGGGATTGGAACGCCTCAGACGGATCCACATCCGCCAAGGTCGCCTCATGCGCAAAAGCAAAGAGTTCATCCGCCTCTTTCGGGTTCGCCTTAGCCCAATCGCTAAGGTCTTCGGCCATCTTGGCCGCCTCTTCGGCCAACATGTTCTGTGTCACCACCATAGAGTTAATTTCATCTTGGTAGGCGTCAATCATCTTGCCCAAAGGCTTATCAATAACGGTGGAGACTTCCCCCATCTGGCGCAGCGTCAACATCGCGTATTTGTTGCGGCCAAGCGCATCGAGCGATTGCCCAATCACTGGCGCACCATACAGCGCCTGTTTGATTTTACTCACCAAAGCGTTTTGCTTTTGACCCAGCGCCTCATCGGCGCTCATCTGGTTTGATGTAGAGGCCGTATACGCTGGCACGCCCTGCGATCTTGAGCGAGAGAAAAACAGCGCATTATTCTCAGGTCTTGTCACCTTATCTTTTGGCGGCGGCGCTTTTAGCTGCTCCTTTGCTTTGAACACCAAGGTGAGTAATTCATTATTGTTAAACTCTGGGGAGTAAATAAAACCAAATAACGAACGCAGCATAGCGCGTACTTTCGCCAATAAACGTTGAATTGGGGTCGCAAACTTTTGCTGCTCAGCAAGATGCGCCACCAGCTCCTGTACCAGAATTTCCTCGGCATCCGCCTTAGTGAGCGTCTGCGCGGAATTTAAGTAAGGTGCTAAATCCACACCATTTTTCTCTGCAAGCCGTTGAATCCCCTTGATGCCGCCTAACCTTAAGGCTAGGGTATTCATATCCGGTTGCGCCTTGCCTTCTTTGAGCAATCGCGCCAAACCAACGTGACCAGCCACTTCGTGGAAAATCGTTTCTTCTACCTCTGAGGCATAATTATGTTTTTCAGCGACCAACCAGACTTTGTGCTCTTTGGTGTCATAAAGCCCGAACACTTCGCCTTGGGCATCATTCTTGGCTATGGCAGTTTTTACATAATCAGAAAGATCCGCCTCCGTATCCACCGTCTCAAAGCGGAGCGTGAAGTCTTTGAGGCCGAGCTTGCCGAGCGCCGTGCGAGTCACCGCATCAATGGTGCTCCGTTTCACAGTGATACCACCGGCTATCTTTCCGGTTTTCACCCCGGTACGCCCTGCATTCGTACTGGTACGACTAAACAAGACGACGCCATCACTCGCCGCTGAATCCCCCGACGGCTCATCCACCGGCGAGCCTATCTCGCGTTTGGCCTCTTCAATTTGGCGCGCTTCATGGCGCGCTTTAGCCTCAGCTAAAAACGCATACTCCGCTTTAGGCGTTTGAGTCGGTTGCGGTATCACCTCAGACAGTACCGGCGCTTCCCCCACTTTTGAGTTGTGTGAAAGAAGAAGATGCACATAATCCCCGTTAGCATCGAGCGCGGGCATGACTGAATCGTATTGCCAGCCGGGATAAGGAATGCGCACACCCACTGTCTGGTAACGCTGGCCGTTATGCTCAACCGTTTCAGGGCGGATAGAGTTCGGATCAAAGGTAGAGCGCTTCACCTTGCGCAGCGTTTCACGGTCAACAAACTTGTTGGGCGTTTCACTGCGGCGTAGCTCTTCTTTGATATCGGCCATCGAGGCTTCTACCGACAACCACAGGTTGCGGCTTTTCGCCTCATCCAGCTCTTGTTTAAGCGCGGTGATATCCATCTTGGCAATCTGGCGCGAATCCTTGAGCGTACTTTGCAAGCTTTGCAGCTTTCTCTCGAAGCGCTCTTGCTCGCCATTTAACGCCGTGGCAATCGCATTAAGGTGCAGCGCATTCATCAGCTTAGGCGACTGCACAATCGAACTGCTTTGCATCCCTCGCGCCATATAGTCGATGGTCTTACCCTTGCCATCCACCAAGCGCACGTCAATCAGAGGCGTTTTCGTTCCCTCGTGGGTGAAATAATCCACGTCCATCACCAAGCCCACTTGCTTACCCAGCTTGATTTCCCCTTGCCAACGCCGAGATTGCTCGACCGCCGCAATCGCGGGCTGAATAATGGCCTTATTCAGCTCGATAGAATAATCATCATCCAGTTCATGGATCATTGGGCGCTTAGGCTTTTGCGGTTTCTTCAAGCCACGCTCTTTGCGGGTTTTCGCATCCAGCTCAGAGTAAATCGCCATCGCCGCATCGTATTCATTATCCGCCGCTAAATAATCGGCTTGTGCATCACGGTACAGCTCTGTGAACGCTTGTGCATCAAACTCAGTGATATCAGCCTGACGCAGCGTTTCAAGGCGCAATTCAATCGCGGCTTTCTCATCGTCAAAACGCTCAACAAAACGCTTGGCCGCGCCAATCGAGCTGGCTTGCGCCGTGTAAGAGCTGTCTAAATCCAAAAGCTTAGCGTCCGATTCCAGTTTCAAACGGTAAATAGGGTTGCCGGTTGACGCGGCTTTAAACTCCGCGTAGCTATCCGCATCCGAATTGCTGTTTTCAACAAACTGATCTAACTCGCCGTTACGGAACTGCTCAATCGCGCCCGCTTTACGCTCTAGGATTTGCCACATCACTGGGTCACTCGAACCTTGAGTGGTATAAGCAATCAACTCAACCTCAAAGCCTTCCGGTTTACCCGCGTTCGCGGCACGTTGGTAAAACTCATTGCCCTGACGCACAATTCGCCCTTCGCGCTGCTCCATATCAGACGGACGCCAAGGCGCATCCATATGATGCAAGGCCACCAAACGATTTTGCACGTTGGTTCCCGCGCCCATCTTCATCGATGAGCCAATCAATACCCGTACCTCACCACGGCGAACGCGATCAAACAGCGCCTCTTTTTTCAACGTGGTGTTGTAGTCGTGGATAAACGCAATCTCATCGTCGGGAATGCCCTTTTCCATCAGCGAGGCTTTCAGGTCATCGTACACACTAAAGCCAGTATCCGCCGTCATGGTAGAGGCGGTCAGTTCGCGGATCTGCTCTTCCAGCTTCTCGTACTGGTCAGCATCAATCTCGCCGGTTTCCGCTTGAGCGTTCACCTTATCAACCAACTCTTTTAGCGTTTGCGAGTAAGGCATTTCCCCCTCGTAGATTTCCAAACGACTGGAAATAAACGCTGCCGCTTTGCCCTTACCTAAGACCGTTTCCGCCAAGCTTTTCAGGTCTGATTTCACCGTTGCAATCGCGTACTTCGCGGGCGTCCCCATATCGGAGAACACCAGTTGTGTACCTTTATCGTCCTGCCACTGGTCGTAAATCGATTTGATCCGCTCGGCGGCGCGAGCCACTTTCCCTGTTGGGTCACGCTGTGCGGTAGGGTCCACCAAGCGCACATCGAGCGAGGCCTTTTTCGCATCGGTCAGTACCCACAGTGGGTTATCAATCTTAGCGTAAGCTGTCCGCTCCTCTTTGGTTTTGAGCTGGTTAAACGCCTCCATACGGGCAATCAGATAGTCGTTGTACTCGCGCTGCGCTTCGGTCGCCGGTGCGATGTTAAGCTGACGTTTACCGCCTTTGATATTAGGGATAGGGAATCGGGTCGCTTTATTCTCGCCCGTCGCCTTGTTCTTGGCCTCCACATCCTGACGGAAGATGTTCACCATATCTTTTTGGGTGATCACATCGGCAAACTGACGATACAGGGTCGAAAGTTGCTGCATGTTATTGAGTCCCTTCAACACACTGCGCTCTTTCACCGTGCCGGTTGGCGTGTATTCCAAGGTGATTTCGGTATTGAAGAACGAGCCGGCGAACGCATCATAGAAAGACATTTTCAGCTCTTTCAGCGTGTCGTGGCCAAGGTAATACATCATGGTGTACACCTCGACCAAGCTGTTAGAAATCGGCGTACCGGTCATAAAGGTCACGCCACCGTTCTCTAAGCCCTGAATGCTGCGGGTTTTGATGAGCAAATCGAGCGCCTTTTCAGAGCCTTTCGGATCGTTCATCCCCACCACACGGTCAGTGCGTGTCGCGTAAGTCAGGTTTTTAAACTCGTGCGCCTCATCGACCACCAAGTAATCCACGCCCAAATCCCCAAAGGTAAACCCGATTTGGTCAGCGTTCTTACTCAGCGCTTCCTCTTTCTCTTTGATTTTGTCTTTTAGACGGGAAATCGAGTCCTCAATCTGTTTGACCGTCGCCCCACGCTGCCCAGACTGCTTAGCTTCGGCTTTCGCCTCTTCGAGTGCGCTGCGCAACTCGTCAATTTTCTCGTTAATCACCGTTCGGAAATGCTCAATATCATTGGGCATGGCGCGCAAATGGCTATGCCCCATTAGCACCACATCGTAATCGCCGGTCGCAATGCGTGAGAAAAACTGCTTACGCTTCTTGGCCGTAAAGGCTTTATCATCCGCGACCAGCACCTTAGCCGACGGGTAGAGCTTCAAAATATCTTTATGGAAGGAGCCAAGAATATGGTTCGGAACCACCGCCATCGGCTTTTTGCTTAGGCCAAGACGCTTACGCTCCATCATGCCGGTAATGGCCGTAAAGGTTTTACCCGCCCCCACGGTATGATCGAGTAACGTATTTTTACTCTGGATCATGCGAAGCGCGCCATCGAGCTGGGTTTTACGCATATCGACCGCAGGGTTCATCCCGACGGTTTGCAGGTACAAACGCCCGTTGTATTTACGGTTAACGTGAGTATTAATCCGCTCGTTAAAGTTATCGGCGATTTGCTTAGCAATCTGCGCATCACTTTTCGCCCACGTCACAAACGTCGAAGCGAGCTTGTTGGCCAGCGCGTTAACTTCCTTGGTCGCTTTCTCGTTTTTGGTGCGCTCTTTGCCATTGGTGTCGTAAATCACCAGCGATTTACCATTGGCCGCAGAGTTCAATAAATCCGCCAGTGTGGCACGGTCATGCTTAAACTGTGAGCCTAATGCACTCAGTGAGCCGCCCGCCTCGCCCAACACTGAAATAGCACCGATATGACGGTTAACATTCACAGTCGCCTTATAACCTAGCGCTTCGGCAAAGCGTTCAAACACATCAGAGTCAATCCACGTTGCACGGATAGAGGGCTTCACCTGCTCTGGCGTTTTGTCTTCGGGAAGCACGGCTTCCAAAAGCTTCACGTTAGTGTCTAGCCCTGCACTCTTCGCCGCTTGGTACTTCGCCTTCACATTGCCCGATAAGTAATCGTCGATGAACTCATACTTTTGCGTTTCAGGGTTCATCAACAAATACGGCTTTTCACCTTCGGTCAGCTTCGCCAGCACCTCATCATAGCCAAGACCGAGCAAACCGCTCACGTACTCGATATCGACCTTACCGCGTTCACGCATCGAGTAGTTCACCGCATCCGACACATTACTGGCTGATTCAGGGCGCTTGTAAGGGAAGAGCAAACGTTTTGAGAAGAGATCACTCTTAGTGACTTCGCCGCTGTCACTGACGTTATCTAAGCCCGCTTCAATCCCTGTATCGCCATCGAGAAGATTCAAGCTCTCAGTCAGCGTCGCGGGCTTACTGTTTTTGCCTTTGGTCGCAAACGCCTGAGCAAATTCATCGTATTGCACGTTCAGGCGCTGACGCAGACGCTCGATATCCCCCGCACCGGTTTTCTCGGCGCGCAGCAGTGCCAGTGCGCTATTGCGAATGGTCAGCATCGCTTTCAGTTTGCGAAACTTATTAGGACCAAGGCGCGTGTTATCAATGGCGTCATCAAGCGCGTTCAAAGCTTGGTTTTGGGATTGCTGTCCGGTGAGGTAAGCCAGCACCGCCTTGACCGCGCTCTCTTTGAGTTTTGAGCTGGTAAAATCACTTTTGATTTTGCCTTTATTCAGAAACTCATTGTCCGCGAACTGTTGTAGGCGCGCTTTATCGCCCTGCTCGACAAAATGGCGCACTCGACTCATCAACAAGCCATCATCACTCCAAATCGAATCGGGCGTCACTTCATACACCTGAGCACCCTTCGTCGGGTGATCGTCGCCACGGCGCATCACCTTGCCGTCGGCGTTCACCATCATGCCGCCTATCGCAAGGTCGGATTCCGCCAACATCACCTCACCGGCAATCGCATCTTTGGTTTCAGGGGTTAACGCTAAATCTTGCCCTTGTGCGAGTGAGGCAAGCGCTTTGCTGATTGACTGCTCAAGGTTCGCGTGTTGTGGCACAGGGTTCACCGTCGATTCGCTTTCATCCCCACGGTACATCTTGCCTTGCGCGACTTCGCCCAGAATGTATTGCGGGTTTTGCGCAAACCACTGGTTAACACGAAAACCGTTCACCTCGCCGTCTACGTCCGTCCAAACCGTATTCTTGGCCGTCTCCCCCTGCTTAAGCTTGCGAAACACCACGATATCCGTAGTCACTTCCGTACCGCCATTGCTCTTAAACGCCGTATTCGGCAGGCGCACCGCGCCGACAAAATCCAGCTCTTGGCTCAGTTGTTTGTGGTTTTTGTTCAGCGTATCGAGGAAGCGGTTTGTCACCACCATCATCATCAAGCCGTTCTCATGCAAAAGCTTGGCTGATTTAGCGATGAAATAGTTATGGATCGCCATGCCTGAAATATCAGGGTTCTTGTTGTCACGGATAGACTGACTGCCAAAAGGCGGGTTGCCAATCGCCAAAGAAAAAACGCCGTTTTTAAACGGCGTTTCTTGGAATCCTTTAACCTGAACATCGGCTTCGGGGTAGATAAGTTTGGCAATATTGCCGGTCACAGGATCGAGTTCAGAGGCAAACCAGCGCGATTGATCGCGCATGTCGGACGGTTGCCAACCAATAAAGTTACCTGAACCCAGCGATGGCTCGACCACATTCATCGGGCTGTTGCCAAGTCCCAACGCTTTCACGCCACTCCACATACCTTTCACCAAGGCCTCTGAGGTGTAGAAGGCGTTACGGGTACTCATCCGAACGTTGTTGTATTCCTCTTCGGTCAGCAGCGTTTTTAGCTCTTGGTGCGCGGCTTGCTGTGCTTTGGAAGTGTTCGTGTTATCAAACACAGAAGCGAGGCCGCCCCATCCCACATACTGTGCCAGTACCTTTTTCTGCTCAAGCGTCGCGGGCATTCCTGACTGAGTGAGATCCTTCATTAAGCGAATCGCCGCGATATTCGCGGCGATCCTTTGTGTAGCAGTTCCATTGGCGAGGTTATCCACCTCATCGAGCGCTAGGCGTTCAATAGCGTCTCTCGATACGCTTCGCTCTGTGCTGTCAGGTAATGTACGCCTAGACTCATTAGCTCGTCTTCCCGCGCTCGCGTCTTCTTCGCTAACGCTTGAGCGATTGGCGTCAGTTCCTCGTTGCTCATTTTCTTGTACTTCGGATTGCGGCGAAGATCTTTCATCAAGTCTTGCTGTATTTGAGGTTTCGTTGCCATGGTCGATATCTCCTTTTGATTGTAGTGGTACTTCTTGGCCAGAATGAATTGAAGGTTCAGATAAGGCAGATAACCTTTCGGTATAGCTCTCTTTTTGCTCACGCTCGAAATCCGCAAGGGACTTATCGCCTAGCGCTTCTTGTAGCGCCTTTGCGGTAAAACCTTTATCTCGATAAGCTTCGCGTACGCCTTTAAGCTTGGGTTTGGCTCCACCATTGTTATCAATGACCTCGCGGATCACCGCTTTTGCTTGTCGAATGATATCGGGCTCGTCCAAGTTTCCTTCGGACTGTGTACTGGCCTCCTTTTTAAGTGCGGCGGCGTTCATCATCGCGGCAGTTTTACCCACAAACTTATTCGCCAAATTACGCACACTGTGTGCCATCTGCTTTTTAATAACCGGTAATGAGCTGGTTTGCCCGTCCAGCTCTAATACCGAACCTTGTGGCGAGGCATCAACTAACGCATTAATTCGTTTGATTGTCTGAGTGATTTCGTTCTCAGCAAAGGTACGCGCCTCAGTGTCGCTAACAAACTCTTTAAACAGCGCTTCGGCATTCTTACGACGCTCGATATTCTCAGGCAGATTCGCCTCATAGTCAGCACGGCGACGGGCGGCTTCTTCATAGGCGGCGAGGCGCTTCTCATGGTTTTGAAATTCCGCTAAAACCGCATCGGTATCAAAGCCTTTAGCACGACTTAAGCGCTTGCGTAAACGCTTCGACATTCTTGACGTTTTTCCCGCAATCCCCGCAAAATCACGGATAGGCTTCTTGCCTTGTTCGCGCATTTTCATCGAGTTCGGGCGTTCCACAAAGCTCGATACCGGCTGACCTAAACGCTCACGGCGCGCATCGAGATCGGCTTGGCGCTCAGAAGCTTGTGCCTGTCCTTTCTGGTTGGCCAAGTCACGCATAAAAGCGCGTGTCGTGCGCTCACCCGATTCAGGATGCACACCAAACCATGCAGGGTTCTCTTCTGGTGAATCGGGGCGGCTGTCTCTTTCGCGCTGTGCGGCGGCCAATTGCGCGGCGTTCTTACTCTCCTGCGCCTTAGCTTCAATCGCCGCTTGCGCCGTATCACGGTCAAAACGGGCAGACTTAAACTGCGCTAAGCCATCATCCTGATCGCCGGTTATTTTCGCTTTCTCAGGTTGTGGGTAGCGGCGGGCGTATTCCAGTTCCACCATGCGCTCTAGAAGCTCAGGCTTATTGCGGTCTTCCTTGAGTAACTGAGGCTCCATTTCTGCGCGAATCGCTGCTTTGCGTGAGTTTACCGTATCATCGAGCTGGTACTCATTCTGCTTGCGCTCGATACGCTGGTGCGGTTTTTCACGCTTGGCCATATCCAAACGGTTTTGGTTTTGGCGGTGTTCAATTTGGGTTAACGTCGGGTCGATATCGAGATCACGCCCTTTTTGCGCAAGAGACTCGTACTCTCGTTCTAGCTGTGCGGTCAACTCTGGATTTTGGTCAGCCTCTTCACTTTTCAGGAATTGCTCAATCTCCGCAGCCAGCGTGGGGTCTACGGCGCGAGCCATATCAATCGTTTCTTGGTAAGCGTTGCGCTCTGGCAACACACCACGCTCAGTCAGTGCTTGGCGACTTTGCGCAAAGCGAGAGCGGATTGCCGCATCCCTGCCATTATCCGCTTGTCTTTGCTGCGCACCTTGCAGCAACTCATCGTATTGCCCTTGTGGGTTCAGCACCGGCTCATCGGCATTCATCGCCGCCGTTTGCGCGGGCGCATCACCATTGTTAGGCATCGCTTGCGCTTCATCTGCGGCTTGCTCTGCGATCTCTTGCTCTTGAGTATCGCTAACATTCTGCGGGTTCGTTTGCGCGGGCGTATTCTCAGTCGGTTGCCCTTTAGCTCGATACCCGCCGACAGCGCCAAGAGGACCACCGAGCGCACCACCGATCACCGCACCTTCCAAGCCATCCACCAAAGCACCGGTCGTAGGGTCAATCTCTTGTCCCGTCACCTCATTGGTTACTTGGTTTCGGGCATAAGTCTGACCATAGCCTTCAATAAACTCCGTACCACCTTCGGTGATCGCGCCTTTCGCTGCACCGGCAACCATACCCTTTTTACCCATCTTGCCGAGTAAAGCGTCAAACAAATACTTATCACCCATCGCACCAGCGACAGAGGCCGCCACGGCGGTCGGGTCGGTAGACATTTGCAAGCTGGCATAACTGGCCGTCTCTTCTTTAGCGAGATCGAATAACTCCGTTGCGCTCATCTCCTGATATTGCGGATCATCCGCAAGGCGGAGCAAGGATTGCTGAAAATACTTCGAGTTATCCGCAAGCCATGAGCTATCCATCTGCATTACCGCGTCACGCGCATCCATGCTTGCGCCACCGAGCGACGTCCCTACACCCGTTGCACCCGCGCCGGTAGCCGCCATTCGAGAGATCGCTTTATCAGCCACGGCTTGCGCCGCCTTTTCTGTCATGCCCTTTTTCAGCATCGATTTAGTAATGGTTGAGCGCAGTGCCACTTTTGCACCCGCACCGGCAAAACCACCACCGGCAAAGTTGGCCGCCAGCGAACCTAGCCCGTCAGCGATTTTCATCGCCCACACATCGATATCCGCCGCACCTTCGGCAAACGTCGGATTGCCGTTTTCGTTTTCTTCAAAGATACGAGAGTTCAGGGCGTCACGGCCATCTTGAGTCATACTCTCTTGCAGAGAATCCGAGCCAGACGACATCAAATCTCGAAAGCCCTCACCTACACCAAGGAAGTTCTCCGAGAGTTCACCAAGGCCAGCCAGTGAACGCAGAGCGCCACTACCGACGGCTTTAGCGGTATCTCCTAACGTCACATCGTAGTTACGTTGCGGCGCTTTAGGGGCTTCAAACTGAAAGCCTTTCGGTAAAAAGGCAGACTGACTCATATCCGTAGAGGCATTAATGGTCGATTTTAGTGAGAGTTCATCGCCCAATAACTTCTTGTCTTGCATGTGCGGCTCCAAATTTCAGGCATAAAAAAACCGCCACCCCGAAGGGCAGCGGCTTAATTAATAGACTGGTGTTAGTGTGGGAAACGCTACCACAATTTCGGATATACAGCTACTGAACGTACAGAAAGCAAGCCGCCTTATTGACATATGCTTCTGATTTATAATGTTTTTAATTGAATCCCAGAAGCATAGTAAAGAAATAAAAAGGCATCAGAATGCTCAATATTCGTTGTGTTACTGCCAACTCATTGTGTAAAGAGGTTTTATTTACTTAAAGCGGTGGCATGAACTGCTCAGCGAATTACCCGTTTAACGTGCTTTTTGGATGTATTAGGCTACATTTGATATTCAACCAATATCTTATTAGGTTTATCTTATGTTAAGAAAAATGTCTATCGGATTAGCTTGGTTCAGTTTTAGTAGTGGCGTGCTAGCACACTCCCTATATCCCGAGATTACAATTCATGAAATCCCTCTTACAAAGTTAACTCACAGTAATCTGCCAACGGTGTTGCTCAGTGACAATAAGTTTGTTTATCAACCCTATCTTCGTCCATTTGATTTTGAAAAATTCTTATCAGACACTCAACCGTCGTGGAAAAGTCTTCAAGAATCGCTACAACATTGGGCAGGGGCTACAGGTGTTGATCCTAGAGTACTTATAACGACGCTGGCGATTCTGCACCCTAGGGATCTACCTTCATCTGAGGATGTTAAGGCAATCGCTAACCAACTCTCACAACGTTTCTATTATTATGATTCCAGTACTTCGTTCATTCAGGAAAGTTACACTGCTGCAACACTAGCGATAGCACAGCAGTTGCCGGAGCTGACAAACTGGATCGATTGGCAACGCCAGTATGTAGCATGGTTTGAGCCTATTGCGTCAGAGTTTGATATCGATTCTACCCAGCCCTCTCTAGCAACCCTAGCTACAATGCAATGGCCATGGCGACAGGGTTATTCTTGGGTACCAAACGGACCACATGCTCATAGCGGTTCTGGATTCCCGCTATCCTCAATAGATGTCTCTTACGATTGGCCGCAATGGGGACAACCAACCTACAGTGTTACTGCCGCTCATGATGGCTATGTCACTGTTATGTCTCGTTGTCAGGTGAGAGTAACCAATCCAAATGGGTGGGCGACAAACTATTATCATATGGATGGTATTCAAGTAGGCAACAATCAGTGGGTAACGAAAGATACCAAGCTAGGTGTGTACGCAAGCCAACGTTCGATTGCACTTTGCGAAGGTGGTTCATCGACCGGACCACATCTACATTTTTCATTGCTTTACAATGGCCGTTTTCAATCTCTGCAAGGCATTAGATTTGGCCCTTATCAAATTCAAACAGGGCGATATAGTTACGACAATGACTGTCGCTATAGTTGGTTAACTGACACACGTAATCAACGTAAAATTTGTCTGTTTCAGCAAGTTGATAACCCTGCACAGTAATAAGAAGTTTGAATCCATTCATTACTAGATAACCCAGATGTTCAATCTCTGGCAAATTGAACATCTGGGTATTTATCACCTTTACAACAATAAGGCTGTATCAGCATAATTAATCGACTGATGTTAGCGCAGGGAGCACTAAACTCTTTTCGATAACCAACTGCTAAGCGAAAAAATCGTAAAGTTAGCTTTTTTTTGATAAGCCTATCATTTCTGGGCAAATTTTTGCCTGCGAACTTTTAGGGTTATAATAGAAAAATTCAAAAACGTCAGAGATTTCACTAACACTATGCTCGATATTCAGCAGAAAGAGAAGCCTTCCTCGACCTTACTTGAACAACAAAGAAGCGAATTGAAGTCCCTCATTTCGGTCTTGATGAAGCCCTTAGAAATCAGGGCTCTAAAGCAGTATCCCAAGTAAAAATTGACTCAGCCTCTATGCTGGTTGATGATGTCATTGATACGTCTAAAGCAGCCAAGGGCTTGGTAAAAAATCCATTTTGACAAGTCTCTGTAACAAAGGCTATGGTTACCACCTCTAGTAAGTACACAGATAATATTATTACTTTGAGAATGAAAAGAATCTATTCTCGATGATTTAAAAATGGCAGATTAAACTTAATTAATAAATGGTATACACCTTAAAAAATTATTGTAATGGAAATAGAGTATCTCATGGAATTTTTTCCTAAAAAATGCAACTTAAATTATAAAGATTAGACAGGTATCTGAGATGACTAACATGAAAAATAATCCGAAA
The DNA here is from genome assembly GCF_008369605.1 of Vibrio cholerae. Taxonomy (NCBI): domain Bacteria; kingdom Pseudomonadati; phylum Pseudomonadota; class Gammaproteobacteria; order Vibrionales; family Vibrionaceae; genus Vibrio; species Vibrio cholerae. The sequence continues at coordinate 348,016 of NZ_CP043556.1, forward strand.
ATAGAATGGAACGATCTTTTTTATTTTATGAAAATAATCGAAAAGAATGGATTTACTTCTGCTGCAGATAGTTTAGGTGTTACTAAATCAAAGCTATCACGAAGATTAAGTCATCTAGAGCAATTACTTGGCATTAGGCTTATCCAAAGAAATACCCGAAGTATGAATTTAACTGATGCTGGGAAGATACTATATCAGCAATGTATATATATGTTCAATCAAGCTGAAACAGCATTAAATGAAATAGCACATCGTAACGACCAACCCTCTGGTAATGTTCGTCTCAGTTTACCTGTCAGTGTTGCCAAAATTTTTGCAGAGCATCTTCTAACTAAGTTTAGAGAAAAATACCCTAATATAACTCTTACACTTATTGTAACAAACAAGAAACTAAATCTTATAGAAAATGATATTGATGTGGTTATTCGAGGAGTTGGAGCAAAGCAAATAGATACTTCAGATCTTGTTCAGGCATGTTTATGCACTACTCCTTGGAGTTTTGTATGTAGCAAAAGATATTTAGAGAAAGCAGGGTCAATTGAATCGTTGGCTGATTTAGATCGGGCAAGTTTTCTTTTTTACTCGCCAAATGGAAACAGCACGAACTCATTTTCATTTATTAACAAGCAAGGTGATCTGCTATCACACACTACTACTCCGACCTTACAAAGTGACAATCTTGAAGTTTTATATCATTCGACATTAAACCATCTTGGTGTATGCGGGCTTCCTGAGTACATGTGCAAAACCGATTTTGAGAGTGGAAAATTAGTAAAGGTATTATCTGAGTTCCGACCGAAACTAGGGCACATCATGGTAATGTTCCCAAACAAAGTCGGACTTGCTGCTAGCTCCAGAGCATTAATCGAATTTCTCAAGATTGAGCTACCTATATTACTACAAAAAAAGTAATTTAGATTCAATAAGTAATAACTTTTCATTTATTTTTAGAAGGAAAGCTTTAGTGAACAATTTAGAGACTAAAAATAATTTACCTCTATTAGTCTGCCCTCATTCAAAGTCTTTTGATGATTGTGTAAATCGACTATCTAAATCAAGTTTATATAGCAAGATAGCCCTGTTGTAGTAATTCCAGTTAGTTGATATTTAACGAGATCTAAGAATGATACTACGGTGGAAATGAATGTATCTGCTCAGACCTTAGAATCGAGACCAAGTTTCATCGATTTACGCAACAAAGATCTAATAGGTTCTAACGTTACTAGAAATTATCATACCTCGATACTCATTATATTTTCATATCAAACTTAATCACTCATGAAAAATTTAGTTGTTTGTCTTTATCAATAAAGCATATTTTTAGATGAATCATTAAATATTGTACTTTTAATAAATCCCTTCCAAAGCAAAATAAATTCAATCAATTTGATTAATTCTAAATTAATTTGTGTATATAAATCAGTTCGATACATAGCGGCAATCATCTAATATATAATATTTTATAGTGTAATTCTTTAATACAAATTAACGAACCCTAACGATACCAAAACCTCATTAACCTTAAGTATTAGTTATTGTTCTTTTGATAAAACAGTGTGTTTCAATAATCTATCTTTATTTTTTTTAGATTATACATCATAGTTACGACTCCTTTTTTATGTTTGGAATTCATATTATGGATAGACGCAAATTTATTGGCGGCACCTTGACAGGTGCTATTGCGGCTGTGTCAATGGCGTCAGTGGACCAATCGTTCGCAGCACAGTCCCTGAGCAACCAATCACCTAACTTAAATGGACACTCTAAAATGGCAAATGAATTAAATAACCCCTTTCTAGAAATGCTTGATAGAAATAATACTGTAATACTTCTTACGGATCATCAGGTTGGTTTGTATACCGGAATTCGTGACATTTCGATTGGAGACCTGAAGCATAATACAGTCTCACTTGCAAAGGCTGCAGCTATTTTAGGAGTTCCAGTCATTATTACAGCGACAATGACTGATGGTATGTGGGGTCCAGTTATTCCTGAACTAATTAATGCATTACCGAATGTTACACCGATCGTAAGATCTAAAATTAATGCCTGGGATGATGAAAGAGTAGTGAGGGCAATAGAAAGCACAAATCGAAAACAGTTAGTAGTTGCTGGTGTATCTTTGGAAATATGCGCAACATATCCAGCCCTTGCAGCTAAAAAAGCTGGCTATGATGTAAGAGTTGTATTGGATGCATCGGGAACTTTTTCAGATGCGAAAAGGGTATCAGGTCTTGCTAGACTTGCAGGTTCTGGAATTCCAATTATGGATTATGCAAGTGTTGCGGTAGAAATGCTTGGCGATAATAACGATCCAAAAGCACATGATGTCTATAGTGCACTTGATATGCCTTTCGCAACACTTGTTTGGCAAGTTACATCTAGCGCTGCAAAAAACAATTAACACTGAAAATTAGTTTATTTAAATCATATTAAAGAGGGAGCATTATCAAAACTCTCCCTCATTTAGAATAATGAGATTATTAATGAAAACAGCAATCGTAACTGGTGGTTCTAGAGGCATTGGCGCTGCAATCGCATTAAAACTGGCAAGTACAGGTGTAAATGTGATCATCATTTATAAAAACAATAAAAATCAGGCTTTAGAAGTAGTAAATATAGCAAAAAGTTATGGCGTATCTTCAGCAGCTTTCCAAGCTGATGTAGGTAGTCAACTATCGGTAAAAAACGTAATAGACAAAATAGTTAGAGAATATTCTCAAATAGACATACTAATAAACTGCGCTGGAATTTTTTTAGAAAAAAATTTAACTAATATCAATACTGAAAGTATTGATGAAATTCTTAAAACTAACTTTTATAGCGTTATATATATGACTCAGTCAACATTGCATCTTTTCCCAATCACCGGAGGGCGTATTGTGAATATTTCATCGAATCTTATATATAAGCCTCGAATTAGTACTGGTATGTATGCCGCTAGTAAAGCGGCGGTAAGTTGTTTGACTCATGCATTTGCATTAGAGCTAGGAACACGCAATATCACTGTAAACGCCGTAGCTCCATCAATGATAATAACTGATATGACGGCTTCTGTATCAAACTCACGCCGAGAACTCGTTAGAAGTGCTACCCCACTTGGACGTATCGGTGAACCCGAAGATGTCGCTGACTTAGTCGCGCTTCTAACAACAGATGAAGCACGATGGATAACAGGAAGAACTATCCTAGCAGATGGTGGAATGTCCTAGAATTCCGAAAGTTATAACTCACAATATCTAAACTATTTGGAAAGATAAATTCCATATGATGGCAAATTTATATTTTGCAATTTTCTAAAGAATGAAAGATCTAAGAAATGACCATTAATCATGCCTAAACATAATTTTTATTTGTTTTATATTGACAAGGAAACTATCTTCAATAAACAAATTTTTATCATGAATGATTGATTTTGAATTTATTTAAAATATATTAGGGTAAATTATTATAATGATTTTTATTTTATCTATTTCAGTCAGCTTAATGCCCATGACTACTATAAAAAGTAGCAATGTTTAGAAATTGTACTATATTTAATTATAATGACCCATAGTTGAAATATTTATTGTTTGCATCATTGGCTATTATTCTTCCAAGTGAAGTATTATTTCAAAATTCATTAATTTTTATTGGAACGATATTTTATGGATACATTAAATCCCAAAAATGTTCAAACCAATGATAAATACAACGTTATGATATTAATATCCAATATGGAGTAATAATGACTCAATGCCCTTTTAGAAAAGCACACACTAATCTAGTGAGAAATTTTTTCTTTTATCTTTTACAGTCTGGTTTAATGTCCATGACTCTTTCAACAGTAGCAATGATTAGAAATTATTCTACACTCGATCATGAGTGCTACTCGTGGGCATATTCTTGGCTAGTATCATGGGCTATTGCGCTTCCAACAGCAATATTATTTTCAAAGCTCATAAACTTTTTATTAGATAGATATTTTAATGATTGAAAATTAATTAACCCGAACAAACATCATATTAATCTGAGCTATATTTAGATTCATAACAGTCATTTATAGAGTTATTTTACGACTAACTCATATTTTTATGTTGAAAATTTAGATAGCAAAAATTAATTAAATGTCATTTCTCATATATAATTTAGATGATTTACCATTTAACTTTTAAGAAAGTTTTTAAGGAGATTAGTATGAAAGATAACAATCAACTTCGTCATTCAGATGCTTCAATTGGTAGCGAAAACTCTGGATTTCATGGTTTGCAATGGCGAGAGAACTATAATAATGGTTCTGTGCTATTGTGTGATAGCTATGTAATGACAGCTCCGACTTTTCCTTTACATTGTCATAAACATATTAGTGCTGTTGCAATTCTTTTTGAGGACACTGTCGGTCAGATGTATTCTTCAGACAGCGTTGGTACTAATCACCACTTTGGTGCCGGAGATGTTCATTGGACTCTTGCAGGCAGTGGGGTTGAGCACACTCAAACACCTACTGATGGCTCGAGAATCCATGCAGTCCAAATGTTTATAGACCTACCAGAAACTTTACGAAATGCACCTGCAAGAACTTTTCACCTTCAAGCAAAGGATGTACCTATTTATGAGACTTCAAGTTGCAGGATCAGGCTACTTGTTGGCACAGCATTCGGCCTCACCAGTCCACTAAATATACCTCATGAAATACTTATTTTTGAAGGTTGGAGTAAATCCGATATAAAAGCGCCGGTTCCTGATGGGTGGAAACTTTGGATTTATGACAGAGATAACGAAAGAGCCGGATATACTTTGGATCGAATGATTAATGGTCGATTCCTCGCAGTGGCGTCTCCTTAACAATATTATACTGTATCTTAGCCTTCCACTATTTTATGGTCGGCTAATTTTTATACTCATAACCAGATAATGACTCAAAAGTATATTTTTATATTTAGATGAATGCATGAAAAGATCAATGATAACACTGCACAAAGAAGCCTCTTTAGCTTTACTGAACTAAATCTTTGCAAAATCAGGTTCCATTTATGATCCTTTGCTACCTCTGCTCGTTCTGTTTGGGTGTATTTATTTCACAAAATCACAAAGTTCTTCCATAAACCCAAAACTCACAAAAGTAAGTCGTTAATAATATCCCCCCTGTTTATTAACAGGGGGGATCTACTTTTCGTTGATCACATTCCTCGCAGCACCATACCCCCCTGGATCCTCATAAATTTTTTGAGATTGCTGGCTTTGGCGTAATCGTTCTAACTGTTGCTGCTTCTTCAATTCGGCTTCGTGATTCGCTTTTATTGTCAGAACTCGCTGATAGTTATGCTCCAACGCTTCGGGTGTCAGTTCTGCGAGATTCATGGATTGACTGAGCTCATTGATGAATTGGCGCTTTTGTGGGTCTTCGCCTGCCCATTTCTGCGCGGCATTTCCGACCTCACGATTGGATTGATTGTCACCTAATCGTCCATACACTTGATTAATCATCGATTTTCTTTCATCAAATCGAGCATTAACCACGGAAATTTGCTCTGGTGTCGGCTCCAACAAATCATTCAGCGCTGCAGTACGGTCTTTTTCAAGCTCGGTCACCGCCTCTCGCCACTGCTTATCCATTTCAGTGCGTGATTTTGTCTCTGCCACATTGAAAAGGTTGGCATAGTGCTCGTTGGTAAAAAACTGCTTAGCCATATGGATTTGGCCTGTTACGTCTTTCATTAACGCATCGAGCGGGATCACTTTTACGGCCTCTTGGCTACCTGCCAAACGGCTTTCGGTTACTGGCGCGGTTTTAGTCGTGCCATCCTCATAAGTGACTTTCAAACCGACCACCACGCCCGGCTGATCGCCTTCGCGATTTGGGTCAATATCGGCAACAAAATCATGACGCAGATACTCTTTATCCTTAATCACCTTACCCGATTCAGGATCTTTATCGCCAATCCCTTGCTTAACATTACGCTCAAGCAACACGCCCATCGATTTGGTGAATTGTGAGTCTTGGTAAGAAATAGAGCCATCAAGTACTTTAGGCATAGTCGATTCGATATCAAAGGCCGCCTGTACCACACGAGGTGTATAACGGCGCGGGTCGTAAGCACTGCCCTTAATGTGTTCCTGCTCAAACAAGGGATCAAGTTCTCCGGTTTCCATGTAACGTTTGAGGCCAGATTGAATTAGCGGCAAATTCTCCTGCATGTAAGCCATTTTCTTTTGCTGATTGAGCTGGTATTGGCTCAATGCTTTTGCACTTTTCTGCGCATCAACCTGTACATCAAGTAGTCGATCACGCTGGATTCGATCCTCATTTTCTCGTTTAAAGCTATCTTGATAACGTTTATCGGCTTTTTCCGTTTCAGCCTGACGAAATGCCTTCTCGTCTTGATAACGTTGCTCGTTCTTGGCTTCAATCTGAGAGAGTCTTGACCGTTCATCTTGATAGCGAGCCTCGTTGCGCTCATCCAATTTCGCTTGGCGTTCATTATCCGCTTTACGCTGGTAGTAACCTTCTGCGACCTGAAATCCGCGGATTGCACCATCAATAGCGCTGCGTGTATCTAACTGCATTAGAAAAGCTCCCCTAGAATCAAACCTGCTGCCGCACCCATCGCCGCGCCCATGGGTCCACCCACACTACCCGCTTGCATGCCCGCCATCATGCCCATGCCAGCCCCCGTGGTGACACTGGATAAACGCTTGGTACGCTGCGCGTCTTTGAGGCTTTGATTGGTTTGATTACGCTGCTCTTCACGTTGCGCCGATTCTTGCATCCCTGCCAATGCACGTTTGCGGGTATCTGCGCCTAAATTCAATAAACTGTATGCCATGATTACCCCAATTTAAGCTGTGATAACTTCCCCTTTGCGCCACCACTAAGCACGCTCATCGCACGCTCTTGCTCGTTCTCACGCAAACTGTTCTTGGCCGTCACCTGTGCCAGAGAGAGCTTAGCTTCATCGTTAGAATTGGTGTCTGCCCCAACTCCAAAACGTGCCATTTGGTTAACATTCGCAAGCCGCGCACTCTGTTGCGCGCTCGAAAAATTGGCTCCAACTCGGCCAAGTTGCTGTGCCAGTAACTCGCCATTTTGTGTTTGTCCTAAAAGCTGTTTTTGCTGCGGATAAAATCGCTCTAACCAGTCCTGATACATAGCATGAGTGATATTCGCGTAGTTATTGGCCGCCGAACCTGAAACATTAATGCTCATCACTTACCCTCTGTTGAGTACATAGTTATGAACCATGCCCGCTTGACCTTTCAGCGTCTTAGTATCGACATTGACAAAGCTCGTATCTGGCTTGGCACGGTTCATGTACATACTGGTTCCAATCCCCGCCAACGTCCCTACAGCCTGAGCATTCGTGCTACGTCGGTTAAACGCTGTGGCGGCATCGCTTGTGGCTTTTTTCAAAGAGAGCCGAGCGGTCTCTTCCATGCCAGCCAAGCCTTCGGCTTTCTGACCAGCACCGAGAGCGACGATATCTTGCTTACCCACCACATACTTGTCCTGCTCATTGACTTGAGCGCGGTTTACGGTATCGCCCTGAGCGAGAGCTTGGTCTGTCGCCAAACGGCTTAACGTTGCTTTAAATGTTCCGGAGCTCGGATCAACACCGGAGGCCACAAGATTCTCAGTGGCCGCCTCTCGCGCTTTGCCGAACTCGCTTTGATAATTTAAATCTGCCGCCTGTTTCACGTCGGCCATATTGGCCTCAGAGTTAAGGTCGTTCACTCGCCGTATGAAGATATCTTCAAACGCTTTGAGCTCTGTGTTGTATAAGTTCCACTCTTTCGCCGCAACTTGGGAAGCGGCAATTTCCGCCGCGGTTTCCTGAACGCGGCCATCTTTTTTCCCACCCATTAGATCTCCTTGCACCAAGTCTCAACATCACCGGTTTCGATACGACAAAACCCACCGTCAATAAGGCTTACTTGCAAAGCTTTCACGGCAGTATTCAGCAGTAACCTCTTGGCCTTTACCCGCTTAGCTAACTGCTCTACGGTCGGTAAATGGCGCTTAAGCGCACCTTTTTGATTGCTCCAAGCAAACAGTACCCATACCTGCATTTCACCATTGTCCAAACTGGGCTCAAGGACGAACACTCCCTCCTCCACCAAAAACAGCGAAGCCCTACCATCGAGTAGGGCTTCATCTACTTGTTTGGCGAACCAGTGCTGGTTGCGCTTCTCGGTCTGTTCCATCAACGGCAATACTCGAGAACGCCACGATTCGTAAGACAGTTTATAAAGACTCATCGACAAACCATGCTGGTCTCAATGGGCGAGACTCTTCACGTAAATCGTAGCGTCGCACCGCTTCGCGATAGGCCAACATTTCAGCAAGTTTTGGCGATGTCACTAACCGCTCTCCTTGATAGGTCGCCGTTGGCAACTCCATAAAATCGGTAGCCGCAAGTTCAGCGCGCGCCCAAGCCCTTTCATTGACCTCATGACCGTCAAGCCACGTTTGCCGCAGTGCCAATCGCTCATAATAAAGTTCATCGGAGATGTTTCCGGTATCATAAGCCGCCTTGAACGTGTGCCAGTCGGTCACTTCGCCTTGGAAGTAAAAGCGATATGGCTCTTTTTCAGTTGTCACCATCATGCCATCACCTTGGGTCAATACTATTATTGATAGAGGCCGACATGTTGACGATCACCGCACCATCGTGCAGCGATGTTAAACGCAGCCGAAAGCGTAAAGATTGAGAAGCAGAATAAGTCCAGCCCGAACCCAACAGCGAACGACGACTCGCAATGTGCGCCTCTTCGACAGCATAACCGCTGCTTCCTCCTCGGTAATAAGTCAGCGCAAAACTCACCCCTGCCACATTTACGGTTGTACCTACCGCATTGGCGGTATCGGTTCCGACAATCCTTGCCTCGGCAACGACTCCACCACTGAGATTGATGGCCTGTACAAAGATTTGTAAAAAACCAGAGCCCCCCACTCTTGGCCGCCTCACCGTAAAGTTAAATACTCCATCAGGAATAGTGCGGTAACGTGCTCGGTTCATAGTGTTAATGGACACATCCCCTGCCGGGAAAAAATCCACCGGAGCGGTCGCGCCATCACTGTAGTAGCTGGTTTCCGGCAAGGTCACACGTACCGATTCAGAAGTGACCACTAACCCGCCCCCTAACGCAGAAGGGTAAGAGAGGCTGGTCGTCGCGTTATCCCCAAATGTGGTATAGAGCACTACCGATTGATAAAAGGTGCTGGCGATAATTGTCGCCCCTTTGATCACACCACCATTAATGGTGGTCCCTTCGATGTTGCCACGAAAATAACCATTATTAGCCTGTAAATTGTTGGTTTGTAAGAGGCCGTTTGAGTGAATAAAGGTGTGATAGCCGTTATAAGGACCACCCGCACCGAATCCTGCGTCACCACCTCGCAATTGACCAGTATGAATAACAGGCGAAGTGATTTCGATACCCGCTTTCACTTCATCGGCCACAATGATTTGCGCTTGCAGGATCTGAATAGTCGCTTTTTCAATGATCGCTTGGGGGATCACGACCGCGCCATTATCAATCGCGAACGTCGGCACTAAGGTTCCGGGCTGATTGGGATCGTAGACAAAGAATTGACTGGCACTGACTGCCACTTGGCTGGTGCCATCGCTCTTAGCAATCAAACCAATCCCAGCGCTAATCTCGCCCGCTTGCGCTTTCGCCCCCCACATTGCCTTAAATGCCACGCTCCCATCTTGATTGATGGTCGCTATCGCTTGGGCATTGGTTTGCGCGGCGGCCTTGGCGTTACCTGCGGTGGCCTCAACCGTATTCACTCGCTCGGCTAATGCTTGATCTGCATTTGCAAACACCGTCGAGACATCAAGAAGTTTCGCTTCATTCAACGTGGCTTGCGCCTCATCTCTTGCCAGTGAAGATGCATGAAGCTGAGTCACTTGAGCCGCGAAGGTTTCTGTCGCACTTTTCAATTGGCGCTGGATTTGCGCGACCAGATCTCCAGAAGCCGTCAGCTCACTATCCAGTTGTTCCAGCAAAGTCTGTGGCGCTTTAGCGCTTATCTCTTGTTGCAAGAGTTGAATAAGCTCGGATTGTTTTAGCTGCTCGGCCAGCTCATCAATCACTTGACCAATGTTTTGCGAGGTTTCACCCAGTATCCCGTTTACGCCATGGTAAGGTCCCGCAAAATTCTTCGTATTGATGAAGCGAACCCAGTAATAGAATCGGCTCCCTGCGTTGACCACATCAGAAAACACATTAGCCGGCGTTGTCGCCACGACTACCGCTTGAGAAAAGTCATTGTGATTTGCCCGCCATACTTCAGCGTATGCAAATCCTCTAAATTGTGGCGTATCCCATTGCACTAAGATGGCAGTAAACCCACCAAAGGCTTGCACGTGGTGGGGTGCATGCGGGACTTGAACCAAACTCGATGAAGATTCGCTGCTTTGATTCAGATTCGATTGCGCGTTTTTCGCATTGAGCGTAACCACCTCTTTTTCGGTCACCGCTCGATAACGACCATCGCCACGTTGCCCAGTTAAAATCTCGACGTTTTCGTACAACGCCTCCAGTGAACGTCCTGCCCGAAAAGGCGATCGCTTTGCCATCAGTACAACTCCGAGAGGCTATCTGCCATGATAATCCGCTCGACCTGACTGGTCCCTTCTACCTTGATTTGCCATCGGCTGCCGCGTACTGCTGGCAACCGAAATGGCGCGTGAGTGAGCTCGCCCTGTTCCAGCTTGAAAATCGCCTCACCATCGACGATAACCGTTACCCTTAAACGTTCAGGCGCTTTCGCTTCAAGGCGAGCGCAAGTTAAAAAGGCGTGCTGAGGAATAAGAAAAGCTTTGGTTTGCCATGTCATGGCGACCGATTGATGACCTCGTTGCCAAGCGTTAAGCGTATTGCCCTTAGCAATGAATAACGTATCGTCATGCAAGTAGTGAAATGCACTATCCCATGTATTCGATAAACGTGTCAGGCTGTGCGTACTCGGATCAAAAATAAACGCTCCGCCTTGGTATTGAGCGATATATTGGCCTTCGGCAACCCACGCTTTGATCGTCGTTGGCATGAAATTCTGCCAACTCTCTCTATCCATAATGCCTTCGGTGATGACGGTCGCACTCGTTCCCGAAATCGCGACTAGGCCATCCGGCGAGGCATACATCGCCATCCCGTTTATAACGACCAAGGAGGGGGCACTCACACACGCTTGCTCAACATTAAGGCGCATGCTGGTAACCATACTCGGTGTGACACCTGAAAAGAGGTACGGTTTGCCTTTAGTGACCACAACCAGTGACGTTTCAATCGGAGCGATGGCCACAATATCGTCATCCGTAACACCACGATGACTCTTACTCCACGCATAGGGCAAATAGGCTTCAGAGAACATCACCTCGTTACCTGCAAAGCCGGCGCAAATGCCATTCGCCATTGTGCACAGTCCCTGCATATTGGCATCGGGCATATCGTAGTCCCATGTTTCAAGCGGTGGTCCATTGACATTGCGTGCCGAATCTAAGTACTCGGTTTGGCTGATGGGAAGCTCAGCGACCAGTAAATAATCCCCAACTCCGCTTGCAGATACCGAACGATACAAGCGAGTGTGAGTGATATTGTGTGTGTTGACAGATATTGGCGCGAGTTGCACCGTCACCGTCGAGCCGGGTTTCTCAATCAATACGGGGACACTCGGCAAACCCGGTGCCCCTTCTTCCCCAAAGCGTGTCACGTAGGTTTGAATGTAGAGCCTGTCTTCATCATCGTAGGCGGGTAACTCGCCCTCAGGGGGATGGTTGCCGGTCGTCACATCGACCTTAATCACAACGGGCTTACCCATAGGTCTTGGCACACCTAAGTCATACCACGCGGCTGGCATTTGACCTTGTGTAACCGCAATATCTTGTGCGGTCACCTTGGGTTTACCTTGCCCTGTCCAATAGACTCGTTGATAAGCATCTTGCGCCATCGGATTAGCAATCACACTCACGCGTTGAGTGAAGGTAAACCAATATGAGTGTGCATAATAAAACAGCGTGACTGGTGACAGAGTCGCCAAGGTGCCATGATCTTGATCTGAGCGCATCGGCGCAACCACGCCACGCTCATAAGTGCAATCAAACGCCAGAGAAGCCGCTTCGTTTGGCAATAGATGAGACTCAAGGCGAGGTATTTCACCTTTCATTGTCGAGATCTCAATACGCATACGCTCCCCTTAAAAAACAAACCCTACGGCCACAGACCGCATCGAAAAATAACTCAATCTCTCTTTCTGCATTAGTTGCCGCCGGTCCAGTTCGCCAGCTCATTCAGACTTACCTTGTATTCCACCGAATAACGAAACCATGGCGAAACGCCTTGACCCGCTAAATTCATAAATCTGACGACCAACCCATTACTGATCGGCTGCACAAAATAAGGTAAGCAAGGCTCTTCAGGGATGATCTGCGGTGCGAATGGCTCAGCCAGTAAAGTCGACCCAGAAAAGGGAAAGTAAAGGTTAAAATCATTGGAGGTTTGGTTTTGGTGCCGGCCATGGCTTCTCACCACGCCATCGCTGTACACCTCAACGACTCGCCAAGCACCACTGACGCCTGCGATGTTTTCCGCAAAGACTCTTTTCAGTAATCGTCGGCTCGACTCTTTACCCACCCAGAGGTACTCAAATTCAATCACCGAAAAACTGAGGCCACTGGCCGTTTCCGCCCTGAGTTTGCGTCCCTCTCCAAACACATAACTTGGGTAACATTGTAAAACGCCCTGCCAACCTATCCCCGCTCCAGCACTGACATACACAGGTCTTGGCAGCGTACCTTCTGACCCCAAGGCAGGCAGATAAAGCTTATTACCCCCCATTTTCAGGGTGCATCCCGAAGTGCTGGGCTGAGCAAATGAGGCGCAAACAGGTCGCCAATACTGGGAAACATCTAGCTCGTTTTCGGTCAATTCCAAGGCAAACGCGAAGAACGCCATATCAAAGAAGGCAAAACTGTTGCCCTCATTCGAGCTGCATTCCAAGCGATTACGATGAACTTTGAGTAATCGCCCCAAAGCAGCACGAGCGATACTGTGGGACCCTAGACGAACTTTGCCGCGGTTATTGGAGAGATCGATGGACCAAGCTCCACCGCTTCTCAATTCGGCCACCAACACGCGATTCACCTCATCCCACTGGTTATTCGCTATCTCTAGCGACCACTCATCCACCACGCTGTGACTCACACTGACCAATCCATCACCAAGAAAGTTATTCAGTTGGCATCCATCCACGCGAATATTGGGATGCATTGAGGCCGTGACCGAAGGATTGGCGTGTGCACGCAGCAATCGAGCTTGAGGATTTAACGACGTGAGCTTCGCACCTAAAATGGCTACTGAGCCGTAGTTAACCACTCTTTCCCCACTGGGAGAGTCGAGGGTTTCCAGATAACAGGCGTTCCCAGATGGGCAGCTCAATACAAAGCTGCCCCCGCGAATTTGGATATTGCCGTAAGGAATAGGTTGTCCAGTCACAAAGGTGGAAGCGTTTGGGTAAGCGGCAATCAGCATTTCTGCTGTCCCAGAGCAGTTGACTATCTCTACATTGCCCCCACCCTGTACCTCGATAATTTTTGATACATCATCAAATAAGCAGCCAATGAGCAGACTGGGTTTGCCTTTGACCAAATTTCTTTGTGTGAACTTCACCGAGCCAATGCGCCGCAGCACACAGCCACTGAAAATCACACTCTGCGCACCCGTGTTATTGGTGGTTACCTGCGTACAATCTTCAAAGACGCAACCAATCAACTGAACCCCGTCGGTTCGCGACTCTAAAGCGCCCTCCACAGTATGGCTAGAGAGAGACGCGGCCAGTCGAATTGCGGCATCCCCCACTTTTTTAAACTGACAGCCGATAAACGCCGTATTGGTGGCCCGACGAATATATACTCCTTGCTTACCCCACTGCGGATTGCTGTCCTCTCGCTCACCTGCCAAGGAAAGACCAATAAAAGTGACTCCGTCGACTTGGGTATCCGCGCGACCAACCCAAAATGGGTATTCGGTCGCGCCAGACGTTCGAGTCAGTGCTCCACCAATCACTTTGACCTGATTTTTGTCGATGATGAGTGCAGAACTCGGCGCAACCATCGGCCTATCCAAATAAATGATTGAGCCGTGGGTCACCTGCTTATTGAGCCTATCGAGTCCTCGATAGACCGAGACAGGATCATTGGGATCTGTCACAAACTGGCTGGCATACAGCGTTTGCGTACCGATTTGCACAAAGCAACCTTGCCCCACACCCGACCAACTTAAAAATGTGTTTACCGTCTGCTCTTCGCCATCCCAAGCTTTTAGTGCATCCAGGGCTATGACCTCTGCGCCATTATGATCCGAGAAATCTCGCTCACTATCGAACACAAAGAAGCCGCCACCGGCATAACTCCCCGCGTAAAACCCCGCGACAGAAAACTGTTTCCCGTCAGTCAGCTCATAGGTCGGCAGCGCTTTTAAATGCGAAACATGAATCACCGCAATCTGCGTCGCCGCTTCAGAGCGGTCGGCATGCAGTGCAGAGCGAGAGGCTTGTTCGGTGGCAATGTGCGCCGATAGCGCCGCTTCTCTTGCTTTCGCCGTCGTAGTGATAGCATTCTCAGCCACTTGCAGCGCTTTCGCGTTGACGTTACTACTGAGCACATGGGCACTCGAATCCACACCAAAGAGCGCTTGAGTGTATAGATCCACCAGCTCTGCGGTGGATTTCTCGAGCGCATCAATCGTTTTCACCAGTGCTTCCATCGACGGCGAACTCATTAACGTGCCCCTTCACTGCTCTGGATCATCTGCGCCTTAGCATTATCGGTGGCCGTCTTATCGCCCAACGCGGTGGCAAAGGCTTGTAAATGCAACTGAGCTTTTTGGCCTTCCGCGGGATTTTGCGAATCTTTGTTATAGGCTCGGTACATCACAAAATCCGACACTACCCCTAAATAGATCTCAGGCAGTGGAAAGACATCGCTTTCGCTCGCCACTTGTAACGTCCGTGAGTAAACCAGCTCCACATTGACTGGCGCTTGAGGCGACGGGTATAAAAACAGGGTGGTTTCATCGAGCTCATTACGCGTCCAACAAACGGGTACCCCCACGGTTTTACGCCACTCTGGATAGAGTTGATTGAGTTTATGAATATTCACAAACTGCGCCGCCTGTTGATTGATGTGGTTGACCGCCAAAATTTGATAGGCATCCGCCGGTAGACTGACCTGATAAGAACTTGATTCGATCATCGCCGTTGTTCGAGATAAATCAGGCCGGCGAATCACCATGGCTGAAATGGCATCATTCACAAAGTCCATTAACTCTGGGCGCGACCAACGCACATGTCGAACATCGATGAGATCGCGCGCAACGCGATCAATAAGCCCTTTAATGGTGACGCTCATCAGAAGAACTCCCGTTGACGTACCGGATTGGTAAAGGCCTGTTGTTGACCCGTTTCTAAGCCAAAACGCTTAGCGCAGCGGATCGCCTCAACAAACCACGTTCGATACTCACGACCCAGCGATGGATTGTGCCAATCACTATCGGGTTGCAACATCAGACAATAGGCTGCGCCATAACAGATCGCTTGGCCATACTCATCCCAAAGCACTTTGGGTAAGGTCTGTGAGTCACGTTGCGGCTCTATCGCACAGTGGATGAAAAGATCTTCCCCCTCCCTTAGAAAGCGCAGCTCATCACGACTGGTTTGCAGATAATCAATACCTTTGATTAATGCCAAGCCTTTATCATCCACCACCGCCATCAACTCAGCGGTGGTGTACCGACCAACACTCGGTGAATTCAACTCAGAGCTACCCACAATCTCGACCACTTGGTGTGCACTAACCCTATCAAGTATTCTCGTGTAACGCACAAGACCACTTTCTCGGCAAAACTCTTGCCCTGCTTGCAGCAAAGCACTGTGCAGTAATGGCGCAAGTGCGACATTGACCAATTGTCGAAGGGTAGGCACAAACTGTTCGATAGCGATGGTTTCCATAATCACTCCGCGAGGTTTGCCAGTTCACTCTCTTCACTCATGCGACGCAGATAATCGCGCACTCGTACGCGAAACTCTGTCAACTCTTCCTGCGCGCCTTTGGGGGCAATATCTAGCTCATTAGCAGCGATCAGCGTCTTTAACTTGGCTGAGTTGAGCTTATCGAGATCCAACTCCTCACCATTTAGCATGACAACCATGGAAGCCGCTTTTTCTTCTGCCTCCTGCATTGCTTCTTGCGCTGCCCGTTGATGAGCGATCGCTTGGGCCTTTTCATCAAGAAGCTTCAGATGATCCTCTAACTCCTCTTCCGTTATCCATACGCTCGGAAAATCCAGTAGTTGATAAGCCAAATCTTGTTCAACCAACACCGGCTTATGGCGCGGAAACACCAGCCTAGAGCCAGCGACCGTGTCTTTTTTCTTCGGCTTAGGCCCGATATAGACCACAGCAATTTTATGCGTCATCACTCTCTCCCAAAAATCAAAGGAGGCTCTTGGCCTCCCTCTCTACAGTGGCTGGGCTTAATACCCAACGTTGACGTACTCCGGCAAGATGAGAAGCTCGCCTGTGGCGACACCACCTTTAATGGTGACGTTCAGGATGCCCTTTTCTTTGAGGTACACGGGTTTGATCGGGATCTGCTTGGCGACTTTATTGGCGACCGCTTCCCCAAGCGCTAGGGCGAAATCGTTGACTTTGATATCGACGCTGACCGAGGCTCCAAGCCCATTGGTCACCAGACGTATCCCCGTCAGCTTTAAACCAATCGGCAGCTCCAAGACAGCGAATACCGTGTCGATAGGCGTGCTTTTGGCACTGAGTTTTCCTTCTTCAAGCGATAAATTGCCGTGCGCCCCAACGTAGACGCGGTTGTTAAAGGTTTCACTTTGTCGATGAGTCATTCACGTTTACTCCACTACAGGTTCACAGCCGTATCGAGCGCAATCACCCCGTGATCGTTCACGCGCCCCGTTTTGTCTTTAAAGCGAATTTTCTTGGAGCCATTCATCCAATACACCGTGACTTCGGTACGGTTACCCGCATCCACATCTTCTTCGTGATAACGGAAGGATTGGCCACCTTGCGTTTTTCCCCACGCGTATGCCAACGCCTGCCCGCCGAGTAACATGGCGCGATCTATGGTGGTTGCCGCATTGACTTGACGCACACTGGCTGCTTTATCGTTATTGGAAATCGAGACAACAGAACCAGGATTAAAACGGATCGGCATACCTTTGTATTTGCGCACCAAGATATTGCCCCGCATCAGACAGTCGCCACGAAACACCGGATGATTAAAGTTACGCGATCGGGAAATCGCATTCGCAGTGAGGTTTTGCCAATCTTTACCTGAGGTTGAGGTATAGAAGTCACTCCATTGACGTGGGGTAACACTCAGTAAATAGAAGGGCTCATCACCCGCCATCTTGTCGTCATTAAAACGGATTGGCTGTAGTGGATGTGGCATCTCTTCAAGGTAGAGACCGATATTATCCAATGTTTCAATCGAGAAAATATCCGCCGCATCGAGCCCTTCAAAGGAGGTCGCATCGCCCCCAAAGAAGTGGCGATCATACGTTGGCGGCAAGACATCATTGACCATGATCTCGGCAAACTCAGTATCACTTTCTAAAGGCACAATGATGTCATCGGTCGCATAATCCCCCCGCGCTCCGGCAAGGTGCACTGTCGTAACCTGATCTTGCAGCGTATTCACGTAATCCGGCAGCAAAGCTCGAGTGAGTTTACGCAGTGGATGGCGAGTCTTTTGCTGCGTCATCTTACCGCCAGAATCCACTTGATGGCGGCCTTGGTTGATTTTCAGTGAGAAGTCCGCGAACTCTAAACTTTCACCCCGTCCAGCAATTCGGCGATCGCCCATGGTCGGCTTTTTCGTCAAACCATGCACAATCTGCATTTCTACCTCATCCCCTGCCGATTTACTTAAGTCGGCGCAGCGGACAATCGGAGCATGAGGTGAGGTTTGCTCATTGCCTTTTTTATTACTGGTCACACTCTGCGGCGCATCTTCGGTCAACATATTGGTAAACGAGCGATTGCGCAGGGTCGCTTTGAACAGCGCGGTTTCCTGTAACTTCACGCCGTCAGTAATGGTTGTCATACTTTCACTCCAATAAAAAAGCCCCAGCGTGTCAGCTGAGGCTTAGTGTTTGAAAAACGGGTTTAGAATCCAGCGTTATAAAGCAGTTGCTCGATTTGCGCTTCACTAAGAGAGTCAAACAATTTACCCAGCTCTTCGTGGTTAGCACTCTGTACCCGGTTCATCAGATCGGAATCCCCCGTGCGATGAGTATTGCCAAGCTCACTCGGTGACGCAGGCAAAGCGTTTTTCGCTTTACGGCTTGCTTCTTGCGCCGCGCTCAGAGCCTCTTGGGCAGACAACTTCGGCTCATCACCAAATGCCAGTCGTACCCGCTTACTGACCTCTTCAAATCGCTCGGCGTAGCTTCGATTCGCCCATTCAGAACTTGAAGCCAAATGGTCATCAATTTGCTGCGCGGCATTCCAACGCGCCCCACCTTCACTCATCCACGACTGCAGATCCGCGTTTGCTTGTAGCGCCGTCGTCAACTCAGCGTTGTCCACTGGCGCGGCGCTTTCAGTCTCCGGTGATGTGGTCGAGGCCGCAACCGTGCCGCTAGAAACCAACGCCTCAATTTTGTTATTCATAGCCAAAAAGAAAGGGGCGAGCTCGGGGTAATCCTCCTGTAACACAGCAAGTTTTTTTTCATCAATGGTGACATCTTCAGGTAAGTCAGCCGGCGCAACGCCCAATTCCTCGAGTTGTTTGTTACGCACATCAATCATGCGCTGCGCTTTTTCAAGCTGCGCTGAATGCGCTTTTAACTCTTCAAGCTCTTGGCGAAGCTGAGCTTTTTCTTGCCGCTCTCGCTCGAGCACCTCCATCGGGATAATGTGCTTTTGGTCTTTGGCGAGAATACCGTCTGGCTTTGCGTTAGGCTCTGCAGTTGGCGAGGCTGCATCGGTATCGCCGTCTAAACCTTCCACGCTTTGCGATTGTGAAGAGGGAGCAAGGTGCCCGTCAGCGCCTTGTTCCTTCTCGACTGTTGGGCGACTTTCTTCCGCTTCCATCGATTCCAACAACGCTTCCAGCTCTTCCAATGTTTCATTACCAGTGACGGCAATCGTGTCTTGATGGGTATTCATGGTGACTCCTTTGATTAGACGTGTCGCTGTCTGTGCGGTTAAGCGCTCTCGAAAAAACGCTTAGCGACAAAAACAACAAAGCCGAGCACTAGGCTCGGCACTGAATACTCATGGGGATTATTGCTCGCTGGACTCGAAATGCTGGCAAACCTGCATGGCGGCAGCGTAATCGCAAATCATGCAGGCGTGATTTTGTGTGGCCAGTGCGGTGATAATGGCGCTCGCTTCCAGTTCGACTACTTGGCTCGCCTGACGCATCAACGCCTCTTTTTCTGTATTCAAAAACACCGCCAGCTTATAGCTCTGAACCTCAACCGCATCAGGAAATCGGGCTTTAAAGTACATTTGCCACTCGGACATCGAAAGAAAAGCATACATCTGATAGAGGCTCACACCCGTCTCCACATCGCTTTGGTATGGTTGATGATGGTCAGCGAATTACCGTTATCTGGCTGGCTTCTTTGAATGGCACTCTCTTTCTGATCCAAGGGATACACAGCCCCTTGAATGATGAGCTCGCGGATCTGCCCTCTTGTGAAAAGTGAGGTGGTCCAAGAGCGCATCATACGAGTGACGGTGAGCGGCGTTTGAATACCTTCACGGCTGACTTTCCATTCGCCATCAACACCAATGGAGGCCACTGACCCCACCCGTTTCAGCCGGTAATGATGAGGCTGAGACGCATCAAACTGATTGGTCAACCAAGAGACAATTGCGCCACCGATATAGCACTGGATCCCACTGCCACCTTGAAGTAATCGAAAGAAATTATCGACCGTCTCTCCAGAAAAGAGCGCTTGAAAACTGTCGTTTCTTAACCCTTCGGCCTCAATAGAAATATCAAAATCACCAGTGAAAACCATAGGTTTATCCAATACGGCATATTGCGTTAAACCATCAAAATATGGGGCGTAGCGTTCGCGGCTCACCAAGACTCGGCGTACCCAAAGTGGCTGTTGATCGACCATGCTTACACCAAGGAAAAGTGGGCATTGTTTGGAACAAGGTACCCGCTACGCAAGATCACCAGCTCATAGTGACCTGTCGCAGTAAAGGTTTGTGCGGTGATCCGCTCACCATCAAGCTCATATTGCAGTTCGACGGAGCCTCCCACCTCAGCTTTTATCAATAACGAACGAAACGGCTTGGATTTATCCACCAATACCGTAAGTTCATGCGCGATACTTTTCATCAATACTCCCGCTTACAACGACTCTAATTCCGCTTTAAAAGCGGCAAGCTTTTCTGCCGAAGCTCGGTCAAGGCAAAGTCCGCCATCAGCGAGCTCAATCACGGTCAGGTTGGTTGGCCACATCGGCGAATGTTTTCTCACTGCGCTGCACGAGACCACCATTAGCAATATGCTCACTAGGAGAATCGGTTGCCGCTTGTTTCCGCGACCGATTAATCGAATCCAAAATCGCATTCACTAGCCTCATCAAAAGGGATAACCACTCGTTCATGGTGTTACTCGATACACTCCATCACTTCACACACCGCCTGTGACACTAGCGACTGAAACTCCGGCGATATCTGGTAGCCTAATGACAGCATCAGTGCCGCCAATAACGCCACCAACGCTCGGATCACTTTGCGGCTTTTCAAAATAAGACCTAGCTTATCCATAAGTTCCCCTTAAAGGTCATTGTCCATTGCGGCGAACAGCAAGCACTGCGCGACTCGGCGCATCCACCCTCGTCCGTATTCGTTGAAGGTCGAAACTTTGGTGTAAAACGTGATGCGATAGGCGATGTAGCGCATCAATAAATCATTGAGATCCATCGTTTGTGTCGCCGACAGCGTCTTCGGGCCGATAATGCCGTCAGGCTTTTCACCCACCGAGCTTTGCAGCATTTTCACGGCACGATGCCAACCATGCTGCACCGCAGCATCAAAAAGTTGGTATTGCATCGCCGGACGAAAACGCGCCATACCGAGTGCTTGCCACCAATCCTCGAAGTAAATCGCCTTCATCTGCTCATAAGAGAGGTTTTCGATATCAAGATGTGGGTAAGTCATCGCGGCAATACCACGATTGGTGCCCTTAAGCTCACCAACGCCGACACGTCCTCCAGTCCAGTTGCCACGATCTTTGGGGTCACATTGAAAGCCACCTTCGTGGGGCATGAGACGTTCGAACACCACATCAAACATGACGTTTCTCCAATAAAAATCCCCCACATCCAACCAAGCATGTGAGGGCATTACAAATGCATTCGGCGTTTAAGGCTGATTTGAGATAGAGCTAATAAATTTGCGCTCAAAAATGGCAAGGATCCGCGAGCCAGCGTAACCACTGATACCACAAGCAAACCCCGCCAATTCTTGCGGCCATTCAAAGTACATCGCGGCCAAAGCACACAATGCCCCCGCAAATCCAGAGACGATGATTTGCATCAGCGCTTCTACCCAACGAAAGGGACGATTCTTTTTGCGAATATCGATGATATAAGTCACCAATCCTCCCCAAATCGCCATCAGCGCAAGGCCTATGGATTGGAGTTGGGTCCAGCTCTCCGGCTCTTTCAATGGCATCTCAACTCCCGACAGCCAATAAAAAACCCCGCCAATGGCAGGGTTCAGAAACAAAAAAAGCCGCCCGGAGGCAGCTTTGGTATTTTTGGAAAATTTACCGCAAGTTGGCTGGAAATTCAACTGTTGTAGATGAGGAAATGAATTTAGGGAAGTAACTCAGGAAGTCTCATTTTTAGCACGTCTCTGGACATTTCTGAGTTAACGATTTAACTAAATCAACCATCCTTGGATTAGCCTAAGTATGTTAATTCATTTTAACCGTCCCCTTTAATCCGTTCCAGCCAATGCTTTATGGTTTTCATCCATCATTTATTGAAGCCTAAAGCTAATTCCAATTAATTATTAAAACCTAGTTGCTAGTCAATGAATTAACTATGAATACACATAAGCGTGTTGTTAGTGTGTCACATCATATGAACTTAGTGTGTCGCCCACAACACAGTGTGTTATCCTTGTTTTAAGGATGTTTTAAATTGTTGATTTTATTTAATATATTGTGTGTTGGCACGCTTTAAGCAATGTAAGTGTATATGCCAGGAAAATTGGTGTTCAAGGTATAACTAACAATAAATATTTTTATCACCCAGAGGTAGATATGACCGAACTAAAAGCAATCAATTCCGATATTGAAGAGATTCAAAATTTATATATGGAACTCATCGTCAACGCGGGTGAAGCTCGTAGCTGTTCTTTTGAAGCAATTGGTTTAGCAAAAGAGAAAAAGTTCCAAGAAGCAAAAAACTGTTTAGCTAATTCGAAAGAAAGTGCGTTATTAGCACATAAAATACAAACAGATCTAATTCGTAAAGAAGCTTGTGGAGAGCTAGTCAATATTTCCATTACTTTGATTCATGCTCAAGATCACCTGATGACAGCCTTGTTAGCACGAGAAGTCTCGGAAGAATTTATTGCAGTCCACGAAGAATTAGCTGAAATAAAAAAACAATTATCTGAATTAAAAGGGGAATAAAATGAAAATACTTCTATGTTGTGGCGCTGGTGCATCTACAAGTTTAGTAGCAGAAGCTATGTTTAATAGCTTAACACCAGAAGAAAAAGAAACTTTTGTTATTGAAGCAAAATCTTTTGATACTTTTTATGAAGTTTATGAAAAATATGATGTTATCTTGCTTGGGCCTCAGATTAGATATAAAAAACCTGAAGCAGAAAAAGCAACAAAAGAATTGAATATTCCTGTAGATTCAATTAACCCAATGGATTATGCAATGCAAAATGGTGCTGAAATTGTACAGCACGCAAAAAACCTATTGGGATAATTAATATAACTATAATTAATATTTATACCCCCATATCTCCTGAGACTGATATTAATTATCAAAAAAGATGGTGATGTACCCCACCATCTTTTTATAAAGGACTGAACAATGAACAAACTTTCAATTTTCTTTCAAAATAAATTTGTTCCTATTATGGTTGCACTTGGTGAAAACCGATATATGCAAGCCGTACGTAATGGGATGATGATGATTATACCGTTTATTATTATCGGTAGTATTTTTACGGTAATAGCTAGCTTTCCATCTGAAGCATGGACGGATTTGATTGAACCATATGCTGGTATGATTAATGTTGGTAATACCATGACATTCGGTATGATATCCCTCATTGCTGTTGCCAGCATCGGTTACCACATGGCAGTTGTCCACAAGATAGATCCAATTGGTACTAGCGTTACAGCACTTGTAGGCTTTTTGGTATTACAAGTTAATACCGAAGACTTCAGTGTTATGACTTCAAATTTTGGTGCGTCTGGTTTATTTACAGCTATTGCTGTTGGATTGTTATGTGCAGAAACTATTGTATTCTTCTATAAACGTAAAATAACAATAAAAATGCCTAAAGGTGTTCCTAGTTATGTATCAGACTCCTTTACAGTAATTGTTCCAGCTCTAGTATTTATTACATTCTTATGGTTTGTTCGAGTTTTTCTAAACTTCGATGTTAACTTATTAATTGAACGTATTTTATCTCCATTAGTATTTGGGTTGGATACCCTTCCAGGTATTCTTATCCTAACATTTTTCACATCACTTATTTGGGTATGTGGCATTAATGGCGATAATATTTTTGCTGGTATTGTCTATCCTGTATTATTGGGATATTTAGCTAACAACTCTGCGGCATTTGCTGCTGGAGAAACAATCCCACATGTAACAGCTTATGGTTTCTTCTATTTTAATTTATGGCTAGGTGGTACCGGAGCTACTGTTGGTTTAGTAATTCTTATGTTGCGTTCGCGCAGTAAAACATACCGTTCACTTAGCAAAATCTGTACTCCTCCGACAGTATTTAATATAAATGAACCGTTAGTATTTGGCTTCCCAATTATGTTAAACCCTGTAGTTATTCTACCTTACGTGTTAACACCTGTAATTCTACAAGCAGCGACCTACGGCTTAATGTATTACGGTTTAATTGGAAAAGTAGTTGTTGCCATTCCTTGGACTACTCCTCCTCTATTAAGTGGTTATCTATCTACTGGTGGTGATATCAGAGCCGTGGTTTGGCAAGCAATATCCATTTTGATTTCGGTTTGTATTTATTATCCATTCTTCAAAGTTTCAGAGAAAGCGAAACTTATAGAAGAGCAGGAGTTAGAAGCTGCTGCTAATGCTAAAATGAAAGACAATGCAACTAAAAAAATGGTTAATGAAGAGGTTTCAGCTTGATATACAAAAATGCTAAAAACTTCCCAGAGAATTTTCTCTGGGGAGCCTCAACTGCCGCATACCAGGTAGAAGGCGCTCATGAACTGTATGGGCGAAAATTATCTACAGTTGACCTCAACATCAATCCGAACTATGCCGATACCAGCATTGCATCTGACCATTATCATCATTTCCGGGATGATGTTGCCTTAATGAAACAACTTGGGATGAAAGCTTATCGTTTCTCGATTTCGTGGAGTAGAGTTATTCCAGATGGAACCGGGGATATAAATCCGGAAGGAATTAAGTTTTATAACGATTTGATTGACGAATTACTTGCTAATGACATTGAACCTATTGTAACGATTTTTCATTTTGACATGCCACTAGCACTTCAAAATAAATATGCTGGTTGGTGTAGCAGATCAATTATCGATGATTTCAAAAGTTATTGTCATGCATTGTTTACTGAGTTTGGTGATAGGGTTAAATACTGGTTGACGATTAATGAGCAAAGCAACATGTTCTTGCTGCCATACCTTGTTGAACTAGACCCGAATAGCAATAAAACTAAAGAGCAGCAGAAGTATCAGTTAAATCACAACATGATGCTAGCTCATGCTCAAGCGATTCATTTATGTAGAGAATTATTGCCTGAAGCTAAAATCGGTCCAGCTATTGGAATTGCACCCAATTACCCATACAGTTGCCATCCAGATGACATTCTTGCTGCTCGTGAGGCAAATGATTTCCATACCTGGCTATTTATGGATCTATATTGTCACGGGAAGTATAGAGAAAATGTTTGGGCTTACATGGTTGAAAATGATTGTGCACCTACTATTGAAGATGGTGATATGGAAATCATTGCTAGTGCCAAATCAGACTTTATAGGCTTGAATTATTATAGTAGTAAGGCTGTAGCTGCATGCCCCGAGAATGAGGACGCTAGTGAAAAGGTTCTTAATTTTGACGGGACAGATGGCGAATCTAAACATGAGAAAAGGCCTGGGCTGTATCAAGGAAAAGACAACCCATACTTAAAGAAAACACCTTGGGAATGGGAAATTGACCCTGTTGGATTACGGACTCTACTTAACGAGTTAAATGATAGATATCATTTACCCATACTGATCACTGAAAATGGAGTTGGAGGGCTAGATGATGTCGACTCTCGGGGTGAAGTGAATGATGATTATCGAATACACTACTTACGAGACCACATAGAACAGTGCAAACTAGCGATTTCGGATGGTGTAAAATTATTTGGTTATTGTCCGTGGTCATACATCGATTTAGTAAGTACTAGTAGCGGGTTTAAGAAACGCTATGGTTTTGTTTTCGTCAACCGTACTGATAGTGACTTAAGGGATTTGAAGAGAATTCCGAAGAAAAGCTTTTATTGGTACCAAAGTGTTATTAATAGTAATGGTGAAGTTCTCTAATTTATAGTTATTAGAACTAACATAGAAACCTAGAGTTTTTGATATTATCTGGCAGCTATACATATGAATAGCTGCCAACTTTTTATCATCTACATACTCTAACGCCGCATTAAAATTAGGAAATTTAGACATAAAAATGTCATTTTATTTTCAACTTAGATCATCTTCCTTAAATAGGTGATATAGATAATATAGTTCGTCTTTAGAAAATTTAACCGAGTACTTATTTCCTAAAGAGATTAAACTTTGATTTAGTGAAGTATAGATATCTTTACTTATTTCTGGTGATATTAGAGTAGACGGATATTTAACTAATGCTTCATTATTGGCCAATGACTCCATTGTACAAGCTAAGTGTAGTAGTATTCCATATTGTAGACTTAAGGAAACTTTTTTCTTGCTTATTTTTTCAAATCGATAAACAAGACGACGAATATCAAAAATCAATTCATCTTTATCAAATTTAGAAAATTCAAACTTTGTTACATTCAACCCTTCCAGAATACCAAGCTCATATTCAATTTGATATTTTATATCTTCTATTCCTTTACCAGAAAAAATATTTTGCAAATCATAGTGGGGCACTGATAGGTTTGTTTTAAAAGGACCAGTAACACACAAAACAAATTCGTTTTGTTCAACTAATTTTAACCTATCACTAATATTTTCTTCTCCGACCAAATTAATTGGGATTATATTAATATTTTCAGAATAGTCAGCAAGACTTCGTTCTAGGAATTTTTTTAGATAAATTGCAGATCCTTCACCTGTTGTACAAATAGTAATGATAGTCAGTTTAAGGTTATGCGATTCTTTAAAAGACAGCAAATTATCTTCCTCATCAGTCTTTGTATTTCGCAACATTGCAATATTATCAATGGTCACTTGAAGGGTTTCGTCATAGATAAAGTCTAGAGGATATCCAAGCATAGCCTTACCACAAGCAGCTAATACATGAGGTGCACTGGTCATTGAAATTGTTTTTGTTTTTATGTTCAGCTCTTTTTCAATATCAGCACCAAAATTCATTAGTGACCCCATATCCACAAGTAAAAGAACATCACAGGCTGGTGATTTCTTCAAAAAATCAACGATTTTCGTATAAGTACTGGATGGTGAATCACTAAGAGCCATATTGAACCCAGTACAGTAAGTTCCACCAAGTAACTGATTACAGGTAGCTGCAATGGAAGTAGCAGTAGACTCACCATGATGAACAACAATCACTTTCACTTGATTTGAGGATAAGTTTAGCTTTTCATTTCCCGCTGCTATAAACATAGTCAGGAAACCAGCTTCATCATTAGGAGTGTGCACATCAAATGTTGAATTAATGATAGATAAGCATTGATTAGCTACTTTAAATTGACTTGGATACTGTTCCTTAATTTCTTTAAGTTTTGGGTTATTTATTTTTTTATTATTACGTAACCTAACCAGCAAATTTGTGATGTGAAGTACCATAGCATATTTAATACTATCCGGTAGTACGTTGCCTAACTGTGATTGACACAAAGCCGATATATCTTCAACTAGAGCAATAGTTGTTTCACCAGCTAATTTCTCCAGATTTTTATTTCTATGATCAGACTGAGCAACCTCGATACAATGACCGAGATAATTATTTATATCACTTGAAACTATTTTATCTAACTGTTCTTCTGTACTACCAATTTGTTTTAACTGATTTACCCTTTTATCGATAAGGTCATAGATGCTTTCTGTTTTACCCATAGCAAAATCAGACACATTAGAAAGATTATCCTCTGTGAAGAGGTAATACCGTTGATCAATACAGTTTAAGTGTGTCCATATCTGCCTGTGTTCCGTATATAAATTTAGTCCAGATTTTATATTTTCTGGCAAGCTATAGCTGGATATTTGCAACTCGGACTGGCGACCAGTGACAAAGTCAGCATAAGATTTGGCACAAAGTATTCGAATATCACCTTCTAATTGACCAATATTTGATGGGCAATCATAGCCAAGTAACGATCGAACGGCATTGATTGAAACTTTAATCGGTCTCTGTAACCGTGCTGATTCTTTAGAAATAAAACTAGTAATTAGGTTTAATCTTTCTTCAATACTGCGTTCACGTAATGGTGGAAGCGTGATTCGCATGGGTATACGTCTTACGAAGGTGTTTAGCAGTTCTGACTCAGGATTTTCGGTCGTTGCGCAGAGAATCAGAACTTTAGATTTGCGTTTTGTATCTGCTTCTCCTAACCGCCGATAAAGCCCTGTATCAATGAAAGTGAATAACATCTCCTGTCCCTCTGGAGGTAGCCGGTGCACTTCATCTAAAAATAGTATCCCACCATCAGCAACATCAATTAGCCCTGGTCGATCACTGTCAGCACCTGTATAAGCACCTTTTTTACAACCGAATAACTGTGAAACAAGTAACTGGGGGTTATTTGAATATTCTGCACAGTTGAATATTATAAATGGTGCATCATTGGACAGGCAATTGAGCTGCATTGCACTCTGATGAACTAAGCTAGCAAACATCGATTTACCCGTTCCCGTTTCTCCTTGTAGCATAATATGCATACCATTGGGCGGGTATAGAATGGCCGCTTTTGCTTGCTCTGCTGCACCATAAAGACTAGGGCACATCGTTTGGATCTGATCTAAAGCCGTAGACTCTTCACTAGGCTCTGTGCGCAGCTCTGTTACTGCACGATAATAAACAGGGCGAATTCCAGATTTTATTACCTTACCTTCTTGACATAGCTTATTTAAATCACCACTGACATTCGCACGATCAAGACTCAACTCTTCTGCTATATCGCGAGTTGTCATGCCTAGTTTGTGATTTTTATTGACTAAGTATTGGAAAATAGAATCTATTCGCTTCATTATTGATCTAACATTTAACCGTAGGTTACGGAAATAATACAACAATTCGGTGTAGAACAATATCTATATAGCTGCTAACAATCGGCGTTTTTCAAGCTAGTAAGTTAACAACTTGATAGTGAATAGCCACTAGTATAGTAGCCACTTCTAGTATGACCTAAAGTATGTCAAATTATTGCTCAGTGAAATAATGAATCAACTAGACGTAACTTGGAATGGGGCAAAAATGATTCAGGGCCACTCGACTGACTTATTACTTGGCAAAGATGCTCAGGCAGCAATGCATGCAGAACCTAACTCATATTATCAGCATTTGATTTTGGGTAAATCTTGCCAACGCGTTGTGTACTGCAGGGTCAACATATCACGCCGCATTGCCCATTTCTGAGTGATACCCTGCGCCGCCAAAAAAAGGGTATCACTCCCATACCGACCATTTAGGGTATCGTAAACATGCATCAACGCAGGGTTGTTCGGATTAGGATTGAATAAATCTGCTTGTTCATGTTGTCCATCAACAAGGTCAAGCAAACCCACGCCAATCTTATAAAACCGAATATCCTCCTGAAACAATTGCTCAGCCAATAAAGAGGCAATCTGGGTCAATTGCGTCACATCAGATGTCGGATAAGCAAATCTATGAATCGCTCTACGTACAACCGAATACTCGTCAAACGGAGAGCTATTTGCAAAACAGAGCATGACTCGGCAGAGTGATTTTTGTTGACGGGCCTTATAAGAGGCAATATTGGCATGTTTACACAAGGCTTGCTTCAACGACTCAATATCTGTGATTCGCTGCCCTGTACTACGCGTAGAAAAAATTTGTTTCTTATCGGCTCGAGCTACATCCCATCCTTTGCATTTTTGTCCATTCAGCTCACGAACGGTACGTTCAACCTCAACGTTAAACTCTTTCCTAATGATGGCGGGAGGATAGTTAGCCAGTTGTAAAGCGGTTTTAATGCCCATTAGCTGTAGGCGCTGTCCAAGTTTACGACCTATGCCCCACACATCAACTGCTCGTAATTGAGATAACACTATTTGACGCTCTTTTTCATTATCAAGTACACAAACACCCTGATAAGCATCCAATTTTTTTGCGGCATGGTTAGCCACTTTCGCGAGTGTTAATGTACTCCCAAAGCCAACACTTACAGGAAGACGGCACTCACGCCAGACGGCTCGTCGTAATTTCATACCATGCTCTTTGAGAGAACGAATGGCAGGAAAGCTATGCTCAAATGAAAGGAAAGACTCATCGATACTGTATATGTGTTGCTCGGGCGCGAATCTCCCGATCACCTGCATCATCTTTGACGATAAGTCGGCATACAATTCATAGTTTGATGAAAGTGCAATAACGCCTTTTTGCTCACAAAGCGCTTTAACCTGAAAGTAGGGTTTAAACTTCTCAACACCCGCTTCCTTTGCTTGGCGATTCGCAGCCACAACACAACCATCATTGTTTGATAACACTATGATGGGCTTTCCTCGCCAATCCGGACGAAAGACTTGTTCAGCACTACAGTAAAACGAGTTAGCATCAACTAAAGCAAACATCACTGATCACTCAATATCTGATTACTTCGATGGAAACGAATGGAGCTAACCACAACGCCTTCTAAAGAGAAGGTATCAAAATCGTGGATAGCGACAGGCTGCATTTTTTCATTTGCAGAGAGCAATAATCGACGACGAATATCGAGGATCTTACATACAAACTCTCCATTAAAATTCGCAACAATCACATCGTGATTCATCGCTTCAAGATGACGATCAACAATCAGCAAATCGCCATCAAATATCCCCACTCCTTGCATAGAATCGCCGCTCGCTTTACCAATAAAAGTGGCACTCGGATGCTGGATAAGTAAACCATCAAGATCAATGGAGAGTTGTTTGTATTCAGTTGCAGGACTTTCAAAACCTGTGATGCCCGCACTTGCGTAAATAGGTATGACTTTCATATAACTTTACTGTATTTATATACAGTATTATTTTTATATTGAAATCGCGAAAAAGCAATTTAAAAACGATACTAAGTTACAAATTTCCTATCCTCTCAGCGAGTATTTGAGAGGCGTTTGTCCAAATGTCTGTAATCAATACACTTTCAAATCTAACCTGCTACATCTGTTCAATCATGGCCTCCACGGTTTGCAGCATCTGGCTTTGCATTTGACTCATTTCGAGATTGAGGTTTTCGATTTCTTGCAAAATCCGCTTGGTTTCTGCTTGGGTTTTGGCATTGTCGTAGCGCTGGCTATCGGTTAAACCTTCTTCGCGCTGCGCCTTGGCCATGATGTTCTTTGCTTCGCTTTCCAGTTTGAGGACCTTGGCCTCCATTTCCCGCATCTGCAACTCAAGCTGCTTTTGCTGAAGTTGTTGCTCCTGCTGCTTTTGCGCGGCTAACTCGGCCTGCTCTTCCTCTGTCATATCCTCCGGCTCTTTTTCAATATTCAGCGCCGCTCGGACACGCTCCATAAACTCTTGCTTATTCGGCACATCGGTAAGCTCAAGCACTAAATCAATCACGGTGATTTGTACCTCTGGCGGCAACTGCGCGGTGATCATCATCATTCGCTCTGCCAACTGCGATTTGTAAGCAGCGGTTTGCTGAATGGGAGCGAGCGCAATATGGGCGCGTAAGCGGGTCAAATCATTGGTCAGTAGCCCTTGTTCATCGACATGGTTCATTACCACGGTTTTGCGCTTTCGCTTGTCATTGCGGTTGATCACAATCGCTTTATTGTGCTGCTCACGCATATCCTCAAGGATGTACCCCAGTAGCAGCTCACCCAATAGCTGCGATCCAAAGTTGTAGTTATCGTTGATTTCGGCAAGCGTTGTCGCCCCTTGCTCCACCAGATTGGCAATCGCAATCCCACTGGTCGCGTTGGATTCTTGCCCCAAGAAGGCTCCATAAACGCCTATGGTATCTTGGATAAGCTTCATCGAATCCTGCATCACATTAAATTGCTGCGCGGCGATATTGAAATCTTGTTGAACCTGAAACACTTCGCTGATGGATTTTTGGTTTTTCCGCTGTGGGTTGAGCTTAATCAGGCCATCGGGTCGTTCAACCTCTTCTAAAATCTGTTGTTGGCTCATATTGGTGGCATCTTCATCCATTAAGACTCGTTTGGCCTGCAGTAACCACGTCAATTTAATGCGCCTAAAGTTGACTTCATCTTGCGCAGGAATGGCTCGAGCAATCAGACCATAGGGCTCACCACTGGCGTCTTTGCGAAATCCCCAGAACGGCACGATGGGAAACTGGCCATTAGGCGCGGCACAGTCACGGCTCAATAAGTGATACATCCCGGCGTACCACTCTTCTTTAATCCGGCTGACTTGAGCCTGCCGCAGTGTGGCTCTCTCCATCGCCAGTGCCATCGCATGAGTCAGGTCGCTCGGGTCAAACTCCATCACACGCCCATCTTGGGTTTCAAGCACGGCTTTGCGCTCTATATGACGCACATACACAATCTGCAAACGAATACGCTCACGGTTATGGGATAAATACTCCGAATGATCCCGTGACCAGTGATTAAATGCCTCATGCGCACTGGTCAACAGTGGGTCGAGCCCTTCGAGATTTTCAACATCAACGAATCCACGCCAATCCTTTTTCGCGTATTCCAGTACCTTCGCTTTATGGGGAACCAAACTCGCGAGCTCATCAATATCGATCCAGCGCATACGCATCACCCAGCGACAATCGCTCCAGTCGGGTTCAGTGGAGAACCAGTCCCAAAACACTTCATCACGAGGGATAAGCTTAATTTTGTATTTAGGCCCGAAGGGGTTCGGATTTCGGTATGCCTCAACAAAACCCACGCCCGCTTTGATTTGCGACCCATACGCCTCTGAGCGTGCTTTATCGAGCCGCCCTAGCCGAGCCGCATCTGCAAACTCGGCATTCACGGCTTCCGCCATCAGTTCCATTTGTTCATCGGGATCATCTGCGCACACCAAAAGGTCGGTGCGCGTTTTGGCTTCCATCCCGAGCACACCATCAATGGTCGGCGCAATCAGGTTATGGATTGTGGTGGGCTGGCCACGCTGTTTAAGCTTATCTTTGACTCTCGGATCAAGCTGATCGCCATCGTAGTACGCGGTGGCAACTTTGGCAGCGCTGCGCCAGTCAGGTTGTCCATCAATATCGGAGAGAATACGCAGCATAAAAGTATCGAGTTTTGCGTGTTGCATCATTTGGTCTGCCAATGATTGTTAGAAGGATCGCGTTTGAGGTCTTCTGACTTCACACGCTTTGGCATACGTGCACGGGCTTCTTGGGCGAGCATATGACTCATCACTTGGTCATCAAAACACCCTTCCTGAGCGTTCATCGCCCCCTTTTTGTCGTACACATAGCTATGGTATTCCGAAATAGTCCCCATCCAACGAATGCCAGATACGCCGTTTTGAAAGAGCGTCTTCATGCCTTCCGTGAGGATAGGTTTGGATTGTTTGGTGGTTAACCAGCCGAGCTTGACCGTCTCATCATCGTTGTCGCGATCTAGGTATTGCTCTGAATAGATGTAAGGTGTGGGGTAGATTTCTCGAAGCTTTTGAATAAAGGCATGGCCGTGGTTATTGCGCTCAGGCATCACATAAGCGTTGCCGTATAAAATCGCGATATGTTTAACCAGATAAGCCAATAACTCAGCATCGATATAGCCAAACCAGTGGGCCACTTGCTCACCATCGGATTTTTTCACAACATCGATACTACTGCGGTCGCCATGCTCTAGCCCTTCGGCAATATCCACACCCAGCGCATACTCTTCATCCTCATCAAACATTTCCCACATCAGCAAAAGGTTCATCGCGTTGCGCTGCATGCGAAGCGGATCGTGACTCTCTATCGAGTGCACCCGAGTTAGGTTTCCCGTCATAGGTTCAAGGTCATACACCAAGAAGGGGGCAAGAACATCCGCTTCCGCGGCCATAATATGGACAGGATTAAACACCCGACGCCCTGAGGTTAAAAACGCCTCCAGCGGCGTGGACGGGAATTCCTGTTTCATCTCCTCGCCCTGCATGGCTTCTTTTTCGAGATACCACTGCTTTTGCTCATCATCGAGTTGGCAGCCCATCGATTTTTCTACCCCGGTAAAGTACTCAGCCATCACTTTCGGCACAACAAGCCCATTCATCGGCACTTTTGAGCGGTATTTCGTATCTTGCCACCATGCGAAAAAATGAAACTGATAATCCTCGCGGCTCAGCTCTACCCCACTTTTGGCTTGCTCAATAGCGCGCATGCACATGGTATAGAAATCGCCCCCGACACCTTCTGCCGTCGACTCAATAAAACAGATCGCATTCTGGTGAATCGCGTTAAGCGTACCGGTTTTCACCTCTTTGGCTTTGTGTGGGTACTTCGCACAAATTTTGCCATGCTCAGAAATATGCAAACGCTGCACAGTACCGGAGCGAAAGGAGGTGGCAACCTGAATACTTGAGCCGTTCTTAAACACCATGCGCCCACCGTTGGCTCCACTCTTACGCTCTTCGGTTGGGATCGCCGCCTTGAGCCATGCCGGAAGGTTGTCATAAGGCACTTCCACTTTGGTTCTGAAAATCTCCCCCGCAGCTTGTTTGTCCTGCGCGACGATGCCGCACTTAAGCCGTTTATTGAATAGCGCTTCATCGAGTAGGTAGATATCAATGGCGGTCGAAAAACCAAGCTGGCGCGCTTTTAGGATAATGTTGCGATGGCCCATCATCTTAAATAGCAATGCTTGGGCAGGGCGAAGCTTGAACGTCACCAGCTCGCCATCTTCATTCTCTATCTTGTAAAGATGATTGAGCCGCCACCACTTATTGCTCAGCCGAGAAAAAAGAAAAGCGCGATCCTGCGCGCTTATCTTCTCTTGAGGGACGGAACCAAGGTTAATCATTCAGTACGAACCCGTCCGACCCCATCTCTTGAATTTCTTGCACAATGTCGGCAATCGCAGTTCCAAGCCCGGCAGACTCTTGTGCAATACGCTCAGCTTCCAATTCCGTTTTCTTCACCTGAGCTTTGGTTCGTAGTAGAGATTCCACACGCGCCATGTTTCTATCAACAATGTTGTCGGTGCTGACGTAGAGCTCATACAGTTTGACGCGTTCAGCCAGCGCCAAGCCCTCCTTGCCAAGCTCGGCTCCTATCTTCTGGTAGGTTTCCATGGCTTTCAGCACCCGCGCCCGACAAAACACAATCTCGTGGTCAATGTCCGAGTTCGCTGCATCAAAAATGGCATCTGGATCATTTAAGCGCTGTGCATAGCCATTGTGTTTGGTTGAACACTGGTTGCCATGAATAAACCGCCCACTTTCATCGCGTTGATGAGTCGTATCTAGATGTAAAACACGCTGTAAAAATTGCGCATGGGTCGGTTTCGGTGAGTGTTGATCAGTCACGTGATCAGTGAACTGATCACTTTCACTGATCACTGGCGCATTTTTATCCTTACCTTTTGATTTAAAAACCTTTTCCCCCCTACTCTCTCCTAACTGATCACATTGAGCGAGCCGTTCCACATCGGGCGAAGAAGTGATAGCACGTGGGGATTGAACGTTTTTTGCTGAGTTTTCGCTGTTTTCGAGTGGCGAATTCAACACCTGCAGATATCGACGCGCGGTGTTGTAATTGATTTGGTTTTGATCGCACCACGCTTTGATTGTGATGCCTGTTTGTTCAAACGCGAGTTTGTACTCTTGTTGCAGCGCTTTCCAATCTCGTTTTGCCATCATTAAGGCTCCGAATTGCGAGCAATAAAAAAGGCCGCATCAAAAGATGCAGCCTCGCTATTGTTGGAAAATCTACCGCAATTACCTTGTCATATCAATGAGCGACTCGAGTTTACTCAATCTTCAAACTCAGCAGATAAGCGCTTTTCAAGCGTCGAAAGTGCCTCGGCTTCATGCCGATACAATTGCGTTCTCCACTCTTGCAGTAGGTGAACAATCGCAGGCCAATGACGAATGATGAGCTCTTTGTGAGCCGGCAAAGCTGCACCCAAAAATGAGGCTTTCCAATCCGCTTCCGTCGTTCGAAACTCACCTACGCCATCACAACTCTCACAAGGTCGCTGCGTTTTGGGAATAACGCCTGTTGCTTTGCAACGCGGACATTTTGCTGATTCTGCCGCCTTTTTCTGTGCGTAATCGGCCAATAGCTGCTTCTGCGCGTCAATACGCATTTGGTGTGACGCAATGTTTGCCTGCAAACGACGGCTCTCAAATGGATTGGTTTTGATCTCTATTGCTCGCTCCATCGATCGCATGGCTTTGCTAAGTGCTTTAATCGATTTCTGAGTCCTCGTTGCGTAGGCGCTGTATCGACGCCAAACCGAAGCCAAGCGAGCTTGCTGACTGTCTATCGGAACATTCAGCACATCCGCCATGACCAAATAATGCAAATGTTTAAGCTCATTCGAAGCCAAACTGATCTCTAAGCGATGAACCTCCAGTGATCCAAGAAAATCCCTCAATACCACCAACGAATAAGCACAATGCAAGTATTTGGCATTAAGGATTGCCATACCGATAGGATTATCGCGCTGCGCTAAGCCCATCGCTCCGAGAAGCTGCTCTTTGGTCGGTCCATTTTTACTGACAGACTCTTCCCATTTCATGGTTCTTGCGGCGCTTAATAGTGTTAAAAGCTCAAGCTTTTTACTCACTGTCGTGACTCCTTACTCTGAGAATATGGTCTAAAAATGGCAAAACGGTATGGGCTCAACACATTAAGGCTCATTCGCTCGCACCGAAAGCTCTCGAAGCCAACTTTCTCGTTGAGCCATCATGGCCTTGATTTTGCGCTCAGCCGATTGCGCAGCCTGCTCTGATGCCGCGGACTTTCGCTGTTTAAATGAAATCAGCGCGACGTTCTCGTTATTAATATCGATTTCAATTTGCTGGATCTTTCGCTTCAACAACTGCGCATCATCAATGGGTTTCGCCGCAGCTTGAGACACCGCGACAGTTCGCCCCTTGTCTTGCTCTTTGCAAAGCCAAGCGTGGATAAATCGCTGGATCCCTTGCGCGGTTTTCTGGCGTGTTGGGTTTGCCTGACACCAACCGATCATGTTGCGAAGCTGTTGGCGAATATCAACGGCAGGATAGAGCGAGCGCCATTCCACCAACTGAGATTGGGTCACCGGATACGAAACGTTTTTACCTTTGAGTGGGATCTCAAACACAACCGGATCCAAAATAGGATCAGTTTGAGCACTGAAAAGCGGCGCATCGCCTTCTGGTGGATCTAATAATGGATCTATTGACGGTTTATAGCCGAAATCCGACCTACCCCCAGCCGAAATCTGACCTACCCCCTCGGGTAAATTCGTCTGTTCGTTTTTCGAATGTTCGAGTTTTGAATGGACGAAATCCGTCTGTTCGAAATCCGACTGTTCATCGGCGGTAGATTTCAATCGCTTCACGGGCAGTTGATATTGGTTATTGGAACGCACTAATCGACCTGAATCGGCTTTCTTGAACTGGTTTCGTTTCACAATCCAGCCCCCCGCTTCCAACTTCTTCAAGGTTGCTTTGACTGTAGTTGGAGAGACACCACTTTTACGGGCGATGGTTTCAATCGAAGGCCAGCACAAGCCAGCATCATCAGCATGATCCGCCAGACAAAGCATAATGAGTTTGTCAGAGCCTTTGAAAAGAGAAATATCCCATACGTAGCTCATTACCTTAACGGACATCGTATTACCTCAATGATCAATCTATCTAAGGCCACTGGCCGTCTACGAATAGCTCCCCATGGCCAATAGAAAGCCCGCTCCCTCGCAATCAGAAAGTGATGAAGTAAGCTTGCCACCAACCAGTTCCACTCACCGAGCATTCGGTACGTAAAACATGGCATCCTCTTTCTAACCACGGACCAATCCCTCATAGACAGCTTTGACATACAGACGCTTAGCTTCATAAAGGTCAGCCATTTCGTCGTAGGTAATCTCGGTTTGCTGGCCTTTCTCAACCTTGAACAGACGCCATTGAAGATTCTCAATCCGAGCTCTTAATGCTATTCTTCCCATCACTGCTTCTCCGAAGTGGTATGTGAAATTTCCTCGCAAGACTTTTCACTCGGCTTTAAACCGTTGCCGCGGTTTAAAGCCAACTCTCTTTCCTCATCCAATACCCGAAGGTAATGCTCACACTTATCCTTCAATCGCTGAATTTGATCTCTTTCGAAAGTTAATGTCTCCTGCCCCTGCGATAACGCTACGCGACAGGAATTCACCGTGATACAGGCAAGCTGCTCCACCGTGGTCCAAAATGAGTTTGTTCTCATAAAATCACCATAAATCAGAATGATAGAAATTTAGCTGTTACAGCTTCGCTTCCACTCTTTGGTTTTCATCAAAAAATGAAATTCGAAGACTCGGCTATCAGGTACAAATTCTCCCCACTGGCTAACAGCTGAATGCGTGGTCTGGACTGCTTCAGCAACTTTTTGTTTAGAACCAAAGAACTTAATGACATCTGCGGTCTTAATGGGTGGTAAATAGGATTTCATACTTCACTCGTTATTAGTTTTCTAACATTAAATATCATTAGAAAACTTAACGCAAGTGAATGTAAGATATCTAACATGACGAGAGAAACGATTGGCGAGCGTATTCGCCGAGTTCGAAAAGAACTCAAACTCACCCAACAACAAGTGGCCTCCAGTATTGGAGTCTCACCCACATCTCTTGTTTTCTGGGAGAGAAATGAAACTACGCCTAAAGGCTCGAACCTAATTGCTCTGTGCAAAAAGTTGCGAGTTGATCCGCTGTGGCTGCAAACAGGCAAGGGAACTCAAGACTCAACCGCGGGTAATGCTGAACTACTTGGTAACATGCAAGTTTGGGATAGCAATACTCCCCTTGGTGATGACGAGGTTGCGGTTCCCTTCTTATCTGATGTGCGTTTATCGGCAGGAAATGGCTTCGTCAGTGATAGTGAATCAGATAATGGCTTTCGATTAAGATTCGCCAAGTCCACCTTACGCCGATATAACGTTGACCCTGAAAATGCAGTTTGTGTGGCCATCACAGGTGATAGCATGGAACCCGTTTTGCCAAATGGCTCCACGGTAGGTATTGATTGTGGGGATAAGACCCTCATTGATGGGAAGATTTACGCCATTAACCACAACGGCGAACTCTTTATCAAAAAGCTCTATCGCCTGCCCGGTGGTGGGCTAAGAATTTATAGTTTTAATGAAATTGAATACCCTCCGAGAGAGTATTCACAAGAGCAAGTTGCTGAACAACAAATCTCGATTGTAGGCAGGGTGTTCTGGTATTCAGTCCTGTTGTAATTCCTTATTTCTTTCCCAATTCGTCATACTACACACTCAACAATGAATGGTGATTCATCACCGTTCCTTTCTACTACTCCATAAGCCAAATCTTATAAATGTTTGCCCCAACACATTAAAGTTAGTTTTCTTACATTAACACTTGCAATATCAAGGTTAGATAACTAACATTAAATATAAGTTATCTAATCATAGCTATTCCAATAGCGTGTGATTACTGATTCACAATCACTTATTGCGAGGAAATATCCATGGCGGCAACCATTGATACCCAATACGGAACAGTAACCACTTCACCACCTTACTTTAGCCAACGATTACATCGTTCAGTAATCGCGCTAACGCTTTATCCCACTGACGATAGCTGGGGGCTAAGCCGAGAATGCCCTGCAGAAATCACGATTACACCATCATTTCTCAACATGTTTGCTAATGATGCAGCTCCACTCGCTAAAAAGCTTGGCGCGATGCACTCCACCAAAAAGATTGGTGAACAAGATTGCATCGAGAGGTAGGCAATATGAGTCAATCACAAATTTCCATCATCACTCTTAAAAAAGCTGCAGAAGTGATTGGCCTAAGCACTAAAACGCTGAGGCATAAAGCACGCGAAGGATTTTATCCATCAACAATCGTGAAAAAAATTTGCGGTACTTGGATGGTTGATATTGAGGAATGGAACAAATGGCATCGAATGCAGTAACCGACAATCTCCCATCAGGCGTAGAAATCCGCGGCAATTCTCTGAGAATTTCATTTTATTACATGGGCAAACGTCGTAGAGAATCATTAGGCTTACCTCCAACAAAACAGAACATAAATTTTGCTAAACAGAAGCGGGAAGCAATTCAATATGAAATCAAGATCGGTACTTTCAATTATGCCGCCCACTTTCCGGAGTCAAAACATGCATCAGGTGTACCGCAAGCAAAGAACTTGCTACAACTTACTAAGCAGTTCCTTGCCTCTAAAGATCATGATATCCGCCGCTCTACGTTGCAAAGATATGATTGGGTGTTAAGAGATTTTATTGAAATTTATGGAAAAACAAGAAGTAGTGACACTATTTCACCGCGCACTTTGACGGAGTTTCGCCAAGAGCTCGTTAAAGGGAAAACAGGTCGCACCATTAACCGAAATCTGGTGACAATCAACGCCTTCCTTGCTTGGCTCTATAAAATGGAATACATCAGTCGCGATTTATCCAAGGTTTTGCAAAGAGTCAAAGAAAGCGAAGTCGATATTCAGCCCTTTTCGATGGCGGAGATCGACAGCATTTTGAAACACTGCCACCAACTGCAGCACCGCAATATCGTGACCTTGCTTGTCTATAGTGGCATACGCAGTGGCGAGCTTTGTGCGCTCGCATGGGAGGATGTGGATTTTGAGAATAAAACGATCCATATCCGCCGTTCGACTTATGATATGCGCGGATTAAAAACCACCAAAACAGACAAAGAGCGGTTTGTTGACTTACTGCCCCCCGCTTTAGATGCTTTAAAAGCTCAACAATATTTAACCTACTCGTTCGAGCCTAAAGAGTACGATGTCGAATTACCCGGTCAGGCCTACAGAAAAGAGTCTTTGCGTTTTGTGTTTAATCCCAAGGTCGTTCGGGAGCAGAAGGTCAGTGGCTATGACTATTACGGCAAACGTGCACTAGGCCGAATGTGGACGGCACTGTGTAAAAAAGGAGGCGTCCGTTACCGTAATCAGTATCAACTTCGACATACCTACGCCAGTTGGATGATCACCCATGCTAACGTCAACGTAAGTTACTTGGCACAACAAATGGGCCACGCAGATATCACCATGGTCGCAAGGGTCTACGGTAAATGGCTGGTTGAGTCGAACAAGAAAGAATCCGAACGGGTATGGCAAGAGCTAGAAAAAGTGAGGAATCAATAACCGCCGAAAGGCGGTTTTTTGATCCTACCGAACGGAATCCCCATAACTCCTACAATCAACTAGGTCGACATGACAACAAACTTTTGCCCCAAACGTTTTAGAGCGATATAACTACTACGAGTTTTTAGTGTTAATGTGCCATATAAAGACTAATCAATTTTGACTTGTTATTAAGTCTGGCAATTACAAGGTACTTATGACCATATTGACGCAAATGCAGCATCTGAAGATTTTGGCTTTGGTGAAGCTTCATCAATGGAAAAGCGAATTGGGATATTGAAAGCTGAACCGAAACCAATAGCATCACCTCTAGGCAAACCTGAAATTTCACTAAGTGTATGTTCATTGCCGTTTTCTATTGCATATTTTAATGCATTGATGTCCCTCTCGTTAGTTAAACGCAGAGAGATCCAGTTCGAGCACATGGCAAGAACAGTTGAAGATAACTCAGATGGCCTCTGTGTACTCACGAGCAATGAGCAATTAAATTTGCGCCCTTCTTTTGCAAGCCTTTCGTATGCTTTAAGTTGAGTTCCTTCTTCAGCGAAAGGGTCTCTAAGGTAGTGGTGGGCTTCTTCCAAAAGAAGCAGTGTGGGATAATTGTTGTATTGACCTCTTTTAAATAACACATCCGAGTACATTTCTAAAAGTGAACCTAAGATCATTGGGGCATGGTCGTCTGCAATGTTCTTTAAATTAATGATATGAACATCCCAATCTTGCGCTTCCCCCGCTTTTTTACCAAAAATATAATCGACTTCTTTTTCAACTTCTTCTTGCCACATACTTGCAGGATTGTTGATAGCTTGGTCACCTGATAGGTTAACTACATTATTAAAGCGTGGGTCATCGGCGAGTTGTTGAATAATCTTAACTAATGGTAATACGTTACCATAGCTAAAAGCATCCCTTTTACTTGCGCCGTTAGGTGTGAATGCTTGGCAGCCGAACTCCGCGACGAGGTTAGCTAGTGACTTAAATGGAGGCCATTTTTGAAAGGGAGGTATTTCGTTACTTCTCAACTTTTTCAGCCACAGGCTTAATTGCTCTTGCCCGTCTTGCCGACAATCATCAACTAGTTCGAACCAAGTTTGAGTGGTTGACGGTGATATGGTTTCTCCAGTCCATATGGAGCTATTGGAGCCTGCACAAACC
The DNA here is from genome assembly GCF_008369605.1 of Vibrio cholerae. NCBI lineage: Bacteria > Pseudomonadati > Pseudomonadota > Gammaproteobacteria > Vibrionales > Vibrionaceae > Vibrio > Vibrio cholerae. The sequence goes on from NZ_CP043556.1 coordinate 390,094, forward strand.
ATATGGAGTGATTTCAATGCATTTCGTAGTGCAGGCAGTTGCGTTTTATCGCTTGGTCTTAGTAACTTGATTAACCCAGCATAGCCAAATGCTTGATAGGGGATTCGATGATAAACAGGGTGTTTACCGTCAAAAACCTCGGGGGGCGGAGGTGGTACTGCTAAAGGCGAGAATAATTTAGCGGGAGGAGGTGGAACACTTCCTAAGATTGTCTCCTTAACTCGTGTTTGTCCAATAAAAGCATCAGCATATTCGCCATTTATATCGAATATAACGATTCTAGAACTTTTGAATTTTCCACGAATTCTTTGTGACAACAAAGCATTGAAATTTGATTTTCCATAACCTGTACTGCCTAGCACGGCAAGATGTCTAGAAAGTAGCGAGTTGATGCCTACATTAATTTTCGTTGTTTTGGTTCTAGAATCTCGGCCTAGCTCAACAGTGGAATTTTTTTCATCTTCATTAACACCATAGATACTTTCTAGGTAGTCGCTCGATAGTGGAATAGCTTTCGCGCCTAGCGTAGGTAGCTTCCAACTCTCAGAAATAAATTTTCGGTTATCACCATCCTGACATACATAGCCGATGGAATACGCTATGAGTTGCCTTAAAGGGGTGTCAATTACATTCATCGTCCCCACATTAGAAGAGTGGGCTTTATCAGGATCAACAAATGCCATGTCTGTAACTCTGGCAATCACAAGATTAGTACCTGCATCTAATCCAATTAAATCACCTGGCTGAGAAACAGAACTTATACCGCGTCGGTGAGATGCTAATTGACCTTTATGTCCTTCCAGTAAGTTAACGCGAATTTTCGTTCCCTCAAGAGCAACAACATACCCAATAGAATCAATAGTCTCAATGCTCATATCTGATTTCCACTTTGAACTAAATCATTGATCGCAGCTACGAGATCTTGCGTTGACGTATCTCGAGGGAATAAGACTGGTTTCGGGATGTATTTAACAAATGAATCGAAGTAAGCAGATGAGCCGCCACCAACAATTGTAATTTGATTCAATGACAGTGATTTGAGCTTTTTAATACACTTTTGAGATTCGCTTAAACCTTCAGTATCTACTGAGATTTTATCAAGTTCAGGATAAAAAATAACAATATGTAAAGATGGGTTTAGTAGTGCACCTAGAATTATCCGATTAATATGGTAGTCACCAAAACCATATCCGTTGATGATGATAGCTGTTTGAGGCTTTGATAAGAACTCACTAAACCGACGAAACATCTCGCCATATACAAAGCCGATTGTATGGTGGTACTTATTCGCACCTGGATAAATTAAGAATTGCTTGTCATAAACAGGCTCTCCATTTAGCAATGGATCAATATAGCGACTTTTAGCCAGAGCAGAGGGGATTTCTTTAATGTCACTGTTATGCTCTTGAATCCATGACAGTGAGCCATGTAATTTATGCAAGTAAGCATGATAGTGTCCAAATCTGGCTTCACCTTTTGCATTAACGTTTCTGAAGCTCAAATCAAAATTTTGGGGTTGGAAAGTTCTCGTATGAAGTCCAGAAAAACCATTGACAAGTTGGATGCCTATTTCTTCGGCTGCCCACTCTAATGACAGATCATAGTTAGTGGTGAAAAGCATCGGAGCTGCTTGACCTGGCTGGCGATTTGAAATTAACTTTTCAAGCAGTTCTCTGTGATATTTGAATTTGTCGTGAGATCCTAATTTTTCATCACCAAAAGATTCTTGTTTTACCAGTAGTGCAGCTTTAGTTACTGATTGATATAAGCAAAGAAGGATTTTCTGAAGCCTGCCCACTGGTTGGGACTCAAAATCTGTTTCGATGTTTAATGGTGTTGTCTTTTTGTATACCGATAAATATTGAGTTACTTGATCTAAAAGTTGCTCCACATTTACATCTTTATTATCAATGCTTTCTTGAGTTATGAGATTAAAATGAAGTAATTCATCAAGTAGATTAGGCGAACAGTCTATTGCATCAAGCCATACTCCTTCCATTGTCATACCGCCAGATCCTACGGATGCACCAGCGCCAAGAAGGATACCGATGTTTTCTAGTTGGCATAACGAGCCTAGATGACTTTTAAAGTCATCCTCAGAAATTGCAATGCCACCTTGATAGATAAAGTCACTCATTTGATTATTCTCAAATAAAAACACACCGAGAGCATTGTGCAACTTTATGTTTATAAAAACAATGAATCACGTTATCAAGTGGGCTGAGTGTGTAGGTTTTGCAAGGTAGATAGTTTAGGGAAGTAGCGAATAAGTCATGCATCACAAAACGAAAAAACATTAAAGCATTGATATATAATGATTTAATGTTAGGTGATGGATGTATCGGGGACTTATTTATTCGCATCTTCCTTAGATATTTTTATGCTTTCTTTTGCCCAGTTGTGAGTTAGCGATTCAAAGTAAAAGGGATCTGGAGACTGTCCTGATTTCTGTGTAATTGTCTAAGCTTAAGCCTGAAAAGGCTAAGGATAGACATTAATTATTCCCAAATCACTATCAGGAACAATGACTATCGGTATTAGCCGCTCTTTGTAGGAAACTAGCATTAGTGCAAGCTGCACTATGTGTACGGTGATGCATTCTTAAGAGTATTGATTGACAGTAATTCCCATTTCCTATCATTCTTTCAGAAAAGTTGGGTACTCTATTTCTCTTTGTTTTTGAAACGTTCTAGAAGTTTTGCGGACTGCTTCATCTCTTGAGCTCGACTAACTAACTTAGCTTTGTAGTTCTGAACTTTGAGACGCATATTGAAAAGAAACACGAAGATACAGATAGCGCTCCCGACAAAGAATCCAATACCACTCAACGCAAGTTGAGCTGTCACTGCATTAATAACCACAAGATACAATACTCCACCAGTAATACCACCAAATGCTAATAGCAAGAATGCACTAGCCTTTAAATAACGTTGAACTTCAATGACCATATTGGAGAGTCGCCGTCTCTCAGTCGGAGTAATCGAGTTTATCTCTTGTAACTCTGTCAAATCTTTCAGTAATGGCCAAATAGTGGCTATCGGGAAGATAAACAAAGATGAGAACACATACGGAACTGGTCCACCAGCAGGAATAACATTCGCATATGTACTAAACAGATAGGCGAACACTGTTCCTACCACTAGAAGTGGTAGTAAAACACCAACAATGTTTCCTTTCTGCTTAGTAATGTTCACTCTACAATTCCGATACTATATCTTGTAAATCTGGAAGAACTTCTTTGGTAGTAATCTTAGCCTGTAGCCATTGCTTCATCTGATAGTAAAGATCTGATTCATCGACTTTTCCATCATAGAATCCAAGATTAATTTGATGGCTCAGTTTCAATTCATCTCCCTTAATCTCCCCACCACCTTTTAGGTTGATTTTAACATCTTCTTTGTCCAGATGACGCAACGATGACGATAAGGTATCAATAACTTTTTGGCCTGACTTAGTTGTTTTACGGCTGTATTTGAACTCGATACTGACCTGAAGGTTTGCATCATCTAACGTCTCGTTGAAATCGAAATTGCCGATATAGCCATTGTTTTTAAGACACTCAAGGATGTCAGCACCAAGACCAGATGGAGTCCATCGTACACTTTTTGCTTCTGTCACATCGTGCTCATAATATTCAGTTTTTGATTCATCAGAGAAGGGGGTTATCTCCTGCTTGTAAGTAATATCTGATCCGATAGATACGCTTTTAACTGATGATTTCTCCAACTGTTTCATTGCGTTAGCTGTTGGTCTGTCACTAAGTATAATTGCAGAAGCGATGTTCTGTTTTGTCAGGGTGTTCAAGTACCACTGTAAGTGACGTTCTAGTTCTTTCGACTTCAGAGCTTGAGAACCCATTACCACCATGTGGTTACCCATAACCCCGAAGTAAGCCATCGACTCTAGAAACTCAGTAGACTTACTTTTTTCTTCACTTACTTTATTTTGCTTAATATCTTGGGCAGATATTGGATTAACTTCAAACATGTCAGCCTCTTCGTCGATAACAATAGTCATCTGACTACGCCCCTGCTCAAACTGTACAATTTGGCATAGCAACATGTCATTGTCGTAGTTATTGAAGCGGTTGATAAAGCGAAACGAGTTTCCATCTTCTGTCAACGACTCTCTACGATAAGCTGCTTTATGGTATGGAGACTTCTGTTCAAGAAGTGTTGCTTCAAGCATTTGCTGAAGAGTGAGTGGATGATATCCTAACTGCGCTAGTTTGTAGTTGATAGTTCTACGTTTTGTTTCTTTAGACAAGAGACCTTCCTTGCAGTGACACTAATTGCTTAATGATACCGCTATAGCCAGCAAGCAACAACAAACTTATAACGATGCTTAAGGTAAAAGCAAAAGCTTAGATAAGTTCATAGAAAATAATTATATATAATAAACAAAAACTTATGTGATGTGGTTTTATTATATTCCAGTCTAAAACATTCTTTTGTCCAATTATTACATAGAACTTCTTCGCCTCTACGTGTTGCGATGATGGGACCAAAACAAACTGAACGTGGTCCCATTACAAAGTGAGATGGGACCAAAATGGGACCAAATCGAGGGCTAAATCGGGTCGTATTTTCCACTTTACTGTTTATATAAACAGTGTTAGCCAAAAACAAAGCGCCCCTTTCGGAGCGCTCTGTGGAGAGATTTTCGGTTACTGCCAATCGAGGATAACTTTGCCGGAAGCCCCGCTGCGCATGATGTCGAAGCCTTTTTGGAAGTCATCCACTTTGAAGTGGTGAGTGATAATTGGGCTGATATCGAGACCCGATTGAATGAGGCTCGCCATCTTATACCAAGTTTCAAACATTTCCCTTCCATAAATCCCTTTAATAACAAGGCCTTTGAAGATCACTTGGTTCCAATCAATCGCCATCGATGACGGTGGAATACCTAACAGAGCAATGCGGCCACCGTGGTTCATGGTTTTTAGCATGGCGCTAAACGCACTCGGTACACCAGACATCTCTAAGCCCACATCAAAACCTTCGGTCATACCGAGTTCTTTCATCACGTCTTCTAGGTTTTGCTCAGCAACGTTCACAGCGCGAGTCACGCCCATTTTACGGGCTAAATCGAGGCGGTATTCGTTCACATCGGTGATCACCACATGGCGCGCACCTACATGTTTCGCAACGGCTGCGGCCATAATGCCGATTGGGCCAGCACCGGTGATCAGAACATCTTCACCCACTAAGTCGAATGAAAGCGCAGTGTGTACAGCGTTTCCAAACGGGTCGAAAATAGACGCCAGATCATCTGAAATACCATCCGGGATCTTGAATGCGTTAAACGCTGGGATCACTAAGTATTCAGAGAAACAACCCGTGCGGTTTACGCCCACACCAATGGTGTTGCGGCACAGGTGGGTACGGCCACCACGGCAGTTACGGCAGTGACCACAAGTGATGTGACCTTCACCAGAAACGCGATCTCCAATTTGGAAACCACGCACTTCTTGGCCAATCCCAACCACTTCACCCACATATTCATGGCCGACTACCATAGGCACTGGAATGGTTTTTTGTGACCACTCATCCCAGTTATAAATGTGTACGTCAGTGCCACAAATGGCAGTTTTCTTAATTTTGATCAGCAGGTCGTTGTGGCCAAGCTCAGGCATGTCCACTTCGTTCATCCAGATGCCCTGCTCTGGTTTCAGTTTTGAAAGTGCTTTGATTTTCATAATTAAATAAGTCCCATATCACGACCCACTTCAATGAAGGCGTCGATGGCTTTGTCCAGTTGTTCACGGCTGTGTGCGGCTGACATTTGCGTACGAATGCGCGCTTGTCCCTTTGGTACAACCGGGAATGAGAAACCAATAACGTAAATGCCTTTGGCCAGTGCGCGTTCCGCAAATTCTGCGGCAACTTTGGCATCACCTAGCATGATGGGAATGATGGCGTGATCGGCACCACCCATAGTGAAACCCGCCGCTTCCATACGAGTACGGAAGTGCGCTGCGTTTTCCCATAGGCGCTCACGCAGATCGCCGCTCTCTTGCAGCAGATCCAACACACGCAGTGACGCCGCAACAATCGAAGGTGCAACCGAGTTAGAGAACAGATATGGACGTGAACGTTGACGCAGCCAATCAATCACTTCTTTCTTTCCTGAAGTGTAGCCGCCGGATGCACCGCCCATGGCTTTGCCTAGCGTGCCGGTGATGATGTCGATGCGATCAATCACATCGTGGTATTCGTGTGTGCCGCGACCATTCGCGCCCATGAAGCCTACCGCGTGAGAGTCATCCACCATCACTAAGGCGTTGTATTTATCTGCCAAGTCACAGATTGCAGGCAAGTTAGCCACTACACCATCCATTGAGAACACGCCATCCGTCACGATCAACTTGTGGCGAGCGCCAGCAGCATCTGCCGCGATAAGTTGCTCTTCCAGCTCGGCCATGTTGTTGTTCGAGTAGCGAAAACGCATCGCTTTACACAGACGCACACCATCAATGATTGAAGCGTGGTTTAGTGCGTCAGAGATGATCGCATCTTCTTTATCGAGCAGAGTTTCAAACAAACCCGCATTTGCATCAAAGCATGAGGTGTAAAGAATGGTGTCTTCTTTACCTAAGAATTGAGAGAGCTTCTGTTCCAGCTGTTTATGGATATCTTGCGTACCACAGATGAAACGCACCGAAGCCATACCAAAGCCGTGGCTGTCCATACCCTGTTTCGCCGCTTCAATCAGAGCAGGGTGATTGGCCAAGCCAAGATAGTTGTTGGCACAGAAGTTCAGTACTTGTTCGCCAGTAGAAATTTCGACCGCCGCTTGTTGCTGCGAGGTGATCACACGTTCGGATTTATAAAGCCCCTCAGCTTTCACTTCCTCAAGCTGAGTACGGATTTGCTGATAAAAAGCAGAAGACATTGCGTATTCCTTCTTGTTTTCGTTTTGCGGGTAACAGGATCTATACCCAAACAACTTAGCGGGTACGCTTCAAGTCGGAAGGGGATATTTACACTGTAAAAAACCTTTCCCTTAGTGTAATCCAAGGTCACTCAAGCGATTATCTGCGATAACGGAAAAGCATTCGTGAACCTCAGGCACAGATAAGCCCTTTCTATTGTAAATTTATCGAGGATTCATTGTGTCATGCTTCTCGTGTTGAATACCGGACGCTTGATTTCTAAACATGAAACTTCAAAGATGGCTTATACCCAAACTACTTGGAGTTGCAGGTAGGCGGCAAGTGAGTGAATCCCCATGAGCATAGATAGACTATGTGATTGGGGTGAACGAACGTAGCCAACACCGCTGCAGCTTCAAGTAGGAAGGGGATATCACCTATCCAGTCAAAGGACGGACTATGAAAGACGAAACACTGGCTATCCATTTTGGTTACACCACAGACCCGACCACCAAATCGGTGGCCACTCCGATTTACCAAACGGTCGCTTACGAATTTGATAACGCACAACACGGCGCAGACCTGTTCAACTTGGCCGTACCGGGCAACATTTATACGCGGATCATGAACCCGACCAACGATGTGTTGGAAAAGCGCATGGCCGCCCTCGAAGGCGGAATTGGCGCGTTGGTAGTGAGTGCGGGCAGTGCCGCTATCAACTACGCGATTCTGACGTTGGCGCAAGCGGGCGATAACATTGTTTCCACACCGCAACTGTATGGCGGCACCTACACCCTATTTGCGCATATGTTGCCAAGCCAAGGGATTGAGGTGCGCTTCGCCAAGGACGATCGCCCCGAGAGTTTGATTGAGCTTATCGATGACAAGACCAAAGCGGTGTACTGCGAAAGTATTGGCAACCCAGCAGGCAACATTATTGATTTACAACGCCTCGCGGATTTAGCCCATGCCAAAGGTGTGCCCGTGATGGTCGATAACACGGTCGCCAGCCCTGCATTGTGCAAACCCATTCACTTTGGTGCGGATATTGTTGTCCATTCGCTGACCAAATATTGTGGCGGACACGGCACCACGTTGGGCGGCGTGATTGTCGATTCAGGTAAGTTCCCGTGGGCGCAACACAAAGACCGCTTCCCCGTATTTAATCAACCAGAACCGTCTTATCACGGTGTGGTGTACACCGAAGCCTTTGGCGATGCCGCCTTTATTGGCCGCGCGCGCACTGTGCCGCTGCGCAATACTGGCTCTGCCCTCTCACCCATGAACGCCTTCATGATCCTGCAAGGTTTGGAAACGCTGCCACTGCGTATGGAACGCCACACCGAAAACGCGCTTAAAGTTGCGCAATATCTCAAGCAGCATCCTAAAGTCAGTTGGGTGAGCTATGCCGGATTGGAAGACTCTCCGTATTACGCGCTGGCGCAAAAATACATGGGCGGTAAACCTTCGGCGATTTTGTCCTTTGGTTTGAAAGACGGTTATGAAGCAGGCGTGCGTTTTTACGATGCGCTGCAAATCTTCAAACGCTTGGTCAATATCGGGGATGCAAAATCGCTCGCTTGCCACCCTGCGTCCACCACTCACCGCCAAATGAGTGAAGAGGAGCAAATCAAAGCGGGCGTGAAACCGGAGATGATCCGCCTTTCTGTCGGCATTGAACACATCGATGACATTCTGGCCGACTTAGAACAAGCGCTGAACGCATAAGCGATGCTTACCTTATCCCGTCTATATCTAGATCTAGGCGGGATATTGTTCTTGTCCGACAACCCCTCAATTTAGTTTCACCAAATTGCATTTAGCCGATGATTCTGCGACAGTGACGCCACTGGTTGGCCGACTCATCGACACTTATGTTACTTCCCAAATTGATTGCTCTTTTGCCCGACCTCGCCACTTTTATTGTGGTGGTCAATGAAGGCAGTTTTACCGCTGCGGCCAGCAAACTTGGCGTAACACCTTCTGCGCTCAGTAAACTGATTACTCGCCTTGAGCAAGCCTTGTCGGTCAAGCTGTTTGAACGTACGACGCGCAAACTCATCATTACTCAAGCAGGGCAAAAGGTGTATGACCAAAGCTTATTGATGGTCAATGCGGCGCAGCAAGCCATTGAAATCTCCAGTTCGGAACATGCCGAACCTGCTGGCGCACTGACGGTTGCTGCGCCAGAGGCGTTTTTAAATTCCGTATTGCAGCCGTTTGTGGTGCCCTTCCTCGCTCAATATCCGCATATTCAGCTCAAGTTGCGAGCCGCCGATGGTGACATTGATCTCTTTAAACACAATATTGATGTCGCCTTTCGCCTGACGGATAAGCCAGATGAAAACTTAGTGCTGCGTGAGCTGTGCAAAACCAATTTGGTGCTGTGTGCCAGCCCTGAATATTTGGCGCAGCGTGGTACGCCGGTTCACCCCACCGATCTAGCCGAGCATGATTGTCTCTACCTCGCGGAAACCGATAAAGATCATATCTGGACGTTTGCCAAAGGCCGTGAAACACACACAGTGGCGGTGAGTGGCCGTTATGCGGTGAACCAATCGCAACTGCGTTTAACTGGGGTGAAGAATCACCTCGGCATCGGCATTTTCCATGATTTTGTGGTGCAAGATGCGCTGGCTGCGGGCAAGGTAGTGCAAGTGCTGCAAGAGTGGAATATTAAGAGCAATTATCACGGCGCGATTGCTATGCAGTACGCGCAGACCAAATACATGCCAGCTCGCTTGCGAGTGTTTATTGATTTTGTGCTCGAGCACCTCAGTCCTAAGCTCAATGGTAAGGAGTCAACATGCTAAAACGCATTCATCATGCTGCGATCATTTGTTCGGATTACCCTCGCTCGAAAGCGTTTTATACAGAAATTCTCGGCTTACGCGTTGTAGCAGAAAACTATCGTGCAGCGCGAGACTCTTACAAGCTAGATTTAGCCCTGCCTGATGGCTCGCAAATCGAATTGTTCTCTTTTCCTAACGCACCTGAGCGGCCAAGTTTTCCTGAAGCACAAGGGCTGCGCCATTTGGCGTTTGTGGTGGATGATGTAGCTGAATTAAAGGCTCAGCTCGAGCAACAAGGCGTGAGTGTGGAGCCAATCCGCATTGATGAATACACAGGCAAAGCCTACACCTTTTTTGCCGATCCGGATGGGTTGCCACTTGAGTTGTATCAAGCCTAAAAAATCAGGCCAATCGAAACTGGCCTGTACATTCTTTACGTACTTATCACTTAACTAAAAGCGACTTTCAGCTTAGCAATACGGCTCACCAATAACCCATCAAGCAGCAGAGCAACAACAATCGTTACTCCTGCCAGTGGGAATGCCACACCAATCACCAGTAACGTGGCTAAGCCTGCTTTCCATACTCCATCTTGCTCAAAACGTGGCGGAACACCTAGCCGAGCTTGACCAGTCGGGCGGCGCAGCCACCACATCACCACACCAGTGACAGAGATCAGAATGAAAGCGAGACAAAACAGCACGTTGGCTATTTTGTTCCATACACTCAGATCGCCTTGATGCAGCGAAATCCCCGCCGCCATCGCTTTGGCAAATGGCGAATAATCTTGCCAAGTGACCTCGGTGAGTAACGCACCAGAATATTGGTCAAAATGCGCAGTGCGATCATCACGTGGATCGACAATATCGCCTGCCATGGTATTAGCAGAAACGGTATACACGCCTGTTTCCCCTCGCGGAAAAGCAACGCGGTACTGCGTAAAACCGAGCGCCTTGGCCTGAGCGATCACTTGGTCAATCCCAATAGTGGCATTGGTCGCGACTTTCTCATGCTCCCCCCCATGATGATGCGATTGCGGTACTGGCGTTTGCTCTAAGTTCCAAGGCATCTCTTTTTCTGAGCCATGGTTTAAATCCGCATGCGTGAGTACCGATTGCGGTTTTTCTCCCCAAGTGTAATACGTCGGGAAGGTATTCCATGCCTGCACTAGTTTCCCTCCCCAAATGCCCGCCCACGAAAGACCGGAAATCAGGAAAAACAGCAGCACTAAGGACAGCATGCCACCTAAATTTGCGTGCAGGTCACGCCAGAAAATTCGCGCACCACTGCCTACTCGGATTTTGAGAAACCCCGCTTTACGCGCGTTATCGAGCGGCAACCATAAGTAGATGCCACTCACCAGTAAAATCATCCCCAAGCTCGCCGCGACTTCAATCAAATAATCTCCCCAATCGCCAATCAATAAGGTGCCGTGAATGCTGTTCGCCCATTCATACCAGCTTTCGCTACGATCAATAGTGCCCAGAACCACAGCGCTATACGGATTAACCGTGACAAATTGGGTTGAACCATCGCTAAACAGTACAGAAAAACGGTTGGCTAAATCCGGCTGAAGCGCAGGAATAAACTGGGTAACTTGCGCTTCTGGATACGCCTTTTGTACTGCCGCAAGCTGCTGAGAAACAGGCATGACCTGCGCTTGTGGTGTAACGTTTAATACCTCGGCATAGCGAGCTTGTTCAATTTCATCATCAAACAACATGACTAAGCCCGTCAGCGCCAACATCAACATAAAAGGCACCACAAACAGGCCCGCATAAAAATGCCAACGCCAAGTGAGAAAATAGAGGGTTTTACGACGCGCAGCCGCCGTCGGTTGAGGTGTAGTAACGGTACTCAACGTATTTCTTCCTTTTTTAAACGCAAATTATCCCTTCGGTGAAGAAACCAAATGGGATATGAGCGTGTGACTTTACTAAATAGTTTTATTGTTATTGGGTAATGATTTCAGTTAAGTCACAGGCGGAGCACGCGGGACAGCACTTTCAAAACGGACACTTAGAGCCAAAAAAGTGTAACCATCTACTTGCGCCGTCGTTTGTCGAATTGGAAGTTGTGTGGTTGGAAGTTCGGTGTGATGAAAATTGGAGAAATGGGCAAACGGACACGGCTTACTGTGCTGAGTTTGCGGTTTGCCATCTTCAATTTTGACCAGTTCAAAACCATTGATGGTACAAAGTGTTGCCCAAACGCCCGCCGCATTGCCGTGTGCATTGAGCACAGGCATGAGCGAAACCAGCAGCCAACTAAGCAGGCTGAGTTTCAGCATCAAGCGGTGAAAGGTACGTCGCGGGTTCATAACAACACTCTTTATGGATTGCTCACTACTATAACCATTAGTGATAACCATAACAGTGTGTTACACCCAAGTTTTAACAAAAAGATGAGGGTTGTTTACATCTAACAAGCGTTCCTTCCCACTTAAGTCGCTCTCAAGCAGGAAGGAAAAGGCAGACTAACCAAACAACCGCTTCCAAATACTTGGATTGCGTTTGTCATGGTATTCAATTCGCAGATCATCAACGGTTTTTAGGCTAGCTTTTGCTGCCTCGAGTTCACCGGCTTGCAAATGAGCGTCTATTTTATCCAAAGTCACCGCGAGCTTTTGGAAGCCTTCTTGGTAAGTGGCTTCTTTTTCAACAGGATAAACACCTCGTTTGGCTTGCTCAACCAAGCTTTCGAGGGTAGAAATCGGTGCTTGCATCGCTTCAACGGTTGGCGCTTCTGCGGCCTGTTTAAAGGCGAGCTTCATGTCCTGCATGATTGATTTAAGATCTTGTCCCGCGGCAAGAACCGGAGTGGCGAGCAATGCTGCCACTAGAATCAGTGTTTTTTTCATTTTTCTACTCACTTTTGAAGGGAGTGGAATTGTACGCCATTCTGCCTGCAAAAGTGAGCTGAGTTTTGTTGCAAAATTAAAGTAGACCGGCAAACTCTTCAATCGGCTGGCGACCACGTAACTCAAGAAAGTCGAGAAACTGACGCGCGGTATGAGTGATCACACGTTGCGGGTTAATGCCCACTTCATCAATCAATTGACTAGCTAGCGATAAACCGCCTATGTCCAGACAAAAATGGGCATCACTGCCAGTGGTGATGTAGGCATCAAGCGATTTCGCGACACGAGCAATCTCGTAACAACGATCAATACTGCCCACTCGGCTATGGCCTTTTAAGGTACTGTTGTTGATTTCAATCGCGACATTGTGCGCTTTGGCACAGGCAATCACCTGTTCAAAATCGAAATCAAAATGCGGATTACCCAGATGCCCTAGCGCATCCACTCGGCCGCTTTTGATGGTTTCGATCAGGGCTTGGGTGTGCGCTGCTTTATCGGCGGGATGAAATACTGGCTCGTGGAAACTACCCATCACCCAATCCAAGTTGTGATCCACGCTCGGGTGCAAATCAATTTCACCTTGCGTATTGAGGATGTTAGCCTCAACACCGCGGATCACGCCAACGCCTTCAAGAAAACGGGGCAAAATGCGCTGGTTAGAGAAAAACCAGTAATGCGGCGCTCCGGGCATAGACTCGGCATGATCAGTGGTACAAAACAGCGTCAAGCCATTTTGCTTGGCCGCACGCGCATTCTCAATCAGCGTGCTGTAAGCGTGGCCACTGGCGTAAGTGTGAGTGTGAGTATCTACAGCTAATTTCATTTCAACAGTCCTTCCAAACGCATTGCCGGCCAGTGTAGCAGCCTCCCCTTAGGGTTGCTATGTTCAATCGTGCACTTCATGGCCTTGCACAACAGACATAACACGCCACAAAGAGAGGCTCAGTTTGCGACACCAAGCCAAACAAACAGATTTAATCGCGTGATTTTTTGCAACCTAGCCAAGATGAACAATACTTATCTGTGTTATTTGGCTTAGGTAACATTATGAAAAAGCGTCGTTATTCCCTATCTATCCATATCAGCAGTCTGTTTTTTATTCTGATCTTATTCATCGGCAGTGTGCTGATTGCGATCAGTTATTACAGCTCTCAACAGCTTCTGGCGGGTAGTGCGAGAACCTTAGCACACGAGAACAGCAAAAAGCTCGAAACCGTGTTTACCCAAAATGTGGCTCCTATCCTGACCAGTCTCGATTTTCTTGCCACTAGCCGTTTTATTGAGCACACCGAACCGCCACTACAAGATCAACGTTGGTTAACCTCAGTATTACGCGCATTTGAGCAATCTTCGAACTTAAATTCGCTCTATTTTGCCAATGAGACAGGGCAGTTTTTTATGTTCCGTCCCTTACTTAGCCGTGCAGATCGAGTGATGTTTGCGGCACCAGATGACGCTGTACTATGGATGAACTACAGCCATATCGATGGCACCAACGACATCTATTTTCTCAATCAAGAGATGAAATTAGTCGGGCAATATAAAGAGGTCGCCCATTTTTTTGATCCGAGAGTACGCCCTTGGTATCTGAATGCCGCCAATGATGGGGTGATCCGCATTACCGAGCCCTACCTATTTTTCACTCTCCAAACCTATGGGTTAACCTTGTCACGCCGCTCATTCAGTGGCAAACAGGTCGTGGGGGCCGATTTAACGTTGAAAGCCCTTTCCAGTGAACTGAGTAAACTTGGCTTCTCCGATCATTCACAACTGATCTTGCTGGATCAGCAGCTACGCCCCCTAGCAGAGCACAATTCAGGGCTCAATCTTCGCTCCGATCCAGAGCAGATTAAGCAATCACTCCTAAATACTGACACACCGTTTGCTTCTGTCATGAGCCGCATTACTAGCCAAGCGCAATACGATACTCCCCATAGTCAAGGTCAAGATTGGGTCACTACCCTCACGCCAGTCAAACTCAACCAGCAGTTGCATCTGTTTTTAGCGCAAGCGACACCGAAAGATGAACTGCTGGCGGATCTTATCACCTTACGTAATCGTCAAATCACCAGTGCGATTGTGTTGCTTCTGTTTTGCTTCCCTGTCGTCATTTGGGTGGCGAAACGGCTCTCCAGTCCATTACACAATCTCATCCAACTAACTGATAACATCGCGCGTTTTAACTTCAAAAAAACGCGCTACCCACAAACCATGATTACTGAAGCGGCGAACTTAAGCCAATCCATCCAATTAATGGAACATGCGTTACACGACCTGCTTCGCTTACTGCGCGAAACCACTAACAATCAAGATTTCGCTCAACTGGCAAGAACCATAGCTCACCAGAGTTATGCCATCACTAAAGCCGAAACCATACTGCTGTATGTGTATGATCAAGAAAATAATCAATTCTCTGTTGCCGCCAATCACGCCATCATACCGTTCAAAATCGATATTAATCAGCTACTCAGCAGCAGTGCATGGCTGTTAGCCGAGCTGCGCAAAGGGGAAACCATCCACCTCAATCGTAAAGATAATATTCTGCGCACGTATCTCGATCAGCTTTACAACTCAGACTTATACTTCTTCCCGCTACTGAACCGCGAGCGTCAATTAGTCGGGATTGTCTGTTTGGGCTATGAACGCACCATAGAAAACGTTCAAGCCGATAAACACGCATTTTTGCGTGAACTGCTCAGTTTTGCTGAAATTGCCAAAGACAACATCGATAAAATTCAGCAACAAAAAGAGATGCTGAAGGCGTTCGTCGAACTGATTGCATCGGCGATTGATACCAAATCGCCCTATACCGGAGGCCATTGTCAACGCGTTCCTGAATTAACCCGTTTATTAGCCGAAGCCGCGGCCAAAGATAAACGCTATTTCGCTGAATTCACAATGAGTTCCGAACAGTGGGAAGAGTTAACCCTCGCGGCTTGGTTGCATGACTGTGGCAAAGTCACCACGCCAGAATTCGTGGTTGACAAAGCCACTAAGCTGGAAACGATTTACGACCGGATCCACGAGGTGCGCATGCGCTTTGAACTCTTAAAAATGCAAGCGGAGCGCGATTACTGGCAAAGCTGCGCTCAAGGGGGGAATCCAAAACAGGCAGAGCAGGCGTTGAAGGCGCTGCATCAACAATTGGACGACGAGTTTGCTTTTGTGGCTCAGTGTAACCTTGGCAGCGAAGGGATGAGTGATGAGGATATCAAACGACTGGAGCAGATCGCTCAGCGCCAATGGCAGCGGACTTTAGATGACCAAATCGGCATCTCTTGGGTTGAGAAAAGCCGCGCCGCAGCCCCAGCTCCATTGCCGGTCTGGGAACCGTTGCTGGCCGATAAGTCTGTCCACCAAATTCCTTGGCCACAAGGCAAAACCCCACAAGAAACATGGCAAGAAGCCTTCTGTCTCACGCCTCCAGCTCTGCAATACAATCGTGGTGAACTGCATAACCTCAAAGTCAAACGGGGCACCTTAACCGCAGAAGATCGGTTTATGATTAATGATCACATCATACAGACCATCTTGATGCTGCAACGCTTACCCTACCCCAAACATTTACAAGGCGTGCCCGAAATTGCGGGTGGACACCATGAGCGCATGGATGGCAAAGGCTACCCACGAGGAATCGAAGCCTCACAGCTGTCGGTACCTGCACGCATCATGGCGATTGCCGATGTGTTTGAAGCCCTCACGTCTAATGATCGCCCCTACAAGAAGGCCAAGTCCTTGCAAGAGTGCATCGCGATCATGACAGATATGGCCACCAGCGGGCACATCGACCCTAAACTCTATCTGCTGTTTTTGCAGCACAACCTTCATCAAACTTACGCAGAGCAATTTCTTTCGGCGGAGCAGTGTCAAAATAGCGTTGTCGATACTCAAGAGCATATTCAAAAAGTGCTGGCGTATTTACGGGAAGATTACTAGAACATCACGGCAGAAAGGCGCATTGACGCCTTTCTCATTTTTCCTTTTAAAAACTGATGGTTAACATTTTAACGTGTCACAATTCAATCGATTGCGTTATCAATAGTTGATGTATGTCAAAGAGTCGTAGACAATACGCCCCCGAGTCGGGGATGAGTTTCGCTAGCACCAGTTCCTCCCCGCCGATTGATTTTTCCTATTAAACCTATAGGCAAGATCGGTTTTTGATTTGTGTATTGCGCTGCTAGGGTTGGCGCATGCTAACAATACCCAAAGGTTTTCCGGTGAATATGGATATTGATTCACTGCAAAATCAAGGGAGTACCTCGTTTCTAAAGGAAAGATGATGGTAATACCTGAAAACAGCAGCATCGTAATTTTCGGTGCTTCGGGAGATTTGACGTACCGTAAGCTTATTCCTGCGTTGTATCACCTCTATGCCAGTCAGCAACTGCCTAAATCGTTTGCGATTTTAGGTGTGAGCCGTACCGAGTACAGTGACGAGTCTTACCGCGAGAAGCTAAAGCGCTCACTGCAAGAGCTGGAAAAAACAGAACCTGCCGCTCTCGAAGCCTTCATGCAGCATGTGCATTATCAAGCGCTGAACACCTCAGAAGTAGCTGATTATCAGCACTTAGCGACCCGCCTTGATACACTGGCTAACGATTATCAGTTTGAGCAGCGTAATACGCTGTTCTATCTTGCGACGCCACCAAGCTTGTATGGCGTGATCCCATCTTGCCTTGCGGCACATGGCCTCAACGATGAGACTCAAGGTTGGAAGCGTCTGATCATCGAGAAACCTTTTGGTTACGATTTGCAATCTGCGCAAGAGCTGGATGTGGAAATCCACCGCCACTTCAAAGAGCATCAGATTTACCGTATCGACCACTACCTTGGTAAAGAAACCGTGCAAAACTTGCTGGTATTCCGCTTTGCCAACGGCATGTTTGAGCCACTGTGGAACCGTAACTTTATTGATTACGTGGAAATCACAGGCGCAGAATTCCTAGGTGTGGAAGAGCGCGGCGGTTATTACGACGGCTCTGGCGCGGTGCGCGATATGTTCCAAAACCACCTGCTGCAAGTGCTGGCGATGGTCGGCATGGAGCCGCCTGCGGCGATCAACGCCGATTCCATTCGTAACGAAGTGAACAAGGTACTGCAAAGCTTACAACCGCTTTCTGAATCTGATCTGCGCAATAATCTGGTGCTCGGTCAATACACCGAATCGGAAGTGCGTGGGCAGTTTTTACCCAGCTACCGTAATGAGCCGGGCGTGGCGGCGGATTCACGCACCGAAACTTATGTTGCGCTGAAAATGTTCATCAATAACTGGCGTTGGAATGGTGTGCCATTCTATGTGCGCAGCGGTAAACGTTTACCAACGCGTGTCACCGAAGTGGTCATTCACTTCAAACGCACACCGCATCCTGTCTTTGGGCAAAATGCACCAGAGAACAAGCTGATCATCCGTATTCAGCCTGATGAAGGCATTCTGATGAGCTTCGGCTTGAAAGAGCCAGGCGCAGGTTTCAAAGCCAAAGAAGTGTCGATGAATTTCCACTACGCCTCACTGGAGCAGATCAAAATGCTCACCGCTTATGAGCGTCTGCTGCTCGATGCTCTCAATGGTGATGCGACGCTGTTTGCCCGTACTGATGCGGTAGAAGCTTGTTGGAAGTTTGTGCAGCCGATCCTCGATTTCAAACAAGATCCTCAATCGCTGTACGGCTACGCCTGTGGCACTTGGGGCCCGAAAGAGTCGGATGACCTGTTGCGCCGTGACGGCCGTGAGTGGCGCTTCCCTTGTAAAAACCTCACTAACACGGATTACTGCGAATTATGATCAACCATAAAATTTTCCCAACTGCGGATGCCGTAGTGAAAAGCCTTGCCGACGATATGTTGGCGTACAGCCAGCAAGGTCAGCCAGTACACATTTCCTTATCTGGCGGCAGCACACCAAAAATGCTGTTTAAGCTTTTGGCAAGCCAGCCTTACGCGAACGACATTCAGTGGCAAAACCTGCATTTCTGGTGGGGGGATGAGCGCTGTGTGGCACCGGATGACGCAGAAAGCAACTACGGTGAAGCCAATGCGCTGCTGTTTAGCAAAATCAACATGCCTGCACAGAACATTCACCGCATTCTGGGTGAAAACGAGCCACAAGCTGAAGCAGAACGTTTTGCTCAAGCGATGGCGCATGTGATCCCAACCGAAAACGGCACGCCTGTGTTTGATTGGATCCTACTGGGTGTCGGTGCGGATGGTCATACCGCATCCCTGTTCCCAGGGCAAACCGACTATGCAGACGCCAATCTTTCGGTGGTGGCAAGCCATCCAGAATCTGGGCAACTACGCGTTTCAAAAACCGCGAAAGTGCTGCAAGCCGCAAAACGCATCAGTTATCTCGTTCTTGGCGCAGGTAAAGCCGAGATCGTAGAACAAATTCACACCACTCCAGCCGAACAACTGCCTTATCCGGCAGCAAAAATTCACTCCACTTCAGGAGTGACCGAGTGGTACTTAGATTCAGACGCCGCAGCAAAGATTGCGTGAAGGAGAGCAATAAATGAAAGGTGATATCGGTGTAATCGGCCTTGCAGTCATGGGCCAGAACCTGATCCTCAACATGAACGACCACGGCTTCAAAGTGGTGGCACACAACCGTACCGCGGCTAAAGTGGACGAGTTCCTAGAAGGTCCAGCCAAAGGCACTAACATTGTTGGCGCTTACACGCTGCAAGAGCTGGTTGATAAACTGGCGACGCCACGCAAAGTGATGCTGATGGTTCGTGCAGGTCAAGTGGTTGATGACTTCATCGAGCAGTTGGTTCCACTGCTCGACAAAGGTGACATCATCATTGATGGTGGTAACACCAACTTCCCTGATACTAACCGCCGTGTCAAAGCGCTGCGTGAAAAAGGCATTCACTTCATCGGTACGGGTGTTTCTGGTGGTGAAGAAGGTGCACGTTTCGGACCTTCGATCATGCCGGGTGGCGCACCTGAAGCATGGGAAGCGGTAAAACCGATTTTCCAAGGCATTTCTGCAAAAACTGACGCTGGTGAGCCTTGCTGTGACTGGGTGGGCAACGATGGTGCCGGTCACTTCGTGAAAATGGTTCACAACGGTATCGAATACGGCGACATGCAGCTTATCACTGAAGCTTACCAGTTCATGAAAGATGGTCTGGGAATGTCGGCCGATGAAATGCAAGCCGTGTTTGCTGACTGGAACAAAACTGAGCTAGACAGCTACTTGGTTGAGATCACCGCTGATATCCTTGGCTACAAAGATGAAGATGGTGAAGCGCTGGTTGAGAAGATCCTCGATACTGCTGGCCAAAAAGGCACAGGTAAATGGACGGGCATCAACGCGCTGGACATGGGTATTCCACTGACGCTGATCACGGAATCCGTGTTCTCTCGCTGCCTATCCGCACTGAAAGATCAACGTGTTGAAGCTGAAAAACTGTTTGGTAAAACCAAAACTCAAGTCGAAGGTGACAAACAAGTTTGGGTTGATGCGCTGCGTCAAGCGCTGCTGGCTTCAAAAATCATCTCTTACGCACAAGGCTTTATGCTGATGCGTGAAGCATCGAACGAGAATGGTTGGAACCTGAACTACGGTAACGTGGCTCTGATGTGGCGTGGTGGTTGTATCATCCGCTCTGCGTTCCTAGGCAACATCCGTGATGCGTTTGAAAAGAACCCAGAACTGGCGTTCTTAGGTTCTGATGCGTACTTCAAAGGTATTCTGGACAACTGTCTGGCTGCATGGCGTAAAGTGGCAGCGAAGTCGCTGGAAGTCGGCATTCCAATGCCATGTACGACTTCAGCACTGACCTTCCTTGATGGTTACACTACGGCTCGCCTGCCAGCGAACCTGCTGCAAGCACAGCGTGATTACTTTGGTGCGCACACTTATGAGCGTATCGATCGTCCGCGTGGTGAGTTCTTCCACACTAACTGGACGGGTACAGGCGGTAATACTGCGTCTACTACTTACGACGTGTAATGACACCTAGTAGGAAAGCGTCATACTGATAAGGATGAAATTAGGGCTAGCTACTTCTTTCGTATCAGCCTATAATTTCGCCGTTCAGGGAGGATGTCGGTTTTACCGACATCCTCTATTTTTTTCTGCACATTTCGCTTTTAAGAGAATCGACGATGACAATCAACAAGTACTATGTTTTGGTTCCACAGGCTTTGGAACAATCAACACATCAGGACAGTGACGTTGCATCTGACATGGAAGCTCAGCGCCAACAAATGGTGAAAGAAGCACAAAATCAAGGCGGTTTGTAACTCAAACCACGCCGATAAAAAAGCACCTCAGGGTGCTTTTTTTATGTCCATTTTCCACGATATACCCAAAGAGCGTGTGGTCACTAGGCAACGAGTAGATTCATTCCCATGCTCATAAATAGACTATGTGATTGGAGTGAGCTGACGCCATCGCACATTCAGGTAGAGACAGTATAGAAAATCAACTAATCCTCGAAACTTCCTATCGATTAGTTCAATTAGCGAAACAATCATGTTGCCAAGTCGCTATATATCCAACTCTGTGCTTTGCTTAAACTCACCGCAACAAAACAAACTTCCCAACAACGGAGTCTTACATGAACACATTAACCAAACTACTTGCTGCTACCATGACCTTATCTGCTCAAGCCATGGCTGCGACCCCACTGACTTTGGATGTCTACAACGCCGATGGTAACAGCTTCCATGTGAATGCAACCGTGGTGTACGGTGAAACCGAAGCGATGGTAGTGGATACTGGCTTTACCAAAGCAGATGCGCTGCGCATCGGCGCGAAAGTACTGGATTCAGGTAAAACCTTAAAAACCATTTTCATCTCTCAAGCGGATCCAGACTACTACTTTGGCGCAGAAGTGTTACAGCAGATGTTCCCGCAAGCAGAAGTGATTGCAACCCCGGGTGTAAAAGCGAAAATCGAACAGAAACTGCAAGGTAAGCTGGATTTCTGGGCACCGAAAATGGGCGCCAACGCGCCAGTGAAACCAGTTCTGCCAACGGCATACCAAGGTAAAACACTGGAAATTGATGGCCAAACTATCGAAATTCGTGGTACCGAAGGTGAACTGAAACATCGTCCTTATTTGTGGATCCCTGCCAATGCAGCGATCTTGGGGAATGTGGCTGTGTACGGTAACGTTCATCTATGGATGGCCGATGCACAAACAGACAGTGAGCGCAAAGCTTGGGCTGAACAACTCGATGAGATGGCAGCGCTTAAGCCAAAAGTGGTCATCCCAGGGCATATGACACCGGGAACCGCCATGGACAGCAGTGCGATTACGTTTTCACAAAAATACCTAGCTGATTTTGCTAAAGCGAAAGCCTCTAGTAAAAATAGTGCACAGCTGATTGAAAAAATGAGCAAAATCTATCCGGATGCAGGCCTACCTATGGCGCTTGAAATTGGTGCGAAAGTTCATACTGGTGAAATGAAATGGTAAGGGTTCACTACATTTTTGACCCTATGTGTGGGTGGTGCTTCGGCGCCACCTCACTGATGGAACAACTGGCACAACAATCCCATCTTGAACTGGTACTACACCCCGGTGGCATGATGGATAAAGCACAGATCAGTCCTGATTTTCGTGCGCATATTTTGCAAGCCGACCAACGCATTCAGCGTGAAACAGGCGCAGAGTTTGGCGAGGCGTATTTAGAGCGTGTACGCAGTGGTCAACCACTCATGCTCGATTCGTACTTCACAGCCCAAGCCATCATTGCGGCACGTCTTGCTGGCAAACGTGATTTCGACATGCTGAAAGCCATTCAGCGTGCGCACTACCAGCAAGGTCTGGATGTGACACAAACGGATGTAATGCAACAGTTAGCGCAAGCGATGGGCATTACCCCTGAAACATGGCAAAACGTGATGCCACAAGCTGCAGCAAAAGTACGCAGTGACATTGCTCAAACCCAACGCTTAATGCAACAGCTGGGTTTAGGTGGTTTTCCTTCGTTAGCCATTGAGCAAAATAACGAGTGGTACACCTTAAGTCCTAGCCACTACTATCGCCGCCCACAAGAGTGGCAAGCATGGTTAGAATCACTCAGCGTGACAGCATAAAAAAATGACACCCCATAATGGGGTGTCATTTTTTTATTCGATTAATAAATCAGAGACTCTTCCTCGCCAATCCGCCAGCTCATCTCGCCAATGTTGTTGCTGTTTATCTGAGCTATTTTGCAAAATTTGCACAACATAACGCTGACCTAATTCGCGGTTATAACTCAGCTTAGCTTTCAAGATCATCCCGTAATGCTGCTCAGGGTTTAGTAGTAAAGATTCGAGTTGGGTCTGAAATGCTTCTGGTTGTGTTCTTTGTTGCAATAATGTACGCACCTGCTCACGCATCGTCGTTTGAAATCCTATCCAATCGTTGGCGGTGGGTTGAATATTGTTACTCCAAACCTTGACCAACTCTTGCTGGGACTTATTTAAGGGTCCAAGCCAATCTTCTAAGCGATCTGTAATCCGCTCTTGATAAAAATCACGCAACTCACTCTCATCCATCTTAATGAATTTCTTGGCAAATTTGTCATGTCGTTTAATGAAGGCTTGCATAAACTGTTCGGTTTGCTCCTCACTGAGCGTGGCGGCCAGCCGGCTGACATCCGGTAGCAGCTTGATAACCAGACGCTGATAGTAAAATCGCATTTTCTCTTGGTACTGGGCTACCTGCTCAACCGTTACGTCAGGTAAAGAAAGCGCCGAAAGTTCATCCATCATTGCCAAATAATCGGGCAATTCTTGGGCACGATGCCAGCTCTGTAAACTCGGCATCGTTTGTTCAATCAAGGTTTTCTGCTGCGTATTCAGGTCAACAAAATCCTCAGCATAATCAATCACAAACCAATCAAGATTGTGGTAGACCAACTTAGTCGCGCAACCAACCAGAAAGGTACAGAGCAGAAGTACACGAAGCCATTTCAACATAAGAGAGGTCCTTTCTTAATTACTCTGGGTTTTACGCAGTAATTCAAGCGAACGTTCAACAACCCAGTGAGAAACTTAAAAAAGAATGGCTGAAGCTTTGAGAGAAAGAAAGCTGGTCAAGACCAGCTTTCGGATTTATTTGGAGAGAACCCACAATCTGGCGACATTCTCGGCCAAATCGGCAAGGTTAAAATCGGACTCTTTAAGCGCATCTTCAAGCGACATGGCCCGCGGCACCGCAGCGAAAACCGCATCGATCCCGCACTGGTACACGGCTTGATAGTTATCGCCAGTACAGCCGCACAACGCCAGCACAGGAACGTCAAAGCGTTTGGCAACTTTGGCCACCCCCATTGGGGTTTTGCCATGTACGGTTTGACTGTCGATGCGCCCTTCGCCAGTGATCACTAAATCTGCATCACTGACTTGATGAGCAAGTTGAACCGTCTCCAGCACAATCTCAATACCCGGCCGTAATATTGCTTGAGTATAGGCCAAAAGCGCCGCGCCCATCCCCCCAGCCGCCCCCGCACCGGCACTCTCTAAAACCATTTTGCCAGTCACTTTTTCCGTGAGTAAACCAAACTGCCGTAAGGCTCCATCCAATAATTGAACATCTTCTGGCGTTGCCCCCTTTTGCGGACCAAATACCGCAGACGCACCTTTATCGCCACATAATGGGTTGTTCACATCACAGGCCACCAAGATATCGCAGTTCTGTAGCCTTGGGTCGAAATCTTGTAAATCGATGTGGGTCAACTCGCGTAAACCGCCGCCAGTCAGTTGGATGGGATCGCCATCGGCATTGGTAAAGCGCGCGCCAAGTGCCGCAAGCATGCCCACGCCGCCATCATTGGTCGCACTACCACCTAGACCAATAATCAGCTTAGTGACACCTTGATCTAAAGCGTGTCGGATCAGCTCTCCCGTACCAAAACTGGTGGTGAGTTTAGGGTCGCGCTGCGCAAGCGGCACATGATGTAAGCCGCTAGCCGCGGCCATTTCGATCACCGCAGTTTGGTTATCTCCCAACATTCCATAGAAGGCCTCGACTCGTTTACCTTGTGGCCCCATCACTTTGACTTCAACAAGTCGTCCTTGTGTGGCGTCCACCAACGATTGCACCGTACCTTCACCACCGTCCGCAACCGGGATAGCGACAAATTTTGCATCATGCCATACCCGAGCCAGCCCAGCTTGAATCGCATCACACACTTGCTTTGCCGTTAAGCTCTCTTTAAAGGAATCTGGGGCGATAACCACTTTCATATCACGCGCTCCTGCCTATTTGTTGCCATTATTCCGTCTCTTTTCCGCCTCACCATTTATGTACTCATATCATCATCCAAAAATCCGATACTCAATAAATCTCGATAACAGTTAGTTAAAAGTGTGATGACTTCTGGATACCCGCCCATCACGGTATGTGCATAAAAAGAAAAGCTGCCCGCAGGCAGCTTTGATGGGGATAAAATAGAGGTCTTAATTAGGTGCGGATATGCGCTATTGCACTATTAAGATCGTCAACGTTGCGTTGTAAATCCACCACAACAGGACCCAGTTGTTTGATCGCTAGGTTCATTTCACCAGACAGCGTTTTGATAGTACTGAGGTTACTTGAAATCTCATCACTTACCGTTAATTGCTCCTCAGTCGCGGCAGCAATTGACGTGTTGAGTTTATGGATCTCTTTGGCCGAGCCCTGGATAGCCACCAACGACTCGTTGGCCACGCCCATATTGCCACGGGTTGATTGCATTTTATCGGCACTGACACGGATCGTTTTGGTCGACATCTCCGCTTTTTCTTGCAGCATAGAGATCATGGTTTCAATCTCGCCCGTCGATTCTTG
Source organism: Vibrio cholerae (assembly GCF_008369605.1). Taxonomy (NCBI): domain Bacteria; kingdom Pseudomonadati; phylum Pseudomonadota; class Gammaproteobacteria; order Vibrionales; family Vibrionaceae; genus Vibrio; species Vibrio cholerae. The sequence goes on from NZ_CP043556.1 coordinate 415,399, forward strand.
CGTACGCTGTGCCAAAGAACGGACTTCATCAGCGACCACCGCAAAACCTCGCCCTTGCTCACCCGCGCGAGCCGCTTCAATCGCCGCATTCAACGCCAGCAAGTTGGTCTGCTCTGCAATCGCTTTAATCACATCCAGCACGTTGCCGACATTATTGGACTCAGTAGCCAGTTGTTGAATGATCTCTGAGGTTTTTTGGAATTCGCCGTCTAAATCCGCAAATTCGCGAATCGTTTTCTCAAACACTTGTTTGCTGTTATTGGCTTCTTTTTCAGCACTGCCTGCATACTCTTCTGCCATATTAGTGCTTTGGGACACACTCGATAACGCAGAAGTCATCTCTTCCATCGCGGTCGCCGCCATCTCTAACTCTTGGTCTTGTTGGCTAGACATCTTCATATTTTGATCCGTGATGCTACGAATAGTGTCGGAAATCGAGGAAATGGTGTGGTTAACCTGATTAATTTTACTGATGGTTGAGCCATAACTGCCTAGAACTTTGTTAATCGTACGTCCAATCACGGCCAGCTCATCATCGCTTTTTTCTTCAACCCTTAAGGTAAGGTCTGAATTGTCATCGGCTCTTTGTAAGACACTCGCCATTCGATCAATTGGAGTCACAATTTTACGGTTGACGACGACGTAACCAATAATGGCAATAATAGCGACCACAACTAATGAGATATTACCGATCAATACGGTACTTTTTACTTGCTCTGCGGCTTGGTTAAACTGCTGTGCCGTTCGTGTTTCAAGCTCTTGGAAGAAGCGGTCAATCGGGGCCATGATCTTAGCTTTTTCACGATGGTACTCTTCACTGTGCAGCAGTTGAACCGCCATGTTAACATCCGGCTCGCCTTTTACCGTGTAGTTGCCACTCGCATCAGGAAACAAGCCTTTTACCGCATTCATGGCTTTCACTTCCATATTCACTAAAGCATCGGAGTTATTTTGCGCTTCTTTCAGCAAAGCGAACTCTCTGTCACTAAAACCGAGGTCTTTCATCATTTGCTGTAGCGCGATGGTTTGCCCATCCGGTTTAGGTTTTTGGCCGTATTGCAGGACAAGATCCCAATAAATGGTGTGGTAGCTCTCGGGGCGGGGCTTTTTGCCGTTACGGATATCAAGAATATCCATATACATCTTTTCGTATTTTTCATCCCCAGTGACCACATAGGTACGCCCTAAGCGGGTCAAGTCATCGGAACTTTGGCGTAGCTCATCCGCAGCTTGGTAAGATTGATAACGGATCAACGATAATCTATCGACTTGCTGTTCGAGACTATCCAATTGGAACACAGTCGCCATAGTAATCGCCATGCCTACGCCTATCGCCGAAAAAACAAGCTTCATCGTGGTGTTAATTTTCATGGAAAATCCTTCTAGGAAAAAAAAAGCGTATATCCGGTCATTTATAATGACTTTTTTATTGTTACTTTCAGCTTAGAAGATGTTTAACGAACTGGTAGGAGAATGTTGCTTTTTTTCTATGGGTAATGACTCAGATGTCTTTGAACGATACGTATCTAGCACTTATGCCTAAAAGCACTGTGATCATTGTGCCTATCAAAGTGAAGTAGATCACATGATTACTTTGATATGGGGTCAGGATAAAAATAAAGCGGCTTTGCAGCCGCTTATTTATAGAGAGGTCGATTTATGACTCAAGAGTCATGCTTAGCCATTAGAAATCTTACGATGGCCTTCTTCCAGATGAACAAAGTCCACCAAATCATCGCCAGAAACTTGGTATGCTTGGCCAAAGCCTTTCACGAATAAACCCTGCTCTGGCTGTAGACGGAATAACATGAAGTCTTGCAGTTGACTGAGACCATCAATGATTTCGCCAAAGCGCTCACCCATTTGTGCAATCACTTGGCACCACAACTCGCTGTCACGTTCAACCATGCTGGCAACCGCATCAAAGGTCAGACGTTTACGGGCGAAAAGTTGTTTTGCTTCCGTTTCATCTTCAATCATCATGATCGACACTTGCGGATTCACTTCAAGGTTACGGGCATGACGGGCGATGTGCGAAATCAGCACAAAGTAGCCTTCTTGATTTTGTACGAAAGGGGCATAACTAACATTCGGACGACCTTGCGCATCGACTGTCGCCAGTTGCAGCGTTTTACGCTCTTGACGGAACTCTTTGATTTCTGGCTCTAAACGACCCTGCAAACGCTCTTGCTTAACTTGCTGATCCATCTCTTTCTCCTCAACGATGGTTTATTATTGTTTGTGTTGTTGCTGCATTGCTTTAAAGCGTGCGACTTGCTCTGGGATCAATTCGCGTTTCTCATCACGTCCCAGATAGATTTTGAACGCGTTTTCACCTTGAGCGGTAAAGAAGCCGAAGTAGTGGCTCTCGCGTCCCATAAATGGCTTACTGACTAAAGCCACATGGCTAATATTTTCGAGTTTCAAATGGCCATGCAGTTCCCCATCACGACCCATTAAATTGTAGTAACCCCGTGCAACTTTCCCTTTTGGAAAAGGTGCTTTGACTTCAAAAATAGAACCCGCAATGGTCATGATCGTGGTGACAGGGCCCCATTCTGGCAGACTTTCTAAAATGGTTTGCGCATGAGAGCCATCCACCACCGCGACCATCTCTTCAGGAAGAGCATGCACGATGTCAAACTCAGTGACATTGAGTTGCTCAGCCATGGCGGCAGGTAATAAAGTGGGTTGCTGCTCAAGAAGTTGAGCGACTTGCTGTTGTAATGATTCCATTGTTTTTTCCAGTCTAGTTATGCTTATGCGATACGCTGCTGTTGATATTTGTACGAATGAATAAGCACCTGAATACACGCCTGCGCAAGGCTTACCGACCAGAAGCGTCCGGCGGTAGTCAGAGTGAGATAGTCTTGCTCCACCTCAACCAAACCGATTTGTTGCCAACGTAAAAAGAGTGGCTTTAACCAGTCAAAGGTTTGGTGGTGATAAAATTTAGGTAAACGCTGTTTGGCGATGACGCCCGAGTCAAATCCGGCTTTCAAGGCGGCAAACAGGGGTTCATATTCATGTTGGCGAGCCATCATGGCGACAAGCGGTTGACCATTTTTCATCGCGTCAAGGTAAGTATCGAGCTGGCGATGTTGCATCAGTGAGTAACCGCCCATATTCCCGCCCGCACCACAACCAATCGGGAGCACTTCGGCGTAGGTTTTGGCCAAACTGTTATAAAGGCTGCGCTCGCGGTTGTCGCGAGTCCAGTGGTTTACGCTCAATGGGCGCAGATGATGCTTCGCCATAAATTCCACCCCGATTTGGTACAAGGTGGCTTTATCTGGCGTAGTAGCCGGTGGGGATAATTTGCCTTTTTCAACCAGATTGAGCATCGGGGCACTACCGCCAACGACGAGCTGGTATAAATCAATCCCTTGTGCCCCAGTCTGCATAAAATCTTGTAGATCTTGCTCGAACACTTGCGCCGTTTGGTAGGGTAAGCCGTAGAGTAGATCAATCACAATCGGCGCTTGTTGGGTCGCGGCCAACGAAGCGATACGCTCCATCACCACCTCACGATCATCCAGTCGTTTGGCTCGGCGTCTAACCTGAGTATTAAAACTCTGCACACCAAAAGAGAAACGGTTAAAGCCCCCTTCCAGAGCGTTTTCAAACATCTCATCACTGAAGCGATGAATTCGACCTTCTAGGGTGATTTCACAATCTGGCGTTAATGGAAACGACTCACGGATTGCAGTACCCAACTGCCGGATCTGATCGGGAGAGAGCTCAGTCGGCGTCCCCCCACCAATATAGACCGCATGAAAGACGCCAGTTTGTGTCCAAGGCAGTGCCGATTTTTGTTTGATTTCTTCAAGTAACGCTGCAAAGTACGCATCCACCAACTGGCGACTCGCCGCGTTTTGGAAGAAATTACAGAAAGTACAACGTACTCGACAAAAAGGAACATGGATGTAGAGACACCGCACCTGTTGACGTTGGCTGACTTGTTGGGTGATGTGTTGCCACACGTTCGCCTGCTCATGACTCGGTACAGGCATCGCAATACCGCCTGCATGGGCTGAATGCTTATTTTGAAAAGCAAAACGCAGCGGATCTGGCGTATTCGCACCCAAAATAGATTCATCAAAATTATCTAAAATCAACATTCTCATTTCTCAAGCCAATCCCCATACAACAAGGGCTGCGCTTCTCTTCATCTCATACGATCAAAATCATAAATTGACGCTAATGATAATGCAATTGATAATTGCTATTATTAAGATACTGAGCAATAATATTTGCCCACTAAGGCTAATCGCGTATGGATTTATCCATGCCCCGTTAGTCTGCATGAATTGAAATAGCCAGTTTGATCAGCCTGCCACTTGCTGAGTTTTCAGAGAGACAGGAGCAATATCGTTGATCATCGTGAGGGAGAAGGACGTGAATCTGAACAGATATGTCATTGCGGGAGGGCTTTCCCTAGCTTTTCACGCGCTATTGCTTATCACGACAGATGAAGCACAGGTGTTTGCCATGCCTGCTGGAAACCCAACTCAATCGGTTTCGATCAATATGGTTTCGATGCCTAAAGTCGCACCCGCTCAACCAGAGCAAACCCAAACAGAACAATCAAAACCGGAATCGGTCAAGCCGACACCAGTACAAGAAGTCGTAAAAACTCCGCCTGCTAAGCCGAAGGTGGAGCCGCACAAACCTAAACCTCAAACCGTGAAAAAACCCGTACCGGCTGAGCAAGCCCCATCCAAATCGGTAGCGAAGCCGCAACCGGAGAAGGTAGAGCGTACCGCTGAAACCCCACAAAAGCCTGCGCCAACGCCTAATCAGCAACCGAGCCAGCCCACGGCGGCTAGCCAAGGCATCACAAGTCAACCTATTTTGGTGGATAAGCCCGCTTTAGTGAGCGCACAAGTTCAACCACGTTATCCACGTATTGCTCGTAAGCGCGGGATCGAAGGTACAGTGATGTATGAAATTTGGCTGGATGCGCAAGGTAATCAAATCAAGCAGCAGTTGCTCTCTTCATCCGGCACAGAAGCCTTGGATCAATCGGCGCTCGAAGCCATTAAACAGTGGAAATTTTCTCCACATATTCTTGACGGTGTGCCCGTAGCTCACCGAATTCATATCCCTATTCGTTTTAAATTGGAAGGCTAATGGAATCGTTACAACAACTCCAACAACAGCTAGGCCTGATGGCTTGGCCACTTTTCATTTGCTCAGCATTAACGGTAATGCTGCTCGCGGAGCGCCTATTTCAAGTGCTGCTCAGTTTAACCGTAGGCAAAGGAGCGATTCGTCACGCTTTGCAAGCTACCTCCCCAAAAAACCCAAAGCAACTGGCTGAACTTACAGAGCATTTCGCGAGTAAGCGTCCGGTGCTGTATCGCGGAGTGGCGATGCTTTTGGCCCATCACCAATTTGATAAGTCATTGCGCGAAGATGCGGCGGGCATTTGGCTACAGGAGCAGCGTCACCAGTTTAACTCGGGGTTGCGTCTCTTGACTTTGATTGGTGTGATCAGCCCTTTGCTCGGTCTGTTGGGTACCGTACTTGGCCTGATTGAAATGTTTAAAGGGGTGGCCGCCACGACCGGAAGTATTACCCCCAATGTGTTAGCCGATGGTTTAGGCGTTGCAATGTACACCACGGCAGCGGGTCTGCTGATTGCCGTTCCGGCAGTTGCGGGGGCCCAATTGCTCAGCCTGTGGGCGGATCGCACTATGGCTAAACTGGAACATACCCTGAACTACGTGAACCTTTGGCTAGAAGGCATGACACTGCACGCCGACGCTTCACTGACAGTCGTGACACCGCAAGAGGCCACAACGGAAAACCTATGATCAAGTCCTCAGCCAAACACAACGACTTCGGCCTGACTCCGGATCTCACTCCGCTACTTGATATCATCTTTATCGTGATGGTGTTCTTGCTGCTGACCGCGTCAGTACGCTTGGAATCGTTGGAAGTGGCTCTGCCCACGACCGATTCACCCGTAGTGAATGAAGTGAATAAAGAATCTATCACCGTCAATATCTTAGCCACCGAACCTTATTGGGCGATTGATGGTAAGCCCTACCTCGACTGGCATAACTTCTCGTTGGCGCTTTTAGAGTCTGTACAAGTGGATAAGCTTCCGGTAGTCATCGCCGCCGATCAAGGGGCTGAGGTTCAACAATTAGTCAAACTGTTGAGCTTTTTACAAGAAAACGGCATTCAAGCCACCCAGTTATTAACTGAACCTTCTCACTCTTAATGGAAACAAGATGAAAATCACTCAATCATTGGCTTTATTACTGGCCTGCTGCACCTCAGGCATCAGTTTCGCTCAAGAACGGATCGTCAGTGCAGGAAGTGCAGTGACTGAACTGATTCTAGCACTGGGTGCTGAGCAGCAATTGGTGGCGGTCGATGTCACAAGCGAAGTGCCGAGTTCTCTCAATTTACCTACCGTCGGCTATCACCGCCGCTTGGCCGCTGAAGGCTTATTAACTCTTGAGCCAACCCACCTGATTGGTTCAGATGAAATGGGACCCGATACTGCATTACAACAACTGCGCAGTTCCGGTATCCAAGTCAATGTGATCAACAGTGATTCGACGCCGCAAGGCTTGTTAACACGTATTGACCAAATTGCCCAAATCACCCACACCGAACAACACGCTCAAAAGCTGAAAGAGAACGTTCTGCAGCAGATCAATGCGTTGCAAGCTAAGCGTCCGGAAAAACCTAAGAAAGTGCTGTTTTTACTACTGCATGAAGGTCGTGCGGCCAACGTAGCGGGTAGCGATACCGTCCCCGATACCATTATTGGTTTAATCGGTGCTCATAATCCTGCCTCTCCTTCCATTACTTCGTATAAGCCGCTGTCCATGGAATCCATGATTGAGATGCAACCTGACATGGTGCTGGTCAGTGGTCGCAGCCTAGAAAAACTGGGGGGTGCTGATGCTGTGTTGAATGCCGTGCCTATGCTCGCGGCAACACCAGCAGGACAAAACAAGAATATTGTCGCGATTGATGGCCACGCCTTAGTCGGCGGCTTAGGTCTGAAAAGTCTGCAAGAAGCGCAGCGTATTCAAGCTCTGCTGTACCCCTGAGGCCACTCCCAGTGTTAAGACGATTTCCTTTTTCTGTGACCATCAGTTGCCTGACTCTGGCGGTCTTCTTTGCAGGGCTGTATTCCATCACTGTCGGACCGATGAACATCACCATCTCTGACAGTATTCAAAGCCTGCTTTTTCGCTCCGAGCAACTCACGAATGCGATTCATCTCGTGATCCATGACATTCGCTTACCACGCACGATCCTTTGTTTGTTGGTTGGGGCGATTCTCGCGCTATGCGGCACCGCTATGCAGGGGCTATTTCGCAACCCGTTAGCTGAGCCGGGCATCATTGGCGTCTCTTCTGGTGCCTCTCTTGGTGCGGCACTCGCCATCGTGTTGCTCAGTGATGTAGTGTCAAGCCTACCTTGGGTGAATAGCCTGGTGCTGCCTATCGCGGCTTTCATCGGTGGCGCGCTGACAACTGTATTGGTTTATCGTCTTGGCACCTCTAAATTTGGGACATCGGTGACTATCATGCTGCTGGCTGGGGTAGCTATTTCGGCTCTTGCAGGCGCAGGTATTGGTTATCTTAATTATCTCGCGAGCGATCAAATGCTGCGCGACTTAACCCTATGGTCCATGGGTTCCGTGGCAGGCGCGACGACCTCCAGTATTTTGCTGTGCAGTGTCACTCTAATCATGCTATTTGCCTATTTCCATTGGCGCTCGATGGCCCTGAATGCCTTATTGCTTGGAGAGGCGGAAGCGCGTCATCTTGGTGTTCCAGTACAAAAACTCAAAAGAGAGATGATTCTGCTTTCGGCGGTAGGCGTCGGGGTTGCGGTAAGTGCCGCAGGTATGATCGGTTTTGTGGGGCTTGTGGTGCCCCATATTGGTCGCATGTTGGTGGGTCCCGATCATCGTAACCTAGTGCCAGTCTCCACCCTACTTGGCGCATTGATGCTCACCCTTGCCGATATGGTCGCTCGGGTTGCGGTTGCGCCCGCTGAATTGCCAATTGGCATTGTCACCGCACTGGTCGGTGCCCCCTTCTTCTTGTATCTCCTATTCCAACAAAAAGGTCGAATATTCTGATGCAGACTATTGCAATTCAAGGCAGGGATCTTTGTGTCACCTACGGCTCTCGCCAAGTGCTCGATCATGTGGATATTACCTTGCGCTGTGGCGAAGTCGCGGCGTTACTCGGTCCTAACGGATCCGGGAAAAGTACCTTACTGAAGCTGCTCTGCGGTGAAATGAGCGGAGCAGGCAAACTCGATTATTTTGGTGTTCCAGCATCGCAGTGGCCTGCCGAAAAACTGGCTAACCATTTGGGCATTTTGCCCCAGCAGAGCTCATTGACTTTTCCTTTTACCGCGCAAGAAGTGGTTGAGCTGGGGGCTATCCCACTCAATCTACCGCGCAAAGAAGTAGAACGTGTCGCCCGTCATTACATGCTCAAAACCGATGTATTACACCTCGCAGCCAGTCTTTACCCTTCTCTTTCTGGAGGTGAAAAGCAGCGCTTACATCTCGCGCGAGTACTCACTCAACTGCACCAAGCCGGTCAACAGCGTATTTTGATGCTGGATGAGCCGACATCAGCACTCGATCTCGCTCATCAACACAACACACTGCAACTCGCGCGTCAGTTAGCCGATGAAGAACAATGTGCCGTCGTCGTTGTGTTGCATGATTTAAACCTTGCCGCGCAGTACTCAGATCGCCTGATCCTGCTTCATCAAGGCAAAATTGTATGTGATGCGACACCTTGGCAGGCGCTGACCGCAGAAAGAATTGAGCAGGTTTACGGCTATCAAGCGCTGGTTGCCGCCCATCCTACTCGTGATTTCCCAATGGTTTATCCAGCTTGAGGAGTCTCTCAAGTCGGTTTCATCACCTTTAGGGCTTGTCTATCCCCTATTCCCATAGACCAAAAGCTCTGTACCTAACCGTTGCGCTTAGGTGCAGAGCTTTTTACTGATGAAGTAGGCAGAAGGTGAAGAATCAATTCACCATGCTGACTAACGAGTGCCCCAGCAACCATTCCACTTCTTTTTGGCTCTCTTGTCCGAATTTCTCTTCCGTCAATTTATAGAGGCGATTAACCCCTTTATGAGCAAAATCATGTGCACGCTCCGCTGTCACAATGTGGTGAAACAGCAGACGCAAAATGGCCACAAACTCAGATTTCTCCATGGCTTTTAGCCAACTGTCACGAAATGCCTCCATGTCGTGTTCAAAATCGAGGTATTCCATAAACATTTTAAATATGCGTCCGTCTAACGCAGAGGCGAAATCGGTTTTCTTCGGGAAATGGTGGCTGATCCCAGTTCGGGATACCCCAGTTTGCTGGCTGAGAGTGGTGTAAGACATTTTGTCATAACCCAGTCGAAGCAACTGGTCGACAACCGCATCCATAATGGTCTGAATCGTCACTTCAGTATCTTCTTTACTACGCTTAGGCATGGTCAGGCTCTTTTCTAACGTCAAATCTTTGTCTGCTTAACAAGTCAGCAGCACGATAATTATCATTAAAATGATCAGGGGCAAACACTACGATGGAGTGAACTCACTACTACGGTTTGACTCACCTATTCAATACTAGACAGCCAAACGGTGAGTTCTTACATTTGCATAAACCTTTGTTACTTTTTTGAACAAGGTCACTTGTATAAACCGCTGTTGGCTAGGTAACCGCAATAAATCATATTTTGGTAAGCAAATAATCCAACAATCTATTGAGTGTGACAATGAACTGGTCGAAATTCTGACAATTTTCCGACACTTGGAACGCCAAATTACCGGAGAAGATCACAGAAGTCCCTACTCTCTCCCACCAGATGATCGCGCTTTGTACTTTTATTTCCCTGTATTTCCTTCTTCATTTTATATCCTAAGTAGCAGACCATTTTTGTGGCATAAGCCTAAAGAGAGGACTAAAATGGCCCCATTATGAGTAAGTAAATTAAGTCGTAAGAGGATTAGGATATGAGTAACCAAACTTGTGTAGAAAATGAAGTATGTGAAGCGTGTGGCTGCGCTGGCGAAATCGGTTTTATTATTCGCGAAGGTGATGATGTCGCAGAAGTTTCTCTGTTTGGTTCGGATAAAGCGCATTTAGAAGGCAAGCTGGCGGAATACATTAGCTTAGCCAAGCAAGTTTGTGCGAATGTTGAGTATGAAGTGGCTCCCGTTGCAGATAACGCGACAGAACTGCACGCTCGTTTTAAATTTGAAGTGAGTGCTGAAAAACTGATTTTCGAACTGAAAACACGGGCGCTTGCACGCTAATCGTCACCTCATCACATCGAGCGGGCTCAAGCCCGCTTTTCTTTTCTCACTCCCTCGTCGACGCCAATCCAATATCCCCAACGACTTGACGCTGCAGCTTCAAGTAGGAAGGGGATATACCCAAACTACTTGGAGTTGCAGGTAGGCGGCAAGAGAGTGAATCCCCATGAGCATAGATAAACTATGTGATTGGGGTGAACGAACGTAGCCAACGCCGCTGCAGCTTCAAGTAGGAAGGGAATAAATAGGAAAAGCCATAAAGCCTACTCCACTGCCGCCGATACCCTTTATACTGACAAAACTCGCCACACAGGATAAACGCTTCGCCATGATGCTTCGTGTTATTGCCCTTTCATTGTCGCTTATCGCGGGTTGCACACATGCGATGGCTTTGGATCTCTACATGGTACTCAACCATCTCGACAATTACGGTAACCTTGATCTGCGCGGCAAGCCCTACACTTCCTTGCCGGAAAACTTCACGATCAAAGGGAATTTGAATATCGCTAAAACTGCGATCAAATCGCTACCGAAAGGCACCATCATAGAGGGCAGCTTGGATGCCTCAAACAGCTCGCTGGAAAAAGTACCACGGGGCACGAGCATCAAAGGCTACGCCAACTTACTCGGAACCAAAATTCAATCGTGGCCATCCGGTGTAAAGGTAGGCGGTTATCTCAACTTTACTGACACGCCATTAACCACCCTACCAGCACGAATGACGGTAAAAGGGGATCTCAGTGTGATCCGCACACCGCTCACTGACTTGCCAGAAGGCATAGTGATTGAAGGACATCTCTTCATTGGCGGCTCACAAATCACTCGCTTCCCAGACACCATGACGGTTAAGGGCAATATTTACTTAGGGGGTAACCAAATCAGTAAATGGCCAAGCAAACTCACACTCGGCGGTGCTGTCGCTCGCTAAAATAGAAAAAGCAAAAGAGGAGCCGATTGAGCTCCTCTTTTGCTTAAGCGGGGGAATTCATTAGATGTGATTACGTACGGGATTGGCGTAAGCATCCAACAAATAGCGATGAGCTGGCTCAGGCAACTGCGCCAATTTTGCCTGTAACACTGCGCGCACTTCTGGCGTAATGTCTTTATCGTCTTGGCCAGCCGCTAAGCGATTGATTGGGAACAGCACATAGTTCTGGTGGATCTGTCGGTCAATCTCTTGCGCCAGAGCTTCTGGTGTCTCAAATGGCTGGGTAATGACATCACCAAACGCGACATGCACACGGCCTTTATCACCCACAATGCCTTGGATGATGCTTTCGATATCTTCAAATTCACCTTTTTCATAACTGCCTTGTGTCGCTTTCTCATACAGCTCGCGCGCTTTTGCGATGTCACAAGGATCGTTCTCATAGGAAATCGAAACCGGAACCAGATTGAGTGAACGAACATAATCGGCAAATTCCATTTTTTGACGACGTCCTTCAACATGGAACATTTTTAAGATAGCCGGATCGGTTTGGTCATTACCATCTTTGGCACGCCCCTCTTTTTGAGCGATCCAAATGGAGTGGCCTGTCTCCAGCGAATGTTTGATGTAAGCCGACAGCGTACCGAGAGCTTTCATCATTTCTCTTGGAGCTTTTGCCGAGCGTTTCACAATAAAGCTTTTGTTCAAACGCATCAGCTCGGTCGCACAAGGCTTTTTCAAGAGGTTATCGCCAATCGCAATCCGTACGGTACGATGACCTGCCATATGCAGTCCGTAGTTGACTAAGGCTGGATCCATCGCGATATCACGGTGGTTACAAATAAATAAGTAGGCCTGTTCTTTATCCAACTTATCCAAGCCACTATAGCTCACCCCTTTCGTGGTCTGCTCTAAAGTTTGGTCTAGGTATTTTTTTACCTCAAGTTGGATCGCTTCGACGCTGTCCAACTTCGCCCATTTACGCTTTAGGTAAAACTTAACCAGCGGTGCCATCAAAGCACGCAACCAAGCAGAATGGTGTTTGAAGCGATGTTTCAAAATCGCTGAAATAAACTCTTGGTCGTTGATGAGACGAGAGAGCGCCGCGGGGATCTCGTCATCATTGTAAGGACGAATATCAATATAAGGATCAGTTGTTGAAGTCATAGGTTTGTACATCAGATAAAAAACGGGCCTATTCTACGCATAGTTAGCCCTGCTATCAGCAAGGATGTCTAAGGTCAGACCAGAATTATGTATCCCTTTATTTACCCCAATCACGGGAATTGGCTTTTTCTGCGATAAGCGTTAATCTTAGCGCCCTTAAAATTCCCGAGGCATCTTATGAACTACGCTATTCAGTCTGAAACGCGCCACTATCCTTACCTTGAGGTATCGGCTCGGAAACGTGCGCTAAAACACAGCCTGATCCGCGTTGAGCAAGGTTTGTTACTCTTTCGACTCGGAAAGCATGAGTATGCCGTGGAAAAAGGTCAAACGCTTTGGATTCCTTTCGACTGCTTGTGTGGCCTCACATTTTTTCCGGACACACACATCACTCGGGTCGATTTTTCACTGCGTTTAAACGTGCGCTTACCGCACAATGCAGGATTTATCAAAAGTTCTGAGCTTGCGCTGGCCGTATTGCACCGATTACAAAACAGTGAACGCCACCACCCTACGTTTACTCATCTCACCCAATTACTCATGCTTGAGCTGACCACTTGTGACCCAAAACTGAAGATGTCACCACTCACTCAAGCCATCACGGAATGGCAACCGCAAGCGCATGCGAGTGTCAGCAAAGAACAGCATGTGGTGCTGCTGGTGCGTGAAGCGCTCAAACGCTCCCAATCCGGCGCTCAGACACACAGCATTATCGAGGAACTGTTTTCCGGCAATGCCGAGCATTATCACCAGCTTTGTACGTTAGTTTTAGGACGAACACTATAAGCACGCAGTTGCACAAAATTTCAATATAAATCAAATTATTATCACAACCTCCGAATAAAAGTGTGATCTCTAACTGGCTGAAGTGCCAAAACATAACTATAAATTTATTAATAATAATAACCCTATCGTTATGGAAAGGAATCACGATGAAATTCAGCCATAAAATTGTTGCTGCGTCGTCTGTACTTCTGCTTGCTACTGTTGCGCTGCTTTCGGGTAGCCAATACTTCAAAGTCCGAGATGAAATCCGCAGCATGGTTTCTGACAGTGTTGATGAGATTGTCGATGGTGTAAGTAAAACGACCGCCGAAGTCATCAATGGCAGAAAAAGTATCGCGCAATACGCCACTAGCTTGATTGAGAGCAATCCTGAACCCGATAATGTGCGCACGATCATCTCGCAACCCTTGATCAAAAACACCTTCCTTTTAGTAGGATTTGGTTTAGAGAAAGACGGTTCAAATATCAATAACGACCCGAGTTGGAACCCGGGCCCGACTTGGGACCCACGTGTTCGTCCTTGGTATAAAGACGCCAAAAATGCCGGTAAGTTGGTGATTACCGCACCTTACGCCGATTCCGCCAGCGGCGAAATTCTGGTTTCCGTCGCAACGCCAGTCAAAGACAGCGCAACTGGGCAATTCCTCGGTTCCATCTTTTACGATGTCAGCTTGGCTGAACTCGCTGAACTGGTTAACGAGGTAAAACTGTTTGATGCGGGTTATGTCTTTATTGTGTCCGAAGATGGCACCACCATCGCCCACCCGAAAAAAGAGTTCAATGGCAAACCCATGTCAGAATTTTTGGGTGAAAGCAAAATCAATGTTGATACCCATCAAGTCATCATCAATGGCAAACCCTATGCTGTCAGCTTCTCCGATGTAGAAGGCGAAGATTGGTATGTCGGTGTGGTGATTGATGAAGAAATTGCTTACGCCGCGCTAGATGAATTACGAAGAAGTACGCTCATTTTCACTGTGATCGCCTTAGTGATCAGCGTGTTTGTTCTACTGTTTATCGTTCGTGTCCTAATGAAACCTCTCGATACTCTTAACGACGCGATTCAAAACGTGGCTTCTGGTGAAGGTGACTTAACTCAGCGTTTGAGCACCAATACTGATGAAGAGTTTGCCAAACTGGCGATTGGTTTTAATACCTTTACTGAAACGCTACAGAAGCAGTTGATCCAATCCAAAGCGATTGGTGCCGAGATCTTACGCGGTTCAGAATCGACATCGATGACGCTACAACAGTCGGCAGAAGCCATGCGTTCTCAGCTTCATGAGTTGGAACAGTTGGCGACCGCCATGCATGAAATGGCGACGACGTCTTCAGATGTCGCCAATAATGCGCAAGGTGCCGCTTCGGCTGCAAAAGTGGCTGACGATGCCGCCGCCGCAGGTACGGATGTGGTTACCAAAACCACGAAAGCCATTGATACCCTTTCTGCCACTATTGATGCCGCGGTAGACGATGTGAAAGTGCTGGAAAGCGCGACCGCAAACATTGAAACCGTGCTGAAAGTGATTAACGACATTGCAGATCAAACCAACCTGCTCGCACTTAACGCAGCGATTGAAGCGGCGCGAGCCGGTGAATCTGGCCGCGGCTTTGCGGTGGTCGCCGATGAAGTTCGTACTCTGGCACAGCGTACTCAACAGTCCACGACAGAAATTCGCAACATGATTGAGAAGCTGCAATCTGGAGCCAATGCGGTTGCGGTTGCCATGAGCCACAGTAAAGATACGGCGGCCAGTGCGGTCAACCAAGCGCAAGGCGCGAATGAAGCGTTAGAAAAAATCCGCCTTGCGATTCAGCAGATCAGCGATATGAACATTCAAATCGCCTCCGCTGCGGAAGAACAAAGCTTAGTTGCAGAAGAGATCAACAACAACACTGTCAAGATCAAAGACCTGTCGGATCAAGTTGCTGAATCTGCTGATGAAGCGAACATGTCGATGCAGATCCAAACGGAAAATATCCGCGAGCAGGATGCAATCTTGAATAAATTCAAAGTGTAACCTTAACCAAAATGCAAAAACCTCCCAACGGGAGGTTTTTTTATCACTTCAAATCTGAACGGCTAAAACTCGACATCCAGATCCGTGTCGGCGACCGAGCAGCAAGCCAAAGCCATGCCCATCGAGCGTTCATGATCCATCAAAGCAGGAACTTTAGGCTGCTCCACTAAACCTGACTTTACTTTCACTTTACACGCTCCACAAATGCCCGCACGGCAGCTATTGGGTATTCTCACACCAGCGTCTTCGGCATGCTCCAGCAAGGTTTTCTGATTATCCGCAGAGACTTGAATACCATTGAAACTGAGTGTCACAGCCTTTTTCTCTCGCGGCGCTACGTGCACCGCACCGAAAGCTTCCTGATGATAAGCCGATTCCGCTACCCCTTGTTTGAGCAGTAAATTCTTGGCTTTTTGCATAAAACCGTCTGGACCACACACAAACACTTGGCGGGAAACAAGGTTGGGAATGCGTTTAATGTGCGAGAGAGATAAGCGACCTTGCTCCCCTTGCCACTGCGGCGAAGGTTGGGTTAACGCATAGATGAGCGTCAGCCCAGCATGTTGTTTTGCCAAGGCATCCAACTCCGCTTGGCAAGGGATGTCTTGCTCACTGCGGCATTGATGATAAAACACTACATCATCGAGTTGGTTATGGTCCGCCAGATAACGCAACATAGACAGCATAGGGGTGACACCACTGCCTGCCGAAAGCAGCAGCAAAGGCTGTGGCGCGGTGGTATCCAGATGGAAATGCCCAGTAGGATGCTGCGCGGTCAAGGTCGTGCCAATCTGCAAATTCTCTTGCAACCAATTAGAAACTCGCCCGCCATCAATGCGCTTGACCGAAATCGCTAAACGTCCCGGACGCGATGGGCTCGACGAAAGCGTGTAGTAACGCTGCACAGGCTCACCCTCAATCACCATTTCAATTGGCAGATATTGCCCCGGAAAATACTGGGTAGCGATTTCTTGGGTAGGCTCTAGCCAGAAGGTCACAAAATCACGGGCGATCTCTTCGCGCTCAACACAAGTCAGTGTGAAGTGGCTGATACCTTGGTCTGGGTAAACTTCTTTCTCTTTATATTCCAACACTTCAATCGGATCGCCCGCTCGAATCATTCCCTCATTCTTGGCAATCAAGTTTTGCCCGAAAAACACGCCACCGCGCTCATTAGCACGAAATTGTGAGAGAGTACGCAGCGGCTCTTTGGTTGGCCTAAATGTCCCTTTCTTCACTTCAACCGTGGTTAAAATACAGCGCTCACAAGGTTTGACGGCTTCAAACTCCACCTCACCGATACGGATACGCTTCCAACTGTCTTCGGCAAAGGGCTCTGTCCCAGAAACGACTAAATTGGTACGAAATTGATCCATTGAATGAAACTCAGGGCTGCGGCGATTGAGTTCATCCAACGACGCTTGGCTTATCACCAACAGCGGATAACCATCGGCAAAGCTGACATTGTGACCCACTTTTTCACGTACACGATTGGATTGCTCGCCGCTGTATAAGAGCTCAACACGAATCCCCAATACCGTACTAAACCAATCGTCTGCTTCATCGGTGGTGGTGTACGCGGTGAAATTATCCGCCCAAACTTGCGCGGGTACCGGTTGCAACTTGAAATCTGCATAACGGATGGTAAGCGAGGGATGACCTTGTGTAGAAAACAGCACACCATCATGGCGCAGCGCGGTTTTGATCAGCACCATTTGCGGAAATTTACGCGCCGTCACCATACTTCCGTCAGACAGTGCCAGCATAAAACGACGATCAAAGGTTAAGCCTTGCTTTTCTACCCAAGCGGACGACAGCGCCAGCCCACCTAACGATTTCACTGGAAAGACATTGATTTGAGATAAGAGTCCAGACGACATGGTGCTTCCTTTGGTTGTTGTCATACCTACATTTCTTGGATTTGCCGCTAAGCGGCCACAGAGCGCATCCTCGTGAGCATAGACAAACGCTATGATTGGGATGGAAGAATCTAGCCAAAACTGTTGCAGCTTCGAGTACGACGGAGTTATTTGCGCAACATCATAGAACAAATTGTCACTTCAGACTAACACGTTGTTACAAATCAGGGTTCTGGTTTCTATTCAGATATACCCAAACCACTTGGAGTTGCAGGTAGGCGGCAAGTGAGTGACAAATTTGTCTGGAACAAATTTGCACAGCCATCGGCTGGCCTTTGGTGAGAGCCAAGGATGGCTCTCATAATCCCCATGAGCATAGACAGACTATGTGATTGGGGTAAACGAACGTAGCCAACACCCCTGCAGCTTCAAGTAGGAAGGGTATACCAAGGGCAAAATAGACCAAGACAAATAACACGTGAAATGGATTACACTTTCCACTATCATCCTGTCGCCTAAGCGGAAGCGTTTGCGCGACGCTTTAGGCTCCAATCATTTCATGCATTCATGGTGGGAGCACTCAATGACAACACTGACGATTACACGCCCAGACGACTGGCACGTTCACCTTCGCGATGGCGATGTACTGGCCGATACTGTACGCGACATCAGCCGTTATAACGGCCGCGCGCTGATCATGCCTAACACGGTTCCCCCTGTAACCACCACTGAGATGGCCTTAGCCTATCGTGAGCGCATTATGGCTGCTCAGCCACAGCCGCACTTTGAACCTTTGATGGCACTTTACCTCACCGATAACACTTCACCTGAGGAAATTCGCAAAGCCAAAGCGTCAGGTAAAGTCGTTGCAGCTAAGCTTTATCCAGCCGGTGCGACCACCAACTCGGATTCTGGTGTCACGTCAGCGAAAAAGATTTATCCCGTACTACAGGCGATGCAGGAAGTCGGTATGCTACTTCTGGTGCATGGTGAAGTGACCACGCATGAGATCGATATTTTTGACCGCGAAAAAGTGTTTCTCGACACTGTATTAGCGCCGATCGTGGCCGATTTCCCGCAACTCAAGATCGTGCTGGAACACATCACCACCGCAGAAGCAGTGAACTTTGTTCGCCAAGCCAATGAAAACGTTGCCGCAACTATTACTGCGCACCATTTGCTGTTTAACCGTAACCACATGCTGGTTGGCGGTATTCGCCCACATTTCTACTGTTTGCCAATCCTAAAGCGTGCGACTCACCAACACGCGTTAGTGGCAGCGGCAACCTCTGGCAGCAAGAAATTCTTCCTAGGTACGGACTCTGCCCCGCACGCCAAAGGCCGCAAAGAAGCCGCTTGTGGCTGCGCAGGTTCTTACACAGCCCATGCAGCTCTTGAGTTGTATGCCGAAGTGTTTGAAAAAGAAGGTAAGCTAGAAAATCTGGAAGCGTTCGCTAGCTTTAATGGCCCTGATTTCTACGGCCTACCTCGCAATAAAGAGACCGTCACGCTCACCAAGCAAGCCTGGCCAGTCGCGGAAAGCATGCCGTTTGGCAGCGATATCGTGGTGCCAATCCGTGCTGGTGAAAACATCGAGTGGACAGTGAAGTAAACTCAGTTCAGATGTACGAAAGGAGAGGTTCGCCTCTCCTTTTTCATTCCCTATTCTGCGATTTTAGATCTGCCGATGCTGTTTCCGATAATCGCTCGGCGTCATCCCTGTTACTCGTGAAAATTCGCGGTTGAAATTCGATTTGGTCTGAAAACCCGAGTTCATAAAAATCTGAGTGATGGAATCTTCACTCTTGGTGAGCGCCTGCAACGCATGATCAAGTCGGTATTCATTAATCAACTTGGAAATATTCTTCTGATGGATTTGGTTAACCGCCGCCGAAATCTGTTTCGCGGGAATGCCGAGTTTGCGCGACAGCTTAGATAAGGTCAGTTCAGGATCTAAGTAGTGCGTTTTTTCCCTCATTTGTCGGTCAAACAAGGCCACTATCTCTTGTGCCCTTGCTTCTGGCATCCTCTCATCGGTTAACGCTTCTTTCTCTTCATGCGAGGTCGTCAGTTCCGAATTAGCGACTTCATCACTGCTGGATGTGCTCACCCCAACCACAATCACGGCGAAGGCCAAAACAGGGATCAGTACCACATGCCCGACAGTCAAAATGTACAGCGAAAAACGTCCTTGGTTGTAGATGAAATCGAGAGACATCGCGCTATCGATCAATGCAGAAAACAGCAGCATCCAACCGGCGATATTTTCAGCCCGTTTGACGTTTTCCCAATGGTTAAAAGCCACATAGATGCGTAACGCATCTTGTGAGGAATAACGCACCAACGCAATCCCGTAAAACAGATAGATCGCGGTCAGAATTTCATCGAGAGGTAGCGACCAAAATGGCTGAGCCAACAAGCTCACCAACACCAGAATTGGGCCAGATAAGTGCTTATAACAACGCGAGAGGCCCTTTTCATGGGTACGAGTAAAGGTACACCACGCAGCAACAGGAATTAGGGAAGCTAAAATAGGTTGTGCCATGCGCAGTGCAGACCAATCGACCGTCCAACGTAATCCAACCACAGCCGTGGTTGCCGCACACAACACTAAAAACAAACAAGCACTTTTCGCCTGCTCAGCCAATCGCAAGTAGAGCGTCACCGCCAATAACAGCAGCATCAGCGAAACCACGAAGGGCACTGGAATCATCAACATATCTTTCCCTGAAAAAGTAAACGAGAGACCGCATTGAACGGTCTGATTACGCCAAAGCTTAGACTAATACCCGTTCAAGTACGTCCTCAAACCCGTTTTAGGACGTTTTTCGCCACAGATTGCCCCACCATTTCCAGTGCCAATTCCCAACATGAGAAACGCACATGACACCTTTACTGACCGCCTATTTACAGGCGTGGAAACAATACTTTGATTTTTCAGGGCAAACAACCAGGGACGATTTTTGGTGGTTCATGCTCGCTCATCTACTGATCACATTGGTGGTGGTCAGTATTGAGATCGCCACAAACAACCCAGGCTGGTTAGATCTGTTTTACAGCCTCATCAGCTTTATCCCGATGCTCGCCCTCTTAGTTCGGCGTTTGCATGATACCCAACGCTCCGGATGGTGGGCATGGGTATTTGTGATCCCCGTGATTGGCCCTTTCTGGCTAATTTACTTACTGGTTCAGCCCTCTTCCTCCCACTTCACCGATAAGGCACTTTTATCATGAGAACTCTATTGGTTTTACTGCTGATTTCAATGACGAATCTTGCTTCGGCGGATCCTCTTAAACTCAATGACCACTTACCCGATCAAACCATTGGCCTACTAACCATCACGAAAATGACCCAAGGGCAGCTTCTTTGGTTAAAAGGGCGAGTGGGAGAAGGAAAATATCAAGCCAAAAATGCCCAAGGACAAGAATGTTCAATAGAAGTGCCAGTCGCGATTGGCAGCTTTTCACAAGCCGATATTGGTATTCACTCTACTCAAGGTTTGATGATTGCGATTACTAATCCGCGTTTAAGTGAAGCGATACTCGAAGGGCAAAGAATTCACAGCGATGATTGGGTATTTGGCACAAAAGAAGAGCGTAAAAAGGTGGATGGCTACATTGTGAGTGGCATTGCTGCCGATGAAGGCTTCATCCTCAATTCCCGTAGGCGTTGGATTTCTTGGCTGCTTGATGCAGAGCCACGGGTGATCTGCAGCGCTGAAGTGGCCAATCACAGCTAAGTCGCTCTTAATCCTATAAGAATGCAATAAGGGGCAAAATGCCCCTTATTCTTCAATCCGTTATTCAGTGCCTATTTTCTGACCAACAAGGTCAGCACTTCAGCGTGATCCGTATGGGGGAACATATCAAACCACTGCACGCGAATCATTTGGTAGCTAGCGAGCTCAGCGATGTCTTTGGCCATAGTTTGCGGGTTACAGCTGGAATAAAGAATGTGTTTTGGCGCGAGCACTTCCAACTGCGCGGTCAGCTCACTGCCCAACCCACGACGCGGAGGGTTGACCAACACTAACTCTGGTGCACTCATCTGGCTTTGTGAAAACTTGGCCGAATCGAGCGCTGCAAAGCTGAGATTATCAATCCCCATCATTTGCGCCGAACGTTGCGCACTGGCAATCGCTTCTGGTTCAATTTCAATGCCCGTCACAGCAGTGTTTGGCGCGGCGCAATGCAGCGCAAAGCCACCAACGCCACAAAACAGATCCCACATTTGTGTTGGCGCAATCTCGCGTACCCAAGCACGTGCGGTCGCGTATAGCTGCTCAGCCACTTTGGGGTTGGTTTGGAAAAAGCTTTTCGGACGGATCACCATAGGCACATCGTTGAACTGTTCGAGCAGGCTTTGCGTTTTGGTGAGGAAAATTTCCTCTTCGCCTTCTAGACGCGCCATATGCACCGGCTGGATATTGACCGAAATGACTTCGATCATCGGGAAAGCTGCGGTCAACATCGGCAAATTGCGTTCAATTCGCTCAAGCACCGCATGGCTGCGCGCCACAAAACGCAGCATAAATTGGCCGCTGTTTTCACTTTGGGTGAGCAGAATAAACTTCAGCTCACCTTTTTTCTTCAGCTTGTTATAGGGCGGAATACCCGCGATGCGGATCCAATTTTCCAGATAAGCGAGCAGCTCTTGCATCGGCTGCGGATAAAGCGGACAAGTCACTAGCGACAAAGGCTGACCTTGCGCATCTTCAATGCCTAAAATCGGCGCGTGAGCCGCACCGAGTACCACCATTTTGGCTTTATTGCGAAACGCGATGTCAGCACTGGTGACAGGGGGTAACCACTGCACATCCGTGGCTGGCGCAATCAACTCACGCAACTGCTGATCTTTATTCGTAACCTGCTCGGAATACGGCTGCGCACATAGGTGGCAAGAGGTACACCGTTTTTGAATAAAGAACTCACACTGCATAATATCGACCGCCGAAAAACAAAAGCCGCTAGTTTATTTGCCTTCCCGAAAATAACAACGAGAATTTTACGGATACCCTACTTCATGTTGTAGACAACAAGTCAGAAAGAGAATTAACTGCGAACTTTGTGCCACACTTCCATTACCGCTACTAAGAGGCTGCCAGCCACCACGCCAATCACACCATTCATCAGGGTTGGCATCAGAGTCCCGACAACTGGCCATGCATGGACGACATCAAGCATCGGTTCAAGAATATGATGCACCGCAGGCACGTTATGTACCACAATCCCACCGCCGACTAAAAACATCGCCGCAGTTCCAACGACCGTCAGCCCTTTCATCAATTTGGGAGCAAAACGCACTAGCACGCCGCCCAAACTGGCTTTGAGTCCTTGGCCTTTGGATTGGCGTTGCAGGTAAAAACCTAAGTCATCCAACTTCACTATGCCTGCCACTAGGCCGTACACGCCGATCGTCATGATGACCGCAATCAAGCTAACCACCAGAATTTGTGTGAGCATCGAGTGCCCCTGCACGGTACCAAGAGCGATCACAATGATTTCTGCCGACAGAATAAAATCGGTGCGGATCGCGCCACCAATTTTACGCTTTTCATACTCGGCTAAGCTTTCTGTCGCCAAACTTTCCGTTTCTAAACCTTCATTGACTATCGCAGCAGCACGCTGTTCAGCATTCTGCTTGGGTTCTGGATGCAACCATTTTTCGAGGATCTTCTCTGCGCCTTCAAAACAGAGAAACAGACCACCGAGCAGCAGTAGAGGCATGATTAACCAAGGAGCAATCGAGCTAATAATAAGTGCTGCTGGAACCAAAATGAGCTTATTGCGAAACGAGCCTTTGGCGACCGCCCATACTACCGGAATTTCACGCTCTGCCGCGACACCAGAGACTTGCTGCGCATTGAGCGCTAAGTCATCCCCCAATACACCCGCCGTCTTTTTAGCGGCCATTTTGGACATCAATGCCACGTCATCCAGCACCGTCGCAATATCATCAAGCAAGGTCAGTAAGCTTGCGCCTGCCATGGAAATTCTCTCTATTTGATTGGTAGAAGCGTGACAAAATGTAACATTAACGAACGGCTGAAGGAAATTCAGCAATGAGAATATAACCACGCCAAACGAGATCTATGCCTTGTTACGTCTTATCTGAAGAGTGTGGTAGTTGAGTATATTCATCGGGTAACAGATTTAATGCCTTTTTCAAAGCGGCAAAACATTCTGGATCAATCGCGGTATGGAGGTTCTCCTCCATAATGGCGAGCGCTTTATGAATAGGCATAGCCGCGCGATAGGGACGCTCAGCACTGAGGGCATCGAAAATATCGGCCGTTGTGATTATGCGAGTCATCAAACTGATTTCATCGCCGTTGACACCCCGAGGATAACCAGTACCGTCTAATTTTTCATGGTGCGCGCCGGCCATGCGCGCCAGTGTTTTAAAAGGAGATAGCTTGTACAGAATTTGCTCCGTATACGCGGCATGAGCTTGAACCGCTCGCCATTCTGCTTCGTCTAACTTACCTGGTTTATCCAAAATGGCATTGCTGACACCAAGCTTACCAATATCATGCAGCAGTGCCGCACGCCTCAGCCAAATGCGATCCGCATCAGAGATCACCAATTGCCTTGCAATCAAATCGGTATACACAGCAACACGTTCGCTATGACCAGCGGTATACGGGCTTTTCGCGTCCACAATTTTACCAAAAGCCGTCACTATGCATTCCAAGTAAGCATCATCCAAAGGTAAATGAGCTTGAGCGGGAGGTAAATTCATAACCCGCTGACTGATATCGGTGGCTTTCAGTCCGGATAAAAAACGAGGATTTTCAACAAGCTGCTCAACAACCTCAACCAGTTTGGGATCAAACCACACACCGCTGCGTGCCATAATCTCTTGCAGGGCTTCTTCGATGCTGTGCTCCATTTGAAAAACATCAAATACCTGAGCTAACAACGCAATACGTGAGAAAAGCGGAATCGCTTCACCTTTTCGCTGTTCGGGTCGCCCTTGACCATTCCAATGCTCATCCAGTGAATGGATGCCTTGTGCGACAGCTTCACTAAAACGCAATTCTCGGGCGACATCCGCACCACGGGTACAACGCGTCTGGATCAGCTCTTGAGCATAGTCATTACCATTTTTCAAAATATCTATGGTCGTTAAAATGCGCTCCGTCCAGCTTTGCTCTGATCCTGTGTTTTTCACAATAAAGTTAATGACACTGGAAAGACTAGTGCCTACCGTTTTGTAACGTCGTTTGAAAGTCAGATCATCGGTCGCATACAGCTCACAAATTCGTGCTGCATTGCTGCTGCAACCCGCATCTTTCAGTAGCAGAGTAAAAAACAGGTCGTGCAGTTCAGGCTCACTCAGCTCGAGCTGCATACCAATATGCATACCGATCCAGCAACAACGAATGCAGTGTTCAGGCGGCTGACCTTCAGTCATGTCGAGGGCTGTCGTTAGCGAAATCATTAGTTCTGAAAGAGGGAAGGTATTTTGTGCAACACTCATTATTTGGGTTCGTTTACCATTTTCTATGTATCGAGTGTAGACAGAGTCGGCCTAAGCTGCCATGAGTTTTATGGTGAGTATGCGCTTTTTGCGCAGCATAAGATTCCCCAGAAAATAAAATAATTGGCTTAGATTGAAAATAATCCTAGTCAGAACTCTTTTTCCGTGTATACTCACTCGCAGCTCAAGCAAATGAGCTATTAATGAAAATTAAGTTAAAGTTTTACCTCAGTCTTTTTTCGATACCCTTCGTTCAACCTCTGTGATAGCTTATCCTTTATAATCCATATAATAGCTTTTGTTTTAAGCCCTAATAAATTATTGTAAAAATTATCTCTAGAGGTCTCTATGTCTACTAAAATGACTGGTTCTGTAAAATGGTTCAACGAAACTAAAGGTTTCGGTTTTCTTACTCAAGACAACGGTGGCAACGATGTGTTTGTTCACTTTAATTCTATTCAGTCAGAAGGTTTCAAAACCTTAGCTGAAGGTCAACGTGTTAGCTTTATCGTTGAACAAGGTAAGAAAGGCCCTCAAGCGTCTAACGTAGTCGCACTGTAAGCCAAATTCTGCGTGGTGCTCCCAGCGCCACGCTTTGCTCCCCGCTCATTATTTACCACTCCTTCATTAGCATTTATCTGTATTACATCGAGGAATTCATGTCTCGCAGAACATCTCGCCAGCGACACTGGTATCAATTATTACGAGAGAAATCTCACCAAAAAGAAATTTTAATTCATGATAAAAATCCACTTCCATCTTCTGAAAAATAATCTCCGCTGGTCATCTAAAATTCATCAATTAAATAGTGACATTCTACAGCGCCATATCCTGCCCCGAATAAACTCTAATCATTACCCTATTTATTTTGATTTTTGCGAAATAGAGCAATCAGGAAAAACATTATCTGATTCGGGTATCGAATTGGGCCATTTTAATATTCATTAACGCGTTGCCCGTGTATTCCTTTTATTAAACATTTAGACATCCACTCTCTCTGAATATTGATTAAGTACTCTGATTGGGCAAAATCGTTCCCTACGCTATTGATCCATTATTCTATTACTCTTTCCCCGGCTACGCTCATCTCCCCCCCTTAGCTCAAGCCTGTTGATACCTCAGAGTCTCGTTGTGTCGCATTAAAAACTGCATTTTTCAAATACTCAACTACACTCATATTGCTCAATCCGAGCAAACCATAAGGAAAATCAAAATGGCGAATACAATGTTAGGTGGCTGGGGACTGTTCCATGAGCTCTCCAATGAAGATAAAGCAGCATTTGCAAGCGGCATCGAAGGCTTTGTAGGCGTAAGCTATAAGCCTGTTGCGGTAGCAACACAAGTGGTTGCTGGCTGCAACTACGCCTTTTTCTGCAATGCCGAGATGGTTTACCCCGGCTCTCAACCTTACCCAGCCATGGTTCACATGTTTAAAGACTTGGAAGGAAAAGTCGGCATTACGCATATTCAGCGTTTGGATTATTAAACCAAACCCACTGTGGGACAGGGCTGTTTTCTGTCGTCCACTCATTTTCATGTTGAAAGACCTCCGATTGGAGGTCTTTTTCAGTCGTGATTTTTCAATCATGGTAATCACACACATTCATCGCCACCCCATTCAAAGCGAATGACATTCCTATTGCGCCTGCAGGTGAGAGCCTTTACTCTTTTTTCATCTTCAATCTAAATCGAGAGAAATGATGTCTGCCTCATCCCCCTACCCGATTGGCACTCCCGGTCAGCCTTGGCAAGCTTCAGAGCGCCAAGCTTGGCGAGAACAACGCCATATTCAACGCGAATATCAACAAGAAGTAGTGCCCAAGATTCTGGCCTTGAACAGCCTATTCGACGTGAGTACTTATGGCGCGCTCTCTTATGACCCAACACGCTACCCGCTGTATGTAGTGAAAAGCCGCCACTGGAATGCTAACAAGCCGACCGTATTGATCACAGGCGGGGTACATGGTTACGAAACCAGTGGTGTACACGGTGCGCTGCAATTTTTAGCGACAGCCGCAGAGCCTTATTTGGCTCACTTTAATCTGCTTGCCGCGCCCTGTGTCAGCCCTTGGGGCTATGAAACCATCAATCGCTGGAACCCAAATGCTATCGATCCTAACCGCTCTTTCGTTCAGGATAGTCCTGCAGAAGAAACGGCTCTATTGATGGCGATGGTGGCAGAGCACGGGCCGATTTTGTTGCATATTGATCTGCATGAAACCACCGATACAGATGAATCTGAGTTTCGTCCTGCCTTGGCGGCGCGCGATGGTAAAGCCTATCTCGAAGGTTCGATCCCCGATGGCTTTTACACGGTAGGTGATACGGAAAATCCGCAATTGGCTTTCCAACAAGCGGTGATTGATTCGGTACGCCGTGTCACGCATATCGCGCCAGCGGATGAAAACCATGAAATCATTGGTTCACCTGTTGTCGCTGAGGGTGTAATCCTCTATCCGATGAGAGAACTCGGCTTGTGCGGCGGCATGACTGATTGTACTTACAGCACAACCACCGAAGTCTATCCAGATAGCCCTAAAGTCACCGCACAACTCTGCAATGACGCGCAAGTCGCTGCCATCATCGGTGCACTTGATTATGTGCTTGCCAATGAGCAGAGTCTGCTAGGCGAGTAATCGGCTTTTATACTGCTCCGGGGTTAACCCGGAGTACTTTTTGAACATGGTTATAAACGGGCTGGCTTGGTTATAGCCCAAGGTTAACGCCACCTCTTTCACCGCATGCCCTTGACGTAACAATTCCATCGAATAGAGATAGCGCACCCGCAGCCGCCATTCGGTAAAGCTCATCCCCAGTTCAGCCTGACAATGGCGCGCCAGTGTTCGCTCCGTGGTATGCACTTTTTCCGCCCACTGCTGCAAGGTTGTGTTATCGGTGGGGTTCTCTTCCACAAAAGCCAAAATCGGCGCTAAATATTTATGATTGGTTGAAGGAAGAAAATGGTGCTGAGTTTCACGTGTCGCCAATTGATCGAGCAACACTTGCACTAAGCGCTTATCTTCACAGCTCTGCGCCACATTGATGTTTCGCTCTCGAAAGTCATCAATGATCGCCGAAACAATCGATGTCACCTTAATTAAACTGGTTTTAGCAGGAAATGCCGTGGTCAGTTGCGAAGCAATATTCAGTGAACAGTATTCGATGGGCTTGCGGTTGTAGCTTCGATGGCGAATCCCAGCTGGAACCCAAATCGCCAAATGAGGCGGAGCCAAAAAGCGCGTATCTTCCGCTTCCATCTCCAAAATTCCGCCAGAAATGAGCTGTACTTGCCCCCAAGGGTGGCTGTGCTCACGAGTTTCTGTATTGGACAGAAACGCTTCAAAATTCATAAAAACATCCGAAGGTGGATGCTCGATAGATAATGAGGGATGCAAGTGTCGAGTGCGTTTTTTCAATCTTGTCTTCCTATCGCTCGCAATGTCTTTTTAGAGATAGTTGTAATTATAAAGACCTGCCACACTATAACCCAAGGAACAAATTGCGACGAGGCGCACATGATCTATCTTCTGCCATTTTTTACTGTGCTGATTTGGGGTGGCAACTCGATTGTCAATAAACTCGCGGCCTCGACCATCGAACCTAGTGCGATGAGCTTTTATCGCTGGCTATTGGCTATGGCGATCCTCACTCCTTTCTGTCTACCTAGCGCTATCCGCCAATGGTCAACGGTGAAACGCCACTTGAGTAAACTCGCATTTTTGGCTTTACTCGGCATGGTGCTTAACCAATCCCTAGGCTACTACGCGGGGCTCACCACCACGGCGACCAATATGTCACTCATCACTTCTTTTGTTCCTTTAATGAGTGTTTTCATTAGCTTGCCGTTACTTAACAAACCCATCTCAGCCCTTAGCGTGGTGGGTGGCGTACTGTCGCTGAGCGGGCTTGCCTACATGCTCGGAGAAGGAAATCCGCTGTTTTTCCTCCATCAAAGCGTGACCGAAGGGGATGCCTTAATGGTGATGGCAGCACTGGTGTACGCCTTGTACTGCGTGCTTTTGAAACGCTGGAAAATGCCGTTTAGCAACTGGACTTTAATCTATCTGCAAGGGGTATGCGCCGTATTCATGCTGATCCCTTTATGGCTCACCAGCGATACGCTATTACCGACCGAAGGTTCACTCTCTCTGATCGCTTATGCTGGCATTGCTGCTTCCCTATTAGCACCTTGGATGTGGGTAAAAGCCATTGATGCGATTGGCGCAGACTCCACCGCCATGTTTATGAATCTGCTACCCGTTTTTTCTGTTTCTTTGGCCGCCACTTTATTGGGCGAAAAAGTTCATCCCTACCATTTGATTGGTGGTCTATTAGTCATCAGCGGTGTCGCGCTGTCACAATTGAAAATTCAACGTCGAAACGATGACGGCGTCGAAAAAGTGACGCAGGTATAAAAGCGAGTATTTTCACGCGCAAAATGGTTCTCTTCACGCTATCTTTAGAGAAGAAAAAACACGCCGCTAGGCGTTTAAAAATAACGATTGGCTAGGTTCCCCAAGCCCGAAGCAACCGATGAAAAATTGGCTGTGTCAGGCAGTGAGAGGTGAGCCTATGATAGAACTTAATAGAATTGAAGAGCTTTTTGATAACCAACAGTTCTCCTTGCACGAACTCGTGTTGAACGAACTGGGAGTCTATGTCTTCGTCAAAAATCGCCGCGGCGAGTATCTCTATGCTAACCCTCTGACTCTAAAGTTGTTTGAAACGAATGCACAATCGTTGCTTGGCAAGACCGATCACGATTTTTTTCATGATGATCAACTCAGTGATATTTTGGCGGCCGATCAACAGGTGTTTGAAACTCGTCTCTCGGTTATCCATGAAGAACGAGCCATCGCCAAATCCAATGGTTTGGTTCGGATTTATCGCGCAGTGAAACACCCTATCTTGCACCGAGTGACAGGCGAAGTGATTGGGCTGATTGGAGTTTCAACCGATATCACCGATATCGTGGAACTACGTGAGCAGCTATATCAGCTCGCCAATACCGATTCTTTAACTCAGCTGTGTAATCGGCGTAAATTGTGGGCCGATTTTCGCGCCGCCTTCGCTCGCGCAAAACGTTTAAGACAGCCGTTAAGTTGCATCTCTATCGATATTGATAATTTCAAACTGATCAATGACCAATTTGGTCACGATAAAGGTGATGAAGTCCTGTGTTTTCTCGCCAAACTATTTCAGAGCGTCATCTCTGACCATCATTTTTGTGGTCGTGTGGGAGGTGAAGAGTTCATCATCGTTTTGGAAAATACGCACGTAGAGACGGCTTTTCATTTGGCTGAACAGATCCGCCAACGTTTTGCAGAGCATCCGTTCTTTGAACAAAACGAGCACATCTACCTCTGTGCGGGGGTTTCCAGCTTGCATCATGGTGATCATGACATTGCCGATATTTATCGACGCTCCGATCAAGCGCTGTATAAAGCCAAGCGTAATGGTCGTAACCGTTGCTGTATCTATCGCCAATCCACAGAATAAGCTTCACCTAGCCTCTCTTATCCTATTTCTTTTCGTTTTTGTGAAAAATGATTAAAAACGAAAAGAAAACGTAAGAAAACGCAAACCAAGATTTGAAATCAGGCACTGACTCCGTACACTGAAAGCAATTTAAACCATAAGGATATTCCCGGTGAAAGCAGTAAAGCGCCATCAAGAAATCATTGAATTGGTTCAAGCCCAAGGTTTTGTGAGTACGGAAGAGCTGGTTGAGCGATTTGATGTTAGCCCACAAACCATACGGCGAGATCTCAACGAATTGGCCGAAGCCAATAAATTGCGGCGCAACCATGGCGGCGCAACGATTGCAACCAGTTCGGAGAACTCCTCTTATCACACGCGGCAAGTTTCTTACCAAAATGAAAAAGAGAAAGTCGCCATGGCCTTGGTTCAGCACATTCCTGACGGTGCCACACTGTTTATTGATATTGGCACTACGCCAGAAGCCATCGCTCGCGCTTTAATGGTTAATCATCATCAACTGCGTGTGGTGACCAACAACTTAAACGTCGCCACTATGCTAATGAGTAAGCCTGATTTCAGCATCATTTTGGCGGGGGGAGAAGTCCGTAATAAAGACGGCGGCGTAACAGGCGAAGCCACATTGGATTTTATTTCCCAATTTCGTTTGGATTTTGGCATTTTGGGGATCAGTGGCATCGATTATGACGGCTCTCTGCTTGATTTCGACTACCATGAAGTGCGCGTAAAACGCGCGATTATCGAAAATAGCCGCAGTGTCTTCCTCGCGGTCGACCACAGTAAATTTGGCCGCAACGCGATGGTCAAACTCGGCACATTGGCCGATGTCGATTTGATCATTACTGACCAAACGCCACCGAAAGAGATTGAAGCGTTCGCCAAAGAGAATGAAGTCACGATTCAGGTGGTGTAATTCGCTAGACAACCGCTCATCAATACCAAGAAAAGGCGCTAACGCGCCTTTTTTGTTGCATGCACAAAATGCACAAATGATTGCCTGTGTGTAAAAAATTTGTTGTTATTAACTCTATACTTATTTGAGCAAAACGCTCAAAACGAAAATGAAGGATAAGCCGATGAGCAGTGGCAAACGAGAGATCACATTACGTTTTCTGGCCGAGCCGGGAGATGTCAATTTTGGTGGCAAAGTGCATGGTGGCGCAGTAATGAAATGGATTGACCTTGCGGCGTATGCTTGTGCTGCGGCTTGGAGTGGTAAATATTGCATCACGGCTTATGCTGGTGGCATTCGCTTTGTCGCTCCAATTCATGTCGGTAACTTGGTTGAAGTGAATGCCAAGGTGATTTATACCGGAAAAACCTCCATGCACATCGCGATTGATGTGCAGGCGAGCGATCCTAAGTTCCTGAAAAATCACCTCACGACTCATTGCATTGTGATTATGGTCGCCGTGGATGAAGCGGGCAAACCGTCTCCTGTGCCCGAATGGATTCCACAAACTCAGGAAGATCAGGAATTACGCGCTTCGGCGATCCGCTTAATGAACATGCGCACCGAAATTGGTGAAGAGATGGAAGCGCACGTGAAATATTTGAAAAATTAAGGGGCTATTCTGCGCTCCAACCACTGGGATGGAGCGCTTGTCATCGAATTGTCATCAAGCTTTGTTTTAATCCATGCCCATCTTTGGCACATGGATTTCACGCTTCTGTTATGGCGATTACCCTAGATAAAATCACCCTCACCGAGACGACCCTAACTAACCCCAAAGCGGTCGAATATCAATGGGTAAGAACATTGTACGTGCAAGGTTATCAGCCTGAAGCGATCAACCATTACATCCAAACCTGTTTTGGCGGAGACGAGACATTTGCAGACCTTTTCCGTCGGGTCGCCATGCATGAAGAGAGCTTGTATTTACTGCTGCAATACTTAAGTTGCGCACCTTCCAGCCGTGAGTTCTAATTTTTCTGCACCCTCTAAACCAGTTACAAATCAATATTCGATCTGACTCGCATCCTGTTCTTGTTTCACTGTTGAGAAAATGTGTTGTGCTTATACTGGCAACCGTTTTCGCACCACGATCTGTCACGGCTTCAGGCATAAAAAAACCCGAGCTAAGCTCAGGTTTTGGTTACAAAAACTGTTAGTCGTGAACTAGTAAGGAATAGAGCTAACAGCCAGCTATGCGTAACGCCAGAATTGAAGCTTCTTAACTTGTCGGCGGCCAAACCAATTAATGTTAAGAAGAGACAAAATGGGCGACTTTACGTCGCCCTTATCGTTATTATCCTTTCACACCGCCAGCGGTAAGTCCTCCGACAAGCCAACGCTGTGCAAGTAAAAATACGATAGTGATTGGGAGTGCTGAAAGCACCGCAGCGGCCGCAAAATCACCCCACAGATAGTTTTGAGGGTAAAGATACTGCTGCATACCAACCGCAAGCGTGTACGAGTTTACATCAGAAAGCAGCAGTGACGCCACCGGAACTTCGCCCACCACACCAATAAATGACAAAATGAATACTACTGCAAGTATAGGCACAGACAATGGAAGTAGCACTAATCTGAACGCTTGCCATGGTGTCGCACCATCCAAGGCCGCCGCTTCTTCCAGTGAGCGATCGATGGTTTCAAAGTACCCCTTAATAGTCCAAACGTGCAGCGCAATCCCGCCGAGGTAAGAGAAAATCAAACCGCCGTGCGTGTTTAAGCCCAAGAAGGGAATGTACTGCCCAAGCTTATCAAACAGAGCATACAATGCGACCAAGGCCAATACCGCAGGGAACATTTGGAAAATCATCATCGCTTTTAAGATGGTTTCTTTACCTTTAAAACGCATACGTGCAAAGGCGTAAGCCGAAGTAGTAGAAAGCGCCACAATCAATACCGATGTAATGCCCGCCACTTTTACCGAATTCCACAACCATGTCATCACCGGGAATGGCGGTGGAGTGACTGAACCATCAGCATTCTGTACCGCAATACCGAGTGCCAGCTTCCAGTGTTCCAATGAGGGGCGATCCGGGATCAAGCTGCCGGTTGCGAAGTTACCTTCACGAAATGAGATCGCGACAATCATCAGCAGCGGGAAAATAATCAACGCTAAGAACACCCACAGTGCCGCGTGGGTTGCCCACACGCGATACTTGAGAGATTTACCTTGTACCATAGCCATATGAATGCTCCTTATTGTTGGCTCAGCTTAGTAAAGCGCAGGTTGAGCAGCGCTAACGCGCCCACCAGCAAGAAGATCAGCGTCGCAATCGCACTCGCCAAACCAAAGTCTTGACCACCTGTACCTTCAAACGCAATGCGGTAGGTGTAACTCACCAAGAGGTCGGTGTAACCCGCAGGCTCAGAAGTGCCGATCCGGTTTGGCCCACCTTGCGTCAAGAGTTGAATCATTACGAAGTTGTTGAAGTTAAAAGCAAAGCTGGCAATCAGCAACGGCGTCAGCGGTTTGATCATCATCGGCAGAGTGATTTTGGTGAAGTTATGAATGAAATTTGCTCCATCGATCGCTGATGCTTCATACAGATCATCGGGAATCGCTTTCAGTAGGCCCATACATAAAATCATCATGTAAGGAAAGCCCAGCCAAGTATTGACGATCAGCACCATGGTTTTCGCCAACAGCGGATCCGAGAACCAAGCGGGACTGAGGCCAAACAAACCGTTGAGCACCATGTTGATCTCACCAAAACTCTGGTTGAACAGGCCACGGAAAATCAAAATCGAGATAAAGGCAGGAACGGCATAAGGCAAGATCAGCAGTACACGATAAACCGCACGACCTTTCAACGCTTCCCACTGCACTACGCTGGCTAATACAAGGCCAATCATCAGGGTGAAAATCACCGTCAGTACTGAAAAGATGACCGTCCAGATAAAGATATTGATAAACGGCTCTTTGATGCCTTCGTCTTTCCATACTCGCTCAAAGTTATGGGTACCAATCGACACCACAAATCCTGGTGAGACTCGCTCACCGACAAATTCGCCGCTCTCATTGATAGGTTGATAAAAACCAATCTCCATATTGGGGCGCAACACCTGACCGGATTGATTGTTGGTGAGTGTTTCACCATCATCCTGCAAGATATAGAGTGGTTTCACCGCAGCAAATTTGCGCAGGCCACTCATTCGAATGTCTTCACCATCAGGGAAATGCAGATCGATACCACTCAATTCGGTGCGATACCCGATGATGGTTTTAATCGGCTCTACTTCACCGTCAATGCCGCCAATCACTTCAAGATTAAGATCGGTCGGTACGTTACCACTGAGCGAAAAAGGCGCGGTCGCCAAACGCTCATCTCCGTCCTCAATCAATAAGCGGTAGCCTTGCTCGGTTTTATAAAGTTGGAAGGCATAACTTTCACCACTTTGGAAAGTTTGATCCATCAACACTGACTGTGCGCGTTCAAGAGTGAGTTGGTTTTTCGCGCTGTAGTTTGTAAAAGCAAGACCAACGGTGTAAGCCAGTGGAAACAGAATAAAGAGGATCATCCCTGCAATGCCGGGATAAATGTAACGGTGCGCGTACGTTTTACGACTTCCGAAGATATACAGCGCTAATGTGGTAAGGATCAGGGTCAGCAATGCAAACGCCACCTCCCCACGAGAATACATAAGAATGGTTGCGTAGCCATTCACGATACCTACCGCGCCAAGTACTGCCCATTTTAAAAATGCACGTTTGTCGGCTGGACGTACCGCAGTTGGATCGGACATAGCCTGTGTACCTTGAACTGACTGCATAAAGAACCTGCTAGCGTGTTGTTACCAAGAAATGTGGAGGGGGAAAGTTACCCCCTCCAAGGTGTGACGATGGATTATTTCGTCATCTGCTTTTCAGCATCAGCCAGAGCGGCATCCACGGTTTGACGACCATCAACGATGTTGATGATGGCGTTTTTCGCAGAGCTCCAAAACGCGTTCATTTGTGGAATGTTAGGCATAATTTCGCCGTTCATGGCGTTATCCATGGTCGCCGCAATGCGCGCATCCGCATCCAGTTCACGTTGGAAAGAGTTCAGCGCAACCGCACCTAGTGGTTTATCGTTGTTTACCATGCGCAGACCATCGTTAGTCAGCAGATAGTTTTCGATGAATTCCACCGCCAGATCTTTATTTGGAGAAGCGGTGCTGATACCTGCGGTGAGAACGCCAACGAAAGGTTTCGACGCTTGGCCGTTAAATTTAGGCAAAGTGGTCACACCGTAGTTGATGCCTGATTTCTCGATGTTGCCCCAAGACCATGGACCGTTGATGGTCATCGCGGTATTACCTTGGTTAAAGGCAGACTCAGACACTGAGTAATCCATATCTGGAGAGATCACGCCTTTATCCACAAGGCCTTTCACGAAGTTCATCGCGTCTTTTACGCCTTTATTGTTGATACCTGCGTCTTTCACATCATAGCCATCAACACCGTATTTGAATGCGTAACCGCCATCAGCCGCCATCAAAGGCCAAGTGAAGTAAGGCTCTTTCAGGTTCCACATGATGGCCGATTTGCCTTCTTTCTTCAGTTTGGCATCCAGCTCAGCGACTTCTTCCCAGCTTTTCGGTGGGTTAGGGACAAGGTCTTTGTTATAAATCAGTGATAACGATTCCACCGCAATTGGATAACCAATGATTTTGCCGTTGTATTTCACTGCATCCCATGCGAAATCTACGATGCCTTCTTGAATTTTTGCAGAAGGTTTGATTTCGACTAATAGGCCAGCTTCCGCATAACCGCCAAAACGGTCGTGAGCCCAAAACACAATGTCAGGACCATCACCTGTTGCTGCGGTTTGTGGGAATTTATCTTGTAGCGCATCAGGATGAGCGACGGTGACTTTGATTCCGGTGTCGGCTTCAAACTTCTTACCGACTTCCGCCAAACCGTTATAGCCTTTATCACCATTGATCCAAATAGTGAGTTGTCCTTCTTCAATAGCAGCATGGGCACCAAACGAACCAAGAGCCACCAGAGTGCTCAGCGCGACTGTGCTTAGGGCATTTTTCATGTTCATATCCTTTTCTTTTTGTGTTGTAGGGCTCACCAAGAGGTTTTGCCGTATTTCGCCATTTATGATCAGAAAAAAACGCGTTTAACTCATCCTCCTAACCCCTACGCCCTCGATATTATGGCGTATTTTCGTGATCTCTATCGTTTGATGTGAGCGAGCCAAATCACAAAAAACAGGATTGATGTGATCCTACTCAACTTATCCACCCTCAATAATTTGAACTGGATCTAACTACGCCTTAGTGCCCCTCCTCCACCTCCTCCTCACCTACTCCCCCTACAAAAAAGCGGAAGAGGAGGATGTACGATTTACCTCTTTCACAGAAACTAGCCTCATCCCAGAGAGGATGGTAAGAGCCTTTCCAGTTTACGTGTTGTAACTGGTTCCACCGCCAAGTAGGTTGTCGATATAAAGTCATGTTTGTGGTGAAAGCGTTACGGGAGAGACATGGCTTTGTGTAGGGGGAAACAACCTACTTTTCGCGGCAGTCGGGTGAACGGCTTCATAGCCGGAGCGTTCACCCTTTCTTTTCTTACCCAATAAGGCGGCGCTGCCAACGAAACCACTTGATGTGGTTCACCTTATCCAATTCCTACTGTTATTGCGTGCACAATAATTCATATAATGAGCCGCGATAACGATTAAAAATCTTGATCGAGGACGAGCTAGATGGCGAGTGTCACGTTAAAAAATGTATGTAAAGCGTACGGCGATGTGCTGATTTCAAAGAATGTCGACTTAGAGATTCAAGAAGGCGAATTTGTGGTGTTCGTCGGTCCTTCAGGTTGTGGCAAATCCACACTGCTGCGCTGTATTGCGGGTTTGGAAGACATTACGTCTGGCGACTTGTATATCGGCGAACAGCGAATGAATGATGTCGAACCTTCCAAACGTGGTGTAGGCATGGTTTTCCAATCCTACGCACTGTATCCGCACCTCAATCTGTATGACAACATGTCATTTGGTTTAAAACTATCGAAAGCCAACAAGAGCGAGATCAAAAAGCGCGTTGATCATGCGGCAGAAATTCTACAACTCAGCCATCTTCTGGATCGCCAACCCAAGGCGCTCTCTGGTGGTCAACGGCAACGTGTCGCCATCGGTCGTACTCTGGTTTCGCAGCCGAATGTGTTTTTGCTGGACGAACCCTTATCGAACCTAGATGCAGCTTTGCGCGTACAGATGCGCTCTGAAATCACTAAACTGCAACGTAAGCTAGGCTGCACCATGATTTACGTTACCCATGACCAAGTGGAAGCCATGACTATGGCGGACAAAATTGTGGTGTTGGATGCAGGATTCGTGTCTCAAGTCGGCAAACCACTCGAGCTGTATCATTATCCACAAAACCGCTTTGTGGCCGGGTTTATTGGCTCGCCGAAAATGAACTTCATGAGCGTCTTCATTGAAGGGGTAGAAAAAGATCGGGTACAAGTCCAGCTTTCTAACGGTACGACCTTCTGGATCCCTGTCGATGGCACCACTGTCACTCGTGGAGAACGCATGTCGCTAGGCATTCGTCCTGAGCATCTGGTTGAAGCCGAACATGGTGATGCCAAAATCGAAGGCAAAGTGATGATTGTTGAAAAGTTGGGTAACGAAACACAGGTGTATATGAACCTGAAAGGTTCCGATTCTGATGTGATCTACCGTCAGCCAGACACACTCGATGTCGAAACCGGCGACACACTCACGATTGGCATTCCAGCGCATCGCTGCCATCTATTCCACAGTGACGGTCGTGCCTGCCGTCGCCTACACCAAGAAAAAGGTGTTGACCTTCCGGCTTAATACCTAGCCTTCGCTTGCTTAGCCCTTTCATCTTGAAAGGGCTTTTTTATAACCATCATCCATGCTTCTTATGTTCTCTGCTTCTACATTCATCGAATCGGTTCAACCCCCTCATTTTGCAATAAATTGATGTTATACCCCTTGTGAATAAGCCCTCTCTTCCTCTATGGTCTAAGAAGACCAACCGAGTCGAGAGACTCACAGCATCCTTTAGGTAAGAATATGAACAGTCAGTTAACGCTTAGAGCATTAGAACGCGGCGACTTACGCTTTATTCACAATCTCAATAACAACCGCAACATTATGTCCTACTGGTTTGAAGAGCCTTATGAATCCTTTGATGAACTCGAAGAGCTCTACAACAAACACATTCACGATAATGCTGAACGACGTTTTGTGGTTGAAGATGCACAAAAAAACTTGATTGGCCTCGTCGAGCTGATTGAGATTAACTACATCCATCGCAGCGCGGAATTTCAAATCATCATCGCTCCAGAGCACCAAGGCAAAGGCTTTGCGCGTACCTTAATCAACCGAGCTTTAGATTACTCCTTCACTATTCTCAATCTGCATAAGATTTATTTACACGTTGCCGTCGAGAACCCGAAAGCGGTGCATCTCTACGAAGAGTGCGGATTTGTAGAGGAAGGCCACTTAGTCGAGGAATTTTTCATCAACGGTCGTTACCAAGATGTTAAGAGGATGTATATACTGCAAAGTAAGTACTTAAATAGAAGCGAGTAAAGACATGGTTAGCTGCAGTCAATACGATTACATTGAACTGGCCTGTTTGTTTCATCTGCCAGTCAAATTAACAATGAAAAGTGGTGAGGTGTATTACGGAGTCGCCGCCGACACTCAACGTAATAGTCAAAAGCAGGAGTGCATTGCGCTAAGAGGTGAAGAAGAAACTTGGCTCCTCGAAACTGATCAACTGAGTTCGATGGAAGCCTTAAGCGAACAACCCCATTTCTCTGTTATTCATTTCAAATAAACCACGCTGAAGACAACAAGGCCGCTCTAGAATGACGAGCGGCCTTGCGTTTTACATTTCAGCCAACTGACGCGCCACTTGATGCTATACCCAAACTACTTGGAGTTGTAGATGGGAAGGAGCTCTTTGAGAATGCGTTAGTTTGCGATATCCAGCTTATTACCGCTCACGCCATTGGTTCGAAACCAGCCCGCGATACTGACGCGGTCCGCATGCGCTTCGAGCACTTCATGAGGGAATCGTTCCGAAAGAAATACCACCAGACGTCCCGCAACGGGCGCTAACGTTTCAATCCAGTTATTCTGCAAATCGTAGATTTTTAATTCGCCGCCATCGGCAGGAGTCCAATTTTCATTGAGATAAAATACCGTGGTTAATTTGCGGTTTTCATTACCGCGAAACGAGTCGAGATGTTTAAGGTAGAAATCACCGGCCTCGTATTTTGCAAAGTGCGCTTCATATTCAAATAGCCCAAGAAAAAAGTGGCGGTTCACTTCACACCGGATCTGCTCCATCCGCTCCAAATAGTCTTGAACAGGTTGCCCCATTGATAGATCAAGCCATTGGATTTTATCGCTCCGGATATCCGCCGCACGCTGAGTCTCTTCGTTTCTACCAATTTTTGCTCGTTTCCAACGTTCAGGAATGCACTCTCGTAGAGCTTGCACTTCTTGTGGGTTCAAAAAATCATCCCACACATACCAACCTCGGTCTGCAATTGCATCCATTAATCCATCTAACGCCATGATTCTCACTACACGAACAATAAGAAGCGCGTTATATCTGGCCTACCACCAGTCAGCAATTCGAGTTATTAATCTCCAAGATCAATAATTCTGATGGAGGGATTGTGGCTCAAATGATTCAAGCCTATCACGCAAAGAGATTGAGACAATAAGGGAACTTCGCCGCCATTGTGTAATCCAATCTGAACATAAAAAACATCCCTTGAGGAAACCCCATGATTGTGACAACGACACCCAATATCGAAGGTAAACGCATCGTCCGTTACTGCGGAGTGATTGCAGGCGAAGCCATTCTTGGTGCTAACATTTTTAAAGATCTGTTTGCTGGGATCCGCGATATTGTGGGTGGACGCTCTGGTACTTATGAACGAGAGCTAGAAAAAGCGCGCGCCATCGCATTGGAAGAACTACAACAACACGCTGCGGCACTGGGTGCCAATGCCGTAGTCGGTATTGATTTAGATTATGAAACGTTTGGAAAAGCTAATGGCATGCTCATGGTGTCGGTCAGCGGCACTGCGGTTGTCGTCGAATAGTTAACCCATATGCCTAACCGACTGATGTTTCAGGTACTCAGAAGGTAATTTCATCTTAATAAATCTAGAGAGATTTGAAGGGTTAAAATAAGGCAGTGCAGAACTGCCTTATTCTTATTTCCGGCGAAACCTAAACTATTGAATTAGAAACAGAAGAGACATTACAACACAAATTAAGAATTGACTTCTTCAATTCCAATGTTATTTTTCGCCCAAATCAGTGCCTGCAAGCGATTTTTGGCATTAATTTTCTTAAAGACATTATGCAGATGTGTTTTTACTGTATTTTCACTAACAAAGAGTTTATCTGCAATTTCAATATTAGAAGCACCACTACCAAGTAACTTGATAATCTGTTGTTCTCTTTTGGTTAATTTTGCGTACATTTGTGAGGTCACGACTGAGTTACCGGCACGATAATGGAGAATGTATTCTTGAGCCAGTTTACGCGTTAACCACATTTCATCTTGCAAAATTTTACTCATGCCTTTGATCAGGGTATCCATATCATCATCAATATAAAATACTCCAGCCAAATTATTCCACTTAAAGAGCAGCTTATGCTCAATATCCTGCGGACAGTTTATGATGACCTCTTTCGCATCAGGACAACTGATGTGCTTAAACGAGCTGTAATCGGTCAAAACATCATCAGAAATTCTAGAATAATCAATCACCAGCATCTGAATACTGCGGCTTTCTGGTTTATTCTCTTCAAGCCAGAGCTCAGAAAATGGTGTAATTTCCAGCGCCAAAGGAAGTTTTGATTCTAACGCCTCTTTCAACAATCTGGATTGCATGCAAACATCAGAAAGCATTCTAACGTTTAGTTTGTTTTCATCTTTCATTTCACCCCTCCTAACACATCAAGGCTAACATGGTTAAAACTAACGTTAAGAAAAGGGAAGTCAATGTTCAGAAAATAAGACAAACGTTTAATCAAGCGGAATCTGAAATTTAATCTGTACAATTCATAAGGTTAAGAAACCTTCTCAATATTAAGAATATCAATAGCTGTAAAAATATTTTTTAACACATATAAGCCAAGTTGCTTAATAAAAAGCCAATTTATACGCAAAAAGACTCTTATACATTTAATATTCGCCATAAAATAAGTTGAAACACTTACCACTCAATTTATTCATAGCGTATCAAACTTAAAACAATAACTCATGAAAATAACCAATGAGTTAACAAAAAGCATTCATATTTTAGATATTTGCTATGCGGGATATTGAGAAATTTCAATGAAAAAATCAGCATCGTCATACAACCTATAACTCAAACGGTTTGACTTTGCTGGTAAACGGAAATAGGTGAATCACCAACGCATAGAAGAGCTCGATATGTGTTTGCACACATTTGCGGCCAACACCACTACAGCGTCAAGTAAACGAAAGATGGCGCAATGAATCAGAAAAAGGCTAAGTGCGATAAAGCACTTTAACCACATGCCAACCAAATTTGGTTTTGACTAATTGTGGGGTTAGCACTTCACCTTGAAAGCAGGCTTTGTCGAAAGCAGGAACCATTTGGCCTTGACGAAATTCACCCAAGTCGCCGCCTTTTTTGCCTGATGGACAAGTCGAATACTTCTTGGCGAGTACGTGAAACTTCGCCCCTTTCTTGAGTTGAGCCAAGATATCATCGGCTTGCTCTTTGTGTTTCACCAAAATATGCAAAGCTGCTGCAGTGCGAGCCATAATGTTTCCCCTATTTTGTCGAGCCGCGTAGTGTACTCGATCAACAATAAATGTAAACGCATGGCTGAGATCAATACAAATCGGTCGAATATCGACTAAATTCAAGCCATTCCGTTGCCGATACGGTAATTTCGTTTAGTATAAGTAAGAGTCCGAACAGTTAAAGAAAATATTATGGCTAAAGTCGTCAGTAAAGCGAACCAATCACAAGGAATGTTGATGTTCACGCTCAGTGCCCAGCAGCAACTTTTCGCTATCGGGACACTGAAAGTCCGGGAAATTGTGACTTATCAACCAATGACCCAAATCCCCTATTCACATCATCATGTGATAGGAACGGTTACTATTCGTAACCTTACAGTACCAGTGATTGATATGGCCGCAGCGATTGGCTTTCGTCCAATCCAACCGAGCGAGTATCATAAGTGCTATTTGATCGTCACAGACTGCTTACGCACAGTTGTGGCTTTCATGGTTCGCACTATAGAGAAAATCATCGAGTGTGATTGGCGACAAATCGAATCGTCCCCCGAGACGGCAGGACATGATGTTTTCGTCACAGGGATCACCCGATTCCAGAACAAAATTGTGCAGTTGCTAGACGTGGAGTTACTGCTCTCTAAAATCTACCCACAATATGAATCGACCAAAGTCCCTATGTTGACGGATATCGAGCGTGAGCGCTTAAAACCCCTCAATATTTTGTTGGTCGATGACTCTTCGATTGCGCGTAAACAGCTCTCTGATGCGCTGGATAGCATCAACATTCCGTATCATATCTGTAAAAATGGCAGTGAGGCGTTGGATTTGATGCGTGATATGGCACGCGATCACCGCGCCATCGACATTTTAGTGAGTGATATTGAAATGCCGGGATTAGACGGTTATGAGCTGGCATTTGAAATGCAAAACGATCCGCAGTTAAACCATGCTTATTGTATTTTGCACACTTCGCTCTCCAGTGAAATCTGTGTCGATCGTGCCCATCAAGTGGGCGCTCACGAAGCGTTGGAGAAATTTAACGCCACCGAGTTAGTCGAAGCCATGTTGCGTGGAGCCAAAAAGCTTCAGACGCAGCGTTTGCAAAAATCGTGATCGGTTAAGTATTTAACCCAAAGCCAATCGCAAGACTATTTGCTGTAACAAATAAAAAATGAATTCTCGGCAGCCCTAGCGCTGCCGATCTGAATTCAGCAAATCAGGTATACACCATAGTTGCTCATGATGACTCAACCACTCTTGTAGTTGTGTCGATAACGCCTCTTGCTCCACCTCGGAAAACTTGGCGAGCAAACTCGACTGTAAATCACAATACTCTGGTAACCAGAGTTCGATGCGTTGTCGCCCTGCTTCTGTCAGTGTCACCTCAACGTTACGCCTGTCATACCTACTGAGGTTTCTCTCTACAAGTCCTTTGCGTTCAAGCCGCGTTAAACGGTTAGTCATAGCCCCTGAGCTGAGCAATAACCGTACTTGCAAGTCCGAAGGGTTGAGACAATAAGGATAACCGATACCACGCAAGGTCATTAACACTTCAAACTCTCCAGCGGTCAGTCCCGCTTGTTGATAGAAGGCCTCCATTTTTAACTCAATACGTCTTGCCAACCGTTGTAGCCGATGAAGTACCGACATGGGCAGAGTATTTAGCTCAGGCAGCTCATTTGCCCATTCCATGACGGATTTTTGCACTGAATCCATTCGTTTTATCCTGTGTTGTTCCCTTTATTCCTTGACGTTAGCATTTCAACGAGGATGAGGAAAATGGCTCGCATTGAGCAGCCTCTCTAGCAAGAACAAATTTGCAGCGTTTCTACAGTAAATCCGCTAATCTTAAGGTTATGAAAATGTCTTGCGTATCCGAAACAAGTGATGACAACTGAAGATTTCAAAAAATCCACGGCTAACTTAAAAAAAGTCGTACCTTTAATGATGAAACATCATGTCGCGGCCACCCCCGTGAACTATGCCTTGTGGTATACCTACGTCGACCAAGCCATTCCGCAATTGAATGCGGAAATGGACTCTGTATTGCAAAATTTTGGGCTTTGCCCACCCGCTTCTGGTGAACATCTTTACCAACAATACATTGCGACCAAAGCAGAAACCAATATTAATCAGTTACGTGCGAATGTTGAGGTACTTCTTGGTGAAATTAGCAGTTCAATGAGTGATACGCTCAGTGACACCAGTTCCTTCGCTAATGTGATTGATAAAAGCTTTAAGGATTTAGAGCGCGTCGAGCAAGACAATCTCTCGATTGAAGAAGTAATGACTGTCGTCCGCCGCTTGGTGAGTGACTCTAAAGATATTCGACACTCAACCAATTTCCTCAATAATCAACTGAACGCGGCAACTTTAGAAATCTCTCGTCTTAAAGAGCAACTGGCGAAAGTTCAGAAAGATGCTCTGTTTGACAGTTTATCTGGACTCTATAACCGCCGAGCTTTTGATGGCGATATGTTCACGCTGATCCATGCTGGTCAGCAAGTCAGCCTGATCATGCTCGACATCGACCACTTCAAAGCCCTTAATGACAACTATGGCCACCTGTTTGGTGACCAAATTATCCGTGCGATCGCCAAACGTCTTCAGAGCCTATGCCGTGACGGCGTGACAGCTTATCGTTATGGCGGTGAAGAGTTTGCCCTGATTGCTCCGCACAAATCGCTGCGTATTGCACGCCAGTTTGCTGAATCGGTGCGACGTTCAATAGAAAAGCTCACCGTAAAAGATCGGCGTAGCGGTCAATCGGTCGGTAGCATTACCGCTTCGTTTGGTGTAGTAGAAAAGATTGAAGGCGACTCTTTGGAGTCTCTCATCGGTCGAGCGGATGGATTGCTGTATGAAGCGAAAAATCTGGGCCGCAATCGAGTCATGCCGCTCTAAACTCTGCGATACGTACCCACACGTTGTAAATCGACGGCACGGGAAAAGTTACACAGCTCCAAATTGCCACAAAAAAAGCCAAGAATTACTGACTCTTGGCTTTTTCATACGATGGCGGATTAATGTGAAAAACAGTCTCCGAGGAAATATTCGTCACCATTTCGAGCCGTATACTCTTTCTCTTCAATACGAGCTTGTGGTCGACCTTGTTCATCGCCTTTGATCAAACTTACCCAGTGGCGAATAGTGGTGCTTGGTTGTGCGTGGTCATTGGAATGATTGAG
Organism: Vibrio cholerae; assembly: GCF_008369605.1. Taxonomy (NCBI): domain Bacteria; kingdom Pseudomonadati; phylum Pseudomonadota; class Gammaproteobacteria; order Vibrionales; family Vibrionaceae; genus Vibrio; species Vibrio cholerae. The sequence continues at coordinate 460,385 of NZ_CP043556.1, forward strand.
TACCGTGCACGTTTCTAACTGAATATCTGCAATTTCTCGTAACTCAATGCAACCCGTGCCGCGCTGGCAACCTAATGTCATTTCAACATGACTACCTTGCCCATCACGAAACAGAAGATGGCTTGGATTTTCTTTACTGCCATTAAACGCCACAAACTGTTTTGGGTATTTCAAGCCACTATGACGGCCATCTTGAAAGTAAGCGAGCAGGTGATTGTAATCTATCACGTATGCGGTCACATCTTGGTGAGTACCATTTTCAAGCGGAAACAGGCGATCCAATAACTGTTTGGCTTTGGTTTGTTTTTCACGCTGTTGATTGGCGGCGACCGTTTCTACGGCGAACACAGCTTCAGCGATAAAGGGTTTGTTTTGGTGTTGGATTTCTGTTTTATCAAACGTCAGCATGTTCATCGTCTTTCCCTCGTCCAGATTCAATGTCATTTTGCTGCAAAGACACTGGCGATATTTTCGCCGGATTTGTGACTTCGCTTACTTGGAAGACTAGCGGATTTTTTACTACAATTTCACAACAAAAATTTTACAATGTGAATTTTACAAAATGAGTGTGTCTAAAAGTCTTGTTCGACAGTCCCATTTTCTGGGCACTAAAGTCAGAAACCTTCGGAAAAGGAACCACTTAACCATGGAGGATCTTTCTGCGCGCTGCATTCGTGTTAGCCCTGAATACGCACCATCGGTTTCTTATCTCTCTATGATTGAGCGCGGAAAACGAGTACCGAGCGTTGAGATGCTGGAAGTTATCGCGGAAGTGTTTCAAAAAGATCCCATCTGGTTTTTAGATGATGAGCCAGAGCAAATTGATATCACTCCCGAAAAAGGCAATCGAGGTGGTATTAGTGGAATGGCTCTTGAGCCCAGTTTTTTGTTTTCCAATGATATTTTACAAATCGCTATTCCCGAGATGCTCTCGCAAACTGGGATCACTGGCCGCCAATTTGCTCATCTCTTAATCCGAGCCCATCAAGAAAGTCTGCAAAATCATTTCCCGGATCTTGAACGCGCTGCAGAAGAGGTTGGGCTAAAACGCCTTAATTTATCTGTCACCGATTTGCTGGACATTGCCAAAGGGCTTGGATTGGACGTGCGTTGGGTAAAGCGTACGCCGCATGATGTAACAGACGAACTTGGGGTGAGTGCCAAACAGCTCGTTACCTCTTTTTTTGAACCGCCTGGACGCATTTACCTGAATGAGATCCTGCGTGAATACCCAACGCGATTGAAATATGACCTTGCGGTTTATATCGGACATAATGTGCTGCACAACAAAGATGGCCTAAAAAGTGTCCTCTCCGTCGGCCACACTCAAGGGTGGGATGAGATGGTGGAAACCTCCCCCTCTTCAGAGCTGAATTCACAAGATATCTTGCAAGCTTGGCGAGATTTTGAATCCAGCTTTTTTGCTGGGGCACTGCTGTGCCCTAAGGTGCCCTTCCGGCAACTGCTCGATCGTAACGGATATGAAATCAGCGTTCATCAGAAAGCGGGAGTCTCACCTTCTGTCGCCATGCGGCGGATGACCGTCGTTTCGCCCTATCCCCACTGGCACTATTTTGATGCCTATGGTGAAGGGAAACTCAAGGCCGTATACCGTGGAAATGGTATCCCACTTCCTTGGGGAAATATGCGTAAAGTGAATGACCCTTGTCAGCATTGGGCCGTTTTTCGTCGTCTTTCACAACCACAGCAAGGCAGTTCAGCCCAAATTTCGATTTTAACTGTGGGCGACGAGCCTCGAATTTACTGTTGTGAATCACTCAATGTTGTGGATCCTGCCGGCAACAACCGTGTCTTGTGTGCGGGCATCGACCTCAATCCTGCGATTAATGCACAAGGTGGGGACGCTCTCGCCATTGCTCAAGAGCTCAAAATGAGTTGTGTGCAGAAAGGAGGAACTACCGCGATTCCAGCGCCGATTAAACGTGATTTGCGTACTATCGCCAAAATTCTCAACATCAACTGGGTTGAACGAGGTATCGAGAATGAAGCGAGATTAATTTGCTCACGCGGTGCGGTTTGTCCACGAAAGCCAAGATGCTACGGCGAATGTGGTGAATAAAAAAAGGCCAACCACAAGAAGTGTGATTGGCCGTCTATAAGTGTGAACAATGGTGTTCACTAACAACGTCAGTTGGCTAGGTGACCCTCGGCTTAGAAGGGTCAATCTAATAAATGCAGATTACGTGCCAACTTTTTATTAGCGACTTTTGCATGAAAATCGGGCAAAAAACGAACAGTTTCATTACAACCACACTCATAAACGAATGACGAAATGCGAACCTTGTTGCAAATTGCAAAATCAAAATTAGCAAAATGCAAAAGTAGGCTTGGTAAAGATCAAAAGCGATAGAGTGGGTTTTGCCTACGCTTAGCGGTATACATACGTTCATCGGCCAGTTTGAACATTTCATCAGGTGTGGCAAACGACTGGTCATACAAAGCATATCCGATACTTACACGAACATGGATAAGCTTGTCGTCATAAACGATGGGCGTTTCAGAAATCCTTTTTAAAATATTGTCACTGACTTTAAGCACGTCTTGTTCACGATGAATTCGTGGAATTAACACGAGAAACTCATCCCCCCCAATCCGCGCCACCAGATCGGAAACCCGCAGGCTCGATTTAATTCTTTCCGCACAAGCCACCAGCACTTTATCGCCTGCGCTATGTCCATGGGAATCGTTGATAGATTTAAAACGGTCAATATCAATGTTCAACAAAGCAAAGTTACCTTCGCTATGAGAGCGCTTAGCATTTTCAAAGTAGTGTTCAATGGTATAGATAAAATAGCGCCGATTCGGCAAGTGGGTTAAAGGGTCATGTAGCGCACGCTCCTCCGCGACTTGATAAAGGCGCATGATAACGCCAAAGCCTGCCATCAATACCAATAACACCGAGTATCCCAACAAGCGCACTGCATTTCGGGTATACCAAGATAACTGCTGTAGTAAATCTTGCTTTTCAGCGACCGCAATTCGCCAACTTCCGTAAGGGAAATACACATTCTCTTGTGCAAAAGCGTGCTCAAATACTCGAGGCTCCCCAAAAAACACTTCCCCCTCACTGCCGCGGCTGTCTAAACCACGAATCGCAACCTGAAAATGCTCCCCAAAGCTGTAAATACTGGTTGCTGAAAGCAATGAATCCCAATCCATCACCACACTCAGTACTCCCCAATAACGCATATCCTCCGGTGGGTCGTAGAATATCGGTTCCCGAATCACCAACGCGCGCCCACCTTGAACGAGATCGACAGGTCCAGAGACAAACGTCTGTTTGATTTCACGTGCTTTTTTTATTGACTGCCACTGCTGAGGAACGGTGCGATAATCCAACCCGAGTAGCGCACTAGTCTGGGGAAGAGGATAGCTGAAAGCGACCACATCATTAGGTGCAATACCTAATGAGCGTAAGTGATCGCTATTCCTGATCACCGCCGCTGAAAGCGGCTCCCATTGATAGATATTGAGGTCGGGATCTAGGGTTAACAGGGTTGTTAAACCTTTTACGGTATAGATATCACCCAAAATCTCAGCTTCTAATTGAAAACGTACGATGGAAAGATCTTCTTTAGCTTGTTGACGTAAACCCTCTTGTAGATCACGTGTATGGCTAATATGAAGGGATTCAATAACCGCAATGCCCAAAAAGAGTAAGGCGAGAAAATAAATTGAGACATATTTATATTTGTGCGAGGTTAACCCCATCCCTCAATCCTCAGTTTTATTATTGTTTGTTGATTACTGAGTGAACCACACAGATCCATTCGCAAGCGTACTATACCCAAACAACTTGGCGTTGCAGGTAGGCGGAAAGTCAGTTCATCTCCCTGAGCATAGATAAACTATGTGATTGAGGTCAACGAACGTAGTCAACACCGCTGCAGCTTCAAGTAGGAAGGGCATACAACTTATCGCTACTCAAACACGGCCTGCTTTACAGTAGCGAAGAAGATAAGCCATCCAAATATCACGACGAGCTTATTTAATAGATTAACGCAAATGTACAATAAAGAAACTAACTGATTATAAATTTGTAAATATAACTCATGATGAAAAAACTGTTTTTGGATACTCATTCCGCTTCTGGCGAGATAAAGTTAACTGATGGTTTACTCTACTGGTTTCCGCAATTTCTCACCCCGATTCAAGCCGACCAAGCTTTTCAGCAAATGCTCACACACTTGGATTGGCAGCAGAAAAGTATTCGTCTATTTGGTAAAAGCGTGCTTCAACCACGACTTATCGCTTGGTATGGAGAAAAAGGCTACCGTTATTCAGGTATCTCTTTATCTGCTCAACCCTTCCCGCCACCGTTGCTTACTTTAAAGACACAATGCGAACAGGCCGCACAAGCCCCCTTTAATTCTGTGCTCGCGAATCTTTATCGCGATGGGCAAGACTCGATGGGCTGGCATCAAGACAATGAGCCAGAATTAGGCTCTAATCCGGTAATAGCCTCCCTCTCTTTAGGAGAGAGTCGCCGATTTCTGTTGCGCCATCACAAGGATCATGCGTTGCAAGTCGAATGCGAATTGAATCATGGGGATTTGCTGATTATGGCAGGGAACACTCAACATTTCTGGCAACACGCCATCCCAAAAACTCGTCAAACCAAGCAAACACGGATTAATCTTACTTTCCGTAATATTCTTTAATACCCAAACTACTTGGCGTTGCAGGTAGGCAAGTGAGTTCATCCTCATGAGCATAGGTAAACTAGGTGATTGGGGTGAACGAACCTAGCCAACACCGCTGCAGCTTCAAGTAGAAAGGGGATAGTAATTCAAAGTGTTGATGCCGTATCGCTTACGTTGTAGATAAATGAGACGTGTTGACACAAACTCGGATTATTGACATACCACTAACCAGAGCCTCACATCGCCCCTGCTCCGCTGCGCTAGAGTTTTTTGGTCTAAAAATGCGCAAATTTGATCGGATACTGTCATGATGAACAAAACTCAAATAGCGGTTGTCTCTAGCCTTATCGCGGCACTGATTCTTCCCACTTTTACGAGCTACGCACAAACTCATCCTTTGGAGGTACCGCCCAAAGCTCAAAATCGCGCACAGAGTTCTCTCGAACACTTAGGCCACAACATAGCGCCATCACCAAGCGTAGTCGCCCCCATTTCGTTTCAAGCAACCGCTGACCTTATTAAGCAAACTTATGAAAGCCAACTGTTTACACTGCCCGGCTTTAAAGAAGGTCACTATGCACTGCGTATGTATCGCCAAACCTTAGATGATAAATACGCGGCGGCGATTGGTAGTGATTTATCACGAGTCGCCAGCGGTTTGAACTACTTTGCCGCCGAAGTGAACACGCCTGAGCAAATTCAACGTTACGCTCAGAAGCGTCTAAAACGCTATCAACACAGTGATGATGAGCGCACTCAACGCCGTTTCGCCGCGACGCAAACGATGCCGGAGTATCTCTATCTCGGGATCGATTTGCTCGGCTCAATGGCTCGCGCCAACGAATATGGGCTGCAACATAAGGAAGACGCCAAGCTGCGCCAAGTTTTACGTCGGCATGACTTCACACCCTACGCCACAGACAGAGCGATGATTGAAGCTTGGGCAGCACAATTAGCCAATCAGGTGTATTGGTTACGTCAACTCGGTGAACAAGACGTGGTTGAGCCTTTTATCCAAGCCTTTCGTGATACCTATCCAGATCAGCGTGATAGTGAGCTGAATGACCAACAATACGGCAATAAACTGTATGGTATGACGCATATTATCTTTGCGGACTCAGAATACTACCAACATCCGGTGAGTCAGCAGCAACATCAGTGGATTTACGACTATTTCCGCGCCAACATAGACACTATTTTGCTGCGCGCTAAGCCAGACATTGTGGCCGAAGTCGGCATTGCCTTCCTACTCGCAGGGCTAGAAGATGATCCTGTGGTACTCAAAACCCGCCAGTTTATTCAAGCGGCCGTTGATAAAGAGCGAGGACTGATCCCTTCCACTTCCGGTGATTTCGATTTATCTCTCGGTGAGCACCGTAATGTGTTGGCGATTATGCTGCTTGATTGGCGTTCGGTAAACCGAGCCCCGCTGGCAGGTAAGCACTCCAAAGTCTTTGCTGATCTGCCTTATGGCTTAATCAAAAAAGCACCCAATCCATTAAAAGGCGAAGGATGAAATAATCCTCGACCAGTCATGTTACTAAGCGGCTTTTAATCTGGTTTTTCGCTCGGTTAAGCGAGGGATAATCCCATTAATCACAGTGGTGACTATGATCACTGCCAGCCCGACTTGCTGGGCGAGCGTGTAGTCGACATCAAAAAACAGCACTTGCCATAGGGCGCTGAACAGCAGATTCGTAAAGATCAGTGGAGCCAGTTGCGAGCCCGATTTCGCTAAGCGATAAGCTTTTGCGCGAAATACTTGCGTATTGACGACGAGGATGGCGCTGAGCAATAAAGCCGCGAATGTCACAGCTCCTGAGATATCCCAACTCATCCCTAAACTTGCCCCAACATCGCTACTCCAAGGCACCAACAATAACAATGGGCTGAGTAATAACGCTGCGACCAAAAATGTCCAGCCATGAATCTCTATCGAGCGCATGTCACTTTGCGCTGCTCGATACAAACTTAACTGCGAACCCGCATTAAATAAACCTGCACTCAGACCTGCAAGCAATTCTGGTCGCCACTCAATTGAGCCCGTATTGCCTGCCAGCATAACCACTCCAACGAAGATAATGCACACACTCAGCACCGTTCGCCAAGCCAATTGACCACCCCATAACCACTTTTCCAATAAAGGAATGAAGAGTGGACCAGTGCTGAATAGCACGACGCTTTCCACCAGCGAAAGGGATTGCAGTGCATAGATAAAACAGAGCTGGCTGCCCGCAATACAGACGGCACGGATCAACAAAGAAAACCACATGTTTCTCTGCGGCCAACGAAAATGGGTCAACTTCATTGCAACCAGTAAAAATAGCGCCGGAATAATAAAACGTAAAAATCCCAATAGGGTGATGGGGATAATGTGCGACAAATATTGAGTCAGTAAACCGGTTAACGACAAACTAAAGGTAGATAACAACATAAATAACACTGGGAAAACATGGTTTGGCATACAACTCTCCTTACATTGCCGCCAATTGTAAGCAGATGACCGGATAAAAAATAACGAGTAATATTGACCAAACCTGTTAGAGATACTTACAGATCACCTTATGCGTAAATTGGCCCCCTTAAAATCCCTCTACTCTTTTGTCGCTGTGGCAGAAACAGGCAGCATGACGCTTGCAGCAGAGGCACTCAACGTCAGTCACTCGGCCATCAGCCAAGCGATAAAGTCATTGGAATCACAACTCGGTCAGCCCCTTTTTCATCGAGTGGGTCGTCAAGTTGTCCTTAATAGTGCAGGCAAACGCTATTACCAAAAAGTAGCGCCCGCTCTTGAGCAAATTGTCGAAGCGACGGAATCTTTACTCAAACCCACGCACTCCAATCGTATCACCTTGAATATGATCAACTCGTTGGCACTTCACTGGTGGATTCCACGCGTCAGCAGTTTTCAAGCCTTTGCGCCAGATGTTGATGTACGCATTTCAACCTTAACCGGTGCTTTTTCTTTGGAGGAGCAAGGCGTCGATGTTGCTTTAATCCACGGTCAATGGCGCGAATGGCAAGACTACTATTGTGAGCAATTAGCCGATGATGAGCTGGTAATGGTCATCAGCCAAAACATGATTTCGGCGAACATGCCTCTCAAGCAAGCATTAGCTCAATTTCCAGCGATTTTTGTGAATAATCCAAGGCGGCAAACCGATTGGAATATTTGGTGTCAAGCCAATCAAGTCACGCCACCGCCACAACAGCGCAATCTTTCTTTTTCGGCATCAGCGCAAGCGCTGCAAGCCACACTGAGTGGTTTAGGCGTCTTTGTCACCCACAAACTGTTTATTAAACAAGAATTGGAGAGTGGGATTTTAAAAGAAATTGGTCAGCCCGTGACTCATCCCGATCAGGGATACTATTTCGCTTGTCGACCTGAAGCATTGCGTTCTGAAGCGGTATTGACACTAAGAAGTTGGTTACGTAATGAATTCCAAAAAAATCAAAACAGACAAAAGTAGTAGATTATTTTTATGTAATTTGGACAAGCATCATTATATTCAATGAAGAATGTAGAGTTGCATATCAAAAAGATGAATAAAATCACACTATTTCGTTATTTTTCGCCTTCAAACAAGCCAATATCATCTAAACTTTAGCTAACTTTACCGAATGGATCGAATTTGGATGGATAGCTTTGCTGGCAACCAATTAAAAGAGATGACAGAGATGCGTTTTGCTCGTAAGCAGCATATTGTCCTGATCAGCTCTGGTGTTGCTACCGTTATTTTTCTGGTATTTGCCCTTTACTACTATTTTAACCATCAACCTCTGTCATCCGGTTTATTGTTATTAAGCGGTATTGTCACCTTATTGAATATGATTTCGCTGAATCGTCACCGCGAATTACACACTCAAGCCGATTTAATTCTGTCATTAATTCTGCTCACTTATGCGCTGGCCTTAGTCAGCAATGCTCAGCATGAATTATCGCATCTATTATGGTTATATCCGCTCATCACCACTTTAGTCATGATTAACCCTTTTCGGTTAGGCTTGGTTTACAGTGCAGCGATATGCTTAGCAATGACCGCCTCTATCCTTTTTAATCCGGCACAATCGGGCTCGTACCCTATTTCACAGACCTATTTTTTAGTAAGTCTATTTGCGCTGACGATTATCTGTAATACCGCTTCTTTCTTTTTCTCAAAAGCGATCAATTATATTCATACCCTATACCAAGAAGGTATTGAAGAGTTGGCTTATCTTGATCCGTTAACGGGCTTAGCCAATCGTTGGAGTTTTGAAACTTGGGCCACTGAAAAGCTCAAAGAACAACAGAGTTCAAATACCATTACCGCGCTTGTTTTTCTGGATATCGATAATTTCAAACGCATTAATGACAGTTACGGCCATGATGTTGGCGATCAGGTGTTAAAACATTTTGCACACCGTCTACGCAATAATATTCGTAATAAAGATCGAGCCACCAATCAACATGATTATTCCATTGCTCGATTTGCTGGTGATGAGTTTGTGCTCTTGTTATATGGTGTGCGAAATTTGCGTGATCTCGATAATATTCTCAACCGTATCTGTAATCTCTTCGTCGACCGCTATCCTGAGACGGATATGCTCAACAACCTCACGGTGAGTATAGGGGCAGCTATTTATCCCAAAGATGCGATCACTCTGCCGGAACTCACCCGCTGCGCAGATAAAGCCATGTATGCCGCCAAACACGGTGGAAAAAATCAGTACCGCTATTACCATGATGCCGCTTTCCCTCCGGCTGTAGAAACCGTATTAGGCAGTCAGCCCGTTGAGGCTCCTAACGTAACACCACTGAAAAAAGCGCACTAAGCTCATCCAAACATGTACATCAACCATAAACATACTGCGCCAAAGACGGTCATCCAAGCTGCATAGCGAGCGGTGTTAGGCTTATCAGGCTTAGGTTTAACCACCTGTTTCAACGCCGTCCGTTTAGCGTATTGCATAAAGCTAGGATCCGCCTCGCGTATTTCTTCACGCTTATGCTGAGCAGAATTCGCCGCCTGCGTGAAACGCTGCAACTGCTCTTTGGTCAGATCTTTGCTTGGATCGTAATTCGGATATCGATCGTTATGTTTGGGCAAAATAGCCATGGCAATCCCTCCCATTCATGCGTTGTCCTTAGTCTTGAGTGTAACGGCTAATCTTAGGCTGACCCGCACCATCACTCCCCAATCATTCAAATTTCTCGAATATGAAGCTCAACTTCCCCTGCTGCTCATTCATCTCTGGCTTATCTACAATTTCCCTCATCATCGCTCAGTCTGCAATGGAGAAGTCTTATGACTAAAGACCGCGAAATTCGCCAAACAGTTCCCGCACAACCCACCTCAGATGGTGATGGTGTCAAAATTCAGCGTATTGCAGGATTTCAACGCCCCAATTTCTCGCCGTTTTTGATGCTCGATGAACTCAAAGCCGATTCTCAGGCCGACTACATCGGTGGTTTTCCACCTCATCCGCATCGCGGTATTGAAACCTTGACTTATATGCTGCAAGGTCATTTTCAGCACCGAGATCAGATGGGAAATGTGGGCGAATTACGATCCGGCGGCGCGCAATGGATGGCAGCAGGACGTGGCGTGATCCACAGTGAAATGCCGATTATGCAAGAAGGGCAATTGCACGGTTTCCAAATCTGGATTAACCAGCCGGCTCGCAACAAGATGTCGCCTGCGAAATATCAAGATTTCCAGCCTGAAAGTATTGTTGAACGCCATCATCCACAACAAGGTTTACTGCGCGTGATTGCCGGTTCCGTCGAGGTTGAGGATCAAACGATAACAGGCCCATTAACCGATACTGGCGTGCCTGCCACCGTTGTCGATTGGCGAGCAGAAGCGGGTCAAGACATCAGCATCAACACACCGCCTCACTTTAATGCCATGTTGTACGTCTATCGTGGGAGCCTGAACGTTGGGAAACAGTCGGTCAAAGCAGGACACATGGCCATGCTGACAGCCGGAGAACAGCTCACCCTGCGTGCAGAGCAACCTTGCGGCAGCTTGCTTTTAATGGGGCAACCCATCGATGAACCCGTTGTGCATTATGGACCATTCGTGATGAACAGCATGGCTGAGATTGAGCAAGCGATCCGCGATTACAATGCAGGGCATTTTGAGACCTACTGATGTTTCATACCCAAACGACTCGGCGTTGCAGGTAGGCAGTAAGTCAGTGACAAAGTTCTCTGGAACCAATATGCACAGCCATCGACTGGCCTTTGGTGAGAGTAGGCCACACCTGTAAAGGTGTGGCTTTTTTCAACTTAAGCAGGCAAAAATTCACACAGATAAGCGGTCGCGACTTCCACTTGCAGATCAAAAGAGGAATTACCCGCCACTTCAAACGCTTCACCTGCAGTAAAGGTAACCCAGTCAGCATCGGTGACACGCTTAATAGTCAGCGCACCTTTGACTACCGTCATGCGCTCTGGTGCGCCAGTACCGAAAGTGTATTGGCCAGGAGCCATCACACCAACCGTACTCTCTCCATCTTGCTGGCTGAAGCCCAGTGACTTTACGTTGCCATCAAAATACACGTTTTCCTTGATCATTTTTTCTTCCTGTCTGTCATCAATCACTACAGTCGTTTGACTGCAAAATTCAAGCGAGAGTTGTAACCCATCACTTCACTTTGTACAAGTGCCAGCAATACGCCTTTTGCTAGGAGGTATATACTCATAACAAGGGTGAGAGCATTGACTCGGTATCGGATATGAAACATCCCTCACTAAGCACTCATTTTATTTGAGGATAAAATCACGCTTTTACCGTATGCTTTTTGCGGTTAGAGGTCGCTTAGCACAAGCTAGGCAGCGGCATAAACCAAGGCACGATGCCTTGTCGCCAAATCCAACATTTTGGGTTATCCGATGCCCTTAACGCCATGAACTATACCCAAACGACTTGGAGTTGCAGGTAGGCGGCAAGTAAGTGAATCCCCATGAGCATAGGCAAACTATGTGATTGGGGTGAACGAACGTAGCCAACACCGCTGCAACTTCAAGTAGGAAGGGTATAAAGTTCGACACTGAGCGTTGGGTGATTCTTTGTTTGCTATAAACCGTTGTTTGTCATAAACCAAGTGAGAAAATGTCAAAAGAGCTGGTCTTTAAATCTGTATTCTGGTCATCACTCTCTATTCTCGGGGTGGCATTTGCTATGCTGCTCTACGTGAGTTATCAAGACTACGTGAATCCTAAACACGTTTTCGGTTCTTGGATTGAAATCGGTGCACCGAATTACCAAACCGAAGTGCTGCGTTTTAATGAACAAGGTGTCTATCGCAATGATCGCTTGATCAGTACCAACTTTGAATTTGACGGAGCTGCCATCACCATTCGTACTGGCAATGGCATTTTCGTTTACGAGCTATCAGGTACCTTTAACTCGCCACAATTGAAACGAACTCAACCGATCAACCCTGTGCAGCGTTTTATTCGCCAAGGGTTTGAACATACTGTCAGTGATCAGGGAAATAACGCCGCGCAGCTTAGACGCTCGGCGTTATCCGAACACTTCAACGAGAAATAGCCTCCCGTTTAACACTCCGTTGCGCGAGATAATCTCTCTTTCTCCCCCATTTCTTGCTCTCGCTGCGCCAAGTAGTACAAACCCATCATGGCTAAGCACAAAACAAAACAGAGCCCGTATAACCACTGTGCGTTGAGATATTCGATCATCATACCTCCAGCCAGTGGAGCAATCGCAAAACCTAACGAATAAAGCGCTGCCGCACCAAAATAAGAGCCTCGTAAATGAGCGGGGGCTAAACGGTCAATCTGCACATTTAGCGTCGGAAATGCGATCACCTCCCCCATACTCAAGACAAAACAAGCCAAATACCAACCTAATGGAAAAGCTTCAGGGGTGAACATAAAACCGACTTGCGCAAGCCCCATCAAAGCCATTCCCAAGCGCGTACGTGTAAACAACGGCACGCTTTCCAACAGTTTCAATGTCGGAAACTGGAATAAAATAATGGTCATGGTATTGACCAATACTAACCCGGCCACCAACTGAGCCGCATCCGCAATCCCAGAGCGAACAATCACTTGCGGCAATGAGGACTCAACCTGACCATAAACAAACATCATCAGGAAGTTAGCCAGCATCATTTTAACGAACACATTGTCTTTACTGATCACACGTAAAGTGGCAGAAAAATTGGGGAGAAGTGAGCGATCAGGTTGTTGGAAACGTCCTTTACGCTCCAAAGTGGCGAGCAACCATAAACCAAACAGCAAATACGCTATGCCCGTGACGATAAACAGCACTTGCGGATGAGCAAGCGCAAGGGTAATTCCTATTAATGGGCCAATGGCTCCCCCAAGGTTAAGCAGGAAATAACGGACATTGAGCGCCAATTCACGATCTTTTTCATCGGGTAAGTTATCCCCAATCACCGCTTTGCCGGGCGCTTCAATCATGGGGCGCATTAAGCCAGTTAAAACGATCATGATGAAAAATTGCCAGATTTGATTTGAAAGCCCGATGCCAGTGTAAGCAAACGTCGCGATCAGGGTACCGCTGACCATCACCCATTTGCGGCCAAACTTATCAGAAAGATACCCTGAATAGAGCCCCGTTAACGAGCCGACCAGTGCCGATGTTGCCAACATGGCCCCCACTTCTGTCGCTGTCGCGTGATAATCTTGATACAGAAACACGACTAAAAATGGCCAAGCCATAAAAAAGCTGGTGCGCGCAAATAAAGTGCCAATAAGTACTGTCCAGACAGGAAAATTGAATCGACCCACCCTTTCCCACTGAAATAAACTCTCACTACTTTCTATGCCTTTTTCCTTACTTTTCCCCATATTTTCCCTTCCCTTAAGTCCTGACATTGTTGGGCGATGGACATCACACTTTGTTTGTTATTTCTTCAATATAAAGAGAAAAAATGGGCAAAGATAGCGGAATTTTACAAAGCAATAAGAACAGAAAAAAATATCACAATGACTCAATTAACCTCTTCCTAAACAGACAGTTATCAATTCTGAAGAAAAAGAAAAAAGCCGCAGGAACAGTATTATCCTACGGCTTTTTCATCGTTTATTTAGCGTTTAACACTTGATTGCATGTGGATCGCTAAATTTTCGTTTTTCTTTACAGCTTGAAGAAAGAGAGCTGCGCTTTTTGCTTCTCAGCAAGGTGCGAAAGCTCATTACTGGCGCTAGCACTCTGACTGATACCTGTCACGTTCTGATGTACGAGAGTCGACATGTTCGATACGTTACGATTGATGTCCTGCGTCACGTGAGATTGCTGCTCCGCCGCGGTGGCGACTTGGGCATTCGAATCATTAATATCCGAAACCGATTCTGTAATGCCGATTAAGGCGTCATTGGCTTTGGCCGTCAGCGCTTTATTTTGAGTCAACATATCCAAGCTTGTTTGCATGCTGTCGTTTGCTATTATTGATTGAGTCTGTAACTCTTCAATAATCGCTTGGATCTCTTTCGTAGAGGCTTGCGTGCGCGCAGCCAGCATACGAACTTCGTCGGCAACCACAGCAAAACCACGCCCAGATTCACCTGCACGAGCGGCTTCAATCGCCGCATTCAATGCCAGCAGGTTGGTTTGATCCGACACACCACGGATCACTTCAATCACGTTGCTGATCTGCTCAGATTGCTCTTTCAAACGCAGGACCACACGCGCAGCATCATTCAGAGCCAGCGCCATCTGTTCACTGGCTTGGCTGCTCTCTTTGAAAATCGCAAGGCCTGATTTTGCCAGCTCATCGGCTTCACGCGCTGTTGCATCCGCAGAAGAAGCATTATCGCTGACGTTATCTGCCGTGCTCGCGAGTTCATTCACCGCGGAAGCCACTTGCTCAATTTCCATCAGTTCCATCTGCGCATTGGATTCCGCTTGAGTCATCACCGCAGCAAGCTCTGTCGAAGCCGATGCCACCTCTTCACTAATACGGGTCAGTTGCTCAACAGTGGTGTACAGCTGTGTGACGGTGGTATTCACATCTTGGCTCAACTTGGCAATTTCATTTTCACCGTCAGCATCGGCTTTTACAGAGAGATCACCTTGTGCCAACTTACGCATCACTGATTGCAAGCTATTGATAGGAGCAACGATTTGCCCCGATAGCAGCCAAGCCGCAAGTACCGAGAGCATCAATACCGAGAGCACGGTGATCATCGCATTGCGCATCACAACCGCATTGCTTTGCGCACTCTGCTCCATAGACGTAGTCGCGTAGTGGTTCACTTTCTGAGACAAGTCATTGATCGCACTGATCATACGATTCCCCGTCTCGCGGAAACTCTGGATGAAAACGTTCGCTTCCTCTCGCGTGGCTAAGCCTTGGTCTAAACGATTAAACAGCGCAACCATCTTCTGTGATTCAGCCACGTAGATTTCAATAGACTGTTTCACCACAGGAACATCACGGCTAAATTGTGCATCTTGCTCTATTGAACTCAGAGCAGATTGCACTTCCGTCAAACCCTCTCGCAGTTCAGCGATGAAGTTATTACGGCGTTCAGCATCATAAATTGCATACACAGCGCTAATTCGCAGCGGATAAATCGTATCGTCGATTTGTGCGATGGTGTCTTTATAACGTACCAACGCATGAGTGTTATCCGCAATCGCTTGTTGCTCATGAGTTAAGTTGACCTTAGTGATCCACAGAGCAATCACCAAAGCAATCATAGTAAATAAAACAGGGAGTAGGACTTGTAGTCGAATGGACAAGTTTTTCAGCGAAAATGGCATGCTTAACCTCTTTAAACGCAATGCACGCATCCATGCAAATGGGAGTATTCCCAGCACAAAAAATCGCCAAAATATTAGATCTTAATCACAAATTTGTCCACATTAAATAGGGTTATTTTTCAGGTATTTATGAATAATTCAACGTCAAAAATACAGAACATGAGCCAAAATAATGACAAACGCTGCATAAATGACAATTTGTATTTTTATATGAAAAAGTATGAACACAACTTATTGTTGTGTTCATACTATGGGTAAAGAGAGAGGAGGCTTATTTACGTAATGCGTTGAGTTTGGCTTGAGCAAGACCAAATACGGTGTCCACCGGGTAGCTGCCATCATCAGTTGCGACGCCAGCCGGTTTGCCAGTGAAAATCTCGATCGCTTCGGTCACATGATCAATCGCCCAGATATGGAATTCACCTTTTTCCACCGCTTTCACAACATCAGCGCGCAGCATTAGGTTATGCATATTAGAGCGTGGAATGATCACCCCTTGGGTATCTTTGCGTCCTTTGATGGTACACACATCAAAGAAGCCTTCGATCTTCTCATTTAAGCCGCCAATCGGCTGCGATTCGCCAAACTGGTTCATGGATCCGGTAATCGCGATATCTTGTCGATTCGGCTGTTTCGAAAACGCAGAAACAATCGCACAGAATTCCGCCATGCTCGCACTGTCGCCATCCACCCCACCATAGGATTGCTCAAAGGTTATGGTAGTGGTCAACGGAATACGTG
Organism: Vibrio cholerae; assembly: GCF_008369605.1. Classification (NCBI taxonomy): domain Bacteria; kingdom Pseudomonadati; phylum Pseudomonadota; class Gammaproteobacteria; order Vibrionales; family Vibrionaceae; genus Vibrio; species Vibrio cholerae. Next base: position 476,532 of record NZ_CP043556.1, read on the forward strand.
CGGTGCGCCCAAACACCGAACTGAGGTACGCAGACAAAATCATCACCCCTTTGGAGTGAATACTGCCACCAAGATCGACATTGCGTTCAATATCAATGATCTCTCCCTCACCGTATGACGTTGTGGCCGTGATTCGATTTGGCATACCAAACGCGTGATCGCTGGTTGCCAACACCGACAACGCATTCACTTGCCCTATAGCCACCCCTTCAGTTTGAATCAGCGTGGTGCCATTGACGAAGGTTTCCATCATGCTCTGTTGTAGGCGGTTCACGCGCAGTTCTTGGTTACGCAATGCCTCCTCAACATGGCTTTGACGGATCAAATTCGCATTGGCCTGTTTCGCCACATAGTTAGATTCACGCAGCAAATTGGCAATATGGGCCGAGTGTAACGACAGTTTGGTTTGATCGCCCGTGGTGCGCGAACTGTGCTCGATAATGCGCGCGATGGCTTTACGGTCACAGTGCAGCATATTGGCATCATGCACAATACTGGAAATAAAGCGTGCATAGTGCAACTCTGAATCGGCATCACGCGGCATTTCATCCGCAAAGTCTGCTGTCACGCGAAACAGTTCACTGAATTCGGGATCATAATGCGCCAGCAATTCATAGGTGCGGTAGTCACCAAACAGGATAATTTTCACATCGAGCGGGATGGGCTCGGGATCGAGCGAAACTGTGCCAGTGAGTGTGACTTCTTTTTCCAATGAAGTGAAACTGAGCTGACGCGAACGCAGCGCACGCTTCAATCCATCCCACACATAAGGCTGTTCGAGTACTTTTACCGCATCCATGAGCAGCACACCACCATTGGCTTTGTGCAAACTGCCGGGACGGATCAGAGAGAAATCGGTAAACACCGTGCCTTTGTAGGTCGCAGTTTCAATGTAGCCAAATAGAGAGTGGTAGTTTGGGCTCTCCTCAACCACGATGGGAAACTCTTCAGCATTGCGACTAACCAGCACGTTCACTTTATAACGGCGTGGCATTTTTTTATCCAAAGACGCATTCGCAAGCTCACCTTGGTCACCGCCTTCATCAAGAAAAATCTCGACATTTTCCACAATATCTTTTTGCAGCTCGGTCAAATACGCCTTGATTTCTGGGTACTTACTGTAATCAAGCTTCAGTTTTTTAATAAAGTGGGCAATCACATCTAAAGTGACCTCATCATTCAGTTTTTTGATTTTCTCACTGTATGACTCTTCCCACTCGGTCAACTGACGCACCATATTGCGCAAACTGACTTCCAACTCATCAATCGTATTACTGAACTGCTCTTGCTCACGTTTAGAGAGCGCATCAAACGTCTCTTCCGTGTGCATCTCCTCACCGTTTAGAGCGACAAATTGATACTCCCCTTGAGGAGTCAAGGTTAAACTCACTCCCCGCTCTTTTGCGGTGCGAGTGATGCTTTCCAGTTCACTTTCTTGCTTTTGTGCAAGCTGGTTTTTTAACTTTTCAGCACGGCTGAAGTAGATTTCATTATCGAATGCCAATGGGATAGCCGTGACCAGTTTGGTCATCAGTTTTTCAATATCTTGACGAAATTGAATGCCTATCCCACAGGGTAATTTCAGCACTTTAGGTACGCGCACATCCTCAAAATTCGCTACATAACACCAGTCATACAGTTTATTGACATCGTGTTGATGGCGGCTGAGATAACGCAAAATCATAGTACGCTTGCCTAGCCCATTGCGGCCAATCGCGTAGATGTTGTATCCCTTCTCTTTGATTGACATCGCAAACTCGACCGCCTTCTGCGCTCGCTCTTGTCCAACGATCTCATCGATCGGTGCAAGTTCTTTGGTTGACTTACACTCTAGCTTTTCCAGTTTTGCGACTTGGTAGAGCTGCTCAAAACTCAGATGCTGAATCGCCATGGCTCCACTCCTTCCTTCGAGATTCTTTACTTCATATGTAGCTCAAGTGTAGAGATAAATCATTGTCTTTTTAGCGACTTATTCCTAATTCAAGACCAAGCGGACAAATAATAGCCAAAATCCACCAAACACAAAACGGTAATTATTTGCATTTGAGAATAAATTGCATTTAAATATCCCTTTCTTGGCGGGGAGAATGGACCATGGAATTACAGCAGTGTTGGAACAGTTTTTTGCAGGCTGAACAGTTACTCAAGCAAGGACACTGGTCGCAAGCCCATTACTTGTTAGAAGATGTTCTACACTACATGCCGCAACATATTCACAGTGCCGCACATGATGAGCAGACGAAACCATGCCAGATGGCATGTTTGATCACTGGTCTGCGTGATGCCGCTATTGCGCAGTCTGAAATTTTCAACAACATCGGCCAGTATCAACGCGCGTTTGATGCCCTCAATCAAGCCTATGCTCTGTTGCAATTTCTATCGATTGAAGAAATTGACTTGATGCGCCGCCTTAATTCCACCCTATGCCAAGTGAGCGAATATCTGCTGCGCCATATCAATGCCTTTTGCTACGCGCAGCGCAGTGCCGAATGGCAGTTGGAATATCAACAAGTGGAGAAAGCACACTTCTACTTTAACCAGTTAAGAAGCAGCATGGCTTTACCCACCGCATCTCCCGTGATGAATTGAATCGTGATGAATTGAATAAGGAAATACAATGTCACCCAATCCACTTTTGCAAGTTCGTAATCTAAGCGTGAGCTTTACCACCAATGATGGTGTTGTCGATGCGGTGAAAAACGTCAGCTTTGACATTCGCCCCGGAGAAACCCTTGCGATTGTTGGTGAGTCAGGTAGTGGTAAATCGGTTTCGACCAACGCCTTGATGCAACTACTGCCTAAAAACGCGCGGATCCATCCAGAATCGAGCATCATGTTTGAAGGTGAAGAGCTGCTCAATAAAACGGACACGCAGATGCGCCGCATCCGTGGGGATCGGATTGGCATGATCTTCCAAGAGCCGATGACCTCACTCAATCCCTATATGCGTGTTGGCGTTCAAGTTGCTGAAGCCATTCGTTGTCACCGTAGTGTCAGCCAGAATCAAGCGAAACAGCGAGTCTTGGAGCTGTTTCAGCTCGTTCATCTGCCCGACCCCAAAGGCGCTTACCAAAAATTCCCGCATGAGTTTTCCGGCGGTCAGTTACAGCGCATTATGATTGCGATGGCACTGATCAATGAGCCGGATATTTTGATCGCCGATGAACCGACCACGGCGCTTGATGTCACAGTTCAAGCCGAAGTGCTCCGACTCATCAAAGAGATCCAAGCCAATATGGGCATGGCGATTTTGTTTATCACCCACGATTTAGGTGTGGTGAAATTTGTTGCCGACCGCGTGCTGGTAATGTGCAAAGGGGATGTGGTGGAGCAAGGCTCTACTGAACAGCTTTTCCAGCAACCTGAGCATGATTACACACGCATGTTGATTAACTCGATACCCAAAGGCATTAAAGAGCCAGTTGCTGTCGATGCAGCACCACTGCTCAAAGCCGAAGATATTCGAGTCAAGTTTCTGGTTAAACCGCACTTTATCAGCCGTCGTAATCAGTACTTTGAAGCAGTGAAAGGGATTTCTCTTGAACTCAAGCAAGGCGAAACCCTCGGTATCGTAGGCGAATCAGGCAGCGGAAAATCCACCTTAGGGCGAGCTTTGATTGGTTTACTGCCTTCCACGGGTCAGATTACCTTCAAAGGGCAAGACTTTCGCGCTTTGAGCGAGAAACAGCGCTTAGCCCTGAAAAAAGACATTCAGATGGTGTTTCAAGACCCTTATGGCTCGCTTTCTCCACGTATGACCGTTGGCGAAATCATCACTGAAGGGCTTTTGGTTCATCAACCACACATCAGCAGGTTGGAACGTATGCAACGGGCGAGACGAGCGCTCGAAGAAGTGCGATTAGATCCGAATTCGATTAATCGTTACCCACATGAGTTCTCCGGCGGTCAACGTCAGCGGATTGCAATTGCTCGGGCGCTAATTCTGGAACCTTCCTTTATTTTATTGGATGAGCCCACTTCAGCGCTGGATCGCTCCGTACAACTGACGGTCATTGAACTGCTAAAAGAGATTCAAAAACGACGCAACATCGGCTATCTGTTCATCAGCCACGATCTTGCCGTGGTAAAAGCGTTATCGGATAGCGTGCTGGTGATGCAAAAAGGGCAAGTGATGGAGCAAGGCAATGCGGAATCCATCTTCCATAATCCACAACATGAATACACCAAGAAACTGATCGCTGCCTCTTTCGACATTCTGGAAGAAAATGCAGCATGATTCATATTAACTTCACGAATGACGTCTACACTTATTAGTGAATGAAGATTATACGGATTTCACCATGGCATAGCTGCCTTTTCGGTTTGGCCGCCGACAACAAAAACTCGCTCAAATTGAGCGAGTTTTTTATTCTTTATTGCTGCAGTTAAACAGAGATAAGGTGCTATTTGATACCGTAATCGGCTAACAGTTTATCAAATGTGCCATTGGCTTTAATTTCCGCTAACCCTTTATTAAACGCAGCCACCAACTCTTCTGAACGTGGATTGGCTTTACCGGAAGTCACATGCAGTGGGTTTTCCGAAATCGCTTGGTTGGTGAAGGCAAAATCCGCCAAATTCATACCAGCTTCGGTAATGATCGATTTGGCCACCAGCTCATCTTCGACAGCAAGATCAATCCGTCCAGCTTGCAGTTTCTGTAAATTTTGTTTGAGGTCAGTAGATTCTGGACGGAAAAACGAGGGATCATTCATAAACTCATCGCCATACCCATAACCACGAACAATCCCAACTTTCTTACCGTTTAAACTGGCCAGTCCAGCAAATTCAAAGTTATCTCCGGCTTTCTTAATAAACTTCACTTGATTAGTCAGATAGTTATCGGAGTAAGTGAGATAGGCAGTTCTCTCTTGGGTAAACCATGTCGCGGGTAGAATATCGATTTTCCCTTCTTTAACATCATTCAGCGCCCGCGACCAAGGCATGATAGTAAACTCCACCGTATAGCCTTGAGTAGCAAACGCGGCGGTCACAATATCCACCGAAAGCCCTTTTTGCTGCGCATTCTCCATCACAAAAGGTGGCCATGGATCTTGCGCTGCAGTAATGGTTTGAGCCCAAGCGGAAAAACTACACAATACAACACTGATTAAAGTAGCAATGGATTTCATCATAAACACTCCCGTTATTGACCTAAGTTCTAAACTTCGCCATGTGTTCGGCAATTAATGCGCTGATTGCGCTGACTCGTTTTGTTCCTTCCGCGTTTTGAGCAGCGCGGTCATAAACACTGTTGGCCGCCTCTGAGGCTTCAACAATTGCAAGGCTAATCTCTTCAATTGCGGTTCTCTGCTCTGCGGCTGATTGATGGATTTGATCGCTTCGTTCAGAAATCATTTCCACTGACGATTTCACATTTCGAATCGATGACTGCGAATGGCTAACCTTCTCTGCTGTTTTTTCCAGCAGTCCGGTCATCCGCGTTAACTCTTCTTCCACCGTATTGGTTGCACGGTTCAAATTGGTGATATTGGCTTTAATTTGCTCTGTGGATTGGCTGGTCTTCACGGCTAGATTTCGCACTTCGTCGGCAACCACCGCAAATCCGCGCCCTTGTTCACCAGCACGTGCTGCCTCAATCGCCGCGTTTAACGCCAGTAAGTTCGTCTGCTCTGAAATATCATTAATCACATTCAGTACTGTGGTGATTTTCTCCCCTTCAATCAGCAGTTTGCTCATCTCTTGATTGACTCGTACCATTTCATTACACATGTTGGAGATATCAGACGTCGCTGAACCAATTTCATGGACAACATTATCGGTTAACCTTGTCGCATTCAGCGCTTGTTCAGCCGTTTCATTCACAGTTTGTGCGACGGTTGCGACCGAGTGGTTCAGTTCTGTGGCGGCTGCAGCGATGGTTTCCAACTGATGTTTTTGCTGGTCAATTTGTGCAACGTTTTCTTCCGCCTTTTCTCGGCTTTGCTGGGCTTGTAAGCGCAGTTCAGAAGAAGCATCATTCACTTCCACGACTATGGTGCGCAGCGTGGTCGTGAACTGATTAATGCCTTGAGTCACAGCTTGAAATTCTTTGTATTTAGGAACGGGTAACTGATGGGTGAGATCTGCATCCCCACTGGATAGAGTACGGGTTTTATCACCCAACTCATTCAGTGGTTTCAACACTGAAAAGTTCAGGATAATAAACAGCATACAAGGGATAAGAATCGCTAAAATCAATACTTTGAGCAGATTAAAAGACACATACTCAGCCAATTGCTGATGCATAAACTCATCGGAATAGCGAATTTCAATCGAGCCGAGCGGGTTCTTCTTACCATATTCAACAAACTCTAACTCTCCGCTCACAGAAGCTAACTCGGCCAATGCGCCTTCGTTTTCTACTGCGATCGTTTTGCGTAATCCCTTATCATCTATCTCTTGAGCTAGGGTCAGATACAAAATGGATTTACCTGCAGTATCGGTAATTTTGATCGACGAGATTTCCGGCGTTTTCAACTCCGCGCTGATCGCCGACTTCACTGTCTCTAAGTCAAAATCCCATAGCGGTTTAGGCAAATTGACTTGCAACCGCGTTAAGGTGTTACTGACCGTCAAATTAAGATCGTTAGTAAAAGTATTGAGCGCTTTTTTGTACTCAAATACCGTTAATGCCAGCAAAACCGCACACACCGCAAACACAATCTGCACAATTGAGGCGACTTTAATACTTCTAAACATGTGACCTCCATTAAACCAGAAGGCTCAAGAGAAACCCTCTTCACCAGCACGCACTTCACAGGCAAGTAAAGTGGCATGGTAGGTTCCTATTCTCCCAAGTTATTTTTCCCAATCTGACATTGTGATTCTGCTACTTTGACAGGTAGCTATTCATAATTTTTTCGATGTCGATCTTTTTCAGACCTTCATTAACGATGGCTTGCCATTTCTGACCCTGTGCGTCGTTGCGAAATGCAATGTGCAGATCTTTTTCAACCAACAACTGCTTATTCATCTGTAGCTGGTCTTTATCTGCCGCCAAGCTGGGATCATTATTCTTAAGGTAGTTAAATACGTTGCTATCAATGACCGCGAGAGGCACGCGGCCTTTGGCCACTTTCTGTAAGTTTTGAACATCGCTGTTAACCGCAGAAGAGAGTAATTGCCCTTGGGCGATCATTGAATCAAGTTCAGGGGTATTGATGTAGTCACGAACGACACCAATGGTGTGCGGCTTGAGATCCTCAAGCACGGACCATTGAATAGGATTGGCCACATTTTCCGCAAAACCTAATGGGCCTTTGCCGATAGAATCGGAGAACAATAAGCTGTTGTCTTCAAAAAAGTACTCCGGAAAATAACCGGAATACTTGGCTTCACCTTTAGCCAGATGCACTGCTCGTGACCAAGGATAAAACTCAACCACCAACTCATGGCCCATCGCTTCAACGGCCGCCTTAACCACCGCAATCGACGCACCTTTTTCAGCCAACCCATCACCTGAGTAGGGCGGCCAATCTAGCGAGGTCAGTATCAAAGTGTCAGCCTTAACAGAAAAAGCCGCCGATAATGATAAAAGCGGAATCCAAAGCCATTTGCTTAGTCCATGACGCATTTGAGGTATCCTTCATTCGTTTACACGTTATTCAAAAGGATAGACTTAGGATTGAAAATATGCGCAATTTGTTACCACGCCTTTTTTACGGGAAATGCTTAAGAAGTGATAATCCTCATAGGAAGCGGCCTTGATGAGTGAGTCTTTTATCTTTTAAAAATAATGTGATATCGCTAAATAACGGGCACGTATGTGCTCAATCAACAAACGCACTTTGTTGGGCGGTTGGCGCGTGAATGGATAAACTGCGTAGATACCAAGTTTTTTGCCGACCTGTTCTGGAAACACGTCCACCAATTCGCCATTACGAAAATCGTGATACACCAAACAGCGCGGTACATAAGCAATGCCGTGCCCACCAAGCGCAGCTTTACGCAGTGCGGTGGCATTATCGGTCGAAAAGGTACCGGACACTTTAACTATGTAGTTGCCTTTTGCCCCTTTAAATTCCCAATCGGTCGCCCCCGTGGTTTGATAGGCGTATTGCAAGCAGTTGTGTCTAGCTAAATCTTCTGGCTTGAGTGGCTTACCGTTGCGGGCAATGTAAGCGGGAGACGCGCACACTACCCACTGCGAGTCCAAAATATGCCGCGCAATCAAACTCGAATCTTCCAAATAACCGGTGCGGATCACCAAGTCATAGCCGCCTTCAACAAGATCTACGAAGCGATTATCCAGCGACATATCCACCGTCAGCCCCGGATGCAGGTTACAAAACTCAGCGACCGCATCGGCCAAAATCAAGTCACCCGAGATGGTCGGCACCGACATTTTGATGTGACCGCTGACGTTTTCGCCAAATCCCACCACCGCATCCAGTGCTTCTTGAGTGGCTTGCTTCACATTTTTAGCACCGTGCAACAATGCCTTGCCTGCCTCAGTCAAGGTCAATTTACGCGTTGTTCGATACAATAGCTGCACGCCAAGTTCTTCTTCCAATCGCGCCAATCTTTTGCTAACCACCGAATTTGTAAGGCCATTTTGCTCTGCAACCTTACTGAAACTCCCCAATTCAATCACTTGATAAAACAAAATTAAGTCATCGGCACGCATCTGATTTTGTTATTTTTGGAAATAATGAATTTCATTATTTCCCTATATCCACAAAAAATAAAGCAGTAAATTCACGCCAACTTAACAACCCCATCACAACTATAAAAAATCAACAACCGAACTCTTACTGGTTAGCCGTACCCTACATTCTGTGCGCGTTAGCTCATCCCGATTGATGGAGAGTTCAAGGACGAGGAAGTACTCCATGAATGAAACACTGCTCGCGCTGGTGGCCTTTTCACCCATAGTGGTGGCCGCTATTTTACTGGTCGGCCTCAACTGGCCAGCCAAGAAAGCCATGCCCGTGGCTTTCGCCCTTACCGTTGCGATTGCCCTGATATTTTGGAATATGTCGGCTAACCGCGTGATCGCCTCCGTATTGCAAGGTTTGGGCATCACGGTCTCTGTGTTGTGGATTGTGTTTGGTGCGATTTTCCTGCTCAACACGCTCAAATACACGGGTGCGATTACCACGATTCGTAACGGCTTTACCAACATTTCACCGGATCGCCGCGTGCAGGCCATCATCATCGCTTGGTGTTTTGGCTCCTTTATTGAGGGCGCTTCAGGCTTCGGAACGCCTGCGGCGATTGCCGCCCCACTGCTGGTTGCGATTGGTTTCCCCGCCCTTGCGGCGGTGTTAATGGGCATGATGATCCAATCGACGCCCGTTTCATTTGGCGCCGTTGGTACGCCAATCATTGTTGGCGTCAACAAAGGTCTGGACACCCACAACATCACGGAAGCGCTGCTGGCTAACGGTTCAAACTGGGATGTGTATCTGCAGCAAATCACCACCAGTGTGGCGCTGATCCACGCCTCAGTCGGCACACTGATGCCCATTTTGATGGCGATGATGTTGACCCGTTTCTTCGGTAAAAACCGCAGTTGGACAGAAGGTTTGGACATTCTACCTTTCGCGATTTTTTCAGGCCTTGCCTTTACTGTTCCTTACGCGCTGACCGGCGTGTTCCTCGGCCCTGAGTTTCCTTCACTCATGGGCGGTCTCGTAGGTCTTGCGATTGTGGTGACGGCGGCGAAAAAAGGCTTCTTGGTACCCAAAACCCAATGGGATTTTCGTCCTGAAAACGAATGGCCTGCGGAATGGTTAGGCTCGCTGAAAATGGATCTGGATGACGTCAAAGCCAAGCCGATGAGTCTTGCTCTCGCATGGGCACCTTATGTGCTGCTCGCGGTTATTCTCGTCGCTAGCCGTGTGAGTGCGGATGTCAAAGCGTTGCTACTGGGTATCAAGGTTTCCTTTAGCAATATTTTAGGTGAAACCGGCATCAGCACGGCCATTGAGCCGCTTTATCTACCTGGCGGCATTCTGGTGTTTGTGGCCTTGATTGCGGTTCTCACTCAAGCTCGCAGCTTAGCGCCGATGGGCAAAGCGTTTGGTGAATCGACCAAAACCTTGATTGGCGCAGGCTTTGTACTGGTATTTACCATCCCGATGGTGCGGATTTTCATTAACTCTGGAGTTAACGGCGCAGATTTAGCCAGTATGCCCGTGACAACCGCTAACTTTGCAGCAGGTTTAGTGGGTGACGCTTTCCCAATGCTGAGTGCAACCGTTGGTGCACTGGGCGCTTTCATTGCCGGTTCCAACACAGTGTCCAATATGATGTTCAGCCAATTCCAATTTGAAGTGGCACAAACGCTGACCATCTCGAGCGTGGTGATCATCGCTCTGCAAGCCGTTGGTGCAGCCGCCGGTAACATGATTGCCATCCATAACGTGGTCGCGGCATCCGCGACGGTTGGCCTGCTGGGTCATGAAGGTGCGACACTGCGCAAAACCGTTTTGCCAACCCTCTACTATCTTGTTTTGACCGGCATCATCGGCATGACCGTGATTTACGGCTTCAACATGACCGATGCTTTAATGAAACGCTAAAACTTTAATCAGTACCGAGAGCGAGCGTCTCGCTCTCATCGCTCAAACTCACCTTGCACCTCGTGTATGGGCTTGAGCAAAAAGAAACATTCACAGAATAGGCCCAGAATAGGATTGCATTATGATCATTTCCGCTTCGACCGATTACCGCGCTGCAGCCAAAGCCAAACTCCCGCCCTTTTTGTTCCACTACATCGATGGCGGCTCGTATGGAGAACACACACTCAGACGCAATACCGATGATCTGGCCGACATTGCACTGCGCCAACGTGTACTGAGTGATATGTCGGAGCTGAGTTTAGAAACCGAGCTGTTTGGCGAAAAAATGGCGCTGCCGATCGCCCTTTCTCCTGTGGGTTTAACCGGTATGTACGCACGCCGTGGCGAAGTGCAAGCCGCGCAAGCAGCGGAAGCGAAAGGTATTCCTTTTACTCTTTCCACGGTTTCGGTCTGTCCCATTGAAGAAGTGGCGCCTTCGATTCATCGTCCAATTTGGTTCCAGCTTTACGTTTTAAAAGATCGCGGCTTTATGAAAAACGTATTGGAGCGTGCCAAAGCCGCTGGCGTGAAAAATCTGGTGTTCACCGTGGATATGCCAGTACCGGGCGCCCGTTATCGCGATATGCATTCTGGCATGAGCGGCCCTAACGCTGCGATGCGCCGCGTATTGCAAGCCATGACACACCCAAGCTGGGCATGGGATGTGGGTTTGCTTGGTAAGCCGCACGACTTGGGCAACATCTCCAAATACCGTGGCTCACCGACCAAACTGGAAGACTACATCGGCTGGCTGGGCGCAAACTTTGACCCTTCCATTTCATGGAAAGACTTAGAGTGGATCCGTGATTTCTGGGACGGCCCAATGATCATCAAAGGCATTTTGGATACGGAAGATGCAAAAGACGCAGTGCGTTTCGGCGCAGACGGCATTGTGGTGTCTAACCACGGTGGCCGCCAGTTAGATGGCGTGCTTTCTACCGTGCAAGCACTACCCGCGATTGCCGATGCGGTGAAAGGCGACCTGAAGATTCTGGTCGATTCGGGTATCCGCACTGGTCTAGACGTGGTACGCATGCTGGCACTCGGCGCAGATTGTACCATGCTCGGCCGCTCGTTTATTTACGCTCTAGCAGCGCAAGGGCGCGCTGGGGTAGAAAACCTGCTCGACCTGTATGAAAAAGAAATGCGGGTTGCCATGACCTTGACTGGCGCAAAGAGCATTGCCGAACTGTCACGCGATTCATTAGTCAAAAGATAATAAAAGTATCCCCTAACCTTAAACGACTTGAAGTTGCAGCCCCCCCCTGCAACTTCAGGTAAAAAGTGAATTGAGGGAACACACGAGGAAGCACAATATGACCCCACCGATCGCCGATCGTCTCTATCAGCTCGAACAGATTTTAGCGAGCCGAATTGATCCGCAGCGCATTATTACTCAAGAAGCGAAACGGCTCGCCTACGGTACCGATGCCAGCTTTTATCGGTTGATCCCCAAAATCGTGTTACGCCTCAAATCACTCGATGAAGTGATTTTTGCTATTCAGAGTTGTGGCCAACTGGGTATCCATTTTACCTTTCGCGCGGCAGGCACCAGCTTATCGGGTCAAGCGGTTTCCGATTCGGTACTCATCACCTTAACCGACGATTGGCGCGGGCATGAAGTGCAAAACCAAGGCTTGAAAATTCGCCTGCAACCGGGCGTGATTGGCGCCGATGCCAACAAGTACCTTGCCCCGTTTCAGCGCAAAATCGGCCCCGATCCCGCCTCCATCAACACTTGTAAAATCGGTGGCATTGCGGCCAATAACGCCAGCGGCATGTGCTGCGGTACGGCGCAAAACTCTTATCGCACCGTCGATGGTATGCAAATTGTGTTTGCCGACGGTTATGTGCTCGATACACGTGACCCAGGCAGCGTGGCACGTTTTAAACAAGAGCGTGCCGACTTGGTGGAAGGAATTCACGCGCTGTGCCAAGAGACTCTAGCCAATTCTGAGCTCACCGAACGCATCCGCCACAAATACCGCCTAAAAAACACCACAGGTTATGCGCTGAACGCCTTGGTTGATTTCTCTGATCCAATCGAAGTGCTGACCCACTTGATGATTGGCTCAGAAGGCACACTCGGCTTTATCGCCGACATCACCTATCACACCGTGATTGAACACGCACACAAAGCCTCTGCGCTACTGGTGTTTGCCGATATTGAACAAGCCAGCCAAGCGGTGACCACGCTTTCCAAAACGCCAGTGGCAGCGGTAGAAATGATGGATGGACGCGCGCTACGCTCGGTTGCCGACAAAAAAGGCATGCCGGAATTTATCGCCAAGCTCGATTTAGAAGCCGCTGCACTACTGGTTGAATCCCACGCCAGTGACGCGCAAACCTTACACACTCAGTGTGAGCAAGTGATGAGCGCGCTACAACGCTACCAAATTATTGAATCGGTTCCGTTTACTTCCGAGAGCAAAACTGTGGCGACCTTATGGGGCATTCGTAAAGGCATGTTCCCAGCGGTGGGGGCTGTACGCGAAGTGGGCACTACGGTCATCATTGAAGATGTGGCCTTTCCGGTGGAAAAGCTCGCAGCAGGCGTGCGCGATCTGCAAGCTCTGTTTGACAAATACCACTACAGTGAAGCGATCATCTTTGGTCACGCCCTTGAAGGCAACCTGCACTTTGTGTTTACTCAAGGCTTTGATAAGCAAAGTGAAATCGAACGTTACGGCGCGTTTATGGACGATGTAGCCGAACTGGTGGCCGTAAAATACCAAGGATCACTGAAAGCCGAACATGGCACAGGACGCAACATGGCCCCTTACGTTGAACTGGAATGGGGTAAAGAAGGCTACGCCTTGATGCAAAAAATCAAAGCGCTCTTTGATCCCAAACGCCTGCTCAACCCCGGCGTTATCATCAACGAAGATAAGCATTCGCACATCAGCAACCTTAAACCCATGCCTGCGGCCGATAACTTGGTGGATCGCTGTATCGAATGTGGTTTCTGTGAACCGGTCTGCCCATCACGCACCCTCACGTTATCACCACGCCAACGTATTGTGTTGTATCGCGAATTGCAACGCCGCCGCGCAGCAGGTGAAAGCGTTGCCTCTAGCGAACTAGAGCAAGTGTTTGAGTACCAAGGGTTAGATACCTGCGCCGCAACTGGATTGTGCGCCGAGCGTTGCCCCGTCGGCATCAATACCGGCGATTTGGTCAAAAAACTGCGCACCGCCAAATACCAAAAATTTACCCCGATTGCGCGTTGGACAGCAGAGCACTTTACCGCGACCACCACGCTCGCTCGCACAGGATTAAAAGCTAACCAACTGGCAACCAAAGTGCTCGGAGAAAAATCGGTGGGTTCCATGGTTAATGGTCTGCGCCGGATCAGCAAAGGCAAAACCCCTTTGTGGATGCCGGAAATGCCGCAAGCGAACACTCACTCGCTGGAACTCGCTGTCGAAAATCTGCCGCGCAGTGACAAAAAAGTGGTTTACCTGCCCTCTTGTGCCAGCCGCAATATGGGTCAACAAGCAAGCGCGACCGATCAACGCCCACTGACGGAAGTCACCCTCTCCCTGCTCAATAAAGCCGGCTTTGAAGTGATCCTGCCTACAGAGCTCAGCAGCCAGTGCTGTGGTATGCCTTATGACAGCAAAGGGATGACTGAGATTGCGCAGAGCAAAGCCCAGCAGCTCGAACACGCTTTATGGCAAGCTAGCCAAGAAGGGCGTTATCCGATCTTGATGGACACCAGCCCGTGCGCCAAACGCAGCATTGAGCAGTTCACCAAACCGATGGAAATTCTGGAGCCAACGGGGTTGGTAAGTCGTTACTTACTGGATCACCTCACACTCGCGCCGAAGCAAGAAACCATCATGCTGCATATCACTTGTAGCTCGCGCCGCCTTGGCTTAGAAGGCGATATGCTGAAACTGGCCAAAGCCTGCGCCAGTGAGGTGATTGTGCCTGAGCACATTCAGTGCTGTGGCTGGGCGGGAGACAAAGGTTTTACTACGCCTGAGCTCAATGCCGCTGCCGTCCATTCTCTCAAAGAGCAAGTGCCGGCGCACTGCAGCCGTGGGTTTAGTAATAGCCGCACGTGTGAAATCGGCTTATCACACCACAGCGGCATTCCTTATCAATCCATCTTGTATCTGGTGGATGAAGTCGCGAGACCAAGGTTGGCAACGCAAGAGAGTACAGAGCAGCCAAGCGAGTACGCATAAAAAATACTTTCCCAAACCGATAATTTGGGAAAAGAGAAGGGGCTCTTTCGCCCCTTCTCAAAATGCCCTTATCGTAATAGAAATTAGAATAAACGGCGCTTTAAGCCTGTGCGTTCAAGGATCCGGGTAGAGATCTCCTCCACCGACAAGGAGGACGTGTTGATGTATGGGATGGCTTCACGGCGGAACAGCGCTTCGACCGTCGCTAATTCCTGCAAACACTGCTGGTTGCTGGCGTATTCGCTGCCTGCCAAACGGTTTTCGCGAATTTCAGTCAAACGCTCCGCATTGATGGTAAGACCAAACAGTTTATGACGATGAAACTCAAACTCAGGCAACAGGCGCATCGCATGCATATCTTCGGCGATAAAGGGGTAGTTCACCACGCGCAGGCCAAACTGCATCGCCATGTACAAACTGGTGGGCGTTTTTCCGCTGCGCGACACACCAAGCAAAATGATGTCAGCCCGGTCGAGATCTTTGAGCGAAACGCCATCATCATGTGCCAAGGTGTATTCAATGGCAGCGATCCGGTCAAAATAGGTGTCCGAGTCCTTGCCGACACTGCGCGAGCGTTGCAACTTAGGCGCGGGCTCCATCTCAATATCCAGACTCACCCGCTGCACTATGCTCTCCAACACATCGTAAAAATGCGCGGGCGCTTGCAGCAAACGGGTACGCATTTCGGGGATCACCATGGAGAAAAACACCAAAGGTTTTACCCCGTGCAATTGATAAGAACGTTGGATCTGCTTGAGCAGTTCACTCAATTTTTCGTCACTTTCCACAAACGGAAAGGTTTTTTCATTGGGTTGCACAGCAAACTGACCCAGTACAACGTGCCCCAACGTTTCACAAGTGATGGCCGTTCCATCAGAAACATAGAACACATCACGGCGTTGCGATTCCATTTGCATCTTCTATTTAATCTTTCAAAAATTTTTGATTAGGATAAGCACCATAATACGCATAACAAAACCCGGCATTCCAGCGCCTCTCCCACAGCTTTGAAAATTCCTTCGCGAATTTTTTTGCCAAGAGAAGCAAACGATTGCCAACCCTACAAGCTGCAATGTTTCTGGAGAAAGACATGCAAAAGAACACCCTCTGGTTTGATAGCCTATCCATGCAAGATGTGGATAAAGTCGGCGGGAAAAATGCCTCGCTCGGCGAAATGGTTTCTAACCTTGCCAACGCTGGCGTTTCCGTGCCCAATGGCTTTGCCACCACCGCGTATGCCTTCAACCAATTCCTCGATTTTGAAGGACTCGATGAACGTATTCACCAATTGCTCGACGAGTTGGATGTTGACGATGTCGACGCGCTGCGTAAAACCGGTGCCGCGATTCGTCAATGGATTTTACAAGCCCCCTTCCCAGCCGAGCTGGAACAAGAGATCCGCACCAATTACAACCAACTGATTGATGGCAACAGCGAATTGTCGGTTGCGGTGCGCTCATCCGCCACTGCAGAGGACTTGCCTGATGCCTCGTTTGCAGGTCAGCAAGAGACGTTTCTTAACGTCAAAGGCATTGATGCGGTACTGGAAGCAACCAAGCATGTGTACGCTTCGTTGTTTAACGATCGCGCTATTTCTTATCGTGTTCATCAAGGTTTCGACCATCGCGGCATTGCGCTCTCGGCAGGCATTCAGCGCATGGTACGTTCGGATAAAGCCGCCTCAGGCGTGATGTTTACGCTCGATACCGAATCTGGCTTCGACAAAGTGGTGTTTATCACTGCAGCTTGGGGCTTAGGTGAAATGGTGGTACAAGGCGCAGTTAACCCAGATGAGTTTTACGTGCACAAGCCGCTGCTCGAAGCGGGCTATCCTGCGATTGTCAAAAAAACGTTTGGCTCCAAGCTGAGCAAAATGATCTACGCCAACAGCCAAGTGATTGGCAAGCAAGTGGAAGTCGTCGATACCTCCGCACACGAGCGTAACCAGTTCTCATTGACCGATGCCGAGATCCAAGAGCTGGCTAAACAAGCGTTGATCATTGAAAAACACTACCAACGTCCGATGGATATTGAGTGGGCGAAAGATGGCATCGACGGTAAGCTCTACATAGTTCAAGCTCGCCCAGAAACCGTCTGTTCACAGAGCGAACAGAACGTGATTGAGCGCTATGAGCTGAGCCATAAGGCCTCTGTGCTACTCGAAGGCCGCGCGATTGGTCAGCGCATTGGCAGTGGTACCGTACGTTTGGTCGATTCTCTGGATCAAATGTCGCTCGTGCAGCAAGGCGATGTACTCGTCACCGATATGACGGACCCCGATTGGGAACCGGTGATGAAGAAAGCAGCCGCGATTGTTACTAACCGTGGCGGACGAACTTGTCACGCGGCGATCATTGCTCGTGAATTGGGAATTCCTGCGATTGTCGGTTGTGGTGATGCCACGCGTCGCCTGAGCGATGGCGCACAAGTCACCGTTTCCTGCGCAGAAGGAGAAACCGGTTATGTGTATGCAGGCCAGTTGGATTTCGCGGTGCGCCGCTCTTCAGTAGATGAGCTGCCGATGCTGCCCACCAAAGTGATGATGAACGTGGGTAATCCCGATCGCGCCTTTGATTTCGCGCAGATCCCGAACGAAGGCGTGGGGCTGGCTCGCTTAGAGTTCATCATCAATAAGATGATTGGTATCCACCCAAAAGCGCTGCTCAATTTCGATGCGCAAAGTGCCGAATTGCAAACGCAGATCCTAGATCGCATCCGCGGCTATCGTGACCCGATTGATTTCTACGTCAGTAAGCTGACCGAAGGGATCGCCACCATCGCGGCTGCCTTCTGGCCAAAACGGGTGATTGTGCGTATGTCCGATTTTAAATCGAATGAGTACAGCAACTTACTTGGCGGCAGTGAATTTGAACCTCACGAAGAGAACCCGATGCTTGGTTTCCGTGGCGCATCGCGTTACATCTCTCCCGTGTTTGAAGACTGTTTTGAGCTGGAGACGCAAGCCATCAAACGTGTCCGCCATGAAATGGGGTTGAAAAACGTCGAAGTGATGATCCCATTTGTGCGCACCACAGGTGAAGCCGAAGCGGTGATCGATCTGCTCGCGAAATTTGGTTTACGCCGTGGCGAACAAGGTTTGAAAGTGATCATGATGTGCGAGCTGCCTTCCAACGCAGTTCTCGCCGATGAGTTTTTGAAATTCTTTGATGGTTTTTCCATCGGATCGAACGATATGACTCAGCTCACTTTAGGACTGGATCGTGATTCTGGCGATGTAGCTCATCTGTTTGATGAACGCAATCCTGCGGTAAAAATCATGCTGAAAATGGCGATTGATGCGGCAACGCGCGCTGGAAAATACGTGGGTATTTGTGGTCAGGGACCATCGGATCACGATGACCTTGCACAGTGGCTCATGGAACAAGGCATCAGCTCTGTTTCTCTCAACCCAGACACGGTAATTGATACTTGGCTGAAACTGGGCGCTGTGTCTAAACGTTAATCTAAGGTATACCAAACCTACTTGAACAGAGGCAGAGTTTTTACTCTGCCTCTAGTCACATAAAATTTCGCTTTCCTCACTTGCTTCGCGACATAACCCCACCTATACGTTAAAGACAACGATAATCACAATCACAACGCACAGCATTTGGCGTAACAGGAACTATTGAATGGAGCTCTTTTATGCGCAATAACCAACCTGTTACTCAAAAGGAAGTCACCTATCCACCTCACTTCAATCTTCTTTCGACCACCACTCTCAGCAGTCATATCAAATACGCCAGTAAAGAGTTTTGTGATGTCGCCGGTTACACGCTTGATGAGCTCGTAAACCAACCACATAACATGGTTCGTCACCCCGATATGCCGCCTGAAGCGTTTAAAGACATGTGGGAACACCTCAAGGCTGGCAAATCTTGGATGGGAATGGTGAAGAACCGCTGCAAAAATGGCGACCATTATTGGGTGGATGCCTTTGCTTCACCGATTAAAGAAAATGGCAAGGTAGTGGAATACCAGTCGGTTCGTTTATGTCCGAGTCGGCAGCATGTCGATAATGCGGATAAGCTCTACAAAGAGATCAAAGCAGGCAAAACACCTTGGCAGTTAAAAATGCCACGCACTCGCCTATGGCAGCGTTTAGGGCTCGGTTTTATCGTAGTGGCAGGTATCAGTTTTGCGGCGGATCGATTCTTCGCTGGTGCAGGTCTACCATTGATGCTTGTGTTAACCATCCTCATGGCCTATCAATTTACTCGCCGCTTAGAAACCCTTTCACAAGAAGCGCGCAAAGTCTTCGATAACCCACTGATGGAACTGGTTTACAACGGTCGAGTCGATGATTTATCTGAGATCCAACTCGCGATGAAAATGCGCCAATCCGAACTCAATGCAGTAGTAGGTCGTATTCAAGATTCCAGCATTCAAATTGGTGAGGCAGCCAAAATGTCGTCCCAAAACAGTGCAACGACAGCAGATAATCTTGATGCTCAAACTCGCGAGACCGAGCAGTTAGCCACCGCGATCACTCAGATGAATATCACCGCCACTGAGATTGCGCACAATGCACAAGCCGCCTCAGATGCCACTGTTCATGCAAAAAATGCCGCTCGAGATGGTATGCATGCGGTCGAGCAAACCGTCGATGCGATAGGTGAAATGGCAAGCCAGATGAAAACTGCGTCTTCTGTGATTGAGCAGCTCTCTTCACAAAGTGCGATGATTGGTCAAGTCATGGAAGTGATTCAGAGTATTGCTGAGCAAACCAACTTGTTAGCACTGAATGCGGCCATTGAAGCGGCGCGTGCTGGCGATCAAGGACGCGGTTTTGCTGTGGTTGCCGATGAAGTTCGTAAACTCGCTCAGCGCAGCACCGAATCGACGAAAGAGATCCAAGAAGTCATCACCTCAATTCAAACCAGTACCCGCAATGCTGTAGAGACGATTGAGCAAGGTAATAAGCTCTCTGTATCTTGTGTAGACAACGCACATTTATCAGGAGACAAGCTGACAGCTCTACTCTCACAAGTTTCAGATATTACGATGCGTAATGAGCAAATCGCGACCGCCATCGAAGAAATGGCCAATGTAACGGAAGATATGAACCGTAGTGTGCAATCCATCAGTGATGTCTCAACGGAAACTCTAGGATTAGCCGAAAACACCCAAAATGAGTGTCGTCAACTGGCACACAACCTTGCCCAGCAAACCAGCTTGGTTGCACAGTTCCGCCGAGTATAAACAAAGCGCAAGAGCTGTTTAATCCGCTCGCTGGGTAGACTCAAACGGCTTGGTATTACAGCCTCAAGTCAGAAGGGTATGTAAGTGATAGAAAAACTCGCCCCAAGATCGCTTGGGGCGAGTTTTTTAAACGCGAGCTCTCTTGATGAAAACGTAACATTTCCGTGACAATTGCACTTTCCTTCTTGTGAAAAGCCATTTCACCCCAACATAAGGTCTATGCCCAAACGACTTGGAGTTGCAGGTAGACGGTCAGTGAGCTCATCCCCATGAGCATAGAAACACTCTATGCTTGAGGTGTACTCAGGTAACCACTGCGGCTCCACAAATAAGGGGGATTCTCCCCATTAAGTGCGAGTGTATATGCAAACTTCAACGTCTTATTTAGCCAAGCAGTTATTTCAGATGACTTGGCCTATGCTGTTTGGCGTCCTGTCACTGATGAGCTTTCAGTTAGTTGACAGCGCTTTTATCGGCCAGCTCGGGGTTCTACCTCTTGCGGCTCAAGGCTTTACCATGCCGATTCAGATGGTGATCATCGGTATTCAAGTCGGTTTAGGTATCGCCACCACAGCGGTGATTTCTCGAGCCATCGGTGCAGGAAAAACCGAATACGCTAAACAGTTAGGCGGTTTGGTGATCGTTATCGGTGGTATTGGCGTAGCGCTGATAGCCCTTGTGCTTTACCTATTACGCCAACCTTTGCTTGGCCTGCTCGGCGCCCCGGAAACCGTCTTTGCCATCATAGATCACTACTGGCTCTGGTGGCTTGCCAGTGCATGGACAGGCGCTATGCTCTACTTCTATTACAGTGTCTGCCGCGCCAATGGCAATACTCTACTGCCAGGCACTTTGATGATGGTGACCAGTGTGCTCAACCTCATCCTCGACCCGATTTTTATCTTTACCTTCGATCTTGGAATTGATGGTGCAGCGATCGCGACCATTATTGCTTTTGGCGTCGGTATCGCTATCGTCGCACCTAAGGTTGCCCAGCGCCAATGGACGAGTTATCAGTGGCAAGATCTCAATATCTCGCAAAGCCTCACTGCACTTGGCCATATCATGGGACCGGCGATGTTAAGCCAACTGTTACCTCCGCTCTCTTCCATGTTTGCCACCAAATTACTGGCAAGTTTTGGTACTGCCGCCGTCGCCGCATGGGCACTTGGCTCACGCTTTGAGTTTTTCGCCTTAGTGGCCGTGTTAGCGATGACCATGTCACTGCCGCCTATGATTGGTCGCATGTTAGGGGCTAAAGAGATCACCCACATTCGGCAATTGGTACGGATCGCCTGTCAATTTGTGTTAGGTTTTCAACTGCTGATCGCTCTGGTGACGTATGTTTTTGCCACACCGTTAGCTGAGCTGATGACCAGCGAAACCGAAGTGAGCCAAATACTGAATTTACACTTAGTGATTGTCCCGATCAGCCTCGGCGCACTCGGGATCTGTATGTTGATGGTGTCCGTCGCTAACGCGCTTGGGAAGTCTTACGTGGCCCTGACTATTTCAGCGCTGCGCTTATTTGCTTTTTACTTACCTTGTTTGTGGCTCGGTGCCCATTTCTACGGAATCGAGGGGCTTTTTATTGGTGCGTTAGTCGGCAATATTATTGCTGGTTGGGCAGCATGGCTCGCTTATCAAAAAGCTTTACGTCAGCTCGAAGGAGCACATCACACCTCCGCTTAGGTTTAATGTGTAAAAAACTGCCTTCTAAGAAGGCAGTTTTAATATCAATTCCCTACCAATATTGCCTACTCGATTGACTTACGTCCGCGTCTTTCCCTGAAACTGCTTAACGCTCTTTTTATTTTGCGTGCGACGGTTAGCTTGCTTATCACGCGGAGCACGTTTGCTTTCACCGGTCGATGGCTGATCGGTAACCGGGAAACCATCTAGATTCTGCACAGGTAATTGACGTTGGGTTAGGGTACGAATCGCATTCAGTGCATCCATTTCTCCGTGACACACTAACGAGAGCGCAATGCCTTGCTGCCCCGCTCTGGCGGTGCGGCCTACACGGTGCACGTACGTTTCCGCATGCATCGGCAATTCAAAGTTGATCACAACGGGAAGCTGCTCAATATGAATGCCGCGAGCGAGCAGATCGGTGGCAATCAACACTTGGGTTGTGCCGTTTTTAAACTCTGCCAGTGCCGCTTCACGCTGCGTTTGGCTTTTATCACCATGCAGCGCAGTGGCCACTATGCCCGCTTTGTTGAGTTTTTTGGTCAAACTATCGGCATTCTCTTTTGCGCCGATAAACACCAGCACTTGCGGCCATTGGTGCTGCTTTAAAAGGGCTACCAAAGCTTGCGTTTTACTGCCTTTGTTCACCAAATACAGCGTTTCTTGCACTGCTTGGTTGATGCTGTTTTCAGGATTAGCAGAGACTTGGGTTGGCGCACGCATCAATTGCTGCGCTTTAAGTTTCAAATCATCAGAGAAGGTCGCAGAACACATCACGGTTTGGCGCACATCGGCGGTTTGGCTTGCTAACGCTTGTACTTGTGGCCAAAACCCCATGTCGAGCAGACGATCGGCTTCGTCTAACACCAACGTCGTTACGCGGTTCAAGCTCAATCCACTTTGGGTTAAATCGAACAAACGCCCCGTGGTTGCCACCAGAATATTCGGGTTCTCAGCCAGCGCATTTTGCTGCTCAGTCTTATCTACCCCACCGCACAAGCAGAGCGTGTTCAGTCCTAACGGTGTACCAACCTGAGTGAGCACCTCGCTCACCTGCATGGCTAATTCACGCGTGGGTACCAACACTAAGGCTTGCTGCTCAGGGCTAGTTTTTAAACGTTCAAGCAGAGGCAGACCGTAAGCCAAGGTTTTACCACTTCCCGTATTCGCCAACGCCAACACATCTTTGCCCGTTAACATGGCAGGGATCACCAAAGTTTGAATAGCTGTGGGTTGGGTGATCTCTTTAGGCAGAGCTTGGATTAGATCGGCGCTTAACGCGAGAGAGGAAAATGACATGTGTTGGGTACCTGAGTATTCAAAAAAACAATTTGAGCGAATTATCGCAGGCGTGGACTTTATCACAAGCCGATTTGGGAAATGTCACTCTTTTCAGCTCCAGCGGATGACCAAGCGTTAAAAAGAAAACCCCAATTAATGCTAAATTTTTAATTGCTATACCCAAACTACTTGGAGTTGCAGGTAGGTGGCAAGTGAGTTCATCCTCATGAGCATAGACAGACAATGTGATTGGAGTGAACAAACGTAACCAACACCGCTACAACTTCAAGTAGGAAGGGGATATCTTACTTATTTGCTTAGAATTAAATAAAATCCTGATTACTTAGATAGATCTCATCAGTGGTCACATATGCTAAAGTGTCCTCCAATCTACACTTTCCCAGGCGTGATACAGGCAATTGCACGAAATTCTCTCGTCATATGAGCTTGATCGCTAAAGCCAAATTGTTGAGAAACTTCCACCAGACTAACGCCTTTGTTTTGGCGTAAATAGTTGACGGTTCTTTGGACTCTTAAAATACGCTGATACTGCTTTGGCGAAATATTCATCCAATGTTTAAAAAGCCGTTCAATTTGCCTCTGGCTCAATGCAACAAGTTCATCTACACCTTGTAACGTCGCATCATGGTCGATACATTCCAGAGCCTGTTTGAGGGAGTTGGGAATAATGTTGCTAAGTTGGAAACTTTTACTTGCCCATTTATGAAGCATCTCAATTCGACCTTGATTCCCTGTCTCAAGTTGTAGCGTAGCGTAAAGGACATCGAGTTCATGAAGATGACCAATATCAGCGGTTAATAACGTTGGACGAGTAAAGTGCTGCTCTACCAGACCATAACCAATCGCAGGAAGAAAACGTAAGCCAGCCAGCTGAGCTCCGGGTGAAAGGGTGACCTTTTCTGATATTTTACTGATGGGCAAGATAACAATGCCTTGAGGGAGCCATTTGTCACCTATTTTTACTTCACCAGCCAAATGGAATAGAAGCCCACTGCCTGCATCAGAATATAGACATTTTGTGATGGGTTCAGATCGAAAATCAGGAACAGAAACAGACCATATACCTTGTATCAACGCAGAAAGCTGCCCCACAGGTCGGGACAGCTGAAAATCAAATTCTGGATTGGACTCTCTATTCTGGCTTATAGCTGCCTACCTCCGGTTTAAATGTTTTAACAATTCGATTCCAACTATTTATCGCGTTAATGGCAATCGTTAAGTCAACTAGAGCTTGCTCACCCAATGTATCGCGTACTTTTTGATAACTCCGCTCATCTACCACTTTACCGCTAGTTAAATGTTCGGCGAACTCCAACGAGGCTATCTCTATATCCGAATACAATGGCATATCACGCCATGCATTTAAACCAATAATACGTTCTGAAGTTTCGCCTTGAGCAATCGCATCTTTACTATGCATATCAATACAGAAAGCACACTGATTAATCTGTGAGATTCTCAGTTTAATCAGTTCCCATACAGAAACGGTCACCGTTTCTGAATTTTGAAATTGCGCTCGTAAATAGCTTTCTTGTTCCATAAGAATCTGCATTGCTTTGGGTGCTAGCCCTATATAATTTGCACGTAAAGCCATCTTTTGTCTCCTTTTATGGTTGTTGTGAAACACGATAACTTTTCGAGCAAAAACAGTATTGAATTATTCCGACATTGCGTAAGTTCAGCTCACGAATGTATAGAAACATCTACTGTTCAATGTTTTTTAGTCGTTGAAGGATAAATTGCTCTAATTAATCAAAAGTTGCACACACGTTCGGTTGCCCTGAATAGATAGCAATGTATTGCGAATGCTCAATACATAAAATTTTAGCCACTTCACCTAATAGGGGCTGCAAGCACCTAAATGTCGGTCCTATTTTGAATTTCGCAATCTAATCGGGCTGCTTTCTGAGCTCACTGATAACCAGTCAACTTACGTTGAAAAACTGACTCAAGGTCTCAGATTATTCGCGATTTAGAACCACGAATAATAGACAACCCTTAATGCCCTCACTGTCATAGCTCTCTCATCAATCGTCACGGTAAACTAAACAACATGCAGCATTATCTGAACGCGTTGGTTTTTCAGATTCAGCAAACTTTCGCCATGCATTTCGTAAATGGAGTGGGTATTCAGGCAGTAAGAGTCTTAGTTAACCTTTGGGCAAGAACAACTCAGCCAACATACAGCGCACACTGCCACCGCCGATGGTTTCTATAGTCGGTACGGCGAAAGGCAGCAACTTACCGTGAGTGGCAAGTTGATTGAGTTGCGTAAGCGTAAAGGCTTCATAAGCGGATTGCGACATCGCGATCACTTTCTGGCCGTCAGCGGTTTCGAGTTGCAGGATATTGCCGCAGAAGTGGTTCATCTGCTCAATCGAAATCGAAATTACCTGTTTATCTTTAGCCAGCGACTTTACGACAAATCGGCGCTCATATTCGGGGATCGCTTCATCGCAAATCACGCAGAAATGCTCACCTATCGCCATCATCACATTGGTGTGATAAATCGGCGAGCCAGACGGCAATCGAGTTTGGAACGACACCACGCGCGAATAGCCGATCTGTTCGGCATACACTTCCAACACTTCACGATCGCAGCGCTGTGAAAGCCCCGCATAAATGGTGCGATTGGGGTGATCCATTACCATCACTCCAGTACTTTCTAAAAAAGCGTGCTGCTCAGTAAACGCCAGCAAAGAGTGCTGTTTTTTCACAGCAAAGCCTTGCTTTTGTAAGGTATCAATCAAAGCTTCAGGGCGTACTTCCAAACGGCGGTTGGCGCACGCCATTGGGAACAAAAATAGCTCGCCCGCCTCAGTGGTACTAAACCAGTTATTGGGGAACACCGCATCCGGCGTTGCACCTTGGCCTAGGGGGTAATCAAATATCACAACATCAACGTCCGCTTGGCGAAGACCGTTTACCATGGCGTTAAATTCGGCCATAGCGCGCTGCAAAATGGTTTCAGCGCTGAGTGCCAACGGGTTTTGAAAGGCATTATCTTGCGCAGTTTGCGCATTAAAGCCGAACTCTTTTGGCGGCACCATAACGACAGCGCGAGCCGTTTGCGCAGCAGAGCGCGGAATCAACATATTGGGTTGTAGATGAACATTCATAATAGGCACTCATCACCGATTTCACCCCAAAAGTGTAAACAGAATGTTAACTAAAGATTTGCTGATTTTGATGAATTTCAATCGATAAATTTTATCTTTTTACTGAAAAAAAGGTTCATCACAGTCAAATTTGCTGGCGTTATGGATGACATCGGCTGGATTCGCTTAGAAATAACACGCCAAGCGGATTGGCTCGCACAACCGAAACCAAACGACTTGGTGTGGTAGCTTCAACTCGCAAGGGTATAACTTCAAGTCACCAATGGATAACGTTATACTGCTTCCGTTTTAACAGAAAATCACATTTTGGCGGACGCTCGCACGCGTGCTCTCTCCCTCACTGCCGCCCTATCACAGCAAGGATCTTGTTCATGTTTAAGCTATTTGAAGGTTTCACCGACCCTTTTCCCAAAGGTGAACCCCAACGCCCACCCAACACTTTGTGGGCTTTTTGTCGCCACTACACTCGCGGTTTTGAAAAACCATTGATCGTGATGGCGTTACTCAGTACGGCGATCGCGATTATCGAGGTCTCTCTGTTTGGCTTTATGGGCCAACTGGTGGACTGGCTTTCCACTAGCTCGCCAGACACCTTTTTAGTCGAGAACCAGAGCACTTTGATTGGGTTAGGCTTATTGGTATTGGTCGGCATGCCGCTACTGATCGCTTTCTATTCACTGCTGATCCACCAATCTTTGCTCGGTAACTACCCGATGTCGATCCGTTGGTTGGCGCACCGCTATCTACTCAAGCAAAGCGTGTCGTTTTATCAAGACGAATTTGCAGGGCGCATCTCAACCAAAGTGATGCAAACGGCGCTCGCGGTACGTGAAACCGTGATGAAAAGTCTCGATGTGTTTGTGTATGTGATGGTTTATTTCACCGCGATTGTAGTGATTTTGGCGCAGGCCGATTGGCGCTTAATGATCCCGATGCTGATTTGGCTGGCGATTTACGTTACGGTGCAGATGTATTACGTACCTAAGCTGAAAAAAGTCGCTTCCGAGCAAGCCGATGCCCGCTCACTGATGAGCGGCCGTATCGTCGATAGCTACACCAACATTATGACGGTAAAGCTGTTTTCGCACAGTCAACGTGAAACGCAATACGCCGAAGAAGGCATGCAAGATTTTCTGGGCACCGTCCATCGCCAAATGCGTTTGGTGACCGGTTTTAATATTTGGGTAGAAATGGCCAACTACTTATTGGTGTTTACCATTGCTGCCCTATCGATTTATCTGTGGACCACCAGCGCCATCAGCGTCGGTGCCATTGCGGTTGCGGTCAGTTTATCCTTGCGTATCAACGGCATGTCTAAGTGGATCATGTGGGAAGTCAGCGCCCTGTTTGAAAACATCGGTACCGTTGTCGATGGCATGACCATGCTGGGCAAACCCATCACCGTCACCGACAAACCTGACGCGAAACCCTTGGTGGTTAAGCATGGTGGCATTACGTTTGATGATGTGAGCTTCCACTACGGTGAAAACAAAGGCGTGATCAACCATCTCAATCTCAACATCAAACCGGGTGAAAAAGTCGGTTTGGTGGGGCGCTCTGGAGCCGGTAAATCGACCTTGGTGAACCTGTTACTGCGTTTTCATGATGTAGAGAGCGGCCGGATTTTGATTGATGGTCAGCCGATTTCGGAAGTGACCCAAGAATCGCTGCGCAGCAAAATCGGCATGGTGACACAAGATACGTCACTGCTGCACCGCTCCATTCGCGACAACATTTTGTACGGCAATCCGAACGCCACCGAAGAGCAGCTTTTGAAAGCAACGGCGCAAGCCCACGCCCATGAGTTCATCCTCGGTTTGACCGATCCGCATGGCAACAGCGGTTACGATGCACAGGTCGGTGAACGTGGCGTCAAACTCTCCGGCGGGCAACGTCAGCGGATTGCGATCTCTCGCGTTTTGCTCAAAGATGCGCCACTGTTGGTGCTGGATGAAGCGACTTCCGCGCTCGATTCTGAAGTGGAAGCGGCGATTCAAGAGAGCCTCAATGAGCTGATGCAGGGCAAAACCGTGATTGCGATTGCCCACCGTCTGTCGACCATCGCGGCGATGGATCGCCTGATCGTGCTCGATAAAGGCCAAATTGTTGAGCAAGGCACTCACCAAGAGTTGATTGCGCAAAACGGCATTTATGCTCACCTGTGGGCGCATCAAACCGGTGGCTTTATCGGCTGTGATGAAGACGAAGTAGAAGAAGCCATACTGGCATAATTCCAATCAACACTGAATAAGCCCGCGACCATTCGCGGGCTTTCCTCTTTCAGGGCTTTTGACTTAGAATTTCGCTACTTTTTCCATGCATTAACCGAAAAGTGCTTGGCCGTTATGCCAAGGTATGACTTTGAGTAACTTAGAGAACACTATGAATAAAAGCCTTATTACCAATGTAGTGGCGCTGGCCCTGATGGGTGTCGGCTATTTCCTGCCTAACCACTATGCCTTTTATGCGGGGCTGTTTGCCTTTTCTGGCGCGATCACCAACTGGCTCGCCATCCATATGCTGTTTGAAAAAGTGCCGGGACTGTATGGCTCCGGCGTGATTCCCGCACGTTTTGAAGATTTCAAAGCCGCCATCAAAAACCTGATGATGGAGCAGTTTTTTACCGATTCCAATATCGACCGTTTCCTCAATAAAGAGATGAATGGCGCGCTGAACCTTGATTTGCAACCGGTGATCGCCAAAGTCGATTTCAACCCGACCTTTGATTCGCTCGTCGAAGTGATAAGCCAATCCTCCTTTGGTGGCATGCTGGCGATGTTTGGCGGCGCGACCGCGCTTGAACCACTGAAACAGCCCTTTGTGGAGAAGATGCAAACGGCGCTTGTCGAGAT
Organism: Vibrio cholerae; assembly: GCF_008369605.1. Taxonomy (NCBI): domain Bacteria; kingdom Pseudomonadati; phylum Pseudomonadota; class Gammaproteobacteria; order Vibrionales; family Vibrionaceae; genus Vibrio; species Vibrio cholerae. Next base: position 505,460 of record NZ_CP043556.1, read on the forward strand.
GAGCCAAAGCGAGTCAGTACGTGAAGCCCTAAAGGAGCAACTGGAATCCCCAGCGATGCTGGATGAAATCAAAGCCAATATCGAAGGCATCATAGATCAGCGCTTAAATGAGCTGACTCCGCAACTGGTCAAAGAGATCGTGCAGAAGATGATCAAAGAGCATCTAGGCTGGCTGGTGATTTGGGGCGGCGTGTTTGGTGGCGTGATTGGCCTTGTTTCCGCGGCTTTGGTTTAACTTTGGTTTAAACATCTGCACTGTAAACCTAAAAAAAATCAGCCCCAATAATGGGGCTGATTTTATCAATAAAGGAAAAACACCGAGTTAGTAAAGCTCCGTTAACATCGAATCTTGGTACGCTTTTAGCTCTTCACCCTTTTGAACACGGGCGATGTAATCTGGGTTAGCGATAAATGGACGACCAATCGCGAGCAGATCAAACTCATTATTTTCAATCGCAGTCGCACCCGTTTCTGCGCTAAAACCACCGACACCCATCAGCGTTTTTGAGTAGTGATGACGCAAGTAAGTCGACACTCGACCACCTAAGAAATCAAAGGTCACGCTGTCATCAAACATCCCTTCATGCAGATAGGCCAAATTGCGTTTTTCCAACTCAGGCAGTAAATAATCAAACACTTCACGATCACGCGGGTCAGCTTTGATGTTGAAATACGCCCCCGGAGACACACGCAGCGCAGTGCGCTCTGCGCCAATACGTGCGATCACCGCATCCACCACTTCCAAAGCAAAACGCGCCATATTGGCCGGCGTTTCGCCGTACTCATCGCTGCGTTGGTTCGAATCAAAATGCAGGAACTGGTCGATGAGATAGCCGTTCGCGCCATGAATCTCGACGCCATCAAAACCCGCCAAGCGTGCATTTTCCGCCGCTTGTGCGTAATCGGCCACCAGTTGCTTGATCTCCGCTTGGCTCGCCGCTTTCGGCACTGTGTACTGCAATTCGCGGCGGCGTGGCACGCTGCCTTCGACACCGAGAGCTGAAGGCGCTAGAACGTATTCACCCGCAAAAAAGGCAGGGTGAGCCACGCGTCCGGTATGCCATAACTGAGCGAAAATCTTACCGCCGTTGGCATGCACGGCGTCCGTTACTTTTTTCCAACCGGTAATTTGCGCTTGCGTAAACAGCCCCGGAGTGTTCGGGTAGCCTTGAGCATCGGGGCGAATAATGGTGGCTTCGGAAATGATCAGTCCGGCATCGGCACGGCGTGCGTAATACGCCACCATGGCATCGGTCGGCACCAAATCATCATCAGCCATGCAGCGCGTCAGTGGCGCCATCGCAATTCGGTTGTTTAAAGTAATCACATCATTGAGCGCGTATGGCTGAAAAAGAATATCGGTCATTTGAGTTGTCCTGTGGTTGTCTGTTGCGCTTATGCTAGATCATTCTTGAACAATCGTTCAAGAACTTTTTTGAATGAACGTTCAAGATACTTTGTCATCGACTAGGTTTAGCGCTAGAATCGCGCCATGTTCGATGAAGAGAGTGTGTTGTGCGAGTAGCTGAATTTGACCGAGAGCAGGTGTTGCGATCCGCGATGGATGAATTTATGTCCAAAGGATTCAACAAAACCAGCATGCAAGATTTAAAACGCGTGACCGGTTTACACCCCGGCTCGATTTACTGCGCATTTGAAAATAAGCGCGGTTTGCTGATTGCTGCCCTTGAGCAATACACCAAACAACGCGTCTCGGAATTTAATGCGATTTTCGCCGCACATCCCACCATCTTAGCGGGATTAGAGCAGTACATGGCGATGGTGGTGGATGAGTGTGAACGCGATGAGATCAAAGATTGCTTGCTGCAAAAAGCGCTCAATGAACTCTCTTGTCAGGATGAAGAAGTCGAAACGCTGATCCGCGCAACTGTCGGTACTTGGAAGCAAGGCATGCTTGCGCAATTACAAGAAGCACAGCAGCGCGGCGAGATAAACCCAGACAGTGACTGCGTGCTACTCACCGAATATTTGGTGATGGGCATTTATGGTTTGCGCTCGTTTGCCCACACTCGGCCGGAAAAGGGCTTACTCAGAAAGCTCGCCGATAAACTGTTGGACGCGATTCGCTGATCCGCCAGTGTTGGTAATTCCTACAAAAAAGCCACAGATGCGGTCTGTGGCTTTTCACTTTTTTGGCGATATCACACAAAATCGCTGATCATCCAGAGCGCCAGCAGCAAAAACACCGCGCCCATCACTTTGTGCTGGTAAGTGCGAAAACGCTGATTGTCGACTAGCGAGCGACCAAACACACCAATCAAAGCCACTAGCAGCAGATTAAACAGCAAGCCGCACACATTCAGCACCATACCCAGCGCGAACATCTGTTCGGCGGAGCTGGCTGCGATATTGGTTGAAACAAACTGTGGCAAAAACAGCACAAAGAACACCAAGGCTTTGGGGTTCAGCAAATTACTCACTAAAGCGCGTTGGTAAAAGGTTTTTGCTACCGCTTGTGCCTCATCCAAGGTGGGCGCTTGCGCTGCATCGGCGCGCAGGCAATCCCACGCCATTTTGAGTAGGTATGCTCCCCCCAACAAATGCAGCACATTGAGCGCCAACGGGTTCATGGCAATCAGTGCAGAAACCCCGAGCGCCGCGAGTAAGGTTAAAATCATCCCTGATGTGGCATTGCCCAAGCTGGCAAACAAACCGACTCGGCGTCCGTAGCTCATACTAGAGCTCGCAATCAGCAGCATATCTGGCCCTGGGATCAGCAACAGCGCCAATACCGCGGTGAGATAAACTGGTAATACCGAAACATCAATCATGTTGAAAATCTTGTTAAAGCTGGAAAGCGGCGGATTTTATAGGAGACATACCGCCATTTCCATATGAAAGATAATCCAAATAAACTCATTTCTGGCCAGAGATAAAATAGTGCGAATTTCGATTAATACAAAAGCGCAATTTTGTACAAAAATTTTCCTGCACTTTGCAGTAGACTCATTAGGGAAAAGCACAAGGAAGCGTGATGGGCGACTCAGCAGGCAAAATTAAAGAACAAGCAAAATTTCAGATTGCCGAAGAGTTTGGCGGCCTAGAGCTGCTCGATGCGCAATACGAAACGCAGAATTTTTCTCGCCACAGCCATGAAGGATATACCGTGGGAGTGATTGAGCGCGGTGCACAATCTTTCTACCGCACCGGCGGCACTCATATTGCGCCGCAAGACAGCATTATTTTGGTCAACGCCGATGAAGTGCACACCGGACACTCCGCCGTCGAAGGTGGTTGGGCGTACAAAGCCATGTACCCACTGCCCGAGCAGTTTGCCACGGTTGCCAAAGAGATTGGCGCCAATACCGGCGCGCCTTATTTTCCACAAGCGGTGGTGTATGACCCCGAACTCGCGAGCCAACTGCGCTTAGTGTTTGAAACCCTTGAAAAATCGACTAACCGTTTGCTACGTGAAACCCTAATTTACGCCAGCTTAGTCAAGCTGATGACGCGCCACGGCCGCACTGCGCCAAAAACCGATCAACCGCTATCTGCACTGCGGCCATTATTGCTAGTTAAAGAGTTTCTGGATGACTTTCCGCAGGCCGATGTTTCACTCGAAGAGCTGGCACAACTGGCGGGATTAAGTCCTTTTCATCTGATACGGACCTTTCAAAAACAGTTTGGTTTGCCACCCCACGCTTATCAAATCCAAGCCCGCTTGCGCCTCGCGAAAACCCTGTTAAAGCAAGGCGTAAGTATCTCGGAAACCGCGCAAGAGTGTGGCTTTCACGATCAAAGCCATCTGCATCGCCACTTTAAAAAAGCGCTCGGCATCACCCCAAAACAGTACGCAAGACCTTAGATAATTAGCACTCGTCACCTGAACGCTACCGCGCAAGATTATCCAAGCTTATCGGCTTATCCCTGTGTTCTGATAACCCAGACGATACCCAAACCACTTGGAGTTTCAGGTAAGAAGGGTATAAGGTTTTCTTCTATAAATTGGAAAGAGTATGAATAGCCAAGTGTTAACCATTGATGATTCACCTACCCCCACCCGGCTGTTTTGGCAGGGCACAGTCGCTATGCTGCCGTTGAGCATTGCGGTGTTACCTTGGGGTTTATTAGCAGGCTCGTTTGCGATTGAAGCGGGGTTGTCGGTAGTCGAAAGCCAAGCCCTATCCGCCGTGCTGTATGCTGGTGCAGCGCAACTGGTCGCCATTGGTATGTTTAAAACAGGGGCGGGATTACTGAGTTTGTTGATAGCCACTTTTTTTATTACCTCACGCCATTTTCTGTACAGCGTATCGATGCGCAGCAAAATCAGCCCATTACCCTTGCGTTGGCGGCTGACACTAGGCTTTTTGCTCACCGATGAGCTGTTTGCGATTTGCGGCGCGCAGTCTGACAAGCAGTTTAATCGCTGGTATGCGTTAGGCGCAGGGCTGAGTTTTTATCTGATTTGGAATTTAGCCAGCTTGGTCGGCATTGTCGCAGGCAGCTATCTGCCCGATCTCAATCAGTGGGGACTGGAATTCGCGGTCGCCGCCACTTTCATCGCGATTGTGATCCCGAATATCAAAAGCTGGCCTGTGCTGATTTCGGTACTGACCGCCTTGGTGTTATCAGTATTACTCACCGTGATGGGGATTGAAGGCAGCCTAATGTTCGCCAGTATTGGCGCCATGTTCGCTGGCTACGGTGCGGAACGTTTATTAGGAGCTCGCCCATGATCATGCTTTCGATATTCGCGATGACGGCACTGGTATTTCTCAGCCGTTATCTGTTTCTTGAACCTAAGCTACCCCTGCGTTTGAGCCCCACGTTGCAACGCTTACTTAGCTACTCGGGGCCTGCGGTGCTTACCGCGATTTGGGCGCCGATTGTGTTTATGCCAGAAAAAACCTTGTGGTTAGAATGGCACAACCCCTATCTTCTCGCCGCACTACTTTCCGGTGTGCTGGCTTGGTTAAGCAAAAATGTCCTGCTGACGACCGTCGTGGGGATGGGGAGTTTCTTACTGCTCAAGCTGGTGGTATTGGCCTAAGCCCGTAAAAACGGGCTTAGTGTATGTTGGGCGAGAGGGTGAAAGCTCGGTTATTCAGCCAACCATTCCACTTCAATCAAGGTCTGTTCACCACATTTCAGGCGGCCAACAAAACGGTCGCCTTGATGTACTTCTCCAACGCCTTGTGGTGTACCAGTCATCACCACATCACCATCTTCCAAAGTCAGATAGCTTTTGAGCTCTTGCAATACCGCTTGAGGCGAGTAAAGCATTTGGCTGACATGGCCTTTTTGCACCCGCACACTGTTGATGAGCAGTTCCAAATTGAGATCGTCGGCATCCAACCCGTCAAGCGCAACAAATCGGCTCAATACGGCTGCGCCATCAAACGCTTTAGCGCGCTCCCAAGGCAAGCCTTTGGACTTGAGATAACTCTGCATTTGGCGCTTGGTCAAATCTAGGCCAATTCCCACCGCGACATATTGTCCCTTTTCGACCAGAAAACAGATCTCTGCTTCATAATGCAAAGGCTCTTGATGGAAGGCGCGCAGCTGCGATGTAACCGCTGATGAAGGCTTATGAAACAGCACCATCTGTTCTGGAATGCTATTGTGCAGTTCCTGAATATGCTCAACATAGTTACGCCCGACACACAGCACTTTACCGACAGATAGGTTTCGGTTAGCAAATTGGATATGGCTCATCTCTCTTCCTTGACCAGACACAAAGCCGCGATTCTAAACTAACCGCTGATAAACTACTCAGAAATCAATCACACAATGATGGAAAATGCGTACCTCAGCCCATTGATTGCCAAACTCAGTCGAGAGTATGGAGAATTTTCTCGCACAGAGTTTTTAGGCTAATCAGCTCCTCTAAGCTGAGATCAAATTTACACAGCATTTCATTCGGTACTGAACGAGCCTGTTCTTGCAACGCAAAACCCGCTGGCGTCAAAAATAGCTCACGAACCCGTTCATCACTGCTGCTGCGTCGCCGCTCCACAATTCCTTTCGCTTCCAATCTTTTCAGTAGTGGAGTCAACGTGCCGGAATCCAAATGCAGCTTAATACCGAGATCTTTCACATTTATCCCGTTTTGCTGCCACAGCACTAGCAGCACCAGATATTGCGAATAAGTGATATCCAGTTGTTCAAGCAGCGGACGATAAGCACGGATTACCGCATTCGATGCACTGTAGAGTGGAAAACAGACCTGATTTTCCAGCAGTAATGGATCATGAGTCGGCGTTTGGCAGCTCACTTGTGGAGAAGACATGATGTATCCTCAAAAAATAAATTGCGCACAATATACTTGCAAACAACAAAAGACTCGATATAAGATTGCAAGCAATTAAATTGCACACAACTTAAATTGAGGAATAAAAACATGAGCACGATTTATCAAACTTCCGCGACCGCTTCTGCAGGACGCAATGGAGTAGTCAGCACCGAAGACAAACTGCTTGAGCTCAATCTCAGCTACCCAAAAGAGATGGGTGGAAGCGGTACGGCAACCAACCCAGAGCAACTGTTTGCAGCCGGCTATGCTGCTTGCTTTTCGAACGCGATTCTGCACGTCGCTCGTGAAGCAAAAGTCGCGTTAAAAGAAGCGCCTGTGACCGCCACTGTCGGTATCGGACCCAATGGTCAAGGCGGCTTTGCGCTAAGTGTCGCCCTCGCCGCACACATCGCTTTAGAAGATGAGCAAGCCAGACAGTTGGTGACCGTTGCCCATCAAGTCTGTCCTTACTCCAATGCGGTTCGTGGCAACATTGATGTGCAGGTCAGTGTCAATGGCTTAGCCCTGTAATTTCGATTCCCCATCACTCAACACGGCGGAGCGCTTTTTTCACTCTAAAGAGCATACTTGAAAGCTCAGCAGGAGGTACGTGCTCCGCCGTGTGATTAAGGCCTGTCATCATTTTGCCTTATCTCTGTCACCACTGCGCCATAAAAAATCAATCAAAACGTCACCGAACAGAAACGCATTATTCATTTTCAATCAGTACCTTAGCGGCATCACAAGTCGGGCAGTAAAGCCCAATCAAACTAATAGGGTAGAAAAATGAAAAAGGCAGCAATCGCAGTAGCAGTTCTTTCCGCAGTGGTCTCTGGCTCAACTTTAGCCGCAACCGTTTATGATGCAGAAGGCACTTCACTCAAAGTAGGGGGGCGTCTGGAGTTCCGTGGTGATTTCAATGGCAACGATAAGGGCGAAGAAATTGAAGGCACAATGTTCAACAAGAGCCGTGTGCGCTTGAATGTGGCGGGTGAAACCGACATTGGTGCTGGCATGAAAGGCTTTGGCTTCTGGGAAGCAGAGCAAGGCGTGAAATCGTCCGCAGGAACGTCAACAGAGCAAGAAACGACGTTCAAACAACGTTATATGTACGTGGGTATGAAAGGCGATTTTGGTAGCCTCTCCTTTGGCCGCCAAAACACCGCTGGCGTGCAAATTTCTGACATGTCTGATATCGGTACCTTTACTGGCGATCAAAAAGCCTTCGTCAGTGCAGGTAACGAGCAGATCAACAACACTATCGCGTATGGTTATGACTTCGAAAGCTTCAAGCTAAAAGCAAGCTACATTGCTGATGATGAGAAAAATGCTGATGGCTATGGCCTATCAGGCATCTACTCAGCGCCATTTGGTCTGGATATCGGTTTAGGTTATGCCGCCAATGATCTGGGTACAGATAAAGGTTCAGCGGATCAAATCATTGCGGGTTTGGGTTACACCATGGGTGACCTCTACTTCGGGGCCACTTACACCACGGGTGATAAAAATGACAAAGCAGACACGGAATTTACCGGTATCGAAGTCTCTGCACAGTACAAAATCACCAAAGAATTTCGCCTGATCGCGGCTTACCAAAACCAAGAAGAAGAGACCAAGAATGTCACTAAAGACACTGCGGACTTCTTTGAGTTAACTGGTCGCTACGATTTCACGAAAAACTTCCGCTCTTACCTCGCTTACAAAGCGAACGGACTGGATGACAAAGACGCAGGCTACAAAGTCGAAGACACCATCCGCCTAGGTCTACGTTACGATTTTTAATCACACTGCCTTAAACTCCTGAATATTGTCCTTCTTTGGCCAAGCGATTGCTTGGCCTTTTTTGTTGCAGAATTTCGAACGTCATGAGCAACCACAGCGATTGGTTTTCTCACTATTACCACGTATGATTCAGCCCACTTTCTGACTACCTCTTTGATTCATGAGCATTAAACATCACCCATTGCAAGGTGCGCTTTGGATGCTGACGGCTGGCCTCGCGTTCGCCATCGTCAATAGCGTCGCACAATACGCCAGCATTCAATTTGGCCTTCCTTCCACCACCGTTGCCTTAGTGCAGTACGCGATTGCGATTGTGGTTATCCTGCCTTATCTCAAAACCTTGGGCATTCGTCAGTCGCTGCGGACTCAGCAGTTTGGCTGGCATCTCCTGCGCGTATTTCTGGCCGTGATTGGCATTCAGCTCTGGTTGTGGGCTCTCGCGTATCCGGTACCAATTTGGCAAGGTATTGCGCTACTGATGACTTCTCCCCTTTTTGCCACCATTGGCTCTGGCCTATGGCTACGCGAAAAAGTGGGCATGGCGCGCTGGGTAGCTACCCTCACCGGATTTATCGGTGCGATGATCATCCTCGAGCCTTGGGCGGATGATTTTAATCTCGCTTCGCTGCTCCCTGTCGGTGCAGCCTTTTTCTGGGCGAGTTACTCCTTGATGGTGAAAAAACTCTCCTCTCACGACTCGCCGTCCACCATGGTGGTCTATTTACTGCTGCTGATCACCCCGTTTAACGTATTGCTGGCGCTACCCGATTGGCAGATGCCAAACGGACAAACCGTATGGCTGCTACTGATTGGTGCAGGGATCATGACAGCGCTTGCTCAATGGGCGATAGCCAAAGCGTATGCGGTAGCAGATGCTTCCTTTGTCCAGCCGTTTGATCACGCCAAGCTTCCCTTAAACGTGCTGGCTGGCTGGTTAGTGTTTGGTTGGGTACCACCGGGCAGACTCTGGCTAGGCGCAGCAATTATCGTGTTATCTGTCGCGTTCATTACTCAATGGGAAACAAAAAAGTCACGGCGTGAAAGAAACATCGCCTAAAACCTTTCCTATCTTTTAACAGAAAGATGCGTATAAGGAACCACTTGATGACAACACCGATCAAAGTCACTCTCTACCGTTGGGCAGGCCATTTTGGCCCTTTTAAAGTCAACATTCCTTGCGGAGAATGTACACTCACCAAAGATATTTTGGCCGATACCTTTGCCAATGAATTGGCTGGCGTGCCGATTGAATTAGAGGTGAAAGATTGGCTTAGCTACTGGTGGGAACCTTTAAAGCTTGGTGCATGGCATGCGCCGATTGTGGTCGTAGCAGGCAAAGTGATCAGCCAAGGAGAAGCCCTAAACCGCGGTGTATTGGTGCAATCCATCATCAAAGAGTGGACTAAACAAGACACGTTACAAGGCAATATTGTGTTTGGCAAAGCCACCTGCCCTTACTGCGTGAAAGCCAAGCAGTTGCTTGATACTGCAGGAATCGACTATCGCTACCACGATGTAGTGAAAGAGAGTGCTGCGCTATACCGAATGATCCCAGAAGTCAAAGCGATCATCGGAGAAAAAACACCCGTCACGGTACCGCAGATCTGGTTAAATGGTCAGTATATTGGGGGCTGTGATGCGTTGGAAAAATGGCTGCAAAATAACCCGCATTCGCTACCTGATAACGTGGTAGAAATCGAAACTACGCGTGTAGCTCCGTAATTCAAATTGTTTGAGCATCGCCAAGATCAGCAAAAAAGGCCTCGCACAGTACGAGGCCTTTTCTATTTTAGCGAGGAGATTATACCCAAACTACTTGGAGTTGCAGGTAGGCGGCAAGTGAGTGCATCCCCATGAGCATAGATACACTATGTGATTGGGGTGAACGAACGTAGCCAACACCGCTGCAGCTTCAAGTAGGAAGGGTATAGCTGATTATAAAAACAGGTTCATTACCCACATCGCACCAAATGCGTTCAATACTGAAATACCAATCATCACTGGGATGTAGCGCCCTTCAGTACCAATCGGGCCAAGAATACGGCCGATGTATTGCACTTGTGAACCCATCAAATAGATAGCGGGGGCCAAAATTGCGATGTGCGTACCGTTCAAAATCCCTTGGTCAAACAAGGTGATCACCACACCCACAGCGCCGCCCATCGACATCCATGCACCAATCAACACCGCAGCCGCTTCACCGGGCAATCCAAAGACCGCCATCACAGGAGAAAATACTGTCCCCATCAGCTCTAACGCGCCAGTAATTTGCAACGCTTTGATGATCACAAACGCCATCAATACATTAGGTACAGTAGACGTCGTCGCAATTACCCAGCCTTTCTTCGCCCCTTCGACAAAAATATCCGTCACCATTGGCTTTTTCATATTGACGTTACTCATCGGGTCGCTTCCTCTAGTTGAGTCTCTGGGTTAGATGATTCTTCTTTGCCTTCCGTCAGATTTAGATAGAGACGGAACAGGTTGGCACCGACAATTTTGAAAATAAACATCACACCAACCGCAAGACCGATAGAAGAAGTGACGGCCGCGGAACCATCCGCTAACGTGAGCGTAAACAGCACAGCACCCGATGAGAAAAAGTTAACTATGGTGGCACCTGCAGAGAATTGGAACATGGTAAACACATCCGCTTCACGCTTAGTCATATGCCCTTCATCTTTGAGCTGACGAGTCATCGCCGCACCCGCATCCGTACTTTGCAGTGAAGCAATTAATGCCAAGCCAGTATTACCCGGAATTCCCATGATTGGACGAAGTAGAGGAGTCAGTAGCTTACGTGCCGCATCGAGCGCACCGTAATGTTCCAGCACATTGATCATGCCTAATGCAAACATCACGGTTGGAATTAAGGTCAGTGCGAAAAGAAAACCATCACGCGCACCACTACCACCTTGACCACGCAAAGAAGTGGTTGCCACTTGCAGGCCGTCGGCCGTTTCACTGACGTTGTAAGCAACCTTGCCAAAGGCACCGTTTAACGTGGTGAAATCAAATACTCCATACCACTGGTTGGATTGCAGCAAGCCAGAAAAAAAGACTACGGCGAAGGCTAACGCAATGTAGCATCCCCAAGTCACTTTTCGCTCCTGCGCTGTCGATTGACTCATAATTACCTCTATGAAGTTGGAACAGATTTAGCATCATGGTGCACGGATTGCGTGCTAGAGATAATGATCGAGGTCAATGAGTCGATGAAACTCATCTCACAATGAAAAATAAAATTTTATTTTGTTAAAACAATACAAAAAAGCATGATGAATTAATTTATTTCAGCCTAAAGCCACAACAAACCGCTTCACGCCATCTATGGTATCCAACCCTTTTCTAATGTTAAACAAATCGCACCTTTCTAAAAAATGATGAATAAACAACCATTTCTAAGCTAAGTCACAACTTCAAATTCCGCATAGGTCTACTCTTTCTCAGGACTTTCTCCCATCACTACCTTCAAACTTGAAGCCGATCTTCAAGAGAAGGGGATATCAACAGGAGTTTTGTTATGACGGGCCGGATCGCACTACTTTCTCTTACGCTTTTTTCACCACTCAGTTTAGCGTCTACCCCAGATGGACAAGCTTTAGATTTCACCCATTCGACGATCGGCTATGCCGCACTCCTCATTTTCGCCATCGCTTATACCTTGGTCATGCTGGAAGAGTATTTGCAACTACGTAAATCGAAACCGGTCTTGCTGGCTGCTGGACTGATTTGGGCCATGATTGGCTATGTTTACCAACAAACAGGCTCGACCGAGGTAGCTCGTCAGGCCTTAGAACACAATTTGCTTGAATACGCAGAGCTGCTGCTGTTTTTATTGGTCGCCATGACCTACATCAGTGCGATGGAAGAGCGGCGTCTGTTTGATGCACTCAAAGCGTGGATGATCAACAGAGGCTTTCATTTTCACACTCTATTTTGGATAACGGGTTGGTTGGCGTTTTTCATTTCCCCGATTGCCGATAACCTCACCACGGCGTTATTGATGTGTGCCGTGGTACTGAAAGTCGGTGGTGAAAACCCTAAATTCGTCAGTTTAGCTTGCATTAATATCGTGATTGCTGCCAACGCGGGAGGAGCCTTCAGTCCCTTTGGCGATATCACCACTCTTATGGTGTGGCAGGCTGGGCATGTTAGCTTCCTTGAGTTTATGGATCTGTTTCTCCCATCCTTAGCCAACTATTTGGTGCCTGCCTTGGTCATGTCGCTCTTTGTCCCGCATCAAACGCCTTCCAGCATCCAAGAAGTGGTCGAGCTTAAACGCGGAGCCAAACGCATCGTCGTTCTGTTTCTCTTTACCATCCTCTCGGCCATCGGTTTCCATGCATTTTTCCACTTCCCGCCAGTGATCGGCATGATGATGGGACTCGCCTATTTGCAGTTTTTTGGCTATTTCCTACGTAAAACGCTGGCAAGATCACTGGCTAAGAAAACGGCACTTGCCATGGCAAAGAATGATGAAGCCGCACTTAAGCGTATTGGTTCCGTGGTGCCTTTTGATGTCTTTCGCAGCATTTCTCACGCCGAATGGGACACTTTACTGTTTTTCTATGGGGTCGTGATGTGTGTCGGAGGCTTGAGCTTACTCGGCTATCTAGGTTTAGTGTCGGAAATCCTCTATACCGAATGGAACCCCATCTGGGCTAACGTACTGGTTGGGCTGCTTTCTTCGGTGGTCGATAATATTCCTGTGATGTTTGCTGTACTGTCGATGCAGCCCGAAATGTCTCTCGGCAACTGGCTACTGGTCACTCTCACCGCAGGAGTCGGCGGCAGTTTGCTATCGATTGGATCTGCAGCAGGTGTGGCGCTCATGGGCGCGGCTCATGGCAAATACACGTTCTTGAGCCACTTGAAATGGACTCCCGTCATTCTGCTTGGTTATGTGGTCAGTATCGTGTTGCATTTGCTGCTCAACAGTCATCTTTTCACTTAGCGGAAGATTTCATCAAAACGAGGGCGACGATAGACACGAGTCGGCCGCCCCACTTTGCCGTGTTCCAAGTAAGCGGTAATTTCGCCGGCTTCAACGGCACTATCCAGATAGCGTCGTGCTGTACTTTTACTGATCCCAAGCCTCAGCGCCATCGAATCTGCGGTATGTTCAACATTGGTATGTGAAAAATGCTCCAGCATCTGCTCCAACGTAAAATTATCAATGGTAGTCTGGGGTTTACTACGCTGTGGGTGAAAGAGTTCATCCAGATCCTGCTGGCGAACAGCTTTGGAAAATGGTTCAGGATGACGCAAGCGATAAAATCGCTGCAGACTTTCTGCCAGCCGTCGATAGTCCACGGGTTTAACAACATAATCAAACGCACCAAAACGGTACGCTTGCTGCGCTGTTTCCAGATCACAGGCGGCCGTAACCAAAATACAAGCGGGCTTTGGCTGTACATCAATCAGCGCCCTGACCAGTTCAATCCCTAAACCATCTGGTAAGTAGTTATCAACGATGACTAAATCGGGTTTTGCCCATTCAACCATTTTTTGCGCATCCGCTAACGTCGAAACCATCGCAAGGACTTTGAATCTCTCATCTTGCTGCACAAATTGAGCATGCAACCCACCAATCTGCGGGTCATCTTCTACGATGATCACATTGAGCATCTTCACTCCTTAGGAATATAGAGACTAAAAGTTGTTTCGTGTTGGTCACTATCCAGCTCTAAATGCCCCTGAGCACGGCTAACCAAAGACTGAACTAAATACAACCCGATCCCTCGCTCACCCTCTCCTTGCTTACTGGTTACGCCGGGTTTGCACAGTTCCGTTAAGGCTTGGGTCACCTGAGGGCCATTATTACTGACTCGTAAGCAAAGCTCTCGGCCGTTTTGATGTAGAGAGACGCGTACCCATGGTGCTGGGGTGCCACGTACCGCTTCGAGACTGTTATCGATAAGATTTCCCACTAGAGTGCAGAATGATTCTTCTGCCATACCCAGTGACGTCACACTTTCGACCGCACTGTAGTCCAGTGGAATATGCCACTCTTGGCCTTTACTCCATTTACCCATCAAAATCGCCGTCAGTTGTGGCCATGCATGTAGATGGCGCAGGGCATCCATCTGTACTTGATTGAGATTACTCTGTTGCAATACATAGTGCAGAGCTTGATCATAGTGCTGCAATTGAAGCAACCCAGCCAAGGTTGACAGCTTGTTACGATACTCATGGCGCGCCATCCGTACGCTATCCACATATTGGTCGACTTGTTGCAATCTGTCCGCCAGCGCTTGTAATTCACTGTGTGCACGCAAGCTGTACACCGCACCTGCCGCGCCATGTTTATCCCACAGTGGCACACAACTTACGATTAAAGATTGCCCGTTCAAACAAGCCAAACGGTCAATATACGTCTCATTTTTTTCTTGCTCACTAATCCCTTGTAGCCACGTTGCAATCACGCTGAGCTGCTCAGACTCTACACCGAGTAACCGCTTAGCCGAATCATTGATGAGGTAGATGTCACCATTTGGATTGATGGCCACTAAACCCTCGTGCGTAGCTTGGATCACGCCTTCGTAGGTCATTAGTGACTGAGCTAATTGCCAAGGTTCACGATCTTGCATTTGCCGGCGGACTAACCTTGCAAAAGCGGTAGAAATCAGTGTTGCAAGCAGCAAAGTAATACCAGCCACCAACAGTAACGGCTGCCGTTTTTCATTTTGCCAAACCGCTACTGTATCCAGCAAATAACCGACTTTGATCATCCCAATCACATCGCCGTTAGCAGCACGAATCGGCGAGATATAGCGCAAGGATGGCCCCATGGAGCCCACACTATAAGAAAGGTAGGCTTTGCCTTCATCCAATGCGGGACGAATATCATCCCCCATTACAGGCAAACCGATTCGCGCTGTTATCGGGTGCGCGAGGCGAATACCTTGACGATCACTGACGGTAATAAAATCGGCGTCAGTAACACTTTGCAGCGCTTGCACCAACTGGCTCACTTGCTTGGCATCACGCTTGTTCACCGCTTCAATCAAATCAGGATATTGGGCTAATTGCACCGCCTGAACTTGCGCTCTTAGCGCAATTTGATGACTCATCAGTCGCTGAATTTTATCAGCACTAAACCACCACCAAACTAGAGCCCCAGCGGCAAAGGCACTACAGAGCAGCAAAGTAAGCTGCTGAGTAAAGGTTCTCGGGATCATCCGGCTTGGCATTATGTTTCATCCTCTGCGTAATTACGCCAAGCATACGGGAATGGTCCTCAAGGCAGAGACGCCAAAACACAAAAATATGATCGAGATCGAACGGATGAATTTTATGAATTTAATGGCTTTAACTGCTTTTATCTCAGTTGACTTGCAATACTGATTTGTTCTCACCCCCAAGGGTTGAAATGCCACTAAGCAAGGCAAAGAAAACTTGATTTGAAGCAGTATTTATAACCTCGCCACCGTTAAGTTAGTAAAAAAACAGTGGAGGTTTATATGTTCTCATCAAACAATCTAAAGCTACTCGCTCTGATCTTTTTCGGTAGCATACTGTGGTTTATTCCCCCCCCTGAAGGCCTTGAGCCCAAAGCGTGGCAAATGATGACCGTGTTTGTCACTACCGTGGTCAGCTTGATCCTCGCCCCTTTGCCTTTGGGGGCAATGGCATTAATGGGGCTATGTGCCACCGTATTACTTGGTATTTTGCCTATCAAATCTGCGTTGGCGGGCTTTTCTGATCCAACGATCTGGATGATTGCCGCCGCATTTTTTATTTCTCGCGGCTTCATTAGCACCGGCTTTGGACGCCGCGTGGGTTACTGGTTTATTTCTAAACTCGGCCATAACTCGTTAGGACTCGCCTATGGTTTAGTCTTAACCGACTTACTGTTCGCCCCCGCCACACCAAGTACCACAGCTCGCTGTGGTGGCATCATCGCACCACTGTTTCGTTCTGTCGCCGCAGCTTATGATTCCGATCCAGAGAAGGGCACCCAAAACCGCATCGGGGCTTTTTTGGTGCAGTGTATTTTCCAGTGCAATGCGATCACATGCGCTATGTTCCTAACTTCAATGGCTGGTAACCCTCTCGCTGCTAAATTTGCTGCAGAACAAGGTGTTACCATCACTTGGGGTGGCTGGGCACTCGCGGCGATTGTCCCTGGATTGGTATGCCTATTTGTGATCCCTCTGGCGATGTATACCTTCTTTCCTCCTGAGCTCAAAAAGACTCCAGAAATGCGCGCTATTGCGAGCAAAAATCTCGCAGAGATGGGCCAAATGAGCCGGGATGAATGGATGGTGTGTATCACCTTCCTCGGGATGGTCACGTTATGGGTGTTGGGACCCACATTGGGTATTCATGCTACTGTCACCGCCTTAATGGGCATGCTGTTCCTACTCATAACCAAAGCCATTAGTTGGGATGCCGTCTTAGGTGAGAAAGAAGCTTGGCACACTATCACTTGGTTTGCAGTTCTGGTGATGATGGCCAGTGAACTGAATAAACTTGGTTTTATCAAATGGTTTGGTGCCATGATTGGCGATTCGCTCGCAGGTTATGGTTGGATGGCAACCTTGGGGATCTTGCTCCTCGTTTATTTCTACAGCCATTACCTTATGGCCAGTGCCATGGCACACATCAGCGCAATGTACTCTGCCTTCCTTGCTATCGCGATTGCCGCAGGTGCACCTGCTATGTTGGCCGCGATTGTGCTTGGTATTTTTAGCAATTTGTATATGTCCACCACTCACTACTCCTCTGGGCCTGCACCAATACTATTTGGTACGGGTTTCCATAGTTTGAAACAGTGGTGGAAAATTGGCTTTGTGTTCACCTTAATTGTGATTCCGATTTTCTTCTTTATCGGAGGAGCATGGTGGAAGCTGATTGGCTTGTGGTAAGCAAAATAGATAGGTGAATGTAGGGATTTGTCTATCACCCCTAAGCCCGCGCAACGCGGGCTTATTTTGTATTACTGGCTGACGCATTTTGCGGTTCTGCGTTCAACTTGACCCAGTTATTACTGAGATGGAACATGGCACAAGCGCTGCAAGTGAGGACTTCGCCTTGTCCATGAATGGTCATGACCAAATCATCACGTTTTTCTTTGGAGTTATTACGGATCTGGATCCGTAATGTTTTGCCATCAACGCTAAATGGGCGCTCCCATTTTTGCTGCGCTGAATGCATGTACACGACGCCCTGCCTAAACTCCAACACATCTTTGTTGTGCGGATTATCATACAGACCATTAAAGGACAAGGTTTCGCGATTCACAAAGTTTTCCAGCTCCTCTTGAAAACAGCCGCTTAATAGCAATACGCTCAAGATGAGAATGATGGGTTTCAAGTTGGCCACGTTCATAATCTTTTCCTTATCTTCGTTGCTCCAACTCCAGCAGGAAGGCTTTACGTTCTAAACCACCCGCATATCCGGTCAGTTGGCCATTTTTTCCAACGACTCGATGGCAAGGCACAATGATCGAAATCGGGTTCTTACCATTTGCGAGTCCAACGGCTCTTACTGCCTTAGGGTTGCCTATTGCTTCTGCCAGTTGTTGATAGCTCCATATTTCCCCATAAGGGATCTTGCATAGTGCGTGCCAAACCGACTGCTGAAATGCCGTGCCGCTGGCGGCCAACGGTAGCTCGAATTGAGTGCGCTGACCTGAAAAATACTCATCCAGTTGGCGTATCGTTTTGTTAAGTATAGGACATTCTTTCACATAGTCGCCCAAATGCTCAGGTTGAGTCGTTTGGGTAGCAAACCATACGCCTAATAAGCCTTGAGAGCTCGCTTGTAAGGTCATTGGCCCGAGGGGGATGAGTAGTCAGTAAAATGGCTCATTTAGTGACTCCAGCAATGAAAAGTGGCATAACTGCCCCAAGGGGCGACCGATTCGGCAGTTAACTGAGGAAATTTCGCCAGTACTTTTTTCACGATCAAATCTCCGGTTAAAAAACAGTGGCTACGTGATTCACCGCGCAATTGCGCGTAGTCGACGGTCCAAGGACCAATCCCGCTTAGCGATAACCACGCCATTGGCGAATCCATAGGATGCAACCGGACGTAGTCCGCCAAACGTTTTAAGGTTTCCTTACGCCTTTCCGGCATACGTAAGAAGCTTAAGTCGCTCATTTGCACTTGTTCTGGGGTTGGGAAATAACGTGTTGACCCTTCGCTCGCCGCCAGCGTGGAGACTAACAAGTTCAATTGTCCAATTGCAGCTTTGACTGAAACTTGTTGACCGAGCACTGCGCGCACTCCCGCTTCCCATGCATTCCATACCCCGGGGATACGGATCCCGGTGCGCCGTACCAATCCCGGAGCTAACTGTTCTAAATGAGCCTCAATACTGATCAGGTCTGCATCGAGATCAAACATTCGTCGCAGCCGAGCGACTAAGTGGCGAAGATCACTCAAACGCTCCATCTCAAACTCAATGTCTAAGTGCGACTGTGCCATGCTCGCCTTAAACCATCCTTGACCTTCACCAAGGATAAAATAACGTTGATAACTCTGTTCATCGACCTGTTCCATGCCTTCAATCGCTCGCAGACGATAAAAATCCAACATATGCGCCCAGTCAAAAGGGCCGCGAAAAGCTAAGCTCAGATGATTTCGAGAAGGAAGAGCGGCTCGTTCTCGCCGAACTTGGGTCGGCGTCAACCGAAATAATTTTTGGAATGCATCATTAAAACGGCGGGTGCTCTGAAATCCACTGGCGTAAGCCACTTCGGTAATCGATATTTGGCTCGTATGCAGTAATTGTTTGGCAAACATGAGCTGCTGGATCTGCGCATATTGTTTAGGCGGCATTCCTAAATGACGCTGAAAAAGCTGGCGCAGATAACGGTCACTGATACCTAAGCGTGAGGCTAAAGTCTCTAAACTGCCGTCCAGCTCTCCCTGCTCAATCAGAGTCAAGGCACGTAGAAATGTGGTTTCGGCTCCTTTCCACGCCCATGAATGGGGAGCGCTTTCAGGCCGGCAGCGCAAACAAGGTCGGTAGCCCGCCGATACCGCTAACGCTTGCGAGGAAAAATACTCAACATTCTCTTCTTTCGGTAGGTTGGCTGGGCAAATCGGGCGGCAAAAAATCCCTGTGGTTTTAACCGCAACAAAAAAACGCCCATCAAACCGTGGATCTCGGCTCATCCGAGCGCGTTGGCACACCTCTGCGGATAATTCATTAAGCAATGTCATCCAAGCCTCCTGCTCGCTTTTTTGTTCAGTCTACCCAGTTCCGCAGTCTAGACTAGCCATTTTCGGAACGGAATGCAGAGACTAAGCTGCAAAAGCTTCTTCAATAATTTTGAACAAGAGCATCAGCCTAATGGGATTCTCTGCGCAAGGCTCATCCCATAAACTTCATTTCATCAAATATACAGACCATTTGAGTCGTTCGAAAATTTCAACCCAGTCTATCACCGTATAGCCTGAGTCAACCGAGAGGATTTATTGATGAATACTTTATTAAAAACTGCTTTAACTTCACCAAATTCATGGGCCCCCCTAGCACTGCGCCTTCCCCTAGCCATCATTTTTATGGCGCACGGTGCACAAAAGTTGTTTGGTTGGTTCGGCGGTTACGGCCTTGAAGGTACAGGTCAATGGATGGCTTCGATTGGCTTAGAGCCTGGTGTAGCGATGGCATTTCTGGCCGGAAGTGGGGAGTTTTTTGGCGGATTAGCCATTTTGCTAGGTCTGCTGACACGTCCTGCCGCACTGGTACTCTCCGTCACCATGCTGGTCGCGATTTTTAGCGTGCACTTTAGCCACGGCTTATTCTTAAGCAACGGCGGTTACGAGTTTGGCTTGGCTCTGTTGGCAGGCTCTGTTTCACTGCTGATTTCAGGTGCAGGTCGTCTGAGCCTCGATAATCTGCTACTAAAGCGTTTGGCATAAGTCACTTCAACATAAGTCACTTCAAGCAGAAAGGGGGAGTCGTGTTAAGCGATTCCCCCTTTCTCGTACCTACGACTTAATCAGTGCTCAATCACACGGCTTCCACTTTGCCCACCGTACGCACCACACTGAAAGGGTCTAACGTTTTCATCAACTTCTCCACCTGCACTATCGCCTCAATGGAAGAGCTGTTTTTGCGATAGCTAAGATAAAGTGGGCGCTGCCAATCATTCACCTCGGACACACGATGTAATTGCCCTGCATCCAATAAGGGTTGCACCATGGTTTGCGGTAAGTAAGCGCTGCCCCCTTTCTCCAAAATGAAATCTAACGCAATTCTTGCCGTCGACGTTCTTAAAAAAGGTGCTGGCGCTTTAGGGTGGCGGTCGGCATGCTCTGAAGCAAAACGCGCGCCCCAATCGACATAAACGTAGCGATTTTCAAACACGCTATCGGCATCGTCAGGCTTGGTGGATACCAACACGAGAACCAAATCAGCCACTTTTTTGCATTGCAATTCTTCGGCTTTGATCGGATCCAGAGCGAAAGCCATATCCAAAGTACGCTCTAGCAAGCCGCGATTGAGTTGCTCTCGCCCCATAACTTCCGCCAAAAAGCCATAGCCTTCAAATGTATCGGTGATGCGGCTTAAACAGTGCTGTAAGTAAGCATCCCAAATGTTAGGCGTACCGCCTAATGTGAGCTGCAAAGCCTTACCACTTTCAAGTGATAATTCAAATTTCGCCTGCTGCAGCGTTGCAACCATGACCTCAGCATACCCCACCAAACGCTCGCCTGCTGAAGTCAATTTGATGTTGTTACGGTCACGGGTAAACAACTGAGCATCGAAATGATTTTCAAGTTGCTTGATGCGCGCACTCACCGCCGCTTGCGTCAAATACAGATTTTCAGCAGCACGACCAAAATGGCGAACTTTGGCCAGTTCAAGAAAGGTGCGAAAGACTTTTACGTCCATATAGTTTCCTCTGATGTTACCCGTGAAGATTAACAAGTAAGAAGTATTATGACGATAAAAAATTTTTGTTTTTCTTTTCCGAAGATTACGCCTAACTTTCGCCGTGACCCACGGCTACAAGGTGGTTGAACATATTCACACGAGGTTGACATGTCTGAGACAGCATTTCGTCAAGGAAAAAAACGTTTTTTCGATACTAAGAAGTTCCCAAGAGGCTTTGCTAAATCTGGAGACTTTACTCTAGCAGAAGAGGATATCCTAACTCGGTATGGCGACACTATGCTCGGTTTGGAGAGTGGTGAGCTACAGCCCGAAAATGCCGATGAAGAACATTTTCTAAAAGTGCTCGCAAACCCAGAGTTAGCAGAAAACAAATTAGAGAAAGCTTGGTTGAAATACACCCGTCTGGCTCGTGGCCGCAAGCGTTTCCATACCTTGAATGGCCGCAACAAGCCTGATGGCGTTGAAGATTACACCGACGACGAACCAAGCTTGACTGAGGAAGATTAATCTTTCCTTCGGGCTACATAAATCATTTGTAGCCCTCTGACATGGATGGACGACGATTGGCGTCCTTTGGGAGGAAAGATGCCCAACCCAGTTTCTAACGTTTATTCTCTTGAAGAGATGTTATCGCTGATCCAGCGAGAGCAGCCTTTCGCCGGAGAGCTAGAATCCGCTGGCTGTTTCATCAAGATAGAAGACTATCTGCCCGTGGTTTGTACTGCTATCCATGCAGGAAGCCGTTTACGCGAAGATTTGCTCAAACAGTGCCAACTGAGCAAAACGGAACGTAATCTTGAAGAAGCACCTTATACCGATCAATTTATTGCCTCCCAGCCCATCACTTTGTGTGGCCTCGATTCTCGCTTCGAGTACGATCTGAACCGCGCGAAAACCCTCAGTACCCGCTATAAATCTGCTTGGAATCGCCCTTTGAGCGATAAACAGCGTACAGAGAGCCATCGTAAGCACAGCGAGTTTTATCAACTCTATGAGGCGTTAATCCGCAAACTTGAAGCGATGCATGGCATGGTGATTGTGTTTGATATGTACGCTTACAACTATAAACAGCTGGGTGATAAACCCACTCCAGTGTTTAACGTAGGTACCGCACAAATCGACATGCAGCGTTGGGGCTCCGTGGTGAAGCGTTTCTGTGCTGAACTGAGTAAAATTCAGCTGCCGCACATCGAAAATAGCACCGAAATCAACGCGGTATTTGAAGGCCGTGGCTATTTAATTGCCCATACCAACGCTCATTTTGACCGAACGTTAGTACTCCCCACTGAAGTAAAAAAAGTCTTCATGGAGGAGGATACTGGCACTGTCTATCCCTTGGTGTTAAACGCGCTGTGTAGCGGCCTTAAAAGTGCATTGAGCCAAACCAGTGCCTATTTTCAGCGTCGTCATAATCGTCGCCGAATAAGCAAAGCGAAAATGCTTGGCTCATCGATTGAACCAGCGATTTTGAGTATTGATGATGCGCTGTCTAAACTGACGCGCAAAGTCGAGACACTTAAATACGTCAACCCAACCAATATCAATATTGAGCAGAAGCGTTTTGAAGCGGCACCGAGTCGCTATAAACCCGAGTTTCGCTACAAACAGTTACCCATCAATGCCAATGAATTTAAACAGCAACTGTATCAATTGCCAATCGAGACCATTTCCGATCCTGATTTGAAACAGTTGTACGGCTCGATGGTCGATAAACTGAGCGAAAAAATCGACTTGCTCACCAGCATAGGTCAGGAATCCTTCCTGTATAACTCGCCGCGTTTTTATGGCCGACCGAATCGTACCGCGATAGAAAACGCGAAATTTCTACTCTACGCCAAGACGTTACCGGAAGAGAAAGGCGAGCTGTATAACGCGGATCAAGCCGCTGAAATCATGCTGAAAAAAGCACAGGAATGGGGTATGCATTGCCATATTACGCCCACCGCATCACTGGCAGCGCGGGCGATGGTGAGTGGCAAAAAGCCTCCAACCTTATATCTCAATAGCAAGGTGATGTACTCACATGCAGAGATACAGCGCCTAATTCAGCATGAAATTGGCGTTCATCTCGCCACCACCTTTAACGGCCGTATGCAACCTTTGCGCGTGTTTTCGATTGGTTTACCCGGTGCAACTGAGTCACAAGAAGGGTTGGCCATTTTGGCGGAATACAAAGCGGGTTATATGTCGCATGAGCGACTCAAAACCTTGGCAACGCGAGTGTTGGCGGTCGATTCCATGCTTAAAGAGCACAATTTCTACCAAACCTTCAGCTACTTAACCGAAGAGTATGGTGTCGATCGAGAAAGCGCCTTTGTGACCACCACACGGGTGTATCGCGGCGGAGGTTTCACCAAAGATCACCTTTATCTTGAAGGGTTTATCAATACCTTGCAGCAAGCACAAAAGCGCAGCTTAGATAATCTGTTGGTCGGGAAATGCAGCTATCAATACCTTGATTTAATTGATGAGCTGGTCGAGCGCGGCTGGCTGATCAAACCCCGATTCCGTTTCGATGATTTAGGCAGCGAGCCAGAGCCCACCCTCAAATATTTGATTGAGTCGCTACGCCACTAACTCACTCGATACAATAAGCTCACTCGATACAAGAGGATCTTTCTCCCAAAGCCCTGACGCAGGCCACTGCTCAGGGCTTTTTTAGGGAGATGAATCAGCACTATCTCCAAATGACTTAAAACATCAGGTAAAAAATATCCTGCATTATTTCGCCAACATGCTCAGTTTTTTCAGGAAACTGTCACGTAAGTGCTCCTGCTCATAGGCCAAATGGTAGGTATTGTGGAAGCCAATCTTCAGCTCAACACCGTTACCACGCATGAAGATGTTGTAGCCATCATAATCCGCATACGCTTCAATCCCTTCATAGATCTTGCCAAATTCAGTGGGTGAGCCATTTTCCATTACCGTTTCATACGCCGATAAGACTTTGCTCGGTTCCAGTTCATTTTTCATGATCTTTTTCCTCGACATGTGCCCATAATCAGTATTGGCAGTTAGGCGCCAGCTTGCCAGTTTATGATCTGCGTCAGCGCAAAAAAACACTTAATTTTGGCCATAAATTTTTTGAGACCCGTTATATTGGACGAAGCTTATCTTGATAGGACAAGGCTCTAGATTGCCGAACATCCACCCGATTCAAGCCTATTGGTTGGCCGCTTTTATCAAGACTATAATTTTTGACCTAAAACAATGGCAGTTCAATCTTACTTATTTTATAATGAAAATTAACATAAACCCACTCTGCTTTGTTTGCACTAGGGCACTCAGTAGGAAGGGAATTGCAAGGCATCATAAATTCAAATCTAGGGGCAATACATGAGACTTATCCCACTGAAAGCGGCAGCACAAGTTGGTAAATGGGCGGCTGCACACATTGTTAAGCGTATCAACGAGTTTCAACCAACAGCTGAACGTCCTTTTGTATTGGGACTCCCTACTGGTGGCACACCACTCGCGACTTATAAAGCGCTGATTGAAATGCATAAAGCGGGTGAAGTGAGCTTCAAACACGTCGTCACTTTCAACATGGATGAGTATGTTGGCCTAGCCGCAGACCACCCTGAGTCTTACCGCTCATTCATGTACAACAACTTCTTCAATCATATTGATATCCAAGAAGAAAATATCAATCTGCTGAACGGTAATACCGATGATCACGAAGCAGAATGCAAGCGCTACGAAGACAAAATCAAATCTTACGGTAAGATCAACCTGTTCATGGGTGGTGTAGGTAACGATGGCCACATCGCCTTTAATGAACCAGCGTCTTCTCTCTCTTCACGCACTCGTATCAAAACCCTGACGGAAGATACTCGTATCGCTAACTCACGTTTCTTTGATGGGGATATCAATCAAGTGCCTAAGTATGCACTGACTATCGGTGTCGGCACTCTGCTGGATGCACAAGAGATCATGATTCTAGTCACTGGCCACAACAAGGCACTGGCACTGCAAGCAGCGGTTGAAGGGAGTGTAAACCACCTATGGACTGTCTCTGCACTGCAACTGCACCCTAAAGCGGTGATCGTGTGTGACGAGCCATCAACCCAAGAGCTGAAAGTGAAAACCGTTAAATATTTCACTGAGTTAGAAGCCAAAAACATCGTAGGCTTCTAAGATAAATCTCAATCAAGCTAATAAAAACGCCTCGATATTCGGGGCGTTTTTATTGCTATCTCTCCTCAAACGACTACGAGTTGCGACTTCAAGTAAGAAGAGCCTCGATAGAAGTAGAGCCTTTTCCTTATTATCTTTTGTCAAACGGGAGGCTATCGATTGGGCCTTGTGAGAAATCCAGTCGCTCACTGGTAACATGAGGCACGTCATTGAGAGCATTAGGTTCAATTAAATCAATTAAAGACTCGGCTTCTTGCTCTGCGAGAGGATCCACCACATCTTTCGTCGGAATCGGGATCTGGCGTTTATACAGTTTATTCAGCGCACGAATCATCGAATGTTTAGTCACCGAACTGGTGGCTAATTTACGTTGCAACGGTTTGGCCAAGGCTTGTAAACCGACAATCGATTCCACTCCGAGCTTCCCCCCCACCAAATCACGCAGATTTTTCGCAGGCTCATACCCCATAGAAGCCGAAAGGAACAACCAAATATACGCAATTGCTTTACCGTGAGCACCACGGTCAATCCACGCTTCACCGGCATGATACATGGCTTCAGGGTGCCCTTTTTCTGAGGCACGCTCTAACCAATAACACGCCATCGGAAAATCACTGGCGCCACCAATGCCATGCAGCAAGTTTTGCCCTAATCTCATCATGCCTTCGGCACTGCCCATACGAGCGGCCTTTTCATACCAAAACGTCGAATCTGAAGGCGTCGGAGCAATGTTATCTTTCGACACGCACCATCCGCCCATAAACAAAATCGCATCAATGAAATTGGCTTCTGCCGCTTCTTGAATTAGCCCAATACCACGCGAAACGTTAACTTCCACCCCACGACCGTATAGCCATGCCATGCCAGTTTCAAATTTGGCAGCCAGATCGCCTTCAACACCACGCACACAGGTTTGCCAAAATTTGGCCTTCTCTTTCGCAATCACATCTTCTCGGATCCGCTGACAAACCCGCACAATACCGTACATGGCGGGGATATTGTCGAGATGTGCGGCTTTTTCATACCAAAACAAGGCTTCTTTTAAACTGTTGCGTTCCGCCTCTTTGGCTAAAAACAAAATGGTTGGAATGTGCCCGGATTCGGCTTTAAACAATCTTTCTTTGCGTTCTTGCTCTCGGTTACGCTCTAACGCTTTGCGATACGTCTCTTCTCTGGCTCTGCGTTCTTCCTCTAACCGCTTACGTCTGACGGATAGCACTATCATCCAGACAAAAATCAGGATAAGTGTTAGCCCGGTAGCGCCAATCGCAATTCCGATAATATTCATAGTTTCTCTAACTGGGTCACTGCCTTTGCCTGCGCAGTTTGAAGGCTGGCAAAACTAAACGATGGTTGAATTGTACTTTACATCCAACGTAGAAACTATGTGCGATAAAAAATGGGTGGAGATCCTCCACCCATTTTCGTCGGTCGGTTTCATTATTTGCGAGCATTAACCGCTTTCACAAACACTTCTTGCGCACCTTCAATTCCCAGTGCTTTCGCTTCATCTAATAGACTCAGCGCCTTAGGTAAATCATTCGCTTGCACAGCTCGCTCTATGGAGGAGAAGTAATAAGTTTGCGTATCTGGTTGAACCTGAATTTGAGTTTTCGCAGCATCCGTTGATGTTGCAGTTTGGCGATCTTCACTGCGTACAAAGGATAAGAAAGAAGGACCAGAGACATCCAGCTCAATCGTTCCGGTTAAGGTGTGAGGTACTGGAATATCTTTCACTTCCGGCAGATAGTTTCCCCGTGCCTCAGCATCAATCCTCGCAGGATGCGCAACATACGTGACACCTTGTAAGTCTTGCTGTTTGGTGTAAACCAAAACAAACAACGATTTGTAACCTTGCGGTGGATAGAAATCCAACTCTGCGACTAAGCGATTACCTAAATGCAAACGCGGTTTACGGTACTCAAAGGTCACCTCTTCATAGGATTCCACGACTTGACCTTGCGCATCGACAATCATCACATGCGGGTAAAATACCGAATCGCTAATCTCACTGGTGATCGTCAATGTCATTTGGCCACGATCCGCGGGGATCTCAAACAATGCGACAGGGCTTGCAATCACCTGATTGCGCAAATACTGCGTTTCCTTGGTCAACGCCACCTTAGTCGTGCTAGGTAATTTCACCTTGGTCGCTTGCAATTGCCCAATCTGCTGAACCTCCTGCCCTGTATTAGGCTTTACTTGCTCAACAACAGCTGTACTCTGACAACCCGCTAATGCAATGCATCCCCCAAGTAATAAAGCTCTAAGCACCATAACGACTCCTTTTTATCATTTTTTTAAAGACTCTCATCAAACCTGTTGGCAAGAAACCATAAGCGCACAAATTTGTGCGTTACCCCCAAACTAGGGTGTCTTATGACTTCACATGTTGAATATGATATGAGCCTTGAAAAAAATAGCCGATCTGCATCGGCTATTTGAATTATGGACAATAGATTTTAAGAACAAGTGGGTTGATTACCACCAAGCTTCAACTTGGATACCCATCACGAAATCTGAATCGCCTTTGCTACCAAAAGTCGTACCTTCATGATCCGTCAGGTATGAGCCGTAAACACGCAGTTCAGGACGAGCCCAGAAGCTGTTACCCATTGCCCATGCTTGAGCTACGGTGAACTTGCTGTATTCGAAATCTGCACCAGAAGTATCTTCACCACCGTTGTAACCTGCTTCAAACACAGTGCGCATAGTGTCATTCCACTTGTACATCGGACGAACAACCACTGAGTACTGATCGATATCTGCTTTCGTTGCGCCGATGTCAGAGCCTGATAGGTAAGCCAATTGGTGACCCATTTCCCACGATTCGCCGAGGCTAACCACACCCCAGTTCAACAGACGGAAACCGCTCGCATCATTGTTATCTGCGTTACCACGACCGTAGTAAGTACCCGAACCCCAGAAATTAGCCACTTGCGCGCCGTAACTTGCAGTACCATATTGGAAAACTGTTTGGTTAAAACCATTGCTTAGACCTTGGTGCAGAATCGCTGTACCCATTACACCGTCATCAGCCAGTTCAGTTTTACCATCTTTCTCAGTGGCGAAGTTGTATGCCACTGCTAATTCAAGAGTCGCATTTTCCCACAGACCGATATTCGCGAGGCGAGCATCAAAGATGTAACCTGAAGAATTCGTATTATCGCCATCTTGAACCAGAGCAACAGAGAGTTTTTGATTACCCACAGACAGGTTTTCAATACCACCACCAGTGCCCGATGTGTTTAGAAAGTAGAAGTCCGTGATGTGAATATCTTTACGTTGGTAGTAGCGTTTACCCGCCCAAAGCACAGCTTCTTTATCAGAAGTCAGTAGACCCTTTGCCTGCACATTGAATTGAGCAACGTTAATATCACCAGCTTCCCAACCATTTTTTCCTTCGTCATCACCTTTTGCCAACATGGAGTCAATCTTCCACGTTTGATCGCCCGTTTTCAGCTCTTCTGAAAAACCAAACTCATAGTAGTTGTCGTTTTCGTTACCAAGACGACCAATACCATTTTTTTGGAAGGAGATATCCGCATCTCCATTACCGCTGATACCTGTACCAGCACGGAAGTAGCCATTGAAATCGACAGCGAAAGCAGAACCAGCTGCGAGCGTCGCGGCCACTGCGGCAGCAATTACACTTACTTTTTTCATCGTTAACTCCATTTAGGGTTTTTATTTTGGATTCTTGACCCTCTTTTCTGTCGAGCCCCCAAAGGCAGAAAGTTGGCAGCATAAAAAGAGAGGTAAGATGGGAACGAGTCCCCAGTTGTTTCAACTGTGGTGAGATTACGTGAGGAGGATAAAAGGCACTTCCTCCACCCCATTTTTATTTGGGGGGGAGGAGAAAGGATGAGAAAAATTACAGTATGTTGTTTTTAAAACTTAGATCACGTTATTTGGGGGGAGTAGGTTAGCCACTTTCTAAATAAACCAATACAAAGTGTATGGAGGATCACTATTTAGCCCCATTCTCGTCATTAATATGAAATAAAATTACAGATAAATATTTGTGACCGCGCGCTTGACCTAAGACAAGCAAAGCCTTTTACTTAATAACGTGGTGCGCTAAAAAACGATTAAAAATGAAAATGAACCTGTCAACGCCTTTCCCATTAGGAGCAACACTCGATGCAGAGGGTTGTAACTTTGCGATTTATGCTCCAGCCAATAGAGATATTCTCTTGGCTCTCTTTCATGCTGACGGTAGCTATGAAACACATCAGCTTGAACATGAATATGCAGGGGTCAAACATACGCATATTTCTGGCATTCATGCTGGGCAGAAATACGGTTATTTAATTCAGCTCAATGATGAATTGCATTATATTTCTGACCCTTACGCTCGAGCGTTAGAAGGGCCGCTGCATTATGCCCCTCCATTTGACAGCCATAAAAGTTTTGATCTGCCCAAATGTATAGTCACAGATACCCACTTTGATTGGCAAAACGTGGCTAAGCCGCGTATCGCTCGAGATGAGATGGTGTTATTTGAAACCCATGTCAAAGGGTTAACCCAATTAAATCCAGATGTAGAAAAAGCCCTACGTGGCAAATATTTAGGGTTGGTGAGCCAACC
Organism: Vibrio cholerae; assembly: GCF_008369605.1. Lineage (NCBI taxonomy): Bacteria > Pseudomonadati > Pseudomonadota > Gammaproteobacteria > Vibrionales > Vibrionaceae > Vibrio > Vibrio cholerae. The sequence continues at coordinate 535,082 of NZ_CP043556.1, forward strand.
TATGCTGGATTTTTATCGCCAGCAAAATATTAATACTCTGCAGCTACTCCCAATTGCAGCTTGTATGCATGAGCCCCATCTCTTGGAAAGTGGCAAGGTCAATTATTGGGGTTATAACCCTTATGTATTTATGGCCCCCGATCCACGTTACGCAAGTAAAGACGCCGTCAATGAACTAAAAACCACCATCCGTGAGCTGCATCGCAACGGCATCCAAGTCATTTTGGATGTGGTGTATAACCACACTGCAGAAGGTGGAACCAATGGACCAGTGTTCAACCTCAAAGCCCTTGATCCAAACTACTATCTGCACCATGGCGATCACTACGCCAACTACACGGGATGTGGCAACACGGTCGATCTCTCCAACCAAGCGGCACTGAATTTAGTGATGGACACGCTTCGCTGTTGGGTAGAAGAATATCAGATTGACGGTTTTCGTTTCGATTTAGCCGCCACCCTCGGCCGACGTGGTGATGAGTTCAGCAAAGAAGCGGCCTTTTTCAAAGCCGTTGCACAAGATCCGGTGCTGCGCGAAGTAAAGCTAATTGCCGAACCTTGGGACATTGGCCCCAATGGCTACCAAGTGGGTAACTTTCCTTTTGGTTGGAATGAAACCAACGACAAACTACGCGATATTACCCGTAGCTTCTGGCGTGGCGACCTAGGCTTTTTGAAGGAGTTTGCGACACGCCTCATGGGTTCACGCGACCTCTACAGCGCGGCTAACTGGCCTTACAAACTGACCGTCAACTACATCACCTATCACGATGGGTTTACGCTGCAAGATTTAGTGTCTTATAAACACAAACACAACGAAGCGAATGGCGAACAAAACCGCGATGGCCATGGTGATAACCGCTCGGACAACTACGGTTTTGAAGGTGACACCGACAGTATCGTGATCCGCGCGACTCGTGAGCGGCAAAAACGTAACTTTATGGCCAGCCTGCTGTTTGCTTTCGGTATTCCACACATTCTCACCGCCGATGTGCTCTCACACACTCAAAAAGGCAACAATAACGCTTACTGTCAAGACAACGACATCAGCTGGTTAAACTGGGAAAACAACGAAACCAAACAAGATTTTCGTGAATGGCTTGCCGGAATGGTAGCGGCAAGACAAACCTACATGGTGCCCTTTATTCGCGCATTTAGTGGCGAAAACCGTAACAATAACCGTATTGCTTGGCGTAGGGTGGATGGCAAACCGATGGAAATGGATGACTGGAATCGCCTCTCCTCGGTCGCTTTGCATATCGGCATTGGTAGTGATGGCCCTGAAATGTTGTATTTGATTAATCAAACCAACGCGCCAGCGCGCTTTGTGCTCCCCAAAGATAGGCAGCAGGATTGGCGTTTGATTTGCGATACCAATATGCGCCATGCTCAGCATGGTCATGCTGAAGGTGAAGTGTTGCAACTGCCTGTTTCAATGTCGATTTTGCACTATCAACCGAAGAAAAAATCGGCTTAAAAGTAGCGAAGAGAGCAGCAAGCTGCGACAATGGCAACCTTTAGAGCGGCACCGTCTCGTGCCGTTCACACCAACAGAAGCAACGTTCTCGTTGCTTTCGCGTTACAGAGCTATAGAAAAACAGAGGAAATTGAATGAACCCCATTCTAGCGATGCTGAAAGAAAACAATATCAGTAACGAGCAGATCAACGAGTTGTTTCAAACTCTGACCCAAAACCCGCTTGCCGCCATGGCCACGCTGGCGCAACTCGGTCTTCCTCAAGACAAAATGCAAATGGTACTGGCGCAAGTAATGCAAAATCCGGCGCTGATCAAACAAGCCGTTGAAGAGCTGGGACTCGACTTCGCAAAAGTAGAAGCAGCGAAAGCCAAACTCCAACAATAGGTCACTACCTTTTATACCCAAACGACTTGGAGTTGCAGATAGACGGTGAATGAGTGAATCCTCATAAGTATAGAGACACTCTGCGATTGGGATCAGTGAATGCAACCAACACCGCTGCAGCTTCAACTAGCAAGGGGATAGCAAAAGGCTATGATGAATAGCGGTTCATACATAGCCTGATCCTAGTGTCATTTTTTCACCACAACTCACGCCCCAAATTCTCATAGCGCTCAATGTCTGTTCACCCGTGTTTACACCTTATCGTCATAAAACCTCTTCACAATCCGACATAAAATGCGATAGATCGCACATAATTTCGTTTTATTAATGCAATCGGTGTTATACTCCGCTGCAATTCTTCACCAGCGTTATGCAACTTCGCTCGTGAACCGCAACTTGGACAGCGCATTCAACATATGGACGTGACCAACCCGCTTTACCACGAGGTCACAGACTCTTTATGGCTTTCTTCAAAAATTTAGCGATAGGCAAAAAAATCGCAGTCGCGTTTGGCGTGATTGCCTTAATCAACTTAGCTTTTGGTGGCTACCTTTATAACTCCCTTCATACCATTAAAAGCGACGTACTCAATCTGACTGACGATACCTTACCTTCGATGATGTTGGTGAACGGTATCAAGTACAACATGTCCTCCGTGCGTAGAGCGCAAATCAGCTTACTTTCCTCAACCGATGAAGCAGAAATCGCCGAAGACATCCGCTGGATGAACGATCACTATCAACAAATCGCCCAAGATCTGAGCCGCTATGAGCGCAGCATTTGGACCGATCACGAACGTAGCATCTTCATGCCAGTGAAAAACTTATGGAACGAGTACTTACGCCAGCTCGGTTCATTTAACAACGACATCCTACAAAAAGAGATGATCAAAGCGCAGCAAGATCTGCAACGCTCTCTACCTACGTTTGAAAAGTTGGAAACAGCGATTGACGAACTGCTGAAACTCAATCTCTCTTATGTGGATAATAACCGCAGTGAGCTGACCGAGCTTATTGATAACATTAGCGAATTTTCTGTCGCAAGCATTATTGCTCTCCTCGCCTTTATGAGTGCGGTGACGTGGCTGCTCACCAATCTTATCTGCCGTCCACTGATGCAAGTCGTCACTCAAGCGAATGCGATTGCTGAAGGTAATTTAGCGCACCGCTTAGATCGCAAAACCATAGGTCACGACGAATTAGGTGAACTGGCAGATGCCTGCAGCAAAATGCAAAATAACCTGCGCCTGATGGTCGAAGAGATCATTACTAGCGCGACTCAACTGGCGCATGCGGTGGATGAAGTGAGCGCGGTGTCCGAGCAAACATCACAAGGCATGCAGATCCAGCAAGAAGAAGTGATGCAAATTGCAACAGCCATGGCCGAGATGAAATCGACCGTCGCAGAAGTCGCTCGTAATACTGAAGTCGCTTCAGATGCATCACGCGACAGCAGCCAACACGCCAACGTGGGTTCACAACAAATGCGCGCCGTCAATGACTCGATTCAACATGTGAATCAAGAGATCGGCCGCACAGAACAGCGTGTGCTGGAGCTAGAAAGCCAAGCGCAACAAATCAACATGGTGGTTGATGTGATCAGTAACATCGCGGAACAGACGAACCTACTCGCACTGAACGCAGCGATTGAAGCCGCGCGCGCTGGCGAACAAGGCCGTGGCTTTGCGGTAGTCGCCGACGAAGTACGTTCGCTGGCAGGTAAAACCCAGCAGTCCACTGGCGATATCGTTGAGATCATTCAAAACTTGCAAGCCTGCGCACAAAAAGCACGCGAAACCACCAACAACAGTCGTGAGTTGATCAACCACTGTGTAGAGCAAAGCCAAGAAACACAGCAAGCGATTGAGCAAATTCGTCACCAAAGTAGCCAAATTGCGGATATGACGATTCAAATTGCCAGCGCCTGTGGTGAGCAAGATTCGGTGAGCGAAGAACTCAGCCGTAACATTGAGCGAATCAACGAGTCAGCCAAGCAAGTCGCACAGGGCTCCTCTAGCGCTGCTCAATCTTGCGCAGAACTCAGCCAGCTAGCGAGCCAGTTGCAAGATACGGTACAGCGCTTTCGTTTGTAATAGTTCGAACGAATAGGTATTTGATAGGGCGATGATATTCATCGCCTTTTTTATCTCTAAGTGGAATGCCGAACTTATGATTCAAGCCACTCTCACAGCACATCAATCCAGATTCAGTTCCAATCACATTCAATAGTTCTTATCGCTGCCGCATCCTCGTCAAAGCAAACATAGGCGGATTTAGCTTGGTGAGCGTCAAAGCTAACGTATCCTGCCTTGAGATCCTCTTTTCTAAATGAAAGTTGAGTTGCTTCAACTTCTCGCCCATTAATTAATGTCGCTTTAAGCCGTTTAGTGAGCCAAACGGCCACTTTTTGCTGATGTTGAGATAGCGTCAAGGAAATTTCGGCGCAGCGCAATGGTGGGTTTGGTGATATGGTCTTACTGCCGTCATGTTCAAAGACTTGGTAGCCCCGATCCACATCCTGCAGTTGATTTATTGTCACCTCACAAATCGGTGCTCCCATTACGTTCAATGACACCATACCCAGTAAAACTGCTGTGCGTTTTCTCCACACCATTCCATTTCTCCATCACTATTTTGTGCTGAGAGTAACCCGAACGCTTCCAGAACGCTGTCAAAAAATAGTGAATTGCCGTTTAGCTAAACAAAACATCTGCCCACTATTCCCGCCCCTTCCCTGTCGTGTTTCAAAACATATCGGGCGAGAAATAAATCAAGCGGCATAACGGTTGCCGCTTGATTTCCAACTAGGCTCTCCACTTTAAGCTGTCGTAGTTTTACCTACCTGCAATGCCATATGGTTTGAACACATTGAGTCGATAACTTATTCCGACAATATTGTGGCCTCCGTTGGGGGTGCAGGATCGCTTGCAACGACAGGAGCAATATCAACAACAGGAAGTGTATTTAGGCGCGTCGTCGGAGATATGGGCTCAACACATTGACACTCTTGTTCTTTCGCTTTACGAGTTTGATGGGGAGCGTACCAGCGTTTTAAACCTTGCTCTAGGCGCTCTGCCGCAGCGGTTGGTGTCATTTTGCCAACCAATACCGCTTGGCTCACTTCGGCAAGCTCATCACCTAACTTAGGTTGACCACGCGAAAGAATTTGCGTTGCAACCCGAATGGTTGAATCACATTGATCGCGCCACTCCATCATTTCGCGCGCCGCAGGATTGGTGACGTCAAAGAAGTGGTTAGACAACGAGAAAAACCCCGGTAGCGAATTGGTATACAACTCAGCAAACTCTGGTGTAGTTAACCATTGTAAAAAGGCCATCGCTGCTTGCGGATTTTTGCTGGCCGGGTTCATCCCCATACCGATGTCGGTATGGTCAGTAAAGAAACAGCCATCCCCTTGCTTCGCGACAGGAGGGCGCATAACGCCAAAATCGACTTTATCGGTAAATGGTGCAATTTCCCACGAACCCGCCACATAAAGCGCGGCTTTACCCGAGGTAAAGAGCTCATTACTGGTGCCATAATCCCTCAGCTCACCGCCCTCACCTAAGTAGGCTCGCCAACGCGCTAGCTCTTCAAACACCTTAACGTACTGTGAATCGTCCAAATGCTCTTGGCCATTAATCAAAGCCAAACGACCATCTTCCCCTTTCCAATAATTGGGGCCGATATTTTGATAGCCCAATTCAGATGCGACCCAGCTTTCAGAGCCACTCATCGATAAGGGGATATAACGTCCATACGCTTTCACTTTATCGAGAACGGTAAAAAACTGTTCACGGGTTTGCGGCACACTCAAACCTAACTCATTGAAAATTTTCTTATTATAGAAAAAACCATGTATCACTGAAGCCATAGGGACACAGAAAGTTTGTGCCCCAGAATCGGTTTGCCAAGGCGCTTGGGCAAAGCTCGGGAAATTTTCCATCCCAGCCATTTCGGTGATTTCTGCCAAGTGCCCGGCTTTGAAAAGTGCCAAAGAATCATCAAACGGGCGGCAAGTGATCAAATCTCCCGCTTTTCCAGCTTTTAAGTTTTCCCACAATGTTGGCATATAGTTCACATTCGGCACTGGGTTAAATTTCACTTTGATGCCAGGATTCGCAGCTTCAAAAGCGGGGATGATTTTTTGCTCCCACAGCGCCTTATCATCGGCGCGCCAACTTTCAATCACCAATTCGCTGGCCATCAACTGACCCGATAGTAGGAGACCTAGAGCTCCAATCCACTTGTTCGTCATAAGCCCTCCTAGACCTTAAAGTGTGCAATGAGTTGTTGCTGCTTAGCTGCAAGATCGGCCAACACTTCACTGCTGTTGGCGGATTCACGCGCTTCACGCTCCGTTTCATGGGCAACTTCTGCAATCCCAGTTACATGGTGCGCAACACTTTGACTGACTACGATTTGCTCTTGCGCCGCATGGGCAACTTGATCGGCCATCTCTTTAATCGCTCCCATACGATCAGCGATCGATTGCAGCGCAGAATCCATTTCCCTTGTCTGCTCAACACAAGCACGAGTCTGCTCTTGGCTGCGCCCCATCACCTCGACCACTTGCTTACTCGACTCCTGCAAGTTCTCAATCATATGTTGGATCTCTTCGGTCGAGGTTTGAGTGCGCGTAGCCAAAGCACGAACTTCATCCGCCACCACCGCAAAACCGCGTCCGGCATCTCCGGCACGCGCGGCCTCAATCGCCGCATTGAGTGCCAACAAATTGGTTTGCTCGGCGATACCGCGGATCACATCCAAAATACTGCCAATGTTATTACTAAACTCGCCGAGTTTATGGGTAATGCCCACGGCCGATTCCATATCACTCGCTAACTGCTCGGTAATACGACGTGTCGTGGCGACCTTTTGACGCCCTTGTTTTGCTTCTGCATCCGCGCGATCCACCTCGTCTTTCGCACCATCGGTTGAACGCGCTACTTCGGTGGCACTGACTTCAAGCTCTGTAATGGCCGCCGCCACTTGGTCGGTTTGGCTCTTTTGTTCTTGCACCCGCGCCATAGCGCGTTCACTGATTTCCGCTGAGCGGCTCGCTTCATTCACCAGATGGCGTGAACCGGCGTTGATTTGTGACAGTAGCTCACCGGTTTTGTCCGCCAGAATGTCAATTGAGCGAGAAAGCGCCCCAAACTCGCAACGAGTTTGGTAGTTAATGCGCCGTGTCATATCGCCTCGAGCCATATAAGCCAGCTCGTGATTAATTTTTTGCAACGGCTTTTGAATACTGCGCGCCGTGGTGTAACCAATCACTAACGCAACAGCAGCGGAAATCGCCGAGACCGCCATAATCCAGAAATTCGCACTGCTCACCGCAGCATCCGCCAGCACACGACTTTGCTGAGCAATTGAGCCGGCATATTTCGCCATGTCATCCAGTTTCGCTAAGCTATTGGCAAGGCTGGCATCGACCTGTTGGTTTTGAATGAGCAGAGCATTTTCCAACTGCTGCGCTTTACGCATGGTTGCCAGCAAACCATTTTGGCCCAAAGCGAGCTCTTGTAGGCGGTTGAGGTTTGCGATGTAGCGCGCTTTTACATCGTCAGGAACCAATACACGATCGAGTCGTTTTCTCGCCATTTCGATGTCTTTACTCAGAACTTTTTCCAGTTCATTTAAATCTGTCTTGGCATCCGCTCGGCGAATATTTTTTAAATCGCGGGCAATTCCAGACGTGATCAGCTCAGCTTTGTTACGCATCGAACGTTGACCCGAGCTCTGTTGTAATAACAAATCGGCGGCCCATTGATAGGTATCCTCTAAGCGAATAAAGGCAATTTCTAATTTGCGACGCTGCGCCAGCGCATTCACCCATTCACTATGTTGAGTCAGTACTTGATCCGCTTGGCTATAAAACTGATTGGTGGCCTGTAACACATCTTGGAACTGCTTTTGGCTCTCGGTTGAATCCGTCAATGCGTTCATTTGCTGGCTCAATTGTCGAAAGCGTGCTTGCTGATCTTTGAACTTGTTCGACAGTTGGGGGAGCTCACCAGCCTCTTCACTAGTGCGAAATTCCAGCACCCAACGGTTGCTCTCTTGTAACGCTTCCTTAAGACCCGCAACTGCCATCACTAAAGGTGTGGCTCGATCTGACACTTCTGATAACCCATCGTTAATACCGCGGATTTTCAAAGTACTAATGACACCTAATAGGATTAACAACAGGAGCATCAATACGAAGCCAGCGATAATGCGCTGCACGATAGATAAACCCATGAACCTATCCTCATGATTCAATGAAAAGATACGTTAAACATAGACAGATTAAATAAAAGCCGCGAGTTGGACATCACGATTTGTGACACGCGCTTTTCGCGGTTGTTTAAATTAGGAAGGCTTGGTATGGGATATTGGCCTACTTGAACCCTACGCACGCTCTGTCTACAATGGCGCACTTTTATCGAGTCAGGTCACATACAATGAACGACACTACAGCAAAACCCACCCTACCCGATCGTTTATCCGGTAATTCACGCAGCCCATTCTTTATCAAAGAGTGCTTTGAGCACCAAATCGGTATCCGTTTTAACGGTAAAGAGCGTACCGATGTAGAAGAGTACTGCATCAGCGAAGGCTGGATTAAAATTCCATCACCAAAAGCGAAAGATCGCTACGGCAACCCTATGCTGATCCAATTGAAAGGCACGGTTGAAGCTTATTACGTGTAAGTATTCACTTTCGTACAAAGGCATATTTTTATTGCTTGAGTCGTAAAAAAACCGCCTCTAGAAAATAGAAAGGCGGTTTTTTATTTTCGTTCGCCTATCGCTGACGACGCGCTTCAATCGCAGCAGCCAGCTGGCGAAGTACTGTTTCGGTGTCTTCCCAGCCAATACACGCATCCGTGATGGATTGACCGTAAGTCAGGTTACAACCTGGGGTCAGATCCTGACGTCCCTCAACGAGATGCGATTCAATCATCACCCCGAAGATAGCATGCTCGCCTTGCGCAATCTGCGCCGCAACATCTTCCGCCACTGCCATTTGACGTTTGAACTGCTTAGAACTGTTCGCGTGGCTGAAATCGATCATCACTTTCTGTGGTAAGCCAGCCACTTCCAGCTCTTGCTTGATATTGCTCACGTGCGCCGCGCTGTAGTTGGGTTCTTTACCGCCACGCAGAATAATGTGGCAATCTGGGTTACCTGCGGTTTCGACAATCGCCGAATGACCAAACTTGGTAACAGACAAGAAGTGGTGAGAGGCACCAGCAGAGCGAATCGCATCAGACGCGATTTTAATGTTGCCATCCGTCCCGTTTTTGAAACCTACAGGACAAGACAACCCCGAAGCCAATTCACGATGCACTTGTGATTCCGTGGTTCGTGCTCCGATTGCGCCCCAACTGATCAAATCCGCCACGTACTGCGGCGTGATCATGTCGAGAAACTCACTGGCGGTCGGCATCCCCATGTCGGTCAGATCCAGCAGCAATTTACGCCCCATGCGTAGGCCATCATTGATCTCATAAGTGTCATTGAGATACGGATCGTTGATCAGACCTTTCCAACCCACTGTGGTACGTGGCTTCTCAAAATATACGCGCATCACGATTTCTAACTGACCACTGAGCTCATCACGCAGTGCTTTTAACCGCTGACCGTATTCAATTGCCGCTTTCGGATCATGAATGGAACAAGGGCCAATCACCACCAACAAGCGATCGTCTTTATCTTGCAGCATGTTATGAATGGCTTCGCGCGCCTGAAACGTGGTCGAAGATGCGGTTTCGGTAGCCGGAAATTTCTCTAACACCGCGACTGGTGGCAGTAGCTCTTTAATCTTCTTAATTTTTACATCATCGGTTTGAAACATTGTCACTTCTTCCTTTACTTTCTGGTTTACCTAGCGAATAACGGCTCTCACTACGGTAGTTACTGCACCTGTCGTGTCTTCGGGTAACTTATCGGCACTCAGAAAATATCGCAAGCACTATTTTTAAATAAAGGCAAGATTCCACTTTTCTTTACAGGAGAAACAAGATGTAAACAATAGATTACACCCTATTGAGTAAGCCTTAGCCACTCAAAAAACGGCTCAGTAAAACCGAATCAATTAATGCATTGTGAGTTTTATGTTGCTAAGGTAGGGCAATAAGAATCACAAAGATAACAAGATGAAAGTGATAGAGTTTCACCAAGTCAGCAAATGGTACGGTCAATTTCAAGCGCTCAAATCGATTTCTCTTACGGTCAATAAAGGAGAGATTGTGGTGATTTGTGGTCCTTCCGGCTCCGGAAAATCAACCCTAATCCGCACCGTAAATGGCTTAGAAAGTATTGATAGCGGTGAAATTATCGTTTTACCCGAATTGGATGAACGCACGCGACGCAGCGGTAAGATCGGCATGGTGTTTCAGCATTTCAACCTGTTTCCACATCTAACCGTATTGGAAAATCTCACCCTCGCGCCCATCCGCACGCTCAAGCTCTCTGCGCAAGAAGCCAAGGAGCGTGCTTATCATTTTCTGCAACGGGTGAAGATCACCGATCAAGCACATAAGTACCCGATTCAACTCTCTGGCGGCCAGCAACAACGGGTAGCGATTGCTCGCTCTCTCTGCATGCAACCGGAGATTTTGCTGTTTGATGAACCCACTTCCGCGCTTGATCCTGAAACCATTAACGAGGTACTCGAAGTGATGGTCGACCTCGCGCAAGATGGCATTACCATGATGTGCGTGACTCATGAAATGGGCTTTGCGCGTAAAGTCGCGCACCGCGTGATGTTCATGGATGAAGGGGAAATTCTCGAAGTGGGTTCACCCGGACAGTTGTTCCAAAACCCAACGCATCCACGTACCCAACAATTTCTCAATCAGATCCTGAGCCATTGATGATAAAACGCTTTCTTCGCCCACTGCTGTTCGCCACCCTGCAAATGATGTTAGTGTTTGCCGGATTGGTCTGGCTACTCGATTCCGGCGCAGAAGCGATGGGCTATACATGGCAGTGGCACCGCGTGCCTGAGTATGTGTTGATTTTTGAAGACGGCGAATGGTGGGCAGGTGATTTACTGCACGGCCTGTTGGTCACATTGCAGCTCACTGGGATCAGTTTGATTTTCACTTTGGCTCTGGGTTTAACCACCGCTTTGCTGCGTCAGTCACACTCACTGGTCGGGCGCGCTTTAGGCACCGGATACATAGCGGTAGTGCGCAACACGCCGCTTTTGGTGCAAATTTACCTCCTCTACTTTGTGTTCGGTCCTGTGATTGGGCTCGACCGTTTTGCCACCGCAGTGCTAGCCCTCGCGCTGTTTCAGGGCGCGTATACCGCAGAGGTATTTCGCGGCGGGTTAAACAGCATTGCGCAAGGCCAGTATGAAGCGGCACGCTCGCTCGGCTTATCGCGCTTTTTTACCTTTTACGATGTGATCCTGCCGCAACTTCTGCAACGTACATTACCTCCACTGACCAATGAGATGGTGTCGCTGATTAAAAACTCGTCTATTGTCAGTGTGATGGCGATTTTTGATCTCACCACTCAGGGACGAAATATCGTCTCGGAAACCGCGATGCCGTTTGAGATCTGGTTCAGCGTCGCGGCGATCTATCTGTTGTTAACCCTGACTCTGTCAGCGTTATCAGCTTGGCTAGAACATAAACTGGGCGCGCAGTGGCGCTCACCATAACGCGAAAAAATGCGCGAAATAAAAAGGGAACTTCTATGAAACCATTCGGACAACGTTTAGGTCGATTCAGCGTTAAAACCTTACTTACGGGCTTGTTGGGTCTGGCTTTCACTTTGCCAGCAGTGGCGAGCGACACACCCAATCTTGATGCGATTAAAGAGCGCGGCACGCTGCGCGTGGGTATGTCGACCTTTGTGCCTTGGGCAATGCGCGATAAACAAGGCGAGTTGATTGGCTTTGAGATTGATGTCGCTAAACGCTTAGCCGCCGACTCAGGTTGGCAAGTGGAATTTGTGCCTACCGCATGGGATGGCATTATTCCCGCTCTGCTGGCCAAAAAATTTGATGTGATCATCGGCGGAATGTCGGTCACGCCTGAGCGCTCCAAAAGTGTGCTGTTTACTGCGCCCTATTCGCACTCTGGTGTGCAACTTGCCGCGAGCAAAAAGCTCGCTGAAGGCTTTTTCAAGTTGGAAGACTTTAACAAGCGCAACGTAAAAATCGCGGCTCGCCGTGGCGCTTTCACCGTGCAAGTGGCGCGTGAAACTTTCCCGAAAGCCAGCGTGCTGCAATTTGATGACGATGCCCAAGCTTTCCAAGAAGTAATCAACGGCAACGCGCATGCTGTGATTGCTTCAAGCCCAAAACCCGAGCATGAAAGCATCAAACACAGTGATTCGCTGTTCCTTCCTTTCAGTGAGCGTTTAAGTAAAGGCAATGAAGCGTTTGCAGTGCGTTTAGGGGAAGAAGATAAGAAAGCCTTTTTTGATCAATGGATTGCGGACCGCACTGCTGATGGCTGGCTGCAAGCGCGTTACGAATACTGGTTCTCCACTTTAGATTGGCAGGATCAGATCGCCTCAGGTCAGTAAATGAATAACTATGGCGCAAAATCCTCCTCGGGCTATCGTTTTACTTTGCTGGATGGCGGATTACTGCTCGCAATCGCCAGCCTCATTGGCTGGCTCTATTACCGATCTGAAGTGGGAATTCACTACCATTGGCATTGGCGTGAAGCGTGGACGCTAATTTTCACGCCGCGTGCCGATGGCAGCTTACCCTACTTCGTACAAGGCTTAGGCGCAACGTTACGTTTAAGCTTATGGGGCATGGTACTGGCTTTAGTGTTAGGGTCATTGATCGGCATCGCGCGCAGCCAAAAGGCGTGGTTTGTGCGTTTACCCGCTAACGCATTTGTGCAGCTAGTACGCAATATTCCACCACTGGTGTTTGTGTTTATCTTCTATTTTTTCATCTCCAATCAACTCATCCCGCTACTGGGTTTGGATGAGCTACTGCGCGACCATACAGCGGAAGTTCACCCGCTGATCACTTGGCTGTTTGGCCCTGCCCGCTTGTGGGAAAACTTGTTGTCCGGCGTGTTGTGTATCGGGCTGCTCTCTTCTGCTTACATTGCGGAAATCGTGCGGGCGGGACTCGCCAACATCCCGCAGGGACAATGGGAGGCCGCGGATTCGCTTGGCTTGCCAACGTGGGTCAAATACCGCTATGTGATTGCCCCACAAGTACTGACCGCTATTACCCCATCGCTGGCAGGACAGACGATATCCCTCATCAAAGATACGTCGATCATCTCGCTGATTTCGATTCAAGAACTGACCTTTGTCGGCAGCGAAATCGCCAACTCATCTGGACTAATTTTTGAGATTTGGCTGATTGTCGGCGCAGCCTATCTGGTGCTTTGCTTATCCCTGTCTATGCTGTTTAAGCAAGTAGAGAAGCGCAGCTTACGCCATTTAAGCCGTTGAACGATGAAAGACGGTATCGAAGTAAAGCCAGTTTAGCGATTGCTTCGATATTTTTGAGAATAAATATCAATTAGACTGAATTATCAAAACCTCAATAGATAAAGGTGACCCCATGAATTCACAAGTCACACACTGGTTGGCCAGAGATCCGGATCCTAAAACTCGTCAAGAACTGCAACAGTTGATCGATACTCAGCAAGACGCGCAGATTGCCGAGCGCTTTCAATCACGCCTTGAATTTGGTACTGCGGGTTTGCGTGGCAAAGTCGGCTGTGGCCCTAACCGCATGAACCGTTTAGTGATCCAAGAAACGGCGGCTGGTCTGGGGCATTACTTGATTGCTCAATTACCTGATGCCAAAAACCGCGGCGTAGTGATTGGTTACGATGGCCGCCCAGATTCAAAGCAGTTTGCTCACGATACCGCAAGCGTGCTGACTTCACTCGGCATCAAAACCTATTTGACCTACCAAGTCGCGGCGACCCCTATCGTGGCTTTCGGCGTACGTCATTTCAATGCGGCCGCCGCTGTTGTAGTAACCGCAAGCCACAACCCGCCGGAATACAACGGATTTAAAGTGTATTGGGAAAACGGCGCGCAAATTATTCCGCCGCATGATGCAGGTATTGCGGCTTGTATTGACCAAGCGGCGCAACAAGCGCTCCCTTATCTATCCCTTGAAGAGGCAGAGCAACAAGGCCTGCTGCATTGGCTACGTGATGAGTATTACCAAACTTACCGTAAAACCATTGGTGCAAGCCCACTGTTGCAGCATCACACTAAGCCGCAAGTGCTGAGCTTGGCTTACACCGCGATGCATGGTGTGGGTGCCAATATGGCAGAAACCTTACTCGCCGATGCCGGTTTTACTCACGTTAGCAGCGTGAAGGAACAGCGTGAGCCGGATGGCACATTCCCAACCGTCAACTTCCCGAACCCTGAAGAAGCGGGCGCGATGGATATGGTGATGGCACTGGCCAAAAAAGTCGGCGCTCAGCTTGCTTGTGCGAATGACCCAGATGCAGATCGCTTTGCGGTTGCCGCGCGTAAAGCCGATGGCGAATATCAAATGCTGACAGGCGATCAAGTCGGCTCACTGTTTGGTCACTATCTGCTCTCGCAAACCGATGCTCATCGTCAACTGGTCGGCAACACTATCGTCTCTTCCAGCTTGCTCAGTAAAATCGCCGCAGCTCATGGCGCGCGTTATTACCAAACCCTCACTGGTTTTAAATGGTTGACCAACGTGGCGATGCAAGAGCAAACCGAGCAGCACCAATTCCTGTTCGCTTATGAAGAAGCCTTGGGATACACCATTGGTAGCACAGTGTGGGATAAGGATGGCCTTTCTGCTCTGGTCGCTTTTGCTCAACTGGCAGCAGAGCTTAATGCACAAGGCAAAACGGTATGGGATCAGCTTGAAGCCCTGTATCGCCAGCATGGCCTGCACGTGAATGCGCAGCGCAGCATTGCGCTGGCACCCAATTCGCCTCCGGTGGGCGATAAATTGCGTGCCACGCCACCAAAGGACATTGCAGGGCGTAAAGTGCTCATCGTGGAAGATTTTAAACTGGCACGCCGCACCTTTGCCGATGGCAAAACCGAAACGATTACCCTGCCAACCAGTGATGTGCTCATTTACCATCTGGACGGTGGCGCTCGCGTGATTGTGCGCCCATCGGGTACTGAACCTAAGCTCAAGTGCTACTACGAGGTAGTGACGCCGTTTGCGGCTGGGGAAGATTTTATGAGCGCGCAAGAGCGTGCCGATGAGCAGATGTCGCTGCTGATTGCAGAGCATCAAACCAGCTTGTAACACTCAAAAAATAAGATAATCCATAATGCGAAGGAGAGGCCAAAACCTCTCCTTTTTGACAACAACGCAGTGCTATTACCTAGCGGCTTAACGCTGCAAGGCTAAAAGTTAAAGGGTATATTTCGTAGCTAAATTACAAAACGAACAATAATTAAAATAAGGTATAGGATGCGAACGCAAAGAACAGGCATTAAATGTGACAAAAATCATCATCGGACTTATTTTCCGTCTATTGGAAACTAACAATTGTGAACAGGGTCACTATTTTATTTTTATTTAAAATAACAAAATTGAGATATTGAGCATTAAAAGTAAATTGACAAAACAAATAAGCAGAATTTGTATTAAATTTACATAACGAAAATTTGAAAGTGATCACTAAAAAGTTGGAATATAACTAACATTTTAGCCACAAAGATCACAAAAAACCCGTTGGTGATTCCATTCGAAATTTGTGTGGTAGAGTGATTGTGTACTAAGCAATCAACGGTTTTTGCCGAACCGTTACTACGATTAAATTCAAACGGAACATCCAACGGGGGACGCGATGATATCATCAGACGCCAAGGTCAAGATACAAAATTTTGGCCGTTTCTTATCAAACATGGTTATGCCGAATATCGGCGCTTTTATTGCGTGGGGCTTTATTACTGCGCTTTTTATTCCAACAGGCTGGGTACCCAATGAGACGTTAGCCTCTTTGGTTGGGCCTATGATTACCTACTTATTGCCACTGTTGATCGGTTATACCGGCGGTAAACTGGCAGGTGGCGAGCGCGGTGCGGTGGTGGGTGCTATTACCACTATGGGCGTGATTGTCGGTACCGACATTCCCATGTTCATGGGCGCAATGATCGTCGGTCCTATGGGTGGCTGGGCAATTAAAGCGTTCGATAAAAAAATCGATGGTAAAGTGCGCAGTGGCTTTGAAATGTTGGTCAACAACTTCTCAGCGGGCATTATCGGTATGCTGTGTGCCATCATCGCTTTCTTCCTGATTGGCCCATTTGTGAAAGTGCTGTCAGGCGCATTAGCGGCTGGAGTTAACTTCCTCGTGACCGCTCACTTACTCCCTCTGACGTCCATTTTTGTTGAGCCAGCCAAAATTTTGTTCCTCAACAACGCGATTAACCACGGTATTTTCTCACCGCTGGGCATTCAGCAAGCCAGTGAAACGGGTCAATCTATTTTCTTCTTAATTGAAGCCAACCCAGGTCCTGGCCTTGGTATTTTGCTGGCGTACATGGTGTTTGGTAAGGGTACGGCTCGCCAAACCGCGGGCGGCGCGACCATCATCCACTTTTTTGGTGGTATCCACGAAATCTATTTCCCTTACATCCTGATGAATCCACGCCTGATTTTGGCGGCGATTGCGGGCGGTATGACCGGTGTGTTTACGCTCACCGTATTTAATGCAGGTCTGGTATCTCCAGCATCTCCGGGCTCTATTTTCGCGGTACTGCTGATGACCAATAAGGGCTCAATCTTAGGTGTTGTGTGTTCCATCTTTGCAGCGGCAGCGGTTTCTTTTACCGTCGCAGCGCTACTGATGAAAGCACAAACTTCAACCGAGCAAGATGGCGATAAAGACGCGTTGGTGAAAGCCACCTCGAAAATGCAAGAGATGAAAGCGGGTTCAAAAGGTCAAGCGGCACCGACGGCGACCCAAAGCAAAAAAATCGACATGGCGAATGTACAAAGCATTATTGTCGCTTGTGATGCGGGTATGGGCTCTAGTGCCATGGGTGCCAGCATGCTACGTAAAAAAATTCAGGAAGTCGGTTTGCCCGTTACGGTAACGAATATGGCCATCAACTCACTCCCTGCTCATGTGGATATGGTGATCACCCACCAAGATTTGACGGACCGTGCACGTCAACACGCGCCGAATGCCGAGCATATTTCACTCAATAACTTCCTAGACAGTGCGCTATACAGCCAGTTAGTGACTCAGCTTATCGCCGCAAAGCGCCAAGCGGCCAACGATAGCCAGTTGATCAAGCCTTCGATTTTGGCCGCTAACGATGACAGCTATGAAGTACAGCAGCCAAGCGTATTCCAACTGCAAAAAGAGAACATTCACCTTGGCCTGAACGCCAAAAATAAAGAAGAGGCGATTCGTTTCGCGGGTAACAAATTAGTTGAACTGGGTTACGTTCACCCAGAGTACGTCGATGCCATGTTCGAGCGTGAAAAGCTGGTTTCGACCTACCTTGGTGAATCCATCGCGGTGCCTCACGGTACTGTGGATGCCAAAGATCGCGTGATCAAAACCGGCATCGTGATTTGCCAATACCCACAAGGCGTCGCTTTTAGCGAAGACAGCGGCGATGTTGCCAAACTCGTGATTGGTATCGCTGCTAAAAATGACGAGCATATTCAAGTCATTACCACCATTACCAATGCTCTTGATGATCCAAATGCAATCGACAAGCTCACCTCAACCCTTGATGTGAGTGATGTACTGAGCATTTTGGCTACTAACCAAGCGGCATAACGTTTTTGCTCCTGAGGCAAAACGAGGTCAGCGACGCCCCCTATGTGGCTGACCTCACCTCAGGCAGTGAGAGAAACATTCAAAATTTAGGTAGGTAATGATGAAAAAGAATGCAGTTCATTTTGGTGCTGGCAACATTGGCCGTGGCTTTATTGGCAAACTTCTGGCGGATGCCGACATTGCCGTCACCTTCGCCGATGTCAACGAACCCCTTGTGGATCAACTGAGTCATCAACAAGAATACAAAGTCAAAGTGGTCGGTAGCGAATGCAAAATGGAAACCGTTAGCCACGTCACCGCCGTCAACAGTGCTAGTGAAGCCTTGATCGAGCGGATTATCAAAACCGATTTAGTCACCACGGCGGTTGGGCCAACAGTGCTGGATATCATTGCCAAAACCATCGCCAAGGGTTTGAGCGCTCGCTTTGCCGCAGGTAATACGCAACCACTCAACATCATCGCCTGTGAGAATATGGTGCGCGGTACGACTCACCTTAAGCAGCAGGTGTATCAATTCCTCACTACCGAGGAACAACAACAAGCTGATGCTTTAGTGGGCTTTGTGGATTCCGCAGTCGATCGCATTGTGCCACCGTTGCAAGCAGCTAACGACGATCCGTTGGAAGTGACCGTAGAAAGCTTCAGCGAATGGATTGTGGATGAGCAGCAGTTTAAAGGCGAGATCCCACAGATTGAGGGAATGGAGAAAACCGATAACCTGATGGCGTTTGTCGAACGCAAACTGTTTACTCTGAACACGGGTCACTGTGTGACGGCTTATCTGGGCTGTTTAAAAGGTCACCGCACCATCCGTGAAGCGATTGAAGATCCGTGCATTCATGCACAGGTGAAACAAGCGATGCAAGAGAGCGGTGAAGTGCTGATCCGCCGCTATGGTTTTGATCGCGCCCTGCACAGCGCCTACATCGAGAAAATCCTAAGCCGCTTTGCCAATCCTTATCTGGTGGATGAAGTGGATCGCGTTGGTCGTCAGCCGCTGAGAAAACTTAGCGCAAATGATAGATTAATCAAACCTTTACTCGGTACAATTGAGTACGGCTTACCAAACGGCATGTTATTGAAAGGGATTGCCGCAGCGCTGAAATATCGCAATAGCAGTGATCCCCAAGCCGTCGAATTACAACAAAGTATTGAAAAAGAAGGTGTTCGCTCTACACTTGCCCGCTATACCGGGTTAGCCGCCGAGAGTGTGGAAGCACAACAAATTGAAGCTCTCTACCAACAGATGGATTGAAGTATCGGGATAACCGTTTGAAAAAATGCGGTTATCGGTAGTCTTAAAATGTCGAGAGCTGTCACTCGCTCTCGACTCAACCCAACAACAGATCAGTTTATGGCAGAAAAAATTAACGAATCCGACATTCTGGAGCGCTTGAATCAGACCCACACGGTACGAGGATTCTTCATTACAACGGTTGATGTGCTAACCGAAGCCATTGATGCACTGATGCAACGTATTTTCCGTAAAGACAATTTCGCGGTGAAATCCGTAGTTGAACCACTCTTGCACGATACAGGGCCGCTAGGTGACCTAACGGTTCGCCTAAAACTTTTGTTTGGTTTGGGCGTGATCCCAGATGAGGTTTTCCACGATATTGAACACCTGATCAAACTGCGTAATCAGCTCAATCATGATGCCACCGAGTACCAATTCACCGACCCGCAAATTCTCGCGCCAATCAAAGCACTCAATCTGGTCAAAAAAATGGGCATGTTGCATTTAAACGTCGTGGAGCCAGACGACGATATTGACCTCAGCTTTTACCACCTGCAATTGCAACGCCAACAACAAGTGATCAAATCTGGTCTCTCTCTGGCCATCATTCAAATTTGTAATGCACTCAACAAAGACAGCCCGTTTTAACGTTTAGGTGCACGCCGATTTCGCGTGATCTCCGCTCAACTTCCACATCCATTTTTCATCTTGTCTGTGTATCGTGTTAGCCTGAGAATCATTTCTGATGACAGACGAGTGAAGCATGAAAGTCGCTATGATTGGTCTGGGAGATATTGCCCAGAAAGCTTATCTTCCCGTATTGGCTCAATGGCCAGATATTGAATTGGTGCTCTGCACCCGAAATCCGAAAGTATTGGGGACTCTAGCGACGCGTTACCGAGTCAGCGCGACGTGCACCGACTACCGTGATGTGTTGCAGTATGGTGTGGATGCAGTGATGATCCATGCGGCGACCGATGTACACAGCACACTTGCGGCGTTTTTTCTGCGTCTAGGAGTCCCAACCTTTGTCGATAAACCACTCGCCGCGAGCGCACAAGAGTGTGATAACTTGTATGAACTCGCCGAAAAATACCACCAACCACTTTATGTCGGGTTTAACCGACGTCATATCCCACTCTACAACCAACATTTGTTCGAGCTGGCTCAACAAGAGTGTGGTGCGCTGCGTTCACTGCGTTGGGAAAAACATCGCCACGCACTGCACTACCCGGCGATATTCGCACCTTTGTGTTCGATGATTTCATTCATCCTCTAGATAGCGTCAACCTTTCGCGTCAGTGCAATTTAGATGACCTCCATCTCACCTATCACACGAGTGAAGGACTCCTCGCCCGCCTTGATGTTCAATGGCAAACGGGCGATACCTTATTGCACGCTTCGATGAACCGTCAGTTTGGCATCACCACTGAACAGGTGACCGCGAGCTATGACAATGTGGCTTATCAGTTTGATTCCTTTACCCAAGGCAAAATGTGGCGAGATAACCAAGAAAGTCGAGTGGCCTTAAAAGATTGGACACCGATGCTCGCCAGTAAAGGCTTTGACGCTATGGTGCAAGATTGGTTGCAAGTTGCAGCAGCAGGCAAACTACCCACTCATATCATTGAACGTAACTTAGCCAGTCACCAACTGGCTGAAGCGATTTGCCAGCAGATCACTCAACAGGTAACCAAGGGCTAAACGTTGTCCCCACCAACGTTGCCCCCCACCATAGAGAGAAGCGCTAAGGTGGGGGCTTTGTCATTCGTCAGTATGCTTGTGATGTCGAGATCACGGGGGACTTACCAGCTTTTTTCGCCCATGTTCACTTCAGCGCTAAGCTGTAAGCTACCGTCATCCGGTAAGACCGGATACTGCGCACGCATTTTCTCAATCACTTGTGAAGAGTGCGTCGAACTATCCAAAGCTTGTTCAAATTTCACCAAATACTCTTTCGTGAAAGAGATAGCTTGCGTACCTTGTGGGATTTCATGACCATAATGCCCAGGGATCACCTGTTTTGGTTTGAGTTCGAGCATACGATCTAAGGTTTCTACCCATTCCATACGTGCTTGCTTGGTTTGGCTATCCGCAGTCCAAACATGCATATCACTCATTACTGCGACACCACCCAAAATCGTTTTCTCTGCAGGCAACCACAGATAGGCTTGCGGATGATTGAGCTGTTTGATCTCAATTTTGCCGCCATTGAGCACCAACTCAGTACGATTATCGACTTTAGGTACAATCACTTTTTGCGGCGCATTTTCAGCGAGGATGGGTCCCCAATACTCGATTTTGGCGTCTTTAGTCGCTTCAATGTGTTTGACCACACTTTCACTGGCTAGAACCGGAACGTTTGGAAAGGCTTCCACCAGAGGTTGTAGGCCAAAATAGTAATCCGGATCGCCCGCGCTGATGTAAATAGCGGTGAGCTCTTTGCCTGATTGCTTGATCATGTCGACCAGCTTAGCACCATCATTCACACCAAATTGAGCATCAACGAGAATGGCTTGTTTCTCGTCACTGATGAGGGTTGAGCTGACGGGGAAAATGCCATGTTCACCCGGGTTATACGTTTGCAGTTCTAAAGCCGCTAAGCTTGAAAACGCGGGTAATAACAGGGCTGAAGTCAAAAAGGTACGAGTAAGTTTCATGCTGGGGTCTCCGTGGTGCATCAATAGAGCTACAGCTTATTGTGCTTTAAGCTGAACAAATAGATCGAAACAAGAACATCACTGATTCAAATCAGTTAACTAATTGCGCAGGATTGCCTAAAGCCTCACAGTTCTTGGTCGTTCTTGCTGACTGACATTGAGCCCCCTCCTCGTCTTATGTTTGAATGGAGCGCAGACACAGAGGAATTTCAGTATGGCCGACAAACTTTCCACCTCCGCCTTGGCAAAAAAGCGCCAGCAAGATGCTAAACAGCTGTTTCAGGATTTGAAAACCGCCGGTTATATCCATCGCCATGATGAGCAGTGGATATTGACCGATCTCGGTAGCAAATTTGGGGGAGAATATGCCCAGCACCCTAAGTATGGGCGTTTTATTGTCTGGCCTGAGAATTTGCTGATCGACTTACACTCCACCTCCGGTCAAACACTCACCGCCACGCAAGTCGGGGAATATTTCAAATTAAACCCGAAGAAAATGAATCAGTTATTCAGTGAATTAGGCTGGATAGCGCGTAGCGAAGCTGGTTGGCATGCCACCGAAAGCGGCCTACGTGCCGGAGCGCAGCAGCGTGAAGAAAAAAGCTCAGGCAATGGGTTTGCAGTTTGGCATGAAGCGATACTGCGTAACCGCCACTTACGTCAATCCGTGGTGGAGTTTCTCGGCCAAGAAGCACAGGCTCACGCGACCGATAAATCTTATTCCAGCTTTCGCCAGAAGTTTGCTGCCAAACACCGTACTTTGGATGGGCACTATGTGCGTTCAACGGGTGAATTGCTGATTGATAACTGGCTGTATCTGGCTGGCGTGGTACACGCTTATCAGCGCCCACTACCGATTGAAGAAGAAGTGACCAGTGATTTTTATCTGCCAAGCGGCAAGGTCTATTTGCAATTTTGGGGAACAGATGAAGGTGACATTGCCCCGAGTGAACAACAAAAAACCCGCGCACTTTATCAAGCACACGGGTTAGCACTGATTGAGATCCAATCTCATGAGATCACGCAACTGGATGACATTTTGCCCGCAAAATTGCGTGAGTTCGGTATTAAAGCGTATTAACGAGTGCGATAACGCGCACGCGCGGCCTCTTCAATTGGCACCACGGTTTTACCAATCGGCGCCAATGAAATCACCGCCAGCTTTAAATGCTGCAGGGCAAACGGAATGCCGATGATGGTGATAAAACAGGCCACCGCAGACAAAATATGCCCCACCGCCAACCAAAAACCGGCCAAGATAAACCAAATGATATTGCCCAGTACGCCAAAACCGCTGGTACCAATGTCGGTTTGGTCAGTTAATTCATCACGGGAAATCGCTTCATAACCAAACGGCCAGAATGAGAAATTGCCGATCACAAAACAAGCGCGTCCCCACGGAATGCCAATGATGCTAATAAACGCCAGTACTCCGACTAGCCACCAAGCCAATCCCATCACTATACCGCCACATAAAAACCAAATAATGTTGCCTAGTGTTCTTAACATTACCTTACCTCACGTTGTTGAAGGTGTTTCATGCGCCTAACGCTAATGCGGCGACCATGAACAGAAAATGAATGATCAGAAAAATCCATGCCATACCGCAGTCGCACCACTCACCAAACAGAGCGCCAGCGCCGCAAAGCGAATTTTTTCTTTTGGCAATGAGTGAGTGGTTTTACGGGCTAACACATAGCCGAGCCAAGCCGCAGGGATCAGCGGCACAGTCAGTAGCACATGGTGCCACGTTAAAAAACCCGTCGGCCACTGCACCATCAAAGAGATGATCGAGCTAAACACGAAGAAGGCTGACAAATTACCGCGCAATTGATTGGCTTCTTGATGCTGAAGCAGAAGCGCCATAGGAGGACCGCCGATGCCACTGCTGGTGCCAAATACGCCGGAGAAAAAGCCCGCAATCCCCATTCGAGTTGGGTTCGGCTCAATGCGCAGTGGCAGCAAACTTACTGCCACCGCAAACAGCACCAACAAGCCAAGCCACAGCGCCAGCGCCTGCGTGGAAATCCACATCAGCAGCAAACCACCCACAATCGATCCCGGAATGCGCCCAATTAAGGCCATTTTTAAGCCGCCAATCGAAATACTCTCGCGATGTTTCATCGCATTGAGCACCGAAATAAACAGCGCGACTAAGCAGATCGGTGATGGCACATAGTCCGGCGAAATAAGAAACAGCAGCGGCGATGCAACGACCGCGAGCCCAAAGCCGATCGCGGTCTGCACAAAGGAACCCATGAAAACCAATAGCATGGCAATCCACGCACTCGTGCCTAAATACTCCATTTCGTTCCCTTTGTACTGCGATGTATCGAATGACACTGACGGTATCAGTTCAGCAATATTTCGCAATAGAAACGTTTCGCCAGAATTGCCCCTGCTACGGTGCACTGGCGCGCCCCAAGCTTTATGAATGCGCTCTTTGGCTGCCAGAGACGAGAGTAAGTTTCATATCAATTCCTTTTTAAACTGAAAGAAGGTGTTGTTGAATAAGTGGCTGAGGAGGAACGAGGAATAGCCAACACGATCGAGAGAAAAATTGCGCTCGCGCCTAAAAGCTGCCCCCAAGTTAGCGCTTGATCAAGAATCACATAACCCAGTAAGCAAGCCGAAACACTGCTTAAAAAGCCAAGAAAGGACACCGTGACCGTTGGCAATTGCTCAATACCACGGAACCAGAGAAAGTAAGCCAACATAGCGCCCACCACACTCAGATATCCGTAACCAAGGTAGTTAAGTGGGGTCATTTGCTCAGGAATGCCTTCAATCCACAGCGTGATGGGCAGCAAGAGCATCCCACCAAACAATAATTGCCAGCCAGTAAAACCGAGTGTAGACATCTCTTGAGGGCGTCCCCATTTTTTGGTCAGAACGACCCCAGAGGCCATACTGAGTGTTCCTAAACAGGCGATCAATAAACCTTGTATGCTCAAGGCTGCGGTTTGGTTAAGCACCAGTAGTCCAATCCCAATGACTCCAATGCCCCCTGCGATCCACTGCAAAGGCGTAATGCGTGTGCTCAGTAAAAACCAGCTCATTGTCATCACCAACATAGGTTGGAATGACATCACCAATGCTGCCATCCCTCCCGGTAATTCAGTGGCGGCAAAAAATAAACAGTAAAAGAAGAAACCAATATTAAAAATGCCCAATATCGGCAAACGCCACCACCAATTTCCGGTTGGTAAGGTTCGAGCAAACAGGACTAACAATATTCCTGCTGGTAAAGCTCGTACTAAAGAAGCCATGAGTGGTGAGTGTGGAGGTAGAACTTCGGTAGTTACGATATAAGTACTGCCCCATACGATAGGGGCGATGGCAGTAAGCAGTATCGTTTTGATTCCTGACGTTGTATTCATTATTTACCCTATATAGTGGAATTTTACTTCGACAAAAGTATCTCTTGAAAAAGATACTTTTTAAAAAATAATGGAGGGATGGTTTTCGATCAAGTATCTTTTTGAAAAGATATTTTAGGGGAGCGATATCATGTCATCAGAAAACACTATGCCAAATGACAAAGTGGATGCCATTCTTGCGCAATGGCGCAGTGTCAGGCCGGATCTGGATTGCTCATCGATGGGGGTCGTGGGTCGATTACGCCAAACAAATGGGATCTGGAAAACCAAGTTAGATCAAGTGTTTGATGGGTTTGGATTAAGCTGCATTGAATTTGATATTTTAGCGACTATCCGCCGTAATGACCGAGAGATCACCCCAACCGAGCTATACCAAACCTTGATGCTCTCTTCCGGTGCGATCAGCACACGCATTGAGCAATTAGTACAACGCGGTTTGGTGCAACGAGTGGCGAGTGAAGAAGACAGACGCAGTTGTAAGGTGACATTAACGGAACAAGGAATAACGTTAATCGACCAAGCCTTAAATGCCCATGTCACCAATATGAATCGCATGTTGGCAGTGCTTACAGAACAAGAACAAAGACAGCTAGAACAGCTTTTGAAAAAAATTCTGCTGGCAGAATAAAAACACAAGCGATCGCTTGCAAAGGCGACCGCTTATCTTAGTGGCATCCATATGCTGGAGTGTCGAAGCAAACTACTCAGTGACCAACGTAAAACCTTCGTCCAACCAACCAGTAACGCCGCCGATCATTTTCTTCACTGGGCGACCTAATTTGGCTAAGCGAATCGCCGCTTTTTCAGTGCCATTACAGTGAGGCCCCGCGCAATAGACCACAAACAGTGTGTCCATAGGGTAATCGGCTAAGGTTTTTTCGTTCAAGCGTGAGTGCGGCAAGCTGATGGCGCATGGCACATGTCCTTCGGCATACAGGGCTTCACCGCGAACATCGAGTAACACAAAATCTTGTCTTTCATTGGTGATCGCGTTGTGCACGTCCCAACAATCGGTTTCAAACTGCAACAACGCTTCAAAATGCGCCAGAGCATCCGCACTGGACGCCGCAGGTACGCGAGATACGGCACTAGACATTCGACTTCTCCTTGTCGGTTTAATGAGCATGCAGTGTGCCACAGCAGTTAACGTGCCGCCACTTCCGTTGCAAAATCATCAAGACTCAGCATAGCGACACGATCGGACAAAGCGCGTAAAGCAATACCATGCACCATCGCATCCACTGAGCTGCAGGCTTGTGGGATCACACGAACTTGATATGGCGCGGCTTGTGGAGAGAGAGCCGTGTGGGTGACACAGTTTTGGGTCATCATTCCACACAAATAGAGTTGGCGCACGCCAAAGCGCTGCAAATACTCGGCTAAATCGGTATTTAGAAAGCTATCAGCGTGTGCCTTGACCACCACAATCCCTTCTGGAGCGGCTGCAACTAATTTAGGATGCAACTCTGCCCCCTCGGTATTAGCATTAAAAAATGGCGCGCTACCTAGCTTTGGATCAGCAATATGCTGCACAAGAATAATCGGCATTTGATGGCGTTGCGCGATATCGACCGCTTGTAAAGTGTTATCGAGCACTTGCTCCGCTTGCCATTGTGGGTACAAGCCATTGGGGAAATAGTCATTTTGAATATCGATGATAATCAGTGCAGATGAGTTCATAGTGTTCTCCTTAGTGAATCTATGGCGTATTTTCTCGGTTTTTCTTCTTACGCTGCAGAGTCTAAAATGACACTTTACGGTTCAAAAACGACAAAACATCGATGACTTCTATATCAATCGCTATTGTGGCTTATCCGGGTTGTTTACTCTCCGCGGTTCATGGCTTGGATGAAATGTTCTGGATGGCGAACCGCGCCAGCCAAGAGCTTAATCAAACATTTCAGTTTGAAAGCCAGATTGTGGAGTGGCCAAATGCTCACTCTGCTTTGCTTGAGCAGTCTTATGCCGCCATCGTTTTACCGCCAAGCCGCGAGCAGATTGAAAGCATAGCATTCTCGGAAAATCTACTTGATTGGCTGACTTGGCAACATCAAAAAGGAGCCCTACTTAGCGCGGCATGTGCAGGGGTTTTTCTACTGGCTGCCGCAGGATTACTACGCCACAAAAGTGTGACCACACATTGGGGATTGGCACAAATTTTTTCACAACGTTTCCCAGACGTAACGTTAAAGAGTGACGAAATTCTGATTAACCAAGGCGATATCATTACCGCAGGTGGCATGATGTCTTGGATGGATTTGGGTCTGGAGTTAGTCGCACAATTTACCTCTCCTGCCATCATGCGTCAGGTAGGTAAGCTTTTGGTGATTGATACCGGAGCTCGTGAGCAACGTTATTACCAGCAATTTTCACCGGGTATGCTGCACGGTGATGATGTGGTTCTCCAACTTCAACATTGGTTGCATGATCACTATCACCAATCACACAGCATCAGTGAGTTAGCCGCAAAAGCTCATGTCACACCACGCACTTTACAGCGGCGGTTTATAAAAGCCGTAGGCTACAATCCGATCCAGTATTTGCAGCGTTTACGCATCCAAAAAGTGTGTGATTGGTTGGAATCCTCCACCCACTCTTTTGAATGGATTGCTCACCAAGTTGGTTATGACGATGCCGGTGCTTGTCGAAAAACGTTTTCTAAAATCATGGGGTTAACCCCAAGTGAGTTCCGACGGCGTTTTACTTCGCCCTCTCAAATGTAAACGCCGAAATAGCAAAACTCAGAAAGATGCGCGCACCTTCCTGAGTTATCCAATGATTAAACCGCTTGTGTGGATTAGTACGCCACACCAATACGTTGGCGAGGATGCTCAGCGTATTCAAGCTCATCAATCAGCGCGACCGCATAATCTGCCACCGAAATACGGCTGTTGCCTTCGCTGTCGGTCAGCAGTTGATCGCCGCCCACCCGGTATTGGCCTTGCTTGTCGCCTGGGAAAATTTCGGCCGCTGGGCTTACGAAAGTCCAGTTCACATCGCTGTTGCTTGCGCGGAAAACTTCCAACGCTTCACCTTGTGCTAGAGCTTCACCTTTGTACTCTTCTGGGAACCCCGGAACGGTAACTAATTTCACGCCCGGAGCCACTTCCAAAGAACCCGCACCACCAACCCACAATAAACGAGCAACGCCAGCTTGTGGCAGCTCATTGAGTAGACGCTGCGCGGTTTTCGCGACCATTTCATGGTTGCCTGCGGCACGGCCGCCGATAGAGGCAATCACAGCATCCACGCCTTCCAGCACAGATTTGAGTGAGCTCTCTGGGTTTAAGATATCCAGTTGCTGTACCGCTACCCCTTTGAGGGTGACTTTGGCTGGGTCACGAACGACAGCAACCACTTCATGTCCGCGCATTTTCGCTTCAGCCGCTAAATGGCTACCAATCCAACCAGATGCACCTAGAATTGCTACTTTCATTTTTTACCTTCCTCTTGAATCTATTTAGATGAGTGTGTTCAACGAGGATAAGTATAGTTTGTCGCATCGCGAGCGATAAATGCGCAAAAATGATGTACATTGTATCTAGTTAGTTTGCAAATGAGAGCACTTATGGATCGCCTAACTGCCATGCGCAGCTTTATTGAAGTCGCCAATACCGCCAGTTTTACCCAAGCAGCGGATAACCTAAACCTCAGCCGTTTACAGGTATCGCGCCATGTTCAGGAAATTGAGGATTGGCTTAAGCAGCGCTTGCTGCATCGCACGACACGCCGAGTCAGCCTCACCGCAGCGGGCGAGGAAGCACTACAACGCTGTGAGCAAATTCTCCATCAGACCATGGAGCTGGAAATGCGCGCACTGGAGCAGTCAGGAGCATTACGCGGCAGCATTCGAATTTCTGCACCGATAGGTCTCACGCAAAACATGCTGCTGGATGCGGTACAGGCCTTTACCGACCTGCATCCACAAGTTCATTTTGATGTGCTTGCCTCCGATCGTTTTTCACAATTGGTCGATGAACGTGTCGATATCGCGCTGCGCTTTACGCAGCAGCCCGATGAAAATTTGATTGCACGCCGCTTGCTTGAAGTCGGCATGGTGGTGTGTGCCACTGAGGAATATTTGGCACAACATGCGCCTATCGGACTGCCACAAGATTTGGCACACCATAACTGCTTAGTGCATATCAGTGGCAATAAATGGGATTTCGTTAAAAATAACGAGCAGTTTAGCGTTTTGGTCAATGGTAATATTCGCGCCAATGATATGGGTACCTTATGCCGCGCCGCATTAAATCATAAAGGAATCATTCGTCTCCCCTGTGATTTGGCCAATCCGCTGTTGCGAGCTGGACAACTGCAAGCGTTACTGCCGGACTATTATCTGCCAAGCAGTTCAATCTGGGCAGTGTATCTGTCGCGCAGTTACCAGACACCTTTGGTCAGACAGTTTATTGATTTTCTCGCCGAGCGTTGGCAAGAAGATTTGCTCTGGCCATAAAAGCGAATCCCCGATTTTACACTCGGGGATGCTTTGTAAGGATTAATAGCAGAACTGTCCCATTCGCTTGCTCAATTCCATCGCTTCGTCGGATAACTCATTCACGATGGCGTTCACTTCGCCGACTTGCACCGTCACAGACGCAGAAACATCCGAAATTGAGGTGATATTGGCGTTAATTTCTTCAGTAACACCACGCTGTTGCTCAGTTGCAGTCGCGATTTGGATATTCATCTCGTTTAATTCATTGAGCATATCGACAATCTGTTTGAGCATATCGGTATTGCTATGACAGGTAGCCACACCGCGAACCACCGTATTATTCGCCTCTTCGATACAGTTGACGACAGACTGAGTTTCTTTTTGTAAGCGATCAATTTTGGTGCGGATCTCTTCAGTCGAAGTTTGCGTTTTTGCGGCAAGATTACGCACCTCATCCGCGACCACCGCAAAGCCTCGCCCTTGTTCTCCAGCGCGAGCGGCCTCAATGGCGGCATTCAACGCCAGCAAGTTGGTCTGCTCGGCAATCGCTTGGATCACATCGAGTACCGAGGCGATAGATTGGCTTTCATGATTTAACCGTGCAATCGCTTCAACGGCCGAGGCCATTTGTTGGTTTATTGATGTCATATCGCGCGCAAGCTCATTGCCCACCGAGACACCGCCGTGGCCCTTTTGATTGGCTTCCTGCACAAAAGTGGCTGCTCGCTGTGCAAATTCAGACACTTCGGTAATCGAAGCGCTCATTTCATTTACCGCCGTGACCACCGAATCCGTACGCTCATGCTGCTCAGATACCGAATTACGCGTTCCGGTCATATTATGTGTAATGGTTTGAGTGTGAGAGTTGAGTTTGTCAGTCGTATGAGCGAACTGACAAATCGTATCTTGCAGATGGCTCAGCATACGATTGAGCGCTTGCGCCAACTGTCGGATCTCATCACTGCCTTGCTCAGATAACCGCACCGTTAAATCATTATCTCGACTCATCCGTTGAATTTGGCTTATCGAATCACGAATCGGTTTAGAAATTCCATTCCCCACCATCCATGCCGCAAGTGTCGCAATGACTGCGCCGATCACGATGGCGATCAGCACTTTCATAATCAGTTCGTCGGAAAGCTTCGCAATATCGGCTAACGCTTCGTCTGCCTGCATTTCAGTGACTAACGCCCAGCGTAACCCTAATGCATCAAGCGGTGTGTATGCTGATAGTAACTGCACACTGGCATGCGTACTCTCCATCATTAATCCACTCTCGCCTCTCAAAGCCTTATCCACGGCTTGCGAACTGACCTTAAGCAAACCAATCGCGGATTGTTTACTGCGGATCTGATTGATTGCCGCTCGATCACCCGTTAATGAATTCAATGTCCCGATGAAGGCCGAAGCATCTTCCAGCAGTAAACGGGGCTGACTACGCATCAGGTGATCACTGCCCACTAAATAGCTCTGGCCGGTATTCCCAAGCCCGTTTTCTTTCCAACGGGAATCGAACGTCATAATGCTATTAATTTCATCCACTGGCATTTGAAAGATCAGAACACCAACTCGAGTACTACCGTTAAAGATAGGGGTCGAAATGAATGAAGCCGCCGCCTCATAAGAGGGATAGTAAGGTGCAAAATCGTCAAGATAATACTGATTATTGGCTAAGGTTTTGGCTTGCACATAAGCCCTTGCTAGTCCGCTCTCTTTGTACGGACCGCTCAGCAAATTGGTCGCAAAATCAAGCTCTTTGAATACGGTGTACACCACATGACCGTCATTATCGACCATAAACACATCATACAAACCGAACTGCTCTAAATACTGCTTAATCCCAGGATGGTACTTTTGATGCAAAGCATCATACGCGTTACCTAGCGAATCACTCTCCCACTCATGCTTAGCGCCAAGCGGGTTAGGGTTGCTGGCAATATAACGGGCTTGTAACGCTTCCGCGGATCTGGATAACAGATTCAAACGCGCTAACGGGTTCGCATCTTGGCCGTCGTTTAACTTCTGATAATTCTGACCAAATTGAGTGGTGTAATAGTCTTTTAGGGCAATGAGCGAAGAAGCTGGCACCTGTTCAACGGGGTAAGCTTGGTAGGCTTGAGTCAAGCCTTCCATTGCCTCCACAGTGGAGACCATATTAGCTAAGGTCACAAGTTGCCCCGCTACTCGTGTTAAATAGCGTTCAATCTCACTTTTTTTGGTTTCACGAACCGAAAGGAGTTGGTTCGAGGCTCGCTCATAGATCGCTTGTTTAGACAGAGTGGCGGCGCTCCAACCCACCCACACTCCTGCAATCACGACCGAAAAAATGGACAGCAATGTCATAGACAATACGATTTTGTTGGCAATTTTCATGCTTTTCCCCTGAGAAACTCAGTCAGATATAGAGGTAAAGAGTCGCCAACGATACGTCATAAAACCAAAACTTCTTTGTTATAGGAATAAAGACTCATTGCAAGCATAGTCATCCCCTATTCCATCTACCAAAAAATACCGCAGAAATTGTCGTTATCCGGCCAACCCATAGTCAACGAGTTGATTATAGTTCAAAAAAAAGCGACCCTTTCAGGTCGCTCAATTATGTTGTCCAAATATACCCTTCCTACTTGAAGCTGCAGCGGTGCTAGCAACATTCGCCCCCCCCCATTCACATAATCTATCTATGCTCATGGGGATTACTCATTTGCCGCCTACCTGCAACGCCAAGTAGTTTGGGTATAGGGGCTTAATCGCACCTTTTTGATGAACTAGGGCTGTTGTTTGGTCGGTGCCAACGCAATCTCACGAATGCACACGCTTTGTGGCTGCTGATAAGCAAACAGTACCGCACGCGCCACATCATCCGCGGCCAACACGCCGCCCATGTCCACTTTCCAAGCATCGTAGCCCTCTTTAATTTCGCTTGATGTGGTGTGTGAAAGCAGCTCTGTTTCTACCGCTCCTGGAGCAATTGTGGTCACGCGCACATTGCTGGCGGCCACTTCCTCACGCACGTTTTCAGAAATCGCATGTACCGCAAACTTAGTTCCACAGTAAGCAGCATGATTCGGGAAGGTTTTCTTACCCGCAATAGAACTGATGTTCACGATCGTACCGTGGTTGCGCTCTTTCATATCGGCCAACACGGCGTGCATACCGTTGAGCAGGCCTAGCACATTCACATCAAACATGCGCTTCCATTCATTCGCTTCTTGAGTATCAATCTGCCCAAGCAGCATGACACCGGCATTGTTCACCAGCAGATCCGCAGGGCCATACAGCGCTTCGGCTTTCGCAATCGCAGCCACTAAGGTCGCCGCCTCTGTCACATCCACTTTTTCACACAGTGTGTTGGGCAGGTTCAGTGCCTCTAAACGCTCCACACGGCGTGCCACCAACAGCAATGGATGACCCGCTTCACTGAAACGGCGTGCGATAGCTTCACCAATACCAGAACTTGCACCTGTAATAACGACTAATGATTTCATGGGATTACCTTATTGATTCTTAGAAAAATTCTCCTGAACACAGGAGTTCGTTGCAATGCGTGCAGTCTAGGCGAAAGCAGATTGTTGATATATAGTCGACAGGTTCACAAACTGTTGCCATATAATGACAAATAAAAGGACTCTCAATGCAACTTAACCAACTCAATCTGGCCGACATTCGCGCCTTTGTACTGATTGCCAAACTCGGCAATTTCACTAAAGCCGCGGAAGAGCTGGAGGTTTCTCGCTCACATGTTTCACGCCAACTGAGCCAGTTAGAAAACAGCATGGGCGTCACTCT
Source organism: Vibrio cholerae (assembly GCF_008369605.1). NCBI lineage: Bacteria > Pseudomonadati > Pseudomonadota > Gammaproteobacteria > Vibrionales > Vibrionaceae > Vibrio > Vibrio cholerae. Next base: position 568,193 of record NZ_CP043556.1, read on the forward strand.
TGTCATCCGCACTACACGCAGCCTTTCGCTCACGGATGCTGGGGAACTCTTCTATCGTCAATGTGAACAAGCCCTGAGCAGTATTGAACAAGCCGTGTTAGCCGCTGTAGATGATGTGCAAGAAGCGCGCGGGGAGCTACGCATCAATAGTGTGGGCGGGCATATTGGGGAAGAGTTAATTGCCGACATTTGCAGTGCTTTTATGCAGGAAAACCCCGATGTGCGTATTCACCTTGATTTCAGTAGTCATCGTGTTGATTTGATTGAAGAAGGCTTTGACGTAGCATTTCGGATGGGAAAATTAGAAGATGCCAGCTTCGTAGCGCGTAAACTCACCGAAATCCGTATGAGCACGCTCGCAAGCCCCACGTACTTTACGCAGTGTGGTCAACCTCAACATCCCAAGCAACTCACCGATCATCGCTGCTTAACCGGTTCGGTAAAACGTTGGAGCTACCAACACAAAGAGACGAAGCAAACTCTCGATGTGCCTGTCGATGGAGATTTACAGTGTAAAAACGGCCGAGTGTTAGTTCGAGCGGCATTGGCGCATAACGGCATCATTCGCGTACCCACTTTCTACTGCCACCAAGAGATCGCCCGCGGCGAGTTGGTCGAAGTGTTTCAGGATTGGCATATCCCAAGCGTCGATTTTTCCCTTATCTACCATAAAGACAAATATCAACCGGTACGCTTAAAGCGGTTTATTGAGTTCAGTAAGCGTTATTTTGAGCAGGGTCTGCTTTAAGCCGAAAGGCTTTAAGGTAACCACTCTGGAATACTTTTGAGCAATAGCGAATTACTGGCGCTCATTTTGGGTTCAAAACACATTATTGATACGGCCTCAAATAATAGAACAAACCGCTTCGAGGAGTTCAGCGAGTAAACGCCTCGAAGCTGGCTAACAAAACACGTTGTTCAGAAAATATTAAGTCCAAAAATAGCTTTTACATCAAACAGCACTCTTGCCGTTTTTTCTCTAGAAAGTTGGCTTCCTTGTTTCAAAATATCAATCAGTTGAGCTTTATCTTTTAAAAATTCAGATCGTCTTTCTCTTATTGGTTGGAGCATCTCCTGCAAGCACTCTTCTAATATTTTTTTCGTTATACCATCACCAAGACCACCACCTTGATAGTGCTCTTTGAGTCGGCTGATATATTCCTCATCTGGATGGAATGCATCGAGATAAGTAAACACCACATTTCCCTCAATACGGCCGGGATCTTCGACTCTTAGATGATGGGGATCGGTATACATGGATTTCACTGCTGCGGAGATCTCTTTTGGTGAAGCCCCAAGATTGATCGCGTTGCCCATCGATTTAGACATCTTACTTTTCCCATCCGTGCTCGGTAGCCGTGATGCATTACTCAGTAGCGGCCGGCATTCATTCAAAACATTACGCCCAGCGAGTGAGTTCACTTTCCTCACTATCTCATTAGCTTGTTCAAGCATGGGTAATTGATCGTCCCCGACGGGAACGAGAGTGGCGTTAAAGCCGGTTATGTCCGCCGCTTGAGATATGGGGTATGTTAAAAATCCAGCAGGAATGGAGCGTTCAAACCCTTTGTTTTGAGTCTCACTTTTGACGGTTGGATTTCGTTCCAGCCTACTGATGGTGACAAGGTTGCTGTAATACATGGTCAGTTCAGCAAGAGCGGGAAGTTGTGATTGAAGGCAAATGGTTGTTTTGGTGGGATCAATACCGACGGCGAGATAATCGGCCACGACATTGAGAATGTTGGATGAGACTTTCTTGGGATTGTGAGCGTTATCCGTAAGACCTTGCATATCGGCGACAAGGATCGTTTGCTCATGAATTTCCTGTAAAGCGACACGTTGCTTTAGAGAGCCGACATAGTGACCTAAATGCAAAGGGCCAGTGGCTCGATCGCCAGTTAAAATAATCTCTGGTTTATCAGTATCTTGATGTGTATTCATTGTGTATCTCCTCGTTAAAAATAAGTGCTACTGGAGATACAAAAGAAATTACAGTCTTAGCTACCTTCCAGCAGCTTAAGAATGTAAGAATTCCGTGCCGCTCTAATGAGAGCGCCACCAGAAGAAGAATGAAGTAGAAAGTGAAATATCGTTCATCTGGGCAATCTAACAACAATGGTTTGAGAACTCAACCTTCTCAAGTGTCGTTTGCGAAAGGAAAACCTGATTCAAACCTACCGCTTTGACCTCAGAAACGAATAGCCATAAAGTGCTGGTCAAGTTCGGCGCGCTTAGCGACAATACCGCACTTTGAATGACAACGAATGAGAAATACCATGCGCAGTTTTATCCTTCGAGCTCGCTCTGCACCGACCGATAGCCAACGCCTACTGGACGAAATTGGTGGCAAATGCCATACCGAAATTTTGGCGCACTGCATGATGAACAGCCTGTTTACCGCGCAGTCGCATCGTGAAGATGTGGTGATTCATCTGATATTGGAAAGCACGCGCGATTATTCACGCACCATCACCGTCGAAGCGAATGAAATCAGTGATGTGGGCGGATTCCATGAAGCGGCCTTGATTGCCCTGTTGGTGAAAGCGCTGGATGCCTCAGTTGGCATGGGCAAAGAACAAACGCGTGTGGTTCAGCCGGGTTTAACCGTGCGCACCATCAGCTTTGAAGCGCTACTCGGTGAGCTGGCGGAGCATCATTCGCTGTACATGATGGATAAAAAAGGCGATTCCATTCGTGATATTAAGATTGGCCCGAACCCGTGTTTTATTTTGACCGACCATATCCCGATGCCGAAAAAGAGTGGTAACTCGATGAAACGTCTTGGGGTAGAAAAAATCAGCCTTGGCCCCAAAATGCTGTTTGCCTCTCAATGTGTCACGCTAATTCATAACGAGATTGATCACCAAGAAGCGGGTTGGTAATCCCTCCCGTCATCAATAAAAACAGCCCTGATGAATCTGTTCGTCAGGGCTGTTTTTTCTTCGCTTAAGCCAGTTTCAGATCAAACTGAATGCGGTATTGCACCATATCTTCAATGGTCAATACGGGCATATTGTGCAGTTTGCCAAACGCGATGATTTCTGGCGTTTTGGCCATGCTGCCATCTGGGTTGGTCAGTTCGCACAACACACCAGCTGGCTGTAAGCCCGCCATCTGCATCAAATCAACCGTACCTTCGGTATGACCACGACGCGCCAATACCCCACCCGCACGAGCACGCAATGGGAATACATGGCCGGGACGCGCCAAATCTTCTGGCTTTGCTTGTGGGTTGGCGGCGGTTTTGATGGTGGTGACGCGATCTTGCGCGGAAACCCCCGTGGTTACGCCATGTTTGGCCTCAATGGAAACCGTAAACGCCGTTTGGTTAGCGCTGTTGTTGTTGACCACCATAGGCGGTAGGGCTAAGCGATCAGCTTGTGTTTCCGTTAGGCACAAACAAACAATGCCGCTGCATTCACGGATCATGAGCGCCATTTGCGCCGTAGTAAGAGATTCTACTGCGTAGATAATATCGCCTTCGTTTTCGCGATCTTCATCATCGAGCAGCAGCACACCACGCCCCTCACGTAAGGCTTGCAGTGCGTTTTCTACACGAGTAATGGGGTCGCCGAATTCGGCAAGTAATGAGGACTGATTCATGGTAATACTCCAAAAAATGACCAGAATCAGGGCTTATGAGGGATCAAAATCCAAAACGAAAAGCACTGAAAACCGAAAGATGTAGCAAAGCCGCACCTTGAGATTCAGTGTGTTTGTCATTCTCTCTCATCCGGACTGTAACCGTCGGCTCTGGCTTCTCACCAGATCTGCTGACCTCGACGAATCGAGCGCTCGTGGGCTCGCCTTGCGGCATACCACCGGTGGGGAATTTCGCCCCGCCCTGAGAATATTGTTGTGTTTCAGACGATTCTGAAACGCCGCCTAGTGTAGTCAGTTCAACGGGCGGTGAAAAGAGTTACTGATAAACTTGTTTTGAATATCACCGCTTTTGAGCAAGAAAAGTCGATGAAAAGAACATCAGATAAAAAACAGCGCGGATAGAAAAACAGCGCAGATTCACCGCGCTGTTGATCTTATACCTTAAGCGTTAACCCGATCAGGCGTGTTTCAATGGGGTATTTTGCTGTGAGCGCGAGATCGCACCGTACAGCACCCAACCGAAGAAGGTCGCAATCGAACCGAGCATGACCGCGGTTTCACCGGAACTGTACAGCGCGTAGAAGCTGTACATCGCACCAATAAAGGCCATCACGTTGGCCACTTTCGCTTGACTCACCGGTACATTGAGCTGCTTTTGCATCACACCCAGCGCAGCCATAGAGAGGATGTACGGAATGATGTTGGTCACGACCGCCAAATTCACTAACGCCTCAAACTGCTTATTGAGTGAGGGACTGATGGTCATCAAACTCAGTACGCTTTGAATCGAGACGATGGTCAGCATACCTAGCACAGGGGCATCGGCTTTGGTCACTTTAGAGAACAATTTAGGGAAGAAACCTTCATCGGCCGAGGCTTTAAACACTTGCGCAATAGTAAATTGCCAGCCAAGCAGTGAACCGGTACAAGACACAATCGCACACGCCATGACAATCGCGCCCATGGTTGGGTTAAACATCTGCGCAAAAGCCAGACCAAAAGGTGCGTTCGAGTTAGCCAGATCTGCGTTTGGTACAATCCCGGCAATCACGTTGGTTGAGATGATGTAAATTACCGCAGCCCCCAAGGTACCGCCCATGACCGCAATCGGTACGTTTTTCTCTGGGTTTTCCACCGCATCAGCATTAGCACACGCCGATTCCAACCCTAAGAATGCCCACAGCGTCATCGCAATTGAGCCACCGAGAGCTTGGAAGAATGGCAAGCCATGTGGGTTCCATGCCGAGCGATACAAGTCAAAATCAAACCAGTACCAACCGATGATGGATACCCCAATCACCGGAATAATGATGCCCCAAACGGTAACACTCGAGACTTGGCCAGTAATGCGCGCACCACCAAAGTTGGCCACGGTGGCGACCCACAATACCAAAATAGTCGCGATACAGGTTTCAATCGGAGTGAGATGAAAACCAAACAGCACATCAGCATAGCCAACCGCGGAAATGGCAATCGCCACGTTGGCAATCAACAAGGAAACCGCGTAGGTATAGTTGGCCATAAAGTTGCCGCTGCGGCCAAACGCGTATTCGGCGTAACCGCCCATACCGCCGGATTTTTTACTGAACATACCGCATTTTGCAAAGGCAAACGCCAAGGCAGTTGAACCTGCAGCAGTGACTAACCAAGATAAAATAGAAATGGTGCCGACTTGGGCAAGCTGAGTCGGGAGCATAATGATGCCCGACCCCATCATGTTAACGATAGTCAGAATGGTGAGTTGCACTACACCAATTTTGTTATTGGATTTACTCATGATATTCCCCTTCTATGGGTCTTTTCGTGTTGTCATCGGGGCAGAAACCTCTGCCCCGATGCCCCGATTAACGTTTCAGTACATAGCCCATGGCTTGCACTCGTCCCTCGCCTGTCGGCTCCAGATACACCCCTTGCAACTCAGGCGCAAAACCCGGCAGCAAGTTAATGCCTTCTTCTAGAGCGAGGAAGTAACGCTGTACTGAACCGCCCCATATTTCTCCCGGAACCACACACAACACACCCGGAGGGTAAGGCAGTGCGCCTTCAGCGGCGATACGGCCTTCCACTTCACGCAGTGGGACTAGCTCAACCTGACCACGAACAAAGGCCAAGTTTGCTTCTTGTGGGTTCATCACCGCGCGTGGGAAGTAACGCGCGCGGAACATCTCTTTTTGCAGCTGTTTGACATCACGGCTGACATACAGATCGTGCATTTCCTGACACAACTGACGGATGGTGTAGCCTTTGTAGCGTTCGCGATTTGCACGGTACACGTTCGGCAATACTTCGCTCAGTGGTGCATCTTCTTCAATCAAGCGTTCAAAACGAGCAATTTGTGCCACTAAATGCTGCATCTTCGCCATATCTTCGGCTGGGGTGAGCAAAAAGAGGATCGAGTTCAAATCGCACTTCTCTGGGATGATGTTGTTCTCACGCAGGAAGTTGGCCAGTATGGTGGCCGGAATACCAAAGTGCTCGTATTCGCCGGTTTCTGGGTCAATCCCCGGTGTGGTGAGCAGGAACTTACAAGGGTCAACGAAATACTGATCATGTTCGTAACCTTCAAACGCATGCCATTTCTGCCCCGGTTCAAATTCAAAGAAACGCAAATCATCGGCAATTTGCTCGGTGGGGTGAGATTGCCAAGGTTTACCTTCGATCATTGGTGGGATGAACGGTTTGATGTATTTGCATTTTTTCATCAGAAGCTTACGGGCTTCGATACCGGTTTTCACCGCTTCGCGCCATAGGTAGCGGCCACTGTCCCCTTCGTGCATCTTGGCGTTCACATCGAGCGCCGCAAACAACGGGTAGAATGGGCTGGTTGAGGCGTGCAGCATAAAGGCGTTGTTAAAGCGTTTATGGTTGCAGTAACGCTCTTGGCCTTTGATGTGGTGATCTTTCTTGTGAATTTGCGAAGTTTGCGAGAAACCTGCCTGCTGTTTATGCACGGACTGAGTGACGATGATGCCCGGATCTTCAGGCTTTAGATCGAGAAGAAGTGGCGAGCAGTCTTTCATCATGGGAATGAACTGTTCATAGCCCACCCATGCTGAGTCAAACAGGATGTAGTCACACAAATGACCGATGCGATCCACCACCTGACGCGCGTTGTAAATCGTACCGTCGTAAGTGCCAAGCTGAATGATGGCAAGACGGAATGGGCGTTTCGCTTCCGCGCGGCTTGGGTCGACATTACGTACCGCATCACGCAGGTAAGACTCGTTAAAGCAGTGTGCATCAATCCCGCCGATAAAACCAAATGGGTTACGCGCCGTTTCTAAGTAAACCGGAGTAGCCCCCGCTTGAATTAACGCACCGTGGTGGTTGGATTTATGGTTGTTGCGGTCAAACAGCACCAGATCTCCCGGTGTCAGCAGCGCGTTACACACCACTTTGTTGGAGGCCGATGTGCCGTTGAGTACGAAGTAGGTTTTATCCGCGTTGTACACTTTCGCAGCATAAGCCTGCGCATCATGTGGGGCACCTTCATGGATCAGCAAGTCACCCAAACGTACGTCCGCGTTACACATATCCGAGCGGAATAAGGTTTCACCAAAGAAATCAAAGAACTGGCGACCAACCGGATGCTTACGGAAGAACTGCCCACCTTGATGGCCTGGGCAAGCAAAAGTGGAGTTCCCCATGTCTACGTATTTTTTCAATGTACCAAAGAAAGGTGGCAACAAACTTTCTTGATAGCGACGTACGGCAGTTTCCACTTGCTTACCGTAGAACTCGACTTTGGCATCACACAGCTCAAATACCCCGGTGATATCGGCGCAAAAATCATCTGGGAATTGGTCTTCGCAGCACACAGCAACAAAGATCGGCAGTTTCAAACCGGTCGCATTCATTTTATCTATGATGCCGTTTTGTACGTCTTCGACGGAAACCACCGCCGCACCAATGTCACAGAAGTCGGTTTTCAGTACATCCACCACTTCACGTTGGGTTGTGAAGCAAGAGCGAACCGATAAACTCGTAGCAATTTTTAATGAATTCATATTTAGCCTTTCTTATTTTTGAATAAACGAATTCCAAGCCAAATTATTTTTAGCGTGCAGGAAATCGCTCAGCAAAATAAATATTGCAGTCACAAAGGCTGAGATAGAAATAATGGAGAGCCCCAGCCTAAGAACGGGTGAATATTCTTTTGCTTAATAATGATTTTTCTTGGGCATACCTAGAGATTCACTCAGTTTCGGTAGGAGCAGGCAAAACCAACATGATTTCACATCACGCCAAAGGGCGTAAAAAATCAATGAATATGCCTTAATACCTCAACATGAGGAAAGCTGGTATAGGACGAACCTTTAGCTGACAAGCAGCCTAAAGCTCTCGTTACAGATGAGATGTCGATTGGGTAAAGAAAGAGTAGTCAAAGTAGTCACGGTGAGACGGCATCATGATGTGCCGAGTCCTGCGAATGTGTGCCATGATTTTTGATTTCTTTTTCATATACAACTCCGTTACAAATAATCAAGAAACCAGTTTACGTCGTTTTGCTTAGAAAGCAGGCGCATTCTATACCCCACGGAAAAATTAAAATTTGACCATTATCACACCTTAATACGCATAGATATATATTTTAGATTTATTTACCAACAAGAATAGGTATTACCATATATATCCTAGGAATTGAGCAAAACTATAAGAAAATAATATAGCGGAGAACAAAATAAACAGAACAACGCACTATCAAACACTCGTAATCCAACCGGATAAAATGCAACATTAACAACAAATGCCACATATTTAATGACATTCAATAACACTGCTGTTTTTCAATTTGACGTGAGATCCTGCTATACCCAAACTACTTGGAGTTGCAGGTAGGTGGCAAGTGAGTTCATCCCCATCAACATACACAGGCTTATGATTGGGATGCGTGAGCGTAGCCAACACCGCGGCTGCTTCAAGTAGGAATGGGATCGCATCAAGCCAGACGCTGGCTGGCTTGATATAGTGAGCGACATCAGAAAGATTAGCGCCCAAAAAATCGAGTGAGGACGCGTAACATCGATTGACGATAAGTCAGCAGCCAACCACTACGTGGCAACCACGCGGCTGAACGCAGCACCGTCTTACTGTGCGAAAAAGTCTTAAAGCCTTCGATTCCGTGGTAATGCCCCTGCCCTGATTCACCAATGCCGCCAAATGGCGCATCATCCGCCGCAACATGCATTAAGGTATCGTTCACACACGCACCACCACTGTGGGTACGCTGCAAAATATGATTAGCCAGATGGCTCTCTTTGGTCATCACGTAAAGTGCCAATGGCCGTGGGCCTTGATTGACTCGCTCAATCGCTTCTTCAATATTGCGATAACCGATCACCGGCAGGATCGGGCCAAAGATCTCTTGTTGCATCACCAGCATGTCATCACTGACTTCGGTTAACAGATGCGGCAGCATCTGCCTTGCTTCGAGTTCTACCGTTTTGCCCACCACAGTATTGAGTTTGGCGCCTTTTTGCTGTGCATCATCCAAACAGTGCTGTAATCGGTCAAACTGCGCTTGGTTAATGATTTGTGTCACATCCATACGACCATGACGAATAAAACGGCGCGCAAAACGCTGCAAATAAAGCTCAACGAAGGTAGCGACTTTCGCTTGCGGCAGCAGCACATAATCCGGTGCAACACATATTTGCCCGGCATTGGTGGTTTTACCCAGCATGATGTTATCCACGCTGCGCGCGAGATCCGCATCGTCAGCAATGATCACTGGAGATTTGCCCCCCAGCTCTAACGTCACAGGTGTTAAATTTTTCGCGGCCGCTTGCGCCACTAACTTGCCTACGGCGGTTGACCCCGTAAACAGCAAGTGGTCAAATCGCAAGGCACTAAAAGCCGCAGCAACCTTCGCATCACCTTGCACGCAAACCGCGATATCGCCTAACGCGGCAATCACACGCGCTAGCACCTGATTGGTGGCAGGTGTGTACTCACTCAATTTCACCATCACCTGATTTCCCGCAGCAACAGCGGTGATCAATGGTGCAAGGCTAAGCAAAATAGGAAAATTCCAAGGCACCATTACCCCCACCACACCCAAGGGCTGAAATTGTACTTCAACACGCGAAGGCAGCAGCATCCATCCTGCATGTCGCCGCTGCGGCTTCATCCACTTTTTCAGTTGCTTAGCCGTGTAATTGAGATGATTTAACGTTGGCAGTAAATCGCACAGGCCGCTATCAAAACGACTACGGAAACCATAATCTTGATTGACTGCGGCAATCAGGGCTTCGTTTTCACGCAATAAAGCCTGTTTGAGCTGGGTTAAACGTTGCAAACGGTGGGTCAAACTCGGATAAGGCGTATTGGCATACTGCCTTTTTAGGCGCGTAAATTCAGCCTGCAAAGCTTCGATTGCTGACGAGATTTCTGGTGACTCAGCACGAGACACCACAGAGAGTTGAACCATAGTAAACTCCGCAGAAATAAAATATACCTAAACTACTTAGAGTTGCAGGTAGGAGGAAAGTGAGTTCATCCCCATGAGCATAGATACACTATGTGATTGAGGTAAACGAACGTAGCCAATACCGTTGCAGCTTCAAGTAGGAAGGGCATAAGCCCCCCTCGGGCGTAGAGTATCTTAACTTGGCAAGCTGTAAATCAGCTCAGGGTTGATACCAAAACTGGTTTTGTGCTCTTCAATCACAAACTCACTACGGGTTTGAATCACGCCGGGTAAAGAGCCCAACTTGCCCGACATAAAGGCTTGATACGCTTTCATGTCTTTGACGCGTACTTTAATCATGGTGTCAAAATCACCAGAGAGCGAGTAACAGGCTTCGATTTCTGGGATATCCGCAACAGCATGAGCAAAACGTTCAAAAATTGAGAAGCTGCTTTGATCAAGCCGAATATGGATAAAGACCTGCACATCCAAGCCTAACTTTCCCGGATCGAGATCCGCGTGGTAACCGCGAATGTATCCCTCTTTTTCTAAACGCTTTACCCGCTCTGAACAGGGCGATGTTGTGAGATTCACCAACTTGGCCAGCTCAACGACCGGTAAACGCCCTTTGGCATGTAAGATCCGCAAAATATCGCGGTCAACTCGATCCAGACTCATACAGCAACATCCTTTGACTGTTTAGACCCGAATACAATACTGATAACCCCCAATCGGCAGAAATAGTGTGCGGCAAGGCGTGATGTACCTCACGCAAAAGGGCATCTTACGATGCCCTTGGTTTTCTCCTTGCGACTGAAGCGGCTAACGTGTCCGCCCAGTTTTAGCCAAATCTCGCGATGTTGCACCGCTGTAGCTTATAGCTTAAAGCGTGAAATCTCCTTGTTCAGCTCTTGTGCCATCGCATGCAGTGATTTCGCCTGCTGCACGGATTGCTGAGCTTCTTCGGCTAACTGGTCGCTCACTTCACGTACGGATTCAGTATTCACATTGATATCCGCCGTCACTAACGATTGCTCTTCCGCCGCTGAAGCGATTTGCGTCGCCATATCGCTGATCTGCTGAATCGCTTCACTGATCGCTTGCAAGCTTGCTCCGGTTTGGTTGACATCCGCGACACTGGTTTCCACCAACTTATGGCTTTCGGTCATTACCGATACCGCAGTGGTGGTGACTTTCTGCAAACCAGCAATCTTAGTCTGGATCTCTTCCGTCGATGCGTGGGTGCGCTGTGACAGCACACGAACTTCATCCGCAACCACCGCAAAACCGCGTCCTTGCTCTCCGGCACGCGCCGCTTCAATCGCGGCGTTCAATGCCAGCAAATTGGTCTGTTCAGCGATGCCACGAATGGTCGACAAGATGGTGGAAATTTCATTGGCATGCACTTCAAGCTCGCTGATGATGCGCACCGCGCCAGTTAACTCTTGGGCAAGCTGGTCAATCGACTGTTTACTTTGTTGCATTTGCGCAAAGCCATCTTCGCCCAATTGCACCGATTGAGTGGCGTTCTTCGCCGTATTTTCGGCATTGCTGGCGATCTCAGCTGTCGCCGACGCCATTTCCGTCACCGCTGTCGCGACCATAGTGATTTCATCTTGTTGGGTGCGAATGCGTTTGCTGGCTTGAGTGGCCGAGGCGGCCGCGTGGTCAGCCCCTTGAGTCAGCGCCACCGACACTTCACGCACATTTTTCACCATTTGATGCAAGCGATCGACGAACTTGTTGAACTTATCCGCCAGCAAACCGACTTCATCTTGGCTACGAACATCCAAACGACGAGTCAAATCGCCATCCCCTTCGGCGATATCTGCCAGAGCATTGGCGATATTACCAAGCTCATTAAGCTGACGAGCCACAAACCAAGACGTAAGCAGTGCCATCACAAGCAAGATACCTAGTCCAATCCCGATCTGCACCATCAACATGTCATTCAGTGGCTGCTCCAGAACCCCTTTATCCATCACCATGACCAGTAACCAATCGGTATTCGCCACTTCCTCAGCCATCAAGACCTTATCTCGCCCGTCCATGTTCAGTTGAAAGGGTGTATGGTCTTTGGCAGCGATATTGAGCTTAGAAATAGTCAGTTGAGCCGACATCTCTTCTGTCGGTTTTAGGATCAAATCTTGAGTTGGGTGAGCAACGATTTTGCCTTTTTGGTTCACCAGAATCGCGTAACCTTTTCCGGGCACTTCAATCGCTAACACATCTTTAATCAGCTTATCTAACGCAAGGTTGGAGGCGGCCACCCCAATCAATTGACCTTGATAGCGAACAGGCTCTGCCAAGGTCACGACTAAGGTTTGCATGGTGACACTCACGTAAGGTTCGGTCGTGATCGGTTTGCCGGCTGCTTTTGCTTCTTTGTACCAACCACGGACTCGAGGGTCATAATCTGCGGTATTGAGTGACGGATCTTGACGGAACATTTCGCCCTGTTCATTACCGTAGTAACTCAATCCAAAAGAGCCAGACTGCAGTGTCTGTCTTAAATGAGGAACTAACTCTAACTGCGGATTGCGTTCAATTTCTTCACGTAGTCCTTTAAGCGCGAGCTGCTTGCCTAAAAACCAGTCACCAATCCCTTTGGCATGCGCTTGTAAAGTGTTACGACTTTCACTTTCAATCGCCCGCCAACTGTCTTTTTCAAAGGTCTGATACCCTGCGGCGACTAACGCCGCCGCCGTCACGGCAATCGCCACGACCACAGAGAAAACCATTTTTCTCTTTAAACTCAATCTCATGAACAATACTCCATTCATATCAAATTGCACTGATATGGGAGCAAGTTAGCGAAATGACGAGGAATTACCTTGCGAAAACTCCCACAATCGTAATGAGTGATAACAAGGAATGACTAAAGTGTGAGCTTCTGTCCATAATGGTGCGCAAAAGCCACTAGCTGGCCCCATCAGTAAGCATTGGACTTAAAAGAAAATAGAAACAAAGCGTTGCCATGCATTCCCAATATCATGAATATGCCGCGGTTGAGATGCCATATGCCGATACAATTTGAAGTGGCCGGTAGGCAGCCAGCGAGTGAAAGGTGACGCTAAAACCGATTTGCACAGCCGCATGCTCGTCTTAGGAGAGCCCAATCATGACCCGGAAATCATGCGCTTGCGAATAAATCACGCTGCGCCGCTCGCTCATTCTGCTGGTTACAGACTCGGCAGAAATAGCGTTGCTCCATCTGATAATAGTGTTGGCCTTGCATCAGCATGGTGAGAAATTGTTGGAAACCTTGCCAGCCTTCAGGTTGTGACTGCACACGTTTCATCACCATTTTGTGTGCGGTGTGTTTACCACAACTACGACAATACGCTTTAGGCATGACGGAGATCTCCTATCCGATTGGTCACTATTGACAGTTGACGCATTTTGCAGCGATAGGTTCCGTAGACATAATTTGTTGTGCAAATTTCGTGACCTATATTTGAAAATTACTCAATAATGCCCAGACAGAGCAAAAAGAAAGCCTCGCAAAGCGAGGCTTGTTCCGTAGAGTAAAATGCACTTATTCCAGTTCAATCAACTGCTTTTTGAAGGTGGCGTGTTGCGCTTTTACCTTCTCATCCGGTTCACCGGTGAGCAGGCTGACCACAACAATCGACAGGGTTGAAAGGATAATTCCCGGTACGATTTCGTACACATCAAACCAACCGCCAGACAGTTGTTTCCAAACCACAATCGTCACACCACCGACAATGATCCCCGATAGCGCACCATGACGGTTCATACGCGGCCAGTACAGGCTCAAGACCAGTGCAGGACCAAACGCCGCACCAAAGCCAGCCCAAGCGTAGGACACCAAACCCAGCACTGAGCTATCTGGCGTCATCGCCAAAAACAGGGCAATCAGCGAGATCAAAATCACCGCGATGCGACCAACGCGGACAATGTCTTCGGAGCTGGCATCGGTTTTGAACACTTGCTTGTAGAAATCTTCCGCGAGTGCCGATGAAGAGACCAGCAGCTGCGAATCCGCAGTACTCATGATTGCCGCCAAAATGGCGGCCAGCAAAATACCGGCGATGACTGGGTGGAACAGCGAGTTCACTAATAGCATGAAGATTTTTTCGCCATCATCCAGACCAATCGTGCCTGATTGAGTAACGAAAATCAGACCCGTTAAACCGACCAGAATCGCGCCAGCCATTGAAAGCCCAGTCCACACTACTGCGATACGGCGCGCCGTGGTCAGATCTTTATTGGAACGTGAGGCTTTGAAACGCGCCAGAATGTGCGGCTGACCAAAATAGCCCAAGCCCCACGCCACCAGCGAGATAATCGCAATCGCCGACAGAGATTCGCCTTTCGCGTCATTCCACAAGGTCAGCAGTTCAGGGTTAATCGCCGCCAAATCGTGATTAAGCTGAGTAAAGCCACCATTCATTGCAGCAATCGGCACGATCATCAGTGCCGCTGCCATGAGCAAGCCTTGCACCAAGTCCGTCCAAGAGACCGCTAAGAAGCCACCAAACAGGGTGTACGACACCACACAAACCGTACCTATGATCACCGCGGTGGAGTAATCCAAGCCGAATACGGTTTCAAACAGTTTACCGCCTGCCACCAAACCCGAACTGGTATAGAAGAGGAAGAACAGCAGAATAAAGAACGCAGAAATGGTCTGGATGAGTTTTGAGTTATCGTTAAAACGGCGTGACAAAAACTCAGGTAAAGTCAGAGAGTCCGTGGTGATGCTGTAGGTGCGCAGACGCTTAGCATTCACTAACCAGTTAGCCCAAGTACCGACGAGCAAGCCGCCAGCCAACCAGAATGATTCAATGCCGGCGGCATACGCGTAGCCCGGCAGACCGAGCAGTAACCAGCCACTCATGTCGGATGCGCCAGCAGAGAGTGCTGCAGGCCATGGCCCTAATGAACGGCCACCCAGAAAGTAATCGGCTGAGTTTTTCGTTCGCTGATAAGCGTAAACCCCAATCGCCAACATCAAAATGAGGTAGACGATAAAGGTGGTTGTAATAGCGAAGCTATTTTCCATTGTGTTTTGTCCTCTTTTTCAAGATCGCCTTTCATGCCCCCTCTTATCCAAAGGGGGCAAACGCAGAAAGGACTAATGAGTATCCACACCTAGCTCCAAGAGCGTCGCGTTTCCACCCACTGCTGTTATATTTATTGTGCGTGTGCGCTCGGTAATAAAGCGCAGTGATAAATGTGGATCATGTGCCACCGGCAAGGTAAGCAGATCCGTTTCTGAAACGAGACTGACAATCGCGCCTGTACGTTTCGCGAGCTGACGGTTGATCGTGGCCTCAACCGACGGGGTTCCGACATATCCAACGCATCTCACATCTGATTCGATCAGTTGGTGATACGCATCGAAAGAAGCAAACTGCAACAAATTTGCCGGAAGGGATGACTGCTGGTAAGCAGCCACTAACGCAGAACTCAACTCTTTATCGTCACTGCAAAAAACGACACTGTTCCCCGCTACGAGTGCAGCAGTCAGTTGAGCCACTGCGGCTTGTTTCGCTTGAATACCGTTATCCTCTTGGATGATCAGGGCAACACCACGCCCTGCGGTATAAAGCTCATTGGTTTCTCCGGTAGGCCCAATCAGTTGGTGCGTATGCGCCAACAAGGTCGATGCCTGTTGAAGATGGTAGGAAATCACTTTTGCCACACCGGGCATGCTGTTTTCCAATAAAGATTTCAACGCGAGTAAACACTCACATTTCGAGTCAAAGTCGGTCAGATTCCAATTTTCCCAAGCAGAAAAAGCGTCTGAAAAACGGGTTACTTGATGCACCATGATACGTCTCCTTGCTGTGGGTTATTGGTATTGCACTTGAGTAAAGCGGTAAAGATAGTGAGGCCCGCCCGCTTTCGGCCCCGTGCCTGACAAACCTTGTCCGCCAAACGGTTGTACCCCCACCACAGCCCCGACTTGATCGCGGTTGATGTAGCAGTTGCCCACTCGAGCATGTTTTTCAATCCAGCGATACGTGGTTTCGTTACGGCTATGAATGCCCATGGTTAAACCAAAACCAGTTTGGTTGATTTTGTCGACGATCTGCGCCAATTCGCGTGCTTTAAACCGAACAATGTGCAAGATCGGGCCAAACTGCTCTTCACTCAGCGCGGCAATGTCATCAATTTCAAAGGCGGTTGGCGCAACAAAGTCGCCATGTTGGCAAGCTTCACTCAAAGTAAGCTGAGCGATTTTCTTCTGGGTTTGGCTCATGTGTTCAATGTGCGCCAACAGTTTCTGTTTGGCTTTTTCATCAATCACTGGACCGACATCGGTTTGATGCAGATGTGGCACACCGACTTTCAGCTCTTGCATCGCGCCCTGAATCAAAGTGATCACGCGATCGGCAATATCCTGCTGCACAAACAGCACACGCAGTGCCGAACAGCGTTGGCCAGCAGAGGCAAAAGCGGAACGCAGCACATCACGCACCACTTGCTCAGGCAGCGCAGTACTGTCGACAATCATGGCGTTTTGACCGCCAGTTTCTGCAATAAATGGCACCGGAGCCGCTTCACGTTGCGCTAACGTTTGGTTAATGCGCTGCGCCGTGGCGGTCGAGCCAGTAAACGCCACACCAGCGATAGCAGGATGAGAAGTGAGTGCGCTACCAATATCTGCACCGCGCCCCGGTAGAAGCTGGATAGTTCCGGCAGGGAAACCCGCTTCTTGCATCAGCTCAACTGCGCGATACGCGATCAAACTGGTTTGCTCGGCAGGTTTGGCAATCACGGTATTTCCGGCCACCAAGGCAGCACTGATTTGGCCAAGGAAAATCGCCAGCGGGAAGTTCCACGGGCTGATACACACAAATACACCACGACCTTGACGGCTAACACGACGTGTTGATCCATCAAAGCTTTCGACACTGAACTCGCCCAGCACATCGACTTGTTTGGCGTAGTAACGGCAAAAATCGACCGCTTCACGTACTTCATCAATGCTGTCGTGAATGGTTTTGCCCGCTTCTTGGTGACACAAGGCCACCAACTCAGGCATATGCTGTTCAAGCAGATCCGCCAGCGCATCCAATTTACTCGAACGCTCCTTAGCATCGAGCGCATTCCAAGTTGCAAAAGCTTGTTGAGCAGAGTCGATCGCAGCGGAAACATGATCAAGGTTAGCGTGAAACACCTGACCGACTTGAATACGGCGATCGTAAGGCGCAGTGACGGGCTCTGCATTGTGATCAGCCTTGATCATGCTTTCGTAATAAGAGTGTCCGCCAATGATCGGTGCAGCTTGCCACTTCTTATCTAACCAAGCGTGGATCTTAGCTTCAAACGGCTTCGCTTCACTCTCAATATCAATGTTGATCCCCAATGAGTTTTTGCGCTCTGCAAAAATTTCCGTTGGCAATGGGATCTTACGGTTATTTAAGGTTTCAAACGCGAGCAGCATATCGACTGGATGCTGAGTCAACGCACCAATCGGGCAGCGAGAATCCACCAAGCGATGGACAAATGAGCTGTTAGCGCCATTCTCTAATAATCGACGCACCAGATAGGGCAGTAGATCTTTATGGCTGCCCACGGGGGCATAAATCCGTACCGACTGCTGATAAGCCGCTTTCGCATGGTGATAAAGCGCATCCCCCATGCCATGCAAACGCTGGAATTCAAAATCTTTGTGCTGCGCCATCACCGCAATCGCGGTAACGGTTTGCGCGTTATGGCTTGCAAATTGTGGGAACAGATTGCCGCGCACACTTTCACTCAGTAGGAAGCGTGCACATGCCAGATAAGAAACATCGGTCGCTTCTTTGCGCGTATAAACCGGATAGCCAGTAAAACCGCGTTGCTGCGACATCTTGATTTCGCTGTCCCAATACGCACCTTTGACTAAACGCACAGGAATGAGATCGCCCTGCTCTTTTGCGAGTGCCGTGAGCCAAACCAGTACTGGCAACGCACGTTTGGAGTAGGCTTGAACCACCAAACCAAACTTGCCCCAACCACGCAGCGTGTCGCTGCGATAGAGCTTTTCAAACAGATGCAGTGACAGCTCTAAACGATCCGCTTCTTCGGCATCAATCGTGATGGCCACATCCAGCTCTTTCGCACGCTCAAGCAGTTGAATAAGTGTGCTGTACAGCTCGGTCATCACGCGATCGGCATTCGCCACTTGGTAGCGAGGATGCAAAGCCGAAAGTTTGATCGAGACCGACGGCGCAGGGCTGGTCTCCAGACCATATTTATCGCGGCCTACCGCTTCAATCGCCATCAAGTAATCTTTGAAATACTTGTGCGCATCGGCAGAAGTCAGCGCCGCTTCACCCAACATATCAAACGAATAGGTATAACCTTTGTCGCGCATTGGGCGACCATTTTTCTGCGCTTCTTCAATGGTGCGACCAAGC
Source organism: Vibrio cholerae (assembly GCF_008369605.1). Classification (NCBI taxonomy): domain Bacteria; kingdom Pseudomonadati; phylum Pseudomonadota; class Gammaproteobacteria; order Vibrionales; family Vibrionaceae; genus Vibrio; species Vibrio cholerae. Next base: position 586,583 of record NZ_CP043556.1, read on the forward strand.
ACAAATTGATGCCCCATGATCTTCATGGCTTGATGCATGGCTTTGCGGATCACAGGTTCAGTCAGCTTATTCACTAAGCGATTCACCGCTTGCACTGGGCTTGCGGTATCTCCATCTGCTAGGCCAATCACTTTACCTGTCAGCATCAAGCCCCAAGTTGAAGCATTCACGAACACAGAATCTGAATTTTTCAGGTGGGATTTCCAATCCGCAACACCCAAGCGATCTTTAATAAACGCGTCAGCCGTTTCTGCATCAGGAATACGCATTAACGCTTCCGCCAAACACATCAGCAAAATACCTTCTTGGGTATCCAAGCTGTATTCCAAAAGCAGTGCATCAATCATCTGCACCGCTTTTTTATCGCTGCGGATCGCTTCAATTAAGCGCGTGGTTTTCTCCGCCATTGCTGCTTTTTCAGCATGGCTTGGCGTTGCGAGAGGCAATAATTGGGTCAGCCATTGGGATTCGTCCACCATATACAGTGGCGAGATCAGCGACCATAGTTTATCCAGCGGCTGCTCGATAAACGCTGCGTTCAACACATCGGTTGCTGTAAACATGTGGTTTCCTTCATCTCATACCTGACAGATTGAGTCAGGTTTCCTGCAATGGCTGGCAGTGTATTTTGAGCGTGAGAAGAAAACTTGTCAAAAAGTCCTAGTATTTTGTCAATAACTCTGAGTTTTAACAAAACAAAAACAAGATCACACCAATTCAAGCAAGTTTCATCGCCAATTATTTTGCAATTGTTGCAACTCAACAACGACAAAAAGTGAGCAACTCTACACCAATAAGCAGGCAGATGCGTAGTCACTAGGGTTTTGTCACCAAGAGAAAAGGATTGAGGATTGAGTCTTCGCGAGCTCAATAAACGAGGAATTCAAGGATCACTCAAGATTAAAGCGAAGAAGAAAAGCGCCGCTTATATTGCGAAGGTGAAATACCATGCAAACGAGAAAAAGTATGCGTGAACGTACTTTGATTGGAAAAACCCGTCAGCTCTGCAATCTGACCCAAATTAAGTCGACCTTGCTCAATCAACTTCTTCGCCATATCGACGCGTTTGTTCAACACATATTGATGTGGGGTCAACCCCATTTGCTCTTTGAACAAGACATGAAATTGGCTTTCACTTAAGAACACGCTTCCTGCTAACTGTGCAACGGAAATTCGGTGCGCTAAGTGCTGCTCGATATAGCGATCCACCACTTCCATATCAAAGCGAGACTCTTTATGGACACTGGCCAGCGCGCTGATGTGGCGCTGCAAAAGTGCAACAACCGTATCGTTACAAGCTCGGCCAAGCAGCAAGTCGTCAGGACTGGCTTGCATCTCCTGCACCAGCATTTGAATTAAACGTTGGATCTGACCATCGAGTTGAAAATAAACGTCACCGACCGCGAGTTCATTGAGTTTGCGCAGTAGTAGCGGATCATCGTCACTCGGCACTGGCATATTGAGCACCAGAATATCCGATTGCCCCACGACACCACCAAACGCATGATCCGAACCGGATGTCACCACACACCCCTGCCCGGGCCCGACAATATTCCCCATACCACGCACTTCAAATTCAGCCTGCCCTTTCAAGCCAATCACAATTTGCGTGTAACTATGATCATGGCAAGCCATATGTGAAGGCAAAGTGATCAGTTCTGCCGGTTTAGGCGACAAAACTTTGGCAATGGAAGAAGCCTTGCCAGCCTCTGGGGCATGCGATTGAGCCATTTCAACCTCATCAGGTGGGATTTGCGCGGACATGGTATCTCAAATTGCTTCAAAACGAAATCACTCCCATTTAGAGGCTTTGATAGCCAATTACGCACATATTAATAAAAGATCTTGGCTGCAATTGGGTTCAATTCTCATCTCGGAACAATGATCAAGTGCACATAAATTACGGTCAATGTGTACTCAATTTAAAAAACGTTAAAGTAGATCGGAAAACTCAGCTTGCATATTTCTCGAATCTGCTCAAAATGAAAATGCTTAGATCTAAAGTTCAAAAAATCAGTCACCTAGTCCACAGATTTGTGATGATTTCTGACTAAGCGGAATAAAATTTGCATTAATAATTCAGCTATCTACAAAGCTGTCAAAAGTTTGTCTTTCCCACTTTATGTGGCTAAACATAAATATGTTGCAGGGACCTATGATTAAACGTCGCATCCCAGCGCTATTGCTTGCGCTATCCCCTTTATGGGTATCTGCATCGGTGTACGCAGAGGAGGTCACTCAGGCTGACCCCGTTGCGGCTATCGATGAGAAATTGAGTAACAAACAAAATGAAATCAACGCGATTCTCACCGACTACGAGGTGGAAAGCGGTAAACTGCAACAACTGAAAAATGAGCAGAGTCGATTAAAACGTGAAGGCGAAGAGCTAGATGCTAAGCGTAATCGTGCTAAGTCTGAGTTGGACAAACAGTATACTCGCCTTCTTGAAGATCCAGACACCGACCTAGTCACCTTTCAAAAACGCTACCAAGAGGCGTGGAATGCGCTCAAGTCGAATCAATCACAAAAACTCGACAACGAACAAGCGGTGACTGAAATTGAAATGCGTCTGTCGCAAATCAAACAGCGACAAGCGCGTTTGGATACTGAGCTGACCAATTTGGAAGAAGCCAAAATTGAGGCTCGCGTTAAGCGTTTAGCGGCGGAACTGCGTGAAAGTAGCGTGTTAGAAACTACCTTCAAGACGACCTGTTCAACCACCATGACACTGGGTGAATGTGCTAATCAGGGCCAATACCTGACGAAGCAGAAAGCGGTGAAAACTTTCCGTGAAAATCTCATCAATGATGTCACGGAATCCGCGATCGCGAAGCAAAACTTGAAAGGCGTTGAGTTCAATATTCACGTTCAAGAAAGCCAAATGATCCGCTCAGGTTTTGAAGGTAACAACGAATACTTCACCCAAATGCAAGCTCAGCTACAAGCCAAACCAGAAGCTGTCGCGGCGTGTAAACTGCTGAATGTGGAAACCCGTTACTGTTTAAAGGGTGAGTCAGAACAAGCGGCTCCTAAGAAACAAGATAAACAGTGGGCGAACGTGACAGTACGCTCTGATCAATACAATGATTCTGTGACCATTAATGGCGTCAACTATGGTAGTACTCCCGTTGAACTCGTATTACCAGCGGGTAAACACCAAGTCACCGTATCGAAAGAAGGTTATGAAACCTACAATCGTGTGATTACGGTCAATGGCAATGACACGGTGTGGGTAAAACTCAGACCAAACAAAGACAGCTAGCCGCACAAAAATCCAACGATTTCTTGTCGGAATTCACAAACCTGTCGATAAAACGCCATTTTGTCACTAAGTTATTGAAAGATGACTTCTGACAAAATGGCGTTTTCGTTTAGAATGCTCATAACTTAGACTTAATTTCCTAACTTGAAGTAGACCACCATGCGACAAGGGATTCCCGCTTTATTATTAGCACTTTCACCTTGCTTAATGGCAGCACCAGTGCTAGCAGAAGAAGTCACCTCTTCTGTTCTTGCCATTGACGATGCGCTGTTTGGCAAACATACCGAGCTGCAAAATGCCACGGATGCAACCAAACTTCAAAAAGTGGCCGTCGATAACCAACAGGCCGAGCTGAATCGCTTGACTCAGCAAGCGAAAGCTTTGGATGCGGCGCTAAAAACAGCCAAAACCAACCTTGAGCGTGATTATCAAAAAATGATTGATGAGCCGGATCTCGACATCCAGCCATCACAAAACGCGTATCAAGCCGCATGGGCTCAGGTCAAACAGAACCAAGTCGCACGTTTGGATGCTGAACAAAAACTGCAAGAGATGCAGTCGGTATTGGCACAATACCAGGTGCAACAGCAGACCATAGAGCAGAGTATTGCCCTACTCCAACAAGACAAAATGCGCGCCCGCGTGGATAGACTGCGCGAGGAGTTGCAACGTTCTGGTGAACAAAAAGTCAGCTTCACCAATGTGTGTAGTTCGGACATGACATTTGCACAATGTAGCAAACAAACCACAGATTTAGCGTTGCAGAAAGCGGTCAGCCAATTCCAACTTTGGCTTATCGATGAAAGCAGTGAGTCCAACGCGATCAAAGGACAATTGAGTAATGTCTCGCTCAATATTCATCTGCTAAAACATGAAGTGGTCGATTCTGGTTTCTATGACGGCATGCGGTTTAGAAGCATAGTGAATGCTCAACTTGAAGCTCGTCCCGCGGAAAACGCTCCTTGTAAGCTCTTGAATATTGACTCGCAGTACTGTTTCGCGCCCGGTCAAGGTGATATGTCGCAGCAACAACAAGAAGTGGCTTGGATTAACTTAGCCATCCGCTCCAATCAACATGGCGATCGGGTGACCATTGGTGGTGTCAATTATGGCAGTACTCCGGTTGAAGTATTGCTGCCTGTTGGTAAACATCAGATAAAAATTGAAAAAGAGGGCTTCCGCACTTTTGAGCAAGAAGTCAACATCACCTCCGATCAGACCATTCGGGTTAACTTGCATGAAAAGGCGAACCCTTTACGTGTCGGACAAAAATTTGCCGATTCGGGAAAAAGTAAAGTCAGCGCACCAGAGGTGATCACCATTCTACCGGGGCAATATCTGTTGGGCGAAAATGCCGCCAAACAATATAACCTTGATCATGCTTTCGCACTCAGCTCAACGCCCGTAACAGTTAGCCAGTTTGAAAACTTCGTCACTCAAACCAAATACAAAACTGATGCGGAACTCAAAAATCTCTGTATTTCGGTGAATGAATCGGAAATTGCTCCAGTATCCGATAGCGATTGGCGCAACCCAGGTTTCAAACAGAGTAAAGATTCACCCGTTGTGTGCGTCAGCCAGAATGATGCCAAAGCTTATGCTCGTTGGCTTTCTAAAGAAACAGGCTTTACGTACCGTTTACCCACGGAAGAAGAGTGGGAAATCGCCGCTCGTGCAGGCAGCAAAACCGATTACTGGTGGGGCAATAAATTTGGTGCTGGTAAAGCCAACACGGGATGGGCAGGAACCTCTTGGTCTAACAAAAGTACCTCCCCAGTCAAAGCCTTCGCTCCTAACGCCTTAGGGTTTTACGACATGGTAGGTAATGTTTGGGAATGGACTGGCGATTCACGCGGTTTAGCCAAAGGTGGCGCTTGGAGCTTCTCGCCTGAAATGGCAAAAGCCTATAGCGAGCTTTTTGTTGGCCCAACAACGGCGGCCAATTATGTCGGTTTCCGAGTATTGCGCGAGCTGTAATGTTGACTCAAACAATTATGCATAAAGGGGGGGATTTCCCCCCTTTTTCATTTGTACCGCGTTCGGTAAAGTACAAACCAGAGCATGAGTTGCATGACTGATGCTTGGTATCAATATGATACCTCTGTGTGTTCAGCAGACCCTCGCTGGATTCATGGAACCTCTTCTACACGTCGACAAGATATGTTTCTTGTATTTATGCCAGCCCGTCTTCAGGCTGGCTTTTTTTCATCCAAACAGTCCCCGAATAGGCAAGATAAGCTTACAATCGACCCTGCTCTTGGTATCATATCGCCGCATTTCCAGTGGAGGATATGGCGTGCCTAACCATCTGACATTAGAGCAGATTTCTTTATTCAAACAATTACCCGGTTATTGGGGATGCAAGGACTTAAACTCGGTTTTTGTGTATGCCAACCAAGCCTATGGCGAATTGATCGGCTTAAAGCGCGCTGAAGATTGCATCGGGCGCACCGATTTTGAAATGCCTAGCCCAACAGCAGCTTGTGCTGCCGAATTTCAACAGCAAGATCGCTATGTGATTGAAACGGGGCATTCCGTCAAAGTGCTCGATATTCATCCTTACCCTGATGGCCACTGGCATGCGCATATTTTTACCAAGACACCGTGGCGTGATAGCCAAGGCAAGATCCAAGGCACCATTTTCTTCGGGCAAGATTTAACCGACACTGCGATTCTTGAAGTTGGTCATTGGGTCTGCCGAGCAACTGGGTTATCCACCTCCACCACATTTAAATCGGTCGCCGATCGCGATACCTTGAAACTGACCGCACGTGAATCTGAAGTCCTATTTTTGCTCTTGTATGGTAAAAAGCCGCAACACATTGCACGAGTAATGGGGATTTCGATTAAAACGGTGGAAGGGTATGAGGCCAAACTACGCAGTAAATTTGGGGCATTGAGCAAAGACCAACTGATTGACCTTGCTTTAGATCGGGGATTCGGCTCAGTCATCCCGAAAACCTTGCTTAGAAAGCAACTTTCCGTTGTGCTGAGCGATCACACGATCCCAAAAAAAGTTGACGTTGTCGCCCAGTAAGCAACAACGTCAAGCTGATTGATTGGGCTTATGGCGCCAGTCTATCGACTGTCCAATTGTCATCTTGCCGCGAATACAAGAAGCGATCATGCAGACGATGTTCACCACCCTGCCAAAATTCCAGACTTTCCGGTTTGATGCGGTAACCGCCCCAGAAGCTAGGCACAGGAATTTCACCGTTTGCAAACTTCTGCTTAAGCTCAAGATACTTGCCTTCCAATACTCCACGAGCAGAGATTCGGCTACTTTGGTGGCTAGCGATTGCTGCTATCTGGCTCTCTTTCGGGCGCGACATGAAATACTTCATGTTTTCCATGGCGGTCAGTTTTTCCGCCACACCTGTGATATGCACTTGACGTTCTAGCGGATGCCAAGGGAAATGGAGGCTAATTTTGTTATTGTGCGCAATATGCTGCGCTTTGCGGCTTCCCAAGTTGGTGTAAAACACAAAACCGGCATCATCGACATTTTTCAGTAGCACGATACGCTGAAAAGGTTGCCCGTGTTCATCTACCGTCGCAACCGTCATTGCGGTTGGGTCGGACAAGTTGGCGTCAATTGCTTGCTGCAACCAAAGATTGAACTGGTCAATTGGGTTGGCCTGCAAATCTTTTCTTCTTAGACCACCATGAATGTATTCGCGGCGAATATCTGAAAGATCCATTTCTGCTCCTCACTGATTTTTGCCCGATTGTGCGCCTATCCCGCTGATAACTCAAGCGAGCAAAGTGATGCCAAGGCCGACAAAATAAGATCACAAATTCTAAAAATTAAGTAATTTATTAAAATGCTGAATAGGCCTTTCGCCGCAGATAGCATATCCTTAACAATTATTGGCCCACGTAATAAAATCAACCAACTACCAATGGTGTGAACAGGAACCACTCATGAGCAATCGCAGTTATAACAAGCTCACCGCCGAAGAATTAGACTATGTGGACGATAAAACCGCCGCACTGCTACTCAATACGCCGCACAGCGCACGAATCATTCTCTGGGTCATGGTGGCATTTTTTATTCTAGCGATTGCTTGGGCGTCATGGGCAGAAATCGATAAAGTCACGGTCGGCCAAGGTAAAGTGGTTCCCTCCTCACAAGTGCAAGTGATCCAAAACTTGGAAGGGGGACTGGTCAAGCAGATCCTCGTCCGTGAAGGTGAGCAAGTCCAAAAAGGCCAACAGCTTATTTTGATCGACGACACACGCTTTCGCTCCGATTTTCGCGAGCGCGAGCAGCAAGTTGCAAACTTAACCGCCAGTGTTCTACAACTTTCTGCTTCCATTTCAAGCGTCATTATCGATGAGAATTTTGAAGAGAAGAACTGGACAAATAGCGTACAACTTGATTACAGCAAGCTTGCTTTCCCTCCCGTATTGAGTGACAGCCAGCCAGATTTGGTTGAACGCCAACGAGATCAATATCGCCAAGATCTCGATAACCTGCGCAACCAATTGTCCGTTCTCTCTCAACAAATCAAGCAGAAACAGCAAGATTTGATTGAAGCCGAAGCGCGAATCATCAACCTTCGCCAAAGTTATGATTACGCGAAAAAAGAACTCGACATCACTGAGCCTCTCGCCAACGAAGGCGTAGTCCCGAGAATTGAACTGCTGAAACTACAGCGCCAGTTGAATGATACTCGCCGAGAGTTAACCTCCACTGAGCTAAAAATTCCCGTACTCAAATCCGCGGTCCGTGAAGCGATGCTCAGTCGAATTAATGCCGCGCAAAAATTCCGAACTGAGCAGCAAGATAAACTCAACCAAGCGCAAGATAAGCTCTCATCTCTCACTGAATCGGCGGTCGGCCTCGAGGATAAAGTGAACCGTACGGTAGTGGTTTCCCCCGTAACAGGCACCGTAAAAACCCTTTATGTGAACACGGTAGGTGGGGTGATTCAACCGGGAATGAACATCATCGAAATCGTACCGACTGAAGACACTCTATTGGTCGAGGCTCAAATTGCGCCGCAAGACATCGCCTTTCTGCGCCCAGATCTGCCAGCTATTGTGAAATTTAGTGCTTATGATTTCACGCGCTATGGTGGCTTAGAAGGCACGCTCGAACACATCAGTGCGGACACTACACAGGATGAGGAAGGTAATAGTTTCTATTTGGTTCGCGTACGCACTAAAGAAACCACTCTCGGGCATGATCAAAATTTGCCGATCATTCCGGGAATGACCGCTTCTGTCGACATTATTACCGGTAAAAGAACTGTATTAGATTATCTGCTGAAACCGATTTTAAGTGCGCAAAGCAATGCGCTGAGGGAATAGCCCGTCCTATGAAACGTTGGATTGTGCTGTCTCTGGCTATCTGTGCCTCCTCACTCTCGCTAGCGCTCACAAGCAAAGAGCAACAGTGGGTAGATGCGGTGAAGGCAACGTATGGCCAGCGAGCAGGCAAACGCGTCGAAACATGGCGTCGCAAAATGGCTGAGCTCGCTCCCGCATCAGAGCAAGAGCAATTAAAAGAAGTGAATGCCTTTTTTAATCAGCTCAACTTTGTCAACGATATTCACCTATGGGGCTCGAAAGACTACTGGGCGACACCATTAGAATTTCTCGGTAGCAACGCGGGAGACTGTGAAGATTTCACAATTGCGAAGTATTTCTCGCTGTTAGAACTCGGTGTATCAGATAAGAAACTTCGTCTCGTGTATGTTAAAGCCATTGAGTTAAATCAATTTCATATGGTGTTGGCGTATTACTCCACTCCGAGTGCCGAGCCAGTGATTTTGGATAATATCAACCCACAAATTAAACCTGCGTCGAAACGTAAAGATCTACTGCCGATTTACAGCTTTAACGGTAAAAATTTGTGGTTAATGAAATCGAATAACGGTCAATTGGCTGGGGACTCTTCGAGACTCAGTTTATGGAATGATTTAAGAGCACGAGAGCGCTCACTGAAATTAAATAAACCTCTAGTTAGCTATGATGAGTAGGCACTATGACGCTATACAAACAACTAGTCGCAGGGATGATTGCGGTGTTTATTCTGTTGTTGATTTCGGTTTTTACTATCGAATTCAACACCACTCGCAACAGTCTTGAACAACAACAACGTTCTGAGGTCAACAACACCATCAATACGGTGGGTTTGGCTTTAGCGCCTTATCTGGAGAAGAAAGACACCATTGCGGTAGAGTCAGTCATCAATGCGCTGTTTGATGGCAGTAGCTACTCAATCGTACGTCTGATTTTTCTCGATGACGGCACGGAAATCCTGCGCTCATACCCTATCCAACCCAATAATGTGCCGGCTTGGTTTACTCAGTTAAATCTGTTTGAGCCCATCCATGATCGGCGTGTTGTAACCAGTGGTTGGATGCAATTGGCGGAAGTAGAAATCGTCAGCCATCCTGGTGCGGCTTACGCTCAACTCTGGAAAGCATTAATTCGTTTAAGTATCGCGTTTTTGGCGATCTTAGTGATTGGTATGTTTGCCGTCGCCTTCATTTTGAAGCGCTCTCTAAGACCACTACAACTCATCGTCAACAAAATGGAGCAGGTTGCTAACAACCAATTTGGTGAGCCTCTACCGCGCCCCAACACTCGAGATCTGATTTATGTAGTAGATGGCATCAATAAGATGTCTGAACAGGTCGAGAAAGCGTTTAAAGCCCAAGCCAAAGAGGCGCAGCAACTGCGTGAACGTGCTTATCTTGACCCTGTTTCTCATCTTGGCAACCGAGCATACTACATGAGCCAATTGAGTGGCTGGCTCTCTGAAAGCGGCATCGGTGGTGTAGCCATCCTACAAGCTGAATTCATCAAAGAGCTTTATGAAGAGAAGGGCTATGAAGCCGGTGATGGCATGGTGCGCGAACTGGCGGATCGCCTTAAAAACTCCATCACCATCAAGGATATCTCTATCGCTCGTATCTCCACTTACGAGTTCGGTATCATCATGCCTAACATGGATGAAACTGAGCTCAAAATCGTGGCAGAGAGCATCATCACTTGTGTGGACGACATTAACCCTGATCCTACTGGTATGGCGAAAGCCAATTTATCGCTTGGCGTGGTAAGCAATAAGCGTCAATCCAGCACCACAACGCTCTTGTCCCTGCTGGATAATGCGTTGGCTAAAGCGAAATCCAATCCTGAGCTGAACTACGGCTTTATTAGCAGTGATACTGATAAAATCATCTTGGGCAAACAGCAGTGGAAAACTCTGGTCGAAGAGGCAATCCATAACGACTGGTTTACTTTCCGCTACCAAGCCGCCAACAGCAGTTGGGGAAAAACATTCCATCGCGAGGTCTTTTCTGCGTTTGAGAAAGACGGCGTGCGTTACACGGCAAACCAATTCTTGTTTGCCCTTGAACAGCTCAATGCTAGCCATATCTTCGATCAGTACGTGATTGAACGAGTGATTCAACAGCTTGAAAAAGGCGAACTGACCGATCCACTCGCGATCAACATCGCACAAGGCAGTATCTCTCAACCGAGCTTTATCCGTTGGATCAGCCAAACCTTAAGCAAGCATCTTTCTGTGGCCAACTTACTGCATTTTGAGATCCCAGAAGGCTGTTTCGTCAATGAACCGCATTACACTGCGCTATTTTGTAACGCAGTACGCAATGCAGGGGCGGACTTTGGGGTAGACAACTACGGACGTAATTTCCAATCTCTCGACTACATCAACGAGTTCCGTCCTAAATACGTCAAACTGGATTATCTGTTTACTCACCATTTGGATGATGAACGCCAGAAATTTACCCTGACCTCAATCTCGCGCACCGCGCATAACTTAGGGATCACCACCATCGCATCACGGGTTGAAACACAGACTCAGCTCGATTTTCTTTCAGAACATTTCATCGAAGTCTTCCAAGGCTTCATTGTTGATAAGTAACCAAGGTCAGAGGCATGCAAGATACGTTACTCAATTCGCTGGTGTACGTAAGCCGTTATTATGGTTTAGCGAATTCTCCTGAAGCACTGATCAACGGCTTACCGTTGGCTGACGGCAAGCTCACGCCTTTTCTGTTTCCTCGCTCGGCGGAAAGAGCTGGGCTGATCGCAAAAGAAAACCGCGCGCCGTTAGACCAAATTCCTCATCTGGTGTTTCCTGTGGTATTGCTGCTCAAAGGCGGTGAGGCCTGCGTACTCAATAGTATCAATCAGGAAACGCAAGAGGCTGAAATTGTTACCGCAGAGTCGGGGTTAGTCCCCGTCGCTTACTCGCTCAGTGATTTAGAAGCGATGTATATTGGCCGTTACTTTATGGTCAAAAAGCAGTTTCGCTTTGATGAACGCTCACCAGAAGTCCTGAAACCCAGAGATGGGCACTGGTTTTGGAGCACCATCTATAAATCCAAGCATATTTATCGCGATGTGTTGATCGCGTCACTACTGATTAACTTGTTTGCCGTTGCAGCGCCGATGTTTTCACGGATTGTGTACGACAAAGTCGTCCCCAATTTGGCTTTTGAAACCTTGTGGGTGCTCTCTAGCGGCATCTTAGTGATCTTTTTGTTCGATTTCGTATTTAAAATGCTGCGCAGCTACTTCATTGATGTCGCAGGAAAAAAATCGGACATTCTGATCTCTTCCAAACTGTTTAGTAAAGTGATGGGCATCCGCATGGAGGCTCGCCCACCTTCGGTTGGTGCTTTTGCTCGCCATTTGCAAGAGTTTGAATCGATTCGTGAATTTTTTACATCCGCGACGATTTCTTCACTGATTGATCTGCCATTCGCCCTGCTCTTTTTAGTGTTGATCTGGTTAATGGCTGGACATTTGGTGTGGGTGCCTGTGATCGGTGTCCTGATTTTGGTGATTTACTCATTTCTCATTCAAAGCCGCTTAAAACGGGCAATTGAAGAAGGCTCAAGACTCGCCTCACAAAAGTACGCCAACCTCATCGAAAGCTTAGCAGGACTAGAAACGGTGAAGCTGTTTGGCGCGCAAGGACAATTCCAGTACCGCTGGGAAGAAGCCGTAGCGCACATGGCGAATTGGAACATTAAAAGTCGCCGTATCACCGATAGTATTCAAAACACCGCCGGTTTTGTGCAGCAAGCAGCCAATATCGGCATGATCATTGTCGGGGTCTACCTGATTTCCAACGGTGACCTGACCATGGGTGGACTGATTGCCGCAACGATGCTCAGTGGCCGTGCGATTGGCCCCTTAGTACAGCTCTCACTGCTTTCAACCCGTTACAACCAAGCCAAATCTTCTATGACTATCATTGAACAAGTGATGTCGATGCCTGATGAACAGGAGGAAGGCAAACGCTATATCCATCGTCCCATCATTCAAGGCAAGATTGAGCTGGACCGCGTGACTTTCCATTATCCAAATTCACCTATCGCCTCCGTCCGTGATTTAAGTCTTACCATCCATCCGGGTGAAAAAGTGGCGATTATTGGTCGAATTGGTTCGGGTAAAACCACGCTTGAGCGCTTGATCATGGGCCTGTACAAGCCAACTGAAGGGCATGTGCGAATTGATGATACGGATATCTCACAGCTGCATCACATCGATATTCGCCGCAATATTGGCTGTGTACCGCAAGACAGTGTGCTGTTTTATGGCTCGATCCGCGACAACATTACGCTCGGTCGCCCACTTTCCGATGATCGTGAGGTAATGGATGCGGCCAACCGAGCGGGTGTTACGGTCTTTACTCAACAAGATCCTGCGGGTCTAGAACGCCAAGTGGGGGAAGGGGGTATGCTGCTCTCGGGTGGTCAACGTCAATCTGTGTCGATTGCGCGCGCTTTCCTTGGCCGCCCTCCCGTCTTACTGATGGATGAACCCACCAGCGCGATGGATAACCGCTCAGAAATGCACATTAAGCAACAACTTAGCCAACTCAAGCCAAGTGAGACGCTGATCCTTATCACCCACAAAACCTCGATGCTGGATGTGGTTGACCGCGTTATTGTGATGGAGAAAGGCTGCATTATTGCCGATGGTCCAAAGCACGAAGTGCTGAATGATCTGCGCCAAGGTAATGTACGCGCAGTGCAATAGTTTGGTGTCATTCAATAGACGTGCCTCTCACACGGTTTAGCGATGAAAAAGGGAACTTAACGTTCCCTTTTTTATTATTCCGCAGATTTATTACTCCACAGACAGATTGCACGACTCCGCTTCCGTTAGCGGACTTAAATACCAATATCTTCCGCTTCCAATAGTGAAGAGAGCTTAATTTCGTATTGGTTAAATTTGAAAATCGAGGCGCCGTGTTCTCGCTTGGTCAGCACTTTCTCATCACCAAACTGAATCGTGACATGGGTAAATACTTTATTTTTCGCTTCCACCGTATTTTCCAATAGCTGCTGCTCAAACTCTTCATTGAGCATATCCAAAGCAAGTTTGATTTTTTCCATCTGGGTCGACGCGTCTGCTTTCGCGGTTTCTATTTCTTGAGCTTCTTCATCGCTACGTTCTGCTTTCGGACGTTTTTTAAACTCGATTTCACGCCGAATCAACGCCATTGTCGTGTCTTGAGCTTGCTTATAAAGCTCTTTGTGTTTGTTGATTCTCTCTTTATAACTTTGGTAACGCGCAAAAGCCTCAACATGAGTCGCCGTGTCGCCCTCCACACCGAGATTAAAGCAGAGCACTTTCCCACCCACTTTGGCGTTTCCTGCACTGAGTGTGCCTTGGGTCATTTTACTGTCGAGCACCGTCAAATCATTTCCGCAACGGATAATATTGCCAATGCTGTGTACGCCAAGATGGATAGAATCCGCCGCTTGTAACTCAACATACTGCGCGTAGTTAGCGCGAATACTGCCGCCAGATTTCACCACGCAGCTGCGCTCTTCATCATCCGTCACCATGTGTCCGATGATGCCTTTACCGACGTCTATATCGCCTTGTGCTTGAACGTTAGCAGATTCAATAAAACCGCCAACCGTAATCGACCCTGTAGCGCGAACGATCATGCCCGGTTCAATATCCCCAGCAATCACGACATTACCTTTAAAGCGGATATGCCCAGTGGCCACACTGACATGATTTAGGCAAAGCGCACTGTCCACTTCTATGGTGTTCTTTTTAATAAGGGGCATACCCGCTTGGCTGGCGAGCAATAAATTAGGATCATTGGGAGAAATATGAGTACCTTTACCCGCCACCAAAGCGGATTCTTTACCAGGCTTAGGTGGGATAGGTTTGCCCTGAACGGTGTAACCCATCTCGCCTTTGGTCGCAGGCAAACGGCGCATCACAGGATCATTTTCACCAACCGTGATGGTTTCTCCTAAGTTGCGCATATCGAGTTTATTTTCACCCGCTTTCTGCTGAGGGCGCAGCACGCGCTTCGAGACGTCTTCGACTAATGGAACAAATTGAGTATCACGCCCTTGAATGGGCTCCTTGCCACGAGCGACAGGCTGAGTAAACACCTCACCGGGTTTTAATTGGCCACTCACCAGTAGTACTTTTTTCAATGCCAGTTTGTTAATTCCTTTCAGCACGCTGGCTTGTGCTAGAGCATGAACCAGTTCATTACCGCGTAGACCGCGTCCGCCATAAGCTCCAGTGACGACCATGCTGGCTAGCATTTCTTTCTCACCAAGCACAACAGAAACCGTCGAGTTACGCACTTCAGCAATCACGATACCTTCAAACGCAGCGCGCTTACTTTCTTTCACACAATTGATAAAACGAGTGACTTCCTCATCCAATATGAACAGTTTACCCGCTCCAATTTGTGCCAACACCATAGGCAGTTCGCTGCGATTGAGCTCCTTAGCGGCACCTTGTGCACCTAATTTTGCAATCACTTTCTGTCTATCTGGCGTGAGTTCGAGTATCTCTTTCCACATAACGCTTTATCTTTTACGGTACAGAATATCCATGAATTGAGTGTATAAGAAGAATACAGATAGCTAAACTACGCAGCCTGCAAATTCAGGCTTAGGTCACTCTGTAAATCACCAAAAAGAGTCATTTATAAACTAAGCGGAAGGGTGTAGATGAGAAAACGGGCACCTTTTTTCGCCCGCGAAATCGTCAACGAGCCGCCGTTTACACTGTAAACCGTACGGCAAAGGTCAGTAAGCCATGCCAACAAAATAATAACGTCAGCTAGGCAGAGAATACTGCAGCGTATCTTTGCGAGCGAAGGAGTATACTGCAGTCACTCGGCGGCCTTGATTCGAGTATTCCAAGGACTCACACAACTGGGTCGCAAGAAGAATACCTCGCCCATAGCTTTTCTGATTGCTTGCGTCCTTTAATGCTTGGCAATCAAACCCTTTACCACTGTGTTCTAAATCGATTTCGATACGCTGCTTATCAGGTTGATAATTGACTTTGAGGATTAGCCAATGGTATTCGGGTAAGGTTTTCAATCGTTTATCACGTAACTGATAGAATTCAAAAAAACCGTCCGGTGTTTCTTTCAACGAGGAATCGAGCTCCAATAGCCCGTGCTCTATGGCATTGGCAAAGAGTTCTGAAAGTACTGAACAGAGTAAGTCGAGATCCTCACCACCGCTGACAATCCCGGTTAAAAAACGGCGTACTTCATTCATCAGGGAAATTTTACGCAGAACATCGGCTGGGAAATGCAATTCTGTCTGTAGGGGGATGCAGCTCAATACCACCTTAGGTAAGGCTTTATCGCTCGAGTTACTGTTGGTGATGGGGAACGTCATGGTCAAGATAGAGAGATCATCCCCTTTGCCCCGATTAGAAAATTTTTTTACCGCATCATACAACGTCGGAATCAAAGCCTCGGAATAGGCCTTTGTGAGAACGTGTTCAAGACGCTCTTGGCCAAAGTACTCTCCTTGTTCGTTCATCGCTTCGATAATGCCATCGGTATAGCAGACCAGCTTTTGGTTAGGCTCTAGTTTGAAATGCTGCACATCCGCTTCAAATTCATTGGAAGGCAATACCCCAAGCGGCATATGGTTGGAGATTAAACGACTCACAATATTCCCATGATGATCAAGTAAATATGCCTCAGGTAAGCCACCTCCCCACCAAGAAATTTCAAAGCCATTAGCGCGAACTTCAAACACGCTGGCAGCCAACATCATTCCAACGGGCAAAAAACGCTCTAGAGAGTGATTCAGCTCAATCACCATCTCTCCCAGCGATAAACCCTTTTGTGCAGTGGAAAAGAAAGTTCGGGTTGCGGGAATCGTCGAGATCGCCGCAGGTAAACCGTGACCTGTGGCATCTGCAATCATCACATAGACTCCGCCGTGAGGCCGATTCGCGACCACAATCAAATCGCCATTAAAAATAGTCGATGGTGTAGAGATGTAATGGATCCCGAAAATGTGCTCAACTTGATGGCACATTTCTTCCATCAAATTAGTGAAAATCGATTCTGAAATCGCGTAATCATACTGAACTTGCTCACGGAAATGGCGCAGCTCATCACGTTGTTCCATAACCTCATTGTGCATCTTCACAATGCGATAATGTGCCTGTACTTTGGCAATGAGCACGCTACGCTCAACCGGTTTTAGGATGAAATCATCCCCCAGTGCCAAACACTTTTCAAACGAATCGCGATCGTCTAATACCGTTAGAAAAATGATCGGGATATGGTGCTTCACAAACGCTTGGCGGATCTCTTTAGCGGTAACAAATCCGTCTTTAATCGGCATCATCACATCAAGCAGGATCACATCGGGCAGGATTTCCATTTCACGCATTGCATCAATCGCTTGCTGCCCATCTTCAAAAGTGTCTATGTGTGATGCGATGTGCGCCAAGATAAATCGGCACAATTCACGGTTAGTACCGTGGTCATCCACTATCATTACTCTCACCGCTATCTCTCCTTATGAGCGATTTATTCGATATCGAATTTCTTATTAAAGCGCGATATCAGGAGGATTTTTCTTACCTGAGGTAAGACATTGACAATCCGAATCGCGCCGTCCGCTTGCTCAAGGTATTTCTGCATATTGAGCAACATGCCAAGCCCAGCACTATCGATATAGTCGACTTTGCGTAAATCTATGGTGAATCGGTGATCATGCCGTTTGGCATAACTTGCACGAAAATCGTGGACAAGGTTGAAGCAAAAAGCACCTTCAATCGAAATGGTAATGTGTTTATTGTGACTATCGATGTCCGTATGCACACTCATGGTGATCTCCTAAAATAACTCAACTTCGCCTTCATCTATGCTGTGCTGATTAGCAGCCAATCCCCCACGGTTACGTGAGCGTTCTTGTAATGCCTCAATATTTTCAATAAGTTGCTGTACATTACGTGAATTAGATTGTACCGCTTTCAGTAAGCCGGACGCTTCTTGTAAAAAGGTGATTGAGCCCAATGCATACTCGCCTTGTTGATAGACTATGTCCGTAAATTGCAATGCTCGAGTACCTTCACGAACTTGTTGAGTGAGCTGTTGACCTAGCCGTTGAAGTTTATTCACTTCTTGTTCTATCTCGGTATTCAGTTGCTGGACACCACGCAGCATGTAGTCCACTTTTTCCTTAGATTCAATGGCTTGAGTCATATCGAATGAGGCCATTTCACCCACTGTACGATTTGCGATATCCACCGTGTCTTGGGCGACTTTCATTTCTGTTTCAATCTGCGTATTCAAATTAGCGGCCTGAATAGAGAGATTACGGACTTCTTGTGCCACTACGGCAAAACCGCGTCCAGCCTCGCCCGCTCGCGCCGCTTCAATGGCGGCGTTTAGCGCCAGTAAATTGGTCTGCTCAGACAAGCTGCGCACTTGATTCAGCAGTTTAAAAACCATATCCAGCTTTTGCGACATATCGTGAATGCTGTGTACGGCAGAGATACTTTTTTCTGACACATCCACCAAGATTTGCACAAACTGCTGAATGATCGCTTCGGTCTTCGGTAACACCTGCATCAGATCAAACTCACTGCCTTGGTTGGCCATTAAGTTGTCCACTAGTTGAGTGGAGACTGAAGATTGCTCTTCACTCACTCTTTGCAAACCAAAGAAACTGTTGTTGAGCGTCTCCGCTGAACTATTGATTATAAGGCGCTGTTTTTCTAAAGGTTCTGCAACACGCTGAATGTTTTCTTTTAAAACCTGCTCAAGCAGGCTGAGAGCCTGTTGTTGCTCTGAAGATAAGCGGACATCGTCCGTTGGTTGAGCTGTTACGATACTCGGTTGTGGGCCCCCCCCCGCCAACCATGGCAGTAATCCAATACAGATAGCGATCAATCCTAACCACCAAATCTGCCCAAACTGAAAAATCACCAGCAGCAAGAGTATTTGCCCAATCAGTATCGCAGTTATTTTGTGTTTTCTCGTTATCATCCTAAACCTCTCGACGTCTTTCTGCTCTTATGCGTACTGATGTTATGCGTGCTTCTTTTGTAGTTGTTCAACAATCCAAGTCGCCATTGCCCCTAAAGGTTTGATGACATCGGCAGCCCCCAGCTCGATCGCTACTCGCGGCATGCCCCAAACCACGCTTGATTGCTCATCCTGCGCTGCGGTCGCCGCTCCTTGTTGATGCATCGCCAACATGCCTTTCGCGCCATCTTGTCCCATGCCGGTCAACAAAATCCCCATCGCTTTACTGCCTACATGCTGAGCAATTGAATCAAACATTACATCCACCGAGGGTTTGTGCCGATTCACCGCAGGTCTGTCATCTAACTCAACATAAAGTTTGCCAGCCCGTTTCACGACCACGATATGCTTATCGCCTGGAGCGAGATAGGCGCAGCTACTCTCAAGTGCTGTCGTTGGTTGTGTCACCTCTTGTACATGGAGAGCGCTGCAGTCATTTAACCGTTTCGCTAAGGAGGCCGTAAACTGCGCGCCAATATGCTGAGTCATGACGATAGGAGGTAAGCCAGAAGGTAATGCTGCGAGGACTTGTTTGACAGCCTCCGTACCACCAGTAGAAGAGCCGATAGCAATCAACTGGTAATCGGTGGAAACTCGCTCCGTAATGGGCGCTGAAACCGTCGCACTCTGCACAAACCCTACATTGGCTTGTGCCGCCATTTTGATTTTGTCATTCACCAAGTTTTTATAATTGAGCATTTCAGCCGGGTTATCTGAAGAAGGTTTGGGGAAATAATCCACAGCGCCTAACTCAAGAGCCGCCAACGTTGCTTCCGCACCGTGCTGGGTTAAGGTGGAGATCATCACCACAGGTAATGGATGAAGGCGCATCAGATTTTTAAGAAACTGCACACCATTCATTTTGGGCATTTCAACATCTAAGGTCACCACATCGGGTTGATAGTGCTTAATCAGTTCACGCGCTTGGTAAGGATCTTCTGCGCTGGCCACCACTTGCAACGCGGGGTCGCTATCAATCAACTGGGTTAATAAAGCCCGAAATACCGGAGAATCATCCACGATCAAGACTTTGATTTTTTTCATTGAAACAACTCCACATCGTCAGAGGGAATTTGCTTATCTATGCTGTGTTGATAGAGTTCTTCATCCTGTTTAATTGCATGCGCCGAACTAAATCCAATGCGTTTTACCCATGCCTGCCCGGTCTGTGGATCAAACAACAATTTTCGCGGTTGAGCGCCTCCCAAATCTTGCGCCACGACGTTTAGCTTTTCACGTTTGGCATACTCAAGCACAAACTCGACGTTTTTTTCCCCAACCAGCGACTGATACCCCATTAAGTGAGCGCCACCAAACAGTTTAAACTTCAATCTCTCTCGCTCTGCCCCCATGGACAATAACCGATTAATCAAGACCTCCATTGCATAACATCCGTAGCGAGAAGAGTCCGACAATAACGCTTGTGGATGCCAATGTTGGCTTTCAAATTGGTTATTAAAAGGCAGCAAAAAGTGGTTCATACCTCCCACTTTCATCTCAATATCCCAAGCACAAGCAGACACACAAGAACCCAATCCAGTATGAATAATTTCTTGATCGGACGTAGCGTAGACGCCTCCCGGCATCACTTTGACCCAATGCCGATGATCACTAGGGTGGTTGAAGCGATAATATTGGCCATTCGCTTCTTCCTGTTTTAGTTTGCGCTTAGTGGCAAGTTTACTGTCTGACATAAACAGTATGTCCTAGATGATGGAAAAGCGAACTGCAACGACCAACACTCTCTGAATGCCCTAGCATCAGTACGCCACCCGGCTTGAGTTGCTGGTGAAAACGTTCAATCAACTGTTCTTGGGTCGGACGATCAAAATAGATCATCACATTACGGCACAAGATAAGATCCAGCTTCTGTTTAAACGGCCATTCCTGAATCAGATTCAATTGGTGAAAGTCGATATAGCGTTGCAAACTCTGTTTAATCTTCATATTGCCTTGCTGATCTTTGACCCCACGGACGAAACAACGACGCAAATACCGTTCAGGAATCGAGCTTTGCGATTCAATGGGATAAATCCCCAAACTCGCTTTCTCTAACACTGCCGTATCCAGATCGGTTGCCCAAATTTTGATATCCGGACAAAAGTTCATGACTCCCGCATGATCTAAAACCGACACTAAAGTGTAAGGCTCTTCACCGGTCGAACATCCCGCTGACCAAAAACGCAGTTGGCCTACCCGCTCTTTACTCCACTCTGGAACCAATACTTTTTCAATAAATTCAAAATGATGGCTCTCACGGAAAAATTCTGTTTTGTTGGTGGTCAAGGTATTAATGAAGTGAATGCGCTCCTGCTCATCACTTTCAATCAGCTCACGAAATTGTGTAAAACGGCGTAAACCCTTACGGCGCATCTGCCGACTCAAGCGGCCATACACCATGGTACGCTTGGAATCCGGGAGATAAATTCCGACCGTTTTATGCATAAACCATTGAATAAATTTGAAATCTTTATCTGTGAGTTCAAATTCTTGCTCATTGACCGCCAACATACGTTATCCCTAGATTAGAATTCTTCCCATTCGTCACCTTCTTCTGCCGCCCGAGCTGGCATTTTATGTACAGCCTGATGTATCGGTGCTTTATGCATGCTAACCACAGGCTTGGTTTTGGGTGGCGTTGATTGGCGAGGTTTGCGCTCAAAAGTGGTGACATTGTTTTCAGTGACAAAGAAATTCATCAAATTAAGCAGCTCTTTTCCTTCATCTTTGAGTGACTGACTCGCCGCTGATGTTTCTTCCACCAGCGAAGCGTTCTGCTGGGTCATTTCATCCATAGCAGCAATCGCTCGGTTGATTTCATCAATGCCCGTGGATTGCTCCACACTGGAAGCGGCGATCTGTGCAATCAGATCCGAGACTCTCACTACCGCTTCAACAATTTCTTTAAGTGTCGATCCCGATTCATTGACTAAGCGTGAGCCTTCATTCACCTTATCGACACTATCGTTAATCAAACCTTTAATCTCTTTCGCCGCTCCGGCACTACGCTGCGCGAGATTACGCACTTCTCCGGCAACCACGGCAAAGCCGCGACCTTGTTCACCAGCCCGCGCCGCTTCTACCGCAGCATTCAGAGCCAACAAGTTGGTTTGGAAAGCGATTTCATCAATCACGCTAATGATGTCCGCAATTTTCTTACTGGCGGTATTGATTGCCCCCATCGCGCTGATGGCTTCACCAACCACTTCTCCGCCTCGGGCAGCTTTTTTCGCCGCATCGGTCGCAAGTAGATTGGCATCTTTCGCGTTATCCGCATTTTGACGCACGGTTGCTGTTATCTCTTCCATACTGGCGGCAGTTTCTTCCAAGTTAGAAGCCTGAGCTTCCACACGCTGGCTGAGATCGTTATTGCCATCCGCTATCTCTGTAGAAGCGGTCGCAACTCGAGCAGAAGAAACGGTAATTTTGTCGACCATATTGCGTAGGTTCACAATCGAAGCGTTGACCGCACTGGCTAATCGACCAAACTCGCCTTGGTACTCTTCAGACATACTGGTATTGAGATCGCCTTCAGCCACTCGGCTCATCACCGTAATACACTGGCCTAATGGTTCCACCAGCGTGTTAAGCAAGTTATTGATGCCATCCCCCAACTCACGCATAAAACCGTTGTAACCACTGGTGTTGATCCGGTCATGCAGGTCACCTTTAATCGCTTTTTGGATCAAAGACTCCACTTGGCGCTGGCCATCGCGCTGCTCGGTAATATCTACCCATTGCAACGCAGGACCTATGTATTCGCCTTTCGTATCGCGCATCGCAATACAAGTCAGGTTAAACTCTAAAGAGCCCACTTTGATCATGGAGGTGAAAGGCAAGCGTTCTGGGTTACTAATGATCGAACGCTGATGTGCAGGATTTTTATGGAAAATGTCGATATTTTTCCCCACCAACTCCGCGGCTTTAAAGCCGGGAAAGGCCTGCGCGAGTTCTGGTTCACGGTGGGTCAACAGTTGTAACAGTGCGGGGTTAAGATATTGAATAATCCCCTCTTTATCCGCCATCATCAAATTGGTCGTCATGCCTTCGACCGCCGAAGCTAAACGACCTATTTGCTGATCACGCAAGAGCTCTTCGGTCACATCACGCCATTCCAAGGTATTGCCAATGTAAGAACCACGATCATCAATAATCGCACCTACAATCAGCTCGATTTTTACCCCTTTGATGTTGATGACGGTGGTGTAGGGTAAATGGCTCGGATCCGCGAGCATGGTGCGCTGATGGCGAGGATTAAGATGAAAATGGTCAATGCAGTAGCCCTGTAAAAAATCGGCCTCGGCACGAAAATCAGGCCAGACACTACGAAACAACGTTTCGTGTTGTTTTAGCAGCTTGAGCGTTTGATTATTGAAGTAGGTGATCCGAAAGTCGCGATCTATCATCATCAGTGCTGTTTGTGCCGCATTGAGTGCGGAAAGCAATTGATAGTTAGATAAACCGCTTTGGGTCTCCGACTCGTCAAATTCGCTCGTGGTGCTCTCCTTGGCTGGCTCAACAAACTGGGGCACAACCTGTTGTTTACGATTCCAAAATGCCATGTGTCTTCCCTCGTTATATGCTTTCGGCAGTGGTGCTTAAGCGCAGCGCCTCAACGTCGAACAGCGCATCAATATCAATAAGAACAAGATGTTTGCTTTTCACTGCCGCAATTCCTTTCACGTATTGGTTGCCGATCACAGTGGAAATACTGGGCGCATGTTTGATCTCTTGCTCAGACAAGGCATACACCTCAGCGACCGCATCCACAATCAGCCCCAACGGCTGCTGATTCGCCGCATTAATCACCACCACCACTGTGGTGGCGTTAATTTCAACCGGTACTAAGCCTAAGCGACGCTTCAGATCGACAATCGGAATGTACTCGCCACGAATATCCAGCAAGCCAATCACAAACGGTGGCGCATTAGGCAGGATGCGCACAGGGCTCCATCCACGCACTTCACGCACTTCCAGGATCGGGATGCCGTACTCTTCATCATCTAAAACGAAACTGAGAAATTCACGCTGCATCATGCTTGCCCCTCATTAAGGATTCGGTCCATATCCAGCAATGCATCACTGTCTAGCAAAGACATCACCTCATCCCCGACATTCAAAATGCCACTTAAAAAAGGCACCACCATGCTCTCACCGATTGCCGGATGCAGCGGCATATCGCCTTGGCCAATCACATCGCTGACGGAATCAACCACTAAACCCATCAAGCGTTTTTGCTCTTGTTCGCGAGCACTCAAGATCAAGACAACCGTTGTTGGCAAATACTCGTATTGGGTGAGTCCAAAGCGTTGGCGTAAATCGATAATGGGCACAATCATGCCGCGCAAGTTGATCACGCCTTTAACAAAATGCGGCGCTCTCGGGATCGGCGTAGGTTTTTCCCAAACACGGATCTCTTCGACATGAGATAAAGTCACCCCGTAAAGCTCAGTTCCGAGCATAAAACTTAAAAAATCTGCACCCCCAGTCAGCCCCATATCCATCGACAAGATTGGCTCAAGAGCGGCACTGGATGATGTGGTCAGATTCGCTGAATTCATACATGCTCCTATGCCGCTTTGCCTTTGGTCGTGGAAGATGAACTGCGCTTCATAAAGTGGGCGATCAAGCCAGGAATATCGAGGATCAAAGAGACGGAGCCGTCACCCAAAATCGTGGCTCCGGAGATCCCAGCCACTTTGGCGTAATTGGATTCTAGGCTTTTGATCACCACTTGCTGCTGATCAAGCAGATCATCCACCAGCAAACCTACCCTATGTCCTGCTGATTCGACAAAACAGATCAAGCGCTTCTCTAAACTGCCACTGCGCCCCATCGCAAGCTCATCTTGCAAACGTAAAATCGGGATATTTTCTTCGCGCAATCGGTAGAGTTCGATCCCGCCTGCCGCATGTTTGACACTGGCAGTGTTGATCTGAATCGATTCGACGATCGTCAGCAGCGGGATGACATAAACCTGATCGGCCACTTTGACCAACTGACCGTCCAAAATCGCCAGTGTCAGAGGCAGACTGATGGTAAAACGGCTTCCTCGGCCTAATTCGGAATCGACTTCAATCTGTCCACCGAGCTCTTCAATATTGCGTCTCACCACATCCATACCGACACCACGGCCTGAGATGTCTGATACTTGCTCGGCGGTAGAAAACCCGGGCGCAAAAATTAAATTGATGATCTGTTTATCGGTCAGATCGCTACGTTGGGTCTGAGGCTCTAACACCCCCTTTTCCACCGCTTTGCGCCAAAGCTTTTCGCAATCAATCCCTGCCCCATCGTCACTGATTTCGACAATGATCGAGCCACCTTGATGAAAGGCTTTTAACGTGATCACTCCCGTTTCAGGCTTACCTTTGGCAAGGCGGACATCTGGCATTTCAACACCATGATCGATACCGTTGCGCACCAAATGCACGAGAGGATCCACAATCCGTTCGAGCACAGTTTTATCCAGCTCCGTTTGTTCACCTTGGATTTGTAAATCGACTTTTTTCCCCAAACGACCACACAAATCCCGAACTAAACGGGGAAAACGACTAAACGCAAAACTCATCGGTAGCATGCGAATATTGAGTACGTTTTCTTGCAGATCTTTACTGTTTTGCAGCAGCTGCGCTAAACCGGCTTTTAACTTGTCCAATTTGTCCATTGAAAAGTCATTACCGAGTTCGGTGAGCATGGATTGGGTAATCACTAACTCACCGACCAAATTAATCAGGTTATCGACTTTCTCGATATCGACGCGGATAGAGGAGACACTTGAGTCCGTTTTCGCAGGCTTGTTAGTCGCGGACTCTTTGGGGTTAGCGATGACAGGAGCAACAGTTGCAACCGGCGGTTCTACCGCAGGTAAGTCAACGATGGCAACAGGCTCGGCCTGAGTTTGGGGGTTGCTTTGAAGCGTTGCTGCAGGAGCAGCCTGCTCATCCTCTACATGAGTGCTAGCTTCGTCACTGAGTATTGGGGCAATGTGCAAATCACACTCATCTTCAACCCAGTCGAACAGCTCACGCACATCGTTTTCCGACACATCTCCTGTTAACCAGATCGTCCAACTCAGATAACAGAGTTCAGGATCGATTTCGGCTAACTCTGGTAGGGCTTGATGGTCTAGCTCTATTTGATATTCAGAACCTAACTCACGCAGCTCACGTAAGATACGCAGCGGGTCATTACCGCTATAAAACAGTGTTTGATGAGGAACAAAACGGATGCGCCAGCCTTGTGCCGTCGCATCTGTGGTTGCAATGGCATCGGCGTACGTATTGGATGCGTGCGTATTGGATGATACGGGCTGCGCTGGACTCATTGCCCTATCGGCTCCCTGATCCGCTAACAAGGCTTGCAGTTCAGCCCCGACTTGCTGTTTCAAGGCTTCGTCAATCGCTGTCTCTTGTTCCCGACTATCCAGCATATTGCGGATGACATCGCAGCTTTTGAGCAAAGTATCAACACCTTGTGCGGTGAGCTGCTTTTTCTGGTTGCGGATTAAATCGAGGTAGGTTTCGACCGCATGAGTAAATTCGCTGATCTCATGCAAATTGAAGGTACCAGCTCCCCCTTTGATCGAGTGAGCCGCACGAAAAATCGTATTGAGTACCTCAAGATCGACCTGAGAAGGATCCAGTTGCAACAGTTCCCCTTCCAAAGTCTCAAGATTTTCACGGCATTCAACATGAAAAATCTTGCGCAGTTGTTCCATATCTAAAGCCATAACTCACCCGCCCACTGACTAGTTTTGATTATTTTAGAGTTCAGCTTTTACAAAACGCGCTGCAAAGTTTTTAGCAGGGTTTCTGGGTTGAAGGGTTTGACTAGCCATCCTGTTGCACCGACTGCTTTGCCCTCTTGTTTTTTTTCTGGGCTGGTTTCGGTGGTTAACATCAAAATGGGAGTAAACTTATACTGGCTTTGCATACGCACCGCTTTTACAAACTCAAAACCTGTCATCACTGGCATGTTGACATCAGAGATGATGACGTCAAAACGCGCCTTCTGCGCTTTGGCTAAAGCTTCACGCCCGTCGGCTGCCGTTTCAACCTCATAACCCGCGTCTTGCAAAGTATGAGAAACCATTTGTCGAATCGAAATTGAATCATCTACTGCCAAAACTTTTGCCATAGTGTTTCCCTCATTCACTCTTTAGCTGCATCAGGTCTGCCATACCCAGCAGGGCAAGTCCTTCAGCTAACACGTCAGATAATTGTTCAAAATGGATCTGCTGCCCATTGTGCTGTGCGGTGATAAATAAGGAAGCCAATAGTTGAACACCCGCGGCATCCACCCGAGCAACGGCACTACCATCAATCACTATCGGTGCTTCTTGGCTCATCCACGGCAAAAGCTGCTGCTTGCACTCTTGTACATGCGCAATGTCCAGAACTTCATTCAGTATCAACATGGAAATCCAAACCTTTAAAATGAAATGAATAGTCAACCATTTTCCTACTTCCCGTTTTTGAGTTTAGGAGGGATTAGCCAATTATCAAATGTAGCAAGAATATCTCTCACCAAAGTCGTCGTGTGCTCTGCCTGCAGTAATCGACAAATACCAGTGGATCCCGAGTTTCAAGATTGTTTATTTTTTCAACCAGACACATATAGACATGATTTTTATTCTCATGCTTTAATTAATTGTTATGTTATAACGTTTTAATTAAGGGCATTTTGATGAAAAAAAGGTTGTTGTTCGGTTTGATTTTAGCGCTAGGAGGCGCAGGGATTTGGTTGACGAAAACGGAGCCTGCACCGAGTTCGCTGGAGATTTCAGGCCCCTTTGAGTTTAACAGCCAAGATTTAGCCAAGGACGGATTCCTGTTTTCGCGTCTACAAGTGGTTGAATCCTTGGTTGGCATCAATGAGAACTCACAACCATACCCTTTGCTGGCCAAAAGCTGGACGGTAAGTGATGATGGATTAGTGTGGCGTTTCCAAATACGTCCTGAAGTACAATTTCACGATGGCAGCCAATTGACGGCACAAGCGGCGGCGACGGCTCTTAATCATGCGCTAGGTAAGCCGGGAGTAATAAAACAAGTACCGATCAAGGCGATTACCGCGCAAAACGATCAAGTGGTGATTGAACTTAACACTGTCTATCGCCCGCTCGCAGCGGTGCTTGCTCACTACTCGCTCGCGATTGCCTCCCCCAGCTCTTATGATGCCAGTGGTAACGTGATTCGGCTCTTAGGCACGGGGCCTTATCAAATCGCACAGTTGCAGGCGCCTCATAAAGCCAGTGTTATCCGCTTTAACGCTTATTGGGGTAAACCCGCCAGTATCGAGACCATCAATTATCTGGCAGGCCACCGCTCAGAAAGCCGCGCTTTGTTAGCACAAACTGGGCAAGCCGATCTGGTCTACACCCTTGACCCTATTAGCATTCCGAGTTTGCAACAGAGCCACAATCTGGATCTCTACATTGAGTCGATGCCGCGTACGGTTCTGATCAAACTCAATAACGAACACCCTTTGCTTAATCACGCCGATGTTCGTCAAGCAATCAGTTTGGCAATCAATCGTGAAGGTATTGCTCAATCGGTACTTAAGTTACCGGGATCAGAAGCGCATCAACTCTTTTCTCCCGCACTAGGAGCTTGGCACTTAGCAGAAAAAACACAGCCGCAACGTCATTTAGCGACCGCACAAACCCTGCTAGCCAATCAAGGCTGGACGCTCAATGACCAAGGTTTACTGGAGCGAGAAGGCCAAGCGTTCCGAGTTCAATTGCTGACTTATGCTGATCGCCCTGAACTACCTTTGATTGCCACCGCGCTACAAGCCCAGCTCAAAGAGATTGGCATTCAAGTGGATATTGCGATTGATAACTCAAGTGCCATCCCCGCCAAACATCATGATGGCACCCTAGAAATGGCCTTGATTGCCCGCAACTTCGGCACGATTGCCGATCCTCTGCCACTGCTTTTGAGTGATTTTGCAACGCATCAAGGATCGGATTGGGGCCCAACCAATTGGTCATCACCTCAGTTTAGCCAACTGCTGGCTGAGCTTTCGACCGAATCAGACAATGCGCGTTATCAGCAATTGGCCGCCCAAGCCTCTCAATTACTGGCCGATGAGATGCCGCTCATCCCTGTGACTTATTACCGCCAGATTGTGTCGGTCAACAAACGAGTCGCTGGATTTTCGTTTGATCCCTTTGAAATTAACTACCGCGTCGCGCAGATGAGTTTCAATGACTAAGATTCTTGTTCACCGTTTTTACCAGGCCCTCTTTGTGGCCTGGTCCGTCGGCACACTGACATTTATTTTGATGCGCTTTATTCCGGGTGATGTGGCTTATCGCATTGCAGCAGGTCGCTATGGCTATGATTATGTCAATGCCGACGCCGCGCTTGCAGTGCGTGCTGAGCTAGGGCTGGATCGCTCCGCTTTTGAGCTTTACTTGCAATGGCTATGGGATTTACTGCATCTCAATTTAGGCCATTCTCTGGTCAG
Organism: Vibrio cholerae; assembly: GCF_008369605.1. Taxonomy (NCBI): domain Bacteria; kingdom Pseudomonadati; phylum Pseudomonadota; class Gammaproteobacteria; order Vibrionales; family Vibrionaceae; genus Vibrio; species Vibrio cholerae. Next base: position 615,649 of record NZ_CP043556.1, read on the forward strand.
CAGTGAACCCGTCATTAATGCGATTATGCATAATCTCGGACACAGCCTTTTACTTGCAGGCGCTGCAACACTGCTCTCGCTGTTTATCGCGATCCCAATTGGGGTCTATTGCGGCAAACGTACCGATCGGTGGGCAGACAACCTTGCCCTGCTCACCTCAATCATGATTAAAGCGCAGCCAGTATTTTTGATTGGTCTGGGGCTTGTCATCCTGTTTGCCTTACAACTGAATTGGTTGCCTGTTGCTGGATTTGGTCATCCCAAATTCCTTATTCTGCCTGCGCTGGCTTTAGCGCTGGGTATGGCAGCAATGTCGAGTCGCATGATCCGTAACGCCACTGCTCAAGTGTTGCAATCCCCCTATTACGCTTTCGCGCGTTTGAAAGGTTTGAATCACGAGCAAGCCTTTACGCGCCACGCACAGCGTAATATCGCCCTTCCTGTTATGGCGTTTGTCGGTATTCAGGCGGTGAGCTTAGTAGAAGGGATAGTGATGATTGAATCCCTGTTCTCTTGGCCCGGTGTGGGACATGCCTTGTCACATGCGATTTTCCAACGCGATATTCCAATGATCCAAGGCTCTGCACTGGTGATGGGATTATTGTTTGTCGCGCTCAATACGCTGGTCGACTTAGCCCAATACGCATTAGACCCTCGCCTACGTTTAAGCCGACATGTTCAACCAGAGGCCTAACATGAAACTGCACTTATCGAAACCACAATGGCTTGGAGTGAGCCTGCTGATTTTGCTCGTGATGCTCGTGCTGATCGAATATCTGCTGTATGGCGGCGATCCGGCCAAACAAGATCTCAATCGCGCTTTAGCCGCCCCCAGTTGGGGTGAACCGCTGGGTACCGATCACTATGGGCGCAGTAACTTCGCACGTTTAAGCTCTGCAATTGCGACCTCGTTAACCATGGCCGTCGCTTGCGTAAGCAGTTCCGCGTTACTGGGGTTAGTCACTGGCGTGGTCGCAGCATGGAAACGCGGTTGGTGGGATAGAGGCTTTTCTTGGCTACTCAACATGTTGCTGGCCATGCCCGGTTTAATCTTGGTGTTACTGTTTGGCGCTATGGTGCCGGGCTCTTTTTTCATCCTCTATCTCGCCATTGCTTTAATGTTATGGGTGGAATTTTTCCGCGTAGTGCGCAGCAAAACCCTCTCATTACTTGAACAGCCACAAATTGAAGCCTCACGATTGTATGGCTTCAATGCTTGGTATCTGTTTCGCCGACATCTTTGGCCTGAGCTAAGGGAAGATCTCTTCACGCTGGCCTGTTTTGGTGCGGGTAACGCGATTTTAGCGCTCGCCTCCATCGGCTTTCTTTATGTTGGACTTAAGCCACCCCAAGCGGAATTAGGCATGATGATGGTGGAGCTCTTTCGCTACTATCACCAAGCCCCTTGGGTACTCGCCCAACCCATCTTAGTGGTGTTTATTTTAGTGTTAAGTTTTCAACTGCTGGCCAAAGGAAAAATATCGTGACCGCGCTCCTCTCTGTACAACAACTCGCGATTTCTACTGCGCAAGAAACCTTAGTCGAAAGCTTGTCCTTTGAACTGCACGCTCACCAAGCGCTGACGATATTAGGTGAAACGGGCTCGGGCAAAAGCTTGTTGGCGAATGCGATTATTGGCAATTTGCCCGCTGGGCTGCGCAGCCAAGGTAAGATTGCGTTATTTGGCCAATATCAACATCAGCGAACTCAAGCAGAACGTGAAGCGCTATGGGGAAAACAACTTGCCGTCTTGCCCCAAGAGCCTTGGCATGCGCTCAACCCGATCATGCGCGCGGGCGAACAAGTGGCGGAGGTGCATCGCTTGGTGATGGGCAATCACGCCGCTAGCGCAGCATTAACCGATTCCGCTTTTCAGCAAGTGGCGCTTCATCAGGATCAGAGCAAGTACCCACATCAACTCTCTGGCGGCATGGCGCAGCGCATCGCCTATTTGTGTGCCACCCAAACGCAGGCACCTTTGCTTATCGCCGATGAACCAACCAAAGGTTTAGATGCCAGCCGCCGCGATCAAATCATTGCCTTATTGCAAGCACAATTAACTCGTGGCGCGTTGTTAACCATCACTCACGATATCGAAGTTGCCGAAAAGCTCGGTGGAACCATCATTGTGATGCGCAAAGGTGTTATTCAAGAGCAAGGGCCAGCCCAACAAGTGTTGAGCCATCCTCAATCAGATTACACCAAGGCGCTGATTAACGCTGACCCCAGATATTGGCCAACCACACCGCAGAGTAAAACAGGAGAGCCCCTGTTGACCGTGGACAATATCGCCATGCATCGCGGGGAGAAGTGCTTGTTTGATTCGCTGAGTTTCACCCTCAGCGCCGGAGAAATTCTTGGCATCAGTGGTGATAGCGGCTGCGGAAAATCTACTCTTGCCGATCTATTACTCGGGTTACTTAAACCCAGCCAAGGCCGTATTCATCGCCCACAAGCGATCCCGGTCGGTAAAGCACTGAAACTCTATCAAGATCCGCCTAGCGCCTTGGCAAAAAGCGTCACTTTACAGACACTATTGGAAGATGTGTGTCGTCAGCATACAGTCGAACGCAGCCACATTCCTCGTTTACTGGAACGCCTCGCTTTGTCACCCAACTTACTGTCACGCAAAGTCAATCAAGTTTCAGGCGGAGAATTACAACGTTTTGCGATTCTGCGCGCTTTACTAACGCGGCCAACACTCTTAGTCGCCGATGAGCCAACCTCGCGACTTGACCCCATCACGGCAGCCAATACCTTGCAGTTAATCATCGAGTTAACTCAAGAGATCGGCTGCGCTTTGGTCTTGATCAGTCACGACAAGCTCGCCCTTGAGAAAACCTGCCATCGTGTACTCTCTTTGTAAGATGAGCTTTGTCATTCATGGGGCCGAATGGCCTCATGAATTCGTTTATTTCACCCTCGTTTACAGTGTAAATACGATTACCCCAAGCAACTTAAAGTGGCTGATAGGCAGCAAATAGGAAGGGGATATACAGTCAGTGGTGTAGATAGTAAACCGATAATCCGCATGGATTAACCCTTTGGTTTATCTCATACCGTTTTCTTAAGCGAGTATTAAGAAACCCCATTTATAAATGGCTTAACGTTCACAGAATTTAGCGTGGTCATCATGCAGACATTCAACATTAAGCCATTCTCCTATCTCCAATTAGTCTTTTTGCTGGCAGCCTATTTTGCGCTGCCACTCAATCTTCCGGTTTACGCTCAATTAGCGCATATTTTCAACCAATCTACGTCCCTTGATTGGGGATTCGCTCTCTCTATTCCGTTATTTTTCCTGTTTGCACTGAATTTTATCTTCCAGATTTTCAGTTGGCCTTACTTGTTCAAGCCCTTTTTTGCTGTGTTACTTGTGCTGTCGGCCTTAATCAGCTTCGCTGGCTTTCAATACGGTGTGATTGTCGATCAAGATATGTTAGTGAATGTGTTGGAAACCGACCGCGGCGAAGCGGGATCTTATCTCACAATCTACTCTGTACTTTGGTTGCTCGGGTTTGGCCTCGTGCCTGCGCTAGCTCTGCTTTTTACCCCGATCCGCCCAGAAAAAAGTGCCCTGCGTTTTTTGATGAAAAAGGGGCTATCCATGCTGGTTTCCGTTGTCGTAATTGGCGTGATCGCAGGGCTTTATTATCAGAATTACTCGTCCGTTGGACGCAACAACAGCTCACTCAAAAAAATGATCATCCCGACCCATTTTCTCTACAGCAGTTTTGGGTTAGTCAAACAGCGTTATTTCACGGAGCCAATGGTGTATCAGGAGATCGGTCAGGATGCGCAGCAAAAGCCAAGCGCCGTTCGTCAGGCAACCCAAAAGCCGACCTTAGTGTTTTTTGTGTTAGGTGAAACCGCGCGAGTACAAAACTACCAATACTTGGGTTATCCGCGTGATACCAATGCTTATACCGCCCCTTTCCAGCCGATATTTTTTAAAGATGTGGCGAGTTGCGGTACAGCAACCGCCGTTTCTGTGCCTTGTATGTTCTCCAACATGAATCGCCAAAATTTTGATCGCTCTCGAGCGGACAACCAAGACAATGTGCTGGATATTCTGCAGCGTGCGGGCATCAGTCTGCTCTGGAAGGAAAATGACGGTGGCGATAAAAATGTCGCGAAGAATATCCCGCTTAAAGAGTTAGCTAGAGATAACCGAGAAGGGATTTGCGATGGCGACACCTGTTACGACATTGCGATGTTAGAGAATTTAGATCAGGAGATCGCCACGCAGCAGGGCAACCGAATGATTTTCATGCATTTCATCGGTAGCCACGGCCCCACTTACTTTAAACGCTACCCAAAAGAGATGGCAGTTTACCAGCCTGACTGCCCAAGAGCAGATATTGAAAACTGTAGCGTCGAGCAGATCGTAAACACGTATGACAACACCATTCGCTACAGCGACTATGTGATGTCGCAGCTCCTCGCTAAGCTCGATTCACTGCAAGACCGATATAATACCGCGCTGATTTATATCTCCGATCATGGTGAATCATTAGGTGAAAATGGCCTGTTTTTGCATGGTATGCCCTATAGCCTAGCGCCTGAGTACCAGACTCGAGTCCCTCTCCTTATCTGGATGTCCTCTGGGTTTAGCCAAAGTAAAGGGATTGATGTTGAATGCCTGCGCAGCAACAGTGAATTACCTTATGCGCACCAGAATCTGTTTCACTCACTGCTCGGCGTGATGGATGTATCAACCAAAGCGTACCAAGCCAATTTGGATCTGTTTGCGAAGTGTAGAACCAGCCAATCTTAGCCATACCCAAACAACTTAGCCTTAGGTAGCGGGCAAATGAGTGCATCCCCAAGAGCATAGGCAAGCTCTATGGCTTGGGGTAAACGAACGTAGCCAACACCGCGACAACGTTAAGCAGGAAGGGGATAAAGCCACATGATAAGTTAGGACGTTATTCGCAATTGCGAAAACGAACAACAAAGGTATTACGCTCATCAGTACGTGGCAGCAAGAGCACTTGACCGCCATGAAGCGCTGCAATATCACGACAGATCGACATGCCAAGCCCTGCGCCATCGCCTTTTTGGCTGTTGGCGCGGTAGAAGTTATCAAACATTTTTTCACGAGTCAGATCGTCAATCGCGGCCCCAGTATCCGACACACGCACTTCAATCTCACCATCGTGGCCGCTAAGCTCTACCGCTATCTGGCTAGAGTGGCCGGAATAACGAATGGCATTATCCAGCAGATTTTTAAATAAAATGCCCAGGAGTAATTCATCTCCCCATAAACGCGAACTTTCGCCATGAAAACTCAGCTGCTGATCCTGCTTAAAAGCGATAGGTGCTAAATCCGCTATCACTTGTTTAATGACGTTTGCCAGCTCAACCGGCTGTTTCGCTAAGGTTTGTGTACTTTCTACTTTGGCCAGCATTAAGAGCTGATGAATCAATCTATCGGTGCGCTCTATACCTTTGAAAATACGTTCTAAATCTTGCTTTAACTGTTCCGGATTGGTGCTACGCAGGGCATTTTCGGCATTCAATCTTAAAACGGTCAGCGGGGTTTTTAACTCATGTGCCGCCATTCGAGTAAAACGTTTCTCACGCTGCCATGCTTGCTCTAGCTCATTGAGTAGTTGATTCAACGTCTCCACCAAAGGCAAAAGTTCCACCGTGGGTTTTTCGACATAAATTCGATCTAGCTTATGGATGCTGCGTAGAGCAATCGCTGCTTTCAGCGCTTGGATTGGCTGAAAGCTACGTTCAATCAGCACCACCAAAACCACAATCAAGCACAGAATTAAAATTAATTGCGGAAGTGCGGTGGATAAGGCGATCTCATTAATCGCTTCATCACGAATGCTTTGCTTTTCTGCAACCAAAACATACTGTTTACCTTTTTCTTGATCAGGGAGACTCAACTGGAAATAACGCCAGCTTTCGCCGTTGAGCGTGATATCACTAAAACCATTCGCATCACGGCCAAGGCTCAGCGCAGGCAAGTGAGTATCAGAGCTAAAGAGAAGCTCGCCATCTCGATAAAACTGGAATAATAAATACTGTTCATACGGGTGGCCAAAGAGTGTGGCGACATCATCGTTGGCTTTGGAAAGGCGCTGAATATGCTGCATCCACAGATTGAACTGCTCATGCTGATTACGATCTGCAAATTCATTGGCCGAAACAGAAGTGGCGATCAGTAATAATTTGGCGGACTGCCCAAGACGGGCATCGTACACTTCTCCCACTTCATGTTGGGCGTTGGAATAACTGAACCCAAACGAGACCAGCATCAAACCGGTACTCAGCAAAACAGAAGTCAGGGTAAGTCGGCGTTTAATGGAAAAGAGAGGTTTATTTTTCAATCATGTACCCCACACCTCGTACGTTTTTAACCAGATTATCCGGCAATTTTTTGCGCAGATTATGAATATGTACTTCGATTGCGTTATCACTGCTGCCTTCATCCCAGCCGTGCAATGCTTGCTGCAAAAGCTCTTTACTCATCACTCTTCCTGCTTGGGTCATTAAACTGGCGAGGATTTTGTACTCATTCCTCGTTAATTTCAGAGCTTGCTGAGCGTAGTAAATTTCTTGTTTAGAGAGCGAAAGGTCAAGATCCCCCACGGAGATGAGCTCCTCTGCGCTCCCTGAGCTACGACGAATGATCAAGCGTAAACGTGCGAGCAGCTCTTCGAGCGCAAACGGCTTACCTATGTACTCATCTGCACCGCCATCCAACCCTTTGACCCGATCACTGATATCATCCCGTGCCGTGAGTATCATGACAGGCAATGTGTAACCCGCTCGCCGAATTTGGCGCAGGACTTCCAAACCATCCATATCTGGCAAGGTGAGGTCCAAAATCAGTGCCGTAAATTGCTCGGTTTTCAGGGCGGTCACGACGCCACCACCCCGCTCCAGCCAGTCAACCGTATAGCCTTGTCGGCTTAACGCTACTTGCATTGATTCACCGAGCAACGTGTCATCTTCAACTAATAGTAAACGCATAAGGTTACTTGATGCTCTCCAATAAGTGCGCAATCTCTTCCTGACGTCCCGCATCCGCAATTTCTCGTTTCGGTCTTGCGGGTGCATGTTGAGCTTGCAACAAATAGCGCTTTGCCTCTGCGCTACGGCCTTCTTGCAGCAAAAAATCTCCGTAGAAATAGTTGGCATCAATGCCATTGGGATTCACGGTCAAGGCTTGTTTAAGCAGCTGCTCTGCTTTTTCTTTATCCCCAAAGGCGACAGGCCAACCCGGCACTTTATAGTATAGCGTGCCCAAACTGGTCAACGCGGAGCCTTCCAGAGTATTTGGCGCTTGCGCGATGACCTCTTCAAATAAACTTTTGGCCTCTTTCACCAGCGATAAAGCCCCCAATCCGCCCCTCACTCCCGCTAAAGAAGATTGATTGATGGCCAGCCACACTTTCAACTCAGGGTTATCGCCCGAAATTGTTAACTCCAGTCGATTACGCGCGATCGTGCGTTCAAAACAGCGTTCTTGCTCCTTAGCAGAAGCGGTACGGTATTGGCATTTTGCCCAATCCGTTTGCACTTGTTCTAAAGGCGTAATCGCGTAACTTGAGTGGGCATACCCGAGCAACAGTGCGCTAAGACTCATCCATTTAAGCATAATGTTCATAAACTCTTCTCCTTGAATTATCACGCTTTAGCGATTTAAAAATGACAATAAGACGGGTTGTTGCTTTCTAATTGCCCGAGAAACCAAGCTCGGCAGTAGTTGGTTAAGACGCACCAGAAGTTTCTCCGGCCAACCGATCCACATGACGTTTTGCTCCGTTTCAATCATTTTGGCCACCTGCGCAGCAACCAAGGAAGGCTCATCACTGCGATTGCCTAGTGCTCGATTGAGCTGCTGAACGGCCTCACTGTTGAGCGAAGTATTGGTTGCTCGTGGCGCTAAATAGAGCACTTTCATTCCCGTCCCCGCGAGCTCTCGGTTCATCGCTTCGCTAAAACGGTGCAATCCCGCTTTCGCGGCACAATAGCTGGCATAGCCCGGATACCCTATCGCCCCGAGACTGGAACCAATATTGATGACCATCTGCGGTTTATGGCTCCATTGCAAAACGTGGTGCATGATTTGGATTGGCGTCATTAAATTCAGAGCTAACTCACGCTGCACCGACTCCATCGAACGACGCGCCAGCAAACAGAACTGATTGGTCCCTGCATTATTGATCACGACGGCGATGCGCTGCTGGGCGCGGTTTAATTCTTCCACCAAAGCCTGCAGTTGCTCCATTCCCGCTTCACTGGTTAAATCTGCGCTCACAACCCGATGCTGCTCTGGCTTGGGGAGTGATTGACGCAATGCTTCAAGTTTTTGCTCATCACGCGCTAACAAGATTAACCGCGCACCACGCGCCGCTAAAGTATGAGCGATAGGCTCGCCAATGCCACCTGAAGCGCCCGTTAACAACACATATTGTTGATGAATGTCCATAAACGCCTCCTAAGCTGCCTGTTGCTGGGTCTGGGGCAGTAATTCACGCAACATCTGCCCATACAGATAAAACACCTGATTCGCCGAGTGGATAATCGCTTGCTGATCCTCTTCCGCGGTCATTTTGTCCATTAAGGATTCGAAGAAGCGAATGTGGTCTTGATCCAGTTCACTGTGTGAGGTGAGATAGCTCATGGCTTTAGCAGGTAAATTGAGCTGCTGTTTGACCAAGCGCGCTATGTTGCCGCCCACGCCCACACTCGTCCCTTCGAGCACCCAGACCATACCAAACAACGCGAGCGGATTGGCGCGATCAATCTGGTGGTAGAGATAAGCGACCATCAATTCAATCGGTGTACTGACTTGACCCACCCCTTGGTTATTTCGCACCGCTTGAGCATCACCACCACAAACTCGAATATCATTGAGGATCCATTCTTGGTGACCTTTTTCCTCATCGATATAGTCGGCAATGGCAATACGCACCCACTCATAACGATCACTCAATCGTCCCCCACACGCCATTAACAGTGGTACGGTATGTTTGACGTGATGGTAGGCTTGGGTCAAAAAGCTTAAGTACATGTCAAGCGTGATCTCGCCGCGAGCACAAGCTGCAAATACTGGAGCTTGTAACATCTGTTGCTGAGCCGCTTGCGTCTCTTTTTGTAAACGTTGAAAAAATCCTGTCATGAGAGTTCTCCTCATCGTGAGCCTCAAAGAGGCTCGAACGACTTACCGTGAAATATCGCCAATACCGCTACCGCTTCTTGCAGGAAGGGGATACAGGTATTGCCAATTGAGGTCGGGCGCATTACGCACTCGACGAAAAGTGTGCTGCGCGTTCTCAATCAACGCTCGCTTGGGTCGGCCATTGGCCGTCAACCAAGCCTGCCATGCGCTCGGCTGATTGACGAAAAGCAGTTGTTGGATCTGTGCGTAGTCAGGTAACTGATGATTCATTTGTTGCACACGTTGCTCCAGATCGGGCATTAGGCGATCAATCACAGCCACTAACCCCACCTCATCATCGCCGACCACTACGAAACGGCATTGCGGTAACCAAACTTGCGCGTGAGACTCAATCCATTCCGGTGCGATGTTGCGCCCAAAGGGAGTAATGATGAGATTTTTTTTGCGCCCTACGATACAAAGAAATCCCTGCTCATCGAGTGTCGCCATATCACCCGTGGCAAGCCATTCGTCGGTCAATGGCTCGCCGATATAACCCAGCGCACTATTGCCACGAACCCACAATTCACCATCTTCAGCCAATTGGATTTGTAGATGGCTCAGCGGCTTGCCACAACTACCGGGCTGGTCATGTTGCGGCGTATTCATGCTAACCACCGAAGCGCATTCAGAAAGTCCATAGCCTTCATAAGCAGGAATGCCAAGGGCTCGTGCGCTATGGATAAGTTCAGCCGCAACACGCGCACCACCGACCGCCACCCATTGCAGCGACTTCGCCAACTCGGGAGCCTGTTTCACCACCTGAATCAGCGCCATCAATAACGCTGGGGTAAGAACCAAACTGGATGGCAGATAAACGCTCAATGCGTTGGCAAACTGAGTGGGAGAAAATTGACTAGAGCCAGACAGCCCTACCGATTCACCAAACAGTACGCTTGAAGTCACCCCGAGCAATAAAGGCACGTAAATTCCTGTGATATTTTCCAGCAGCGTGGCGAGCGGCAACATCACCAAATGCTGCTCAACTTGCGCGCTCATCTGCTCTGCGATGGCCAGCGTAACGCGCTCTAGATTTTCTTCACTCAAACAAACCCCTTTCGGAGTGCCTGTTGAGCCAGAGGTGAACGTTATTTTTTGTGTACCCGCCAAAACGCGATTGAGTCTATTCCTCGGTTTATTGCCCTGATAGTGCCAAGCGTCAAAGCCACCGACTGTCAGTGAAGGCGAACCCAACTCAGGCCAATCACCAAGACAGAGTTCAACATTCGCCTCATTCAGTAAATGAGCGACTTGTTCTGATGTAAAAAAGGTCGGGACAGGAACCATAACGATGTGTGACCACATCGCGGCTAAATCGAGCGCAACCCAGTCGACACTGTTTTGTGCACGTAATGCGATGCAGTTTGCGGATAACCGCTGCAGCTGATTGGCGATCAGCTCGACTCGCTCTAACAGTTGAGAATAATTGAGAGCTATCCTCTCTTGCTCAGCGTTATGGCCAACAAAAGCCATTTTCTGCGGTTGGTGCAAGGCATGCTGCTGCAGCGCAGCGAGAATTCGATTCATCTTTGACTACTCACGCTTGCTTTTGATTAAGGTGTAATTGATTGAGATGGGTGCAACCATGCACTAAATTGCCCGCCAAAATACGCGGACGGTGCTGATAGTAAGTTCCCCAGATTTGAGAAGCATTGGGAATACGAGCTGGAGAAGCTTGGGCAATCAAGGTGGGTTGCAGGCCAAAACGACGCATCAGGGCATGCAGAGGATCGGTTGCAGTAAAAATGCACCACTCAAACCCCATGGCGACCAACTGCTGTGCCATCAAACGAAAGTGAAACGCTGAAAGCCCGCGACCAAAAGAAGCAAGATGGCCAAATTCAATCAACTTGCCACGAGGTATCGGACATGCAAAACGTTGTGCAAGAAGACGATCGGCAGGCTCATCGAGATATTGTTCAAGAAACAGCGGCTCTTGCTCTGCAATCCGGTATCCACAGACAGACTTCATGACCTGTTTATCAAGCAGCGCTAAATAAGCAGGCATATAAGCGGTGAGGTGGGCATCAAACGCTTGTTGATAGCGCTCATCAACCAGTTTGATCGCCTCATTCCAACGTGGATGCGTGGGTGTAATGACTTCCAGTGTCAAATCGGCTAGACAAGGTAGAGGTTTCATTGGTGTTTCCCTTTGCTTACTCTGTAAGTCAAAAGTAATCCACCTAACTTAAGAATCCCTTAATATACCGAAACGACTTAAATTAGCAGCTCGCCAGCCAGTACATTCATTCTGATGAGCAGAGACAAGTTCGATGCTTGAGGCAGACACACCTAGCCAGCACCGCTGCAGCTTCAAGTAGGAAGAGTATATTTACACTGTAAATTCACAAGCAAAGCCAAGATTTCCGTTCGCACCGCTTGCTCGACTTGCCGCTTCCCACTTAACTGAAACTGCTCGGCACAGGCCGCCCAACTTTTACGCTGCAGAATTTTACTGATCAACAAAGGGGATAGGCTCTCTAGTAATGGAGCCGTAGCCAGTAGCCAAGCATAAAGCCACACCGCCACGCTTTCGTAATTTGCTCCACCTCGCGCGTAACGATCGATCAAATCCAAAGGGATCTGAGGTTGAGGCAAGGCGACAGTGCTAGGTAAAAGCTGTTGGATGATTTGTGGCTCCAACGCTTGCAGAGAATCACTGAGTTCAAAAATCCAATGTGCACTAAACTGCTGTTTGGCTTGCTCCAACCAATCGAGATGCTCTCCGCGCACCATCAAGAGAGAGTAACAACCACTCGCCTGATCTCGATGCGAACCGAGTTTTATTGGTACGAAGTGGTTAGCTAGCCAAAATGGCAATAAATCTTCACTCACCCCGAAGCTGGTGGCGTAATAATCCGCGTGATGCTGCGCAATAAAATGGGTCAACAATTGGCTACCCATGCCTTGGCGTTGGCAGTCGGGATGGACGGCAATACGTAATATTCGCCAGCAAGATTGGCGCGCCGCTTGGCTAATTCCTAATTGATTCGCCAAAGTCACGGGGGTTAAATGCCCTTTCGGACGCCGCGTTCCCAGTTGAATCGCCTCAATCGTCGGCGCGTCTAACCCCCCTTCACGGACCGCCAAAACGCAACCGACGCACACCTCTCCTTGATAAGCGACGAACAACGTCATCGCTTCATCTTGCAGTAAAGCAAAGAGATCGTTGGGCGAGGTTTGATAATGCGCATTGACCAAAAGTGCAAACACTTGTGCTAATTGCTCAGGTTGCTCCACACACTCAGGCTGACTGAATAAAGAAAAAGACAGCGGTTCTCTCACCTGCTCTAGGGCAACTTCAGGCAGCTCACTTTGTAGAAGAAATACCTGATTTTGCCACTGTTCCAGCGCATCCCCCGCCGCCCAGCGGATCGGCTGCTCAAGATGCAGTGAGCGCATCTGCGGGCGTTGTACTTGCAACCAACTCTGAAATTTTAGAGAAAAACCGCGCCCACACCCTTCGTAGCCATGAATGGTCGAAGAAAATACTGCGCGGTGATAGCGCTCCACCCAACGTTTTAAAAATGGCAACGGCAGCGCAGCGGCTTCGTCGACCAGCAATAAATCACACTCAGGTTGAGTGCGCAGTAGCTCATCCGGAGCCATAAAACGTAAGCTTGACTGTGCCGTTTGCACCTCACCGCGCTGGCGATGGGCTTGCGGTAATGTGCGCTGGGCATGCACAAACAGCGGCTCCACGGCAGCCAAAGTAGGTGCAGTCACCACAATATGCATAGAGCGCGATGACATCAGCTCTGCGGCCGCCAATCCCAGTGCGCTGGTTTTTCCACGCCCGCGATCGGCAGTCAGCACTAAAGGACGCTTGCGATGCCCAGTCACGACTTTAATGATGCTGTCGATCGCCAATCTTTGTTCGGTATAAGTTTGTTCGGTATAAGTTTGTTCGGTATTCGTTCGCGTAACCGAAGCCGAATGGGGTAAAGCCGGCACCGTTTGTGGCGTAATCACAAGCAAGCGATGACAAGCGCGCTCTAGCCAGACTCGTGCACAATGGTTGAGTGTAGTCGGTTCGCCAACCACCAACAGTAATCCACCGCCCACCAAGGTACCCAGCACCGCATTAAAGCTATTGGCATCCCAACCTTGCGTTAAATCTACGATCAGGAGTTGGCATTCTCGCCCTAACCATTGCTGACCTTGGCGATAGTCGACACAAGTCACACCCTCTAGCTCAGTTTGTCCTAACATCAATATCGGTTGTTCGGAAAAGTGCGGAACAAGTGTTTTCAATAAGTGATGCTGCCACTGTGCATCACCACGAAGCCAACAGCCAAAGCGAGTCTGTCCTTGCTTGGCGAGCTGCTGAAGTTGCAATAAATAGGTGATTGGCTGAGTCATAACGAGCGATATTCCAAAATGATGCGCCATGTTAGCACAAGCCCAACCGATCGCTGTAACGCCTTGAAAGGCATCGTAAGAAGGAGGAAACATTTGTTAACAGAAGGCTAAAATATTTTTTCTTAACGACAAATTATATTTGCTTTATCACAGCAAAAAATTCACTAATTATGCACTCGAACCCCGGCATTGGGCTGGGCTAAAAAGGAATCAAAATGCAATGAAAACTTTCATTAAAGGATTGGTACTTTCTGCAGTCGTTGCCTCTTCTCAGGTTTATGCAGAGCAAACCCTAAACGTGTATGCGTGGGGTGGCTATCTGCCAGAGAAGTCGCTGAAAGCTTTTGAACAACAAGAAGGCGTTACTATTAACTATTCAACCTTTGAGAATAATGAGTCAATGTATACCAAACTCAAACTTCTGAAAGGCACTGGTTACGATGTCGTGTTTGCGTCCGCTTATTTTATCGAAAAGATGGGCCGTGAAGGGCTACTGGCAGAAATCGATCATAACCAAATCCCGAACATGAAAGATGCAATGCCAACCGTATTAGGACTGGCGCACGATCCTCAAAACAAATTCTCACTCCCTTACATTTGGGGGATTACGGGTCTTTACTACAACTCGTCTACCCTGCCTAACGGCATCACAAAATGGGCAGATCTGTGGGATAAGCAATACGAACAGCAAGTCATGCTGATTGACGATATCCGCGACGTGTTTGGTATGGCTCTAAAGCTTAACGGCTTTAGCATCAACACCAAAAATGAAGAGGAAATCAAGAAAGCGTACGAATCTCTGGTGGCACTGAAGAAAAACGTATTGCTGTATAACTCAGATGCGCCACACGTGCCTTACGTTTCTGGCGAAGCCACACTGGGCATGCAGTGGAACGGCAACGCTTACCAAGGCCAAGTGGAAATGCCTGAGCTGAAATTCGTTATGCCAGAAGAAGGCGCGGTACTGTGGATGGATAACTTCACCATTCCTTCAGGCAGCAAGAACATTCCGTTGGCGCACAAGTTTATTAACTTTATGTACCAACCAGAAAACCAAGCTGAGATTGTACAAAGCTTAGGTTATGCCTCTGCCACCAAAGGCGGTCGAGCACTGCTACCAGCAGAACTGCGTGATAACCCGACTATCTTCCCATCGGATGAAGATATGAAAAAAGGCGAGTTCATCAACGATGTCGGCCCAGAAACGCTGGCGATTTATGAGAAGTACTGGCAGCGCCTAAGAAACCAATAAGGCTAAGCCCCCTAAAACGCACAAAGCCCGCATCAGCGGGCTTTGTTATTTGAGTCGACTCAGTTTAGCTTACGCTGCACAAAATCAAGAATATCTTGCATCAGCTCATCATCAATTTTCTTCAAATTCAGCACCAAATTATGGCCTTTACGAGCATAGCTGGCGCGGCCTTTGATAAGCTCCACCTTAGGTGTTTCGGTGCGCTTAGGAGGTAACACATCTTGAATCCAGCTTTCGATAGTTTCCGTGACTTCTTTGGTAATACGCGCCACACCTTGAGCTTGAGATTGCTGCCACACGAAACCATTTTCTTGATGGCATTTCGCTAATAATTGCTCACGCTGAGCCTCATTCAACTCGTTAAACTGTTTATGTAATTTAACGATAGTAGGGCGGCCCAGCTCGACAACACTCGGATACGCCTGCAAAAGCTCTAGCGGCAAAGCGGCGGCTTTTAAGGCACCACTGACCAATGCCTCACTGCACTGGAACATTTTGGCGAGCGCTTTTTGGTCTTCCGCTTCACCACTATCGAGCTTGGCTTGCATCTCTTTACCTTTCTCATACAGAGAAAGAGGTTTATGCGCATTCGCGACATCAGACAAAAACTTAGCGTGCTCAGCATTGATATTTTCAGCCACATACACCAAAAACTCTTTGCCCGCCAAGATACAAGACATGCGACGACGGCTACCATCGAGCACTTCGATTTTGCCATCTGCGGTTTTACGGCCAACGGCTGGGTATTGCTGTCCACGCTCACGCAATGTGGTCAGAACATCAGCCAAGGCATGTTCGGTTAAAAACGCCTGTTCACGGGCATTTTGAGCAAACACCACGGTTTTTTCCGCGACTTCATCAGCCGGAATTCGCATCAGTTCAAAGGTCACTACCTCTTCACCCGCTACAGCCAACTCAATCATCTGTGCTTGTGCTTTCACCGCAGATTGCGCTTCTGCAGGCGTCGTTGCACGGCGCTTATCCGCCTTTCCAAACAGCTTTGCGTTCAGTTCAGAAGTTTTAATTGCCATAAGTTACTTACCCCTGATTCAGTGAAGACCAATGTGAATGAAGTACGCGCTCTAGCTCTAAAGCACTTTTTTGTACCGCATCCTGAGCGGTCGCCAAGGTTTTTTTACCGCCCTCGAAATCGTTAACGGTCAAATCAAAGACAGTACTGTAAGTATCCGCACAGGTTTCAAACGCACGGCTGCGTGGGATCGTGGCCATCATGACTTGATCGCCCAATAAATAATTCATTTCGGTCAGTACCGACACCTGCTTCTTGTTGTCATCCTCAAACATGGTTGGCATCAGGCGTACAAATTCGAGCCCTTTCCAATCTTCAGGGAACATCTCGTACACCGTGGGCAAATGTTGGAAGAAATTGACCGTGGAAGCCCAGTCCAGTCGCTTAGCCGCACAAGGGATCAGTAAGGCATTCGAGGCATACATCGCGTTCCATACCAGTGGATCAACGTGTGGACCAGTATCAATCATGATGATGTCAAAATCGCTGGCAATTTTATCGATCAGCTTCTCTTTGAGTAAGCGAACAATATCTAGTGATTGATTTTGTGAGAGATATTGCCACGCCTCTGCGTTAAACATCGCATCCTCAGGAAACGCAGAAATGGTTTTCAAATTCGGATATTGAGTTGGCAACATCACGTTTTTGCGCAAAAACTCAGTGTCCACTTGCACCCCATCTGGCACATTATCCAGCATGATATCAACCGCGGAATAGATATTCGTATGCTCAGCCAGACTGATTTGTGGATTCAAAAATAGGCGCAATGAACCTTGTGGGTCTAAGTCAATCAAGCAGATGCGGTAACGCTTATCCAAATTGAGCGCTAAACAAGCGGCAAGGTGTACCGCGGTCATTGATTTCCCCGTACCACCCTTTTGGTTCTGCACGTTGATGATCCACGGTTTATTCTCATTATTTTTTTTGCGCTCATGGAATTTAGGCACGCCAGCGGCATCCATCAACATATGCGCTTCGGAAAGAGAGATAGAGTAGTGATTCGCGTTATTTTTGGTAAATTGATGTCCCGCTTCTTCCATCTTAGCGATAGCTTCATCAAGCTTGCGACGTGTTAAGCCTGAACGAGTTTCCATAAGGGCTTTAGACATTGGAGGAAAATGCTCATCACGGCGCTCCTCTAATACAATCTCAATTCGATCGGCCTGCACTTGTTGGGTAAGTTGTGCAAGCTGGTAGAGATTCTCTATCGTTTGTTCTCTTTTCATTGCCAATTTCCGTTATTAGGGCTTTAAACAGATTGTACAGCATAGCTTATTTAAAACAACAAAAAGGTGAACATAAAACAATGAATCAAAATCACACATATTGGAGTATTAACAGAAAATTGATACCAAATGAACAAAGTTAGGTATAAAAACCGCGTTTAAATAACCCACACATTCTTCGATAAGAAGAAAATATTTTAAATATTACAGTGTCACTTATTTACAATGTAAAGCCACGTTTTGAAGTGATGATGAATAAATAAAAGCGAGCCGTAAGCGGAACGATTAAACCGAGCCACTAAGTTACGGTGAATGCCATTCTGATTGAAATGATGCGCAGGACTCAAGCAAGATGAGAAAATGCCTATCTTTCCTCCAGCGAATAAGTATCACCGAAACGATGATCAAGAGCAGCAGCTTGATCATTCTTCCGTAAAAAATAGAGGGTTAAGGAAACATGATCAAGAGCTCATCATGGCTATCAGTCGAGGCAAGAGAATTAACAATTGAAGATCTTCAATCGGATCGATGATCAAGAGGTAAATCGTCGCGGAAGCATGTAAATTCATTATCAATTTACGGTCGATGTCAGGCAGAGTAAGGCTTTGGCTAGTCAGTGATGAAAAACCGTCTATCCTAACAAGTCTCAATCAAAACAAGATAAGCAGAACAACAGCCATGATCATGCTTTCGTAATCTCACTCAGTCACCTTAGCCAGCGCAATATGGCGCTGAAGATGTCAATTGGAAGCACAAGTCACAAGTATTCATTGCTATATGGTCAAGAAATCATCTTCTCTTGATCATCTTTCCGTGGTAATGAGAGTACGAGAGGAAGGAGATACAACGACCTACTTTGATGTCATCCACTCAGGTTGTGGATAAACTGTGTGAGCACCTTGATCATGCTTAGAAGCTTACGTTGATCATTGATTCTGTTGACTGATGATCATGCTTAGAGGAACAAATGATCATGCTTTCGATCTTGTATTGATCATGGTTTCCATCAATACATGATCATGCTTCTGAATGGCTAAAAATAATCTCTTTTAATTACAATAAATTAGAACTAAAAATCGTCACAGATCATTAGATCACTCTAATCATATTTAATCATTTAAATCAGAAAGATCAGTTATTTAAAAACAACAAATTTTTCTTTATTTATGATCTCTTTTTCTTTATTCTCTTGGAACTATAGTGATATTACGGTAAGTGTGATACGGATCTAACCATGAGCTCAGAAGAAAAACGATTGATCAAATTGCCAAGAACTCACAAAGATGGTCATCTTTTTGAAGTCTCTGAAGCAGCGATTGACTGGATTGAACAGTATCAACACTTTAAAGGTGTCACGAAAAGCATTGTTGAACTTTTGAATCTGATCTCACTGCGTGGATTACGCAGTAGAGATGGCTTAGTTTCAACCACAGAACTGATTGATGCAACCGATGGGCAGCTGACACGTGCAGCCATCCAGCAGCGGTTGAGAGCAGCGGTAGCTGTTGGATTGTTCAAACAAATCCCAGTGCGTTTTGAAGAGGGGTTGGCTGGCAAAACCATGCTCCATCGTTTCATTAACCCCAACCAATTGATCTCGGTACTCGGCTCAACCAGCTTAGTCACTGAATCGGTTAAACAAAATGAAAAGCAAAAGCGCTCAAAGGCATTAGCACAGACGCAAGTCAATCAACGTTTACTGCATGAGCATGGTTTAAATACACCGCCAGCCATGAAAGATGAGGCTGATCAGTTTGTGGTCTCACCGACTAACTGGGCAGGGATCATTGATCAAGCGTTAGCGCCACCCAGAACCCGCAAGAGCTACCAAAAGTCTATGGTTTCGATATCGGGTACTCGTGCTGTGATTGAAACACGATCGTCTAAAAACATCATGACGGTCGACGATCTGATGACTTTGTTTGCCTTATTCACTTTAACAGTGCAGTACCATGATCATCACCAAGATGATTACCATTTCAATGCTAAACAAGCACCAAACAAAACGCCGCTGTATATCACCGACATTCTCTCTTTACGTGGCAAAAAAGACAGCGGCCCTGCACGAGACTCGATCCGTGACAGTATTGATCGTATTGAATTTACCGATTTTCAGTTGCATGAACTGACGGGTCGTTGGCTCAGTGAGAATATGCCTGAAGGCTTTAAAAGCGATCGTTTTCGCTTTTTAGCGCGCACCATCACCGCTTCCGAAGAGGCACCTGTGGAAGGCAGTGATGGCGAGATCCGCATCAAACCCAATCTGTACATTTTGGTTTGGGAGCCTTCGTTTTTTGAAGAGTTACTGACGCGAGATTATTTCTTCCTGTTTCCACCGGAGATCTTGAAACAACATACCTTGGTATTTCAGCTCTACTCCTATTTCCGTAGCCGAATGTCTCGTCGTCATACCGATGTAATGATGCTGAGTGAACTCAACCAAAAATTGGCCAGAAACATCGAATGGCGACGGTTTTCTATGGATCTGATCCGCGAACTTCGTCGTCTCTCCGAAGGGAAGGGGAGTGAAGATCTGTTTGTGGTCAATCTCTGGGGTTACCACTTGACTGTGAAAAGTATCGAAGAGAAAGGCAAAGTGGTGGATTACCAAGTCGATATCAAATGTGATGTGGAAGAGGTACTGCGCTATTCACGAGCCAAAACCACCAACGCGGGTAAACGCAATATGGCTCCAACCTTGCCTAACCCTTTACGTAACGAGCTGGTTTCCAAGCAGAAACTGGCTGAGTTATCGAGCATCATCGATGGTGAATTTGAACCAATCCAGCGCAAAGCCCCTTCGCCGAGAGGCCGCTTAGGTCGACGCGTGAAGCTACGTAAACATCTGGTCGAAATCAATGCTGATGAAATCACCATTACTCTATCGCGTTATACCTCTCCAGAAGCGCTAGAACGCAGTATAACGGCTTTAGCGGCTATGACTGGACATGCCCCTTCATCAATCAAAGAAGAGTGTGTAGAGCTCATAGACAAGCTAGATTGGCTGCGTGTTGAAAACGATGTGATCCAATACCCGACCTTGAGCAAGCTGCTTGAGCTCTACAACAGCCAAAATGAGAGTAAACATCTGTCGATCGAAAAATTGATCGCAGGTTTAGCGGTACGCCGTAAAGTCTGTAAATTGGTTCAAGATGGGCACATTGACGAGACGGTGTATCGAGCCTTAGATGAGATGGCAGCGGGAGCCTAACCAAAACGGATTAGGCTGGGCGTTGGTTTTGTGACTTAAACCTGACAACAGTCTGACATTGAACCGAATAACCACCGATACACTGCTTCACGAATAGACAACCTTTTGTCCTATCTGATGAATTGTAGATTGGCTCATATGTTTTAAGCGAGTTTAAATAGCTCGCTCTTTTTTTGCCTACGATTTGGCAAAATCCCGACTCAGTGCTTTCGATCCCGACTATCCGCGCATCGGATCTCGAGTTCCTTGATCATCGTTCCAAGCATGAAACGCCATAAAACGTACATGCGCATCGATCAATGCGTGAGATTGAGATTCTCCCCCCACTTGATGGTTGAGATGTTCAAGACTCAGCACCATCAGCTGTTGCATCTGTAGCAAGCACCAAGATTTCAACTCCAAGTCACACTCAGGTTGAGCGGCGCAGAGCTGGAATCGACCGTAAGCCAAATTGAGATATTGCAAGGCCTTCTCGGTATCCGTCTCGCGATAAAACTCAAATTGACGCAAACAGGCATCAAGCCAGCAGGCAATCTCTTTGCTTTGAGTGGAATTGAGCTCAGGCTGCCAGAGTGCTTGCGGTGCGCCAAAAATCAAAGGTTGTAATTCAGCGACGGCAGCACAATCGTTATGTTGATACCAGTGATGAATGGTGTGTAACCAGTGCTGTAGTTCATTCATACCGTAAGTCTCGATCATCAAAAAAAGAGTTGATCCCATAAGATCAACGATCTGAAGCAAACCATATGGCTGATGCCACGCTTTCATTCTTGTAGTGTGGTTCACGAAGGCAATGTTTGCCATATACTCTTGATAGGGAAAGGGGAAGATCAATAAAATGACCGAGAAGAGAGGCGTTGTACTGCGAAATAACGCGCCAATTTAGCGGTGAGTTTGGGTATTAGCAAAAAGAATATCTATAGTTTTATTGATAGGATTTCTGAAGTATTGCCATAATCACAATATGGATTAAATCTACTTAACAAAGCACAGCGCCTTTGCTACAGATTAGCTGTTCCTAGCATGGTTTTTCGGAGGTATCTATGTCCATTAATTCTATTGACCATGATGACATGACGAACATTGCCAACAAATGGGATTCAATTGAAGAAATTGAATCCCAGCGACCAACAAAGAACTTGAAGTCAGCGGAAGCTCGACGCCGTATTGAAACGCTACGTGAGATACGCGAAAGCGGCCTGACTATCGAGGAAGCTAAAGAGCTGGGTTTGTTGCACTAGCCTTTGGTATCAGAGATATCGATGAAGGGTGACTTAGGTCACCCTTACTTATTTTTATTGCTTTAGTTGATTTGAAGCACCCAAAGCAACATTTTGACTCTTAATTTTCCGCATTCCTATGTTATATTTCGCCCCACGATTTTATTGACTGTGGGCTTACTAATGTCTTTCAACCTTGCATTACTGACTGCGGCAGAAAAAAACAGAGTAGAACTTGATAAACAAGCTTCTTACCTTGTTTGGCGACTTAAGCAAGCAAAAGCGGGACCGGAAGAGATCACTAAGCAGATGGCCAAGATTGCTTCTGAAAGCGAAAAACAGTGGTTTCAACAGTCGATAGAGAAGTACAAAAGAGTGATGGGCGTTGCGTAGCGTCTATGCTCAGCAGGTGGCAAATTGCAAACAGCAAGCCTTCTGCTAAAATCCGTCGCAACACATTGAATTAGAGAGAACATCCCAATGGGAAGAAGTTTTGAAGTGCGCAAAGCCTCAATGGCGAAAACTCAAGGCGCAAAGATTAAAGTTTACTCAAAATACGGTAAAGAGATTTACGTTTGTGCGAAAAACGGCGGTACTGACCCTGACATGAACTTATCGCTGCGTCATTTGATCACGAAAGCGAAAAAAGACCAAGTACCCGCACACGTTATCGAAAAAGCACTGGATAAAGCCAGCGGTGGAGCAGGTGAAGATTACCAACCAGCACGTTACGAAGGTTTCGGCCCTGGTGGCGCGAGTGTGATCGTTGACTGTCTAACGGACAACGGTAACCGTACCTACCAAGACGTACGCCAATGCTTCGTGAAAACGGGCGCGAAAATTGGTACTCCAGGTGTGGTTGCGCACATGTTTGATCACCAAGCGGTTTTCCAATTCCAAGGCGATGATGAAGAAGCGATTCTTGAAGCGCTGATGATGGCTGACGCGGAAGTGACAGACATCGAGCATGAAGATGGCGTGATCACTGTATTTGCACCTAACACCGAATTCTTCAAAGTGAAAACTGCTCTGAACGAAGCATTCCCAGATTTGACTCTGGATGTGGAAGAGATCACTTTCGTTCCACAAAACCGCACTGTTGTAAGCGGTGAAGACGCAGAAAAATTCCAGAAGTTCCTCGATATGCTGGATGACTGCGACGATGTGCAGCAGGTTTACCACAACGCGGATATCGAATAATCGTTATCTGAAAAAGCCGAGCGAAAGCTCGGCTTTTTCATTTTGGGATATCAGCGTCCTACCTTCAGCGCCAAGTCGTTTGGGTATAAAAACAAAAATCATAAGGAGAACAAGATGAGAGTCAGCTTTATTGGATTAGGCGTGATGGGGTATCCCATGGCGGGACATCTGCAAAAAGCCGGTTTTGAAGTCACGGTTTTTAACCGTACTCAGGCGAAAGCGGTGGCGTGGGCGAAACAGTTTGGCGGACAGTATGCTGAAACGGTAGCAGAATGTGTCAAGAACGCCGATGTGGTGCTCACTTGCGTAGGCAATGACGATGATGTACGCAGCATGACCACGGCAGCTACTGGCGCTATTCCCGCGATGAAACCGGGCGCAGTATTGATCGATCACACCACGACCTCAGCACTGTTGGCTGAAGAGTTGTTGGCAGCGGCGCAGCAAGCGGGTTTGCATTTTATGGATGCCCCTGTTTCTGGCGGTCAGGCTGGCGCTGAAAATGGCGTCTTGACCATTATGTGTGGTGGCGACGAAGCACTCTTTGCCAAGATGCAACCTATCTTTGCCGCTTACGGGCGCTCTTCGGTTTTGATGGGGGCGGCAGGGCAGGGCCAGCGCGCTAAGATGGTCAATCAGATCTGTATTGCCGGTGTGCTGAATGGTCTGTCTGAAGGACTGATGTTGGCAGAGCAAGCCGGTTTGGATATCCCGAATCTGGTGGCGTGTTTGAAAAATGGGGCGGCTGGCTCTTGGCAGATGGAAAATCGCGCGCTCACCATGAGCCAAGAGAAGTTTGATTTTGGCTTTGCGATTGATTGGATGATCAAAGATTTGGGTTTTTGCCTAGATGAAGCCGCGCAGTTAGGCCTGAGATTACCGATGACAGAAAACACGATGACCGCTTACCAGCGCCTTTCTGCGCAGGGGTTAGGTCGTATGGATACTTCCGTACTGATTCAAGCGGTAAAAGAAGCTGCTAAGAAATAGCCATGCTGACCACAAAAAGCGCCTCAGTGTAAGAGGCGCTTTGGGTCATCAGTGACCTTGGTGCAGTTCGTGGTATAGCGGTTCAATTTACACTGTAAACAACTCACACTTTAAAGCGCGCCACCAGCTCATACAGTTCGTGAGCTCGTCCATTTAATGTCTGGCTACCTTGACGGTTCTGGTTCGCTAAATCCGCCGATTCGCTACTTTGGTCAGAAATTACCACAATACGCTGTGAGATCTCTTGTCCGACAATGCTCTGCTCTTCAGTCGCTGTCGCGATTAAGGCGTTCATATCCATAATAGTGCCAATTGACGCTTGGATTTTTTGGAGCGCTTCGGCCGCTGCGTTGGCTTCACGCACGGTAGTAATACTGCGCTGTTGGCTCGATTCCATGGCTTTTACGGCTGCATCTGAGCCCGCTTTCAACTGTTGGATCATTGTGTGAATTTGCTGAGTACTCTCTTGGGTGCGGCTAGCAAGCTTGCGGACTTCATCGGCGACCACGGCAAAACCGCGGCCTTGCTCTCCGGCACGCGCGGCTTCAATTGCCGCGTTGAGGGCGAGGAGGTTCGTCTGTTCGGCAATATCTTGAATCACGGCCAATGAGCTAGTGATGTTATTGACATCGCCTTCAAGTTTGGCAATGACGCTGCTGGCATCGGCCACTTCTTCGGCCAAAGCTTGGACTGAGCGAGCCGCAGCGTTAACGATGTTATGAACGTCGGTCGCATTATCTTCAGCGTCTTTGGCTGACTGCGCGGCATTATTCGCGTTGTTAGAGATCTCTTGAGCGGTCGTTGTCATCTCGGTCATCGCTGTAGCCACTTGTTCGGTCTCTTCTCTTTGATTCGACGCTAAATGGTCAACTTGAGTCGCCCGTTGGCTCATGGCATTGGTCTCTTCAACCACTTGCTGCCCAACTTGATTGACCCGTTTAATGATGTTTTGCAAGCTCTCTACAAAACGGTTGAAGTTGTGGCTCAATTTATGAAATTCAGGAACACTGAATTTTTCCATGCGTGCGGTTAAATCCGCATCGCCACTGGCAAATGAACTAATGGAATTATCAAACAGCTCCAGTGGGCGCATGATGCTTCGGTTAATCATTATTGCCATCACGCTAACCAGAATGACAATAAGCAGCGTAATGCCAGCCAGTGTATATAGCCCTTGTTCGAGCTGCTCTTCTGCGCGCGCTTCCATCTCTGCAATTTCAGCATCGACATCGTCAGTGTAAAAACCGGTCCCTATAGTGAGATCCCACTGTGGGAGATAGACCGAATAACTCAGTTTAGGTAAGGGCGTCTGTTCGCCGGGTTTGGGGAAATAATAGGTTGTGAATTGGTTTAATTTGGCGTTTTTCAGCAAATCTTGAATCAGATAGTTGCCTTGGGTGTCTTGCATGTTCATAAAGTTGTCGCCTAAGCCATTCGTCGCTTTACCTAATAACAGGCGAGTACCTTTTGAATCATAACCAAAGATATAACCGCTTTGTCCAAACTGAATTTCACGTAATATCGCGATTGCATCATCGAGAGGGGCTTGGCGGGCTTTGAGTGGAGCAAGCGCAGTATCCGCGATTTGCAAATAGGATTTCAGTTCGGCCTGTTTCATTTCCATCATGGCCTCACGGGTATTGCGCATCTGCTCTTGGCTGAGTAAGCGGGTTTCGCTAAAAGTAAAGTACATCATACTTAAAGCTATGGTGAGTAAAGGCACCAAAGAAAGGATGTACAGGCGTTGTCGAATCGTCAGGCTCATAGTTGTGGCTCACTTCGTTAGTTATTATTCCCTTTCTCGTTGAAGCGGTATCGGTATTGGCTACGTCCGTTTACCCCAATCACATCGTCTGCTTATGCTCATGGGGATCAACTTGCTTGCACCTATCTGCAACTCCAAGTCGTTTGGGGATATGAGAACTTTATTAATAAGCCTAGTTCAAAAAGGGATATTGTGTAGTGAGTGGCGGAAGATGTTTGAGTATAAGCAAAGAGAGCGTGCTATACTCTGCGCCCTTTCAGTTCGATAGAGCGACCATCATGAACCTTAAAACCGATATTCAACAACTCAACAATCGCATCGATACTTGCCGCCGTAAGTTGGATGCCGCAAAAAGTCGTGCCGATTCAGAGATGGTCAGCAAGTTTACCGATGAATTAGAAGCCTTGACTAAGCGTTTGAATAGCGTGAAAAGCAAGCAAGATTACGATCTCAATAAAATGCGTAAAACCATTGCCGATATGCCTTTCTCTCGTGAGCTGACTAAGCTTGAGCAAGCGGATTTAGGTAAGCTGAAAAAATCGGTGAAAGGGTTAGTGATCGTGCATCCGACCACCAAAATCGGTAAAGCATTGCGTGTCGAAGTGATGACGGGTTTTGCGCCTAAGCCTTTTTAATCAGGCAAAGCATAGCGATGAAAAGAGCCAGCGTTTGCTGGCTCTTTTGCGTTTGTCGGGTCGATTTAGTAGCCCATCAGCTGCAATAGTTGCTCGGCCGTTTGTACCGCTTCTTTGCGGTTGGCGATATTGAGTTTCTGATACAGATTACGAATGTGGGTTTTGATGGTGGTACCTGCCACATCCAACTCATGGGCAATCTGCTCATTACTGAAACCGGAGTAGATGAGCCCAAGCACTTGCCATTCACGTTGCGTGAGTGGACTAGTGCGCACTAGCTCTGGAATGTTCGGGTGATTCACCAGCTTTTCGACAAACTCTTCATCAAAATGAATGGATCGGCTGCGCTGAGTGGTGGAGATCTCCTTGAGCAGCAGATGGGCACGATGGCGTTCCAAATCTCCTAGCTCACCTTTGTGAACCAGCTTCTCCAGCAGATGACCAATCTTGCTGCCATCAATTAAGAAATTACCAATCATGCCCGTTTGGTTGGTGAGGCGCAGTGCTTGTTTGAGCTTATGGCAGGCTTGCAAATCATCTCCTTCAGTAATGGCCAGCAGCGCTTCCACAATCAAATTGCGATTGGTGTCGGTGACGAGTTGATATTCTTGCGCCTGCTCTTGAATAAAGTCCAAGGTATGGCGCGCTTCGCTGAGTTCACCGAGTTGGATCTGCGCGCGCGCGATATTACGCCACTGCAATTGGGAGAAGTGGTTGCACGCTTTATCTGGTCGAGTGCTGGACTGTAGCCACTGACGGATCTCGGTGCTGTTTTCTTTGACTTGCCAGTACAGCAGCAAAGAGAGCGAAGCATTCGCCGTCCAATCCACATGGTAAGTCGATTGTTTGAGTAGATGCTGTATCTGTTCAATAAAGCGTCCGGCTTTATCCAGCTCACCTCGGCCAATCGCAATTCTAGCCAGCATCGAATAACAGTGCAGGTGCTTACTTTGCGAATGGTTTTCTAGCACGCTCAGCCCCTTATAAGCGGCTTGTTCGGCTTCATCTAAGCGGTTCCAGCACCATAAAATTTGCGCGCGAATCCGCAGCAAAAATTCATGCAGCGGTACTTGATGCAGTTGCTGCTCTTCAATCAACTTAAACGCGTTATCCTGAACTTCGTAAGCCGCTTGAACATACCCTTGCGCCAGTAGAATTTCGCTCTGTTGCAGTAGTGCCCATAAAGCTTGGTGATACACCTGATATTGGCGTGCCAGTTTCTCGGTCTGCTGCATCATGGAGAGCGCACGGCTGAGATGACCTAATACGTGGTTCACTTCACCAACGACAGAGGTTGCGACAATGCGGCTGCGATAGGTCGTGTGATCCAACTGGCTTAACGCGAGTTCAGCCAGTTCCAGCGCTTTTTCTGGCTCGTTTTGGTTAATCGCGACTTGGGCACGCAGCGCGTTAAATTCGCCTTGCTCTTTGGTGGAGAGTTCAACGTTGAGCGCTTTCATCTCTTTCGCCGCTTTGGCAAGCAGTGCGCCGACATCATTGTATCTATGCTGGCTCTGCGCCAGCCAAGCTTGCAACATGCACAATTTAGGCTCGCGGTACAGTTGGGTCGGCGAGAGTTGATTGATCGCCGCTTCCAACACTTCGAGTTCGCCTTGGTTAAACATTTTCCAACCATATTGGCTCAAAATGCTCGCCAGCAGCTCAGTGTCTTGTGCTAAATGAGCATGACGCAGTGCTTGATGAGGTGCCGCGGCTTCTAACCACGCTTTGGCGGCGGCGCGTTGCAAATCTTGCTCTTGCTGCGGAATGCGTGCTTGACGTTGGTGCGCTAAAAATTCAGCAAACAGATTGTGGAAGCGATACCAGTTAGTTTCCCCTTCCAGCGGTGAGATAAATAGCCCGAAGCGGTTAAGTGACTCAATCATTGCCAGAGCATCATCGCGCCCTGTTAAGCTGCTGACTAATGCATCGTCAAAATGATCGAGTACCGAACACTGCATCAAGAAATAGCGGGTTTCATCGTCGAGCAGATCAAACACTTCTTCCACTAGATAATCCCAAAGATGCGCATGGTTAAAGTGCGAAACTGATTCGATGGTTTGAGCGAGCGTGCGGTGCTGATGCTGCGCTTGGAGAGCGATGAGCTGCATCGCAGAAGGCCAACCTTCCACATAATCGCGTAGGTGATTCGCCGTCAGCGCATCAATCCCATCGGAAACGCGTTGGTTGAAAAAGCGGGTCGTCTCTTCGGTATCAAAAGCCAAAAGCTCATTGCCGATCTCAATCATTAAATCACGCACGCGCAGGTTAGCCGTACCCAAAGGTGGAGTTGAACGGCTGGTGACCACCAAGGTTAAGTTATCGGGCATGTGCTTTAAGAAAAAGCGCATCGCTTCGTGAATGGTTTCATCATGGATCAGGTGGTAATCGTCCAGCACCACATAACATTCGCCGTGGTAGTCGGCCATCTCGGCAAACACTTCACTAAACAGCGAATGCAATGACGAAAACTGACGCTTCTCTGCCAATTTTTGCGCATTGGGGCAGGCGTTATGGGTTGCTTTATTAATCGCTTGCAGCAGGTAGTTCATAAAGCGGAACGGATCGTTATCGCTATCATCAATACTGTACCACCCCAGATTAGGCTTGTCGGCAAGCCACTGCGCGGCCATGGTGGTTTTGCCATAGCCGGCGGGGGAACGAAACAGCACCAATTTATAACAGGTGGCGTGCTGCAATAAATCCAGCACTCGGGGGCGGACGATGGCGTTATGCAAACGTCCCGGGCGAGTCAGTTTCGAAGGGATCCACATCTTCTTTCTCTCGTCTATTCCAGTCAGAGCCTCATGCTCTTTTAACTTGAAACGCAAGTTCCAAGCCTAAGGGGAGGTGAATACGCGAGGCGTATCACACTCAGATGGGCGAATGTTACTTGAAGTCATTCTGTGCGTTTATTGATCCATACTGAGTTTTTTGTCTTCTTCACGTTTCGCACGTTACTACGCCCTATATTTGTGATGATTATCACTAATCAATCTTTTTAAAACGGACGATATTGTCCAGGCCTCTACGTCATTTAGTGAAAAATGGGTAACAACTGCGAAATTATTGTGATCTATTTAGCAGAGTGGACAAATGAGTGATGGCTCGTTTTCTGACTTTTCATAAAGCCTAGCTATGGTTAATCGGCAGGTGGTGTGATCCGAATCACTGCTATCTCTAGCTGAACGGTGCATTGATGGGAGCTAGATCACTCACTACCAGACTCCTGTGCCTCTACGCCTTGGCTCCTCCTCCCAATTGATGAGAAAAGTGGGAGGATGTTTTGCAAAAGTCGTAGAGGCAGGATAGGGCTCAGATGGATTAGAACCAAACAGTGAGAGTTCACAATGAAACCTACTCAACAGAAACAGTTTGACAAGACGTTGTTCCAAGAAAATGTGAAGCGTCATTTGACCGCAACTTATGCCACAACAGTAGAGCACGCTTCGGCGCGTGCTTGGTATTTGGCGATGGGACGTGCCCTTGCTGAATTTACGACGTTTGATTTGCTGGAAACCGAACAGGATGAACGCATTCTCAATAGCAAAAGCCTGAACTACCTATCGCTGGAGTTTTTGATTGGCCGCTTAACAGGCAACAACTTGATCAGCATGGGTGTGTATGAAGCCGTAGGACAAGCGATGGAAGAGCTTGGACAGAACCTGAGCGACTTGCTGGAAGAAGAGCGCGACCCATCATTAGGTAACGGTGGTTTAGGCCGTCTTGCCGCCTGTTTTATGGATTCTTGCGCGGCGCAAGAATACCCGACCGTGGGTTACGGTCTGCATTACGAATATGGTTTGTTTAAACAGTCTTTTGAAGAAGGCCGTCAAAAAGAAGCGCCGGATGCATGGTGTGGAGTCGAAGGCTACCCGTGGGAAGTCGCGCGTCCTGAGCTTAAACAAGAAATCGGTTTCTACGGCCACGTTGAAGTCATCAATGAAAATGGCAAAGAGCGTCGTCGTTGGGTACCGGGCATGCTGGTGCAAGCGATGCCGTGGGATCTGCCGATTGTCGGCTACCAAAGTGATACGGTTTACCCGCTGCGTTTGTGGGAGTGTCGCGCAATCGCGCCTTTCTCGTTAGAAAGCTTCAATAACGGTAACTACTTTGAAGCGCAGCACGCGCTGATCGATGCAGGCAACATCACCAAAGTCCTGTATCCGAATGACAACCACGAAAAAGGCAAAACCCTGCGTTTGATGCAGCAGTATTTCCACAGTGCAGCGTCGGTGCGCGATATTCTGCGTCGCCACGAGGCGGCAGGGCACGCGTTGACGGATCTGCCGAAATACGAAACCATTCAGCTTAACGATACGCACCCAACCATCGCGATTCCTGAGCTGATGCGCATTCTAATCGATGAAAAGCTGATGTCGTGGGAAGCGGCGTGGGCGATCTGTTCGCACACTTTTGCTTACACCAACCACACTCTGCTGCCAGAAGCACTGGAAACGTGGAGTGAGTCGCTGATCCAACGCCTGCTGCCACGTCACATGGAGATCATCTACGAGATCAACCACCGTTTCTTGCAACAAGTGCGTGCCAAATGGCCGGGTGATGTGGCGAAACAGCAAAAGCTCTCGATCATCGAAGAAGGCTTCCACCGCATGGTGCGCATGGCCAACCTGTGTGTGGTCGGCTCTTATGCGGTGAACGGTGTAGCGGCGCTGCACTCAGAATTGGTGAAGCGTGACCTGTTCCCTGAATTTGTTGAGCTCTATCCGGGCAAAATCCAGAACGTGACCAACGGTATCACGCCACGTCGCTGGCTGAAGTTCTGTAACCCAGGTTTATCGGCGCTGATTTCAGAGAAGATTGGCCATGAGTGGCCTGCGAAGCTGGATCAACTGACCAAAGTGGCGCAGTACGCCGAAGATGCGGCGTTCCAAAAACGCTTTATGGAAGTGAAAAAAGCCAACAAAGCGCGTCTGGCTGAGTGGGTGAAAGATCACATGGGCATCGAGCTCGATACCAATGCGATTTTTGATGTGCAGATCAAACGTCTGCATGAGTACAAGCGTCAGCATCTCAATATGCTGCACATTTTGTCGCTCTATCACCGCCTCATCAATGATCCAAGCTTTGACATGCATCCACGTGTGGTGTTCTTTGCGGCAAAAGCGGCGCCGGGCTACCACTTGGCGAAAGAGATCATCTACGCCATCAACATGATCGCGCAGAAAGTCAATAACGATCCGCGGGTCGGCAACAAGCTGAAAGTGGTATTCATCCCTGACTATCGCGTCAGCATGGCCGAAATCATCATTCCAGCGGCGGATGTGTCTGAGCAAATCTCAACCGCAGGTAAAGAAGCATCCGGTACCGGCAACATGAAGATGGCGCTCAACGGTGCGCTGACCATAGGTACGATGGACGGCGCGAACGTCGAAATTCGTGAAGAAGTGGGCGATGACAACATCTACATCTTCGGTCTTGAAGTGGATGGCGTAGAAGCACTAAAAGCGCGTGGTTATAACCCATACGATTTCTATCATGCTGATCCGCTCCTCAAAGCATCGCTGGATCTGCTGGTGGGTGAAGAGTTTACGCCGGGTGCTCCGGGCAAACTGCGCGCGACCTATGACAGCTTGCTCGATGGCGGTGACCCATATCTGGTGCTGGCAGATTTCGCCTCTTACGTGAAAGCGCATGAAGCGATCGACAAACAGTATCGTGACCAAGCGGGCTGGGCGAAAAAAGCCATCCTTAATACCGCGTTAGTGGGCAAATTCAGCTCCGACCGCAGTATCCGCGACTACGTGAACAACATTTGGAAACTGAGCGCTGTACAGCGTTAAGCCCCTTTGGTGAGTCAGATCCCTCTGGCTCACCTTTTTTACATACCCTACACGGAAGGGGAAAGCAGTCCCTTCGGAGAGAGCGATGAATCAAGACAATGCATTAAAACAAGTCGCTGCAATGGCAAAAATTGCCGATCGATATGTCAGCGCGTGGGGCAGTGAAGCTCAAGTGGAAGACGACACGATCCGTCGTCTTTTGGCGTCTCTTGGTTATGACACCAGTAGCGATGAAGCCTTGCTGCAATCGGCAGAGAAGAAACACAAAAAAGATGTGGTGGATCCGGTACTCGTTGTACACCAAGGTTCGGCGATCGAAGTCCCGCTCTACCTTGGCGTGAGTGCGCGCGAAAGCGAATTTGATTGGCGCTTGCAGACCGAGCAAGGCGAGGTACTGGAAGGCTATCTGCAATCACAAATTGTACGTGATGAACGTGCCGAAGGCGGCCCACTGGTGTTTGCGTTGCCTAACGATCTGCCGCTCGGTTATCACACCTTATTGATTGCCCGTAAGCGTCGCAAAGCACCGTACGAAATGACCCTGATTGTCACGCCACAAGCTTGCTACAAGCAACCTGCCTTGGCACAAGGCAAAAAGCTGTGGGGACCGAGCGTTCAACTTTATACCCTGCGTACCCAGCACAACTGGGGCATGGGAGACTTTGGTGATTTGAAACAGCTCGTGGCGGATATTGCATCACGCGGTGGCGATTTTGTTGGCTTAAACCCGATCCATGCGCTGTTTCCAGCCAACCCAGAGGGCGCAAGCCCGTACAGCCCATCCTCTCGCCGTTGGCTCAACATTCTGTACATTGATGTGAGCTCAGTACCTGAATTTGCACTCAGCGCCGAAGCGCAGCAAAAAGTGGGTAGCCCAGAATTCCAGCAGCGCCTACAAAAAGTGCGTGATGCCCATTGGGTAAACTACAGCGAAGTGGCTGAGCTTAAAATGAGCGTCTTACCTCTGCTGTTTGCTGAATTTAAAAAACGTCATCTGGATAAGCAGACCGATCGCGCGCATGCGTTCTTAAAGTTTGTGGAAGAGGGCGGAGAAAGCTTGCTGCATCAAGCGGCGTTTGATGCGCTGCATGCCGAGTTACATGCACAAGATGCGTCGGTGTGGGGCTGGCCTGTTTTCCCAGAGAAATATCGCCGTTTTGATAACAGTGCGGTACAAAAATTTATTGAAGATCATCAAGATGCGGTGCACATCTACATGTACTTACAGTGGATTGCCGATACACAGATCCACGAAGTGCAATCACTGGCCGAAGAAAAAGGTATGGCAGTTGGCTTATACCGCGATCTCGCCGTTGGCGTGGCTGATTCTGGTAGTGAAACGTGGGCCGATCACGGTAACTTGTTGCAAGATGTCAGCATTGGTGCACCGCCAGATGTACTGGGGCCTTTGGGGCAAAACTGGGGCTTACCGCCACTCAACCCACAGGCGCTTCAAGCCACGGCGTATGACGCGTACATCAAATTGCTGCGTGCCAACATGAAGCACTGCGGAGCCTTGCGTATCGACCATGTACTGGGTTTGCTGCGTTTATGGTGGATCCCGAAAGGCGAAAACGCGACGAAAGGCGCGTACATTTACTACCCAGTCAAAGATATGTTGGCGATTTTGGCGCTCGAATCTCACCGTCACCAGTGCAGCGTAATTGGCGAAGATTTGGGAACCGTACCGGATGAAATCGTCGAGCTGCTGCGCGATGCGGGCGTGCATTCGTATAAAGTGTTCTTCTTCGAAACGTCGAAGGAAGATGGCGGTTACGTTTCTCCGGCGCATTACGCGGAGCAATCCATGGCGGCACTCTGTACCCATGACATGCCAACCCTGCGCGGTTTCTGGCACTGTGATGATCTTAAAATGGGACGTGAAATAGGCCTCTATCCCGATGAAGAGCAGCTGCAAGGTTTGTTTGATGATCGCCTGAAATCCAAACAGGGCATTCTCGATTCAGTGGCGTGGCACGGCTATTTGCCGGATGGCGTTGGACGTGATGCGACTCAGGTTCCGATGGATTCCTACTTGAGCGAAGCACTGCAACTGCATGTGGCGGCAGGCTCTTCCGCGTTACTGAGCGTGCAGTTGGAAGATTGGCTAGAGATGGATAAGCCGGTCAATATTCCGGGAACGGTCAACGAATACCCGAACTGGCGACGTAAGTTATCGATGAATCTGGACGAGATTTTTGCGCGCGAAGAAGTGAACCGCATTGCGGCACGTCTGACCGAAGTGCGCAGCAAAGCCAGCCAATAAGGAAATCAGTGACCAATTTCTTAACTATGACCAAAAGAAGTTTCGGGTTGGTCACTCTTTCCTCCTTGCTAAGTCCGGTAAGATGGACACACGCTTTGCCCGCGCCTTGCGGGCTTTCTGTTATACCCAAATACCTTGAAGAGGCGCTAACACGCCGATCTTTAAGCCGGAAGGGGATATTCGCTAGTTAGGTTAGGAGTTAGGTTTGAAGATCACAAAAAAACCATCCAAGGTTCAACAATTTTATGATCAGTTGGCGCGTGCAGCGTTTGCTGATCCCTTTTCATTTCTAGGCCCTTACATTCCCGCTGAACAAGGTGCGCTGCGAGTGTGGATGCCGGGGGCTGACAACGTCGCGTTGGTGGTTGAAGGGCAAGCTCGTGTGGCGTTAGAGCGTGAAGGCGAGGGCGGCTTTGTGCTGAAAGATGGCCGTAATCTGCGTTTTACGCACTACCAATTGGCTGTCGATTGGGCGGGTACCGAGCAGTTACTCGATGATCCGTATCAATATCACGGCCTCTACGCTGAATATGAAGATCTGCATACGCCAAAGCAGATGTATCACCATATGGGGGCGCAGTTTGTCACCCTAGAGCGTGATGGAAAAATGGTCTCTGGCGTACGTTTTCTGGTGTATGCCCCTCACGCGGCGGCGTGCAGTTTGATTGGCGCGTTTAACCATTGGGATGGTCGTCGCCATCCGATGCAGCGTCTCGATTACGGTATTTGGGGAATTTTTATCCCCGGCTTGCCGGAAGGCACGCAATACAAATTTGAGCTGAAAGGCCCACATGGAGAAGGTCTGCCGCATAAAGCGGATCCGTGGGGTTTTTATGCTGAGCAATACCCTTCTTTTGCTTCTGTGACTTATGATCACCGTCGTT
This sequence comes from Vibrio cholerae, assembly GCF_008369605.1. NCBI lineage: Bacteria > Pseudomonadati > Pseudomonadota > Gammaproteobacteria > Vibrionales > Vibrionaceae > Vibrio > Vibrio cholerae. Next base: position 650,678 of record NZ_CP043556.1, read on the forward strand.
ATCAGTGGCAAGATACGGCTTGGCAGCAGCGCCCTGTGACTGAAAAGCGTAAACAAGCGCTCTCGTTTTATGAGCTGCACGTTGGCTCATGGAAGCGAGGCGAAAACGGTGAATTCCTCAATTATCGTGAATTGGCCGATCAATTGGTGCCTTATCTGGTTGAGATGGGTTATACCCATGTTGAGTTAATGCCTGTCGCTGAGCACCCATTTTATGGTTCTTGGGGCTATCAACCGGTTGGTCTGTTTGCGCCCACTAGCCGTTACGGCTCGCCGGATGATTTCAAATATTTTGTCGATTTGTGCCACCAAGCGGGGATTGGTGTGGTGCTCGATTGGGTGCCTGCGCACTTCCCGTCGGATTCTCACGGTCTGGCCAATTTTGATGGCACGCCCTTATTCCATGATCCGGATCCACGTCGCGGTTGGCATCAAGACTGGAACTCTTACATCTACGATCTTGGTCGCGAGCATGTGCGCCGTTTCTTAGTCGCTAATGCGCTGTATTGGTTTGAGATGTTCCATATCGATGGCATTCGCGTTGATGCGGTCGCATCGATGCTCTATCTCGATTATTCGCGTAGCCATGATCAATGGATCCCGAATGTTGACGGTGGACGCGAAAACTACGATGCGATTGCTACCTTCAAATTGATGAACGAGGAGGTGTACAAACACTTCCCGAATGCGATGACGATTGCCGAAGAGTCGACTGCGTTTCCTGGCGTTTCTGCCCCGACCTTTATGGGCGGTCTCGGGTTTGGTTTTAAGTGGAACATGGGCTGGATGCACGATAGCTTGTCGTACATCAAAGAGGATCCGGTGCATCGTAAATACCACCACAATACCCTGACTTTCCCGCTGATTTACGCGTTTAGTGAAAACTATGTGCTCTCTTTATCACACGATGAAGTGGTGTATGGTAAGCGCTCACTTATGTACAAAATGCCGGGTGATGAGTGGCAGCAAACCGCCAACTTACGCGCCTACTTGGGTTATATGTATGGTCAGCCAGGCAAAAAACTCAACTTTATGGGTACCGAATTAGGACAGACTGCTGAGTGGGATCACGATGGTCAGTTGCAGTGGTTCTTAACGCAATTTGAGCGCCATGCCGGGATCCAGCGTTTGGTGCGCGATTTGAACCATCTGTACCAAGCCCAAACGGCGTTGCATCAGCTTGATTGCGATCCGCGCGGCTTCGAATGGCGCTTACAAGATAATGCCGATCTCAGCGTGATCGCCCATGAACGGATGGATGAAGCCGGTAATCGTGTGTTAGTGATCACCAACTTCACGCCTGTTCCACAGCAGGCATTTCGCTTAGGTGTTCCTAAAACAGGGAAGTACCGCTTGTTGCTCAATACCGATGCCAAGCAGTACAACGGCAGTGATTATCCGGTATTGCAGGATGTGAGTACGGAAGCGATCAGCAGTGAAGGTTTGGATCAATCGCTGCTATTGAGTGTGCCGCCGCTCGCGACGCTATTTTATCAATGGAGTGCGAAGTAGCTCTTCCCGTTTATCGTTATATAGCCTTCCTACTTGGAGCTGCAACGCCAAGTAGGAAGGCTATACCTTATGAAAAAAACCGCTGCGGCGGTTTTTTTGTTGATGCCCTACTCATGATCTTTTACCTGCAGCGCTAATTGGTGAGTTGATCGCTCTGAATACGGGATCTTTGCCAAAGATCTCTGCTTCCTAAACTCGTGACTTTTTGCCCGCCAAGCAAGATCTTGCTCAGTCTTGGGCAGCTTTTTGCTTTGTTGATGGAGTTGTTTCTATAACTTATTGATTTTGAATGGTGTGAAAGTTGGCATCCCACTTGCTCTTTGTATCGCGACGGTGCGCAGAGCGCGTTAACTCATTCATTGACTTAAAAATGATTTATTGAAAGGAAATAGCCATGCCAACTCCATGTTATATCTCTATCGAAGGCCAAACTCAGGGTCTTATCACTGCAGGCGCATGTACTGCTGACTCTATCGGCGATTCATTCGTTGAAGGCCACGAAGATGAGATGCTGGTTCAGCAGTTTGACCACGTTGTGACCGTACCGACTGACCCACAATCTGGTCAGCCTTCAGGCCAACGTGTGCACAAGCCATTCAAATTCACTGTGGCGCTGAACAAAGCGGTTCCTCTGCTGTACAACGCGCTCTCTTCTGGTGAGAAGCTGAAGTCGGTTGAGCTGAAGTGGTACCGTACCTCTATCGAAGGTAAACAAGAAAACTTCTTCACCACTAAGCTGGAAAACGCGTCTATCGTCGATATCCACTGTGAAATGCCACACTGTCAAGACCCAGCAAAATCTGACTTTACTCAGAATGTGACTGTGTCTCTGTCTTACCGCAAAATCACTTGGGACCACGTTAACGCGGGCACCTCAGGCTCTGATGACTGGCGTAAGCCAATCGAAGCGTAATTTACGCTGCGAGAATGTCGCTCACCTTCGGGTGGGCGGCTGTGAACCTTAAACCCAGAGTATCGTTTGGCGCGGTATTGTGGGTTTAAGGTTTTGCCATTTTTAATGTAGGGGAAGGAAAGGCAGGATGGCGACATTAGCGTACAGCATTGAGGTGGAAGGGCTGGAAGATGAGACTCTGGTGGTCAGAGGCTTCCACGGGCAGGAGTCACTCTCCAACAGTGTTTTTTTAGGGCAAGCCTGTTACGGGTTTCGCTATCAAGTGCAACTGGCGAGTCGGGTATCCAATCTGACTGCTGAGCAGATGGTCGATAAGCGTGCTGAGCTCAAGCTTTACCGTAATTCACAGTTGGTGCAGCGCGTGCATGGCATTGTGCGTGCTTTCAGCCAAGGCGATATCGGCCATCATCACACCTTCTACGAACTCACTTTAGTGCCAGCCTTAGAGCGCTTATCCCTGCGCCACAACAGCCGCATTTTCCAAAAGCAGACTGTTCCAGAAATTCTCTCTATCTTGCTGCAAGAGATGGGCATTAACGATTACGCTTTTGCGCTCAAGCGTGATTGCGGGCAGCGTGAGTTTTGTGTGCAGTATCGTGAAAGTGATATCGACTTTCTGCACCGCCTCGCCGCTGAAGAAGGTTTGGTGTACAGCTTTGTCCACGAAGCGGGCAAGCATACCCTCTATTTCAGTGATGCCAGTGACAGCCTAAGCAAACTGCCTGAGCCCATCCCGTACAACGCCTTAGCGGGCGGCACGATGGATACGCCGTATATCCACGGCTTAACCTATCGCACCCAAGCAGAAGTGAGCGAAGTTCAGCTCAAAGACTACAGCTTCAAAAAGCCAGCCTACTCCTTTTTACAAACCGTGCAGGGTACTGAGCTGGATTATCAGCAAACCCGCTACCAACATTTTGATGCGCCGGGGCGCTACAAAGACGATGTGAACGGCGCCGCCTTTAGCCAAATCCGTTTAGACTACCTGCGCCGCCATGCCGATACCGCCACAGGGCAGAGCAACGAGCCGCTTTTGCGTGCCGGCTATAAGTTTGACCTGCAAGAGCACCTTGACCCCGCGATGAACCGCGATTGGGTGGTGGTCTCTATTAACCACCAAGGTGAGCAGCCGCAAGCGTTACAAGAAGAGGGCGGCAGTGGTGCCACTACCTACAGTAATCAGTTCAGCTTAATTCCGGGGCATCTTCACTGGCGCGCTGAGCCACAACCTAAACCGCAAGTCGATGGTCCAATGATAGCCACGGTCGTCGGTCCTGAAGGGGAAGAAATCTTCTGTGATGAACACGGGCGGGTGAAAATCCATTTTCCGTGGGACCGCTACTCGAACGGTAACGAGCAGAGCTCCTGTTGGGTACGGGTGTCGCAAGGTTGGGCGGGCAGTCAGTATGGCTTTATCGCTATTCCGCGCATCGGTCATGAAGTGATTGTTTCTTTCTTAAATGGCGACCCAGACCAACCCATTATCACTGGCCGCACTTATCATGCGACCAATACGCCGCCATACAGCTTGCCAGAGCACAAAACCAAAACCGTGCTGCGTACCGAGACGCACCAAGGGGAAGGGTTTAACGAGCTCAGTTTTGAAGACCAAGCGGGCAAAGAGCAAATCTACCTGCATGCGCAGAAAGATTTCGATGGTTTGATTGAAAACGACCACACCACGGTCATTCGTCACGACCAACATCTGACCGTTGAAAATGACCAGTTCAGCCAGATTAAGCACAACCAACACCTGACGGTCGAGGGAGAAAGTCGCACACTCGTCAAACTCGACAGCAGCAGCGAAATCGGCGGTTCATTGCAGCAAAAAATCGGCAGCAAAGCGATTTACGATGCGGGTACTGAGGTTCACCTTAAAGCGGGTAACAAACTGGTCTTGGAAGCAGGCAACGAGCTTACCATCAAAGCCGGCGGCAGTTTTATTAAAGTCGATGCTGGCGGTGTGCACGTCGTCGGCTCTGCTATTAACCTCAACTCTGGCGGCAGCGCAGGCAGCGGCTCAGGCTATGGCGGTAAAATGGCCGAGTTGCCACATCAGATGAAGGCCACCCCTGCTGCGCCTAATCCATTACCTCTACAACTTTCAGCGCCCACGATGGCAACCTTAGCAATGGCAAACGTACCGCTTGCAAAAATGTGTCAAAGACAAAGCGATGGCTCATGTCCACGAGGTGATTGTCCATGTGAACGAGGTGCCTCATGAGTCAACGGAATACCATTAATTATTGGTTAGTGGTGGATACGATTCGTATCCCTGATGCGATATCGGTAATCACCAATAAGATGAAAGTCGAGCAAGCGATAGTTTTATTCGCAGGTTCCGATTTTGATTATTTGCAGGACAAAAGCCCATTGCTACTTAACATCGGTAGTCATAGTGCAGTATTAGAAAAGTGGCTAACCCTTCCCAATTTTGACTCAAGTTCAGTGATATTTGAGTTAGATTCTCGCCACGATGGATTTGAATTCACCGAATATTTACAGTCACTACTTCAGGTTAAGATTGATAATAAAGCCTGTTTTTTACGGTTTTATACCAATACTTTTTGGAATCAAACCGCATCACAGCTGAACGATATAGACATTGCAACCCTATTAGGTCCAGCTCAGGCTATTCATTGGGTGGATACCGCACATCATAGACAAACATTGCACTATCCACCTCAAGTGTCTGAACCTTCTCAAGCCGTTAACCTGACCTCGCCGATTTTTAAGCTGTGGGTGTAAACATGACCGATAAAACCTATACCATTTTGAAGAACGATTGCTTAAGTGTATTAGCTAAGCGTTTCAACGTGTCTGTTGATGAATTGCTCAAACTCAACAGCCAACAGATTAAAGATCCTAATCTTATCTATGAAGGTGACGTTTTAAAGCTTCCAGAGGATTTAACTCAGCCCATTGAGTTTGATGGTTCTCGGATTGACTTAGTTGAGCCACCGACTCAGCCAAATGGCGGCAACGATACATGCCAAAGCCCAATGAAATACGCTGACATATTGTATGTGCCCGCCCACCCTAAAACGGGGAAACAAGCTTGGTATGCCTTAACCGAGCAAGCCAAAGAAAAAATAGCAATAGAAAGGGCGAATATAGCGCAAGCTATAGTTAAGAATGATGTCGAAGCCACGATGAAAAACCTCAATAAATTAGGTTTAATTTCAAAGTTTTCGGCAAAAGTTCACGAACAATTTATGACACCAGAAGTGGCTGAAAAATATAAAACACTCTTACTGGCTAATCTTGTGATTAAAAATGAAGCATTTAGAGTTGATGGGACGAATCCCAATGACTTTTTGCTTGATGTTGCTCTATTGATTGGTGTGCCACTAGAAGAAACGCATAAGAAGCTATCTCATCGCGAGCAGGCCAAAAACAGGCACTTATACTACGGAAAATTCGGTAATTTATATCGTCCATCACCAGAAGGCCCTGTGTTTGAAAAACAGATCAATCACCAGTTACGAGCTTTGGTTATCGACAAAATTAAAGAAGAGATCCAACGGCTTGAAAAAGCTGCCGAAAATGCCGCAAAAGACCATGTAGCTGATGATGGTAGTAAATTTGTGTACCATAAACAGCTCAAGTACTTTACCAGTACTCACCAAAATACGTTGGCATTTTTGATACGGCAAATGCATTCCAGTCGCGGTCAGACTGAGCAAAATTTACTCAGTATGGGCGCTCAACGTTCTCGAGCTTATTTAGCATCGTGGCCAAAACAGTTACAACAAGCCTTAGAACAAGGCTCTCGTATGACGATGCTCTCAATTCAAGAGCAACAAGAGTTTCTTGCTAATCAAAAAGCGTTTGTATGTGCGATAAGTTTAAAAAGTCTCAACCATTATGGCTTAGTCATTAAAGAACAGTGTTTAACTTTAAATCAGTTGGAAGGCGAATCTGGCATAGCTTGCGGCCCTGCAGCGTTAAAAAAAATTAATAATTGGCGAGAGTCGGGCAAAGCACTCGATATCATCAATGACAGTCAGCTCATCAAAAACTTATATGAAGAAACCGCTGGCGATCAATTTGATAATGATCTTTTGGATGTTCATCTCAACCGAATTGTCAAAGGCCCGGCTGCGTGGTCCTATTTTACGGCGACAGCACTATCAGCGGTTATCGATGCGACAATCAATAAACATAAAAATGCCCTGTCACAGGTGCTGGGTAACGACAGGTCAACTCCGATTGATGAACTGTTTAGGCAATTACTTTGGGTTAAAAAACTCGCGGTAGCGCGCTTAGAGTACTTAAAATCACTGGCTCAAAAACGCGCTGCGCAAGGTGCGGGTAGTTTAGAGTTTACTCTGGGTAATGAGAGCGAGATGCCGCCGACGCTGACCCTGCTATGGGATGAAACTAAGTATGAGCCTAAAGAAAAGCAGAAGTCAGGTTTTATTAATAAAGCAGGAGCTAACGATCTCCAAGCGGTGGAGTGTTGTTTACTTTCAGATAAGGAAGTGTTCTATATCCGAGGCCCACATTGGCTTATTCCAGAAAACAACGAGGATCGAGAAGCGGCCATAGCGGCCGGGCATGTACGAGTTATCACCGAAAGGATAACCTTTAGCACCGCGCAATCATCAGGAAAAAAAATTGTCGAAGTCGGTTCATTGACTGACGCCCTGAACGCGCTGAGTAAGCCAGAAAATACGCTAGATTTAATGCCCATCAAAGCCAGCGCTGAGTTCGATACTGCATTCTGGCAAGATAGCTACCATTACCAAGGTGGCAAGGGACCAAATGGTGAAACATCGGCTTATTCGGTTGATGCCGGTGCTCAGTTATTGCGCTTATCGACTAAGGCTGAAGCTGATCTCAATTCACCAGTCAGCACTTACCAAAATTTAATCAAAAAGCGCCGAGATATTGGTGGTTCTGGTTCAATATCTGCTCAGTTCACGGCTTTGCAAGGCCTGCTTAGCTTTGCATTTTGGCTCCCGCTTATCCCTGAAAATAAAGCGATGAAGCCAGAGCAGGTGGAGCAAGTGAAAGGGTATAGCATTAACTTAACCTACCTTGATAAACACAGTCGTGAACATAAATATGAAGCGGGTGATTTGCGGGTTTGCATCACAGGCTCCGTTTACGGATTGGCTGCTGCATCATGTCAATTAAGCGCTAAGCTCGCCATAGGGCCGAGTGATGCGAGTGAAGGCTTTGGTATTAAAGGCAGTACTATAGGGTTATTGGATCCCAATATTTACGATGCTTATACCTTTGGGGGGGGAAGTTTAAGGAGTGCAGGACAAGCAGCTTATGCCGGAGAAGCGGCGATTAGTGTTGATGCATTTGCGGGGGTAGAGGCTGGGGGGACTTTAGGCGCTACTGTGTATTGGGCTCCACCTGAGGTGAAGTGCGTAACTCAGAGTAAGCCTCCTAAGCCACCGAAAAAGTTAGGCTCAATTGATGGCAAGCTATCAGGTTCATTTGGTGCGGGTTATCACGCCGAGTTTCGTCTGCTGGTTCAGGGTGGGGTTATCATCTTAGTGGCTTCAGCGGGGCTGGTTGTGGGCCCCGGCTGCACGGGTAAAGTGGCGATTAATATTGATGCTAACGCCGCTGATGAGTTTATTGGTTGTTTACTTGGCGTGTTAAAACAGAGTCATTTCCGCCGCTTAGCGATTTTCGGAGAGGCGGATGCCAATGGAATTAACGATAGTTTTAATGAACTCAATAGCTTAATGACGCTTGTGCTCGGTATGGGTTTGAGTGTGGCGCAGGTATCACTGATGCCTGTAACTGCATTAGCGGGTTATAAGCAACAGGTATTGAGTCAAGAATATGCACCGTTTTTAGCCGAACGCATAACAGATACCAAACGAAGTGAAATTATGCGTAAATGGATAGTGACGTTACCACCAGAAACGCTCTGTAATATTTTAAGCAGTTTAGCTCAAAGCCAATCTAGAACGAAGCAGGAAGCGAATCAACTGCAAGCCCAAGCCATTGTACAAATTATGCAATGGCTTGCGGCGGATAAGAGTGTTGGTGAAGAAGCCAACCAAAGACAGTGGAAAGAAACCCTGATTGCTATGGGGAAACTTCCCGCAGGCAAAAAAGACCATCAGGTGGAATGGCAAACCTATCAAGCACAGTGGCTAAGATTGGCAAGGTTTGTTAAAAGTCTTAGTAATAAAGACTTGATGGATTATTTTGATCAATACTCTAAGATACTTTGTAAAAATATGGTGTTAACTCGTTATGACGAGTCATTCCAGAGCGGCCTGCTGGCTGGAATTCCAAAGCTAACCCAGTATTTTGCTTACCCGATTAGTCTGGTACAAAATCCAGTGGTCGGTCAAAAAGTGCAAATATGGCTAGAAACAGAGTCACACAGTGAGCTAGTGAAAAAGAACGAAACTATTATCAATTGGAGTATCCATGAAGCCTTATCCTAATCGAATTACCCGTTTTGTCATGCTGCTGAGTATTATGATTGGGCTGGTGGCTTGTAAGCCTAACCCAGAAGACGATATTGCCCTATTTCAGCCATTTATTACCGAAAATATTAATAAAAAATCAGATGATCCTTATATCTCGAGCACCGTAAAGCCGGGAGATAAGATGTATGACATATTGGTCAATATTCAGCATGGGAAATGGGATGTCGCAGAAGGTGGCTTATTAAGCTTAATAGATGAGGGTAATCCAGATGCTATGTTATGGTACGCTCTTATGTTGTTGTTGGATAACAACAAGAGACGCGAAGTTACTAATTTAATCTTTAAGTCATTAACCTCGGGTAATCCATACGCAGCTTTAGCCATCGCAAAAAATAGCCACGCTTGTGCTTATTTAGGGTCAGGCTCATTAGATAGTCAGGTTGTTCAATCCTTAGGAATTAGTGATCCAAATTCAGCTCGACTTTGCACAGACAATAATTTTAAAAAAGCCATCGAGCTTTTTAAACCTCTCGCTGCGCAAGGCGATCTACGGGCTCAATATTTTCTACTACAACAGCAAGAATTAGAGAAATCGAAAGAGACACGTGCTCAGTATATTCAAGAGGTAATTCGCTTTTCTCAAGCTCATTATTACCAACCCTTGATGGACTATGTAAGTACTATTTTAACTCGACCACAAGATAAATTTAAGTATGAAGCTAAAACTCCAGAATTATATCAATTAGCAATTCAGTTGCTAACTGTTGCAGCTAATAATAATTATATACCAGCAATAGAGTTTCTTGTTCGACAGGACTCTGATCTAAAAAGTAATGATGATTTATATTTAAAACTAAAGACTCTAGGCGGTACACATTTTTATAAGACTAGGTTTTTTGAGTTTAAAAACGAATTTAATAATAGGCAATTATATTGCTATGCTACTTTGTATGAGGCTATAACAGGGTCAGACAAGTTTTTTATTGGTATAGAAAATGAGGAAAATATAACTGCAGACTGTAATATAGAGGAAAGTATGAAAGAAATGACACCCATGGTATACATAGATGGTTTTACTAGCCGTGATAAGTGGGTGGATTAAATTTTTATAAAACTTTCAGCTATACTCATTATTCTAGATATTCGTGTTTAGGAACGGTTATGGTCACAACAGGATATGCCGTCGTGCTGTGCGGCTGGTTGATTTATTTAGCCGTACAGGTGATTCGTCAGCGGCGTAAACATCAGGTGCTGTTTGCCGATGGTGGTGTGGATGCCTTAGTTAGGGCGCGCAGTGCGCAGAGTAATGCGACGGAATACATTCCCATTTTCCTAATCCTACTCGGTTTAGCTGAAATGAATGGCGTTAATGTGTGGTGGATTCACGCACTCGGCGTGGCCTTTGTGGTAGGGCGGGTGTTACACGCTGATTCGATGTTTAAAGCCACCATTCCTAATCGTGTGCGTGGTATGCAGCTCACTTTTGGCTGCTTAGCGGTGCTGATGGTGTTAAACCTATGGGTATTGCCTTATAGCAAGTTCTTCTATCCCCTTCCTACTTGAAGCTGCAGCGGTGTTGGCTTCGCTCGTTCACCTCAATCACAGAGTTTGTCTATACTCATGGGGATGAACTCATTTGCCGCCTACCTGCAACGCCAAGTTGTTTGGGGATAAGTACTATTTCCGGTAAACAGTAAAGGGAGCCATGGCTCCCTTTGTGGTTTCAGACTTATTGCTACCGAAATAACAGGTGCTTGAGTGGTGTACGTTCTAAGCCTTTTACGAGCAGATAAGTGGTGAGCAAAGTGCCAAATAGAACCAGTGTGTCTTTTTCTAATCCAGTAAGCCCTAAAAATCTGGCAAGGTTCATCATCATGATCACCACTAACAAGTGACTGACGTAAAAGCCTAGGATGCTTTGTGATAGTGAAAATACCCAAGGCTTTCGGCCTAGATCGGGTTTGGCGAGTAGGAAAAGAAACAGCCCAATTGCCCACAAAGCGGTGCCAAACAGATAATCATTGGTGTTAAATACCTGCCCGTGTTGATGTAAGCCATAGGCTTCGACGAAGTGAAAAGCCATTCCCAGCATCGCTAATAACAGCGCAGAGCGCGCTTGCCACAGGATGTGCCGTTCACGAATCAGATAACCGATCACGACAAACAAGGTGCTGAAAAATGGGCCGTTACGAGTATAGATGGGCGCACTCATGCCAGTGACGACGGCGCTGCTTCCTGCAAATTCACCGTAGAGGTATAACCCGATGGCAATCGGTAGCATCCAGTGTGTTTTTTGTTGGCGGCTCAACAGTGCCATGATGGCAACCGCAATCATCAGTGCGGGTAAAAACCAAAGATGTACCAGCCCGCCTTCAAGTAATGAGTTAAGCGGGTGTTGCAGCAAAAATCCCCAATAGCCAGAGCGTTCGGCAAGGTAGCCTTGATTTACCATCACTTCGAGATTGAAGGGCATTAATAGGCTAATTACACTCCAAATCACCCATATCCTCAGTAATGGCGAGCAGTAATTACGCAAGGTTTGCATTGGGTTGTGGCTGAGTTTGGGTTGAATTAAATAGCCTGAAATAAGGAAAAACAGTGGCACGGCAAAGCGGGTGGATTGGTTAAATAAATAAGCTACCCACGGTTCATCATCGAGGAACCAATAAGTGGTAAACAGTTGGCAATGCAAAGTAATAATGGCCAGCATGGCGATCACTCGCCCAAGTTCAAGGCTGGCGATTTTCGGATGATTAGGCATAACGACACTCGGCAAAATGAAAAGGCCGACATTACGTTAATCAAATGGTCATTCTTTTGATTTCCATCGCCTTTTTTTGCTGTCAAAAAAGGAGATCGCCAATTTGCGATCCAGTGCTCATCTGTGGTGATTAGATCACACCAAAACTAGAAAGCAGGAAAATACCAAGCGTACAGGTAAAGAATGAAAACACGGTGGTCAGGGCGATAATATTGGCAGCCAGTGTCGCATTTCCACCCATGGCTCTTGCCATCACATAACTGGCTGCAGCGGTGGGCGCGGAGGTCATCAAAAAGAGTAGGCCGAGATCTAAGCCTCGAAAGCCAAGTAGCCAAGCGCCACCGGTAATCAGTAAAGGTGAGAGAATTAGCTTATAACCGGTTGCAAACCAGGCAGAATGGCGATCGTCTTTCAACGAGTTGAGATTCAGCGAGCCGCCCGTACAAAGTAGGGCCAGTGGCAAGGTCATATTGGCAAAGTAGTGGCCAGCATCAGTGACAATTTTAGGGATCGGTACACTGGCGAGATAACATAGAAAACCAAGCACAATCGAGATGATTAACGGGTTTTTGGTGAGTGTTTTAAACATCAATTTTCCCGCTTGCCAACCATTACTTTCTCCGCGTGGTGTGAGAGCAATCACCGCCTGAATGTTGAACAAAACCGTGGTCGAGGCGACGTAGATAGCCGCAAGGGCAACCCCCGCGTTGCCATAAGTGTTGGCTACATAAGCCAATCCAATAATCGCGGTGTTGGCTCGAAAGCCACCTTGCGTGATCACTCCCCAATCATGAGGTCTGTCGATCAGTTTTCGAGTGCTAAAGAGAGTGAAGAGAAAAAACAGCATATTGGCAATTAAGCTGTATACCACTAAGGAAGTGCTTGAGGAAAAATCGTGCTTTGAACTGACGATGCTCAAAAAAAGCATCGCTGGAAGAGTGACCTGAAAAACAATCCGCGACGCGACTTCAATAAAATTCTCATTGATCAGGTTAATCCGTTTAAAAAGCACCCCCAAACCGAGCATAAGGCAGATGGGGCCTGTGATGGTGGCGGAAAACTGTAGTTGAGCAATGATGTCTGTCATATCAATCCCTTGGATATACGCTCGCAAGCTTTGCATTCTTCCACAGATCGCGGTGAAGACAAATTGGAATTTGTGGCAATTCTCTGTGAGCGATTTTTGCGCATCTAGTATCCAAGTGGTGAATAAGTTTTAAACGCTTGTATAACTTTCCTGATTGCAAAGTGTTCCAACAATGAATTTCAAATCATTTCAATATGTTAAATTTGTAATCGCGCTTTTGATAAGCTTAACAATTTTGCAATGATAATTATCTTTTCTGTTTAAATCTGTGGGATCATGGCGTCGCCTAAAGGCCCTCATAAGGAAAATAATAATGAACAGAAACGATAGTGTCCCTTTGCCCACCAATACCCGAGAATGGTTCCTTCATCGTAACAGCCTGATTGTTTTGGCGGATGTTGCACTCTTTCTCGCGCTCTACCATTTTCTCCCCTTTGAACACAATGTGGTGCTGGGGATCAGTATGCTCGCCTTCATTGCGGTGCTTTGGTTAACCGAAGCGCTGCACGTGACGGTCACCGCGATTCTTGTCCCCGTGATGGCGGTTTTTTTCGGTATTTTCGAAACCCAAGCGGCGCTGAATAACTTTGCCAACTCGATCATTTTCCTATTTTTAGGTGGTTTTGCACTGGCAGCAGCCATGCACCATCAAGGACTGGATAAAGTGATTGCCGATAAAGTCCTCGCAATGGCGCAAGGCAAAATGAGTGTGGCGGTGTTTATGCTGTTTGGTGTGACCGCGCTGCTCTCGATGTGGATCAGTAATACCGCCACAGCCGCCATGATGTTGCCTCTCGTGTTGGGGGTATTAAGTAAAGTCGATGCAGATAAACAACGCAGCACTTACGTGTTTGTTCTGTTGGGCGTCGCTTACAGCGCAAGTATTGGCGGTATCGCGACTTTGGTTGGTAGTCCTCCGAATGCGATTGCGGCGGCTGAGGTCGGCCTCTCGTTTACTGACTGGATGAAGTTTGGTTTACCGACGGCGATGATGATGTTGCCAATGGCGATTGCAATCCTTTATTTCCTGTTAAAGCCGACTCTCAATGGCACGTTTGAATTGGACCGTGCTCCGGTCAATTGGGACAAAGGTAAAGTCGTTACCCTTGGCATCTTTGGTTTAACCGTATTTTTATGGATTTTCAGTAGCCCAATTAACGCTGCACTGGGTGGTTTCAAAAGCTTTGATACGCTGGTGGCGCTAGGAGCGATTTTAATGCTCAGCTTTGCACGTGTTGTGCATTGGAAAGAGATCCAGAAAACCGCTGATTGGGGTGTATTGCTGCTGTTTGGTGGCGGCCTGTGTTTGAGTAACGTGCTGAAACAGACCGGAACCAGTGTATTTTTAGCCAACGCTCTGAGCGATATGGTTTCCCATATGGGGATCTTCGTGGTGATTCTAGTCGTGGCGACCTTTGTGGTGTTTTTAACTGAGTTTGCGAGTAACACCGCTAGTGCGGCTCTGCTGATCCCTGTTTTTGCCACCGTAGCAGAAGCGTTTGGCATGTCGCCAGTGCTCTTGTCGGTATTGATTGCGGTTGCGGCCTCTTGCGCCTTTATGCTCCCAGTGGCAACCCCGCCGAATGCTATTGTGTTTGCCTCCGGTCATATCAAGCAGAGCGAGATGATGCGTGTTGGGCTTTATCTCAATATTGCGTGTATTGGACTGCTCACCGCGATTGCGATGCTGTTTTGGCAGTAAGTCATTGTTTATGGAGCGATAAAAAACGAGGCCCTTGAGGCCTCGTTTAGTTTTGTATTCCGCTTTGCGTAGAGCAATCAGCAGAAAAAAAGTATTTATTGTTGATTAACAAAGGCTTTAAAGCGAGCTTTGGTCTCAGCATCCGCTTTGTTGTACCAAAAGTGCAGCATCTCTTCGGCTGCAGCCATGGCCGTCGCATTGGAAATCTCTTGCTGAGCGATAGGCTGAACCGCCATTGAGCTGGTTAAGGCCGCCACACCCCCTTTCTTATTATATTCAGCGGTTTCAAACTCAAAGTTACGCCCAATCTGCATGCCTTCTTTGATAAGACGATCTTGGCGCAATTCTACAGCTTTACCTTGTTGATCAAGTAGTTGCCACTGCATGGTTTTGATGGCTTTGGTCGCCTGAGGAGCATCTCGATACTTAGGCATATCAAAACGGAGTTCTTGGTTGGCAGCGTCAAAAGTTGCAATCACCACTTCACTATCGATGATGATGCGATCATTGCCTTGACTGAAATAAGGCGAGTAACGAAAGACAATTTGCTGTTCACCATCCTCTAATTCTAGCTTTTTCGTGGCGTCAAAAAAGCCGCCTGAGAGTTTAGGGCTACTGCCATTTACGACCAATAGATCAATCGTATCTGGGATCTCCATAGTGACTTTGGCACTTGCTGAAGCAGCAAAACAGAGGGCAAGCAAACAAGTCAGACGCTGCATAGGTTTCATTTTTCAATCCTTTTTGTGTATTTCGTTCTGTGACGAGCGCTGCAAAGGGTGCGCTTTTGATAGCGAAAAGGCAAGGTTTGACTCTCACAAAGTGAAGCAAATTCACTGAAACTTAACAGAAAAATGGAGTTGGATGCATTTCGTACAATATAAGGTAAATGTGCTGCTAATTAGCAGGCTGATAGCGTAAATCAATCCATAATGCCAATTTGTTTTGTCAAAATTCTGAATTCTTGACTCAAGATTGCTTAATTTCTGCAACTCCTCGCGGGTTTCGGAAAATTAGCGACTTGTGACTCGAAAAGTGATTAATTTTTTTTCGCAAATAAAAAAGTCTCTCTGATACTGACGTTCGAGGCTGTCATGGATTTCATGCGTAGATTGGCAGCTTGTGTAAAAAGTGAAACATCTAAGGAAGAGAGATAAAACTTATGAATCGAATGACTTTGTGCGCCGCAAGTATCGCTTGTGCTTTAGCGAGTACCGCGATGGCAGCACCCTCGGCTCCTAGTGTTGACGTGTATGGGTCGAACAATCTGCAATTTTCGAAAATTGAACTCGCGATGGAAACCACCGCAGGTTACAACCAAATGGTTAAATACCATGAGGAAGCACCGATCACGCTCAAGTTTAATCAATGGAGTGGCGTGACAGGAAATACCTACAAGATCTATTTTGATGGGGTTGAAGTTGCCACCGGTCCAATCAGTGGTAGCCAAACTACCGCCCAGTTTACTTATCCTAAGGGTGGTGTTTATCAATTGGTGATTGAAGCGTGTGATGCCACTGGTTGTACTAAGAGTGCACCAAGCGAAATCACTATTGCGGATACCGATGGTTCACACCTCAAGCCATTGAAAATGAACGTTGACCCTAACAATAAGTCTTACACCATCCCACAAAATACGGTGGTTGGGACTTATTTTGTTGAGTGGAGTATTTATGATCGTAAGTTTACGGTGGATAACATCCCAGGGCAGAACCTAACGCATATTTTGTATGGTTTTATTCCGATCTGTGGTCCAAACGAATCGTTGAAATCGGTTGGCGGTAACAGTTTTAACGCTCTGCAAACTGCGTGTAAAGGTGTGCCAGATTTTGAAGTGGTCATTCACGATCCATGGGCTGCTTATCAAAAGAGTTTCCCTCAAGCGGGTCATCAGTACAGTTCACCGATCAAAGGTAACTACGCCATGTTGATGGCGCTGAAAAAAACGTATCCTGATCTGAAAATCATCCCATCGATCGGTGGCTGGACACTCTCTGATCCCTTCTTCAGCTTTACCGATAAAGCGAAGCGCGATGTGTTTGTCGCTTCTGTGAAACGTTTCCTGAAAACATGGAAATTCTACGATGGCGTGGATATTGACTGGGAATACCCGGGCGGCGGCGGCCAAGCGGCTGATCTTGGCGATCCGGTAAAAGATGGTCCAGCTTACGTAGCTTTGATGGCAGAGCTGCGCGCTATGCTTGATGAGCTTGAAGCGGAAACGGGTCGTAAGTATGAACTGACGTCGGCTATCGGTGTTGGTCATGACAAGATTGAAGATGTGAACTACGGCCAAGCCGTTCAGTACATGGATTATATCTTCGCAATGACTTATGACTTCTACGGCGGCTGGAATAACGTACTGGGCCACCAAACGGCGCTGTACTGTGGTTCATTTATGCGCCCTGGCCAATGTGACGGTAAAGGCGTGGATGAAAATGGCGAGCCGTACAAAGGCCCAGCTTACACGACCGATAACGGTATTCAACTGCTGCTCGCCCAAGGTGTTCCACCGAGCAAGCTGGTAGTGGGTGCGGCTATGTATGGCCGTGGTTGGGAAGGTGTGACGCCGGCTTCACTGAAAGATCCTAACGACCCAATGACCGGCGTTGGTAATGGCAAGTTGAAAGGCACGACAGCACAAGGTGTTTGGGAAGCGGGTGTCATTGACTATAAAGGCGTTAAAAACTTCATGCTAGGTGCCAATAAAACTGGCGTGAATGGTTTTGAATATGGCTACGATGAGCAAGCGGAAGCACCTTGGGTTTGGAACCGTACTACAGGTCAGCTCGTCACTTTTGATGATGATCGCTCTGTGAAAGCAAAAGGGGCTTACGTACGTAACCTTGGCTTAGCGGGTCTGTTCTCATGGGAAATCGATGCAGACAATGGTGACATCCTGAATGCAATGCATGAAGGTTTAGCGGGTGGCACAACGACACCGCCAGTAAACAAAGCACCGGTTGCGAATGCTGGAGCGGACATCACGGTTACGGGGCCAGCCGCCGTATCTTTGGATGGCAGCGCTTCAAAAGACAGTGATGGAAGTATTGCAAGTTACTTGTGGGAGCAAACCGCAGGTCCTGCTGTGACCTTGACTGGGGCAAACAGTGCTAAAGCGAGTTTTAACGCTGCAGAAGTGACTGAGAAGCAGACGTTTACTTTCAAACTGACTGTGACAGACAACAAAGGTGCTACGGCAACCGATACTGTGGTGGTCACCGTCAATCCGAAGTCCACCACACCTGTGAACACGGCACCTGTTGCGGCAGTTTCTGCTCCTGCATCAGTCAAAGCCGGAGCAACAGTGGTGGTCGATGCTTCCGCGTCGAGTGATGCTGACCAAGATCCGCTGAGTTTTACTTGGGATCTGCCTGTCGGCATTAACGCCACCGTGCAAGGAGCCAAAGTGACGTTTGTCGCCGGTGAGTATAGCCAAGACACCAGCTTAAGCTTCACGGTGACAGTCAGTGATGGTAAAGCGACCAGCACAGCTTCTGCTTCAGTATTGGTTGAGAAAAAAGTTGGCGGTGGTGATGCGTGTACTAACTTGTGGAATGCCGATGCCATTTATACTGGTGGTCAGCAAGTGACTTGGGCAGGTAAGACGTGGGAAGCCAAATGGTGGACCCGCGGAGAAGATCCAAGTAAGTCAGGCCAGTGGGGTGTGTGGAAAGACCTCGGTGCCGCGAGTTGTTCTACTCATTAATCGGCAGCATCTGAGTTGGCCTCAGACGTAACGATTCTCAACAGATAAGAGAGGCTCTGCATAGGCAGAGCCTCTTTCTATTGGTGTATTCTCGCCATACATTCGTCGTAAAGGGAATGGCCATTCTCTTGGTGGATAAGGGAATAGCGTGATGCGACCCTTTCCCCAAAATACAAACAGTGGCAAAGCAAAAGGGGCGTCGCTGCGTTGAACAGGCTTTGTTTTTGGACTGAGTCAGCCTTATTTTTCTGGTTAATTTGCTCAATTTCTCTCTCATTCTCACTCATTGGGAATGCAATCCTTTAATTCTTCTCTATTTCTCGATATACAAGAATCAAGATTTGAGGTGCCCACCATTAAAGGCTAAAAAGCACACATGAACGAAACAAAGATTTCAGCAAACCAAGTTAATGAAAAATCACTGCAATTGCTGATGCAAGTCGCAGTAAACCCAGAACCTGTCTCTGCAAAAGGACTCAGTGAACAACTGCAAGTACCGCTCAGTAGCCTGTATCGACATTTGAAGCTGCTGAAAGAGTGGAACTTGATTGAAGAGAGTCCGCACGACAAAACCTTGATCATCGGTCCGGCGGCATTGCTGCTGATGAGAAGTTACGAAACCAGCCAACATAACCTCGATGCGGTTGAAGCTGTGTTAAGTCGTCTACAAAAACAGACTGGGGAAATGGCCGCGTATATGGTGCCTGTCGGTTATCGAGCCCTATGCGTTAGCCAAAGAGAAAGTATGCAGGCGCTTCGATGCAGCTTCGTCCAGGGTCAAAGTCAACCACTGCTTCGAGGTGCCTCATCTAAAGTAATGTTGGCGTACATGCCTGCAGCTCGTTGTGAAAAGATCCTGCGTTATTTTGGCGAAGATCCGACGTTAGACAAGTGGCAGAGCGAGTTTGAAAAAATACGTCGTCATGGATATGCCGTGAGTACCTCTGAAATTGATCCCGGTGTTTCGGGGATCAGTGCTCCGGTGATGAAAGGGAGTAAGTTGATTGGTGCAATTTCGGTGATGGCTCCAGCCCACCGAGTCGAAAGCAACAAGCAACGGATAATTTTACATGTATTGCAAGCCGCACGGGCGTTGCCACCAGAAAGGTAATTGATCATGCTTAGCTTATTCAAACGCTACCGTTTACATCGTACATCCAGTCATCCAACGTCTACGTTTGGCTTTATGACCGTGTGTCAGCGCGTAAAGCCGATGTCGCTGGTAGAGTTTGAGTTTGCGCAGCAAAGCTTGGATGTCGCTTCAGATTGGTTGTATCAGCAGCAATCTACGCCGAAATACGCCGATGCCAGTCATTATGTGTTGGATGGCCAAACTCAGGCTAAATACCAACAAGCCTTGAATCAATCCGTGGCGTTGGGAGTTATTCCTGTTGCCTTTGCTAACTGCCATGAAATTCTCTTGCACAGTTTGCCTGCGTTAACGCAAGACGGCGCCAGTGTAGGAATGGTGCATATCGGACATGGCTTTGAACTTAAGCAAACACTGGATCTGCAAGTGGGTAGCGCTTTTCACTTTGCTTTATCGCGCTTTGCACAAGCTAAGCTGTTTTGTATTGGGATTGATACAGAGCATACCCACGCGCAGACTTTAGAGTATGCCGAGGATCTGGGGTGTGATTGGGTCAGTCATGAAGAGTGCGGTTTTTTAAATCGCACTCAACTCAAAGCCCAACTGAGTGGTTATATCGAACACTGTGAGCAGTTGGTGATCAATATTGACCTTGCTTCTTTAGTCCCTGGGAACGGTTTGGAAACCCATAAGGTTCTGGACAATCAAGTGGTATTACGTGTCCTGCGACAAATGATACTGTCTGGCAAAGTTCGTTACATCCAGTTGGTCGGCGCAAAAGATAAGCTAATTTACTCAAAGCAGGCCAAAGAAATTGTCGATGAACTGATAAATTTGGCTCCACACTTGGTGCATGCAGCATAGCGCTTTCTTCTTGGCGTGATTGATGCGTTCAACCGAATCATAGAGTGTATCTAAGTTCGTAGGGATGAACTCACTTCCCGCCTACCAGTAACCCCAAGTCGTTGGTTTATAACACTCATCTTAATGTGAAAGTTGCTTGAGGTTACTGCGGGTCTGGCTTGCGGAGCGGAGTAGCTCTTTACTGTGCTCACTTATCGTTGCGCTATCCGTTAATAGTTCACGGGCATGGTTGTCCAACAAACGCAGTTGATCGAGCAGTTGTTCAACTAAACGATTCTGCTGCTCGCTATCATGCACTGCATTTTGGTTGGTGCTATTGGCTTGATTAACATCGATAATCGCTTTATCGACCAAATTTGAACCGCTTTCAATCGCCGCTACGCAATTTCTCGCCGCTACCAAGCTCTCTTCCATGTAACCAATCAGGTTTCTTGAGTAACCCGAGAGTTGAGTTAATAGCGTTTCAACTTGATTGGTTGAAGCGGACGTTTTTTCAGCCAAGTGGCGCACCTCATCGGCTACGACGGCAAAACCGCGGCCATTTTCTCCTGCTCTGGCGGCCTCAATGGCGGCATTCAGTGCCAAAAGGTTGGTTTGCTCGGCGATACTGCGGATCATTTGTAAGATATCGGTCACTTTTTCGACTTGTGTATTCAATTCTGTCGCGGTTTTTGTGGTGATTTCCGCTTTTTCGACCAGTTGTTGATTTTGGGTTTGCGCCTCGCGGAGCTGAGCTTTGCTGTCTTCACTGCTGGTGACAGCCTGTTTTAAAGACTCGGAGGCGGCATAAATACTCTCTGTCACCGCTTTGATGCTGTCTTGGCTTTGATGACCGATAGCGACTGAATTGGAAATTTCACTCTGTTGATTATGTATGTTGTGCTCTAAACGACCAATTTGTTGCTCAACTTTGTGGCTGACATCCGTGACTTCCACGATTCGGTCTTTGATAGGTGCAAAGGTGCTTTCCACTTTTGCGATAAAATCATCAATGGCATTAGCCAGTTGACCGAGCTCATTGTCCTTACGAAAGTTGATTCGTGAGCTTAGGTCACAATTACCGCTTGCCAGAGCATGACAAAGCACCTTTAAATCATTTAAAGGTGCGATCAATGTACGTTGTAATAGCCAGTAAATGGCTATTAAGGTCACTAAGAGAAAGCCAATACTGAGCATAAACGCTTGATTGCGTAATTGTGATGCGACTTGTTGAACTTGATCGAACCCCCATTCTGTAACGAGATAGCCGACTAAATCTGCATTTTTCCCAGCTTTGAGCGGCACGATAATTAGGAGCCCTTCATGGCCATCGGTATTTTTGCGAACAGCTTGATCGGACGGTGGTTGAGTTACCCATTGATTCAGGCTGGTGGCCGTATCGCTAGTATTTTTGGCGTTATACAGCACTTGCCCCTTGGCGTTGAAGGTATACACATTTTTGAGTTGAACTGGATTTGCGTTGAGTTCAATGGCCACCCGCTCCGAAATTGCGCTGGTTTTATTAAAACGAACGGCAGTCGCAATATTATCAGCCAGAGAAAGTGACGTTTTCTCGAAAGTTTCAGCACTGATGGTGTTCATCTCTTTTACGCTTTTCGTCCAAGTCAAATAAGTCAGGGACAACAGCGCAAGGGTGCAAAGAATAGAAACACTCAGCAAAAGAATACGACTAATGCTTAACTTCATAAGCTCACCTAACCAATGTGTATGAGTCTTATCCCTTATCGAGTTGAAGTCGCAGTGAGATTGTCTGCTACTTCAAGCTTGGGATTTCGGTGGAGTATTACAATGCGTCAACATTAATGCCGACTGTGATAGCACCAATAGCTTCGCCTGAACTGGGATCTACCACGGTATAACTCACTTGAGCTTGAAATACCTGTGTGGATTCATCCTCTTCAATGTCACTGATATCAAATGCTCCAACGCCTTTTGAGTAGGTGTTTTGCCATTTAGCTTCATCACCCTGCCAATAGTCAGAGGTGACTTCGCTCTGCGCAACATTCAGGCCTTTATTATCCATCACAAATACTTCGGTAATCTTGCCGTTACTGGCGTTTTGAATCTCCATCAGCTTTTGTGAGGCTGGCGTATTCAATACGGACTGGATCATTGGGGTGTCACTTTGACCCACCTCAGCACGCCACTGTTTATCCAATTGGTCAATTTCACTTTGTGTGAGGTTAGCATTTTTCGCATTTTGTAGTTTTATTGCTTCGATAATCAGCGGATCGGCAGAGATTTGCTTTAATTCAGTTTGAACGTATTGAGTGAGCTCGGCTTGGTAGTCGTTGGCCATAACCGGAAGGCTAGCAAGAATGAAGAGTGCCAGAGATTTGTGCATAAAAACTCCTTATCTACTTGATGCATAGTGCCAAGTAGGGTGGTGGTATTAAAAAAGGTTCTCTACCTCTACATGACATGAATCGGCCGTGGAATACACGTTTCTCGTCGTATTAAAGTGATCCCGTGCAGAGCCCAGATCTCACTTACCACCGGCCAGTAAACTCAAGTCGTTTCGGTATCCAACCAGTTGATTAAAGAGCGACAGCTAGAGAAAAAGTAGTACAAGTTATTAGAGTGTGCCTAGTGAGATAGTTAAAAAGTTGCATAACTCTTTAGTCTCGTTCTTTGTATTGTCATGTTTTAGCAACAGAAATTTCACCGAGCAGTCATCTTGGGCAGCTACTCTTGCGCAACATCTAATTAACCTGAATTCTCAGGATATAAACATAAAGTCAAGGAGCCCCCAATGTGGAAGCGTGATGAGCAAGAATCCCAGTTTAGTGAAATGATTGAAGCGCAACTGTCTAGACGCCATTTTTTGGCGGGCAGTGCGGCAGTGAGTGCCGGCGCGTTTTTAGCCTTAAATCCGGTTGCGAGTGCGGTGGCTGCGCCAGCCACATCAAACCTACTGAATTTCTCAGCAATCCCTGTGTCAACAGAAGATAAAGTGATTGTGCCTAAAGGCTATAAAGCCACTCCACTCATGTCTTGGGGCGATCCTATTTTTGCGAATGCGCCAGAATTTGACCAAAGCGGCAAGCAAGACTCAAAAGCACAAGAGAAACAGTTTGGCGATAATACGGATGGCATGAGCTTTTTCCCGATCAGCGAAGATCGCGGTGTGCTCGCGATCAACAATGAATACACCAATTACGAGTATCTGTTTGATCATCAAGGTAAAGCGATGACGGCGGATGACGTACGTAAAGCGCAAGCGGCAGTCGGTGTCACCATCGTTGAAGTGGTACGTAAAAATGGTCAGTGGATGGTAGACCGTCAAGGTGAACGTAACCGTCGGATCACCGCTTATACACCAATGATGATGACCGGTCCTGCTGCAGGCCATGATCTGCTGAAAACGGCTGAAGATCCTAGCGGATTAAAAGTGCTGGGTACTTTCAATAACTGTGCGAATGGTGAAACTCCTTGGGGCACTTACCTCACTTGTGAAGAAAACTTCGATGATTTCTTTGGTGCGGACCAAGAAGGCAGTGTCGATGCTGACCAGAAGCGTTACGGAATTGCTGCTGAACCTAGTGATTACCAATGGCATAAGCACGATGCGCGTTTCGACATAACCAAGAACCCTAAAGAGCCAAACCGCTTTGGTTGGGTTGTGGAAATTGATCCGCATAATCCGAACTCTACACCACTGAAACGTACCGCTCTTGGTCGTTTTAAACATGAAAATGCGGCACTGGTGATTAATAATGATGGCCATGTGGTAGTTTATCTTGGTGATGATGAACGCGGCGAACATCTGTATAAATTCGTTTCCAAGCATCGCTACCAAGCCGGTAATGATCAGCAAAACCGTAATCTGCTGGAAGAGGGCACCTTGTATGTCGCTAAGTTCGATATCAATGAAAACGAACTGAAAGGCAGCGGACGCTGGATGGAGCTGAGCTTTGGCAAGAATGGCCTCACTCCTGAAAACGGATTTAAAGATCAAGCCGAAGTGCTGATTTTTGCTCGTCGTGCGGCGACCCAAGTGGGCGCAACGACCATGGATCGACCAGAATGGGTGGCCGTGCATCCTGATAAAAAGCATGTGTTCTGTACGCTCACCAACAACAAAAACCGTGGCAAAGAAGGTCAACCTGTTGGTGGCCCTAACCCACGCGAGAAGAATAACTACGGGCAGATCGTTCGTTGGATGCCAGCGCAGGGTGATCACACCAGTGATGTGTTCGCTTGGGACCTCTACTTAATTGCAGGTAATCCAACCGTTCACAAAGGCACCCTGTACGCAGGTAGCGAAAACATTTCGGCTGACAATATGTTTAACAGCCCTGATGGGATTGGTTTTGACGCTGCAGGTCGCTTGTGGATCCAAACCGATGGTAACTACTCTAACCAAGGTGATTTTGCTGGACAGGGGAATAACCAAATGCTGTGTGGTGACCCAATCACAGGTGAAGTGAAACGCTTCTTAACTGGCCCTATCGCGTGTGAGATCACGGGATTAACCTTCAGCCCTGATCACAAAACCATGTTTGTTGGTGTTCAGCACCCGGGTGAAGAGGCTGCTCCATCGCATTTCCCTTACGGTGGTACAAGCAAACCTCGTTCAACCATCATGATGATCACTCGTGAAGACGGCGGTGTCATCGGCGCATAAAGCGTTATCAATTGCCCTTTTCATCCCAAGAAGAACCAGCCTCTTCTTGGGATGTTTTTTTAGGCCGCCATCATCTGTGTGGCCAACTCCTTTCCATTGCCGCGTACCCGATCAATGGTGGATTGAAAGGCAGCAGAAATGCTGAGTAAACGCGAGTCAGGATGGTCAGCAAGGTAGATCGATTTCTCTTTGCTTTCCGTGAGCTTATCCCAACTGAAGTTAATATCGCGGGCAAAGTGAATCGCCACCGCCAGTTTGGGGGAGATTTCGGCTTCACGGGGTTCATCAAAATGTTTAATGGCATCAACCATTTCCGAAGGGAATTTCCACTCTTTTGCCAACATCGCACCAATGCGAGGCGCTGAAATACCTAAGACCTCTTCTTGAGCGCTGAGCGGATCCATGCCTTGGGCGATTTTCTGTTGGATCAGTGAGGCCTCGGTGGGCATCAAAGTATGAATCATGAGTTCGCCAATGTTATGCAGCACGCCAGTGGTAAACGTTTCTGACTTATCCAAACCGACTTGTTCGGCAATCTTGCTGGCAATTAACGCTGTTTCAAAGGTATTGGTCCAGTAATCATTCAGATCGAGAGTTTCAATTTTTGGAAAAGTACTGGAGAGGACGGAAGCAACAACAAGAGTACGAACCGACTCAATGCCGACTCGGATGATCGCATCGTTTACGGTAGCGATATGTCCGTTACCACCAAAATAAGCAGAATTAGCCATGCGGAGCAAACGCGCTGTCAGGATTTGATCCAGCGTGATTTTTTTGCTGAGCTGATGAAAATCCACATCAGGCTGATTGGCCATATCCAGCAATTCTTGCAGAACTTTAGACAGTCTTGGTAGCTCATTTAAACGGTTGAGCATTGTGTTTTTCACCATGTTCATTCTCCTTATCTGGTGACTAATCCAAACTATAGGCAAAGCTTTTTCTACTATCCAACCTAGGAATGAAAAATTTAGTTACATTATTGTTATTTGGGGGTTAATAAATTTAGTGGCAAACCGAAGAGGAAAATGAACGTTTTTTTCCAGCAAATTGACACGATATTGGCATTACCGGACAGAGGTTTTCTACAATGCGCATACTGTGTTCGGGTGGAGTATGGTTATGAAAGCACGCATCATGAGCTGCAAACGTGCCTTGGTTTTACTGCTGACGTTTGTCCTTCTATTAATTCCTTTAACCCTGTTGTCGCTGCAGCTGGATTTTACGCAACCTGTAAGTGATTCAGTTGGCCGTGCCATGACGTACTTAACGCATTCTGCAGGCAAAGAGGGCTTTCTATTCACATTGTTCTTTTTGGTGTGCTGGGTTGGGTGGCGTTGCCACATTCCTCGTCATCAATGGCTGAATAAATCCATTCAATTAATGCTGTTACTTGGCTTGGCCATGGTGCTAAAAGTGGGGATGAAAGTGGTTACTCAAGAGCCGAGGCCATACACTGAACTGATGACCCAATCCTTACTGCTGCCTAATGCTGGCCATTTCTATAAATTAGCGCAACCCAAGCAAGAAGCCTTAATGTTGGCGATGGAAGAGAAAGTGAGCCCTTGGCGGGTGATGCACTGGCAAGGGGAAACGGATTTTTCTTTCCCATCTGGGCACACGGTGTTTGCCCTGGTCTGTTTGCTCTATTTTGGTAGCTTATTAGCGGAAAAAAAGCACTATCTCAGTCTCGGTGCGCTGCTGATTTGGGTGAGCGGAGTGGCGTATAGTCGATTGTGGCTTGGTATGCACCATCCGGTGGATCTGCTTGGTGCGGCTTTGTTGGTCGGCGTATTGTACTTATTGGTTCCGCAGCAATATCCATTGCAACACCCACGTTTTAAGCCGTGGTTACGACGTTGGCATCTGGTATAAAAAATGGGCATTTGATGCCCATTTTTGGTTTGAATGCATGTCAATCGATGAGAGAGATCAGAATTTCTCTTGATCGAAATCGCCGTGGAAGTGGCCGTGATCCGATTCACTGTGTGCAGCTTTCAGTGTCGTACCAATCCGGTGTTTTTCTACTGGCTGTATACGGAAGCTCTGTTTTGCCATTGTTTTAGGCTGAGCACTCACCTCTGCCGGGAATAGGATTTTGCTCATGGCATAGTAGGTGGTGACATAGGCCAAGGCTTGAGTGTTTACATACAGAGCCTTTTGGCTGATGTTGTTGAGATCATCACAAGCTTGGTGATAACAGTGGTCGTAAGCCACATCAATTTCACCGCCAAATTTCACCACTTCTTCCGCTGTTTTGGTTTTTTCTGCTCCAGTGAAGAGACCACCAAAAGCGACCCCCCAATCGGCAAACCCCGCATAGTCGGAACGTTTAGAAAGCGCTTGAGGAATGGTGCCTTCTCCTTTATCGGTGAAAAATTGATTGAAGCGAAGTTCGATGTCTGAAGTGCCAAATGGTGGCTTGAAGTCCCCCGTGTAGGCGTTATCTGGGCTATCTTTGGTATCCGACAGATCGCCATCCATAACCCCGAAAATGTAGTTGGGTGAGCCAATCATATCGAAGTTCAGATAGAGCTTGATTTTGTTGAGCTGAGTATAACGAGCTTCAACAAGATCT
This sequence comes from Vibrio cholerae, assembly GCF_008369605.1. Lineage (NCBI taxonomy): Bacteria > Pseudomonadati > Pseudomonadota > Gammaproteobacteria > Vibrionales > Vibrionaceae > Vibrio > Vibrio cholerae. The sequence goes on from NZ_CP043556.1 coordinate 677,927, forward strand.
TTTTGTGCCTCGGTCAGTTGCGCTGGGTCGCTAATACCGAGTTCATCCATGATTTGCTGTTGGGCTTGCTGGTAAATAGGCTCGAAAAGGGTTTTGGTGTAGTGATTTGAACCAACCAACCCAGCTTCTTCCGCAGCCCACCAAGCAAAGCGGACTTTGTTTTTCACGGGAACTTTGAGCTTAGCGAGCTTCTCTGCATATTCTAATAAGCCTGCGGTGCCGGAGCCGTTGTCATTAATCCCCGGGCCTTCAGGGACTGAGTCTAAGTGAGCACCTAGCATGACGATTTGGTCAGGATTTCCTTTGCGAGTTTCGGCTAAAACGTTCTGTGTCACAATCATCTTATCGTCAACATTGAGCGTTAGAGTGACAGGTATCGCCGCAGATTGAGCTGCATCGAACCAGTTTTTACCCAGTTGGAAAGTCACAGCGAATGCCGGAATCGTTGCTGTGCTGGTATTGCTTAAGGTGCCACTGAATAAGCCAGTACGGCCTGCACTGTTGCCTTGGTTGAATACGATCACGGCTTTAGCACCAGCTTTTTGAGCATTGACCACCTTGTCGCTAAAGCCACAAGTGCCGCGCTGGATAACGGCAATTTTCCCTTGTAGGTCGATCCCAGTAAAATCCGAGGCTTCACAACCATCACTGCCATCGTAGTTGGGAGAAGAAAAGTCAAAGTCAGGGGTGATGAAAACTAATTCACCGGTTAATTCTCCATTAGAGCTGCCTGCATAAGAGAGTACGGAAAAATCGCCTTCTGTTCCTTCCGGCGCTTGTTTAGCGCTGATCAGATCAACACCGGCGACATTCAGTTTGGTACCGCCAAGCTCTGTCCAAGAACGAAAATCAAATTCTTGAGTCGTCACTTCGTAACCGAGCTCTTTCATCGTTGCGATAATGTAATCAACGGACTCTTGATAGCCCTGTGAGCCCGCTGCACGAGTAAGTGAGGTGCCATCTGGAGTAGGGGAAGCGATTCCTTCAAGCGTTTGCAGGTGAGCCACCACATCACTGCGACTGATGGATTGGCTGACTTTGTTAGCAACCCATTGAGGGTCGTCCCAATAACATCCACTCAGTAATACGGTGCTGATTGAGGTGGCGAGTAAAGTTTTGGTTGTAGTGCGTACTTGCATCATAGACTCCTTGTGTCAAGTTGACAGAGTCATTGTTTCGCACAACCATTGTTGATTAAATGTTAATTTTGTGTATTTTTCTACATCATGAATTAAGGTCAAAGATTAATGAGAAATAAAGCAACTGATTGCCTAATGTGAGAAAGTTGATCACAGAAATTAGATATTAACCCATTGTTATTAATGGATTTATTAATAAAAAAGACGCCCATTGGAGCGTCTTTTCACAATCATTAAGCGGAAAGTTTAAGCGCGCTTTTCATGCTCTGCTTGGCATACGGCTGCCGTGAAGAGTACGTCGGTTGAGCTGTTCAGGGCTGTTTCGGCTGAGTCTTGAATCACGCCGATAATGAAACCTACTGCAACAACCTGCATCGCGATGTCATTGGAAATCCCAAACAAACCACACGCGAGTGGAATAAGGAGCAATGAACCGCCCGCTACTCCAGAAGCACCACAAGCCGAGACCGCTGCAACCACACTGAGAAGTAATGCTGTCATCAGATCCACTTCAATACCCATGGTGTGTACCGCAGCAAGAGTCAGTACTGTGATAGTAATTGCTGCGCCCGCCATGTTGATAGTCGCTCCCAGTGGGATAGAGACTGAGTAAGTATCTTCATCGAGTTTGAGTTTTTCACACAGTGCCATGTTGACCGGAATATTGGCAGCACTTGAACGCGTGAAAAATGCAGTAACCCCACTTTCACGTAGGCATTGTAAAACCAGAGGGAAAGGGTTACGGCGAATTTTGTAGTAGACAATCATTGGATTGACGACCAGAGCGATAAAGGCCATTGCGCCAAGTAGAACCGCCAGCAACTGCGCATAACCAGCAAGTGCATCAAAGCCTGTAGTGGCAAACGTTGAAGCCACTAAGCCAAAAATACCGAAGGGTGCGAGACGAATGATAAAACGCACGATTTGGGAGATGCCGTGGCTAAGGTCTTCAAACACAGCTTTGGTGGTCGATGAAGAATGGTGCAGTGCCAAACCTAAACCCACGCCCCAAGCTAAAATGCCGATGTAGTTCGCATTCATCAAAGCGCTGACTGGGTTATCGACCAGCTTGAACAACAAGGTGTTGAGCACTTCGGCAATGCCTTGTGGCGGTGTTGCGCCTTCAGCGCCGGTTGCAAGTACGAGCGTGGTCGGAAATAGGAAACTTAAAATAACTGCGGTCAGTGCTGCTGAAAAGGTGCCAAATAGGTACAACACAACGATTGGACGCATGTAGGTGTGTTGGTTTTTCTTCTGGTTGGCGATTGAAGATGCCACCAAAATAAACACCAGCACTGGAGCTACGGCTTTCAGTGCGCCTACGAATAAATTACCAATTAATCCCACTTTTTGAGCGTTTTCTGGTGAAAAAGTAGCCAGCGCTGCACCTAATAGGATGCCGGCTAAAATTTGTAAGACCAGATTTCCACGCACCAAACGGGCTAGAAACGAGTTGTTCTGCATAGTTATCCCTGCGAATCATAAAAAATTTGAATTATTGTAGCTTCAGTCATTAATCCTGAAGGGCTCCAATATTAACCGCACAAGATAATGTGTCTACCGATAATTGATATTTGCCGTGATAAGTTGTGTATTTTGAGAGGAAGTAAGTAATTTGTTGCTTAACGTTGATAATGCAGAGATTCCTTATCGTTTTTGTCGTCTGGGTATAACAAGGGCAACAAAAAAGGGTGAATCCATCACCCTTAATTTTTGAGATATTCACTTCCTACTTGAAGCGACAAAACTTTGGACTGCAATCAGGTCTAAGGTTTGTTGTTGAGCGAGATATGCGTCCAAGAGGCTTAGTGTGAGCTGTGCTCAGCCATACCGGACATCACTTTTTTCACCGGTGCCGTAATCATTTGCTTCTCACCGTTTTTAAACGTGATTTCCACCTCGATGTTCTCACCCTCTTGCAGTGGCTTTTTCAATTCAAGCAACATGATGTGAAAACTGCCCGGTTTGAGCACTAAAGTCCCTTGAGCGGGGATCACAAACTCAGGAACTTGGCGCATTTTCATCACATCGCCTTCTTTAATGACGTCATGCAGCTCCACTTTGGCAGCCACTTCGCTGCTGGCGGAAACAATGTAGCGCTCCACATCACTGTGGTTCATGACTTCACCAAAAAAGGCGCTATTGACTGCGGCAGGAGGAGTCGCGCGCGCATAAGCTTGGTGAACCATGATGTCTGATTGAGCTAAAGCTGATGTGCTAAGCAGTAGGCTAGAAAGAAGCAAGGTGTTCAGTTTCATTAAATTATCCTTTTTATTGAATGACTTTCTTTATGGCATCCACGATGGGTGTGGGGTCTTGGGTATGCGGCACTTTATTGATCAAGGTGCCATCCGGCTGCAAGAAATAGAAATAAGAGCTGTGATCTAAGGTGTATTTCAGCTCCGAATTGGGTAATTCGGTTTTACGAAAAATCACACCGTACTTTTGCGCAATCTGGTTGGTGGTTGCAACGGAGCCAGACAAACCTTCGATCATTGGATGAAAGTAGTGGGCGTATTGTGCGGCGAGTTTGGCATCATCTCGCTCCGGATCAAGGGAGATAAACATCGGGCGTAACTGCGCCTTCGTTTTATCATCGACTTGGTTTAAGGCTGCGGAGAGCATAGCTAAAGAGGTTGGGCAGACATCTGGACAACGTGTAAAGCCAAAATAGACAATTCGAATTCGTGGGTCGGCTTGATCGAAAATGGCGACAGCTTGCTGATTGTCCCCCGATAAGGTCAGTGGGGTAGTCACCTGTGCGGCTAATTTCTGTTGGCTATCCAAATAGGCTTTGATACCAAATCCTAGGGTAAACGCCACCACTAATATCAATGACCAATTCTTACTCATCGTTCCATCCTAATTGCTGGGTAAACCGTCTGTTTGCCATCGCTAAGCTCACCAATCCAAGTCATCGCATCCGAAGTACAAACGGGCAGAATAATGTCGGCACTGTATAGGCCATCACCGTTCGAGGATAAAGAAAACTTGGCACTGCCCATATTCATCTCAAGCCCCTCTAAAGTGAGGATCAAATTTTGTGCATCCGTATTGGACCAGTGTACGGTGAGCCGATTGGCAACTAATGGGTGGGCTTTATCTTGAGCTAGGGTCATGGTGACACCCGCTTGCTCACAGCTTTGCTGTGATAGTTGACAGTAATCGTTAAGATCAGGTTGAGGCGACTGGAACCAAGCAACAAGGTCGCTGGCAAAAAAGCCAGCCCCAAGAGCCAGCAGGATCGCAATCCCTTTCAGTGCGTTCATCACATCGTATTCCGAAGTTGCGTGAGTGGGGAAGATGTTAGCATGCTCTCTATCCGTTTCGAGATTGAATACTGAGGAAATGTGCCGTGGCTCTTAGAAAAATCAAGGCGATATTGTCTTTCTACTTGCAGAAACCGCAGTACTCGTGAGGAAACTTCACCACCGCATTGTGCGGTGGTGAGCCAGTATCAAAGCGGTTGGCTACTTTTCGGCGTATTTTTCTAAACCGAGAACTAAAGCGACCGCGGCTAGCATGAGCACCAGCGCTAACAACCACTGTGATGGCTGTGACGTAAGCGTTTCAAATTCAAACGGTGATAGGTTGCGTTGCAGCAGTGGTACTTGCTCTCCGCTGGAATTGACCCGCCAAGAGAGCGTTTCTTTCCATGGCCAAATTTTAGGCAGAGTGCCGAGCATCAATCCGGTTAGGAAGGTCAGAGTCACATCGCGGTAACGGCGTAAAAGCCATGACAGAACATGCGAAAAACTGAGCAATCCAATCACACATCCGGTTAAGAAAATCAGCAGAATGTCCAGTTGGAAGGTTTTCACTGCGCCCAAAACAGGCGCATACATACCGATCAGCAGTAAGATAAAGCTGCCGGAAATGCCAGGCAGGATCATGGCACAAATCGCAATCGCACCAGAAATCAGCACATTGATGTAAGTGGGCTCAAGGTGTAGTGGTTTAAGCACGGTAATGCCGTAGGCGAAAATGGCTCCGGCAATCAGCCACAGGAAACGAGAAAGCTTTTTTTGTTCGACTTGGCGCAGCATATGCCATACCGACACCAAAATCAGGCCGAAGAAGAATGACCAAATAGGAATAGGATGCGTGACTAATAGCCAAGAGATAAGTTTGGCTAAGGTGGCGATGCTGGTAAAAATGCCAACGAATAGCGTGATCAAAAAAAGGCCGTTGATGTGACGAAATACTCCTGCCAAGCCTTGCGCTTTCCATACCTTGAGTAAGCTAGGATTGATGCGGCGAATGCTTTCAAGCAGAGTATCGTAAATGCCAGTAATAAAGGCGATGGTGCCGCCTGATACACCCGGTACCACATCAGCGGCGCCCATAGCCAGACCTTTTAAATAGGTGCTCAAGTAGTTCATTGTTTTTCCTGCCAATTGAATAAGGCCGTCATTATACCTGTTCTTTGTTAACTTGCAGCCAGACGCGATGTGTCTCCTGCATGCTCAACAATGAGGTTCATATTCATATTGCGGTTTGTTGCAAATTGCAATTTGCAAATTGCAACAAATGATGAGATGAGTGAGAATTTTCTGACAAAGTATCACAAAAATCAGGGGTTAATTAGTTGGCACGCTTCGTGCATTAGTTTAGGTGACCCTTGTTAAGCCGAGGGTCACCTAGCCAACTGACGTTGTTAGTGAATAGTATTGTTCACATCATATATAAGCCAATCGCGGTTCTTGCGATTGGCTATTTTTTTGTCTTTTGGGTATGATCGCCCGCTATTTTCACTGCTTTTTTGTTGATAATTAGCATTAAATGGAAATTTGTCCGTGCAATATCATTGCTTTATGTGGCCTTGTGGCCGTTTATTAGAGGATAACTATCGCTGATGTTGTGTTCTGGTGTCACCTAACGGGTCAAGACACCCGCTTATCAAGGAGAGATGAGCCTGAATAATAAAGAGGTACTATGAATCAGATCATTTCAATTGGAGCATTAGAGTCTTTTCTTATTGCTATCAGTGTCCTGTTTTTAGGTCACTTTATTAATGCCAAATTGCCCATTTTAACCAAGTTCAATATTCCAGAGCCGATTGTGGGTGGGCTTATCGTCGCCTGTGTGATTACTGCGCTGCACTTTCACGGTATTGATATGGAATTTTCACTGCCGCTGCAAAATGTCTTCATGTTGATGTTCTTTAGTACGGTGGGCCTTGCGGCCAACTACACCCAACTGATTAAGGGTGGCGCGAAGGTGTTTCTGTTTTTAGCCGTGGCTTCGGTGTTCATCATTATTCAAAACGGTGTGGGCGTTTCGCTTGCAGCAGGTTTAGGCTTAGATCCTTTACTGGGCTTGATCGCAGGCTCCATCACACTCTCTGGAGGCCATGGCACGGGAGCGGCTTGGGCAAACACGTTTGCCGAAAATTATGGCCTTGCCAATACGTTAGAAATCGCGATGGCATCTGCCACTTTTGGTTTGATCATCGGTGGGATTATCGGCAGTCCAGTCGCGCAGAAACTGGTTGATAAACATGGTATTGAATCTGAGTATGGGCGCGGCACACAAACCCACTCTCGTTTTCCTGAACTGGTCACTTATAACGAATATGAAGAAGATAAAGTCACCGCCAAAAAGGTGATTGAAATCCTGTTTATCTTGCTCATATGCGTTACCGGAGCAAAATACCTAGAAGCTTGGGTTAAAACCTTTGAAATTCGTTGGTTGATGATCCCAGATTTCGTTTACGCCCTGTTTATTGGTGTCTTTATCACCAATCTGCTCGAAGTCACTAAGCTGCGTAAGGTGGATGCGGAGACGGTGGATATTTTAGGCACGGTTTCTTTGTCGCTGTTTCTCGCTATGGCTCTGATGAGCCTGAAATTGTGGAATATCTTCGATTTAGCACTGCCGTTTTTGGTGATCCTCGCTATTCAATCGGTCGTGCTGGGCGTCTTTTGCTACTTCGTCACCTTCAAAGTGATGGGGGCTAATTATGATGCAGCGGTGATTTCGGCTGGGCATTGTGGTTTTGGTTTGGGGGCAACGCCTACCGCGGTGATGAATATGGGATCGGTCGTAAAACGCTTTGGCCCTTCACCACAAGCGTTTATGGTGGTGCCGATCGTCGGTGCTTTCTTTATCGACATCGTTAACCTAATCATCTTGCAGGGGTACATTTCATTTTTGGGATAATACCGAGCTAGCCCTCCACTTCACGCACAAGACCCCGAGCCGCGATGATCGTGGCTCGGGGTTTTTAATCCCAATTTGTTACGCCTTTTTCTCGGCATTAAGAGTCAGTTTGGTGCCGTTAAACTTAAGCTGTGCGAGCAAGTTTTTGGCGTTATTTCGACCCTCTTCATTGAACTCTAAACCATAACGAGCATGGTGCAGTGATCGCTGCAAGTTACAGATTTTTCCGGTCAAAGGCGGGAAGGTTTTTGTGCCCCGCAAGTCTGAAAAAATCTCTAACGCGACCAAATCTCCCACTTGGTACGTTTTGCCTAAAGGCGGCGTGATGAAACGGCAACCACTGCGTGATAAATCGCGCAGTTCACAATCCCCACGATGCTCATCAAACAGTACTTTGCCGACTAAATTTAGCTCAAATCTCGGCTCTTTACGTAATTGAGAGACTTGCATGGTATTGGGAATGGAGAGAAAAGCCATGGGAACCGGCTCTTGTAAGATGTGCATCAGTTGGCTGCGGAAATGGATCAGCGCTCCTTCACCGCGTGGTGAAATCGCGCGAATATTCATCCAAAACCCTTCTTGGAAGAAATACTGTAGATCATCAGCCGATATTTTGGGCATTTCCACCAGTAAAAACTTATCCGTATGAGTACCAATAAACGGAGTGCGGCAGACGAATTTTGTTCCGACAGGTGTCGTAATGCTTAAGGTCAGCTCACTACTGTGTTCAACCATGGCCAGCGCATCCGTGCTGTTGATGGTCGACACCGTTTTACTGCGTGGAGTCTCTGTTTGGCCATCATTATTATCAATTTTTTCAGCGGGCCGTGAATTCATTTAACTTCTCCGTGTTGCGATACGACGTCGATGGGGTCGTAGAGTCCATTGAATTCTATGGTGAGATAAGTGTAGATTCAATTCAGCGAGTCACCAACTAATTTGATCTATCTATCAGAAAAGGAGTAAGCATGGCAAATACAGTGCAACATGATGCCAATAACCACTGTTATCGCGTGGCTTTGGAAGGGGAATATCAAGCCGTAGTGAAATATCAGCAGCAGGGAACGGTGCTGCATATTACCTCAACCCGTGTACCGGATGAGCTGCAAGGTAAGGGATACGGCAAAGTGATGATGGAAAGTGTGTTGCCTGAAATTGAACGTGCGGGTTTAACGATTGTGCCCGTCTGTAGTTATGTCGCACATTATCTTGAGCGTAATCCTGAGTGGCAGCATTTGCGTCATCGTCCCTAGTGAAAGGGTCATGCTATACCCAAACAACTTGGAGTTGCAGGTAGGCGGCAAGTAAGTGAATCCTCATGAGCATAGGCAAACTATGTGATTGGGCTGAACGAGCGTAGCCAACACCGCTGCAGCTTCAAGTAGGAAGGGTATAAAGAGCATCGCTGGCTTTAAATGATTTAGACGTCCTAGTCATATTGAGGTAGCTTATTGTTGAATCTCAACATATTGATAAGGAAAGGCGATGCATTTGCCGCATTTTGCTCTGAGCTCAGTGCTCTCGCTAACGTTGTGTGCGATACCGAATCTTGGTTTTGCAAGCTCCAACCAGACTGAAGATTCCACGCAGGCTCGGCCGACTTGGTTGAGGGATATTGCGTTGTCCCCCGATGGTCAAAAGATAGCGTTTACTTATGCAGGTCAAATTTGGCTGGTGCCCGCTCAAGGCGGTGATGCCGTGGCGCTCACCGAAAGCGGTGTGTACAGCGAAACGCCGATTTGGTCACCTGACAGCCAATCGATCGCTTTTACGGCTGATCGATATGGTCTTGGTGATGTTTTTATTCTCTCGATCCAAGGTGGTGAGAGTCGGCGCTTGACCTACCACGGAGCGAAAGATATTCCGTATGCGTTTTCGGCTGATGGTCAGCAGCTCTATTTCTCTTCTCGCCGACTGGGCGATGATAAAGCCAATGCGAATGTTAAACAGGGCAGCTTTATGGCTCAGCTTTACTCGGTGCCTGCAGCGGGAGGACGTGAGCAACGCGTTTTACCTATTGCCATCAGTGATTTAGCCATATCGCCTTCCCATAGTGACATCCTGTATACCAATCAACCCTCTGATGAACAGCCGTGGCGTAAAGGTGCGGTATCCGATGCTACACGTGACATTTGGCAATGGTCCCCGCGCACGGGCAAACATACCCAAATCACCACTTTTCGTGGCGAAGACCGCAACCCTGTTTGGAGTGCAGATGGCTCCTCTATGTACTATCTGTCTGAACAAGCGGGCAGTTTCAACATCTGGCAGCAGCGATTTGATGGTTCAGAACCCGTACAAATCACCGACCACCAAAAGCTGCCCGTTCGTTTCTTAAGTGCCAGCTTACAAGGCGATTTGGCCTACGGTTTTGATGGCGAAATTTGGCGACTGAAAGCCGGAGCTAAGCAAGCAGAAAAAGTGCCGGTCTCCATTCGTCGCAGCGCGATGCCTGATGGCCGTCATAATGTGAATTTTAACCTTGAAGCCACGGAAATGGTGGTCGCGCCGAATGCCGCTGAAGTGGCGATTGTGGCACGTGGCGATGTGTATGTGGTCTCTTTGCTTTCCGGTTTAACGCAACGAATCACCGATACACCAGAAGCGGAGCGCGATGTTTCCTTTTCCAGTGATGGGTATCGTTTGATCTACGCTTCTGAGCGTGAGGGCAGTTGGAATCTTTATCAAAGTTATGTGAATGATGGTGGGAAAAGCTTCTCCTCCTCATTGGATATTATCGAAGAGCCGGTGCTGACGACGGAGCAAGATGTCATTCAGCCACTCTATTCTCCTAATCTTAAACGGATTGTTTATCGCGAGAATCGTAATACGCTCAAAGTGTATGACATCGAACAAGATAAAACCTATACCTTGCTGGATGCTCATGCCCTCTACTCGTATTTCGACAAAGATCTGAGTTACCAGTGGTCGCCAGATAGTGAGTATATCGTCACTCGCGATCGGGCGATGTCGAATGGCGACATTCAGCTACTTAAATTTGATGGAAGTGAAGCGCCTATCAATTTGAGCCAAAGTGGTTTTTCTGAGTTTGCCCCACAATTTAGTGCCGATGGACAGTGGGTTTACTGGCTAACCGATGCGAAAGGTTTGCGCGATATTGATGATATGGTGGTGCAGTATGATGTGTACGGTGTTGCGCTCAATCGCGAAGCCAAATTCAATTTCAATAAAACCCAAGAGCAGTTGTGGCTTGAAGAGGAAATCGCTGCAGAGAAAAACCTTGAGCCTAGCCAAAACCCACCAGCAGAGTTAACGGTGGTGGAAAATAAAGGGCTTAAGCAGCGCACTATGCGTATGACTCCTACCTCACTCAATATTATTTTCAAGCACTTAACACACGATAACCAAGCACTGATCATCGCTTATCAGTTGGGAGACTCAGTACAAATTTCAGAAATCAATCTGCGCAGTGGGGAGATGACGGCGCTGTTTAACCGCTTGAGTGAAGATGCGGCTTTACTTGCGATGGCTTCTGATGATGCGAGCCTTCTGATCATGGGGGAGCACGGTATCGAGAATCTGAATGTCTTGACAGGTGAGAGCAAGTTTGTTCGTTATGAAGCCAAGGCTAATTTCGATTTTCGTGCAGAAATCGCCTACTTGTTTGATCATGTTTGGCGGCTTACCCAAACCAAATTTTATGACCCGCAAATGCATGGTGTAGATTGGCAACAGTACGGTGATTTGTATCGTAAACATCTGCCGAGCATTCGTACCTACAGCGATTTTGCCGAGTTACTGAGTGAAATGGTCGGGGAGTTGAATGTCTCCCATACAGGAGCCTTCTTTATGGCTGGTAACTCCAGTTGGGAGGAGCCCGCATCCTTAGGGCTTTACTATGATGATCGTTACCGAGGTAAGGGCGTGCGTGTGAAATCACTGTTACCCGGAGGCCCAGCAGATACTTATCAATCTCCGATCAAGGCAGGAGCGATTATTTACTCCGTAAACGGGAAAGAAATTAGCGATCAACAGGATATTTATCCGTTCCTGAATTTTACCCAAGGTAAATTAACTCGTTTAAGCGTGCTGGTACCGGGGGAGGAGAAAGCGCAAAACTTTACGTTAGTGCCGATCACTCTTGAAGAGGAAAGTGAGCTGCTTTATGAGCAGTGGGTTGAACAGCGCCGAGCCTTAGTGGAGACGCTCTCCGATGGACGCCTTGGCTATGTGCATCTTGCCGCGATGGATGCTGCCAGCTTTGAACAGATGCAAAATGACATGTTTGGCCTTGAAAAAGACAAACTCGGCTTAGTGGTCGACGTGCGTTTTAATGCTGGAGGTTGGCTGCATGATCAAGTGATGGAGATATTGTCTGGAACGCGACATTCAGTCATGCAGACACGTGATGGTTATGTGGTCTCCTCTTTCCCTGAGCGTCGCTGGGCGAAACCGAGCATTATGCTCGCCAACGCAGACAGTTATTCAGACGGTTCGATCGTACCGTATTTCTATCAAAAAGAAGGGCTAGGAAAGCTAGTGGGCGAAAGGGTTCCCGGTACTGGTACGGCAGTGATTTGGGAGCAGCAACAAGAGCCCGGATTGATGTACGGAGTGCCGCAACTCGGTATCAAGGATGAGCAAGGTCGTTGGTTTGAAAACCAAGAAATCATCCCAGATATTTTGGTTTATAACGATCCGGAATCGGTTGTCGCCGGCGAGGACCGCCAGTTGGCTGCCGCCGTAGAAGCCCTGCTGCTCGAGATCTCCTCAAAATAAACAGTAAGCCAACAAAAAAGCCGCTCGATTGAGCGGCTTTGGCGATGACTCTATCCCCTTCCTACTTGAAGCTGCAGCGGTGTTGGCTACGTTCGTTCCCCCCAATCTCAGTGTGTATCTATGCTCATGGGGATGAACTCACTTACCGCCTACCTGCAACTCCAAGTCGTTTGGGTATACAGGCGATCAGTGATCGAGGTAGAGGTAGTTCTGCCAACTTTTCATGCGGATAAGTACTTTTCGCATGATAGAAACATGTTCAAAGCTGTCAGAGTACACCGCGACTTCAACCGCAGAACCCATAGGCAGATGGTACTGCGATAAATCATCAGTAATGCGCAGCGTTACAAAAACGCGTCCAGAGGTTCTGAGCGCGTCTGTCCCAAGTAAAGCACCACGGGCTTGGATTTGGCTTTCTCCGATCGCGGGTAGCACTTCAATCACCTCTCCTTTAAATACCTTACCTGGCAGTGCGCGGAACATAAATTCAGCGGCAAATCCCGGTTGTAGACGTTGTAGAGAGTTTTGGCGGAAAGCCGCAGTGTAGATTTTCTCTTCCGTATGCACAAAAGTCATGACAGGAGCTAGAGGCAAAGGGACAGACATCATGCCCGGACGCAAAGCCAACTGGGTAACATAGCCATCCGTTGGGGCACGCACGATGGTTTGCTCCAAATCGAATTCCGCTTTACGCAGTTCCGCTAAGAGCTGAGCGACCGTGGTATTTTCACCGCCGACTTCCGAATCTAAAGCGATTTGGGCTTGCTCTTGTTTTGACTGTGCAACCTCCAAGGCGGCTTGCGCGGCTTTGTAAGCTTGGCGAGTGGTATCCATTTGCTGTTCAGTAAATGCGCCACGTTGATAACCACGTTGATAACGATCATATTCACGTTGCGCTTTGTCTCGCTCTGCGATGGCTTTGAGTACAGCCGCTTGCGCCTCTTTTAAAGTGGACTCTAACCCCAAGGCCCCTTGACTCGCTTCTTTGACTTTGGCTTTTAAGCGAGCAACGTCAGCCTCGAAGGGGATAGGATCAATACGGAACAGAACATCACCTTGTTTCAGTGGCTGGTTTGGTTTCACAGGAACTTCCACCACCCGTCCTCGTACTCCAGACACAATCGGAGTGGTCGAATAGACTTGGCTTCCCAACTGAGTAAAAGGGTGGTTGTAGTTCATCAGCAAGATCAGGGTTCCAATCAGTATCACGCCGCCGAGCACTGCGGTGGGCACTGTCCACTTATTGAGTGGAATTTTGAAAACCTTAAAAACTGCAACACACAGGGCGGTGTAAGTCAGGATCAGCAGTAAATCCATTATTGCTTCTCCTCTGATGTTGATGCCGCAGGGGTAGATTGAGGTACTGAGAGAGAAGAAGTTTTTAACGTCTCTAGTTCGGTACGCAATTGTTTTACTTCATCAATCAAAACGTCGACCCGATGGTGAATGTCATGTTGCTCGGCTTCCAATTTCTGAAATCCCCAGCCACGTTCTTTGCGCCATAATGTTGCCCAAATCCACAAAAATGGCCAAAGGGCGTGCAAAGTGAATAAACTTACCCAACCTGCATAATGAATGGCATCTTGGTGTGGGTGTTCGCGTTCTTTGGCAATTTCGTAAGGGATGTCGTGGATAACAATAATTCCGTAGAAAATCACTAGGGCGACGAAGATCAGCAACCCGAGTGCAAAATAATCAAGAAACATGAAATAGTCCTTTAGAGGAAGTTAAGCACAATGGCCAAGTGGCCAGAAACCACTAGACACCAATCCATAATAGAAGTTCGATCACCCGTCATATAATATTCAGACGCGATCACATCGCACAAATGCTGCTCAGCCTACTCAACACACACTTGGTTACGGCCATTGGCTTTGGCGCGATACAAAGCTTTGTCAGCGCGGTAGAACGTACGTTGGGTATTTTCCCCCTCGCGATGCAAGGTGATACCGATACTGACCGTCAGTCCCCGTTCGCCAAGTACGTCTTGCCATGGGAAATCAAAAATACGTTGGCGATAGGTTTCGGCATGCATTTGTGCCATATCACTGGTGACGTTTTCCAAAATCACCAGAAATTCCTCGCCACCGAAACGTACGCAGGAGGCACCACGGAATTTAAAGTAACTCGCCAGTTCACTGGATACATTGACAATCGCTTTATCCCCTACCAAATGACTCAATTCATCATTGATCGATTTAAAGTGGTCAATATCAACGACTAAGAAAGCAAACGGGGTTTCGTGCAGCAGCAGATCTTTCAGCTTCACGTCCAACCAACGGCGGTTATGCAGTTTTGTCAGTGGATCGGTGAACACATCTTGCTGTAGTTGCAAAACCGTATTCTTCTGGCTTTCGGTGGTTTCTTTTAGCTCACGATTTTCTAATTCCGACAAAATCAGTTTAAGTTGCAGCTCAAAGCGCGATAGGCGGCGTAGCTGAATTGGACCTAATTCACTGATGGGGATCCGCTTCATCAAATCGCTTTCGATGCGAAATGCTTTCTTTTCGTAAACCAGTGCGGTTTTGTACATTCCTTCGAGTTCACACACTTCGCTGAACGCTTCATAGAGGCGTTTTTCAAGGAAAGGGGAATGAATGTTTTGTAAGCGCTTTTCAGTGCTACCCAGCAGCATGGTGGCAAAATGCGCCTTACCTGCTTTAGAGAGGCAATGCGCTAACTCGATGCGTAGCATGCTTGATAGCCAATCCGATGGCGTCAGCGATGACGAATACTGTGCATTGGCGAGTGTCATCATCGCCTTTTGCACTTTGCCTTGTTGCAGATAAAGCTTGGCTTGATAGAGCATGATCTGCCCAGTCAGCAGTTTATCGCTGACCAGAATGCTCAACTCATCACACTCTTTTATCAGATCATTGGCCGCTGCATAACGACCAAGGCTGATGTAGCAAGCCAGCATATACAGTTTGTAACGCAGGCGCAGTGAGCGGCTAGAAATCGCATGATCTATGCTGTCAATCTTTTGGTAGTAGCGTAACGCACGGCTGTGATCGCCATAAGCATCACATAAATTGCCCATTCCGAGCACCGCAAGTACGTAGTCATCAATCATGCCATGCTCAACGGCGATGTTGGATATCGCCACGTATTCAGACAGTGCCGCGACATATTCACCATGGTCGAGTAAACGCTCACTCAAACTGTGTTTGACCGAGAGCATTAATTCCAGATCCGCGGGTAACTCTAATAGGGAAAGAGCAGCGCGCAGCTCTTCAATACTGGTTTGCCACTGTTTCATTTCGCGGCGGTATTCGGCGCTGATGATGTAGCTTTGTGCACGCTCTTGGGCGGTGGTTGCCACGTGCTGTCTGACATGGTTCCAGAAAATGATCGCCTCTTCACCAGCGACAGCGGCCGCATCCAGTCCCGCTTCTTTGATCTTATTGAGCAGGGTTTCCATACGACTTTTCCTGTGCTTGGCTACCAATCAACTGTTCCAGCGTAAACGGGAAGGACAGAATATCTTGCAGCATGATTTTGGGGAGTGGTCCATCTAATCCCTTACGGTGCCAAGGATAAATTTCAATCATTTTGGCCATCACTTGGAATATTTCGAGTGCAGCATCACCTTTTTCGGCCAGCAATAGCCCCAAGCGGTCGCTGCTGATCCGTGACAGTAAATCTTGCGGAGCGCAGAGTGAGTGAATCACCTCGGTGCACACATCAATGTATTTGGCGTTGGGATGCTGGATGACGACAACGGCATGATTGGATTTTTTCAGCTCGGTTTTGAACAGTACCAATTGTTCCCACCAATAGGTTTCCGATACCACGTTGGAGAGATGTTTTTCCGGGTCAAACTCGTGTTGACCACGAATTCGGTTGATCAGTTTGCGCGCTCGCTGTTCAAGTTGGCGTTTCGATGAGCGGGCTTTGTCCATACCCACGCGCAGAGTTTGTTCTCGCAGCATCATCACCGTGTAGCGACGGTATTTTTTAAACGCGGTTAAGGCCGCCTGAGGGTCGCCATTTTCTTCTGCAACGCGGGATTGTTGATAACAGATCTGCGAAAGAAGCTCGCCGTTATCGAATGAACTGGCCGCTTTTTCCGCACTGCTGAGCAGCTCGGCAGCCACCGAGAAATTTTTACGCAGCAGTTCTAGACGAGCACGGCTGATAAACGAGTGCGCTTTCATCCAAGTGAGATTATTTTCAACCGCCAGTTCATGGGCTTTGCGAGTGGCTTCTTCTGCATCTTCAAGCCGCTCTAAGCCAAGCAGAGCCAATCCACGGAAGTCCCACACTTCGGCTTGCCATGTCACATTGCTGTTGTTTTGCAGCACCTCTTCAGCGCCATCGAGCACGGTCAGCATATCCACGTACTGATTGAGATGGTACAGATCCCATGCCCACAAAATTCGCGCTTTGCCTTCCAGCCAATCAATGCGGGTGTTATTGGCAACTTTGACGGCCAGTTCGTGGGTGGAACATGCGAGTTTGTATTCGCCCGTGATCCGCCAGATGTTACCAAGGCCAATCAGGCACTCAATCTCAATCTCTGGTTCATCCACGAGTGCGGATTGCTCTAAGGCATTAATCCAAAATTGTTGGGCGGTGTAGTATTTGGCTTGTCCCCAATGATGTAAGGCATGGATATGCAGAATCTCAGGCAGGAAATGGTCCGTCTCAAGATTGAGCTGATTTTGGTAAGCCTCTTTGATGTACTTAAACCCTGTGCGATAGTCCATTTTGCACCAGAGGCAGCGGGACATAATGATCAAAGATTCGATAATCGCTGAGGTAAAGTGAATTTGCCGAGCTCGGATTAAGCACAGTTCCGCTTGGACGAATACCTTCTCAGGCTCAGATTCGATGCGTGATCTGAGCTGCTCTATTTCTAGTTCAAGAAGATATTGGCTTTTGTCCAAAATACAGTCGTCCTTAGGCGATTTCATGCTCGTCATGGCTTACCCATTATAGGGAGAAGACGCCATTAAACACGATTTCATGTGAAAAAACGGACACTTTTATCAAGTCATTCGATAATAATTAGTGTTATCTCACACTCTTCCTCTAAGCAATTTAGGACAAAAGTTCCTTTAATGTTAGAGGATGCTGCGATAAACCTAGGTTTTGTGCCGCAGTAAATCCATGTTTATCTTGGTAGCATAAATTGTGCCATGCACGGAATATGTCCAGCAGAGGCTGGATCCCGCCCGGCCGCAGTTTACGACGTGGCTCATTGATGAAGGACTCGAACAAGAGCTGGAATCGATTCTGATAGTATTCGATTTGTCTTATGGAGGCGTGCTGTAACCAGTGTTGTGGGTCAGGGTTGCTGCCTGCTAAATAACAAATCCCTTTGGCTTTGGTGCCTGAATGAGCGATAGCCCAACGATCACGCCACCACCCCATGTGCACAATATCGGTTTTCTCCAATGGGCTTTGTGTCTGCCAATCCGGATCTTCCTCTACGTACATAAGGTCAACATTTTGACATCGGATTCGGGACAAACTGACGCTTAACGCCGCAGAACGTAATAGAGGATCTTGCGGCATGAAGATTGAAACTCGTTTGCCTGGGTCGCACATATCCAGCACATGCAGATAATGGGCGTAGGAGGTGTAAGGCGGCCGGATCACTGCGCCTTTTGAGGGGTAGTGAAACTGTGCCAAGTTGCCCATCGGATCTTCGACGTTGGCACGCGCCAAAATCAGTTGGTAGCGGTTATCAATCCGTTCCCGTAACAAGGTTAACGCTTTATGGGGTGTGGCCTGCGCTTCTGCGGCATAACCTTGCGGCACAAAACGTGCTGGCGTTTGGTAAGGATCGTGGTCTAGGCTGCCCGTCGGCTGTTCATCGGCAGAGTAGTTAAGATGTTGGCACAGAATGTAACCCGTTTGCGCATCACCGGTAGCAATCCAGTAAACGCCATTATGGCTGTGTGCCTGCAAGGGTTGGTAATGCGAGGCAAATTGATACGCTTTGGCATGGTTTACCCAGCGTGCATCAATCATTGCCAATTTGCGACGACAACGGCTGGCGATATGGTCGAGATGGTCGTAAAAGGTTTTCGGATTGATTGACAGCTTGCGGCAAATTTCGCGCACGGAATAACCTGTAAACAGTAACCCGAGCAGAGATTCTTGGAAGTTGAGCTTATGATTGGCGCCTGACCATTTATCCACAAACGTCGAGTGGCAGGCTTTGCAACGATAACGCTGGCGATCGCCACTGTAACCAAAGGCGTGATAAAGCTGTTTGTGAGTATGGACGGATAATCCCGTGTTCGGGCATGCCGGATTATGGCAAGCCGGTAGGCCATCACTGTGCAATTGGCGTAAGCGGTGCAGTTCGTTCACCACATCGCGGTTATTAAGTAAGGGGGGGAAAGCTCCACATTCACGACAAACCATCGCTGGCCGTTTCGGGTTTACGCGTTGCAAAACATAATGCTTTGCTTCACTCAATCCAAAGTTGTCACACGCCAATGTTTTACAAAAGTTGAGTTGTAAACCTTCTGCGTCCGGTGGTAGTTGGTCGTTAGGCACGATCTCCCCCTCGGGGTACTCGAGGCCGTCAGGCTGAGTGGCCTGACGGTAATAACAAGATAGATTAGATGTTGATGGCAGTTTCAAGCGCAACTTTCATCATGTCATTAAATGACTTTTGACGATCTTCTGAGCTGAGTTTTTCGCCACGTAGAATGTGATCCGATACCGTCAGAATCGTCAGAGCGCGTGCGCCGAGATCAGCCGCTACACCGTAGATACCGGCCGCTTCCATATCCACACCTAAAATGCCGAGTTTTTTCATCTTTTCGAAAATCTCAGGCTCAGGGGTGTAGAACAGATCGGCAGAAAATACGTTACCCACTTTTACTGGTACTTGCTGAGCACGAGCTTGGTTAACCGCCGTTTCCAGCAAGTCGTAGTCGGCGATGGCCGCAAAATCATGGCCGCTGAAGCGGATGCGGTTCACTTTTGAGTCAGTTGATGCACCCATACCGATCACCACGTCCATCAGTTTGACGTCATCACGTACTGCACCACAGCTGCCGATACGAATGATGTTCTTCACACCATATTCTGCAATCAATTCATGTACATAAATGCTGCAAGAAGGGATGCCCATGCCATGACCCATCACAGAGACTTTTTTGCCTTTGTATGTGCCTGTAAAGCCAAACATACTACGTACATCGCACACTTGCTTGACGTCTTCCAAGAAGGTTTCTGCAATGTATTTCGCACGTAGTGGATCGCCCGGCATCAATACGGTTTCAGCAAAATCACCAGGTTGAGCGTTAATGTGTGGGGTTGCCATGGTTATTCTCCAATTCAATTTCGCCAACAGACAAAGATACTAATTACGGATCCTGTTGGCTCAAGGCTTATCTGTTGTGCCAATACTAGCCAGTATCCACAAGGCTACTTGAGAGAGGTGTCACAAAATACTCTCTTTTAAAATCGAAACAGGTCATTGATAACGAAATCTGTTGAAACTGATAAGGCAAACGTTGAGCTAATCGTTTGGTTGGTAGGGTTGGAAAATTCTGTACAAAAAAAATATTTGTACAGTACAAAATCACGTGCTATAGATCTTGTACAGAAATTTTCATTGTATAGATAAGTGTTGGAGACTCGTATGCAGACCACGCCACTCAAAATTGGGATCAGTGCTTGTCTACTTGGAGCGAAAGTACGCTTCGATGGCGGGCATAAAATTAGCCATTTCGTGACCAATGAGCTCGATCGTTACGCGGAGTTTGTTTCTGTTTGTCCAGAAATGGGAATGGGGCTACCTGTTCCGCGTCCCACATTACGACTTATCTCGGAAAATGAACGGATTGCCTTGGTGGAAACCAAAGACAGCTCGCGTGATCACACCGCCGCGTTAGAGAGTTACTCACAGCAGAAAGTTGCTGAGTTACAACATGCTGAGTTGTGTGGCTACATCGTCTGCGCAAAATCACCCAGTTGTGGTATGGAGCGTGTCAAAGTCTACAAGCACAATGGCACCGAAAAAGAGGGCGTTGGCGTCTATACCCGAATTTTGATGGAAAAAATGCCGTGGCTACCGATTGAAGAAGATGGTCGATTGAATGATCCGGTCTTGCGGGAAAATTACATCACCCGAGTTTTCTGTTTGCATGATTTTTACACCAGCATGGGCGATGCGCCGAGCGCGAAAAAAATCGTCGAATTTCACTCTCGCTACAAATTAACCCTGATGGCACATAACCCGCAGGCGTATCGCGCGTTAGGCCGCTTAGTGGCGAATGTGAAACAGTATCCATTGGATTCTTTTATCCAAGAGTACCGCTTAGGTTTGATGCAAGCTCTGGCTCACCGCGCTAGCCGCAAAAATAACACGAATGTGCTGATGCATTTGCAAGGTTATTTCAAGCGCTCGCTGAACAAATTACAAAAAGCCGAACTGGCTCAAGTGATCGAGAGCTATCGGGTGGGTGAGCTGCCACTGTTAGCGCCCATCACGCTACTCAAACATTATCTCGCTCTGTTTCCTGATGCTTATCTCGCTCAGCAGCGCTACCTAAACCCTTATCCTCAGGAGTTGAAACTACGTTATGGTTTGTGATGAAAAACGTTACGCGATAAGAGAAGTCGCGGAAATCACTGGGGTTAAACCAGTCACCTTACGTGCGTGGCAACGTCGGTATAATCTGGTGCAACCCGATCGTACCGAAAAAGGGCATCGCCTGTTTACTGAACAGGATATTGAGATGATCCGTCAGATCCAGAGTTGGTTGGCGAAAGGGGTCGCGATTGGAAAAGTGGGCGCGTTACTACAAAGTGGGGTGTCTGAGAGTGAGTCTATCCCGCAACCCGTGGGTCAGCTCGAAGAGTGCGAAACACTTCTTACGGCGCTGGCAGCGCTACAACGTTCCAAAGCGGAGCAGATTATTGCGACCGTGCTTAAAGAGTATCCGCTCAGCGTGATGCAAGCACAGTTTGTACAACCCGTCACAGAAGCCCTTGAGCGAGTGAAAGGCCCTTTGCGTTCACTACAGATTGGCCTGTTTCGCACGCTCATGCTCAGCAAGTTAGCTTTTATTCTTGATGCCGAAAACAAAGCGGCAGTGAAAGGCAAATGCTTATGCATTAGTTTGGATGAAGCTGGATCGCTGAATGCTTGGTTATGGGCTCTGGCGTGGGCTGAAAATGGTCACCAAGTGACGCTGTTGGAAGCCGTCGATGATATTCGTGGTTTGCTAGAGAATCCGGGATTAGCGCAATACCAGATTCTGGCTCTGCACGCCCATCGAGCACTACCTGCGGCTCAACAGTCAGCATTAGCGAGCCTCCAACAGCAGTTTGGCGAGCAGTGTGTACTATCGAATGTGCTACAACAGCTACAATCTTAGGGAGTTGGTATGAGACTGGTTTGGTTTCGTCGTGATCTGCGCAGCTTTGATAATACAGCGCTCACCGCCGCGTTAAACAGTGGCGATCCGGTTGCGGCGATGTATATCGCTACTCCAGAGCAGTGGCATCAGCACCATCTAGCGCCTATTCAAGCCGATTTGATTTGGCGACGTTTGGCAGAGTTGCAACAAGAGCTTGCTGCGCTTAACGTGCCACTTTTTTATCAGCAAGTCGCGGATTTTCAAGCGGCGGCTGTGGCGGTTAGCCAGTTGGCGAAAACACTTAATGCCACACAAGTTCTCGCCAATCGTGATTACGAATTGGACGAGCAGCAACGTGATCAATCGGCACAGCAGTTACTGAGCGAACAAGGGATAACATGGTCTGCTTTTGATGATAAATGCGTATTACCTCCCGGTTCGGTGCGCACGAAACAGGGCGAATTTTTTAAAGTGTTCACCCCTTTCAAGCGCGCATGGCTCACTCTTTTTCAGCCGCCTGTGATTGGAAAAAATCGTCCTGCAGCGCTTTGGGACGTACCGAGTGCGTTGGCCGAATTGGTTTGGCATCCAGAACAAACATTCGATTATCCCAGAGTAGACAGCACACCATGGGCTGCGGACTTTGAGACTGTGCGCGCTCAATTGCGTGATTTTTGCCGTGAGCGAGTGCAGGACTACCATCAAGCGCGTGATTTTCCGGCTAGGGAAGGCACCAGTTCGCTCTCACCCTACTTGGCGATTGGCGTGTTATCGGCACGTCAATGCGTGGCTCGCTTGTATCACGAGTCATCAATGGGCGAACTCAGTGAAGGGGCACAAGTCTGGTTGAGCGAACTCATCTGGCGTGAGTTTTACCAGCATTTGGTTGCAATTGAGCCTAATCTTTCGAAAAGTCGTGACTTTGTGGAGTGGGGGGCGCGTTTGGAGTGGTGGAATGATAACGAAAAGTTCCAGCTCTGGTGTGAAGGCAAGACAGGGTATCCGATCGTCGATGCGGCAATGCGCCAACTGAACCAAACCGGATGGATGCACAATCGGTTACGGATGATCGTGGCGAGCTTTCTTACCAAAGATCTACACATCGACTGGCGCTGGGGAGAGCGCTATTTCATGAGTCGCCTGATTGATGGTGATTATGCGGCCAACAATGGTGGTTGGCAGTGGTGTGCATCCACTGGGTGTGATGGACAGCCCTATTTTCGAATTTTTAATCCGGTCAGTCAGGGGGAGAAATTTGACCCGAATGGCGACTTCATCCGCCGTTGGGTGCCGGAGCTGCGTTCAGTCTCTTCGGCTTATATTCACCAACCTTGGACTTATCCGGCTGTCAATAGCGTGTTATATCCTGCGCGACTAGTTGATCATAAGCAGGAAAGAGAAGTAACCTTACGTCTGTATAAAACAGCGAAGGGATAACCAAAAAGATGTGGTGGAAAGTTTGGGTAATCGGTTGTGCATTGGCGGTCAGTTGGAGTATCAATGCCGCCGTGTTTGATCTACCTATCGAAGGCAGTAGCATAGTCGGTAACACGCAATATCATAAAGTTGAGAAAGGCGAGACTTTAGCCGACATTGCAAAAAAATACGATATTGGCTTCCTAGCATTAATGGCTGCCAATCGTGGAGTCGACCCTTTCTTACCCCAAGAAGGTTTTGTCATCTCTATCCCTGCAAAGATCATTTTGCCGAAAGTGGCCTATGAAGGCATTGTGATTAACCTTGCTGAGTTACGCCTTTACTATTTCCGTCCTAATGAAGGTAAAGTGCATATCTTCCCCGTCGGCATTGGGCGTATCGGCCGCGATACGCCTGTGATGCAAACGTCAATCAGCAGCAAGCGCAAGTACCCAACTTGGACGCCGCCAGCATCGATTCGCAAAGAATATAAAGCCAAAGGGATTGATTTGCCGCCAGTCGTGCCCGCAGGCCCAGAAAACCCGCTCGGTGATTACGCGATGCGTTTGGCTTATGGTTCTGGAGAATATCTGATTCATGGAACCAACAAAGATTTTGGCGTAGGCATGAGGGTGAGTGCTGGTTGCATTCGTATGGATCCGAAAGACATTGAGTGGCTTTACCAACAAGTTGAGCGTGGAGAAAAAGTTCGGATTATCAACGAACCGATCAAAGTTGCGCTTGAACCTGATCGTAGTGTGTTTATTGAAGTGCATGAGCCGCTTACCCGCAGCAATGGCGTGAAGAAAAACTTGGTGGTACCAGAAGAGCTGAGTTGGTGGCTGCAAGAGCATAAAATCTCTGATGCAAAAGCGCGCGCCGCAGTTTTAGCACAGAATGGGGTTCCGGTCGAAATTGCTCCACCACAGTGGGAAACTATCGCCCAGTAACCTCGTTATTTTGGTTACTGTTCGTGGTATGAGAGAAAAAAAGAGCCAGCAAATGCTGGCTCTTTCAATTTATATCACTCAAAGATTACTTAGTGTAAGACTGAGCAATATTGTCGATACGTTCGTTAGCGCGTGCAGCTTCTTCTTGAGCGGCTTTCGCTGCTTCAGCAGCTTGATCCACTTTTGATGCCAGTGCAGCAACTTGCGAATTCAGTTCGCTGACCTGAGTGCTGATTTCGTTCATTTTTGCAGTGGTAGCTTCATCAGGACCAGAGGCGCAACCCGCTAGTAGAAGTACGGAAGACGCTGCTGCTGCGATTAACATCTTGTTCATAGAGAACTCCTTAACTTGGTAAGTCGGTGTTATTGACGTCCTATACTTATCGAAAATTAAAATATGGACGGAATTATTGTAGTCGCAATTTCGCGCAAAACTAGCCCTCAAAAGCTAAAAAAATCCAAGATTTTGACAACGAATCAATTAATTGTCCGACATCTTAATTATTAGATTATGAATAATGCGTTTTCTATTCGATAAACCGATATCCCCTTTCTACTTGAAGTCGCAACGATATTGACTAAGTTCGTTCGCTCCAATCACAGAGTTTGTCTATGCTCATGGGGGATGATGAGGCCATCCTTGGCTCTCAGCAAAGGCCAGCCGATGGATGTGCAAGTTTGTTCCAGACAAATTTGTCACTCACTTGTTACCTACCTGCAACGCCAAGTAGTTTGGGTATACCCATACTTGCCTTATGGATTTGGGGATTATTTTGTCGGTCAGCTATCTATGGTGCGTCGATTTGCGCTATCATAATGGCCTTTTTCGTGATCTGCTTTACAGTTTTAAGCACAACCAAAGATGGAGAGTACTTTGCAATTCAAAGATTTAGGCTTAGATAATCGCTTATTGAAAAATCTAGCGCATTACAATTTCAAACAAGCGACTGAGATCCAACAACAGGCGATACCGCTCACTATTGCGGGACGTGATTTGTTGGCCTCATCTAAGACAGGTTCGGGCAAAACGTTGGCCTTCGTGCTGCCTATGCTGCATAAATCTTTAAAAACCAAAGCCTTTTCAGCTAAAGATCCACGTGGCTTGATTTTGGTTCCAACCCGTGAGTTGGCAAAGCAGGTGTATGGTGAGCTGCGCTCCATGTTGGGTGGTTTAAGTTATACGGCAACCTTGATCACGGGTGGTGAAAACTTTAATGACCAAGTGAAAGCGTTAGCGCGTGGACCTCGCTTTATTGTCGCGACACCCGGACGTTTAGCCGATCATCTTGACCACCGTTCACTCTTTTTGGAAGGCCTAGAAACGCTAGTGCTGGATGAAGCGGATCGTATGTTGGATTTAGGCTTTGCCAAAGAGCTGCGCCGTATCCATAACGCGGCAAAGCACCGTCGTCGCCAAACCTTGATGTTCTCTGCCACATTAGATCATGCTGATGTGAATGATATGGCGATGGAGCTGCTTAATGAACCGAAACGTATCGCGATCGGGGTGGGTAGCGAAGAGCACAAAGACATTACTCAGCATTTCTATTTGTGTGACCATCTAGATCACAAGGAAGCGCTGCTCGATCGTATTTTGGCCGATGCTGAGTACCGTCAAGTGATCATTTTTACAGCAACGCGTGCCGATACCGATCGCCTGACTGAGAAGCTCAATCAAAGCAACCTCAAAGCAGTTGCGCTCAGTGGTAACCTCAATCAAACGCAGCGTAACACCATCATGGGGCAATTTGAGCGTGCGGTATTTAAGATTCTCGTGACGACGGATGTTGCTTCACGTGGCCTTGATATTCCCGCGGTGACTCACGTGATCAACTTTGATATGCCAAAGCATACCGAAGAGTATGTTCACCGTGTTGGCCGTACTGGTCGTGCCGGAAATAAAGGGGATGCCATGTCTCTTGTTGGGCCAAAGGACTGGGAGAGTTTTAAGCGAGTGGAAGCTTTTTTACAGCAAGAGATCCAATTCGAGGTTTTAGCTGGTTTAGAAGGTAAGTTTAAAGGGTTGAAACCCCGTCAAGCGAAGCCTAAAGCCGCGCCAAGTCAGCGGGTCAACAAAGCGAAAACGCCAAGCAAAGCGAAAAAAGCGGCGCCGCGTGACAAGAGCTTCTACCAAAATGTGGCGGTGGGTGACTCGGTCTTTATCCCGAAAAAGAAAGTCGCGCCTAAGCCAGAAGTGGATCTGGAAGACGACATCGACTAAGCCATGCTGTACAACTTAGCGTGCAACTGCCTGATTTTCAATCAAGAAACCGTCTGTGAAGGGCGGTTTTTTTATGCCCAATAAATGGGGTTTCGTGGCGTACTTCAAGAAATAGAATATTTACTCCATTAGTAATACAAATGATAATTGATCTTGTTTGCGTTTGTGTTAGAGTGGCGACCGATTTTTATTTGTTATAGTTGTCACATTTTCGATGAAACTGCTCAATGTATTGCTGTTAACGACATCTCTGTCGGTTTTTTATACTTACGCAGAGACGGATTATCAATGGTTACGCGATGACTCGCGTTCGGAACCTGCGGTGAAGCAGTTTTTGGCTGAGCATAACCGAAAAACCGATCATTGGTTTGCACCTGCAAAGCCACTGGTGCAAGAGTTGGTCAATGAATGGCAACAAACTTCACAGCATAAAGCGCCTCCGCCTGCGCTTATCTACGCAAACCAGCAGTACAACGACATCCAATGGAATGGTCATCGGCACATCGTCAAGATAGGTGCACAAGGCCAAATTGAGCCTCTGCTGAATCTTAGCGCGCGTACAGAGCCGTTTGATTATTACCAATTGGCTTCTTGGTCACTTGATCGCTCAGTCCAATCGGTAGCGTTGGCAGAAGATACGCGGGGTGACGAGCAGTTTAAGCTGACGATCGTGCGTTTAGCCGATCGCACCGAGCAGATCGTTTCAGAAACAGCGAGCACTTACTTTGCTTGGGCGGCCGATGGCAAAAGCCTCTACTACTTATCTGATCTCAATGGGTCTACCCAGCTGCAGCGTTTTGAGCTAGAAACGGGTCAATCAACGAGGCTTGCAGAGTGGCGCTCGGCAGAGTGGCTGTTCTCGCTCTATTCTGCAAGCAATCCACGCTATATCGTGGTACAGCAAAATAATGAAAACTCGACTCAGCAGCGCTTGCTGGATACCCAAACCGGTGAGCTGATGCCATGGCTACGCACGACTGAGCCGGGGCTGGAATATTATGCCGATGTGCTGGGTGAGACCCTTTACATCAATAGTAACCATCAGGGGGCATTTCGTCTCTATCGTCAGCCGTTACACACTAAACAGGACTGGCAAAGCGTCACTACACATAAAGAAATCGGCTCACTGAGCAACTTTTATCTGTTTGATGCTGGGATTGTGTTGGTGGAGAACCAAACTCTGGCACCGAAAGTTTGGGTTCTCGATAGCCAAGGCGAAGTGCGTACTCACTTTGAACTGCGCGATTTAGGTCAAGTGGCGTGGATCTCTCGCAATGGTGATGCTGTCAGTAATCGGCTGCGTGTACGTACCATGTCAATGACGGAGCCTGCTAGCTGGCATGAGTTGGATGTGGCGCAGTTACAATGGCAACAGTTAAGCCAAGATCACTACGCAGACTTTGACCCGAAACAGTATCAAACCCAAACGGTATGGGTGACGCAAGGTGCCATCCAAGTTCCGGTGACACTGGCTTACCGCTCTGACAAGCTGACTCCCAACAGCAGTGTGGTGCTGTATGGCTATGGCGCTTATGGCGTGACGATGAAGCCCTATTTCATGCCACAAATAGTCAGCTTGCTTGATCGAGGCATGATTTACGCGATCGCTCATGTTCGTGGTGGTGGATACCTTGGCGAGGCTTGGCATCAAGCTGGCGCTGGACTCAATAAACAAAACGGCATTGATGATTTCCTCGCAGCCGCTCGATATCTCACCCATTTTCAGCAAGGTGAGCGCGCCATTTATACGATCGGCGGAAGTGCCGGCGGCACCTTGGTTGCTGCGGCGCTCAATCAGCAGCCCAACCTATTTGCTGGAGCGGTGCTGCAAGTGCCGTTTGTCGATGTGTTAGCCAGTATGAGTGATACCAGTCAAGCCTTGACGGCGCAGCAGTATCAAGAATGGGGTAATCCTCAACAGCCAGAGCAGCGTCAAGTGATACAAGCTTATGATCCACTCAGCAATCTACGTGCTGCTCCTTACCCTCCGACGTTGGTTAATGTCGGTTGGTGGGACAATCGAGTGCCCTATTGGGAAGGGGCTCGCTATTTGGCACGTTTGAGTGACGTCTCACAAGGGGCTGGTCCTTACCTTTTATCAACCGATTTTCAGGCGGGTCACTCCAGTGATCGGCGTCAAGCGCTTGAAAAGCAGGCGCGTGAATATGCGTTCTTTCTCACCTTAGATAAAACCAGAAAAGCGGGGCAGTAATGAAGCTTTCTCCAGTATCAGCTGCGGTACTTAGCGTACTCGCGGCCGGGTTCGCTCATGCCGAAACTGAGCCTAGCCACTACGAAGAAGTGGTGGTGACGGCCAATCGCATTGAGCAGCCTTTGTCAGAAGTGGCGGGCTCAGTGGCAGTGCTTGAAGGGGAAACCTTTGAAAAGCAAGGCAAGACCGAGTTGTACGATGCATTGAATCAAGAACCGGGTGTCAGCGTGACTGGCGGAGCGGGACGCCCACAAAATATTACGATTCGTGGCATGACCGGCAACCGGATAGCGATTGTTCGTGATGGTATTCAAAGTGCGGATGGTTATGGCGCTGCAGATATTAACGACAAGTATGGCCGTAACACATTTAGCCTGAGCAATGTGAAACAGATCCAAGTGGTGAAGGGCGCGAGTTCAACCCTATACGGTTCTGGTGCGATTGGTGGCGTCGTGATCATCGAAAGTAAAGCGCCGGAAGATTATCTGTACCACCGTGATTATTACGTGGATGCCGCATTGACCTACTCAGGCATCAGCAACCGCTACCAAGGTAACCACGCGTTAGCCATGCGTCACGGTGATGGCGAGGCGCTGCTCACGATCGACTACTGGCAAGGTGAAGAGACACGTAACTTTAATCAAGATCTTTATAACCGCGAAGTGGATGGTTACAACCTTGGGTTCACCCATCATTATTGGTTAAACGATGCGCTGCGTTTAAAAACGCACTTAGAGTATTTTGATGATTATGCCAAGCGTCGCGAAGGCACCTCTTCTATCCAAAAAGATGACAAGTGGGATCTGGTCAGCTTTTACGAGTATCAACGCAGCCAAACGCGTCTGGCCAGCGTTGGTGCTGATTACACGGCTAATCTAAGTTGGATGGATACGCTGGAAGGCAAACTCTACTGGCGCAGTACAGAAAACATCACACTGACGAACCGTTTGATGGCGAATGATCGGTCTGGCGCTGGCATCCTCTCCTATCGCCGTGAACTGCGTGATGAAGGGTTCAATGATGAGGCGTTAGGAGCCACGCTCAATGCGCAAAAAGAGTGGCAACAAGGTGAGTGGCTGCATCAGTTTGCTTACGGTATGAGCGTTGATGGTCATGATTACCAGCGACCGAAATCGATTCGACGGATGGAATCTTCAGGTGACGATTTACAAGCCGATGAGCCGTTTGCTCCTGCGCGTGAGTACCGTTTTGGCGTCTACGGACAAGACAATCTCCTCTTAGGCGATTGGACGCTGGCTGCGGGTTTGCGTTTTGATGCGCAAAAATTGAGCCCTAAAAATACCGATCGTATTCATGGCTACAAAGTGGTGACCATGGGGAGCAGTGAGTGGTCACCCAGTGCCTCAATCTCTTATCAATGGCATCCAGAATGGAATACTTACCTGAGCTACAACCATGGCTTCCGTGCGCCAAGTTATGACAAAGCGTATGGCGCAAGCGATCACAGTTTCGTCCCGCTAACGCCATTTATCATCAAGCCCAACAATAAGTTACGCGCTGAAACCAGCGACAGTTTCGAGTTAGGCAGCAAATACGACAATGGTCAGACGCAACTTTATGTGGCCGTGTTTTATTCCATCTTCGATAACTTTATTGATGTCAAACAAGTCGGTTATGACAACGCCACAGGGTCGGTGATTCAGCAATACCAAAATATCGCGGGCGTCAAAACCTACGGTGCTGAAATGTCGGTGATGCATCGTCTAGATGATCGTTGGAGTGTCGAAAATAAACTCGGATACGTCGATGGTAAAGATGGTGAAAACCAATACGTGCGCACCTTAACCCCACTAGAAGGGAGTGTGCAGCTCAACTACCAACGAGAGCGATGGGACGCTTACAGCCGCCTGAACTGGGCGAGTGCCATGAGCCGGGTGCCGAATTGCACCACAGAGCAAGGCAAAGAAACTGAATGTGCCACGACCACAGGTTGGGTGAGTTGGGACCTTGGTCTTAACTACCAATGGAATGCACAACTGAGTGCCAGTTTCAACGTGGTTAACCTGCTCGATCGAGAATACACGCGCTATCAAGATGTCGCTGGTGTGACGCCAAGTGACACCCTCTATTCCACGGAGCCGGGACGCTATTTCACCGTGCACGCTAAGTATGTGTTCTAGGAATTTAAGATGAAATCAACGTTGACCTTAATCATAGCCAGTCTATTGGCCCCCTTAGCCTCAGCGGCGCAATGGGATTATCCTGCCACCAGCGATAAAGTGCTGAATGAGGCGCAGGCTCTGGCGTTTGTCGAAAAGTACTATCCACAAGTGGGCCAGCCAGCACTGCGTTATCGCAAAACCAGCCTGCTTGGTACCCATTACAATTTTGACTTGACCCAAAATGGGGAAGTGCAGGCACAAAAAACGGTGGTTATCTCTACCGATAAGCAGGGCAATGTCACTCGAGTGTTTAAAAGCCTCAATGATACCGTGCTGGTTAACGGCGTGCCGAGTGTCGCCGCTGAATTGGTTGCCCCACAGCGTTTAACCGCTCTTCAACCGCCTGAATTAACGACGGGGAGCCCGATTAACGTTGACGTTTCGATTTTTGACCCTGACTTGCGCACCATGGATGGCTTGGCGGCCCCTGCGACGCCTTGGACGTCGATGGATCACTATCCAAACTCACCACAATATGTTAAAGCAAATGTGGAATTGCTGGCATCGGGTGGGAAATACTATCTTGCTAATACAAGAGTACAGATGGTGGATGCACAAGCCATCTTAGAAAAAGAAGCAAATAGCAGTACCTATGTTAAGAGTGGTGTTGCCCTTGCACCTGCTGATAGCGTCATCATGAGCTGGAGTTCGATCGCCGAGTTACAAGCCGTAAAAATGGAAGATAACGGTTTTAAACAGATCATGGCGTTTGCGCATCTGGATAATTCGCTACGCTATTTGAATTCGCTCGGTTATGACCTGTTCAATAAAGCCGATGGCTCAGGCATCGAACCGGTACTGTTTGATGCCGCCGCGCTCTCAACCGATAACTCCTCATACTATGTGGGCCCTAATGTCATTTTATTTGGCGAAGGCGTTTCTCACGATGCGCTGGATGCCGATATCATCTGGCATGAACTTGGTCATGCTATTCACTACCACATGGTTCCGGACTGGGCTTACGGCCATACTGGCGCGTTAGGCGAAGGGTTTGGCGACTATTGGGCGGGAGCGCACAGCTTCCGTAACCAGTATGAACAAGGCAAAGCGTTTGAAATTGATACCCTATTCAACTGGGATGGTTATTTTGGAACCACAATTTCCACTCGCAGTTTGGCTAACCTCGCGGCGCGTTATTACTCTGCAGGTGATTATCGTGCCCATGAGCGTGAAGCGGGTCATTTAGGTGATGAACTCTGGTCGACCCCTTTGTTTCAAAGCTTGAAGCAGGCGGTTGAGCAATATGGGGTCAGCGCCTTTGATGAGTTCAACACTGTAGTGTTGGAGTCCATGTTTGGCGTAGGGCGTGGGGTATTGATGCACGACCTTGCACAAAACATGCTGTATGTGGCCAACGCTCTGTATCCAGATAAAGACTATAAGCAGATCTTACAGCGCAATTTGCAGCATCACGGTTTACTGCAAGCACCGTTCCAAGCGGCATTTGCTAAAAAGTACCTTGACCCGCTCGCAACTCAAAACCTTTACGTCAATGCGACAGAGCGCTCGGCAACGACGCAAGCCACGGTGGTGATGGCTGGGCAAACTCATACTTTTAGCCAAGACAATCTGGCTAATGTGGTGTGGCGATTGCCTGCACCAACCGATTACCAATGTGGTGTCGCGACCTCGGTTAAGGTCGATTTTAACTACCAGTATGCCCACTTCTTAGACCAGCA
Organism: Vibrio cholerae; assembly: GCF_008369605.1. Taxonomy (NCBI): domain Bacteria; kingdom Pseudomonadati; phylum Pseudomonadota; class Gammaproteobacteria; order Vibrionales; family Vibrionaceae; genus Vibrio; species Vibrio cholerae. The sequence continues at coordinate 709,961 of NZ_CP043556.1, forward strand.
AACGTGGCTGGCGGAGTTACCTGTCGTGTTTGGTCTTCCTAAGATGGCACAAACCTTTACGACCTTGAACTCAACCTTGCGTGATGCGCAGTTGAGCAGTGATGGCAAACTCGCTTCAGGTTTTAAAAGCTACAACTTCTTTGTGGAAGGCGCCGCACGCACCGTGGGCGATGATTTTGCGCTGCGCGTGAAACTTAGCCACAGCAATATGCAGGATTTGCGTATCACCTTGATTTCCCCACAAGGTACCCGAGTTGAGATCCTCAATAACCAAACCACGCCGGTTGCGCAGCTGGATGACTATTGGGTATTAGCGCATCAAAAGGCGCTGCAAGTGCTACGCGGTGAACGGTTAGATGGCAATTGGCGCTTGGAGATCCTCGATAATGTCGTGGGCAATGTGGGTAATTTACATTTATGGGGAGTCGGTGAAGTGACCCACTACACCTGTGATAAAGAAGTCAAAGATCAAACAAGCACGACCAATAGTGAAGAAGACGTCGCGGCGGGCAGTGGTTCTCTCACTTTAGGCTTGCTGCTTCTACTGAGCGCTTTCTCTCGTCGTCGTTGGGCTAACAAGGGGACTCAATCATGAAATTTCACTACTCTTTGATCAGTATGGCGCTACTGATGGCTGGTTGTGGCGGTGAAGATGCTGCGCTGGAGACGGGTCTGCCTGAATACGTTTTATCGGGCTCGTTGAGCGCGCAAAACGTCGCACTGAACAGCAAAATCTGCTTAGACCGTAACCAAAACTTCACTTGTGATAGCGGCGAATTTACCACCCAAGCGGACAGCAATGGTCGTTTTACGCTAAGAAGCTTGGATAAATCACTCTATTCATTGCCTATTTTGGCTGAAGTGAGCCGTGCCAGTGCTGCGCGCTCGGCAGACAATGATTCAGCCAATATTGTGCTTGCCGCTCCGGGGTTAAACCGAGCGGGGGATCGACTCATCAACGGTGTGAGCACCCTGTTTGCGGCGTTAATGGTGGCTGGTTACACCGAAGCCGACGCAATTAAACTCTTTCTCGCCCAGCTCGAACAGCGTGGCATCTCCGCTCCCCGGGATCTGCAGACGCTGTTTACGCAAAATTCATTAGCCCAGCTTGAAGCCAATATGCTGGAGATTTTGCCACTCATCGCCACAGAAAAGCGCACGCAAGTGCTAGCCGCCTTGGCACAAACCTTTGGCGATGAACATCCTGGCATAGTCCACAACGCTTTGAGTGAGGCGCAGCTTACGGAGTACGTGACACAGTTGGCGAAACGCGTTCCTCGCCAAGTGCCGCTAAACGATACTGGGCTGGTCACTTTTTATGAAGAAGGGGGTGTTGTCGGTTATATCCCCAACAGTGATTATCCAGAGCAGGATGCCGAGTATGGTCGTGATGCTCTATCGGGCAAGTCAGCCTTCACGATGCGCAAACTCGATGCAGCGGGCAAACCACTGAGCGATAGCGCAAGTGAATGGTCTTGTGTACGCGATGAAGTAACCGGATTGGTGTGGGAAGTGAAAAGTGCAGATACGACCTCGCTTAATCACAAAGAACGCCTGTTTGCCCTTGAGATCCCTGGGCGTTTTAGTCCTTATGCTGAGGATGTGGAAGAAGCCACCTGCCATAGTGCGGGTGATGAAGTCTGTACGACGGCGCAATACATTACACATCTAAACCAAACGGCGCGTTGTGGGATCCGTCATTGGCGATTACCAACCAGCCTAGAGTTGTTCAACCTGTTTGATTTTGGCGAGACGGGCGAAGAGGCGCAGGCATTGAGCGTGAGCTATTTTCCGCAGCAGAGCCAGAACGAAGATTACTCTGGCCATACTTGGACTTCTGCCGTGAGTTATATGAATTATTCGTTATTAATGGCTAATGGCTCCCACTCCTACAGATTTATTAGTCACTTAGGCTTAGCGAAGGGTGAAGTCAGCGTGATCGAAATCTATGACCAGAATAAAGAAGCGGATTCGGGTAGCTCCTTGCTGCTTCCAGTGCGTATGGTTGCCAACCCAGTGGAGAATCAAGAATGAAAACCCTCTCGACTATGGCCACTCTGCTGGCGTTGAGCTTACCGGTAATGGCGCAAGAGTGTGCGAGTGATATTGTGCGTACCGCACCCAACTTACGTTATGTTTACAGCACCCAAGGAACAGTAAAAGATCTGCACACAGGGTTAACGTGGATGCGCTGCACCTTTGGTAAGGATTGGAATGCTGAGCAAGGACGTTGTACAGGACAGGCGCAACCTCTGCGCTGGCAAGCGGCACTCCAAGAAGTGCAAGCGATCAATCACCCGGGTAGCCGTCACCGTTTACACCAGTTTGCGGGTGTTAAACAGTGGCGCATGCCAAACATCAAAGAGCTAAGCAGTTTGACCGAACAAGCCTGCTTTGCGCCAGCGGCGAATGAGACGGCGTTTGCCTCTGGCTTAGTGACCGAGGTGGGCAACTATGCCGCTTATTTATGGAGTAATACCACGCGTATTGAGCGTGAAGAAGCTTGGACGTGGGATGCCATTAACGGCGAGATTTATGCGTACTCGATTCACGCTCATGAGATGGGGTTGCTCCTTGTGGCGGATGAGTAATAGGCATGCTTATTTCTGCTGTCCCCATCTTGCTTGAAGGGCAGTGGTGTTAGCTCTAAAAATAAGTGGCACGAAAAAGACAAAGGTCTGGTTTATCCAGACCTTTTTTATATCATCAAGAACGTCGACTCGTTTACACTCGGAAATACTGGAGCTGCTGGTGTTGCTGCTCGGCAAGGTCGGACAGCTCATGGCTTGCTGCTGCTGATTGAGTAATGCCAGTCACATTTTGGCTAACCAGTTCATAAATATTGCTGAGGTTGCGGTTGATGTCTTTGGTCACTTGGCTTTGTTCTTCGGAAGCGGTTGCCACTTGCGCGTTGATCTGACCCAAGGCACTGATCGAATGATTGATTTCAGTGAGAGATGCACTGACTTTGGCTGCTAAAGATTGGTTTTGCTCAAGCAGGCTTAAGCTTGAATGCATACTGCTGTTAGCGGTATTGGATTGGTTTTGCAGCTCTTCAATAATGGCTTGGATCTCTTGAGTCGAGGTCTGTGTGCGCGCGGCTAACATACGCACTTCATCGGCTACTACAGCAAATCCGCGTCCGCTTTCTCCCGCGCGAGCCGCTTCAATCGCGGCATTGAGTGCCAGAAGGTTAGTCTGCTCAGAAATACTACGGATCACTTCCGTCACATTACCAATGCGTTCAGATTGCTCCTTCAGTTGATTGACCACTTGTGCGGCTTCTGTGAGTTGGTCAGCCATTTTCGCGGTTGCGCGGTGGCTCTCTTCAAACATCCGTAAGCTTTGAGATGCCAGTTGGTTGGCTTGTTGTGCTGCGCCATCCGCACTGTGTGCATGATCAGTCACACTTTGTGCGGTGCTTTGCAGCTGGTTGACGGCTGAAGCCACTTGTTCAACTTCCTGTTTCTCTTGATCGGAGTTGACACTGGCTTGAGTCATCACCGTCGCTAATTCGGTCGAGGCAGAAGCGACATCGGTACTGATGCGCACTAAGCTCTCTACCGTTTGGCGCAGTTGAGTCACCGTGGCGTTGACATCACGGGCTAGAAGGGTGATTTCGTTATTGCCCTCTTCTTGGGCTTTAACCAGTAAATTACCTTTTGCGATTTCACGTACCGTTTGTTGCAACTGACGAATTGGGGTGACAATGATGCCCGCCAGTAGCCAACTGCTTAGCGCAGCGACCAGTAAAATACCGATTAAAGCAAACGTGGATTGAGACATGACCGCATCGTGCTCATGCTCACTCTCATCAATGGTCGTCATAGCCACTTGGTTTAAGCGATTGGATAGCACATCGATGGCTTTAATCATCTCATTGCCCACCTTGCGATATTCTGCGGTGGCCTGTTCATACTGGGCGGTAAATCGCTCGTCTTTCTCTTGGTCACTGTGTTCGATGTTCAGTAATGGGATCATGGTTTGAATCGAGTAATCCACATAACGCTGCATAGCTTGTGTAAGCCCTGCGACTTCATTTTTCAGTTCGGGATTATCCGCAAGGCTGCGTAAGAGCGCCAAGTTTTCGGTTTGTTTTTCTTTAAGAACGTTAGGAAGGGCGGTCACTTCAGCGGGACGGAACAGACTATAAATGGCGCTGATGCGCATCGCATACGTGTTATCAATCAGAGTGGTGAGATTATCTTTATCGGTGATGAGTTGTTCAGTAGAGACGGTAACTTGGTGGAAGGCGGTTTTTAAGCTGGAGGTACTGAAGGTAATGCCAATGATCAGTAACAACAGAGTGAAAAATACCGGTACTACAACCTGCAGCTTGATAGACAAGCCGCTGAGTAACTGGCGCATGGTGATCCTCTTCTAAAAGTTATTAAGAATAATTATCGTTATTTAAAATAAATGCCCTCCGATAATAAGCATCAATGATGAGATTGCAATCGCTTGCAAACCAAGATTGATGACTAAATATTGACTCTGGTCACATTTTTATCCTGATGTTGCTGATGGAAGAAATAGTTAGCTTTTGGGGTGAATTTTTTGTTGCAACCTTGATAACCGCTTGGGTGAAAACGCTATGTCTGTGGATTTTATGAACAATAAGCGAAAGGTGTCATAGAGGGTTCAATTAAGTGAAACATAATTGTCATATTCACCGCCTAAAGTGAGCCTCGTTCAAGTGAAACACAACGGCAACCCAGCCACTTATAGGAAATTCGTGATGAAAAAGACAGTAATCGGTGCTATCGCTCTTATGGGCGCACTTGCAGTAACTCCAGTGATGGCGAAAGAGACAATCTCAGCAGTGGGCTCAAGCAGTGTTACTCCGCTGATGGAAGTGTTTTCTGAAACTTACGCCAAAATGAATCCTGAAGTTTTCATTGAAGTACAAGGCCCAGGCTCTTCTGCGGGTATCAAAGCCGCGAAAAACGGCAGCGCGGACATCGGTATGTCATCGCGCAATCTGAAAGATTCTGAAAAAGAAGCGACTCTGGTTGAAGAAGCGATCGCGCTTGACGGTATCGCAGTCGTGGTTCACCCAAGCAATGCGGTGAAAGGTCTGACAGCAGAACAAGTTTCTGAAATCTACAAAGGCGAAATCACCAACTGGAAACAAGTTGGTGGTGAAGATAAGCCAATCGTTGCTATCACTCGTGACACCGCTTCGGGTACTCGTGGTGCATTCGAAGACATCATGGAACTGAAAAAGAAAGTGGCGGATAAAGAAGTCTCTGCTATTTCTCAACGTGCTCAAGTCGCGAATGGTAACGGCGCACTGAAAACTATGGTCGCTTCTAACCCTTATGCGATTGGTTATATTTCACTCGGTACTGTTGATACTTCAGTTCACGCACTGGCTGTGAACGGTGTTGAAGCGAGCGTAGATAACGTGAAAAACGGTACTTACAAAGTTTCTCGTCCATTCCTTGTGCTCTACAAACAAGATAAGCCATCTGCTGAAGCGAAGAAATTCCTAGATTGGATGCTGTCAGCTGACGCACAAAAGATTGTCGCTGATAAAGGCTACATCACAGTTAACTAACACGCTTTACTCCCTTTGCCCGACCCAAATTGGGTCGGGTACTTTGTTTACATCGACCTTAGTTCGATAGGTGATTTTATGACCATCGCAACAAATAGTGACAAGCTTATGGATAATACCTCTATGCGTAGTTTGCGTGAGCAACGACGTGTTGACTGGAAAGAACGTATCTTTCACGGTTTGTTTATGACCAGTGCCGTGATCGGCATTTTATCTCTAGCCATCATTGCTTACTTCATTGTTCGTGAAAGTATCCCTGCTTTCCAAGAAGCGGGAGTCACTGGCATAGTGCTTGGGCAAGACTGGTTACCACCTGCCCTATACGGTGTCGCGACCATGATTGTCGCTTCTGTCGTCTCAACCTTTGGGGCTGTGATTGTGGGTGTTCCGGTTGGTGTTCTCACGGCTATTTTTATCGCTGAAGTGGCTCCCAAACGGGTGGCGGATGTGATACGCCCTGCAGTTGAATTGCTCGCCGGTATTCCTTCTGTGGTCTATGGCTTCTTTGGCTTGGTGATCATCGTTCCGCTGATTCAAGATGTCTTTGATGTACCTGCGGGTAACACGATTCTGGCAGGTATCATAGTGTTGGGCGTCATGATCCTTCCCACCGTGATTACGGTCTCTGAAACTTCGATTCGCGCGGTACCGCGTGCTTACAAAGAAGGTTCACTCGCACTGGGTGCTTCAAGCATCTACACCATCTTCAAACTGCTGGTTCCCGCTGCGCGCTCCGGGATCATGACGGGCGTTATCTTGGGTATTGGTCGCGCTCTGGGTGAAACCATGGCGATCATCATGGTGATGGGCAATGCTCCTGCGATGCCAGAAGGCCTACTTGATTCGGCACGTACCCTGACAGCCAACATTGCGATTGAAATGTCTTACGCCAGTGGCATTCATGCTAACGCACTCTACGCCACAGGTGTGGTACTGCTGGTGTTCATCATGATGCTGAACGGTGCGTTGCTGTATTTAAACCGTGAGAAAGCGAGGTAATGACGATGGATCGCGTAAAACTGAAACAAGCGCGTGTGCTCAAAGACAATATCTTGCGCACGTTTATTTGGATTTCTGCGGCGCTGACCGTCGGCTTCTTGTTTTGGATCATCTGGTACATCTTGTCCAACGGTCTGCAACACGTTAACTGGAAATTCATTACTGACAATTACACCCACACGGGCGATGAACACGGTATTTTCCCGATGATTGTCTCGACCGTGTATATGGTTGTCGCTTCGATCGCGGTCGCCGCGCCTATCGGTATCATGACAGCGATTTACTTGACGGAATACGCCAAAGTCGGCAGCCGTTTGGTCAAAATCATCCGCTTTTGTACCGAGTCACTGGCGGGGATCCCTTCGATCATTTTTGGTCTGTTCGGTATGACCTTCTTCGTGGCGATTTTGGGCTTAGGTTTCTCGATTCTTTCCGGTGCATTAACTCTCAGTATCTTGATCCTGCCAGTCATTATCCGTACCACGGAAGAAGCCTTAATGGCGGTACCACAAACCTACCGTGAAGGCTCGTATGGCGTGGGTGCTTCAAAAATTTACACCATCCGCCGGCTAATTTTGCCTAGTGCTATGCCGGGGATTTTAACTTCTGTCATTTTGAGTATTGGCCGTGTCATTGGTGAATCTGCCCCAGTATTTTTAACCGCGGGTATGGTGGCGCGTATTCCAGATTCTCTGCTCGATTCTGGACGCACCTTGACCGTTCACTTGTACAAACTGACCACAGAGCTGTTCACCATTGAAGAATGGAACCAAGCTTATGGCACCGCCACTGTGCTGATTGTTGTGGTTTTGCTGATCAACATGATCACCAAGATCATCGCCAAACGATTCAATACTGCGACCTATTAAGTCATTGACAGAATTTAGAGATAACACAATGAAAACGACCAAATTCAACATTGAAAACCTCGACCTGTTTTACGGTGAGAACCAAGCCCTGAAATCGATTAATCTGCCGATTCCTACGCGTCAAGTGACAGCACTGATTGGCCCCTCTGGTTGCGGTAAATCAACCCTGTTGCGCTGCCTGAATCGTATGAATGATCTCATTGAGGGAGTCACAATTACCGGTAAGCTGACCATGGATGGCCAAGATGTGTATGGCAATATCGATGTGTCTGATCTGCGTATCCGCGTTGGTATGGTGTTCCAAAAACCCAACCCATTCCCAATGAGTATTTATGAAAACGTGGCCTATGGTCTGCGTGCGCAAGGTATCAAGGACAAAAAGCATCTTGATGAAGTGGTTGAACGTTCACTGCGTGGCGCAGCGCTGTGGGATGAGGTAAAAGATCGTCTTAAATCTCATGCCTTTGGTTTATCAGGTGGCCAGCAGCAGCGTCTTTGTATCGCGCGCACCATCGCCATGGAACCCGATGTGATCTTGATGGATGAGCCGACTTCGGCACTTGACCCGATTGCGACCCACAAAATTGAAGAGCTGATGGAAGATCTGAAGAAGAACTACACCATCGTTATCGTGACTCACTCAATGCAGCAAGCGCGCCGTATTTCAGACCGTACTGCATTCTTCTTAATGGGTGAGTTGGTTGAACACGATGACACTCAAGTCATTTTCAGTAACCCACGCGATGATCGTACCCGTGGTTATGTGAATGGTGATTTTGGTTAATGAATACTGGCAAATTATAACTATAAGCGATGGTAAACTTTGCCCCTCACGATGAGGGGCTTTTTTGTAGGAATTTCATTTCATACATGTTTTTATCTGCCAGATGGATCAACTGGCTCAAATTGGTGCTGTCGAGTGGATAAGTACTGACCCCGACGCTGGTGTTGAGCTTGGCTCGTAAATCGCCACTTAATTCAAATTCATGGTCGAAACACTGTTTGATCATGCGCTGCATCATCATCTGCTCGGTCGAATTGATGCTGCTTAGGATGATGGCAAATTCATCTCCCCCCATCCGAAACACACGATAATCGAATGAAGGAATCGAGTTGTTTAAGCGATAAGCAACCTGTTTGAGTACCGCATCGCCCATTTGATGGCCGTAGGTATCATTAATTTGTTTAAAACCATTCAGATCGAGCAAAAAGAGAGAGAATCCACCGCTGCGGCGGTGGCGTTCTAATTCGGCGAACATGGCTGTACGGTTTTCCAGCCCTGTTAATGGGTCCGTTAAGGCCAAGACTCTATGGTGCGTGGCCTCTTTATGCAAAATAAAACTCACCAGTCCCACACAGCTAAACGTCAACAAAATTAACGCAAACTGGATGCGACTGAGGTAATTCAGTTTCTCTTTTTGCTCTACATACAAAGGACTTTGCATTCCAAATGTGCGGTTTATGAACTGAATAAAAATCTCCAGCTCTTGTTGGGCGGCAACAATAAAAGTTTGTAAGCTTTCTGGATTTTTGGCCGCAAGCAGTAGCGGTTCAAGTTGTTTAAAGCGCGCAAACGCGGCTTGGAAGAATTCGCGAGTGCTGGGCATGCCTATAATGCCGTCGGCTTCTGGGCTATTGAGGATCAGATCAAAACGGCTCCAAGTCAGCTCATATTTCACCATCACATCGCGCTGGTTGCTCTCCGACTCCAATAGGTAGGGGGAGAGTGCCAGCATCTCAGTAAACTCTTTATTGAGCTGGAATAAGAACCAGATCGCTTGGTTAGTATGCGAAGAGTAAGACTTAGATAAATCGCGAGTACTGTTGATCAAATACAAATTGGCCAAAATCAGAATCGCCGACATGAAGATCAGCAGTGTTTTGGCATGTAAGATCAGCGGGTGGAGCGTTTTCTGAGTTTGTGTATTCATGGCTTCTTATGAATCAAAATTTGACTTATCTGCCAAACCATATGGGTGTAATAAACGGAGTTCTTCAGTTTTGGATTTTGATCTAAGTTGTACACCAACCAAAAAGGGCCTTTGTGACGAATTTTCATCTCATTACCGTCCATGTAGTACGCCACAATCGGTTCATAATATTGAATATCCGCTATCGAAATATTAGCAGCGTAGTCATTCAATGCCATAAAAGTCACCGATTTGACGTGATCTTGCTGTAGATACTCAAGCAAATCGCTCACTTTAAAACCCGTGAAGCGATGTGAACCATGAATCCATGGCAGTTCAGTGGTAAAAGAAACTGCAGGCAGTTCAGTGGCTAGCTCTTGCAATGAAAATACCTTAGGCGGCGCGTCTGCGATTTGTATCGTGATGTTCGATGCCAAAGCGAAAGAGCTGCACCACAAGGTCAAGATCAGCAATATCCATCTCATTATTGGTTATTCCGCACTGTTATCCCCTTCCTCGTTGAAGCTGCAGCGGTGTTGGCTGCGTCTGTTTCCAAGTCGTGTGGATATCGATTGTGTTCTACTTCTCAACCTAAAGTTGCAGGGCTATTGATTACAACTTGACGGCTAATCATCATTATTTGGTTGAATTATAGGCGGAGTCAGATGATATGAAAATCACTGATATTAATAAGATTGATGATAAAAAGACTCAAAAATGAGATTTGGTATAAGAAAAGCGCCATGTTGATGGCGCTTCTTAATAGGGAGACAGATTAGAACAGCAGATGTGCGACTGCGGCAATCACCGGCAGAGTGATCAGGGTGCGCAAAATGAAAATGACAAACAGCTCGACAATATTGACTGGGATGCGGCTACCGAGCAGTAGTGCACCGACTTCAGACATATAGATAAGCTGAGTCACAGACATCGCTGCAATGACAAAGCGTGTCATTTCGTTATCGATAGAGGCCGCTAAAATGGCCGGAATAAACATATCCGCAAAGCCAACCACAATGGTTTTTGAAGCCGCGGCAGCCTCTGGTACGCCCAGCAGCTCTAAAAACGGAATGAAAGGTTGGCCAAGCAGGGAGAATACCGAAGTATATTCAGCAATCACCAAGGCAATAGTGCCAAGCCCCATCACGACAGGCAGTACACCAAACACCATATCGACGGCGTTACGTATGCCTTCGCCGATCACCGATTGGACGGATTTAACTTTTGCCGCTTTGGTTAAAGCCAGCTCCATGCCCCAAGAAAACGCGCTGTGACCTTCTGGGATCGCATCGGCATCAGGATGAGGTTTGCTGCCATCGATATAAGTATCTTTTTTCCATGACAAAGGAGGAAGGCGAGGGATAACTACCGCTGCCACCAATCCCGCTAAACAGACTGCACCATAGAAAGGTAGGAATAGGTGTTCAAGCTCGACTTGGGCGATCACCACTAAGCTAAAAGTGATCGATACCGCAGAGAAGGTTGTGCCCACTACCGCTGCTTCACGTTGGGTGTAGAATTTTTCTTCGTATTGTTTACTGGTGAGCAGGATGCCTACGCTACCATCGCCCAGCCATGAAGCCATACAGTCGATTGCGCTGCGACCCGGTAGATTGAATAAAGGGCGCATCACTTTGCTCAGTAAGCTGCCAAACAGCTCTAACAAGCCAAAGTTAAGCAGCAAAGGTAACAGTAAGCCTGCGAAAATAAACACGGAAAATAGCGTTGGGAGCAGGCCTTGCAAAACCAGTCCACCCGTATTTTCTTCCCAAATCGCTTTTGGACCGATTTGGAAAAATGTCATGATCACGGCAGCTCCGCCAATCACACGCACGGTTAACCAAAGCCAAGAAGGATTAAACAAACTGTTTAAGAAAGGACGAGACATGACCCAACTTGGTTTAAAGACTTTACAGATAACAGAGGCAACCGACATAAAGGCGATGATTGCCGTAACGACAGTCACCAGAGAATCCCCAAACAGCGCTTGAACGGACTTGGCCAACACCGCCACTGGAATGGTTAACGATCCATCGTAACTGATGGGAGCCATAAAGAGGAAAAGCCCGATCAGAGAAGGGATCAGGAACATCCACAGATTACCTGTGCCAGCCTTCGCTGGTGGCTCTAAGGTTTGCGCGTTATCTTGCATTATTTATCTCTATTCATGCTGCGTCATTCAGACACACTGTTCAGTCGAAATTCGCCACACCTTGGCATAAAAATTCACTGCATTTCCGTATTTAATCAGCGGGCGCAAGAATATCTATTTTTGACACCCTACGCAATACTATTCATTTATTTTGGGTATGCATTCAAATTAATTTCCTGATGTTTCAATCTTTGATGGTTTTTTGTATATTTATTGTTAAAAGTGTCATTGTTGATGAATAAGATCGCAAAGCGATTGCTTGGTCATTGTGTGGTGTAAAGCATATTGTTAGCCACGAGTGTGGCAGTCAGCACTGCTGTAGCTTCGATTGAGAAGGGGATAAAATTAAAAAAGCCTCCTTGCTCTCGGAGGCTTAGGTTGAAGTATGGTCTTTCGCTACGACTCGATGCGGTAATATCAAGCCGTTTACGTCAATCACTCGGTGGGTTGGGCTTCAATTTCCGTTAATGCTGCGCTGAGAGCGCTTTCAAAAACGGGATAGACATTCTGCTCGCCAACCAGTTTGACTATGCCTGCTTTGACCAATTTTTGTGAGACTCGACTATTAGCACCTGAAATCAAAACCTTAATCCCACGTTTGTGGAAGCTTTGAATCATCTCTTCCAGCGTTTGAATGCCCGTTATATCCATAAAAGGCACCCATTTTAAACGCAAGATTAAGATCTGAGGGGTTTCTTGAATACTGCCCATCACACGTTCAAACGTTTCTGCTGCAGCAAAGAAGAAGGGGCCTTCTAGCGCGTACACCGCCAGTTCACGAGGCAGTGTACTTCTGCCGTGTTGTGCCAGTTCATAGCTCATCTCTTGCGAGCCGTTGGCCTTCACTTCAACGCTCGATGCCATGCGCTTTACAAAGTGCAACATAGCAATGATCACACCGATATTGACTGCCACGACCAGATCGGCAAACACGGTCAAACCGAAGGTGAGCAGTAGAATCGCCACATCAGCACGCGGTGCGCGTTTGGCCAGTTGTACAAAGTGCGGCGCTTCACTCATATTCCAAGCCACCACAAATAGAATCGCGCTCAACGTCGCGAGAGGAATATTCACCGCCAAAGGTGCGAGTACGAGCAGAATAATGACCAGCGTCAGCGCGTGCATGACTCCAGCGATTGGGCTATTGCCGCCATTACGAATGTTGGTCGCGGTTCGCGCGATCGCACCCGTTGCAGCAATACCACCAAATAGAGGGGCCACAATATTCGCAATCCCTTGTCCAACCAACTCTTGGTTCGAGTTGTGTTTGGTGCCAGCCATGCCATCAGCAACTACGGCGGAGAGTAAGGATTCAATTGCACCTAACATCGCAATTGCAAAGGCAGGACCAATCAGTTGAATCATTTGGCTTAGGCTAAGATCCGGTAGCGCAAACTCAGGTAAGCCTTGTGGAATACCGCCAAACGCTGACCCAATGGTTCTGACGCCTTCAAACCCCACCACATATTGCAGCGACGTGACCACCACCAGGGCTAAAAGCGGCCCCGGAATTTTTGAGAGTTTGGGAATTTTTGGCCCAAAAATCACTAAAGCCAGAGACAGTAAAGCCAGCAGTGTTGTTGTGAGATGGAATTGTGGGAAAGCATGAAAAATCGCCACCAGTTTTTGATGAAAGTGCTCACCTTTAATTTCAGGAAGGCCAAAGAAGTCACGCCATTGCCCCACCCAAATGATCACCCCAATGCCTGAAGTAAAACCGACGATAACCGGGTCAGGAATATAGCGAATGATGCTACCTAATCGTGCGAGCCCCAATACCACGAGAATAAAGCCCGCCATGATGGTGGCAATTTGTAATCCAGCCACGCCGTGTTCGGCTACGATGCCTGCAAGAATAACAATAAACGCGCCGGTTGGGCCGGCGATTTGTACGCGTGAACCACCAAACAGGGAAACAATAATCCCTGCGATGATAGCGGTATAAATTCCTTGTTCTGGTTTTACTCCCGATGCAATGGCAAACGCCATGGCTAACGGCAGTGCCACCACCCCAACTATCAACCCCGCTGTAATATTGTTGACCCATTGTTTGGGTTGCAACTGACCGGCTTTATAGGATTCATAGATGGCAAACATAGTTGATCACCTTAACAAAAATAGGGAAATGAAAACGCCGAGGATTCTACGCTCATTTTATAGGCTGTAAAGGGCGGCTTCAGTTGACTGACCTATCGCTAGGCGGGCAGAGTCAAAAAATTAATCTTTTAATTTCATTGAATTAACCTCATGTAACGTCATATTTTCCCAACATTAACGGAAAAGACTGCGATTAATTAGAATTTCATGCGGAAAAACAGAGCACCGATGATTTTCAAGATATGCACTTAATTGAGAGATTGTAGGTTGAGTATAGATAACAAATTACCTATGATTCCTTCGGTTGGTTGTTTTTTGTTCGAAGATGGAGTTTGACATGATTAACAAGAAGTTCCTTAAAACAAAAGATGAAGTGGAAGTCACTTTTGAATGCGATGCCCCGCAAGCGGCCTCTGAAGTAGCGATTGTGGCCGATTTTTTAGGTTGGCAGCCTGAGCCAATGAAAAAAGTGGCCAAATCAAGCACGTTCAAATTTAAAACTCGTTTGCCGAAAGATCGTGAATTTCAGTTCCGTTATTTGCTCGATAAACAAGAGTGGGTCAATGATCCCCATGCCGATCAGTATATTGCTAACGGTTTTGGCGAAGAAAACTGTTTGTTAACCACCTATCAGTGATTTGGGTAGCATTTTTTGACGAAAGCTCAAAAAATCACAAACAACTAAGTTGCTGCCAGCACACAAAATCCTCTATTTTTGAAAGGCACAAATGTGCCTTTTTTGCTTTAAATTGACGAAAGCGTAGGTGACAAACCGCGCTGAAACCCTTACTCTTGGCCGAGTTTTGACTTTTTTCCACAGGTAAACTGGTGATATCTAAATCTATTATTTTGCGATTTTCTGAGCTTTCAATGCGAAAGAAAGCGACACTAGTAGGTTTGCCGCTTTTGGCTGTGGCCGCGATATCTTCTTCGCTAAACAGTCCCACGCGGCAACAACGTATTGAGTTGTCTCTTCCAGAATCTCCGCTCGTACAGTTCTCTTCAGCAGAACATACTGTAGAAGTGGTCAAAGTGGGCCATCCGGATTATGAATATGAAATCAAGCCGGGTGATAACCTAAGTACTATCTTTAATCAGCTTGGTTTTGCTTATACCGAGCTAATGAAAGTCATGGAAACTGACTTAAACTACCTCGCTCTTGATACGTTACGGCCGGGGAACGTGCTGCGTTTTTGGAAAGGCAGCGATAACACCTTGGCCAAAATGGAGCTGGAATTTAGCCTCGTTGACCGCGCCGTTTATACGCGTTTGAACGATGGTAGCTACGAATTTGAAGAGCGCAAAATTCCTGGTACGTGGAAGGTTGAGCCGCTGATTGGTGAAGTGGACGGTAGCTTTTCTCTCTCGGCTAATCGTGCTGGCCTTGGTGCCGCCGATGTGGATCAAATTGTCACTCTGCTGAAAGACAAAATTAATTTTGGCCGTGATTTGCGTCGTGGCGATCGCTTTGAAGTCGTACTATCGCGTCAGCTCGTCGGAGAAAAGCTCACCGGTAATTCTGAAATTCAGGCGATTAAAATCTTCAACCGTGGCAAAGAGATTACCGCGTATCTGCACCAAGACGGTCAGTATTACGATAAGAATGGTGATAGCTTGCAACGCGCTTTCCAACGCTATCCGGTGGACAGCAAGTGGCGTATTTCATCAAACTTTGACCCGAGACGTCTGCATCCAGTGACCAAGCGCGTAGCGCCGCATAACGGTACAGACTTTGCGATGCCAATTGGTACTCCTGTGTATACCTCAGGTGATGGTGTTGTGGTCATGACACGTAATCACCCTTATGCGGGCAACTATGTGGTGATTCAGCACGGTAACACTTACATGACGCGCTATCTGCACTTGAGCAAGATTTTGGTCAAGAAAGGGCAGAAAGTATCGCGTGGTCAGCGCATAGGATTATCGGGTAATACCGGCCGTGTGACCGGTCCTCATCTGCACTATGAGTTAATCGTGCGTGGTCGTCCTGTCAACGCCATGAAAGCCAATATCCCGATGGCAAGTTCAGTGCCGAAGAAGGAGATGGCGCAGTTTATTGCCAAGCGCAAAGAGCTTGACCAGATGTTAGCTCGCCAAGAAAGCATGCTAGCAGCGCAATAAATCGAGTATGAGTACAAAGCCCCGTCACGGGGCTTTGTTGTTTTTAGTGGTACCGATTTCTTGAGTATTGCCTTATTTTTGATTGAGGCAAGCGTTGTTGAGGATACGGGCTTTTACCGTTTAGGCTACATTCGTTTCTTTTCTCCAGCGTTCAATCATCACACTCGGTAAATCAGGTCGACTGAAGTAATACCCTTGAATTTGCTCACAGCCCATTTGATAGAGTTTATCCAGTGCTTGTTGGTTCTCTACCCCCTCAGCGACGAGATCGAGTTTAAGCTGGTTAGCAAGCTGAATAATCAACCACACGATACTCTCAGAGGTTTGGTTGGTAAGTAGGTTACGCACAAATGCAGCATCAATCTTGATGCAATCAATCGGATAACTGTGAATGTAGTTAAGGCTCGAATAACCTGTCCCAAAATCATCCAAGGCAATTTTAAAACCCAATTCACGCAATATGGTGAGAATACTGCATACTTCTGCGGCCTTAGAGAGTAAAACCGTTTCTGTCAGCTCAATAGTGAACTCGTCGGCTTGAAAACCATAGGCTTTAATGGTTTTTAATAGATGCTCAAGGTAACGATTGGAATGCGTCAGCTCATCGGCGGAGCAGTTGATGCTTAAGCGAATTTTTTGGTCAATACCTTGTTCTAATTCTTGTTTCGCGATGCAGGCCAATTCGAGAATACGTTCGCCAAATTCGACAATCAGGCCAGATTGCTCTGCTGCTTCAATGAATTCCAATGGCGTTACCACACCGAGCGTACTGCTATTCCAACGCGTTAAGATCTCAAAATAGTCCCAATTTCTTTGATGTTTTTTCACGATCGGTTGCACGACCACATACAGCTCAGTTTGATGGATAGGCTTACTCAATTCACTACGCAGAGCTTCGATGATTTGTGTACGTCGATAGTATTGATTGCTGAGTAAGTTGTCGTAGAAACGAATGCGTGTGTTATGGTTCCGTTTACACTCTTTTAAAGCGAGACTTGCATTGAACAGTAATTGATCGGCATTGAGCTTTTCACCACTGTATTTGGTAATACCAATACTGACACTGATTTTGAGTCGACGATCTTGATCGATATAATCTTGCGCCAGTTTGTTGAGTATGGTTTGGCAGATTTTCATCGGCTCACGATCTGTGGTCAAAAAGGCAAATTCATCAGCGGCGATGCGAAAGGCGTATCCTTCTTCGGGTACTGCTTGTTTTATCGCATCCGCGACAAATTTCAGCACAAGATCTCCCAAATAGTGCCCATGCAGATCGTTTATCGAACGAAATTCATCAATATCAAGAAAGGCCAGGGTGAAATGATGTCTATCTTCTTGAACGAGAGCCGTCAGTTTCTCGGCTAAATCATTACGATTCATTAAACCTGTTAAGTTGTCGTGAGATATTTCATGACGTAATTGATTGATTAGGCTCTGAGAGCGTACCTCCATCTGTTTACATTCCAGATCATGAGCGATCATCTGAGCCAAAATCTGGTGAACTAACACGAGATTAGCAAAGTCGTCTAACTGACGCGTAAAAGTCGAGATCAAAACGCCGTAGTTTTCGCCATTTGAAAAATAAATCGGGATACCCAGATACGCCTCAATATGGTTCTCAACTAAATAAGCATCGTTAGGAAAAAGTTCCGCGACTTTGCTTGCAAATAGGCAATAAGGTTGTCTTTGTAATCCGACTTGCTCACAAGGTGTGCCTTGTAGTTCGTAATACAGCTCTAAACTGCTGGGTTCGACACTGGCACAACTTAAGTTATGAGCTTTGTAGCGCATTTTATCTAGCTCAATGACCATGGAGCTGTGGCTATTGAAGGTGCGGTGGAGAAACTGAGTGATTTGTGAGAGCAACTCCAACCCCCCCAGCTGACTGAAGTGATGTATGGAATCTAGGCTCAGTTTTTCTGTTATCAGTTGAGTCTTGGTCATATTCTGATCTCTCTAGCCGTTACTGACAAAATGGACCTCGTCAACGCGAGATAACCTTATATGCATACTGTTACTATTGATGAGGTCGAGGAGATTTTCCAGCCGTTTGATAGAGAGAATGGCAGCTTGTTCATGCTTATATTTTTAATTCAAGCGTTTAGTTGAGAGAAAAAAATTCGATTATGTGCATAGAACTTTATTATTTAATTGATAAATAAGTTATCTATATGGCTTTAGCAACAGTCAGCTTTTGCTTCAAATGATCAAGGAATAACTGAGTACGGGTATGTTGGTACTCCAATTTGGGGTAATACGCGTATACGGTCGCTTGATCTATAGTGACATCAGGCAATAGGCGAACCAAATTGCCCTGTTTTAGCTCTTCTTTGATCATAATATGCCCAGTGACAATAATCCCCATGCCGGCTTTCCCTGCATAAAACAAGGCTTCAGGGTTGGTGGTGGCGAAATTGCCCGTTAACGTTAGGCGTTTGCCTTGCGCTGTTTTTACTTCGCGAAATGTTTGCTCCCCCCAGCACAGCACATTGTGCTCAGTTAACTCCTGTAGCGTTTGTGGAACGCCATGTTTAGCCAAATAGCTCGGAGAGGCATAAAACGCCGCTTGATACTCAAATAGGGGAGTGGCCTTGAAGCTAAGCGAATTGAGCTGCTCAATTTCACGGCTGATGAACAGATCGAGATGCAGTTCAGGTAATTGTCCCGGTGTGGTGGTGATGAGCTGAACGCGGATATCGGGATAGCGTTGTAAAAACTCATCGAGGTACTGCATCAAAAATTTAGAGCCGACCGCTAAGGTTGCACCGATACGCAGCAAGCCTGCGGGCGTTTGGTTGACGGAGCGTGTTTCATCGACCACGGATTGCCAGCTTTCTAACTGTGCTTTGGCTCGTTGATAAAAAAGCGCTCCGGCCTCGGTCTGCGTAACTGAACGTGTCGTGCGTTTCAGCAGTTGAACTCCAATACGCTCCTCAAGCCAGTGAATACGCTTACTGACCGCCGAACTGGTGGTGTTGAGTTTGCGTGCTGCGCCATTGAAACTGCCTTCTTCAACGACTTTGATGTAGGTTTTTGCGCTCTGTAGCCAGTCCATCTCGTGCCCTTATTTATTCTTGGTTGGAACTAATTTATTTCCAATTTGCGAGATTATCAAATGAGAGTTGCCAATATAGACTCTCTGCCATGAACGCACAAACCTCTACTCGTTTTCGCCGCACCCCCATGCTACTTGCGATGATGATCATCGCTACTGGCCAAGTGGGTGTGAGCATTTATTTGCCCTCACTGCCTCTGATTAGCCGTGATTTACAGGTCGATCAAGCGAGTGCGCAGATGCTCGTCACGCTCTTTTTACTGGGTTTTGGTGGCTCACAGCTATTTTATGGCGCACTGTCCGATGCCGTAGGCCGACGCCCGACGTTTTTGCTTGGACAAGGTATCTATTTGCTAGGTACTGTGCTCTGCGTGATGATGTCGGATCATTTTCAAGCTCTTGAATTTGGACGCTTATTGCAAGGATTAGGGGCGGGCAGTGCTTCGGTTCTTGGGCGTAGTGTATTACGCGACAGCTATGACGGTTTTCATCTCACCAAAGCGCTCTCTTATTTGTCGATTACTGCGTCGATCATGCCGATTATTGCGCCAGTGCTCGGGGGCTGGATGGCCTATCACTTGAGTTGGCAATCTGTGTTTATTTTTGTGCTGATCTATATCGGGGCAATTTTTACGCTCGGGCTGATGATCCTGCCAGAAACGTTGCCTTACCCAAAACGGCGAGTTCAATGGCGTGGCATTGTGATTAACTACGCTAAACTGCTTGCTAATCAACAAGTCACTAGTAGTGCAAGTTACAACTGGTTAAGTTATTTAGCTAGCTTGGTCACCTTATCCATTTTGCCCTTTCTGCTCCAAAAACAGCTAGGTATGACCGCAGCCGATTACGGCTCGACCCTTATTATTCCCTCCTCTGGTTTATTACTGGGCAGCGTGCTTGTGAACATGCTGACTTCTCGTTTCTCGGTGCGTCAACTGCTAGGGTGTGCGATTAGCTTGATGGTATTTGCGGGCCTTTGGCTGCTGCTGACCGAATTCTCCGTGTTTAACCTGATTTGGGCTTTTACTTGGCTGAGCATCGCGCAGGGCATTTCTTTTCCATTGGCTACAACGCTTTTGTTATCACCTCATAAATCACAAGCGGGGGCGGTTTCAGCACTTTCTGGTTCGATTCAAATGGGGATCGCAGGTTTACTGGGAGGATATTTGGTGGAGCATTGGGTGACTAGCCAAAATGCAATGGGCGTGTTTTATATTCTGGTCGGCATCACGATGTTGAGTGTGTTGATCGCAACGAAAAAAGCGCACTCGCAGCCTAGCGCTGCGCAAGTGCCGATGTAAGTAAGCTGGGTTTACCGTCTAAGTACAATGTCAAATCTGGTTTAACGGCTCCACTCTTCTGGATGCGATAAGCGAGTTTTATCCGCGAAAGTCATAGCGCGAATATCTTTAGGATTGTAGATAGCACAAGACTCAAGAGATAAACATCCGCAGCCAATGCAGCCGCTTAAGTCCTCTTTCAATGCGTTTAATTGTTGGATCCGATGATCGAGAAAATGGTGCCAATGAGAAGCCATTTGCTGCCAATCTTGACGAGTGAGCGCTTCATGTTTTGGTAAATGTGCCAGAGCTTCGGCAATCTCTTCTAAGGTCAGTCCGACCATTTGTGCGGCCTTAATTACCGCGATCCTGCGCAGTACACTGCGATCGTAACGCCGTTGATTGCCTTGATTACGCCAACTATGGATCAATCCTTTCTGTTCATAAAAATGCAACGCTGAGACCTTCACCCCCGCTCTTTGCGCCACTTCGCCTACTGTCATCTCCATATGATTTGTCTCCCATCGACCGAACGAGCCTTCTATTTCCTGCCCACTTAGCGTTGCAACCGTGCGGGTTGCAACGCTAAGTGGTTTGGATACACCCGTTTTATTAAAAAAACGCTTTACCTAAAGTTAACTTGAGGTATTACCGTAGCACCCAGTTGGCCTCAATTGGAATATTAACATGGAAAAAAATAATACAACGCGTGCGGGATACTACCTTACAGGACTGTTTTTTGATGGTATTTCGTCAGGACTATTTATGATGGCATTACCTTGGATGATGCTCTCAACACCAAATCAGGGCGCTTTTGTGGCGATAGTGGCTTTAGTTTGTACGGTGCTCTCTTTTCTTCTTACCCCATTTTTCTCAACCTTAATTGATCGCAGCTCTCGAAAACAGCTTCTGGTGTTGGTGCAGGCTTTACAGGCCGGAACCGCTGTAGTGGTGGCGTTGTGTTATGGCGCGGGTTATGACTCAATGGGATTATTAGCAGCCGCTCAGCTCGTATTCTGGACATCGAGTAACTTGGCATGGTCAGCTAACAATGCGTTTACCCAAGAACACTTTCAACCCCACGAATACGCGTCCATTTCAGGTAAACAAGAAGTGATTATGCAAGCGACCACGCTGGGATCTGGCGCATTGGGGGTTGTACTGCTTGAAATGTGGGGCATGTTTGAGTTTGCATGCTTTGCGGCTTTAGCTTCTGGGATCGCAATGAGCAGTTATTTGTTGGCACCTTATCGTCGTCAATTACGACAAACTCACTCGGCCTCTTTTTTCGAACAAATCAAAGAGAGCCGAGAGGTGTTTACTCTACGCCCACAGTTTTACGCGTTTCTCATGCTCTCGACGTTAACCTACCCAATCTTAACGTTTCTGAGCAAGTTGGTGCCGATCTGGTTTGCCGAGATGAATATTTCAGGTGATTGGTTTGCGGGTTATAACATCGCTTTCGGTATGGGCTCTTTAGTCACTGGCCTGTTTGTGAGTCGGTTGCTTGGGATCAGTACGCATCCAAAGATCATCATCGGAGCCATGCTATTGGCAACGATGGCATTGATTGGTATGAGTTTGTCGGCATCGCCGCAGTCACTGATTCTCTGTACTTTTTTCTTTGGTACTTTTAACGCCTTAAATCGGATTGCCCGCACGAATTGGATGCACTATAGCGTCAACATTGATCAGCGTGGGCGTGCCGATGGTGGGTTACAAATGTTTTCGACTTTAGTGCAAAGTGTCAGTTATGTCGCCATTGCTTTCCTAAGCCATTTTGGGCTAACTCAGTTAGGTTTTATGTTGGCGGCGATGGTGATGGTTGCTGCCGTTTTTATGATGGTGCGACTTAATGGTCGTATGAAGCTAAGCGCGGTGCTTGCCTAAGCTAAGAGGGCAAGCCAAAGTAGTTAGGAAAAGGTTTCTCTCTCCATCGAGATTCACTGCCGCTCAGGTGGAGAAGTGTATATAATCGCCGCTCATTTTTATGGGGAAGAGCTTTCTACGGGGAAACATCATGCAACAGAGTCAATTTGAAGCCTTAATTAAACTTTTATGTGAGCAAGCGACGTTACCGCAAGCCCTAGAACTGCTAAAAAGCAGCGAAGACGAGGCGATTGCTGAAGCGGCGCAATCGCTTTCCGGTCAGTTTGCTTTGGCTGAAGTCGAAGGTGAGCAACGTATTTACCATGTGACCACGGAAGTGGATGAGCAGGGCGAAGAACAAGAATACGTCGAACACATCATGAACGAAGGTGACGACGTGGTGAAATTTGTCGCTTGGTTCTTTGATGGCTTCTTCGATATCAAGCAAAAAGACGTTTACCAAGCGGCAGGTAAAACGTACAAACAACCAAAACGCCATTAATTTGTAATAAAACTACAAAAAAACGTGACCATACTCTTGTTTTGTTGTTTTTCGCTGTTATATTGAGCGCAAAATGTCACTCAACAACAAAGAGGCATGTGTTATGAATAATGAACTCGGTTCTGTTTACCTAGGCCAAATGATCGCTAAACAAGCGATGCATCAAGCTCAGTTTGGTAAAAGCAAAACGAAAAAGCGCTCTTTATTACAGAGAATGCGTCAAAAGTTTAGCCAATAAGCTTATGTGATTAAGCTTTTGCGTTTGAATGTTCAGCCGAAAGCGGGAAAACGCTAGGCTAAGAATGATATCGCCCCACAAATGTGTGGGGCGATTTTTTTACGTCACATTCAGTGAAGTCGCTAAGTTTACTGAGCTTGAGATAAGTGAACCGTTTCTTCTTTTTCACCCGCTTTTGGATCGGCAAAACGTGCTTCATCAAAGGCGTTTTCAGATTTCGCCACAATACAAGAGACACAGGCATCACCAGTGATATTCACCGCAGTGCGGATCATATCCAGTAGGCGGTCGACACCCATAATCAGCGCAATCCCTTCCAGTGGCAGACCCACTTGGTTAAGTACCATAGCGAGCATAACTAAGCCAACGCCAGGCACACCCGCTGTGCCGACAGAAGCCAGTGTCGCGGTCAGGATCACCATCAGGTAATCGGTCATGGTAAGGTCGATGTTAAAGGCTTGCGCAATAAATGCGGTCGCGACACCTTGCATGATCGCAGTGCCATCCATGTTCACCGTTGCACCGAGTGGTACGGTGAAGGAAGCCACTTTGTTATCGACGCCCAAACGGTTTTTCACCGTTTCCATGGTGACAGGAATGGTGGCATTGGATGACGCGGTCGAAAATGCAAACATAATCGCATCTTCCATTTTGCGGAAAAACACCATTGGGTTTAGGTCTGCAAAGGTTTTCAGCATCAACCCATAGGTGACGAAGGCATGCAGTAACAAAGTCCCCGCCAGCACCACAAAGTATTCCGCTAAATTCAAAATTGCCCCCAGTCCGAGTCCGGTGAAGAGCTTGGCCATCAAGAAAAATACGCCGTAAGGAGCTAAGTGCATCAGCATCGCAACCAGCTTCATGATCACTTCATTGAGATCATTGAACACCTGAGCAATGCGCTCTCCGGGTTTGCCAGCAGCACTGATTGCCACACCAAACAGAACGGCAAAGATAATGATCTGCAAGGTATTGCCTTGCGCCATTGCACTGATTGGGTTGGTTGGGAACATATCCACAATCACTTTACCCAGAGACGGGGCTTCCGCCGAGGTAAAATTGCTGGCGGCGGTTAAATCTGCCCCTGCTCCCGGTTGAAATAAGCTGCCCATAGTGAGTGCAAGAGTGATGGCAATCGCGGTGGTGGCGAGATAAAAACCTAAGGTTTTACTGCCCATTCTGCCCAATGTGGAGAGATCTTTGAGTGAGCTCGTACCACATACCAGTGAAACAAACACCAGTGGCACGACTAACATTTTCAAGCTGGCGATAAAAATCTTGCCGCCAACATCAAACAGTCCATTAACGATATATGCGTCTACAAATCCATTTCCTGCAAACAGGGCGCGAATCGCAAATCCAGTCAAAATACCGGCTACCATACCAAGGATGACCTTAGCGGTGAGCGATAACGGTTTTTTGGTATTCATCCAGAACACTCCTTATAGTTTTTCGCTCTGACATCATTGCAAAGCGAGCCGGAGGTTAGCAGGCGTAATCAAAAACTCGAAAATAAAAAGCAAATCTCGCTGTTTGGTTGTGATCTTTATCACTTAAATGGCTGGTTTTTGTCGTATTTGGTAACAAAGTTTTAGCTTTAAATCTTGTCTTTATTATCAAATGCAACATATAAGTTTGCATATGCAACAAAAATCGCCATTCTCAACGGGTGAAAATGGCGGGGGTGAAGAGGGTTAATGCGGTTGCGGTTGGCGTGAAAGTCGGGCGTTACGTAGAGAAAAACCGGTAACCAACATGGTGCCTGCCAAGACTAGTAAAGTACCGAACAGGGTGTTGAGCCCTATCGGTTCATCGAGGATCCAGTAGCCCCACAAGATGCCAAAAACGGGGATGAGGAAGGTGACGGAGAGTGTGGATGCCGCACCAATGGCTTTCACCAAACGGAAATAGATTAAGTAAGCCAACCCAGTACAAATGACCCCAAGCAATATCACCGCTCCCCATTCTAAGCTGGAAGGCGTTTCACGTAGAGGAACAAACCACATCAGTGGAGCAACCCATAAACACGCGGCCCACATACTGCCATGGGCATTTTCAAACGCGGAGACCTGGGGTGCTTGTTTGGTGTAGTTGGTGGCTAAGCCGTAACTGGCTGCTGCGAGCGCGGCGCATACCATCGGTAGCGCAGCGTGATGTCCTATCGCCACCATATCCCATCCTACAATAACCGCCACACCGCTTACGCCTAACAGAAGCCCTGCCACCGCTTTACGGGAGAGAGGAGTACCATGCCAGAGAAAGCCAATCACTGCTCCCCAAATGGGCGCTGTGGAGTTGAGTATGGAGAGTGTTGAAACATTTAGAGTTAACGCCGCATAAGCAAACAGTAAAAAGGGAACGGCGGTATTGATTAAGCCCAAAATCAAAAAATGTGGCCAATGCTGACGTATTGGCAGTGATCGCCTGAGTAGCTGCGCCACCAAAAAGAGACTGAGCGCGGCAAATCCTACGCGAGCTTCTATCAGGTAAGCGGGACCAAAGCTGTGGGCAGCAATACGCATAAAAAGAAATGACCCACCCCAAATCGCAGCCAAACAGAGTAGTTGTAGCAAGTTCACCAACGACATACTTCTCCCTCCTTCAATCTAAAGAGCACTCACTCTCGGCTACAAAGCGAAAATATGCAATCAGCAAATCGATTAGATTGCCGGAAATAGCGTGTGTCGATTGATGCACAGTGCGACGTAACCCAACAACGGTTTCAAAAACGGCCGTTGAAGTGAGGAGCACTAGGAAATGAGATCCCTGCCAGTGTTAGGCTTGTTTATCAGTAGTGAATTTTTACTATGCGAAATAAGTCACGGTTTGTTTGGAGGTGAATTCATAAATTCATTTTTTGCTGCTCTACATAAGGAAATTCCATAATGAATAAAAAACTTCTGACGCTTGCCATCACAGGTGTTGTGGCTCTAACCCTACCTTACTCTCTGAACGCTAAAGAGAATGCAGTCAAGCCAAGCGTTGAATACAGTCAATTTGTTACGCAACGCCAAGTGGTGGATCAACTTCTTGAAGAGGCATTAACCGCGTTTAAATCGCCAGCACGAGTCTCTCATGCTGGGTTTACGGCCAAAATGCCGAGTAACATGGAAATGGTGACTCAGCGTTTGCTCGAAGCTTATCAACTGGAACCTTATCGCACCGACCTACTGATTTCTGCTGCGAATGCGCAGATTTACAACAAGAATGTTGATCAAGCGATTGAACTGTTTAACCAAGCACTCAGTGTGGCTCCTGATGACGTAGATCTACACACCTACCTAGCCGTGTGGCAAAAATTTAAAGGAAACGATGTGGCTTACCAGAAACACGTCAAAGCTGTGCAATCTTTAAATGCAGGACGAGCGGCAGATTTGCAACGTATTCTGGCTACGGTTGACCGAATCGTAGCAACGCCGTTGAAAGCAGAAGCGACCCAAAAGCTTGGTAAAGATGGTGCGATTGTGACGTTGGGCTACGCACTTAATCCTGATGGTTCAATGCACGACATTTTGGTTAAGCGTTTAGAAACGACTCTTGATATGGCAAAAGCTAACCCAGAAGCCATGATTGTTTTGACTGGAGGAGTACCGCAAAATCATAAAACGGAAGGGAAATTGATGGCGGATTGGTTAATAGAGCGCGGAGTGAGTGCTGTACGAATTATTGAAGAAAACTACGCGACAAGTACAGTCGATAACGCTTTGTACAGTAGCTACGCCTTAGCTCGTCATGGTATTAAGCATGCGACCATCATCAGCTCGGCAAGTCATGTTCGCCGGGGACAAACCTTGTTTGAAATTGCGAGTTGGCAAACAGGTCCGAAAGGGATTAGTTTCGATACCGTTTCTTATCCTGATAAACCATTGAATGAGCTTGAAAAGGCGTCGAGTGGTGAACTGCTAGGGATTTACCGTGATGCGCTGCGTACTTACGGTATGTGGAGCTACCGCTCTTATCCACTAGAATCTCGCTAGGTTTATTCAAGATATTGATTTGAGGCCGCGTGATTGCGGCCTTTGTGTTTGTGTGGTTAGTGCTTTGTCAGTTGAATTCCCTCTGCATTTGCTTTTCAATAGCCCGGTGAATAGCAAAAGGAATGTTTATTGTGGCTCGTCCTAAAATTCCGCGCCGAATTGAGTGTCACCCGCCAGCATCGTGTTTTAAACCCAACGGTGTTCCTATGAGTCAGCTCGCTCGTGTTGAGTTAGCCCCAGATGAACTGGAAGCATTGAGATTGGTTGATCAGCTTGGCTTGCAGCAGCAGCAGGCTGCATTGCAAATGCAGGTATCACGGCAAACCTTAGCCAATCTGGTCAAAGCGGCGCGTTTTAAAGTTGTCGACTGTCTGCTTCATCAAAAGGCGCTTTATATCCAATCCATGGACATTGACCCATCGGATTAAGCTATTAAACCAATTGGGATAAGCAGCCTGCTAAATACCAGAGTGAGTGATACATTGCCTGTCACAGAACCGCTGTGACCAACCACTTTCTCCTTCTATCCATGCGTTGAGAGTGGTTCTTTTGCCAAGCGCATTATTCACCTGGTTCCCCCGAATAGAGGCTTATCACCTCATTCGGGGATTTTTTTATGCTGAAATTGATTGTGGCGAATAAAGTAGTCAATTTGCTGGGCGGTTTGATGACTGTAAACCAATCCAGTATGACTTTGATGTAAGAGAAGATGATCAGTCATTCCTGAGATTTGAGTCTCGGCAACCGTGACCGTGCCATCACACATTCCTGAACCACCGAGTAAGATTGGGCGAAATCCGAAACGCAATGTTCCAGCGATGCAACCCAGCCGTTGTGGCAATTCCCAGCTATCTTGATGCAATTGCAAGCCATACAGATGTGCGTTACCTAACATGGCTCCTAGTCCTAACTGCTGGATCTTAGCGACAATTGATGCCCCTTTTAGGGGGGAGGCCAAAGCAACCACATGAGAAATCACATTAGGTGAAGGGTGACGAGAACGTAGATAATGTTTGATCATCAATCCACCCAAACTATGTCCTATCAACACGTTGATGCGATCTTGTGCCAGTGCGCAGTCTATGGCTTGAAATACTTTTTCATCATCGATGGCTAAAGTGTTGTAGCTGATCACTTCTGTCTGATATCCGAGTTTATTGAGACGTTGCGCGAGAGGTTGCATCACCAAACCATGCATATACAAACCGTGCAGTATTACAATCTTCATCAGTCGCAGAACCTTTGCCGAGGGTAAGGCCTATTATCTAACCATGCTTGAATAGGAATAAACAGTGGAGAGATCGGATTAACGATAGAACAAAACGAGAATGATGGAAGGACATCATTCTCGTTAGTGCATCAAATCCATGATGGTGAGTCCTTTAGGTGAACTTACCAATCGCGTGCTAAAAAGCTTTGCTCAGTCTGGCTATTGCCAGAGGAATCGGTCACGGTAAATTTCACCACTTGCGAGTGAGGCTCGTAGTTTTTGATGATCAAGGTGCCATTTTCTGAGGTTTGATAGGCTTCGCTGTCCGCACCTTCGACTTTTACAGGATAGTTAGCAACGGGTGCACCATCCTGTGTGAGTCTTAATAGCGCGGTATTTTGGCTAGTCGATACGCTCATTTTTAACTCAGAAGCATTGGCGTAAAGTGGCAGTAAAACCGCAGTAGCGAGTAACAAAACAGGGGTTAGTTTTTGCATGAATAAAGTCCTCATAATGATTGTTGATTTGTGAATTCACATTCGCCACTTAGCATAATTGGCTGTTGCAAAGGAAACGATGGGAGTGATTCGTTTTAGTTGTTCAAAAAAATAGAACAAAGTTAATGAATGAAACTGCTCGCCAATACTGTTTTTGTTGCAAATTTGTAACTTCTGGGCTTGCTTATTACAATAGATTTAATTAACTGTATTTTTATTGGGAAGTATTTTCTTGGTAGATGAAATGATAAATAAAAGCAGTAAAGCTACTAACTATTTGTAACTGAATTATCGATGAGCGAATAATTCTAATAAATCTATTCCAGTGATATGATGGCAAATCAAACACAGCAAAATAGAGAATATTCGTGGACGTAAATATCAAATCACCAAGAATACCCATTAATGATACTGTTGCCTTACAGCAGTTAGAGAGAATATCAACGAAGTGGGTCACGCATATACTTTGGCATTTAGACTCTTCTGAGTCCGCTCGTTTTGGTGAACTTCAATATTCATTGAATGGCATTTCAGCAAAAATGTTAAGCCACAGATTGAAGATGCTTGAAGAGATTGGCTGGGTATGGCGTGAGCAGCAGCCTACCATACCCGTGACGGTTTATTACGGCTTGACCCAATCGGGTAGAGTCGTGGCGAGCGGATTATATCGGTGGATAGATCATGTCGTAGAAAATGAACGAGAACCACTTTTAGAAAGTAATTAAGTAACGAATTCACTCACTTTAGCCTGCAATCTCATTTGCAGGCTTTTTATTTATCTAATCTAGGCTGTTTTAAATATGTCATGAAATGTTCAAATCTATGTCATGAATTAAATTACGATAAATATACGTATTGATAAAGTTTGATCACCATCCAGTGATTTATTTAATTCGATAATGTTGATTTTTATTTCTGGTACAAAATCACACTATCTAGGTTGTGTTTCTGTGTCGTTTTTATTTATAACAACAACACTTATTTATCACGGATGTGTATCAAATGAAGCTATCAAGGTTGTTATTTTTATCGTTTGTTGTTCTATTTTTTTTAGGTATTTCTTTACTCTATTTTACCTATTCAAGTACACCGCGTACTAACTTACCTGATGAGCGGCAGGAGCACGCCATCGCTCCGAAACCGACACCTGAGATTGAGTTATCGATTCATGAACACCCTGCTGTTGAGCTTGATTCAACGGAAAATCGGGTTGTGAATGAGCAGGAAGAGGTGCAAGAGCTAGGTGAAGATCCTCGCGTGACCGAGCCACAAAACGTAGAGCAAGTCTGGCAGCCCATCAATCCTACGCCTGAACTGGCAGACCTGAAGCCGAAGAGCCAAGCCGTCACTGAAATTCAAGCGATTGAATTTGAAAATATCGATCAGTTTCGCGTGTTAATGGCGGGGGATTCAGCCACTTTGCAGCTTCCAAATGGAGAGAGTATTCGAGTTCTGATTGATGAGGCGCAAACTCAAGCTCAAGGCATACAAACATGGGCCGGAAACTTTGAGACGCAGGGTGGCACTTTTCCGGTGACATTCACTTTTGGCCAACATTCCATCATGGGTTTTATTGGTCATCCCCAAGGTTCTATCAAAATAGAAGGGGTCGGACACCAAGCATGGGTGTACCAAGTCCCTGATAGCCACGGTTTCGAGCACGATACGCAATCGCACGATCGCGCTCATTAACCTCGCGCTTATCGCGCATTTACACAAAAACTAGGAGTTATTATGAAAAAGGCGTCATTGGCACTGGCCGTAAGTGTCGGACTTTGCTCACCCGCAATTTGGGCTACGACCCAAATTGATGTATTAGGCTTATACACCCCAGATACTGCGAAAGGGTTTAAGCAAGAGCATGTCGCTCAAATGCAGCACAGCGTGAACGTAGCGAACAAAGTCCTGAAAGACAGTGGTCTGGACATTAATGTTAATTTAGCTGCAACCAAAGAAGTGCAATACGACACACAACCGGGATTGAAGAAATCTCAGAGTGAAGTGCTCTATGCTGCAACTCCATCTAATCGGCTCGACCCAGCTTTTGCGGATGTTGAAGCTTATCGCCAACAAGTTGGGGCGGATATGGTGGCTATTTTTCGCTACCTTGATATCAATAACTCGCCCGATTATGAGCGTCTCTCGAATGGTGGTTACTCAATTAGCTGTGGTTTGGCTTGGATTGTGGCTCCTTCAGCGTGGAAATATCCACAAAATGCAAAGAAAAGCATGTATAGCCATAGCTATTTAAATGAGTGTGGCGCGGAAACCTTTATCCATGAATTAGGGCATAACTTTGGTCTTCAGCATGCTCATGAGCAGTATCAAAATAAAGATGGTTCACTCTATCTTCCACATCTTAAAGATGGCACGGAAGTCGATGCTTATGGCTATGGGATTAAAGGGCAATTTGCCACCATCATGGCATACCCACACTTATTTGGCGTGGGACGCAGTTATAAGTTCTCTAGCCCAGATCTGCTGTGTGAGGGAGGAGCTCCTTGTGGTGTGAAAGATTATGCTAACTCAGTACGTGCGATAGGCCTCACGGCTCCACATATTGCGCAAGTTTACACGGGTACAAATCCTCCGGTTGATGATGGAAATCCCGGGGATACAGAACCGACAGACAATACGAATAACGTTGTTACGATAAAAGGTCCGCTTGCACTACCGGATATGAAGATCCTGACTTTGCCGATCGTGGTAAGCGCTCAGCAATCCAGCACGGCGCAGGTTGCGATTGACATTACCCATGAATACCGTGGCGATCTGAGCATTAGGCTGTATGCTCCAGATGGAAGCTATTGGGTATTGAAGCAAGCAAACCGTTATGATCGTGGCCAAAGTTATAAAGTGCAATTCACGCTAAATGACGTTGATCCGTCTGCTGCTGAAGGAGAGTGGCGTCTTGAGATCCAAGATCACTTCGGTGGCAAATTGGGCACCTTGAACCAGTTCCAAATCACCTTCCCGTAAGTGTTTAGTTTTTTAGCCACGCAAGCAAGTCTGAAAATAGATGACTTCGTTACTGGCTAAGCGATAAACCGTCGCAGGTTTGCCGCCTTTACCTTTGCTAGAGGCGGCAATTTTATTAGTACTGACAATTACCCCTGTATCGATCAGCCGACGTTTTACCGTCATGCGATTGACGTCCACTCCGAATTTGGCGTAAGCCTCAATAATATCCGCCACCAAAAACTCCTGCTCAAGTGAAAACAGCACGACTGAAGTGTACTCAACCGCTGCGCGCAGTTTTTTCCATGCATGCTGAATTTGCGCCACATGATCAAACGCCAGCACTTGTTTACCTTGCAAAATCGTCTCTAGTGCAAACCAATTAACACGGCTCTTATCCATCCCAGCCTCTTCAATCTGCGTGACGTTGGAATGATTGAGCAGGGCATAGTGAGAAATACTGATGCTCCAACCGCTTGGGTCGCGCTTAGGATTACCGTCCACCAAAGGATCACTGATGAAGTTGGGGTAAGTATGGATTTTCTGGCGGCAGATGCGCCGACGCGCAGAATCAAAATCTTTGTCAGCGGGTTCGCCACCTTGTGCGCTGAGATCCTCATCAAACACCCAACCACCGGGAATCGCCCAAAGACCGCAATCAGGGCGGTTTGGATTGCTGCGTTTGACCAACAAGGTCTCAATGCCCTTGGGGGCAAGGCGCAAACAGATCATATCAATGGTGACAATCATACAAGGTTCCTACATTAGGGTGCGGCTATTCTAGGTAACTGAATGGTAAGGGTCAAATGTAAATAACAAAATGTGATTAACTGAATGTTGGGCAGTTTATAGCAGACTGAATACCATATACCCTTCCTACTTGAAGCTGCAGCGGTGTTGGCAGCATTCACTCACCCCAATCACATAGTGTACCTATGCTCATGGGGATTCACTCATTTGCCGCCTACCTGCAACTCCAAGCAGTTTGGGTATAGAAGGCGTGCTGGCTGTGCTTTAACCGAAGATTCCTTCTGTTTATTGTGGGTTTGTCACAAAAGTTGACAAACATAGAGGGCTCCATTATCGTGCCTGAAAAAGTTAGCAACAAAATGTTACTAACATCCGAAGTGTACTGAAGGACGGCAATCATGAATTCACGCCTGTTTTCTCCCCACATCATTCGTAGCCTGCTCGACCTTGATGCTTATAAAATCAATATGATGCAAGCGATACACCATTTTTATCCGGATGTGTCGGTGCGCTATGAATTGATTGTGCGCAGTGAAGAGGATGCCAGCGGACTTCTTGATGCCATCCGTCAGGAGATCGCTCATCTTGGCACATTGCGCTTTTCGGATGCTGATATTCATTATTTGACTCAGCATGCGTCACATCTCAAGGCGACCTTCTTGCAATCGTTGCGTTATTTCCATTTTGTGCCTCAAGAGCAAGTAGAGATGGGGATTGTCAAACAAGGTGGAAAACAGCAACTGCGGATCAGTATTCGTGGCAGTTGGCGTGACACGATTTTGTATGAAACCTTAGTCATGGCGATCGTATCTGAAGTACGCAGTCGTCAGCGTTGGGCTGAGGTACCTGCTGATTTACCACTGAAGGTGCTCAAAACCAAGCTTGAACAATTAAAAGCGGAGATTGAGCGTCGTGGGATCAACAACTTTTCTTTGACCGAAATGGGGACCCGCCGCCGCTTTTCTAGCCAAGTACAGCGTGATGTGTTGGCTTGCCTGAAGCAAGAGATCCCACAATGGGTGCTGGGTACCAGCAACTACCATTTCGCTCGTGAATTTGATTTAAAGCCGATTGGCACCATCGCCCATGAATGGTTTATGGGGCATCAAGCTTTGGTTAATGAGCGCGATTCACAACAAGTGGCGTTAGAGCGCTGGTTGACGGCGTTTGATGGCATGCTCGCCATTGCCCCGACCGATACTTTAACCATCGATGCCTTCTTGAATGATTTCAACCGTCATTTGGCAAACGCTTATGATGGTGTACGCCATGATTCGGGCTGCCCATTCCGTTGGGGGGATAAAATGATTGCCCACTACCAGCAGTTGGGGATTGATCCCACCACCAAGCTTTTCATTTTCTCGGATGGTTTGGATTTCGGGCAGGCACTGGATCTGTGTGAATATTTTGCTGGGCGAGTGAAGATTTCTTTCGGGATCGGCACCTTTTTAACCAATGATTTAGCGAATTGGCGTAATGCGGCGGGGGTTGAGTATCGCCCACTCTCGATTGTGATTAAGCTTGCGGAGTGTCAAGGTCGCCCGGTGGCGAAAATCAGCGATCAACCGGAAAAAGCCATGTGTGAAGATCCGATCTTTTTGGCTAATCTCAAACGGCGCTTTAACATCGAATTGGATGTGGATGCGCTTATCCAAGAGCTGCGTCATCAAAAGCGTTCACCACGACACTATATTTCAGCGGCCTAATCGCCGCGAAGCCATTGGAGGCGACTTGCTATGCCCAATACCCCACTTAAGGTTGGCGTTATCGGTTATGGATACTCTGCGAAAACGTTTCATTTGCCGTTTATTGACTCGTTAGAATCGCTCACCTTAAGCGCGATCAGCTCTAGCCAGCAGCCAGTGGTACAAGCAGATTGGCCACAGATCGCCTACTTTGATTCGGCGCAGCGGCTCATCACAGAAAGTGATGTCGACTTGGTGATTATCACCGCGCCAAATGATGTGCATTTTCCTCTGGCGAAACTCGCTTTAGAGCATGGCAAGCATGTGATTGTCGAAAAGCCGTTTGTGACGCAGATTGAACAAGGCCGCACCTTGATTGAACTCGCGAGGCAGCAAGGGCGGTTATTGAGTGTCTTCCATAATCGTCGTTGGGACGGGGATTTTTTGACAGTCAAAAAGCTGATTGAGCAAGGACAACTCGGTGACGTGAAGGTATTCGAATCGCACTTTGATCGCTATCGTCCTGTGGTTCGCCAGCGTTGGCGGGAACAAGCGCAAGAAGGGGGCGGCATTTTGTTTGATTTAGCGCCCCACTTACTGGATCAAGCCTTAGTGTTGTTTGGTCTTCCGCAGTCGTTATCCGCAGATTGCCGGATGATGCGACCAGAGGCCACCACCATAGATTACTTTGATCTGCAATTGTATTACCCACAGCATGTGGTGCGCTTGCACGCGAACTTGTATAGCCCAGAGCCTAATGTGCGTTATCAAGTCCTTGGCAGCCTAGGTAAATACGTGAAGTATGGCTTAGATCCGCAGGAAGATCGTTTGAAAGCCGGAGAGCGTCCTACTCACCCTCAGTGGTCGCAGGAAATGCCCGAACAATATGGCATCTTGTATCACGCAGAGGGGAGTGAAGACGTCATCACTGAGCTTGGGGGGTATCAGCACTATTTCACACAAGTGGTTGAGGCAATCCGAAACGGTGCATCCAATCCCGTGAGTGCAGAGTCGGCGCTGCAATCGATCCAACTGATTGAGTTAGCGTTAGAAAGTAGCTCCAAAGGCCAACGCTTAGCGGTGACTCTCTAACGTTAAAGCACTCACGCTTTAGGCTAAGCAGCGGAGCTATTTGTTCGCTGCTTGGCGCATTTCTTCATAACCACCACCGTTATGCACTCGAGTATAGCCCTGTTCAATCAAATATTTCTGAGCGATGCCAGAGCGATTGCCACTGCGGCAGTAGAGCACGATAGGGCGCTCTTTCTCGATGGCGCTAAACGCGGTTTCTACCTCGCTCAGTGGCCAGTTTAGCGCCGTATCGAGGTGTCCTTGCGCATATTCTTCGACGGTTCGAACATCAATCAAGAGCGCACCTTCATTGACCATCTGCCATGCGAGCTCTGCGCGCTCGGAAGCTTGAGCTCCAGAGCTAAACCAAGCACTCAATAAGGCCAATAACGCTTTTAATCCATTTTGTCGCATAACGAGTTCCTTCATTATGTTTTGCTTGTGGCAAAGTCTAATGGTATCGAGGGTTGTTTTTCAAATGCCAAAACTTGCTCTAATGGCATCGGTTTGGCGTAAAAATAGCCTTGAATCCAAAACACATTTCGTTCTGCTAAGTAATCAACTTGGTATTGGTGCTCAACCCCTTCCGCGATGACTTCAATGTTTCCTCCTTGAGCGGAAGCGATGATCGAATCTAATACACTGATTTTTACATCGTGGGTGTTGATGGTATCGATGAACATTTTGTCGATTTTGATGCTACTGATTTGTAAGTTTTGTAGATAAGCAAAGCCACCGTAGCCAGTACCAAAATCATCAATTTTAAACTGATACCCTTTCTTCAAGAGGTAAAACACTTCCTCTTGCGCTTGAGTCATGGCCTTGATTGGGACTCGTTCGGTAAGTTCAAATTTAAGGCGCTCAGTGTATGGCCAATGTAGCTCTTCCAATAAATGGGTCAGATGGTGTTGCTCAAGGTGGTCGGCGACCACGTTAATACTGACCCAACGTGGTGCGGGGATCAGCGCGAGATCGCGATAGACTTGTTGAATAAGTTGGTTGGTGATCTTGACGACCAAGCCAGAATCTTCTGCTACAGAGATGAATAGGCTGGGTGGTACAAGTTGGTGGCCTTTTTGCCAGCGTAGTAGCACTTCGTAACCTACGACTTCTTGCATTCTTGAATCGACAATGGGCTGATAATAGGGAATAAACTCTTCATCTCTGATGCCTTTTTCAATCAAGCCTTCAATAGAATTACGATAGTTACGTAAAATCAAATAGCTTGCTGAGAGAAATACGCCAAGCAGTACTGCGAGAGGGATCCCCCAAGTGAAAACCTGTTGTCGTGCAAAAGTGAGTAAAGTCTCACCAGCAAGCAGGGTTTGTTCACTATGGAAAGGAGCGTTACCCGAATGCTGGCGAATAGAAAGCGGATTGGATTCCTCTAGTATGGCGATGTTGCCACGCTGAATGGCCAACTCACTGAGCATAGGATCCAAAAACTTAAACTGTAAGTAAAAACAATCAGAGCAAGGTTCGCGAAGCAGCTCTTGCGCCCAACTGCCATCGACTACCCAAAAGACGCGGCCTCTTGGTTCGCTATATTGGATCAACAATTCTCGTGAAGCTGTTTGGGTTTTAGGTGTTGCAGAGAGAGTGAAGCCCATCGGCTCAGAGGCCGATGAATCCGCCGCAAGAGCAATCGGATAACCTACGGTGGAACAGCCATCACCTTGTGCATTTTCAATGCCGATCAAACGAACAAATCGGTTGTAAAACTGTGGGTCACGGATTAGCTGTAGATCATGGCTATTACAAGTAAACGTCAGTGACTGGACTTGTTGCGTGATCATACTGTCTAAAGCCAGACTGCGTTGCTCGAGGTACTGATTAATCTCAGCAAATTTCTGATTAAGCAGATGTTGTGCGACAAGCGGAGCCCAGAGCGGCTGAGCCAATAAAAAAATAATCAAGGGTGAGAGTAGAATGGCAAACGCGATTCTCATCGGTGCTTTTGAAATCACAGTCTTTTCCTTAGCCATTGTAGAGCGTCAGCGTGGCAAATAAGTCCAAACTATGTAACACAATGAAATGCAAAGCAATGCATTGATAGATTTTGTTTATGAAAGCCGTCCTTGGCTCTCACTGAAGGCCGAAGGCTGTGCAAATGTGTGCCTGATAAATGGGTCACTCACTTGCCGCCTGCCACAGTAGCTCCTAGTGATTGGGGGATAGCAGATCAATGACTTCATTTAGGCTAGTGCAAATAGGATGACCAAGAGCGATCACCTCGGGGCTCGGTTTGACTAAATCAGGGATCTGGAAAGCGTGCATTTGCGCTGCCATAGCGGCTTTGATGCCATTATTCGAGTCTTCAAACGCAAGGCACTGCTGAGGTTCGACACCTAAGCGCTCTGCCGCGAGTAAATAGATCTCTGGATGAGGTTTACCCTGAGTCACTTCACAGCCCGTGGTGATGTTCGCAAAATAGTGATCTAAACCAGCCAACTGCAACTTGATAAGTGCCACTTCTTTTTGGGTAGAGGTCGCGACAGCTACTGGGATTGAACGGGCTTTCAGCCACTCAAGAAGTGCGATCACCCCATCTTTATGTGGTATGGCTTCATGCATGACCACGGCGTTATAACGCTGCCGCCACTCGTTATGTAACCTTGGCAAATCTTCACCGTAAGCTTGGCTCAAAATGCCATTAATGGTTTTGGCATTACAGCCAATCACCGAGAGATAGACCTCTTGCCGAAAAGGCAATCCACAAGCGGTACACGCTTCTTGAAACACTCGCATACAGACCCGTTCGGTATCGAGTAGTAGACCATCCATATCAAAAATAGCGGCTTGAAAGTTCATCGTTCCCACCTACCACAAAAAAGTGAGCGGCTATTGTCCCATACTTTCCTGATGCAAGAGAACCCAAAACTGAGAACTGTAGTGGTTGGATCAGTAGATAAGGGTATTTTAGATCAGTAAATTAGCGAGAGAGTTGCGGCAATTTCCGCTAAACTATGTTGCAAAACAATGACAATTTAGTGTCAGCAGGTGAATGAAGTGAAAGCAGTGTGGATAAGGCAGTGGTTCCCCGGACTCTACCAATTTAAAGATTATCAACGGGGATGGTTAACCGATGATGTGCGAGCAGCCTTTTCTGTTGTGGCTGTAGCGCTGCCTGTAGCGATCGCTTATGCGCAATTAACCGGCGTGCCTGCTATTGTCGGACTTTATTCGTGTGTTTTGCCTATGTTGGTCTATGCGCTGATGGGCACCTCACGCCAATTGATTGTGGGGCCAGATGCCGCCACTTGCGCGGTGATTGCGGCCGTGGTGACTCCTCTTGCCGCCGGAGATACCACCAAGCACTGGCAGCTGGTGATGACCATGACCGCCATGACCGGTTTTTGGTGCATATTGGCGAGTCGGCTCAAACTGGGCATTTTCGCCGATTTTCTCTCAAGGCCGATTTTGTTAGGTCTGCTTAATGGGGTGGCGCTGACGATTATTGTTGGTCAGTTTGCCAAAGTATTGGGGCTCAAGTATGAAAAACGTTATCTGCTCGAACGGATTGTTGAAGCGCCAGAGCTGCTGTACTCCTTGCATTGGCAAACCTTGGGTTTGAGTGCGCTCACTTTAGCGATTTACTTAGTGATCAAGCGCTGGCAGCCGAGATGGCCTGCGGCGATGTTTGCAATCATGGTCGCGGCCTTGCTGGTGTGGGCACTGAATCTTGAAAGTGTGGGCGTACAAGTGGTGGGGGTTATCCAAGGCGGTTTACCTGAGTTCCAAGCTCCGGCTTTTGATTTAGGGATCAGCCGTGAACTCGTTATGCCTGCGCTCAACTTAGCGATGGTGAGCTTTGTGAGTATGATGCTCACCGCTCGCAGCTTTGCGGCTAAAAATGGCTACGATATTGATGCGGATAAAGAGTTCCGAGCGCTTGGTGTCGCGAATGTCGCAGCCGCCTTTTCGCAAGGCTTTGCGATCAGTGGTGCCGATTCTCGTACCGCAGTCAATGACGCCAATGGTGGTAAATCGCAACTGGTTTCGGTCATTGCAGCCTT
Source organism: Vibrio cholerae (assembly GCF_008369605.1). Classification (NCBI taxonomy): domain Bacteria; kingdom Pseudomonadati; phylum Pseudomonadota; class Gammaproteobacteria; order Vibrionales; family Vibrionaceae; genus Vibrio; species Vibrio cholerae. The sequence continues at coordinate 748,777 of NZ_CP043556.1, forward strand.
GTTTATTGCGCTGGTGGCGGTTTTTGCTTATCAGCCTTTGCAATTTATCCCTGTCGCGGCTTTGGGCGTTGTACTGATCATCGCCTCATTGTCTCTGCTCGATTTAAAAGGTGTTTGGAATTTAAGAAAGCGCGATAAAGATGCGTTTTACCTCGCACTCATCACCTTCATCGCAGTGTTAGTGATTGGGGTGATCCCAGGGATCACCTTGGCGGTACTGCTGGGTTTATTCCAATTTCTCAAATTGGTGATGCGCCCCACTGATCAAATGATGGGATTGGATGAGGAAGGAACGCTGCGCACACTCGATGGTTCAGAGAAAGCAAAACCGATCCCCGGCATGGTGATTTTCCGTTTCAATTCACCGCTGACCTATTTTAACGCGCCTTATTTTAAGCGGCGTATTCTCGATCAGACGGAGCGTGAAGGCGCCCAAGTGGGTTGTGTGATCATTGATGCCGTGGCCAGTTTTACCCACTTAGATCTGAGTGTGATGGCGATGCTGGCGGACTTACATGGCATCCTGAAAAAAACGCGGTATCCGTCTCATTCTGGCGGGGCGTAAGCGCAGTTTACGCCATTGGTGTGATCTCACCGGGATCAATACCGCTGAAGGGGGAATCGTGCTGCGTGCCGATATGTATTTAGCCATCAAACTGAGTGGTTGTTACCTAAGTGCGATGGAAGAAGGCCATGTCCCTGTGGTGCAGAAGGAACCAGATATCAGCGTGTTGCTAAAACCAACCACGACCGAAGTGGCTTAAGAATGGTTAGGGGCTCAAGTTGAGCCCCTTTTCTTTTTCGGTTAAAAATCCGCATCGACTTGGAAAGTCATGGGCTGCTTAGTGTAGGGATGAGCAAAACTCAGTTGTTCGGCATGCAAAAACAAACGTTTGTCTTGCAGGCCATACAAATCGTCACCGACAATCGGCGCATTTAAGCCAAGATGATGGGCGCAATGTACTCGCAATTGATGGGTACGTCCTGTATGTGGGTAGAGGTAGACACGAGTTCGGTTTTGCTCCACTTGCACGGTTTCCCAATGAGTGAGTGCAGGCTTACCTTGCTGCCAGCACACTTTTTGTCTTGGCCTATCATCCAGATCGCCACACAAAGGCAACTGGATCTCACCTTGTGTTTCGCTTAATTTTCCTTCGATAAGTGCGACATAGCGCTTTTGGACGGCACGAGAAATAAACTGCTTTTGCAACTGTTTGTTAGCACGTCGCGTCAGCGCAAACACCAAAAGTCCAGAAGTAGACATATCGAGACGATGTAGGGCAAATACCCCTTCTGCTTGGGTAAATTGAGCCTTTAAGCGCGTCAACACCGAATCATGCACATGCACACCGGGGACAGAGAGAAATTCAGCAGGCTTATTGACCACCACGATGGCGTCATCTTGATACACAATGGTGATGTCTTGACCTTGCGCCGGATTGCTGAGCAGTGGATTATCTTCCAGCGCCATCCCTTCTAGCATGTGCGCCAAAATCGGTTGGCATTTACTCTGACATGCAGGATAGAACTTCTTATGCTGACGAATTTCCGATTTGGGGGAGCGCCCCCACCAGAACTCTGCCAATGCAATGGGTCGCAGCTGATGTTGGAACGCATAGTGTAATAGCTTTGGAGCCGCGCACTCGCCTGAACCTGCGGGTGGAAGCGGATTTTTGGTCACGGAAAATAGCTCAACCAAATCCTTTTCAACGCCACGGATATTGGCAAAACGATAGGCGGAGAACAGTTTTTTCTGCAGCGCCGCAGAGCGCTGTTTACGTTGCTGTTTCAGTTGCTCAATGCGCATGAGTTTATGATCTAACCTATGCTGTAAAGCCGCAATCCGCTGTTCACACTCTTGTTTGAGGCACTGTAACTGACGCTTTTGTTGCACACTTTCTTCCGCTAGGCGAGCCAACAGAGTGTGTTTTTCTTTTTCTGGTAGCTCTTCTGCTTGTAAGCGCTGCTGTTTTCGAAAGTGACGCTGCTTGCTGTGCAATGTACGCCGTTGGCTCAGCTCATGCTCGGCTTGTAACTGAGATTGCTTAAGGGCACTAGCGAGTTCCGCAAGCTCCGGATCAGTTTCTTGCTCTCGCACTTGTTGGTTAATGACCGCAATCTGATCGCCATCCACTCTGAAAAAAGACGCATCAGCAAAGCGATCAAACACAGGAGGAACAAATCCCGGCAACCGATTTTGTTCAGCCAGTTGACCAGAGAACGCCGCTAAATAACCCAAGGTTCCAGAGCGATGCTGCACAACCAGTACTCCAAACATTTTGCCGTGAGCTTGTGGGTCGGTTTCCGTTAAACCAAAAGGGTGATACCAATCGGTTTGAGTGAGCAAATGTTGCTGTAGCTCATCGGCCGCAATTTCAGACAGTGGGTGTGGCTGATAACAAAATGGAAAAGTAAAGCGCTCGGGTAGCGCGATATGAGCGATGACAGAAGTGAAACGAGTGAAGCAATCGGGCAGTGCAGACATACAAATGACAGAGTGGGTAAAGCAAAGACGCATCTTACCTGCTTGGGTGAAACTTGTCAGGTAGAGTTTTGAGCAGTACGCAGGTGGGTTATTAAAGTGAATCTTTTAATATGCGAGAGCTGCAATGCGTGATGGGCTCATTTATAGCCAGCCTACAACGACAAAAAATTCCTATGTAAGTTATTGATATTATCAATCACTCTGAGCCAAATTATATTTTCCGGAAATTATCATACTCAACCAATTTCAATGCCTTACATTAAATATAAGTCATTAAAACTCATTTTGCCTCTACTTATCTCAATATTGAGAAATTATAGAAAATAAACTAATTGAGCCTATTTAATTATTAGGATGTAATTAATTAGAAATCTCAAATTAGAGACGTTTTTATTTCCATATTATGAATTGAAACTAATATTTTGCATTTAAGGAATAAGTATCCCATGTTGATATTAATTTCTTATTTATTGACACTAGCATGACACTATTTATTTTTGGGCAATTTTTTGCCTATTTGGCGAGGATTAGTCCCATTTAGGCAATATATTGCCCAGTTATGAGGTTGATAAGCAAAAATGACCTCCAAAAGTATGGAACATTAATTGCTTTAACACATTTTACTAACCTATGAGGACAGAATATGGGTAACGGAATCGTAGTAGGACATTTAGGTACAGATCATGATGGTTTCCCGCCAACGCCAGTGACCGCAGGCTCATCCACTGTGCGTTATGATGGGATTCCAGCGGCTCGGCTTGGTGATCCTCTAGCCCCTCATGACAAGCCCAAGCATCCGCCCCATGGCCGTGCGATTGCCGCAGGCTCAGGTACCGTGATGATTGATGGTAAACCCGCAGCAAGGGCTGGAGATGCGGTCGATTGTGGTGGCGTATTACAGGGAGCAAGCAGTGTCAACATCGGTTAAGACCCTGATTTTTATCGTAACTCTTCTGTTTGTAGGGCGTAGTTTTAGCGAGGAAATAAACTACGATATGCAGCAGTTGAGTGCTCAGCAAGCCTACGAAAATGGTCGTTTGCTGCGTGCGCAATTTAAGAATTTAGCCGCTCGCGAATACTTGAAATACGCAGCAGACCTTGGTGAGCCAAGTGCGGCTTATCTTTATGCGATGGAAGTGGCTAACTACCGAACCACCATTCGCACTCCGCCTGAAAGCCAGCACTATTTATTGCTCGCTGCTCAAGGTGGAAGCCGTCAAGCGATGCGAGTGTTGTATCAAAACGGTGAGTGGCTCAGAGCCGCAGAACGCAGTTTATGGCAACAAACTTATTACGATACTTTGATTGAATTAGGCTCTCGTGAACCGAGTCAGGCCGCTTATGAGCTCGCGCTGTACCATCAAAAGGATAATCCCAAGCTTGCACAGCATTATTTAACGATTGCAGTTGAATTTGAACACCCTGCAGCTCTGATGCTTATGGCGCAACAGATTGAGCAAGGAGAGGGCAGTTATCCCATGCCTGGTAGCCGAGCAACCGAAGCTCGAAAAACGTATCTGAAAGCGGCGCAAACGGGCTATATCCCTGCGATAAGAAACTATATTCAACTTCTTGAAAATAAAGGTAAATACCAAGATGCCTATTATTGGCGCCAGCAGGCAGTACAGCGTGGCGATCTCACTTCTTTGGTGGCGATGGGCGGTATTCTCAGTGGACAGAGTGAGTTTTATCGTTTTGTCGAGCCGGATCTTAAGCAGGCCAAGGCTTACTTCAATCAATATTTAGAAGTGGCAGGCAGCGATCGCTTGAGTCATGTCTACCAAAATAGTCAAAAGCAACTGCTTGATATTTCAATGCAATTAAGTGACCATGAAAAAGAAATTTCAGAGAAAATAGAGCTTCAACTCGAAAATTATCAGCCTTTTTTCAACCATGATGCTTACTGGGATAATTAGTTCCCTGTTAAGTATTATTTAAGTATGGTTATTGGATATATTTTTGGGTAAAAGATCACGCTTCGGGTTTTTTTTCGATTACTTTTTTGTCTCCATGAATAGAATGCCATCTCATATTTATTGGGTATTAGATCATCGCAAACAATATTTAGACCAGATAACTGATACATGGCAGCAAAAAGCTGCTAATGATAAGTTTGCATAATAAGCCTATTTTTCATCAATATATCAAAATACAACAACACTCTGTGACATGGCTTAGTGTGGGATTTATTTTCTCACAGTGTCACGGAAGTGATTGACTCTATTTCATATTTTGAAATGAGAGCCCTTAGTTATCACTAAGGATAAGTTCAAGATTCTTGGTTGATTGAATGATTTCAATCAACTGTTTCATTGACAACGTTTGGCATAGGTATTGGAGACGTAATATGTCTAAAGAAGGAAGTGTAGCTCCCAAAGAGCGGATTAATATCAAGTATATTCCGGCGACGGGGGATGCACAGGCTGAGGTTGAGCTACCACTCAAAACCCTAGTTGTAGGTGATTTCAAAGGGCATGCGGAGCAAACGCCATTGGAAGAGCGTGCAACAGTCACGGTAGATAAGAACAACTTTGAAGCCGTAATGCGCGAGAGCGAGCTGAAAATCACCGCCACGGTGAAAAACAAGCTGACTGATGATGAGAATGCCGAGCTTCCTGTTGAACTCAATTTCAAATCCTTAGCCGACTTCGCTCCTGATGCGGTGGCATCACAAGTTCCAGAACTGAAAAAATTGATTGAGTTGCGTGAAGCGTTAGTTGCCCTTAAAGGGCCGCTAGGCAACATTCCCGCATTTCGTGAGCGTTTACAGTCATTACTCAACTCAGAAGAGTCGAGAGAAAAACTGTTGGCAGAACTGAATCTGCTCAGTGGTCAAGAAGAGCCACAAGCGTAAGCAAACGTTATTAATCAATTAATCACTCATTAGGAACTTAATGATGTCTACGACTGAAAAGGTATTGGAAAGGCCACAGCTTGCTCAAGGTAGCCTTCTTGATGAAATTATGGCGCAAACCCGTATCGCACCAAGCGAAGAGGGTTACGACATCGCGAAAAAAGGTGTTGCAGCGTTTATCGAAAATCTTATGGGTTCACAACACTCTGCTGAGCCTGTCAACAAATCTCTGGTTGACCAAATGTTGGTTGAACTGGATAAAAAAATCAGTGCACAGATGGATGAAATCCTGCACAACTCACAATTCCAAGCGATGGAATCGGCGTGGCGCGGTTTGAAGCTGTTCGTGGATCGCACTGATTTTCGTGAAAATAACAAAGTCGAAATCCTTCACGTAACCAAAGATGAACTGCTGGAAGATTTCGAGTTTGCTCCAGAAACGGCTCAGTCCGGTCTTTACAAGCACGTTTATTCTGCCGGTTATGGTCAATTTGGTGGCGAACCTGTTGGCGCGATCATTGGTAACTATGCGTTTACCCCTTCAACGCCAGATATGAAGCTGCTGCAATACATGGGCGCACTGGGTGCCATGGCGCATGCTCCTTTCATTTCAAGCGTAGGTCCTGAATTCTTTGGTATCGACTCCTTCGAAGAACTGCCTAACATTAAAGATCTCAAGTCGACATTTGAAAGCCCGAAATACACCAAATGGCGTTCACTGCGTGAATCGGAAGATGCGCGCTATCTTGGTTTGACTGCGCCTCGTTTCCTGCTGCGTGTTCCTTACGATCCAATCGAAAATCCAGTGAAGTCGTTCAATTATGCGGAAAACGTCAGTGCTTCGCACGAGCACTACCTGTGGGGTAACACGGCATTTGCCTTCGCAACTCGTTTGACGGATAGCTTTGCTAAATATCGCTGGTGTCCAAACATTATCGGTCCACAAAGTGGTGGTGCAGTTGAAGATCTGCCGGTGCATGTCTTTGAATCTATGGGTGCATTGCAAAGCAAGATCCCAACCGAAGTCCTGATCACGGACCGTAAAGAGTTTGAACTGGCGGAAGAAGGTTTTATTGCTCTTACTATGCGTAAAGGCAGTGATAACGCGGCGTTCTTCTCTGCAAACTCCATTCAAAAACCTAAGGTTTTCCCAAATACCAAAGAAGGCAAAGAAGCGGAAACCAACTACAAGTTGGGTACCCAGTTGCCGTACATGATGATCATCAACCGTTTGGCGCACTATGTGAAAGTTCTGCAACGTGAGCAGATCGGTGCTTGGAAAGAGCGTCAAGATCTTGAGCGTGAACTGAACTCATGGATCAAACAATACGTTGCTGATCAAGAGAACCCACCTGCAGACGTACGTAGCCGTCGTCCACTTCGTGCTGCGCGCATTGAAGTGATGGATGTGGAAGGCAATCCAGGTTGGTATCAGGTGTCGCTCTCGGTTCGTCCTCACTTTAAGTACATGGGTGCGAACTTTGAGTTGTCATTAGTTGGACGTCTTGATCAAGCCTGATTATGACGTACATCGCACCTGAAGAGAGTGCATTTGGTGTTGGCTTTTTCGAACGTTTGGAAGCCAACGCCAAACCTATGTCGCTGACCCGTGGGCCAGACGCGTGGGATGTACTCGAATCGATCAAACGGAATGTCTCTAACATTCTGAACACTCGAATTGGTGGAGCGCAAAGTGCCCCTCATCTCGGGTTGGTGGATTTTAATGATGCAACGCTGGAAACCTTAGATCTCTCCGTGCGAATTAAATTGGCGATTCAACAGTGCCTTGAGCGCTATGAGCCGCGTTTAACTCGCGTTCTGGTGAGAGCGGATCAAGATAGCTTTAACCCGCTGACTTTAAGGTTCCACATTACCGCGACCATCAATAGCGAAGCGTTACACGAAAAAGTCCAGTTCAGTCTGTTATTGGATCAAAGCAGAAAATATCGAGTGTTTTAACCTCTATGACGCAAGACAAGTATTTCAGGGAAGAGCTCGCTTTTTTAAAAGAGCAGGGGAAAGAATTTACCGAAATTCACCCTCAGCTTTCGCGTTTTCTTCATGGCCGTACGACCGATCCTGACGTTGAGCGTCTTCTGGAAGGTTTTGCATTTCTTACCGCGCGTTTGCGCGAAAAGGTGGAGGATGAGTTCCCTGAACTTACTCACTCCATCATTAACATGCTGTGGCCAAATTATCTGCGCCCTATCCCGAGCATGAGTGTGGTGGCGTTTGAACCTGACAAAAGTGTCAGCGAGAAGCAAGTCATCCCACGTAATACCCAATTGGATAGCAAGCCAGTCTTTGGCACGGCGTGTCATTTCAACACTTGCCGTGATGTCGCGCTGTATCCGATGCAGTGTCAAGGTGTTCATGCCGAGCACACACGTGAAGCCACGACCATTCAGATCTCGTTGCGCATGTTGGGCGATATGACAGTAGGCGACGCTAAGCTCGATACCGTACGTTTTTACTTAGGTGGTGATAAATACAGCTCGCAAACTCTCTATCTTTGGTTACACCATTATCTACAAAAAATGACCATTGAAGTGCAAGGTGTCGAGTTCGCACTGCCTGCTGATGCGTTTTCAACCGTTGGTTTCTCAAGTGACCAAGCTTTGCTGCCTTATCCAAAGAATGTCTATGACGGTTATCGTATTTTGCAAGAGTACCTGTCGTTTCCTGAAGCCTTTCACTTCTTTGATGTAAAAGGTTTTGCCAAAGCTTTACCGAAAGCGGTCAGCGGTGATTTCACCTTACGCATCCATTTTTCGAAAACATTGCCTGCTGATACGCGAGTGCGTCAGGACAATTTTCAACTCTATTGCACACCGGTCATCAATCTGTTTGAGCATGATGCCGATCCGATCGATTTGACTGGGCGTCGTTCAGAGTATCGAATCGTCCCGTCCAGTCGCTATCCTGCCCACTATGAAATTTTCAGCGTGGATCAAGTGGTTGGTTGGCAAGATACCCAGTCAGAAGGCAAACGGATCCGCGGAGAAAAGCGTATCTACTCTTCTTTTGAAAGCTTCCAACATGAAGTGGAACGGGTTCGTCATCGTCAAGCGCTTTACTATCGCACACGAGTCAAAGAGAGCATCCGGGGGGATGGTTTTGATTCATTTATCTCTTTTGTGCGCGGTGATGAAACCTTATCAATGGGCGTGGATGAAGCCGTCTCAATCAAACTCACCTGCACCAATCGCTTGCTGCCATTGGAACTTGGGGTGGGGGATATTTGCGTAGCGACCGACAGCTCACCCCCTTTTGCCACATTCAAAAATATTACGGTGCCTTCGCAGTCACTGCGCCCGGTTCTCGATGGCAGCTTACTGTGGACGCTGATCTCGAATCTATCGCTGAACTACCTATCACTGCTTTCAAAAGATGCACTGAGCTGTGTGCTACGCGCTTACGATTTTCGCGCCTTGGTCGATAGGCAAGCTGAACGTGTCGCACGGATGCGCCTTGATGGCATAGTCAAAATTGAATCTAAACCGGTTGATAAAATCCTACGTGGTTTGCCTGTGCGTGGTTTGCAATCGACTTTGTATGTCGATCAAGCGGGATTTGGCTCGGAAGGTGATTTGTTCCTGTTTGGTACGGTACTCAGTCATTTCTTTGCACTTTACGCCAGCATCAACTCATTTCACGAATTAGTCGTGGTTAACATCAGCAATCAAGAGAAGTACTCATGGGGCACACAGAGCGGAATGCAGCCGTTGATCTGAATTCAGATCCAGCGCAAGCCTCTCCCTTGAGCTTGCCGGGCAATGTACGGGAATACAACTTCTACCAACTGGTTGAGCTGTTGCAAAAACTGGCTGATATCAATCCCGAATCGGAAGAGTGGGAGCGCGATTGCCGCTTGGTGTTCAGTGCTAACCCGAGCCTTGGATTTTCGCCCAGTGATGTGATGGCGCTTGAAGCGCGTGACGATGAGCGTTGGGTTATGTTGACCAACTTTTTTGGCCTTTCCGGTGCACAGTCGCCTCTGCCGGGGTTCATCCTTGAGCAATTGGTGACGGAAGAGCCTGGGGGATATAAGCAGCCGTTTCTCGATTTTTTCAATAACCGATTGATTAATTTGGTTTATCGCGTTTGGCGTAAATACCGTTACTACGTACGTTTTCAGCCCGGTGCGCAGGATGTGTTCTCTGCACAGCTGTTTGCGCTGGTGGGGTTGGGCGATCCTGACCTTCGCGGTGAAACGCCGATCAACTGGTGCAAAATGCTGGCTTACGCGGGCACGCTTGCCGGACGTAGCCGTTCGCCACAAGTCGTGGCCGGCATTATTGCTCACTGTTTTGATTTACCGGATGTCTCCATTCGCCAGTGGGTCAGACGTCGGGTATCGATTGACCGGAGTCAGCAACTGGCGCTGGGCAAGCAGAATGCGCGGTTGGGGATGGACACGGTGATTGGCGAGTCCGTTATTGATTGTAGTGGAAAATTTATTATCTGTATCAAACGGTTATCTCGCAGTCGTTTTGCTGATTTTTTGCCCTCCGGTAAAGAGTATCAGCCACTTTGCAAGCTGGTGGAGTTTATTTTGCGCGAACAGATGGCGTATGACCTCGAGCTGGCGATGGATGAACGAGAAGCGCCGCTGTTTTGTCTGGATACTAAACAGAATATCGCCCTCGGCTGGACTTCGTTTCTTGGCCAAGATGCAGCCAATAAACATGTGTTAATTCAAGTAAGGCAATAACCATGAACTCAGTGACATTACCTTCGTTGACCCTATTAGTCACCAATGCTCAGCACTTAGAGTCTGGCTTGTCCGCTCAGCATACGTGGACCTCGTCAGGTGGGGTGATCGGCTCATCGCCGAATGCGCAGTGGCGTTTGGTCGATGCGCAAGGCAGTGTAAAACCCATGCACTGTGAAGTGATGATGGTAGACGGGGCGTATTGTTTAAAAGACAGCTGCGGCAGCACGTATGTCAACGGGGCAGACATGCCACTGGGCGTTGGGCAAATGGCACGTCTGACTCACAAAGATGAAGTGAGTGTGGGGCCTTACCGTTTGCGAGTGCTGTTTGGTAACGCCATCGAAGTGGAAGAACAATATGGATCTTTAGATGCGCTGTTTGCCTCTAAGGATGAGGATCTGCTAGCGGATTTGACGCTCGACATCGAACCAGAAAAAAACGAATTACCAACCAATACAGACCCATTACAGGCGCTCGATAACCTGATGGGTGCGGCGGGCAGTTCGACCTCCTTACTGGATGATCCTAAAAGTGAGCAGCCGTTATCCGCCCAACCTAGCCTCGTGCCACAAGATAACTTAGTGCTGCAAAATGCCGATTTTACGCCACAAGCGGACAGTGAGTATGAGATGACCTCATCTATCCGCCTTAAGAAAATTCTTGGTTTTGCGAAGGCCACCTTTGCTAAGCAAACCAAATCAGAAGCACCGAACGTGACTTCTGCCACCCCCACAATTTCTCAATATAAAACCAGCGAAAGCAACGTATCAGAGGGCTTCACAATGGATGAAAAAGTACTGGATTTGTTAGAAGAGGAAGTTGCGAAAAGTTTCCAACCGCAGTTGGAGAAAAGCGCGTATTCCACTATGCACACAAGCTCAACCAGCCAAGCTAACCACTTGGTGACAGGTCCGATCTTGGAAGGGCTCGGCGTAGATCTGAGCGATGAAAATGATATGAATCGTATGCATCTTTTATCGCAAGAGTTGGGTGAGTCTTTGCAAGCTTGTGTGCGCGGTTTACTCGATTTGCATCAACAAGTGAGTGAAAGCCGTTTCGGTACTTTGAACCGTAATCTGCAACCCATTGAAGATAACCCGCTGCGTTTAGGCCTCTCCTATGAAGAGACGATCCGCACTCTGTACGATGCTGATAAGAGCGTCGTGCACCTTTCTGCCCCTGCGGCGATTGCTGAAAGCCTAAAAACCGTTCGCGATCATAATGAAGCGATGCAGTTCGCCACGTCAGAAGCCTTGAGCCAAATTCTCAACGCTTTCTCACCACAGGTGATGCTGCGCCGATTCCACCACTACAAGCGCAATTCTGATACCACACAAACTTCAACGGATGCTTGGGCGTGGAATATGTACTGCAGCTACTACCAAGAGCTGACCTCTAACCGCCAACGCGGCTTTGAGAAGTTGTTCTGGGAGATCTTTGAGCAAGCCTATGATCGCAAAATTCGCGAGAAGCAACTGGAGCTATAACCGTGAACAAAGTGCTGTGGATGCTGTTTGCCTTGACGGTACTGACCGCGTGCAGTTCGTCGGATAAGTACGAGCCTGCGAAAGAGCCGACCAAGGTGACTTTTAGCTTAGTCAGCGATGAAGGGGTGAACCCGAACATCTGGGGTGAAGCGTCACCGATAGAAATTCAAGTTTTTGAGCTAAAGGATGACTCGATGTTTATGTCGTCCGACTACGACCAGATCAAAACCGATTATAAAAAAGCGCTGCGCAGTAACTTTGTTAAAAACTACGACTATGTACTGACTCCAGGGCAGTTCAAATTCGTCAACGCTTTCGAAGTCGATGGGGAGACCAACTACATCGGCGTGATGGCTCATTTTGCCGAGCCGGAACTTAGCGAATGGAAGAAAGCGGTCAAGGTGATCAATAAAGGGCGAGAGTATCACTTGCTGATGCTGTTTAAAGACTACGATGTGAAATTGGATAGGGTGGAATAACAAACGATGTTTGCGCGTAACCGAGTGATCTGGAATGAAGGGCTATTTATTAAGCCGCAACATTTCCAGCAACAGCAGAGATATACGGAGTACTGCCTAGACGAGCGCCTGAGCACCGTGAGCCGTTACTTGTATGGGATTTCCGAGTTGTCGCTCAACCCGGAATACCTCTCGTTTGGCCGTATTGCGATTGAGCGTGCGGTCGGCGTGATGCCCGATGGCACCACCTTTCGTATTCCTCAAGAAGATCATCTTCCCGATGCGCTCGAAGTGACCGATGCGTCATTGGCAAACCAGATTGTCTACTTAGCAGTACCGCTACGTAGTGAGTCGCTGATGGAGATTAACTGGCCAGAAGAGCGTGGTACGGGGCGCTATGTCAGCCGTCGTCTCGAAGTGCGTGATGTCCATAGCGTGCAGGGTGATACCACGACGATTGATGTTTCCCCTGTGCGTTTGCAACTCATGCTTGAGCGAGAGGATCGCAGTGCGTATGCCTCAATTGCTATTGGCCGTATTTTAGAAAAACGTCCTGATGGCAGTGTGGTGCTCGATCCGGATTTCATCCCTTGTCACTTGAATGTGGTGGGCATCTCTGCGCTGCACCGCTTTATTAATGAGATGTCAGGCCTGATGCGTGAGCGAGCGAAAAATATTGCTCAGCGGATCAGCTCTCCAGCACAAGGTGGGGTTGCTGATGTTTCGGACTTTATGCTGCTGCAAGCTTTAAACCGTCTGCAACCACAAATGAAGCATTTGGCAGAGCTGCGCAGCTTACACCCAGAGCGTCTGTTTGAATGTCTCTCGTGTGTGTGTGGTGAGCTGGCTACCTTTACTGACGAAAGTCGTCTGCCGCCCAGTTTGCCAAGCTATAACCATGATTCACCCAGCCACTCTTTCCAGCCGCTGATCCGCAGCTTGCGTCAGAGCTTGAGCGTGGTGCTAGAGCCGCGCGCCGTCTCTATCCAACTGGATAAACGTAAGTACGGTTTGATGGTTGCGCCAATCCATGATCCGCAACTGATGGAGAGTGCAGAGTTTATCATCGCGGTTAAAGCTCGCATGCCGTTGGATGAGCTACGTCGTCTGTTTACTCAGCAAACCAAAGTGGCATCGGTTGAGAAAATTCGTGAACTCATCTCACTGCAACTGCCGGGTATTCCATTGACGCCATTACCGGTCGCACCGCGCCAATTGCCTTACCACGCTGGCTACACCTACTACCAACTGGATAAAACCAGCGCTGCATGGGCGATGTTGACTCATTCCAGCGGTTTTGCGTTCCACGTTGCTGCAGCTTTTGACGATCTTGAGCTGCAATTCTGGGCTATCAGGAGCTAACTATGTCACAGAGTAAAAAAGAGACGCCATTAGCCAGTTTGTTGTTCGACGATGTGGAAAAAATTAACCACGACCAAGACTACTGGTTCCAATTGCGTGGGGACAATCCGAATGTGCTGATTGATGCCGCGACACCCTTGTTTGGGCTTTCTCTGCGGGTTCGCACCCTCACCGAATGCGACAACATTGAACAGATCTACCGTCAGACGATTGAAGAGATCAAAGCGATTGAAATTGAGTTGACGGAGCAAGGTTACGAACACGCCATTTTGATGGCCTATCGTTACATCTTGTGCGCCTTTTTGGATGAATCCGTGATGGGAACCGAGTGGGGCGCGTCCAGTTTATGGGCCGAGCACTCCATGCTGTCACGTTTCCATAATGAAACGTGGGGTGGCGAGAAAGTGTTTACGATTTTGAGCCGTCTTGAGGGTGAACCACACCGTTACCAAGCGCTATTGGCCTTTATTTATCACTGCCTGATTTTGGGCTTTGAAGGCAAATACCGTGTGATGGAAGGGGGACAAGCTGAGCGCGAAAAAGTGATCAGCCGCCTGCATCAACTGCTGAGCAGCTTGGAAGAGAGCGAGCCACAAGACTTAACCCGTCCGACCGATCATGTGGTGCGTGCGAAATACACCCTAAGCAGACAGATGCCTGTTTGGTCTGTGTTTGCTGGCTTTATCGTGCTTTGGATAGGTCTATTTCTCAGCTACAGCTATGTGCTGCATAGCAAATCCAGCGATGTGCTCAATCAACTCAATCAAATACTTTAAACATAATTAGGCTAGGTGGTACGTTGTGATCCGTATTGAATTACCCACTCTTATTGCAAAACTGAATGCACAAAGCAAATTGGCTCTGGAGCAAGCGGCCTCTCTCTGTATTGAGCGCCAACACCCTGAAGTCACTCTAGAACATTATCTGGATGTGTTACTGGATAATCCCCTCTCTGATGTGCGTCTCGTACTCAAGCAAGCGGGGCTGGAAGTCGATCAGGTGAAACAGGCCATCGCATCAACCTATAGCCGTGAACAGGTCTTGGATACCTATCCAGCGTTTTCGCCACTGCTGGTCGAGTTACTGCAAGAAGCTTGGCTGCTTTCCAGTACCGAGTTAGAGCAGGCTGAGCTGCGTTCAGGGGCGATTTTCTTAGCCGCGCTGACCCGTGCGGACCGTTATCTGTCATTCAAATTGATCAGTTTGTTTGAAGGCATCAATCGCGAAAACCTCAAAAAACACTTTGCGATGATCTTAAGTGATTCTGCAGAAACCGCAGTGGCTAAAACAGACAAAAATGCGGCCAATCCACTGCAAGCTGCCGCAGAAACACCACTCGGACGCTTTTGCACGAATGTGACTGAGCAAGCCCGTAACGGTGAGCTTGATCCTGTCCTGAGCCGTGAAAATGAACTCAACTTGATGGTGGATATTCTGTGCCGTCGCCGCAAAAACAACCCGATTGTGGTGGGTGAAGCAGGTGTTGGTAAAAGTGCCATGATTGAAGGTTTGGCGCTGCGTGTGGTGGCTGGCAAAGTGCCGACCCAACTGCAAAATGTAGAACTCTATTCGTTGGATCTTGGTCGCTTGCAAGCGGGTGCATCGGTGAAAGGCGAGTTCGAAAAGCGCCTAAAAGGGGTGATTGATGCGATTAAGCAATCGCCTAAACCGATCATTTTATTCATCGATGAAGCGCACACCTTAATTGGTTCTGGTAACCAAGAAGGGGGCAGTGATGCGGCAAACTTGCTCAAGCCTGCGCTGGCGCGTGGTGAGTTAAGCACAGTGGCGGCGACGACGTGGAAAGAGTACAAAAAGTATTTTGAAAAAGATCCCGCGCTGACGCGCCGTTTCCAACTGGTCAAACTCGATGAACCAACGATCGATCAAGCCGTCGATATTCTGCGCGGTCTTAACAGTGTCTATGAAAAGGCACACAACGTACTCATCACTGATGATGCACTAAAAGCTGCCGCTGAACTGTCAGCGCGTTACATCTCAGGTCGTCAACTGCCCGATAAAGCGATTGATGTGCTGGATACCGCTTGTGCGCGGATTGCGATCAATATGACCACGCCACCTAAGCGTTTAGCGCTACTTGAAACCTTGTGCCATCAGCGTCAACTCGAAATTGACATGCTAGAGCGGGCGCAATTCCTTGGCCAAGAGGTCGATAGCGAGCGCCTCGATGTTCTGCGTAATCAAGAGTTGGCCGATGAAGCGGAAAAAACCGCGTTGACACAGAGTTGGCAGCAGCAAAAAAGCTTGGTGGAGTCGATCATCGCACTGCGTGCTGAGCTGATGGAGTTAAGCCAAGCGCAAGAGCAAGATCCCGACCATTTATTGGTGGTGCGTACGGCGCTGCAAGAGCAGTATCAAGCACTCGATGCGATTGATCATGCTGAGCGCTTGATGCACCCGCAAGTCGATGCGGATCAGATTGCTGAAGTGATCGCCGATTGGACGGGCGTGCCTGTTGATCAGATGAACACCGATGAGCTGCATAAAATCACCCATTTGACCTCGATTTTAGGCCAAGCGATCAAAGGCCAAGAAACGGCCATCGAACGTATCCATCGTCACTTACTGACAGCGCGTGCCGATCTGCGTCGTCCGGGACGTCCGAAAGGGGCATTCCTGCTGGTGGGGCCAAGCGGTGTAGGTAAAACCGAAACGGTAGTGCAACTGGCAGAGCAGCTTTACGGTGGTAAACAGTTCCTCACCACCATCAACATGTCGGAATACCAAGAGAAACACACCGTTTCCCGCCTGATTGGTTCACCTCCGGGTTATGTTGGCTACGGTGAAGGCGGTGTGCTGACGGAGGCTATCCGTAAGATGCCTTATTCGGTGGTTCTGCTTGATGAAGTCGAAAAAGCCCATCCAGAAGTTTTAAATATCTTCTACCAAGGCTTTGATAAAGGCGAAATCGCCGATGGTGAAGGTCGTGTCATCGACTGCCAAAACATCGTGTTCTTCCTGACATCGAACTTAGGCTACCAAACCATAGTCGATTATGCCGATGAGCCCGCCAAGCTTGATGAAGCGCTTTATCCTGAATTGGCCGCTTTCTTTAAACCTGCTCTGCTGGCGCGTATGGAAGTGATCCCTTACCTACCACTGGGTAAAGAAGTGTTGGCACAGATTGTTCGCGGCAAGCTGGCTCGTCTCGAGAAACTGTTCAAGACACGTTACAACGCAGAAGTGGTGATTGAAGAGAGCTTAATTGACGAAATCTTAAGCCGTGCGACACGCAGCGAAAACGGTGCGCGTATGCTGGAGGCGATCATTGAAGGGCAATTGCTGCCGCCCGTTTCATTGGCGCTGCTGAATAAACTCGCCGAGAGAGCGCCCGTTGAGCGCATTCGTTTAGCGGCAGAAGCGGGTGAATTTATCGGAGAGGTAGCGTAACCATGAGTCAATGGCTGGCGTTTGCAACCCAATTGGTGGGAGTAAGGAAGTCCCACCAGCTTGCGCTGCAATTTGTTGATCTGCTGACTCAAGGCTTAGATCTGAGTGATAGCCTTTTGTTGTTGCCATCGTCGGATGGGCGTTTACTTGTGCCTCATGATCCACAGCGTCAGTTCGCGTGGTCAGTGACGGATTTTGATGTGCCTTTTGCCCATGTTTTGCAGTCATCCAATGCGATGCATTTGACCGCAGAAGAGTTGGTATTTTGGCAATCCAATCGCACTTTTAGCCAGTTAACCTCTCGCGTGGGGATGTTTGATTCGGTATGGATCCAACCCCTGCCGATGGATACTCGTCAAGTACACTCGATCTTGCTGTTGATGGGCGAGAGTCACGGTATCGTGAGCGCTTTTGAAAACGCGGACTTTTTGAAGTTTATCGAGGTCTTTTCCCAGCAATGGTCACTGCTCAACGATATGGAACGTGAAGAGCAGCGCCGCTTGGAGCTGAAACAATCGCTGACGGATATTGAACGCGACTCGGCGCAGCGCTCACTGGCCAATGCGTTATCGCGTACTTTGATTGGTGAAAGCGCTGCGATGCAAAAGCTGCGTGAGCAGATTGTCTCTGCCGCTAACTCTCAGCTCTCGGTCATGGTGCAAGGTGAAACTGGCACGGGTAAAGAGTTAGTCGCCGCGGCTGTGCATGAACTTTCGTCACGTAAGTCTGCGCCGTTTGTTGCGATCAACTGTGCGGCGATCCCTGAGCATCTACTGGAAAGTGAACTGTTTGGTTACTGCAAAGGGGCATTTTCTGGAGCGGACAGCGATAAACAGGGACTTATCGCACAAGCGAATGGTGGCACGCTATTTCTGGATGAGATCGGCGATATGCCGCTCACCTTACAAGCCAAATTATTGCGTGTGCTTGAATCGCGTACTTTTCGACCGCTCGGTGGTAAGCAGGAGCTCAGTTCCGATTTCCGTCTGGTATCGGCCACACACGTCAATCTGCTGGATCAAGTACGCAAAAAAGAATTTCGCCAAGATCTCTATTACCGTCTATTCCAGTATCCGATCACCTTGCCGCGTCTGGCGGCACGCTTGGAAGATATTGAGCTGCTCAGTGAGCACTTTGTGCGCGTGTTCAACTTGCAACATAACACGCGCATTCGTGGTTTGAACTATCGAGCCATCGACTGCCTTAAGCAGTACGATTTCCCGGGAAATGTGCGTGAGCTGAAACATTTGATTGAGTTTGGCTGCGCGCAAACAGCAGATGGTACGCAGGTGGAAGCTAGTTGCTTTGCTCATCGTTTACAAACCCTACCCTGTCTTGCGCCAGAGGCGACGCCGGTAGCCGTTTCCGTCGAAACTGAGAACGTGGATCTTGAACCCTCGGTTGCGTTGGCTGGAGAACCGAATTTTGCGGTTATCCATGATTTGAAACAGGCGGTCAGTCAGTTTGAAGCGTTGATCATCAGTGAGCGTTTGAACCGCTTTGCTGGCGATCGCGCGAAAGCGGCGAAAAGTCTCGGTATCCCTAAGCGTACCTTGGCCTACAAGTGCCTGAAATTGGAGATCAAAACCCCATGAGAATTACCGTTTTAGTGGCCAGTTTGATCTTGGGTTGCGCGGGCTCTGCGCATGTTCTAGCGGCCTCGCAAGCGGCGGGATCACAGGTTGAGCAAGCTGAGCTGTGCCGCGAAATTCCTGTGCGTTTAGAGCGTTTGGCTTGTTTTGACCGTGTCTTTGCCACGCCCCTTGAGCAAGTGGCTATCGCACCGTCCAATTCTTATCCCGCAGAGTGGCAACGCGCCATGGCGGCATTGTCTGAGTCGCAGTCCGAAGCGGGTTGGGTATTAGGTACGCAAGGTGAAGGACGGGGCAGCAGCGCTTGGATTGCTTTGCCTGCGCAAAATCGCAGCTCAGGGGAAACATCTCCGCCAGTGCTCTTGCTCAGTTGCATTAATAACCTGAGCCGCATTGAGCTGGCTTTACCGAAAGAAGTGGCTGATGCACGGATTCAAGTCTCTATCCGACACGAGACACAGTTCTGGCGCAGTGACGATCACGGCGTACTGTTTTCCTCGGCTCGCGGCATGCCTGCGATCGAAATGATGAAATTGGCCGCCAGTGAGCCTCGCCTGTTGCTGCGTTCTAATGCGCCCTTTGCTGACGGATTACAGTTTGATACTCGAGGTGTCAATGAAGCCCTTGATGCTTTGCGCGAACGCTGTGGATGGTAAGGAGCCCGTATGGAAATGACTGAATACCGTCAGTGTGTGGCCAAACCGATCAGCAGTAGCAATCCTGTCGGAGAGCGGCTAGTCGATCACCCACTGTTTGATTTTATTGAGGATCAGATGATGAAAGTGGGCTCTCTTTCTCACGCTTCAGTGCAGTGGGATGAAGTGGAGCACAGCACTCTCAAACTGCTTGGTGAACAGAGTAAAGACATCAAGCTTTTGGTTTACCTGCTGCAGTGTCTGCATAACCAAGTTACCCCGACGCGCCTTATTACCTCGTTTGCGGTGATGAGTGAGTTCCTCAATCAATATTGGAACGACAGTTATCCAGCGCCGGGCGCACGTGGCAATCTGCCGCGACGTAAATTTTTCAGCCAGATGGCGCAACGTTTTACCACGGTGATCGAAAAGTTCGATTTTCATCATCTGGATGAAGCGGATCGCCAAGCGCTGCAAGCGGCGGTTGAAGAGTGGCAACAAGCCGTTGAGAAACAAGGGCTCTCTTCTGAGTTGGTGGAGTCTGTGGTGGTGCGAATTACCGCGGAGATCAAACGCGCAGAGCAGCGCCAGCAAGTGACGGCGCAAAGCAGCGCGGAGCGTGAAACACCAAGTGCTGCAACGCCTTCTCCTGCGGCGAGCATGGTGGTGGATCATTCGAGTGACAAAGCAGCGAAACAAACCCTACTCAAAGTGGCAGATTTTCTTGCCGAACAAGAGTTTGGTATCGCTCTTTCGATTCGTCTGCGCCGCTTTGCGGTGTGGGGCAGCATTACCTCATTGCCCGATCATAAACCCGATGGTGAAACACTGCTGCGAGGAATGCAGGCGGATCGCGTCAAGGATTACCAAGATCAACTCCGTCACCCCGATTTAGCCTTGTGGCGCAAAGTCGAACAGAGCTTAACCATGGCTCCTTATTGGTTTGAAGGACAGTGGATGAGTTACACCATTGCCCAGCAACTCGGCAAAAGTGATTGGTGTCAGGCGATTGCCGAAGAAACACAACAGTTTTTACGTCGTTTGCCTTCGCTGCTTGAGCTCAAATTCAAAGGCGGAGAGCCGTTTGTCAGTGATTCGGTCAAAGAGTGGCTGGCGAGCGTAGGTCAGAGCCAAGGTGCTGCGGGGCAATCGGTCGGCGGAGATTGGCAAGAGAAGCGTAAAGAGGCGTTTCAACTGGCTAAAGAAGGTGGAATCGCCGTGGCACTTTCCATGCTCAATGATGGCTTGGTCAGTGCGGTGGAACCGCGTGACAAATTTTACTGGCGATTGCTATCGGCGGATCTGCTGCGGGCAAATCATCTCGATGCGATGGCTGGTGAACAGTATCAAACTCTGCTCAATCAGGTAACGACGCTGTCTGTTCCTGAGTGGGAGCCGAGTTTAGTGGAACAAATTCAAAGATATACAACGTCAGAGTAAACAAGGACACAATTCATGTGGAAATTCATTGTTGGAATAGTAAGGCGGCTTAAACCCACGGTGGTGGCAGCACTTCCCATTTTGCTATTCACTACGTTCATTTTGCTGAACGTTGCCATTTGGTGGGCAGGCCCTTGGTTAGAAGTGGCTGGCTATAAACCGCTGGAGTCGATCATGGCTCGAGTTGTGTCAAGCAGTCTGTTTACTCTCGGCTGTTTAGCCGTGTGGGGCATTTGGCAGTGGCGTAAGTTGCAAGCTTTCAAATCGGAACAAAAGCGCGAAGAGCAACTGCGCCAAGATCCGATCAAGGTGTATGAGCAGCGCCAAGAGGTTGAACTGAATCAGGTGATGCTCAACATGAAGCAGAGCCTAAATAAACACAACTACTTGTATGCACTACCTTGGTATTTGGTTCTAGGTTTAGAAAATGCGGGTAAAACCAGCCTGATCAACCGTTCTGGTCAGAACTTTGTCTTCTCTTCGGTCATGCGAGCTTCGGGACAAAAAAGCGAAAACCCATACTCGTTTGATTGGTGGATTGGTGATGAATCTGTCCTGATTGATCCTGATGGTGAGCTGTTAACGCAAGGTAATCTTAGTGAAGAAAATGATGGTGCGTTAGAGCGCCGCTTATGGTTGCATTTTGTCGATTGGCTAGACCGCACTCGTAGCCGCCGCCCGCTAAATGGCATCGTGTTGGCGTTGGATGTGGCGCATCTTGCTACCGCCACTGCCTCAGAGCGTAAAGCTTATGCCAATTTGCTGCGTGCTCGTCTGCGTGAGTTGATGGAAACCTTATCGACTCGTCTGCCGGTGTACATTGCACTGACTAAGCTTGACTTACTGCACGGTTTTGAGCCTTTCTTTAAGCACTACACCAAAAGTCAGCGCGAAGAGGTGTTGGGTTTTACCTTCTCAATGGATTCGGTAGATAACCTAGATTCATGGTTGGAAGAGTTTGCCAGCGAGTACACCCAATTTGTGTCACGAGTTAATGGCATGCTGCCGCATGCGGTCGCAGCGCCAATGACGCTTGAAGAACGTAACGCGATTTACAGCTTCACGCGTCAAATCTCAGGTTTGAAAGAGATTTTGCAACAGTTTTTCCAAGAGGCTTTGGCGAGCGATCAATTCTCAACGTCAGCGCTGGTGCGTGGTGCCTATTTCACGTCGGTTTACCAACAAGGTGTACCTACCAACGCTTTTGATGATGCGGCTTCCCGTCGTTATGGTCTGTCTCATGCGATTAATACGGCGCAGCGCGCGAAAAACTCCACGGTCTATTTCACGCAAAAATTGTTTACCCACATCATCTATCCTGAAGCAGGTTTAGCGTCCGATAATTTCCGGGTTGCAAAAAACAAACGCCGTTTGATGGGGCTCTCTTTTGTCGCATGCTCAGTGGCGACTTTGCTGTTGGCAGGTACTTGGCATCGTAACTACCTCAATAACGTGCAACACGCCGATACTGTATTAACCAAAGTGAATCAGTATAAAGAGCAGTTCCCGACCAGCCGTTCACTGGCCTCACAAAGAGAGGTATTGGATCCGTTGAACAAGATCCGTGAGGCGACACTGGAGTTTGGTTTCTTCCGTGATAAACCTCAGTACATCTCCGATTTTGGTCTCTACCAAGGGCACACCATTGGCCCGAAAGTAGAAGAGACCTACTTAAACTTACTCGAAACTCGCTTCTTGCCTCTGTTGATGGCGGACACCATTGTTGCGCTCAATCAAGCTGAGACAGATGAAGAAAAATTAGCGGTGCTGCGCGTGTATCGCATGCTGGTCGATAAAAGTGGTCGTTACCAAGACTATGTGATGGATTATTTTGCGAAGTATTGGCAAAAATCCTTCTCAGGTCAGCGTCAAATTCAGGAAGAGCTGCTCGGCCACTTAGATTACGCGATGCGTCATACGGACCTCACTGCAGAGCGTCTCAACGGTGATAAAGGGGCGGAGCAGGTGATGCGCCCTTACGATAAAGTGATTGCTCGTGCTCAGGTTGAACTGGGTTCAATGCCAAACGACCAGCGCGTCTATCGTAACTTGAAGTTGAGCGCACAAACGGTGCTTGGTCCTTCGGTTAACTTGCGTAGCTTGATTGGGCCGGTGTTCGATGTGGTGTTTGAAGAGCGCGTTCTTAACAGTAGCAGCCTGTTTATTCCTCAAATGCTCACCAAGCGTGGTTTTGATGACTACTTTATGCCGCAATCTGAATCGGTCTCTGAGCTGGCACTGATTGACAGTTGGGTTCTGGGACAGAGCAAAACGGCGCAGTTTAGTGAAGCAGACAAGCAGGCACTGCGCGAAAAAATCCGCGATCTTTATGTGGCGGATTACACCAACACATGGCGCGCAGCACTCAATGAAATTGATGTGAAGTATTTCAATGACATCAATGATGCGGTCATGGTTTTGGAAAATATCACCAGCAACCTTGAGCCGATGCAGCGTCTACTGCGCACATTAGATGACAACACCCAACTGTACAGTGCGTTACCTAAAGATGAATCGGCGTTAAAAGAGCTGCTGAAAAGCCCGAAATACAAAGTGGCTTCGATGATTGAAACTCCATTTGCCGATCTGAACGGTATGCTCAAGCCGGTAGGCAGCAAACCAGCTTACATGACGGAAGTTTTGGCTTCGGTGGATGAGCTGAAAAGCTACTTGAAATCGATTCAAGATGCTCCCGATGTCGGTATGGCGGCGCTCGATGCAACCAAAGCGCGGGTCAAACTGGTTAATGCTGACCCTATCTATACCTTAAAGCGTATCTCGTCAGGACTGCCGAAGCCGCTGGATAGCATGATGGCAAAACTCGCAGATGAGAGCTGGTATGTGGTCAAGCAAGAAGCGATCAAGCATCTGGAAGTACGCTGGACGGAGGATGTGTATAAAACCTTCCAAAGCAAGCTGGCTGGGCGTTATCCATTCAACCCCGCATCAAATAAAGATGTGGCCTTGGCCGATTTTGAAGCCTTCTTTGCGCCGAATGGCACGTTAGACAATTTCTACAATCAGCAACTGAAGATGTTTATTGATGAGAACATCAGCGTCGCGTCGGATGACTCAGCGCAGTCGATCATTCGTAAAGAAGTGCTGGATCAGATCAAGCAAGCGCAGAAAATTCGTGAGGCTTTCTTCAACCGTAAAGGAATTTTGGATGTCAGCTTCTCGGTTGAGCCGCTCAGTTTGAGTAACAACAAGCGTCGTAGTGTGCTGAATGTGGATGGTCAGTTCTTAGCTTACAGCCATGGCCCGCGTGAAAATGTGGAGCTGATTTGGCCTAACACGCTGCGTGATTCTGCGGTGTCTAAGGTGACCTTGATTCCAACCCAAACCAATATGTCACCGCGCAGTTTGCAAATCCAAGGACCGTGGGCATTCTTCCGCTTATTGGATCAAGGTGATGTGGTTTCGGCGAGTCAAACGTCGGTTGATTTCAAATTTATCGTCGATGGTGGTGAGATGATCTACCGTATTAACGCAGAGGCCGATGCCAACCCATTTACCGAACGCCTGTTCAAGTCGTTCAAACTGTCTAAAACACTCTATTAATAGGTTGCCAGAGCGAGTTTTTCGCTCTGGCTTTTTAGGACGAAGTTGTGATGTCCAATGTGATTTTTATTGATAACGTTTGCTACCGATTAACCAATGATTCTGAGGAGATTCGCGGATTAGAGCCCTATGCGAAGGTTCGTGAGGAGATAAACCGCCGTTTTAATCCGATTGCCGGGGGCACGGATTGGGCAGTGGTAAAAGAGTACTGTGAACAACTGGCCTGTAACCAAGGAATGGACTTTCTGATCTGCGGTTACTATGCGGTAGCCTGCCTGAAAACTCAGGGGCTGGCGGGGTATGCCACCGGTATGGAGCTGATGAGTGCAAGCCTTGCTAACCAAGGTGAGTGTGATGTGAAAAGCGCCAAAGTGCGCAAAGAGATCCTTGATTGGGTCAATGCACGTGTGGTGCAGGAACTGAAAGCACTTAAGCCAACTTATGAATCGCTGCGAGATCTGTATCGGGCTGAGCGCCATTGCGAGCGGTTACATCAGCTGTTTGAACAGCAACAAACCGAATACAAAGTAGACTTTGAAGGGGTCGGGTTTGCTCTGTTTGAACACATAGACAGAATTGAAACCCAATACCACAGCTTATTGAAAAAGCAGGAGAAGGCTCAGCCACCTAAGCTTAAGTTTTGGCAGCGCGGTTACGCGTTGTTCACTCTAGGTGTACTTGGGGTTGCACTGGGAGTGGTGGGGGGCTACTGGGGGTGGCCTTGGTTTTATACCACGCCTTATGCCGCGCCACAGCGCATCACCACGTTGAATGAGGCCTCTCAAACTCAAGCACTGCTCAACGACTCTTCCACAAGTGAGCGTGCGCGTTGGCAACATGATTTGATCCCGCTGTATCGCGATACTTTGCAGCAGAATTTAACCATCTCGTTTAGTGAACCTAAGCGACATGCCATCACTCAGCTGAATCTATTGCGCACTCTTTATCCTGAAAACGAGCAAGTGAATGCACTGAGTCAAGAGTTTGCCCTTCAGCAGCAACAAGCGTTGGAGCAAACCGCGCTGTTCGTGGCTAAGTTCAGCGAAATTCGCACCAAAATGGCCAATATCTCGTTACTGGCTAAGCGAGGGAAATGGGCTGAGTTAGAAAAGCAGACCAAATCATTAGAAGAGTTCGCGGTCAGCCTATCACCGATTTATGGTCGAGTTGACTATGTGCAAGGCCTCCTTGAACAGGGCGATGTCACAAATGCCCAGAAAGAGTTTGCGATCCTCAAACAAAGGCTAGATAGCCTAAGTTGGAAAATTGCCGAGCTTGAGCAGCGTATCGGCGATGCGGCTTTGTTGCAGTGATGGCTGAAGGAAGAGGTGGGGCAAAAACTCGCTCATAGGCAGTTTTTTGCTTGATTGGGGCAAAGGATTGCTCAGTGATCAGAGTTAGCCCTGGTGCTAAACAGGGAAAAGTAGACAAAAAGCTGGCATTGAGTTTGCCATTGACTGCCACACAATATTTTCAACGCACCATTTTCAACGAACCATTTTCATCGAACTTAAGATGGCCACATATCGAGTGCTATCGTCGAAAAAAAGAACAAGGAAAACAGCATGGCAAGGTTACAGTTTCAATTAAAGGTGGATGGCCTTGAGGATGAATCCCTCGTCGTACGCGGATTTGAAGGGCAAGAGTCCTTGTCTGATTCTGTATGGCGCAGTGAACCCTGCTATGGTTTTCGCTATCAGGTTGATTTAGCCAGTGCGCTAAGCAACCTTACTGCTGAGCAATTTGTCGACCAAACCGCTCATTTAACCATTCTGCGTGACGGGCAAGTGGTGCAGCAAATAAACGGTATTGTGCGTCAATTGAGCAAAGGGGATACCGGCCATCGACATACTTTCTATTCATTAACGCTAGTTCCTGCGTTGGAAAGGCTTTCTTTACGCAGTAATAGCCGTATTTTCCAGCAGCAAAGCGTGCCGAAAATTATCTCTATTTTACTGCAAGAGATGGGGATTGAAGATTACGCCTTTGCCCTTAAGCGTGAGTGTGCCCAGCGAGAGTTTTGTGTACAGTATCGTGAAACAGATTTGCAGTTTTTACACCGTATCGCCGCCGAAGAAGGCTTGGTATACAGTCACCTACATGAAGCGCAGAAACACACCTTGCTGTTTACCGATAGCTCGGACAGCCAACCGAAGTTAGCCAAGCCAGTACCTTATAATGCGCTGGCGGGTGGCGAGATCAATCTCCCTTATGTGGTCGATCTGCAATTCAAGACCACCGCGCAAGTCAGCCATACCGAGCTAAAGGATTACAGCTTTAAAAAGCCAGCTTACGGATTTACTCAGCGTACGCAGGGTAAAGATATCGCTTATCAGCAGCCAAATTATGAGCATTTTGATGCTCCGGGACGCTACAAAGACGATGCAAATGGCAAGGCCTTTAGCCAAATTCGCTTAGAGTATTTACGCCGCGATGCTTTGCTTGCTGATGCGAAGAGTGACGAACCTTTGCTGTTGGCGGGAGTGCGTTTTGACTTGCAAGATCACCTTGATCTCGCAATGAATCGAGATTGGCTCGTGGTACAAGCCAATCACCAAGGGACGCAGCCACAAGCGTTACAAGAAGAGGGGGGGTCAGGCGCTACCACTTACAGCAATCAGCTAAAACTTATCCCCGCTCACATCACTTGGCGAGCAAGGCCTTGTGCTAAGCCGCAAGTGGATGGTCCCATGATCGCCACCGTAGTTGGGCCACAAGGTGAAGAGATTTATTGCGATAACTTTGGTCGCGTGAAAGTGCATTTCCCGTGGGATCGCTACTCAAGTAGCAACGAAAAAAGCTCTTGCTGGGTACGAGTGGCACAAGAATGGGCGGGTAGCCAATACGGTAGTATGGCGATTCCGCGAGTTGGCCATGAAGTGATTGTTTCGTTCCTGAATGGCGATCCGGATCAACCCATCATCACAGGTCGTACGTATCATGCGACCAATACCGCGCCTTACGCCTTGCCTGACCACAAAACCAAAACCGTACTGCGCACTGAGACTCACCAAGGGCAAGGCTACAACGAACTGAGTTTTGAGGATCAAGCGGGCAGCGAACAGATTTTGCTGCATGCACAAAAAGATTGGGATGCGTTGATTGAGCATGATCACACCGAAGTGATTCGCCACGATCAGCATCTCACTGTGGACAATGATCGCTTTATTCGCATCCAGCGCAATCAACACGTTACCATCGAAGGCGAAAGCCGTAGCAAAATCGCACTCGATAGCAGCCATGAAGTCGGCGCGTCACTACAACACAAAGTCGGGCAACGCATTGCTGTCGAGGCGGGTAAAGAGATTTCACTCAAAAGCGGCGCAAAAATCGTGGTTGAAGCCGGAGCGGAGTTAACCCTAAAAGCAGGGGGCAGCTTTGTAAAAGTCGATGCAGGTGGCGTGCACTTAGTCGGTCCTGCCATTAACCTAAACGCGGGCGGCAGTGCAGGCAGCGGTAGCGCTTATGGTGGGCAATTAGCCGCAGCACCAAGAATGTTAGCGCAAGCTAAACCAGTAGCAGAATTGGTTCAGCCGGATATTGCTGCCTCAATGCAATCAGGCGCGGCGCGTGTTATTGATGTTGCATCACTCCCCACTATTATGCCGAGTTCAGCCAATAACACGGCAAATGATGAGCCTGTGGCTGAAGAGAAAACACCGGAGCGAATTTTAAAATCCGATCTTCTCAAACCATCCGATGAGTTAGAGAAACTCGCCAAGCGACAAGCGAGTGCTTATCGTCAAGGTAATAACAGCGATGAGGTTAAGTTACTACAAGAAGCGCTCATAAAACTGGGGTTTGATCTCGGGAAAGCAGGAGCTGATGGTGACTTTGGTGGCAAAACTAAAACCGCGATTGAGCAGTTTCAGAAAAGCTATCAACCAAGCCACCAAACACATCCGTCCTACAGCATTGGCCCCGTTGACGGTATTGTCGGCAACGGTACACTACTGGCACTAGATGAAGCCTTGATGGATGGGTGGGTGTATGAAAATGATGAGATGGATTTGAAATGGTTGACTGTACCCAAAGGTCAGCTCACTTTTGATGCCGAAGGGAATGATGTTGATTCATCAACTTTTTTTTCTAGAAAAGTGCACGTACCTAATATGAGAGGTAGCGTTATTGGAAATTCAGGCGTGACCATCGGGCGGGGACTTGATTTAGGTAATCCTCCAAGTGCTGCCAGTGGGCAAACACCTTCAAAAATAAACTTGAAAGAGTTATTTGAATTGGCCAACCTTAATCCGAAATTGTCAAAATGGTTATTAAGTGTTGAGGGAAAAACGAAGGATTCGGCATTAGAGTCTCTTAAGAATAGTGGTTTGTCTGATGAGGAGTTAACGATTACTAGAAAGCAACAGTACATAATGTTTAATCATGTATATGACTATCTAGAAGAGAAGACAAGGGTATTAATAACAAAGCCAGACGTAAAAGCTGCATATGGTTCTGTTGATTGGGATGGAATGCCAAGAAATGTGAAAGATGTATTAGTAGATATTACTTATCGTGGTGATAGTTATTCTAAAACACGAGCATGGTATGTTCCAACTTTAGTTAATGACAGAAATTCTGTAGATTATTCAAACTTCAAAAAATCGTTGGATTATAAAAATTCAATATGGGATAAAGTGCCCTTGAGTAGAAAGAGAGTAAGATATGAACATCTTTAAAAAAATCATATATTGCATCATATTAATTATGTTTTCATTACAAGCCGTTGGGGGTAGTATTCCTTCCAGTAGCCAATTGAGAAGTTTACTTCGTTCATATGACATACAAACCGCTAATATAGGCGAGACAATAGCCTATATACCAATAGAAAAGCCATGCTTAAATTTGCTTGCTAGAAATGAGCATTATGAATATTGTGTAATCAATGAAGGAGAAAATCTTTCAAATGGTGATAAAGAAGGCTTTTTTATAACATTAGATAGTGTCTCAGAGAGTTCGGTTAGTTTTTCATATAATACCATTTGGTATTCAGTAAACTGCCGTTTATCAATTTCAGATAAGAAAATCAAATGCGATAAGGCTGAATAAAGAGAATAGACAATCTAAACATATGTGAATTTAATTTCATCAATGTTAGTTGTTATTATTATCTTGTGAAATATAGTTAAAAATAAAACAATCTTCATAAGAAGTGTATGTGTTACACAAACGTTGGTGGATAAAGTGGTGAATTGTTAATGAATCAATGCGATCTATCAATATTACAAGATCCTGGAAATTATATTCAACAGTATATAGAGGATGTTGATAATAGTTAGGATTAGCATCACAAATAAGTTTGTGATAATGAATGCCTTGGGTTTATTACGGATTGTTAATTAAATTGTATTAGTTCCGACTAGATCTGACACTTCAATTTGAAAAGAAGAGAGTTACCCACTTTGATTAAAGGTGCTTAATCACTAGTCAAAGACAAAAAGAGGTAACTCTCATGCTTCATACTAGCAATCCAATCATCAAACACAAAGCGGGCCTTCTCAATCTTGCAGAAGAACTCGGTAATGTATCTAGAGCCTGTAAGGTTATGGGGGTATCAAGAGATACTTTCTACCGTTATCAAGAGTTGGTTGAGACGGGCGGTATTGATGCTCTGATTAACCAGAGCCGAAGAGCACCGAACTTAAAGAACCGTGTTGATAGTGAAACTGAGCAAGCCGTTATCAAATACGCCATCGACTTCCCAGCTCATGGACAAGTTAGAACGAGTAATGAATTACGTAAACTGGGGGTGTTTATCTCTCCAAGTGGCGTACGCTCAATCTGGCTTCGCAATGACCTAGAGAACTTCAAGAAACGTCTTATCGCACTGGAGAAACAGGTCGCAGAGAACGGTATTATCCTAACGGACGAGCAAGTCGCGGCTCTTGAGCGTAAGAAGCACGATGATGAGGCTTGTGGTGAGATAGAAACAGCGCATCCAGGTTATCTCGGCTCTCAAGACACGTTCTATGTTGGCAACTTGAAAGGTGTTGGGCGCATCTATCAACAAACCTTCGTTGATACCTACAGTAAAGTCGCCTTTGCCAAGCTCTACACAACGAAAACACCAATCACAGCAGCGGATATGTTGAATGATAAGGTTCTACCGTTCTTTGAGGCGCATGAACTGCCAATGCTGCGAATCTTGACTGACCGAGGCACTGAATACTGTGGTCGTGTTGAACAGCACGATTACCAGCTCTACCTAGCCATTAATGATATCGACCACACGAAAACTAAAGCGATGTCACCACAAACAAATGGTATCTGCGAGCGCTTCCACAAGACCATATTGAATGAGTTCTACCAAGTGACATTCAGAAAGAAACTGTATGGTTTTATCGAAGAGTTGCAGAAAGATCTGGACGAATGGATGGACTACTACAACAATCACCGTACTCATCAAGGAAAAATGTGCTGTGGCAGAACGCCGATAGAAACATTAAAGGATGGGAAATCAATCTGGGCTGAAAAGAATCTAGCCCAGATATAATCTGACAGGCACCAAGTCGAAAAGTGGGTAACTGTCAGATCAGGTCTGAATTAGTACAATTAAATATCAATGATATTAAAAATACATCGATTAAATTGAGTCGTTGTTAAACCCCCAGAGCAATTAAACACTGGGGGTTTTCCTTCTTACAGCACACAATATTTAGCGTACGAACCTGCTTCTTTGGCTGTCCAGTCACCTTTGGATTTCTCATCCATATCTTCGCACCAAGATTTGCTGCCGACTTCATTGTTGAAAATGCAGTGTTTGGCGAAGTCGAGCGTGTCTTGAGTATTCCACTCGCTTTTCGGTTTTTCGCGCATATCTTCACACCAAGCTTTGCTGCCCACTTCGCTACAGGCCGAAAGCGTAAGCGCACTCATGATCACCAGCAGAGTGTTTTTCATCAATTATCCTCATCAAATCTTCATTACTTGCTGCCACTATACCGAACTGAGATGCCGCTGTGTTAAATCGGCGCGAAATGATCACCGTTCGACCCTATCACTATTCATCAAAGTGAGTATTCAGTACATCATTTTGCTGATCGTTTTCACACTCTGTGGATTTGTCGCGTGCAAACTTAATTGAGTAAACTATTATGTCATCGAAACGTTTCGATGTGCATTTTTTCGCCAACTGAAAGTGATGCTGTCGTTATTCAAACGTGAATCAATAAAAGGTATCACCATGAAAAAAAGTACCCTACTAAACTCTGAACTCTCTTACTTGGTGGCAACACTCGGCCATACCGATGAAATCACGATCTGTGATGCTGGGCTGCCAATCCCTGATGAAGTGACGCGTATTGATCTCGCGCTGACTCACGGGGTGCCTTCTTTTTTGGAAACAGTACGGGTGATTTTGTCTGAATCGCAGATTGAAAGTGTCATCGTGGCACAGGAGTTTGCTCAAGTAAGCCCGGTGTTGCATGAAGCCTTATGTCGCGAGCTGAAAGCAGAAGAACAATTGTGCGGTAAGCCAATTGCCATCCAATACATCAGCCATGAAGCGTTTAAACAACGCACGTTGCAAAGCCGCGCGGTAGTGCGCACCGGTGAATGTACGCCTTACGCCAATGTGATTTTCCAAGCGGGTGTCGTGTTTTAACCACGCCCAACCATGGAGGAACCACTATGACTCAAGCAATTTTAGCCCTGAGCCAAATTGAAAAAGCGTTCCCTGGCGTAAAAGCCTTGGACAAAGCGAGCCTGAATGTCTATCCGGGGCGGGTAATGGCGTTAATGGGTGAAAACGGTGCTGGCAAATCAACCTTGATGAAAGTGCTGACCGGCATCTACAGCAAAGATGCGGGCAGCATTGAGTATCAAGGCCAACCTGTCAGTTTTAAAGGTCCACGAGATTCGCAACTGGCGGGCATCAGCATTATTCACCAAGAGCTCAACCTGATCCCGCAGCTGACGATTGCGGAAAATATTTTCCTTGGTCGTGAGATGACTTCGCCATTCGGACGCATTCTGTGGGATGAAATGCATCGTAAAGCGGATCAACTGCTTGCACGTTTGAATGTGAAACACAGTGCTAAAACCTTGCTCGGCGAGCTGAGCTTGGGTGAGCAGCAGATGGTGGAAATTGCCAAGGCTCTGTCGTTTGAATCGAAAGTCATCATCATGGATGAACCGACGGATGCGCTGACTGATACCGAAACCGAATCTCTGTTCAATGTCATTAATGAACTGCGCGAACAAGGCTGCGGTATTGTGTATATCTCACACCGTTTGAAAGAGATTTTTGAGATTTGTGACGACATCACCGTACTGCGTGACGGCAAATTTATTGGTGAGTGCCGCGTATGCGATACCAATGAAGATGGCCTGATTGAGATGATGGTTGGCCGTAAACTGGAAGAACAGTACCCACGCATTGCCGCGCAGCAAGGTGACATCAGCCTTGAGGTGATTGGCCTAACTGGCTCGGGTGTGCACGATGTCAGCTTTACGCTCAAAAAAGGCGAAATACTTGGCGTTTCTGGCCTGATGGGGGCTGGGCGCACTGAACTGATGAAGGTGATTTATGGCGCGCTGCCTTCGGAGCGTGGCGTGATTAACCTCAACGGGCGCACGGTTAACCCTGTCAGTCCGCAAGATGGTTTGGCCAATGGCATCGCCTATATCTCTGAAGATCGTAAAGGCGATGGCTTGGTACTCGGTCTTTCGGTGAAAGAGAACATGTCACTTTGCGCGCTCGATCAACTGAGCAAAGGTATGCAAATTCGTCATGCCGATGAAGTGATTGCTGTGGATGACTTTATTCGTCTGTTCAACATCAAAACCCCAAGTCGTGAGCAAATCATTGGCAACCTTTCTGGGGGCAATCAGCAGAAAGTGGCGATCGCTAAAGGACTGATGACCAAACCCAAAGTACTGATTTTGGACGAACCGACTCGCGGTGTTGACGTTGGCGCGAAAAAAGAGATCTACCAATTGATCAACCAATTCAAAGCTGAAGGCATGAGCATCATTTTAGTCTCCTCAGAAATGCCCGAAGTGCTGGGCATGAGTGACCGCATTCTGGTGATGCATGAAGGGCGGATTAGCGGCGAGTTTATGGCGAGCGAAGCCGATCAAGAGAAATTAATGGCGTGTGCGGTAGGGCGTAACCCTGCTCACGCAGCATGAAACAAGGATACAGCATGAGTACCCGAACCATGACTAATACGACATCTGATAACCGTAAAAAACTGCTCAGCAAAGAGTGGTTGATTGAACAAAAATCGCTGATCGCACTGCTGTTTTTAGTGGTTGTCGTCTCTTTCTTAAACCCGAATTTTTTTACGGTTGATAACTTACTAAACATTCTGCGCCAAACTTCGGTCAACGCGATCATCGCGGTGGGTATGACCTTGGTCATCTTAACCGCAGGGATTGATTTGAGCGTCGGTTCGGTGCTCGCCTTGTGTGGTGCTTTTGCGGCCACCTTAGTGGCGATGGAAGTCCCTGTTCTGGTAGCTGTGCCTACGGCTTTGCTGGCTGGTGCTGCGCTTGGCGCAATCAGCGGCATCATCATTGCCAAAGGTAAAGTGCAGGCCTTTATCGCGACATTAGTAACCATGACTCTGCTGCGCGGCGTGACCATGGTGTACACCGATGGGCGTCCGATTTCGACCGGATTCACTGATACGGCGGACACCTTTGCATGGTTTGGCACGGGTTACGCGTTGGGTATTCCGGTTCCGGTATGGCTGATGGTGGTGGTGTTTGCCGGCGCTTGGTATCTACTCAATCACACTCGCTTTGGCCGCTATGTGTATGCAGTGGGCGGCAACGAATCAGCAACTCGCCTTTCAGGTATCAACGTAGATCGCGTCAAAATCGGCGTGTATGCCATCTGCGGTTTACTGGCCGCGTTAGCAGGCATCATCGTTACATCTCGCCTTTCTTCTGCGCAACCTACCGCGGGTATGGGCTATGAATTGGACGCGATTGCGGCTGTGGTGCTCGGGGGCACCAGTTTGATGGGCGGTAAAGGTCGCATCATGGGCACGCTGATCGGCGCTCTCATCATCGGATTTTTAAACAACGCATTGAACTTGCTCGATGTTTCCTCCTACTACCAAATGATTGCGAAAGCTGTGGTTATTTTGCTGGCGGTCTTGGTAGACAACAAAAATAAATAAAACGTGAATTCGCCTCGACAGGGCAAGGGCTGCGAGGCTAAACCAAAAAGGACTATGAGAATGAAAAAACTGACCACTCTTATCTCTGCTGCTCTACTTTCCACTTCGGTTTCTTTTGCGGCGCAAGCGCAAGATACCGTGGCGATTGTTCTTTCAACGCTGAACAACCCGTTTTTCGTGACCATGAAGGATGGAGCCGAAGCGAAAGCCAAAGAACTTGGCTACAACCTGATTGTGCTGGACTCGCAAAATGACCCAAGCAAAGAGCTTTCGAACGTGGAAGACCTCACAGTGCGCGGCGTAAAAGCGATTCTGATCAACCCGACTGATTCGGATGCGGTTTCTAACGCGATTCGTATCGCGAACCGCTCAAAGATCCCAGTGCTGACGCTTGACCGTGGCGCAAGCCGTGGTGAGGTAGTGAGCCACATTGCGTCCGATAACGTCGTCGGCGGTGAAATGGCAGGCCATTTTATTGAAGCGAAGATTGGCAGCGATGCCAAAGTGATCCAACTGGAAGGCATCGCCGGAACTTCAGCGGCGCGTGAGCGTGGTGAAGGTTTCATGAATGCAGTGAAAGGCAGCAAGATGCAACTGCTGGCTAGCCAACCTGCGGATTTCGACCGCACTAAAGGTTTGAACGTAATGGAAAACCTACTGGCAGCGAACCCTGATGTTCAAGCGGTTTTCGCGCAAAACGATGAAATGGCATTGGGTGCACTGCGTGCAATTCAAGCGTCAGGCAAGTCGGTGATGATTGTTGGCTTTGATGGCACCGATGATGGCATCGCAGCGGTAGAGCGCGGTCAATTAGCCGCCACTGTCGCACAGCAGCCAGACATGATTGGCGCGATTGGTATTGAAACTGCCGACAAAATGCTCAAGGGTGAAAAAGTGGAAGCTTACATCCCAGTCGCTCTGAAAGTGATTGCAAAATAATCTCCTCTTTCCCTCCTCACATGAGGAGGGAAAACCGAGCGGTTTACTGGTTTTATTTTCCTCGTTTACCCAACGAATAAAGAGGGTATCAGCCATTAAACCACTCTGTTTTTCCTCATCAATACAAAGGATAACCGTATGAATAAGTTGGTGGTTCTGGGTAGCGTCAATGCAGACCATGTGCTGCAAGTGCCTTCATTTCCTCGCCCCGGAGAAACCCTACACGGGCGCAATTATCAAGTCATTCCGGGCGGAAAAGGGGCAAACCAAGCGGTTGCCGCCGCGCGTATGCAAGCGGATGTAGGTTTCATTGCCTGTGTTGGCGATGATTCGTTTGGCATTAATATTCGTGAAAGTTTTAAGCTAGATGGCATTAATACGGCGGGCGTGAAGCTGCAACCGAATTGTCCAACTGGTATTGCGATGATTCAAGTTTCAGACAGTGGTGAGAACAGTATCTGCATTTCTGCAGAAGCCAATGCCAAGTTGACTGCTGCCGCGATTGAGCCTGATCTCGCGGCGATCCGGGATGCACGTTATTTGCTGATGCAACTGGAAACGCCGCTTGATGGCATTTTAAAAGCGGCGCAAGAAGCCAAAGCGGCCAAAACCAATGTGATTCTTAACCCTGCACCAGCCCGTGAACTGCCTGATGAGTTGCTGAAGTGTGTAGATCTGATTACGCCGAACGAAACCGAAGCGGAAGTGCTCACTGGAATTACGGTCTTGGATGATGCCAGCGCGCAGCAAGCGGCGGACGCTTTACACTGTAAAGGCATCGAGATTGTGATTATTACCCTTGGTTCAAAGGGTGTGTGGCTGAGCCAAAATGGTCGCGGGCAACGAATTCCCGGTTTTGTGGTGAAAGCCACGGACACCACCGCCGCAGGTGATACCTTTAACGGTGCATTGGTGACTGGCTTGTTGCAAGAAATGCCTCTAGAATCAGCCATTAAGTTTGCCCATGCTGCTGCCGCAATTTCGGTAACACGCTTTGGTGCACAAACCTCGATTCCCACTCGTGCGGAAGTTGAGGCCTTTTTAGCAGAACACTCATAGGAGAAAACACATGGCCACCATGAAGGATATCGCTCGACTTGCTGGCGTCTCCACTTCAACCGTAAGCCATGTGATCAATAAGAGTCGTTTTGTGAGTGATGAAATTGCTGAGCGGGTGAATAACGCCGCTCAGCAACTCAATTACGCCCCCTCCGCTCTCGCGCGTAGCCTCAAAATGAACCGCACCAAAACCATTGGCATGTTAGTGACCACCTCGACCAACCCATTTTTTGGTGAAGTGGTAAAAGGCGTAGAGCGAAGCTGTTATCACCAAGGCTACAACCTAATCTTGTGCAATACCGAAGGGGATAACCAACGCATGAAAGCCAGCATCAACACCTTGCTGCAAAAGCGTGTCGATGGTTTGCTGCTGATGTGCTCAACCCTTGAGGGTGAAAGGTTGGATGTGTTTGACCGCTATCCCGACATTCCTATTGTGGTCATGGACTGGGGCCCGATCCTTTTTGCGAGTGACAAAATTCAAGACAACTCACTGCAAGGTGGCTACATGGCGGCCAAGCATCTGATTGAGTGTGGGCATAAAG
Source organism: Vibrio cholerae (assembly GCF_008369605.1). NCBI lineage: Bacteria > Pseudomonadati > Pseudomonadota > Gammaproteobacteria > Vibrionales > Vibrionaceae > Vibrio > Vibrio cholerae. The sequence continues at coordinate 785,452 of NZ_CP043556.1, forward strand.
AGATTGGTTGTATCACAGGTCCGCTGATTCGCCACCAAGCACAGATGCGTTATGAAGGTTACAAACGTGCGCTCGCGGAAGCGGGAATTGCCATTAATCCAGATTGGATTGTGGAATCTGACTTCGAGTGTGAAGGTGGTTACCAAGCCTTTGAAAAACTCTATCAGCGTGGCAAATTGCCCAGTGCTTTGTTTGTCTCTAATGACATGATGGCGATGGGCGTGATTCAAGCCGCCAGCCAACGAGGTTTGCGAGTGCCGGACGATCTTTCCTTGATTGGCTACGATGATGTGCATATCGCTAAGTTTATGACCCCGGCGTTAACCACCATCCATCAACCCAAATACCGCCTCGGCAAAGCCGCTGTGGATACCCTGCTTTATCGGTTGGAAAATCCAGACACCACTGCGCAAGTGGTACAGTTAGAGCCGACTTTAGTGGTGCGTAATAGTGTACGAAAACTCGGCTAGCGCTCTCCGCTCGTCCCATTGTTCTAATTTATGATCCAAACCAATCGAAGAGGACAAATGTCCTCTCGCTTTCCTCATATTGTTCCTTATAGTGTGGCAAGTCATAACAATGAGAGATAGAACAAATGGATCTGATGACTTTTTTTGATATTAACCACACCCTAGTCAATATTCCGATCGGTGGCGGATATGCCATGTCGTGGATTGAAGCGGTAGGAACGCTGTTTGGTTTGCTGTGTATCTGGTTTGCGAGCCAAGAAAAAACCATTAACTATTTGTTTGGCTTGATTAATGTCACGCTGTTTGCGGTGATTTTCTATCAGATCCAACTGTATGGCATCTTGTTGCTCCAGCTGTTTTTCTTCTGCGCCAACATTTATGGCTGGTATGCGTGGACTCGTCCCAATGCCCAAGGGGATACGCTCGTCGTGCGTTGGATGAGCAGCCAAAAATTGCTGCTCACGGCATGCATTAGCGTGATCAGCATTATCTTGATGACCATTTATATCGATCCGGTATTCTTTTCTTTAGCCAATATTACCGTTGATGTATTGAATCTGTTCGGCGCACAGTTGGATCGCCCAGTGTTATCTCCGGATGCTTTCCCATTCTGGGATGCGACGATGACAGTACTTTCTGTGGTGGCGCAGATTTTGATGACGCGTAAATACGTGGAAAACTGGATTCTGTGGGTGGTGATCAACATCATCAGTGTCGGAATTTATGCGGCGCAAGGTGTGTATGCCCTCTCTATCGAATACGCGATTTTGCTGTTCATCGCTGCCAATGGCACTCGAGCTTGGATGCAAACCGCTCGCCATAATGCAGAAAAAAACCTGACCATTGAGGCAACTGCATGAGCATTCAACCTCACATTCATGTTGCTCAAGTGGCGCCACGTGTTGTGGTCTGCGGTGAACCGAATCGTGCGAACCGCATTGCCAGCTTGTTGAATAACGCTAAGCTTGTGGCGGAAAACCGCGAATACCGCTTATTCAGTGGTGAGTTCGAAGGGCAGCCGATGACCGTATGCAGCACAGGGATTGGTGCGCCATCCATAATCATCGCGGTGGAAGAGTTAGCGCGAAGTGGTGCAAAAGCCATTGTGCGAGTAGGTTCTGCAGGCGCAATGCAGTCAGAAATCGGATTAGGTGAACTGATTTTGGTGGAAGGCGCAGTGCGTGATGAGGGCGGTTCAAAGGCATATATTGGCGCCGCTTATCCGGCTTACTCAAGCTTTGAATTGGTGCTGGAGATGCAACGCTTTTTAGCTGAGCAGTCAGTACCCATTCACCGAGGTATTGTTCGCTCGCATGACAGCTTTTATACCGATGAAGAAGCAGAACTGTGCCGTTATTGGCATCGCAAAGGGATTCTTGCGGCGGATATGGAAACCTCTGCGCTGCTCACGGTTGGCCGTTTACGCGGGTTAGATGTCGCTTCCGTTCTCAATAATGTGGTGTTGTATGAGCAAGATGTGCAAACGGGCGTGAATCAATACGTCAATGCTGATCAAAGGATGATGCAGGGCGAAACGCTGGCTGCACGTGCTGCTTTGCATGCGTTAAACGCGCTTAAATTCGATTAGCCCCAACCTATTCACGACCCATAACATGGCCTCACTCAATGAGCGGTATTGCTCAGTTGAGTGAGGAATCTAGGTAGAGCTTCGCCTAAGTGCAAAAAACAGGTAGCCTATGCCCATGTGAATCGAATTTCAAAACGCTATGCAACTTACCGCGAATACTACCGGCCGTTTTTCAGGCTATTTGAATGCGCAACTGCCTGCGTTTCGTCTGGCGTTGTCTCAGTGCCAAACCGCGACAAAAAGGTTTGATGCGGGTGAGGCGCTGTTGCAGCAAGGCCAGCCTGTTGAGTCTCTGTATGTGGTGTCTTGTGGTCGAGTTTCGATGAACATTCTGGCGGCTAATGGACGCCGTTTTCAACTCGGTGAAGTGCAGTGTGACGATCACCTGTTTGGCGAGATGGAGTTTTTTACCGCCATGTCTTGTCAGTGGAATGTGGTGGCTGAAGAGCCGATTCAAGCGATGGTCATTTGTGCTCAGAAGCTGCAAGAGTGCCTTGAACAGCAACCTGTGCTTAGCCTGTTTTTTGCTTCTGCTTTAGCGCAGGATTACCAAGAGTCACTGGATATTTACACGCAGCGTTTGATGCATTCAATCAGCTTTAACATTGCGTATGATCTGCTGCTCCAGCATGAAACTCGGGTCAATTTGGGTGGCTTTGAACGGATGGAACCCGAAGCGGAGCGCTTCGGTACATCAAGCCGGGTCTATCGCCGAGCGGTGAAAGAGTTGGTGGATAGGGGATTGGTCGAAAAAGGCGAGCGTGGACTTATCATCAAAGATCTTGAAGCTCTGCGTGCTTTTGTGGCCAGCTTTGAATAAGCGAGGTGTCCCTCGCTTATTCGCTGACTGGTGATAATGTCAATTTAAAGCATTATTGATTTAAGAAAGCTACCGCTTTATCGGGAAAGTCAGTGAACAGACCATCCACCTTCACTTGGTTGTAGAACACATCCAACATCCCTTCGAAGTTGTCTGCCCAAGGTGCAATGCGCCCTTTATCGGCTCGGAAGGTGTAAGGATGCACCACGAGGCCAGCCTCTTTTGCTTGCTTCATCAACGGCTTAATCATGATGTTGTCTTTGGTGGAAGCATCATCAACCAACATAGGTTTCCACGGGCCGATGCCATCGGCGTATTGCGCGACTTTGGCCATGCCGCCTTCGGCAAACATCCAGTCATAGTCATAGGGTGTGGCTTGGTCTGCTTGATAAACCATGGTTTCGTTCCAGTCGGTGTAGGCCAGCAGCTGAACTAGATTGAGATCCATCTTCATCGCTGGCAGCAGCTCATCATGAATGCGTTTTAGCTCGATAGGGTCAAAACATTGCAGATAGATTTTGTCGTCTTTGCTGTCGTAACCATACTGCTTTAGCACTTTGAGGACGGCTTGAGAAATATCTTTGCCTTCGTGGCGGTGAAACCAAGGTGCTTTGATTTCAGGGTAGATACCAATGTTATAACCGAGCGTTTTATTGAGCCCTTGGATCAGCTCAATTTCTTCTGCGAGAGTCGGGACAGTGAAATCCCCTTTCCAAAGAGGGAAACGATCAGGAAAGCCGGCGACTTTATTGCCTTGCGCATCAATATCAAACCCTTCCGTGACACGCAGGGTTTTGATTTCGGCTAAGGTAAAGTCAATCGCGTAATAACGGCCATCGGCTCGTGCGCGGTTAGGGAAACGCTCCGCAACATCGGTGACGCGATCCAAATAGTGATCATGTAATACCACCAATTGATCGTCTTTGGTCATCACCACATCTTGCTCGATGTAATCCGGTTTCATCGCATAAGCCAGCGTTTTGGCTTCTAATGTATGTTCTGGCAAGTAGCCAGAGGCTCCACGGTGAGCAATCACTAATGGTTCTGCAGAAACAATGCTTGAAAATAAAGACGTTGAGCAGGCCAGTGCTAGCAGAGAAAGCGAGAATGGTTTTAGCATCATGAATTCCTTTTTTGTTCTTCCCAACCCTAAGGCGTCAAATGGCGCGTGATGTTAGGGTGGGAGAGAGAGTTGCCGCGCTCCTAATCAGGCAAGAGCGCGGCGAGGGGGACAAGCTATACTGACGATGTTATTGCTTGATGACACACGCTCTTAAGTGGTCGCTTGTTTAAGCTTATCGTTATGGTGAGCGCGTTCGCCAACGAAAGCGTAAATCAAGCAGAGCACTGAGAGTACACAAGAGGCAACCAAGACCATGAAGCCGCCATCCCAACCGAAGTGGTCAACGGTATAGCCCAATATCGCGTTAGCTGCCACAGCACCACCTAAGTAGCCAAAGAGACCAGTCAGACCTGCTGCGGTACCGGCGGCTTTCTTCGGAGCCAGTTCCAGAGCGTAAAGGCCAATCAGCATCACAGGGCCGTAGATCAAAAAGCCGATCGCGACCAGAGCAGCCATATCTACCGCTGGGTTACCAGCTGGGTTGAACCAGTAAACCAGAACTGCCAGAGTTACTAAAACCATGAACAGGATGCCTGCTGGAGCGCGGCGGCCTTTAAACACTTTGTCGGAAATCCAACCACACAACAAAGTACCCGGGATGCCCGCCCACTCGTACAGGAAGTAAGCCCAAGAAGATTTATCAACCGTGAAGTGTTTGGCTTCTTTGAGGTAAACCGGAGCCCAGTCAAGTACACCGTAGCGGATCAGGTAAACGAAGGCGTTAGCAATCGCAATCGACCAAAGCAGTTTGTTGTTGAAGACATACTTAAAGAAGATCTCTTTCGCAGTCATCTCATTTTCATGCGACTTATCGTAATCATCGGGATAGTCGTTTTTGTACTCTTCAATCGGTGGTAAACCACAAGATTGAGGAGTATCGCGCATGACTAGCCAAGTAAATACGGCAACCAGCACCGCAAAGAAAGCGGGGACATAGAAGGCCGTGCGCCAATCATCGTTAAACATCCATAGGCCGAGCAGGAAAATGGGGCCAATCAAACCACCACCGACGTTGTGAGCGACGTTCCAGACTGAAACAATCTCACCACGCTCTTTGCGTGACCACCAGTGCACCATAGTACGGCCACAAGCAGGCCAACCCATGCCTTGGAACCAGCCGTTTAAGAACAGCAGAATAAACATGGCAGTAATGCTGCCCGTTGCCCATGGCATAAAGCCGAAGCAGAACATCACTAGTGCCGAAAGGAGTAGGCCTGCACTCAGAAAGTAGCGCGGGTTAGAACGGTCAGAGACGTTCCCCATCAAAAATTTAGACAGACCATACGCGATTGAAACCGCACCGAGAGCCACACCCAGATCGCCACGACTAAAGCCTTGTTCAATCAGGTAAGGCATTGCCAAGCTAAAGTTCTTACGAACCAAATAGTAGCCTGCATAGCCAACAAAAATACCGATGAAAAGTTGCCAACGAAGGCGTGAATAGACGCTGTCCACCTTATCGGATGGCAGCCGCTGCGTATGCGCAGCCGGTTTGAAGAGCTCGAACATAGTGACCTCATTGTTTTTGCGATGGTATAAACCTCTACTATCGGAACTCACAGTACAGATGTGAGCATCACCGCAGTAAAGAAATGGCGAACGAGCAATTTATTTTCGTTCGAAAGTGTCGAGATTCTTATGTTTCTGAATTGTTATTACTGTGATTGATGTGGCACGTGAATTATTTTACGTATAGAAACAAATTGTAAATTTTCGATTTTGTTGACTTTAATCGCAAAATTAAGCGTTTGGATTATTTCCATTGCTTTTGTGGTGATGAAATTTTCGTCTGAAATTAAATGTAGGTTGAACGAAAATAAATCAGTTTCGTAAATTGAGTGCTGGAAGTGCGTATGGGGATAAGAAGAGAGGGAATGGACGTAGGAGGGTGAATCAATGGCAATCCTTTGCCATCTGAGACAGGTTTGATCGACTTAGTCTCGATTGCTTTCACGAGTTTTGTATTGATAGTCGACTTTAACAATCGAGCGATACTCAACGACACCAGGCTGTTTTGCAAAAGATTGAACCACAACTTCAGTATCATCAATCTTGACACTTTTTGGCACAACGCTGTTTTGCCATACTGAAAGTTCATTCGCTAATTTGTTGCTAGGTAGAGCTTGTAACTGCTCGATTTTCTTAAATCCAGCGGCGTAAGCTTGTTCTTGGCTCGCGTAAACACCCGCATTGATTGAGCGTGCTTTGTGGTTGGTATCGATAGACGCAAACGCACCAGCACTGAGAGTAAGAGCGGTAACGGCGAGAATAATCTTTTTCATAAGTTTTCCTTATTGAGTTTGAAAGCTGTAATGAGTTTCTAAAAGTAATTTGTTTTCTCTTATTGAGAGAGGTATTCATACTATCAATGGTTATGTAAAGAGTCCGTCAAGCAGGGTAAAGCTTTTGAAAAGGTATGGTTGGGTTTCTTTACATAAACTGACTTAAGCTGGGTTTTCATGACACTGTTAAGTCTCCATCAGCCTTAGTTTTCTGATTTAGCATCGTCACACCGGGCTCTGGCTAAGGGAGTTTGAAGTGCCTCGAAGAGCCCAAGCAAGTCAAGACTGTTGCATGTAGTTACTGGAAAGTAGGCGGCAAATTGACGATTTTCCGTGTGGCTTTGTGCCGAAATTGACACGTTATTTTGGGGTTATTGCTAGCTTTTGTTAGCCATTTGTAAACAGAAATGGCGAATAACAAGAGTCACAATCAAGAAGGAATAACCATGAAATACGGATTAAAAATCAGTGCGCTAGGCTCAGTCATACTCGGGGCTTTGGCGGCTTCGCAGGTACAAGCACATGGTTGGGTGGAATTCCCAAGTGCAAGACAAAACACCTGTTATCTCGACGGCGGTTTTTGGGATAACGCGATTCCAAATCAAGCTTGTCAGGCGGCCTATGATGTTTCCGGCGCTTTTCCGTTTGTGCAGCGCAATGAAGTCTCGGCCAATGTGCAGCTGTATCGGGATATGGCCGCGGTAAAAGCGGTGGTGAAAGATGGCGAGCTCTGTTCGGCGGGCGATAAAGCCAAAGCGGGCTTGAATGTGCCTTCTGCCCATTGGCAAAAAACCGGAATTACCCTAGATGCTAATGGTCAAATTGAGGTCGTGTTCCATGCGGCAACGCCCCACAATCCCTCGTATTGGCAATTTTATTTAAGTAAAGCGACTTACGACCATACCAAACCACTGACGTGGGATGACTTGGAATTGGTGGGCAGCTCGGACGATGTCGCCGCGGGAAGTGATAAGAAATACCGTTTTAAAGTCACCTTGCCACAAGATCGCAGTGGCGATGCGATTCTTTACACGCGCTGGCAGCGGGTAGATGCAGGTGGTGAAGGCTTTTATAACTGCAGTGACATCACCTTTGGCGGCGCTACCACGCCACCAGATCCGACTGACCCGACCGATCCGGCTAAGCTCACCGCTTTGGGTTACTACGTACCGCAAGGGTTTGGCCCTGTTGAAGTCGGAGACAGTGTTCGCTTGCGAACATTTGATGCGACGGGCATGGAAACGACAGATATTGCCTTGCCAATCCGTGCCAACAATTTGGAGACTTGGCCTGCCGAGCTAGCGGGTCAGTTTAATCAACTCAAAAACGGCGAATGGTTTATTGGTATTTGGCACCAAGAGATGAACCACTACATGTTTGATACGCAAAATCTGTACGCCAACCAAGTCTTTGCGCCAAACAGTAACCTCACTTACCGCTTATCGCTGACGAAGGGAGATACCACGCCACCGACTCAACCCGAAAATGCATGGGATAAGAGCAAGACTTATACCGCAGGCGCGGTAGTCACTCATAAAGGCAAGAGCTGGACTGCCCAGTGGTGGACACAAGGTGAAGAGCCGGGAACCACAGGCGAATGGGGGGTGTGGCGCTAAGCGCGCTACCTATTTGACAAACTAAGCGTTTATATGCAGCCAAAAGGGGGCTGTCACTCGCCAAAACAGGTTGTCTCGTACAACCTGTTTTTCTTTTTAACAAGCAGGTTGCCGCTATTGGGCGGCACGCAAGCGGATTTCAAAGCTCATGCCCGCATCGGGATTATTCGCTGCCACGATACTGCCTTGCATATCTCGCAGGCTATTGGCGACAATCGCTAGGCCAAGCCCTAATCCTTCGCCCATTTTCTTGCTGGTTTGAAACGGCTCAAACATGGTGGTGAGAAGCTCGGGGGCAATCCCACAACCGTTGTCACTCACGCGCACGATCACTTGCTGTTCTTCACTCACGGCGCTAATGCTGAGCTTCGGTTCTAAGGTTTGACTCATCGCATCTAACGCGTTCGACACCAAATTGCCGAGTACCTGGCGCAAGCGTTGTTCTTCCCCCATCACCAACGGCAGATCGCTAGAAAGCCGAACTCGAACATCCACCGGAGTTAAGCGTGCTTGATGGATGCGCAAAATCTCCTGTAACGCATCGGGCAGCGAGATGGCTTGCAAAGCATCGGGTCGATTGAACGCGAAGGATTTGAGTTGGGAAGTCATCGCCGCCATACGATCAATCAAAGAATGCACCAGCTTGGTATTGGCTTTGAGCAGCTGAGTTTCACCGCGTTCAAGGAGCAATTCGTTGCTAGAAAGTAGGGTGCGCAAACCGGTAAGGGGCTGATTGAGCTCATGGGTAATCGCACTTGACATACGTCCCAATGCGGCCATTTTGCTCGCTTCAATCAGCTCTTGTTGAGCGGATTTCAACGCTGCGGTGCGCTCTTCTACTCGCTGTTGCAAATCGCGGTTGGCATTCTGAAGTGCGATTTCCGCCTTCTTGCGTTTACTGATATCAATCAGTGTCACCAAATAGTGGCGGCGATCTTTCCAACTGACCGCAATCAGGGAGAACAGCACCGGAAACAAACTGCCATCACTGCGCCGCGCGACCGTTTCCACGTTGGTGATGTCGGCCAGCTCTTGATGCTCGGTGAGATTTTTCAGCAGCAGTGGCACGGTGGCATTCGGGTTTCCAGTATCAAACAGCGACCACGCTTGCAGCTGACGCACCATGCTTTCCGAAAGACTGAAATAGCGCTTCGCCATCGGATTGATCTCTTCAATGCGGCCTTGTCCATCGATCAGCAGCAGCCCAACATGAGTTTTGTTGATCATATTGCGTTGTCGCTCTTCGGCCTCAAACAACACTTGCTGAATCTTGGCTTCACTGAGGCGCTTTTGATACTGCTCGTAACGCAGACGTATCAGTAATAGCAGCAATAATACGCCGACCATGGCACTGGTGCTGATCCAGTTAACCGTGGCATTAAGATTTTTAAGCGGCGTGAGGTAAGTGAGCGTCCAATTCAGATCATCCAGCGTGACGGATTGGGCAAGATAAGGCGCTTGTTCAACTTGCCACAGTGTTAGGCGTGTTCCATCAAATAAGCTACGTTTTTGCGCCGCCGTGACCACTTCGGGGTGAGTCGCTATCCAGTCTGCGCTGTAAACTGAACTGCTGGAGAGAAAAAAATGGCGTTGAGCATTTTGAAAAAGGATTAACTCATCACTGGCAAACCATTGATCGGCAAGCACGTTTAAATCCACTTGTACGGCAACCGCACCGACGATCTCGACATCCAGATAAACTGGCGCAGCAACAAAATAGGTGGGGGTGCTGCCAACGGATTTGGTGACAATCGAAATCCCTTCGCGTTGCTGCAAAATCTTATGGATGATGGCTTTGCCATCAGAGAGCTTCCAGTTTTCAGCATTTTTACTGGCCGTTAGCAGTGAACCGGAAAGTGTCAGTATGTACCAACCTTTGGTATTCGCGGCTTTATCGAGTTGCGCCAATTGTTGCTGTAATTGGGCTTGCGGGCGATCATCGCCCTGAAACAGTTTGAGCGTGTTGGCTTCATTGGTCATCAAGTAGGGCAAATGATAAAAGCGGCTTAGGGTGCGCCTCACATCACTGATGTAATCGAGCAAACGCTGCTCGCCGTGACGCTGCGCTTGCCCCAATTGCCAGTTTTCACTGACGGCATGCGAACCCCATCGCACCGCGATCAGCAGTAAAATCACCAACACTATCCAACTTGCTTTATTGAGCTTCAAAGCATTTCCCTATTTAAAACGAGCACCGAGATTGACGGTTCAACTTAGCAACGAAAGCGATAAATGTTAATGACGGGTAACTCAGAAGTGAGAGGCGGCTCCTTTCCAAGCTCGACAAATTTGCTTACTTTAGCCGCACTATAAATAGAACAGAGAATAAAGCGTGGAAAGCCAACGGATTGCATTGATTGAGGACGACGACATTGTGCGTCAAGCCACAGGCCAGTGGTTACAACTGGCGGGTTTTGACGTGGCGATGTTTGCTGATGGCGCATCCGCGTTAGCGGCGATTGAGCAGCAGAATTTCGCCGCCGTGGTGAGTGATGTGCGCCTGCCCGATACTGATGGATTGAGTCTGTTGGTGGCGTTGAAAAATGTGCAATCGCTGATGCCAGTGATTTTGATCACTGGGCATGGCGATGTCGACATGGCGGTGAAAGCGCTGCATCAAGGCGCGTTCGATTTTATCGAGAAGCCATTTCAACCAGAACGTCTTGCCAACACCGTGGCGCAAGCGGTCAGTCAGTACCAAAACGCGCTGTCATCACAATCGCGTGCCCACTATCTTGCCTCTGCCAAAGGGTTAGAGCAGATCTTGATTGGGCAGTGTAAGTCGATTCAACTGCTGCGCGAGCAAATCGCCAAAGTCGCAGCGATGGATACCAACGTGATCATTTACGGCGAAACCGGCTGTGGCAAAGAACTGGTGGCGCAGTGTCTGCATCAAGCCAGCGAGCGTCAGCGTGGTCAGTTTGTGGCGATCAACTGTGGCGCGATCCCAGAAAATCTGTTTGAAAGTGAACTGTTCGGCCATGAAGCGGGCGCGTTTACCGGTGCGGTGAAGCGGAGGATTGGCAAGCTGGAACTGGCCGATAAAGGCACCCTGTTTCTGGATGAAATCGAGAGCATGCCGCTGGCCATGCAAGTGAAAGTGCTCCGCGTGCTGCAAGATCATGTGGTAGAGCGGGTGGGCAGTAATCAGCCGATCACCATTGATCTGCGGGTCATCGCGGCAGCCAAGGAAGAGCTGCGTCAACACGCGGAATTTCGCCAAGATCTCTTTTACCGCCTCAATGTCGCGCAGCTCTATTTACCGCCGCTGCGTGAGCGAGGCGACGATATTTTGCTGCTGTTTGAACACTTCTGCGTACAAGTGAAACCGACTTGGCGCAGCCTGAGTGAAGCGGATCGGCTGGCACTGCTCACTTATCGTTGGCCGGGCAACGTGCGCGAGCTGCGCAATGTCGCGCTGCGTTATGCGCTGGATGACAGCATCAGTGTTGGGGAAATTCTGGCTTCACGTCCGGGAATGACTGAAGAAGAAGCCTCGGCGGGGTTACCGCTGGCGATTCAGGTACACAATTTTGAACGTAAAGTGATCGCTCAGGCGCTGCATCGTCATCAAGGTAACATCAGTGAAGTGATGAAAGAGCTGGATTTGCCAAGGCGCACCCTAAATCAGAAAATGCAGAAGTTTGGTTTGCTTCGCGGTGATTTTACTGCGCAGGAGGAATGAGCAAAATTTTGCTCATCACTTTTCAATGGTTTTTATTAACATCGATCACATTTAATTAACCTTGCGTGATCGCTCTCCTGATTTTTGAGCCTAAAACACGCGCGATGATCGGCGGTTTTTTGCTGATGTACTTTAGGCTCAATCAGCAAGATTTTGCTCATTTTTATCTGTTTTGAAAATTAATTCCTTATAAAACAATGGATTAATTTTTGGCATCTTCTTTGCTCTTACTGATATTGCTCATGCTGTACGTTTGGAAACGGTGCAGCATCGAAAAATAATCACAACATGGAGAGTCACGATGAAACAAAAGCGCCTTACGCAAACCCTATTAGCCGCCATCACTTCGTTTGGTTTAATCGGTGGAGCTTACGCAGCAGAAGAGCGTAGCTACATTCTTGCCACCGCTTCAACCGGAGGGACCTATTACCCCGTAGGTGTAGCTCTGGCGACCCTGACCAAAGTCAAACTCACCCCGAGCTACCACTTTTCACTCTCCGCGATTAGCTCGGCCGGATCGGGTGAAAACGTGAAGTTGATGAACGATAACGAAGCCCAGTTCTCGATTTTGCAAGGTTTGTATGGTGCTTGGGCATGGGCAGGCGAAGGCCCGTATACGGAGCGTCAAAACCAATTACGTTCGGTTTCTATGCTGTGGCAGAACGTGGAACACTTTATTGTGCGCTCTGATCTCGCGCCAACCGGAACCATTGCCGATCTGGCCAGCATGAAAGGGAAAAAGTTTTCGATTGGTTCGAAAAATTCAGGCACGGAATTTTCTGGTCGGCAGATCATGCAAGGGATTGGCGTTGACCCTGATACCTTTAATCTGGCTTATTTGGGTTACGGCGGCAGTGCTAGTGCGCTGCAAAACGGCACCATTGATGGCATGAACACGCCTGCGGGTGTGCCCGTGGGCGCGGTGACTCAAGCTTTTGCAGCGATGGGTAACGACATCAAGATCCTCTCTTTCACTGATGAGCAGATTAAACAAGCCAACGGTAACTACAATTTGTGGACCAAGTTTGATATTCCGGCGAACACCTATCCGGGCGTCGATAAAACCATCACCACCATTGCTCAGCCGAACTTCCTCGCGGTGCGCACCGACATTTCGGAAGAGGATGTGTATCAGCTCACTAAAGCCATGTACGAGAACTTAGCTTTCTTACAAGGTATCCACAAAGCGACCAAAGATATGGCGATTGAGAAAGCCATCGAAGGCTTGCCCATGCCACTGCACGCCGGTGCGGCGCGTTACTACCAAGAAGTGGGAATTAAAATTCCAGCCCACTTGATGCCACAGTAAGTTCGGTGAACGCGAAAGACTGCTCGTGAGCGGGCAGTCTTGCCCTTTCAATCACAAATAAAGAAAGGGCATCTCTGTTTTCTTCGTCTATCCCCAAACCGCTGGAAGTGGTTGCAATACGGCCGCTTCGCGCGGGGATATGGCTTAGTTGTCTCGCTGTTGGAGTAACGCAATGAGCAATTCAGTAGAACAAGAACTGGAAAAGTTCGAAGTGCCGACCCGTACCCGTTTTAGCTGGGTAACGCGCACGATTTCCGTACTGTGTGTGCTGCTGTCACTGGCGCACATTTGGTTTAATACGTTATCCACTTGGTCAGAATTATGGATTTCGGCCATCCACTTCGCGGGGTTCGCGATGATTTGCGCGCTGTGGTATCCCGCCTTACCTCGTTGGCGTGAGAGCAAAGTTGCGCTGGCGTTTGATGTGTTGTTAGCGCTGCTGGCACTGGCATGTTTGATCTATTTGATGCTGGCGGAAGATGCACTCTATGAGCGCGGCGTGAAATTTGTCACCAGCGATTGGGTGTTCTCAATTCTCGCGATCTTGATTGTGATGGAGATGATCCGCCGCACCATGGGTTGGTTTATCCCCACGTTGATTTTGATCTGTCTGACCTATGTTTCGGTCTGGGGCAAATGGGCCGGCGGCATTTTCCATTTCCCCGGCTTAAGTGCCGAAACCCTGCTGTATCGCAGTTTCTATTCCTCGGAAGGCATGTTTGGTTCGATTGCAGCGATAAGCTGGAGCTTCGTGTTCATGTTCATCCTGTTTGGTGCCTTCTTAGTGCGCTCTGGTGTTGGCGATTACATCATGGATGTGTCACGCGCTGCGGCAGGTAAAGTGGTGGGGGGCCCCGGTTTTATTGCTGTACTGGCTTCGGGTTTGATGGGGTCGGTGTCTGGATCCAGTGTCGCGAACACGGTCTCTACGGGCGTTATTACCATTCCCATGATGAAGAAAGCGGGCTTTCCCGCACGTTTCGCCGCAGGGGTAGAGGCCGCAGCTTCAACGGGTGGGCAACTCATGCCGCCGGTGATGGGCGCAGGCGCGTTCATCATGGCGTCGTACACGCAAATTCCGTATGTGGATATTGTTGCGGTGTCGTTTATTCCGGCACTTATCTATTTCCTTTCCGTTGCGTTTTTCGTGCGGATTGAAGCCAAACGCATGGGCGTACAGATTGTCACTACGAGCCAAGAGCCGTTTATGAAAGTGCTGCTGTCGGGTTGGCATAACTTGATCCCACTTGCCGTGTTAGTGACGTTATTGGTAGTCGGTTTTACTCCAACGTACGCGGCGGGCTTGTCGATTCTGTCGGTGATTGTTGCTTCGTGGTTTTCCAAAAATCACAAAATGGGGCCTAAAGCGATCATTGAAGCGTTGGAGCAAGGGGCGAAAAACATGGCGACTACCGCGGTATTGCTGGTCGGTATCGGCTTGGTGATTAACGTGATTAGCACAACGGGCATCGGCAATACCTTCTCATTGATGATCAACAACTGGGCAAATGGCGATCTGCTGACCATGCTGGTGTTGATCACTTTGGCTTCTTTGGTGCTTGGTATGGGGCTGCCAGTAACGGCGGCGTACATTGTGCTGGGTACTCTTTCGGCTCCTGCGCTTTACAAACTGCTGGCCGAAAGCCAGTTGGTGGATTTGATGGTTTCGGGGCAATTACCGGAACAAGCCAAAGCGATTTTCATGCTGGCGGCACCGGATCAACTCAGTTTGCTCAATGCGCCCATGGCGGCGGAAAAAGCCCATGAGCTGATTAGCCTTGTGCCCGCGGATTTTGTGGAAACCTTGTTACAACAAAGCTTAGGGTTAGAAGCGATTGGTCTGGCTCTGCTTTCGGCGCACCTTATTATCTTCTGGCTCTCGCAAGACAGTAACGTGACGCCACCGGTGTGTTTGACGGCATTTGCCGCGGCCACCATCGCCAAAACCCCGCCGATGCGCACCGGATTTACCGCGTGGAAAATTGCTAAAGGCTTGTATTTGGTTCCCGTGTTGATTGCCTATACCCAACTCATCAGTTGGGATGCGACCACGGTTGTCACCATCGGTATCTTCGCGATTTTTGGCACTTACGCCATGATTGGCGCGATTGAAGGCTATCTGGAAGGGCAGCTAAATCTCTTATGGCGTTTGCTGCTGGCGGTGATCGGTGTGCTGCTGGTGTGGCCAAATTTGCCGATTTGGATCCGTTTAGTCTGTGTGGCGCTGTTTATCGCTATCTTTATCTACTCTGGAAAAACGGCAGCGCGTGTTGAGCGTGCCCACAGCGCAGTACGGGGAGCAAAATCCGCATGACTTATGATTACGTGATTGTTGGTGGTGGGATTGTCGGTGTCTCCACGGCTTGGCAACTGAAACAGCGTTATCCGGAAAAATCGGTGCTGTTGATTGAGAAAGAGGTGGGATTCTCCCGCCATCAAACTGGTCACAACAGCGGGGTGATCCATGCGGGGGTTTATTATGCTCCCGGTAGTTTGAAGGCTGATTTTTGTAAACGCGGAGTCGAACGCACTTTGGCGTTTTGCGCGCAGCACAAGATTCCAGTGGAAAACTGCGGCAAGTTACTGGTGGCCACCAATGAGCAAGAACTCGAACGCATGCACGCACTCTATGATCGCTGCTTACAAAATCAGATCGACGTTGAAAAACTGGATGCCGTGCAGTTGAAGCTGGCGGAGCCCAATATTCGTGGCTTGGGGGCGATCTTGGTGAAAGCGACCAGTATCGTCAATTATCGTCTGGTGACTGAGAAAATGGCCGAAGCCTTTATGCAGTTGGGTGGGGATGTGAAAATAGGCACGGAAGTGGTGGGCTTGGAAGAAACGCCATCCTCGGTCACGCTAACTTGCCAACAGAAGAACCAACGCGTGAGTTATCAGGCCAAATTTCTGGTCACCTGTTCAGGCTTAATGGCCGATCGCTTAACCAAGATGCTCGGTTTGCCGACCGATTTTCAGATCATCCCTTATCGTGGCGAATACTACCGTTTGGCACTCAAGCATAACCAAGTGGTGCGTCATCTTATCTACCCGATTCCGGATCCTGAATTGCCGTTTCTCGGCGTACATTTAACCCGCATGATTGATGGCAGCGTGACCGTTGGCCCCAATGCCGTTCAAGGCTTTAAGCGTGAAGGTTATGGTAAATGGAATGTCAGCCTACGCGATGTGTGGGAGATGGTTCGCTTCCCCGGCTTTTGGAAAGTGAGTACCAAGCACTTTAAAACGGGCATGGTCGAAATGAAAAACTCATGGTGGAAAGCGGGCTACTTACAGTTGGTACGTAAATACTGCCCAAGTATCGAACTGACCGATCTTGAGCCTTACCCTGCAGGCATTCGTGCCCAAGCGGTATTAAGTGATGGTACGCTAGTGCACGATTTTCTGTTTGCCGAAAGTCCGCGCAGTTTGCATGTGTGTAACGCGCCTTCTCCAGCGGCCACTTCCGCAATGCCAATCGGCGAATATCTGTGCGACAAAATCGCGGAAAAATCGCTTGCTTGAGCCTCTCAATGCCCATCAATGAAGGTGGGCATCTTCTTCACCTCGAATTGTAAAGTACTTATATATCATAATCTTTAATTGATTGTTGTGTAACTATTTGCTGATTTTATGTGTAATCATTTGCATATTTTTTGGCACGGAGTCTCATTTCCAAGAAGCCATCTTCACAGAGTTGGAACCCTTATCTCGTTGTGGAAGCAGCGATTCTACCGAAATGCCATTCGGTAACTAATAATAAATCCGTAACTCGGTTGTCTATGTCCGGAACCTATTGTGGTGTGAATACCCTAGGTTTCGAGGGTTACTGCGGCCGAAATTCAGGTCGCATCACGCACGCTAACCACAAGAAAAACAAAATGAGAAATCCAACCATGAACAAGAAACCATTAACGCTTCTGATAGCTGGGCTATTGGAAAGCACATCGGCGTGGGCGCAACATGAGCTCACGCTAGTGCAGATCGGCGAAAAAACCGTTGAGCGGCTAGAATCGATTAAAGCGATGGCCGAACGCGGAGAAGGGGTGTTTGAGCGCAATGGCGAACGCTGGATCCGTTACAAAGGGACGGACTATCGCCTGAGCTACAAAAATGATCTGCAGTTCCCTTTTCTACCTTATCAAGGCGGCGATGATACGCCTTATCGCAACGTGATTGACTTTGTCGATCAGAGTTGGGAATTCATGATGTATGACGGCGGTTTTTATCTCATGAGCCGCGAATTTGGTGTTTACGAATCAGACGAGCAAGGCTGCTTTATTGAATACATTCCTGCGTCACACGGCTCTAAGCGTGCCGATGGCAGCTACATTTGGGAGCGCGATGTCATCTATCGCACCGAAACCAATGATTGCGGTGCGTTAGTAAAGCCAGAGATTCGCTCGTTAACCGTTTCGAGCCTGTCTGATGTCGGTGTGTCATTTGACTGGCTTGGGCAAAACGAAACGGACTCAGTGACACTCACGGTCACTAACCTCAGTGATCACAGTGATGTTCGACGTTATGACCATGTTTCTGCGGGTTTCTTTGTGGGTGGGCTTAAGCCAGAAACCCAGTATGAAATTGCCTTAAGTTCTTGCAATCAGGTCGATTGCGCTGAGCCGAAAGTGGTGCGCTTCACGACTCAGGAAGATCGAGTTGGTTTTGCTGATGAGATCCCAACCCCGAACCATTTGCAAGGCAGTTTAGAAGGCGGGTTGAGCATCACGCAAACCCATACTTCGGTTGCGCCCAAGGGTAACGAACTGACAGGGCAAGGCCATCTCGATGCGATCATGAACCGTGAAGCGATGCTGCTGTTTACGCCGCAGCAAGGTGAGGAGATTAACCAAGTCCGCGCCGAAGTGTTCCTCGATGGCGAAGTAGTGCAAACCACCTTGATGCTGCCGCCAAGCGCTCTGGCTGCGTCGGATCAGCCAGAGAATGGCCGCATGAAAGTGGTGTTTTCGCATCTTGCATGGTCATTGCCCCTGCAATGGGATTGGATGAAGCCGGGACTATCGCTGCGCCTGACTGACAACTTAGGCCGTGAGGGTGTGCTCAGCCAAGGTGAAATCCAGTTTGGCGGTGCGCCTGAGTTGGTGATCCAGAACATCGATATCGGCATGTTAATGCCACCGCGGGATCGCAACACCATGATCCAAAACTTGCCTACGCTTGCGGCGGATTATTTCCAGAAAATTCCTGCCTCTAAACTGGTGATGGCCGATTATACGCCAGCGCATTTCCCAGTCGTGACCATGCCAAACGGTGTGGTGTATACCGATAAGAGCGCAAGTACGGGCGGTTGGCACAGCGGTGATATGCGTGAAGCGATCGGTAAAGCCATGGTCTCTACGGGTATCAATAATGCCAATGTTGGTATTGTGAGCAGTGCGGGTTATTCGCAGCAGTACAATCGACGTTTTAACCACATCACTGCCCATACCAACGTGGGCATCTACACCAAAAAAGACACGGATTTACCGCAAGTCGTCGTGCATGGCGGCAGTGGTGGCGGCGGCATCGTGACACTGGAAGCGACGACCGGTAACGAGTGGTCTCATGAGCTTGGGCATAACTATGGTTTAGGTCATTGGCCATACATGGCCTCGATTCACGATCTGGAGTCCGGTTGGGGGTGGGATGCATTCCACCAACGCTTTATTGGTAACTTACACTGGAAAGGCGATGTTTATACTCAACAGCAAGGTGATGATATTGTGCCACCGTTTAAAGATGCCTTCCGTTTCTTACGTGATGCGCAAAATGGCGGAGAGCAAGAGTACGTTGGCACCATCAGCCGCTTTACCTTGGAGCATCCGGCTCAGTCGCGCAAAGCACAGCGTTGGATGAACAACGGCTTCAACCTAGATAGCCACAGCCCAAGCGGCTATGTGCAATGGGATCAGGCGACGCAACGTTATAAAGCCGTCGAAACGGATACACCCAAACCCCAGCAAGTGGGTGTGCCGGTAGTGACCTTATTGGGGATTTACGATCCGCAGAATGAGAACCCTAGCCAAATCTATCCTCTGGTTTATTCAAATTATGGCAACGTGTTTGAACTGCCACAGCCAGAGCAAGGTGAGTATCAGCTAGAAGGTTGGCAAGCAGCCGGGGATCTCACTCAAGCCGAAATCCAATACAACCAATGGCAGACGTTATTGATTGATGGGCAACAACTGCCAATTTGCCGCTTTGATTACACCAATACCAATGGTCAAAGCGCGACGTTTGTTGGCGGCTTAAATGCACAGCGTAACGTGTGTGAAGGTAGCCGAGATATGCGCTGGTATAACGATTATCAGATCGATTCGCCAGTAGGGCAGTATGAGTTACTTTCACAATTTGGTGCAGGTAATGCCACCTACACTCCGAATGCGGAGATTGGAGAAGTGCAACTGTGTACTCTAAACAAGCCGCACAATAACGGTAGTCATGACGGAGCAGGTTTTGTTCGCAATGGCCGCTGTGAGCAAGTCGAAGGCGTGAAAAATAACGCTGAAGGTCGCGTTTGGAGCTATGCAATTCGTAATAGCGAAGTGTTGTCGAGAACCTTAGCTTCTCAACGTCGTTGTGAGTTAGTGGTGGAACATCGCAATGGTTCAACCCACATCGCACTGGATGGCAATCGTCATAAATCGACCGAAAGTAACAAGTTCCACGTTAACTTATCGATGGAAAAAGGTGTACCTACCCAAGTGAGTTTGAGCTGTAGTGACTTTAACGGTACTTCAACGCTGACACGTTTCACGCCAGATCAGAATCCGCCGCTGGATAAGCTCAAAGGTCCAATCATCATCGGTCAGGAATACGGTTACAGCCAAGTCATCGATATGACGAAAACCTTCGCCCAGAACCAGACTTTGCTGAACACGGATTTTGCGACCATCGCTGAGTTTGATGCCTTTGTGGCCGAACACTATGGGCGCGGCGTGCTCAACAATGGTGTGACGAAAGCGGAGCGCCGTGCGGGGGCGTTGTATGTTTACCCGAATCCAGAAACGGGCACGCGCGACTACTTTGTGATGCGCACGCTTGAAGCTGGGGCGTTCCCGACCGACCAAACCAGTGATCAAGGTTGGAAATACCTTGGCTCGGCAGATGACCACATTAACTTTGCTTTCAACCCAATCAAGCTCAACAGAGCCGAGGGTGTGAGCGTTGAAGCACGTGTGCAAAGCTACTTTGGTGTATCACGCTTGCTGACATGGGATGAACGCACCTCAACCACGTGGGACAACGCTTATAACGCAGTGTTTGTTGGTCAAATTGAGGGGGAAGACCATTACTTCATCCAAAAACGTCCGGGCGAAGGGGAGGCATTCCCAATCCATGGCGACTCAAACCAAGATTGGTACTTCCTTGGCAGTGACAGCACCATTCAAGCTTATCTTTCTGAGCTAAATCGTGACTTGGCGAGCTTTGAACGTGCACTGCTCGAATGGTATCAACAAGATGCAATGGGCGTGTGGGGCAGTGATGGCCAGCGTGGCAACGTGAACGATATTTATCAATATGCGTTTAGAGGTGGCTACCACTATTACCGCTTAAAAGTGACGAAATACGGTTATTTCCCTTACCCAACCGATCCCAATCCAACCAATGGACACTGGGAATATCTCGGCCAGTTTTAAACCTCGCTCAAGCTCAAAGCCAGTCAAACGACTGGCTTTATTTTTTCGCCAAACATTGTTTTTGCAACTATCGGCCTTGGTTTACAACTGGGAGAGAAAATACTATCTTACGCCGCGTTATTTTTATTCAACTAATGCTCCAAGGAAACCATGGCTGTTCTAGAGATTCTTACTGCACCCGATCCAAGACTTCGTGTTCAATCCAAACAGGTCACGGATGTGGCCTCAGTACAAACCTTAATTGACGACCTGCTTGATACCCTGTACGCCACGGACAACGGTATTGGTCTAGCAGCGCCGCAAGTGGGCCGCGAAGAAGCGATTGTGGTGATTGATTTGTCAGATAATCGTGACCAGCCACTTGTGCTGATCAACCCAAAAGTGGTCAGTGGCAGCAATAAAGAGATGGGCCAAGAAGGTTGCCTATCGGTGCCAGACTACTACGCGGACGTGGAGCGTTATACTTCTGTCGTGGTGGAAGCGCTGGATCGTGAGGGTAAGCCACTGCGCATCGAAACGAGCGATTTCCTTGCCATTGTCATGCAACACGAAATTGACCATCTTTCTGGCAATCTGTTTATCGACTATCTCTCACCACTGAAACAGCAAATGGCGATGAAAAAAGTCAAAAAACATGTGAAGAATCGCGCACGTTAATCACCACATACCTATTGTTTCAAAATAGAAAGGCCGCCTGTATAACGGGCGGCCTTTTTGATCTTTGTTTGAGTGAGTCGTTTAGCGAACAATCAAGCCCAGCAAAATACCCACAGCACCAAAGTCAGCATCACTGAAGGTGGTATTCGCAAAGCCCAGATCACCCAGTACTGGCATCAGGAAGACAGGTAGGAAGGTGATCAGCAGACCTTGGGCAAAAGCCCCTAGGATTGCACCACGGCGACCGCCAGTGGCGTTACCAAATACACCTGCCGCCGCACCCACGAAGAAGTGAGGCACTACACCGGGAATAATCACAGTTAAACCCATTACGTACAGCAAGAACATACCTAGCAAACCTGCGGCAAAACTAGATAGGAAACCGACCAACACTGCATTTGGTGCGTATGGGAATACAACAGGGCAGTCGAGTGCAGGCTTGGCATTAGGAACCAGTTTGTCTGAGATGCCTTTAAACGCCGGGACGATTTCGGCAATCACCATACGCACACCTTGTAATATGACATACACGCCGCCAGCAAAAGTGATGGATTGCATCAGCGCGAACATAAACCAGTGTTTGCCGCCACTCACTTCGCGTACAAAATCACCGCCCGCGAACAAACAAGTCACCATAAAGATGATGCCCATAGTGAAGGAAATTGCTACCGGTGTATCACGCAGGAACAGCAGACCTTTAGGTACGTCCATTTCTTCAGTTGAGTGTGCTTTGTTACCAAATTTACTGCCAATAAAGCCCGCCAGCACATAAGAAAGGGTTGAGAAGTGGCCGATCGCGACATCATCAGAGCCAGTTACCTGCTTCATGTATTTATGAGCAATAGCAGGGAAGAACACCATCACAGAGCCAACGACCAATGAACCCAAAGCAATCAGAGGTACACCACTCATACCGCTAGAAGAAAGGATCGCGGCAACCATCATCGACATAAACAGCGTGTGATGACCGGTCAGGAAAATGAATTTCCAAGGGGTTAAACGAGCAATCAGAATATTTACCAACATGGCGAAGAACATAATCATTGCCATCTCTTTACCAAACGCTTCTTGGGCAATCGAGACAATCGCTTCGTTGTTTGGTACCACACCGGTAATGCCGAAGGCTTGCTGGAAAATAGTGGCGAAATCACCGAGCGAACTCACCACAAGGCCAGCACCAGCTCCAAGAATGATAAAACCCAGAATGGTTTTGACCGTGCCTTTAATGCATTCGGTGACAGGTTTTTTCTGCGCGATCAAACCGATCAGCGCAATCAGTCCCACCAAAACCGCAGGTTCGGATAGAACGTCATTCATTAAGAAATTGAAAAATTCCATAACGCCCCCTTACAGTGCGCCCAACTCTTGAAGTGCCGTAGACAAACGCTCTTTCATCGCGACTTTGTCAACCATGTTCGCCAAGCTCACAATCTTAGGTGTGACTCCAAGGGACTTGAGTTGGTCGGTAATATCGTTGGTGCCGATAAAAATATCGCAATCCGTGCCTTTCGCGCTGCCCAGGTCAATATGATCGACCACCGCATCCACATTGAGATCTTTTACGATAGCCTTAATGCTCATTTCCATCATTAGGCTGGTGCCCAAACCATGTCCGCAAACAACCATAATTTTCATCATTCTGTACCTTTTGTTTTCTTGTATTTCAGTAGGGGGATAAACAGGAGTTAATAGTTTTTGATGACCGCAAGGACATCTTCGATGGTTTGAGCATTGCAGATTTGCTCTACATGCTCTTCATTCATAAACAGCTCAGCAAGTTGAGCGATAGCGCCTACATGGCTCTCGCTATCGGTTGCTGCAAGCGTTACCAACATTTTGACCGGGTCATTACCTTCAGAATCGAAGTGGACACCTTGTTGGATCACAGTGATTGCCAGAGATAAGCGGTTCACACCATCTTCTGGTCTGGCGTGGGGCATTGCCATGCTGGGCCCTACAACGTAGTAAGGACCTAACTCTTCGTGAGAACGAAAAATGGCATCCACATAACGTGGCTCTACGGCACCGTTATCGATCAGTGCCTGACAGGATTTCTGCACCGCATCTTTCCAATCTGCTGCGTTGGGGTAGATGCGAATCACGTCTGAGGTAATCAGTTCACTTAACATTAACGTTTTCCAACTTGTCATTTTTGATGGCGCTACTCTAACGATGATCTTGTCAGGAAAAGCCGATATTGATCACAAATGGTAGCGCTAACTGATAGCGCTATCATTATTTGTGATAGCGCTATCATTTCAGGATATCCAAGGGTTTTCGTATGATGGCTTTAAACTTGGATGCGTTACACTCATGCTCATTCCCACGTTGTGGTAAGATGCCGCAGCCTGAAATCCAGTCAAATAGCCAAAGTAGAAATGAGCGAAACTCGCAAAAGAAGAAGCACAGGAAATGTCACCCTAGCTGATGTCGCCAAACAGGCGGGGGTGGGCACGATGACCGTTTCACGCGCGTTAAGAACGCCGGATCTGGTTTCAGAAAAACTCAGAGAAAAAATTCAGCAAGTCGTTGATGAACTGGGTTATATCCCAAACAAAGCCGCTGGTGCTTTGGCTTCCGCCGAAAGTTACTCTATAGCCTTAATACTGCCATCATTGGTAGAGAAATCGTGTGCCCATTTTTTGCCAAACTTTCAGCACACGCTCAATAAAGCGGGCTATCAGCTTTTGCTTGGCTACAGTGGTTATTCGGTTGAGCAGGAAGAAAAACTGCTCTGTACTTTTTTGGAAGATCGTCCTGCCGGTGTGGTTCTTTTTGGTAGTCACCATAGTGAACGCACGCATCAATTGCTCAGTTCGACCAATGCCCATGTGTTAGAAATTGCGGAGTTAAACAGTGCCGCGCGATACATGAATATTGGCGTCGATTATTTTGAGGTGGGCAAATTGTGTACTCGTCACCTTATTGAGCAAGGTTTTAAAAATATTGGTTTTATTGGAGCAAGAGGCAATCACTCTACACTGCAAAAAAAACTGCATGGTTGGCAAAGTGCCATGATTGAAAGTTATCTCACTCCTGACCATTTTCTTACTACGCATGAAGCGCCATCGGCGCAACTTGGGGCTGAAGGCTTGGCGAAATTGTTGCTAAGAGATTCGTCACTCGATGCTTTAGTGTGCAGCCATGAAGAGATTGCGATTGGTGCATTATTTGAATGCCATCGCCGAGTGCTCAAAGTGCCTAGTGATATAGCGATCATCAGCTTGGAAGGTTCAAGTATGGCTGAGCATGCTTTCCCAAGTTTGAGTTGTGCTGAATATGACTATGAAAAGATGGGAAACCGAGCCGCAGAAAAATTACTTCATGCCATCAAAGGTGATCGATTTGAAGCTGTGACGAACTTGGGCTTTCAGTTAAAACGTCGCGCCAGCACACTCATCAAATAACCTGTTATCAAAATCGTTTGGGGTCTTTACTCAACTTTACCCTTCTGCGACAGCGCTTTACATTAGGTTTGTTACTTTAAAATAACCTTATTGATAAAGTGGAATTGGGTTATGAGCAGGGTTAAATACACTCTCTGGGTAATGGTTGGCATCGTCACTCTGTTATGGGTACAGGCTGAACCTACACTGTTTGGGTCAACAAACTTATTTCAGTGGCGATCAGGTTTAGTGCAGTTCTCCGGTATTTTGGCACTCATGTTGATGTCGCTATCGATGCTGTTAGCGTTACGTTTACCCTTGATAGAACAATGGACACAAGGAATAGACAAAGGCTATCGCATTCATAAATGGCTCGGGATCTCTGCGCTCTTACTTGGGATCTTCCATTGGCTTGCTGACCATCTTCCTAAGTGGCTCATCTCACTTGAATTGCTGACGAAACCCGCACGCCTTAACGGTTCTGGCCCACATGGCAACCTGTCCGGTCTGGCTTTATGGCTGAAAGAGGCCAAACCGTTGGCGATGGAAATCGGCGAATGGGGCTTTTATGCATTAATTGGTCTGCTGGCTATTTCTCTTTGGTCGGCCATTAAATACAAACCGTTCCGTTTCACTCATCGTATGATGGCCGTTGTTTATTTAGCCGTTGCATTTCACGCTATTGTTTTGCTCAAAAAGGCCTATTGGGGTGAGCCCATCTACTGGCTGACTCTGCTGTTTATCCTCGTAGGCTCCTGGGCTGCATTATATAGTCTGCTGGGTTTGGTTGGTCGGCAGTCTCGCTATCCTGCTCATGTTGAGGCGTTTCATTACTGTTCGCAGAGTAAAACCTTGGATTTAACGATTCAGTTAGATAAGCCGTGGCGAGGTCACAAGGCTGGGCAGTTTGCGTACTTAAAGTTTGCCGGTGAAGAACCACATCCGTTCACTATCGCCTGTGCTCATCAGGGCTCCCAACTTCGCTTTTTGATTAAAGAGCTGGGTGATTTTACAACGGGGCTGCATCAGCGCTTACAAAACGGAAAGTCTTTGGAAGTCGAAGGCCCTTATGGCAAGTTTGATTTTTCGACTCAGCAACCTCAGATTTGGATCGGTGGTGGCGTTGGGATTGCGCCATTTATGGCTGGACTCGACTGGTTAATGACGGAGAGAGCACACCCAGTACATCTGTTTTTCTGTTGCCATCAAATTGATCCGAATTTGTGCGCAGAACTTCGCCACAAAGCGCAGTTGGCTGGGGTTTCATTAACCATTATAGATTCTAGCGTTGATCCTCGTCTGTCAGCAGATGACATTGCGCGCCGATGTGGAGATTTAAGCCGTTTCGAAATCTATTTCTGTGGGCCAATCGCATTTTCCAATAGTCTGAAAAAAGCGCTTAAACCTTACCAAGTGGATCTGTCACGCCAGTTTCATGAAGAACAATTCGTGATGCGCTAGGGCTTTCGAACAGATGAGTGATGAGCAGTAGTGGCAAGGCCATCACTGGCTGGAAGAGATGGATAGGCAGCAAACTACTTCTGCGCCTTTTTCTGTTTGGTCGAGTCTTGATTACGCCAGAAAGCATAGCCGGCTTGTTGTGTGACTTTACCCAGTAAATGAGCCGCAACGGGAGCGGTCAGAAAAATAAACAGCATGATGCCAACCAGTCGTGATATTACGCCAATCTCAGGCATACAGAGCGCGACAGCAAGGAGCAATAAAGACAAGCCTGCGGTACCGGCTTTGGTGGCGGCGTGCATGCGAGTATAGAGATCGGGCATGCGCAAAATGCCTAGGCTCGCAAATAGTGTGAATAAGGTGCCGAGAACCAGTAAGAGGGCCGCTAACATCGACATTAAAGTTCTCCTTTTCGTTTAGCGATAAATCGTGCAAATGCTATGGTGCCAAGGAAAGCCACTAAGCCTAGGGTTAAGGCAATATCCAATAGCGTTTGCTGACCACTGTCTAAGCTATAAACGACAATAAAGCCTATGGTGATAAAGGAAATTAAATCGAGAGCCACCACGCGATCGGCGAGCGATGGGCCTAACACTAAGCGGATAAACGCCATTGCCAAGCTAAGCAAAAGTCCTAGATAGGCGAAGTGAATCGCCAGCGGTAATGAATTATCCACGAGTGACCTCCAGTATCCGTTTTTCAAGACCATTTTTGATGTCGTTGATCACCGCTTGATGCTCTGGTGCAAACATTGCGTGAACGATCAAATATTGTCTATCTTCGCTAACATCGAGACTTAAAGTGCCGGGAGTGAGCGAAACCATGTTGGCCAAAAGGGTAATCTCAAGATCGCTGCGGGCATCTAATGGCACGTAGACAATATCAGGATCGCTCAGATGCTTTGGCGTCACGACATCCCATGCGACTCGTGCGACAGAGACGATCATCTCGTAGATGAAATAGAGAATTAAAGTGGTGATGGCTCTAAAACGGCGAAAGTAAGTGGTTTTTAAGCCAAATGGCTGGCTGAGGCGCAATGCCCAAAACCCCACCACGAATCCCAATAAGAATTGCAAGCTGGAGTAGTCACCATTGAGCAGCATCCACGCTGTGGCAAGAAAGAGGTTGAGGAAGAGATAAATCATTTTGAGCCTCCCAAAACAGCATGGATATAAGCGGTTGGCGTTAATAATTGTTCTGCCGCTAAGGTTGCAAATTGGTAAAACGGCTGCGCAGCCAAACCAATCACTAGGCTAAACAGAGTGAGCACGAGGATCGGCAGTGCATAAAGACCGAGTGTTGAGCGGGCTAACGTCTCCTGTGGTAGAGCAGCAGGAGCATCTTTCCAAAACACTTCATTCCAAATTTTGGTCATCGAGAAAATCGTTAGCAGGCCAACCAATAGCGCAATTGCGGCAAGCCAATACAGCTCAGCAGCCAAACTCGCTTTGATGACTAGAAACTTACCCCAGAAACCCGACAGAGGAGGGAAGCCCGCCAAAGAGAATGCGGCGAGCAAGAAGCCAAAGGTAAGCCAAGGCATGGCGCGATAGACTCCGCCGAGCTGCGTCAATTGTGTAGTGCCGTACTTTCTGCCAATCAGGCCACCAATCAGAAAGAGGTTCCCCTTTACTAAGATATGGTGAATGACATAAAAAATCGCCCCTGTGATAGCTAAAGGGGTGTAAATGGCCAGCCCCATGATCATGTAGCCAATTTGGCTAATAATATGAAAAGAAAGAATCTTTTTAATGTCATACTGGCTTGCAGCACCGAGTACGCCAGTGAGCATGGTCAGCGCCGCAATCCCCAGTAGGACCGGTTGCCAACCACTGTCATCGAGCGGAAACACCAGAGTGAAGACCCGCAGCAAAGCGTAGACACCGACTTTGGTGAGTAAAGCGGCAAACAGGGCAACAATGGCGCTCGGCAAGGTGTGATAAGACGCCGGTAGCCAAGTAAACAGAGGAAACAGCGCTGCTTTGATAGAAAACGCGAACAATAGCAATCCAGCGAGCATGGTTTTCATCTCAGGAGCGAGGGATTGAGCTTTGTCATGTAAATCTGCGAGGTTTAAGGTTCCTGTGGCACCGTAAAGCAGTCCTATCGAAAGTAAAAACACCAAGGTAGAGATAAGATTGAGCAGCACATATTTGATGGCGCCATCGATTTGCTGCTGGTTTGCATCCAACACCATCAAGCCGAAAGAAGCGATCAGCATGACTTCAAACCAGACATAAAGGTTGAAAATATCCCCCGTTAAGAAAGCGCCATACACACCAGCCAGTAGAACATGCAACAGCGCGTGGTAGCGTGCGTATGAGGGTTTGGCGCTTAAATCGGCAATCGCATAGATAACGCTAACCAAACCAATAATGGCCGTCACCATGACCATAGCGATGCTCAATAAATCAGCGACAAAAACGATGCCAAAGGGGGCAGGCCATTGCCCAAAGGCAATAGATGCTGGGCCATGGGTGTAAATGGTGATCGTGAGTAGAGCGCCAGTAAAGAGATTAATGACACTGCAGATCACACTCAAACCGTTAGTCAGCCAACGATTACGCCCCGCTAAAAAGATCGCAACTGCGGTGAGCAGTGAGATCACAACGGGTAAGGTCAACCCAATCGCGGTCATTCTTCCTCCTCTGAGCGACGCATCTCATCGACGTCCGCGCTGCGAGTCTCAAAATAAGCTCGGTAAAACAGCATCAAAGCAAAAACCAGTAAGCCAAAACCGATCACAATGGCGGTTAAAATCAGCGCTTGTGGCAGCGGGTTCGCCGCACCTTCCTCTGGTAACAAGGCTCCTACCTCAATTAATGGTGGTGAGGCGGGGGTTAAGCGTCCTGCGGTAAAAATGGCCAAGTTCACCGCACTACTGAGGAGGATCAGGCCAAACAATAAGCGCAGTAAGTGTCGCTCTAGCATTAAGTAGATACCCGCGGCGACAAAAACACCGACAACAATGCTCCATAATCCTTCCATTAGTCGAGTTCCTCCTTAACGCGCAGCAACATGCTCATGACACCGCCGATGATCGCCAGATAGATGCCGACATCAAAGAGCAGTGGGGTGCCAAGCGGTAAAATTTCTTTCCACCATAATCCAGTTAGGAAAGGTAAACCGACCGCGACACTCATGGCTCCTGCCATAAAACTGAGCAGGATGCCAAACAGAGCAATATTGAGTGGCGAGAAGTGGAGACGATCTCTTACGTATTGGGGCGATTCGGCGAAGAGGAGCAGCGAAAAGCCAATCACCGCGATCAATGCGCCGATAAAGCCCCCGCCGGGAGCATTGTGTCCTCTCAGCAGTAGATAGAGGGAAAACATCAGCATCAAGGCGGTCACAATATGTGCGGTAGTGGCAAAGATTAGAGAATGAATCTTCTGTGGTTGCTCGGTTCGTTTGGGTAAGAGGCTAATCGCGACAAGGCTCGCCATGACGACCACAATGACCTCTCCCAAGGTATCAAAGGCACGAAAATCGACCAAAATGACATTGACGATGTTGCGGCCATGACCGCCGGGAACGCTCTGCTGCGCAAAATAGTCAGACAAAGTGGTATCGATAGGATGCGCCGTGATATTGAGCAGGATTAAGGTTACGGATGCGCCAATCACACTGGCTATCACCGCATTCAATGTACGACGCGGTACAGAATGGCGAGCGACCGTCGACAAGTAGGGCATATGGCGCATCAAAAGCACCACAAACACCACCATCAGCGTTTCGACCAGCAAAAGGGTTTTGGCAACATCAGGAGCGCTGTAAATCATAAAGACCAGCGTTGTCATAAATCCAGCCATGCCGAGCGCTAATACCGACAGCAAACGAGACGTGCTCAGCACACACAACAGCGCAGAAGCGATGAGTGCGAGCGCAATTGCGACTTCATAAAAATGAACATCAAACAGCGAGGCGCTGAAAGTGGCTGGTAAAGGTAGCGGCTGATAGAGCAGTATTAAGGTTAAAACGGCAAAAAATAGCAGCATATAACCGCTTGAGCGTTTTTGTTGCAGCATTTGCGTTTGCCAGCTTGCTAATGTCGCTAAATAACCCAGCACGGCATCAAACATTTGCTCAGCTTTGGGCAGCGGCTTCACTAGGCGTGTGAGCCATGTGACTAGGGTTGCGTAGTTCAGATACAGCACGCCCCCTAACACAAGCGTGATACCACTCAAAGCCAGCGGGATATTGAAGCCTTGCCATAATTTTGCGGCTTGTGGAACGCTGTTTGGATCCATCGCCATGACTGTTGGTATGACTAAATGCTGGTTAATCCAATCCAGGGCAAAAACAGGCAGTAGGAAACTGGCGATAGCCAATCCCATCGCAGGTAGCCAAAGGGATTTTTTCTGTTCGATCGCTTTGGGTGGGTGGCTTTCACTCTCCTTGGTCGCTTGGCCAAAAAAGGGTTTGTAAAGTAGTGCGATGGCTAACGCCACCATCAGCGCATTAATCAGTAATAAGACCAGCGAAATCCACGCAATGCCAGATTCCACACTGGATTTGTACATGTACTCCTTGCTCAAAAATCCGAGCATAGGCGCAACACCGGATTTGGATAAAGCGGCAATAACCGCAGCAATAAGGCTCAGCAGCAAGACGGATTTTAAGTTGCCGAGCTTTTCTCGCTCTCGAGTGCCCGTCGCTTTATCAATATTGCCGACCACCATAAAGAGTGCGGCTTTGTAAAATGAGTGGGCGAAAATAAACAACACAGCAGCGGTCAGCGCGACCTCGGTACCTAATCCCAGCAGCAGGGTTAATTTGCCTAATGCAACATTGGTGCTGTAGGCCAACATCAGTTTTAGATCGGTTTGCTTGAACGCCAGTAGCGCGCACCAAAGTGCCGTTACCGCGCCCACAATGGTTAAGCAGTAGAACCAAAAATCACTACTGGCATAAATCGGTGATAAGCGGGACAAAAGATAGATTCCCGCCTTAACCATGGTCGCTGAATGCAAGTAAGCGCTCACCGGTGTCGGTGCGGCCATGGCATTGGGTAACCAGAAATGGAATGGAAATTGCGCAGATTTAGTGAATGCACCGAGTAAAACTAAAATCAGCGAAGGCATAAACCACGGATGTTGCGCGATGTGATCCGCGTGCTCAATGATGACGCTGATTTGATAACTATTGGCCATCAAGCCAAGTAAAATCAGTCCGGCTAACAGCGCGAGTCCTCCGGCCCCCGTGACTAAAAGTGACTGTAGGGCATTTTTGCGTGAAACCGGTTTGTCATGATTAAAACCAATCAGCAGATAGGAAGTGATGGTGGTCAGTTCCCAGAAGATGAACAGCAGTAAAATATTGTCGCTTACCACCACGCCAAGCATGGCGAGCATGAAGAGAGTGAGGTAGAGATGAAATGAGAAGCGCGCCGCTTTCTCTTTCATGTAAGCGAGGGCATAGATTTGAATCAAGGCACCGATGCCTGTGATCAACGAGGCAAAAAGAAAAGAGAGCCCGTCAAGTCGGAAACTGAGATTCAGATCCAGCCCTGGAACCCAAGTGACTTGCCAAGCGTTACCACCGGTTTGATGCCAATAAAACACCCACCCAAATAGAAGGATGGGTAAAACGGCGAAAGGAAGTAATCTCGCCGACACTGTATTTGGGGTGAGGGATGTATGCTTATCGAGTCCTGTCTTCAAGATGGCAGCCTCTTCGATGTCATATTAACGCCGCTCAGTGCGTCCTTGTTGCGACGTCCTGAGCGGGTACAGGTATCTACTACTTTGAAAAGTATAGGCTAATTGTTGATAGCGTCGAGTTCGTTGGTGGAAGCGTGACGCATGATCTACTTTGATTGTGAGTCAAAGGGTGTAGGTCGCTCATCAAAATGGCTGCGTTCTGAGTCAAAAGGCAGGCTGACGAGCGGTAGCTCATTCGTGAGCATGGCGTCGTAAACACAATCACCGATCGCATTTCTTGGGCAGATATAGAGGTTGGCACGCTCCAACATTTCACAGTGGCAGTGTGGGCAGAACTTTTTCATCACATCCTCCTTAGACTAAGGATCACAACGGTCTAGCCAACAGATGAAGGTCGGTTGACCCAATGTGGCATTGCTTACTCGTTTTTGATCGGCGAAACGAATCCTTCTGGTTTAAGAGCGACTAAAGAGCACTCAATCGACTGAACGATGTTTTCTGCCGTATTGCCAATCACAAAGCCTGCAATACCGGTTCTAGCGAGAGTCCCCATCACTAGAATGTCGATATTCTCTGCCACGACCCATTCGGGGATCAGTTCATCGGGTTTACCGTGTAGATGGTGTATCACCAACTCGCCTGTAATGCCTGATTCATCAATCAGTTGACGTAAGGCTTGCTCATGCCTGATTTTTGCTTGTGCGATTTCTTCGGCGATTTGCTGCTGCTCAACTTGAATCCATACCTGATCATGCAGATAGTTTTCTAAATAGTATTCCCAGCAGGAAACAATATGCAGGCGACTGTCACACGTGTTGGCAATTGAGCGTGATAATTCGAGTAAACGCAATGCCAGGGCCTTTTGCTGCTCGGTCATGGTGATAGGGTCGATAGCCACCGCAACACGCCGATTGGCTTTTGGCTTGGCTAACGGGCGATGCAACCAAACCGGGCAAGGGCATTTTCTCAGCAGTGTCATATCCAAAGCTTTAAAACCTTGCTGACTATGAGTCATAGGTTCCGCTTCTTTGATCAACAGATCGATATGATGGTTGAGTGCTGACTTAATAATCGCGACCGCGGGTTGCTCGCTGTGCTCAACCATTAAAGGAAAAGGAACCTCATCTTTATGGATGTGGTGCTGTGAACGGCACGCCTCTACGGTTTCCATCAAAGTGTTCAGATAGGATTGCTCGTAGGGTTCTTGATAGCGTTGTAGATCGGCAGGAAATGCTGGAAATGCAATCAAACCAGCAAGTTGACCGCGGTTATTGTAAGCAAGTTGAATCGCTTGCTCCAACGCGTCACTGTGTCCGGGTAAGCCTTGAGTTGCAAATAAGATATTCTTAAATTTTTTCATAGCCAGCTCCTTGGTTGATTAAAGATTAGTCATATTGCTGGCCTATATCATAGCGAGTAATTGTAAGGGTTTATGTAATGCTGAGATTAGATCTCATCGATATGCTTGTCTGCGCGATAAAATAGGGAAGCCGCAGCGATACGTAAGAAATTGTTTCGCTGCGGCTTCTTTGTATTGATGGAGTCGCTTTTGACGTTATCCCTTAAACGCAGGTAACAAATTGGCCATCGCCATCATATGAAAAACCGCGGTAAGCACACCAAAGATCAGAACAAGTCCGAGAGCTAGATTGCCTCCCGGTACGACAAACCCCTGCGCTCCATTGGCTAAAGTGCGCGATTTACGCGCAAGCAGTACTGGGATAATACAGGCCCAAATAGTGGCGGCTGCGCCTGCGTAACCGATCGCAATGATAAAGCCGAATGGGAACAGCAAAGAGAGAATGAGAGGTGGCAAAAAGGTGACCAGCCAAGTTTTGGTACGCCCTTGTTTACAGTTGCTGAACTGAAATAAATCGGCCAGAAAATCAAATACGCCTAAGCCAACGCCGATAAAGGAAGATAGGATCGCGGCCATCGAAAAGGCGTTGATCGCTTGTGAGACTTTCTCCGACTCCACCACCGAACCTAAGGCTTTTAAAAGCACATCCACATTCCCACCTTGCTGTATGACAGGCGCAAAATCGGCACGAGGTAAATTGCCAAAAATGCTAAATAGCCAAAGCGCATAAAGACTTAGCGCAATCACTGTGCCTCCCAAAATCGCGTACTTGGCTTTGCGCTCTTCGCCGTAATAGGCACGCATGGATGAAACGGAGTGATGATAACCAAACGAGGTCAGCGCAACGGGCAGCATTGCCATCGCATAAGGAGCGTACTCACCACTTTGATTTAGGGTGTCAAATAGGATGGATGTTTTCACATTGATCGCTAATCCTGAAACACCAAAAATAAAGCTCAGAACCATAAATACGATCAAAATAACCGAGATACGATCCACTGCGCGAGTCGAATGCCAAACGAAAGCGGAAAATACCGCCACGAACAGTATCGAGGCTATTTTGCTATTGATATGCAGTAAATCCTGCAAAATCAAACCAGAAGAGGTGATGTAGGCGTACAACAAAATGCCGCCGACAAAGTAAACGGTCAGGTTGTTAAAGCGATTGATATGGCTGCCTAGCATATCTTTGGTCACGGTATTAAACGAGACTCGAAGATCATAGTGTTTAAAGGCTTCAAGTAGCATCCAGCCTGAAAGCGTCATGACCGCCATGGTTAAAGCGAGCGCCAACATAGACCAGAGAGTCCATGCGCCAGCACCTGCGCTGGGGAGACCAAGCATACCAGCACCTACGCAGACGCTGGCAATAATGCAGGCTCCCCCAAACAGTGAGGGTTGTTTCGACATGATAAAATCCTTGGGTTTCACGTTATTGTTGATTTTGTTGTTATGTTTTTCAGGTCAAAAAAAGGCAGCCTATGCAGGCTGCACTTTTTCAATACCGTATTAGGCTTTTTCTTTTAAGCGAGCCGTAAAGTGGCGTAGCACGGGTGGCTCGTAAGTAAACTCCAATCCTTTGACGTTACGAGCATTGGCTTTCACCTTCTCAAATGCTTCGATGATGAAATCCATGTGCGTTTGCGTATAAGTCGCGCGTGGAATGGTTAAACGGAGCAATTCGGCTGGGCAAGGATGCTGTTTTCCGGTTGCAGGATCGCGTCCTAGTAGTAATGAGCCAATTTCTACTGCGCGAATGCCTGCGACTTTATAGAGTTCACAAGCTAAAGCGTGAGCAGGGAATTGATCTGCTGGGATGTGAGGCAGCAGTTTACCCGCATCGACAAATGCAGCATGGCCGCCAGCTTGTTGGCAAATAACCCCAATCGCTTCTAAACCATTGACCAGATACTCCACTTGGTTAATGCGATAAGCGAGCCAATCTTGGCGCATACCGTCATACAAGCCAACCGCCAAACGCTCCATCGCACCGCCTTCTAAGCCACCGTATGTAGGGAAGCCTTCTTGCACCACACACAGAGTTCGGCATTCGGTGTACACGTCAAAGAAGCTTTCGTCTTTGAAGCAGAGTAAACCGCCCATTTGCACCATGGCATCTTTTTTGGCCGACATCGCGAGTCCATCGGCGTATTTGTAAGCTTCACGCGTGATCTCTTCGATACTCCAGTTGCGATAATCGCGCTCACGTTGCTGAATAAAATACGCATTTTCAGCAAAACGAGCAGAGTCCATGATCACGGGAATGTCGTAACGCTGGGCAATCTCATACACGGCTTTTAAGTTGGCGATCGAAACTGGCTGGCCACCCGCAGAGTTACAAGTGATGGTGCTGACAATATATGGGACGTTTGCTGGGCCCGCTTCAAGGATGGCTTGTTCGAGCTTTTCTAAGTCGAAGTTACCTTTAAAATCGGCTTTGACACCGGTATCAAATGCCTCTTCGGTGTACACGTTTTTAGCAACACAGCAGTTGATTTGGGTATGGCCTTGAGTGGTATCGAAAAAGTAGTTAGATAGGGCGACCATTTTACTGCGATCGAGTCCTTTCTCTTTTTCACGCTTTTTAATCAAAACAGGAATATAAATCTGCTCTGCACCACGACCTTGGTGGGTCGGAATCGTGTATTCATAACCAAAAATATCTTTAACCGCTCTCGCGAGTGCGTGGTAGCTGCGGCTGCCGCTGTAGGCTTCATCACCACGGAACATGGCGGCTTGCATCTCCTGCGTGATAGCGCCAGTGCCGCTGTCGGTGAGCAGGTCAATAAATACATCTTCACTATCGAGCAAAAAGGGGTTCATTCCGGCATTTAAAATCGCCTTTTCACGATATTCCCGTGTGGTACGTTTAACAGGTTCAATAACACGAATACGAAAAGGTTCTGGTAAGTGTTTAAAATTTTCCATGCTGGGTATTCCTAAAAATTTAAATATAAAGTCGTGCAAGGAATAAATGAAATTCCTTGTGCTGAGATTGATTCACTATGCAGCTATGACGTAAATAATATCCAGGTCGAAGCGAATGCATATTTAATGCTTGCAAAGCTTAAAACGCATATTTATATTTTCTTCAATGGCTTAACTAAACACAGATAAACACCAATATAAGTCATTAGATAGACTTAAAATTGTCGATATCTGGCAGTAAGCGATATCCCCTGCTTACTTGAAGCTGCAGCGGTGTTGGCAACGTTCGTTCACCGCCAATCCCAGAGTTTATCTATGCTCATGGGGATGAACACCCTTGCCTACTACCTTCAATTCCAAGTGGTATGGGTATATAAAGCCATGCGTCAAGCGAGTAAGACAGCGGAATAACAAAACCGGATTGCAGTTGATTGACTGCAAAAACATGCCTAGTCATCCACCCGAGAAGGGATTACGCAGGAAAGAAGAAAGCGATTTTATAATCGAGGGTAAACCAGATACTAGAGTTGTTGTGCGTTCTCATATTTTCACCTATTTGAAATGATTCATTTCAAACCCACTTTGATTATGGATGAAAATAGCCATTCGTCATCTGACAAATGAATAAATTGAGAATACGCTAACAAAAAATAAAACAGTGGGTGGTGAATCACATTTATTCCGCTATTTTTCTCTGCATCCAGATGCAGGAAGATATTTACTTTTCTCACGCTTCGCTTTAGTCTGCCCGCTGAGTTATCGGCGATATTCAATATTCACAATGTTTGAGAAAACGCATCTTATAAAATTGGCACAAATGAAAATGCCGTTTGGTAAATACGCAGGCCGAGCTTTGATAGATTTGCCAGAACCTTATTTACTTTGGTTTCAAAAACAAGGTTTTCCAGAAGGGGAGCTAGGCGTGTTACTAGAGCTTTGCCTAGCGATCAAAATTGAGGGGCTAGAATCCTTAGTCAAACCTTTAAAACAGTAACCAAACTGGATTGCTGCGCCATGTTGTGGCGATCTCTTGGTCTGCGCTTTCAGCGCGAGACCAACCCATTTACCACTCAATAAGGATGGGCACACCGGGCTGAACTAGGCTTAAAAACTCATCCATTTCTTGATTGGTAATGGCAATGCAGCCGTTCGTCCAATCAAAGCTTTGTACGAACCCCGGCTCTCTCTCATCACCGTTTTTTAAGCCATGAATCTTAATATCACCACCGGGATTTACGCCGCGCAATTGAGCGAGCTGCAGATCGCGAGTGTTGGGGTAGCTAATGTGTATCGAACGGTAGAAGCTCGAATCTTCAATAATAAAGTCTAAAAGATAGTGTCCCTCTGGTGTGCGTTGATCGCCTTCTTGCTGCTTATGCCCTTTAGGCGATTTTCCTAGAGCAATACGATACTCACGGATGATTTCATTGCCTTGGAGTAAGTACATACGCCGTTTCGATTTATCCACTTTGACTAAATCGACTTGCGCATAACTCAGGTTAGGGAAAATCAGCAATAACAGCAGTACGGCAGAGAAAAGACGCATAGGAGACCCAAGATGGAAACAAACTGCGCCTAATTCTAGCAGATATCTTCTTTCTACTTGAAGCTGCGGTGTGGTTAGCCATGCTGACTTCACACTCCGCACAGCGCTTAAGAGAGTGTGTCTACCTCAAAGTCCAAATCGGTCGGGGAGGAATTTGAAAAACCAGGGCTATTGCAAGGAGACAGTAACCACAAAAAACTGACTCATTAATGAGAAAGTATTCAAAAAGAGTATGCTATTGATGCAATAAATGGAAACAACCTCGCAAAAATGCTGGCTGTGCCGAGGATGCGATCAGTTATCTAAAAAAAGTGCGGCGTAGTTAACAGCCAGAAGGATAACCAATTGATTGCTTATCAGAATTTCGGCCATGATTTCGCATAAAACAAAGATTAAGTCAGGCTGCGCATGTTTCCTCGAACCCTACTCAAAAGAGTTACCTCAAGTCGTAATTATCGAATGTTGGCCGAGACCACGTTTGAGTACTTAACGACATTTTTATTATCGCAATCAGCAGGGATCGTACGAGCACCATCTCAATACGTGGCAGGTCACACCTTACTCTCTTCCAACACATTTACGCCGCTAGAAGCGTACCCTGAAGCCTTTTGGGCATGGGCTGCGCAGTTTGATACTTCCGATGGCTTGATCCCTTTTGCCATCAATACCTGTCGCTGGAACTATTTGCCAGTGATGGGCGGCGAGTCGTTTATTTTTATGCTGGATAATCATCCTCAGCATCGGACTTATCTGATCATTCAAGCGGCATGCGTCGATAAAGTACACCTGAGCACTCAATCCGGTGAGTTGGATTTTTTACAGTTAATTGCAGCGAAATGGCAATGCTTACGAGCGGAAATTGAAGCATCGAAAGAGTTTAAAAATCGTGATTTACGTGAAGCGCAGTACCTTAGTGAAATTCGTCAGCGAGAGCAGTTTATTGACAACATGAAGCTGGTGCATCAAGTCGCGCTCGAGTTGTCCAACCCCGCCAATCTTGATGAGCTACACCGCGCATCGGTCGAGGCTATGCGACATCGTCTCGGGTTTGATCGATCCGCGCTCTTGTTGCTTGATATGAAAAAGCGTTGCTTCAGTGGTACTTATGGTACCGATGAGCACGGTAATACGATTGATGAACAGCACACCCAGTATGATCTGCACCAATTAGAGCCTCAATATCTCGAAGCTTTATCCAATGAAGAGTGCACTTTGATGGTGGTGGAAGATGTGCCTCTGTACACCGTCGGACAGGTAGTGGGACAAGGCTGGAATGCCATGCTGATTTTGCGTGATGGTAATGACACCATAGGCTGGATTGCCGTCGACAACTATATCAATCGGCAGCCGATTACCGAGTATCAAAAGCAGATGCTTGAGTCGTTTGGCTCATTGCTCGCGCAAATTTATATTCGTAAAAAGCAGGAACAAAACGTACGTATGCTGCATGCCAGCATGGTCGAACTGTCTCGCTGTATGACAGTCAGTGAAGTGTGTAAATCGGCAGTCACCTTTGCGATCAATCGAATGGGGATTGATCGCATGGCGGTGTTTTTGACAGATGAAGCTTGCTCTTATATTCAGGGGACGTGGGGGACGGATATTCAAGGCAATATTGTCGATGAATCCTATTTCCGTGGTTCAACGCATGAAAATGACATTGTCGACCTTGCCAAAGTGTACCCAAACGAAGTGGTGTTTAAAGAGAGTGTTCCCATCTATCACGACTGTAAAATTGTCGGTTATGGTTGGACGGCGATGACCATGCTCACCGACAAAGGCACCCCGATTGCCTTTATTGCGGCGGATAATTTGATCCGACGTTCCCCCTTGACTTCACAACTGCGTGAAGTGATTCGTATGTTTGCTTCAAACCTCACCGAAGTCTTGATGCGAGCTAAAGCCCAAGAAGCGATCTCGGTACTCAATGAAACGCTGGAGCTTGAGGTGCGTAATCGCACTCGTGATTTGCAAAAAGCCAACGAAAAACTCGATTTAATGGCGAAATTAGATCCGCTGACTCGTTTAGGGAATCGCCGTATGCTTGAGCACCAACTGGAGCAAACTTGCGAACAGACCATCAAAGAGGTGGTCAATTATGGCGTGATCTTGCTCGATATTGACCATTTCGGGCTTTTCAACAACTGCTATGGGCATCTTGAAGGCGATATTGCTCTGATGCGGATTGGTAATATCCTCAGTCGACATGCGCAATCTGAGCATGAACTGTTCTGTCGTATTGGTGGGGAGGAGTTTCTGCTCTTGGTGGCGAATCGCAGCGCTGAAGAGATTCATTTACTGGCTGAAAATATTCGTAAAAGTATTGAAGCAGAATGTATTGAACACTGTGAAAATCCTAGTGGTGAGCTACTGACCGTATCGATCGGTTATGCTGCTTCTCGTTATAAACCGCGAGAGATTCAATTTGATCAGCTCTATGCAGAAGCGGATAAAGCCTTGTACAGAGCGAAAAGCCAAGGACGGAATCAGGTTATTGGCGTTATTGTTGAAAATATCGACTGCATACAGGTAGAAATGTAGCATTATCCAGCAGATTTCTTACGCTTTGGCAAATAACACAAATAAATGTAGCGTTTCGAAAAAATACGTGTATAGTTTACCTCGGCTCTTAGGTAAGAGTTGTTAATGTTAAATTCAGTGAAAGTTCAATCTCAGATCGTTATCGATTTCTCGTTAAACCTGCGTCAACTTTGTCTTGATATACCATTCAATAGCTTTCGTTATCAGCCAAATAAACTCATAGCAAATATATATCAGAGGTTACTATGTCTCAGAAAATGACTGGTTCAGTAAAATGGTTCAACGAAACTAAAGGTTTTGGTTTCATCTCTCAAGACAACGGCGGTCAAGACGTGTTCGTACACTTCAAGTCTATCGTTTCTGAAGGCTTCAAAACTCTGGCTGAAGGCCAGCGTGTAAGCTTCACCGTTGAGCAAGGCAAAAAAGGCCCACAAGCTGCTCAAGTTACTGCGCTGTAATTAGCTCAGATTGATTCTAAAAGGGGCGTGGTGAAAACCACGCCCCTTTTTACTTTTAATAGATTGTTTTCTAACAAAAAGTGCTTTCTAAAAAATGGATTTCCATTCATTTTTTGCATTTCGATGAATGCGCTCTTATCCCAAACACCCTAGTGTTGCTGTTCAGTGAGCTCATCCCCATCAGCCTCATCCCTATCAGCATAGACAAGACGTGATTCTCATCTTGCCCACACTGTTGCTACGAGAAATGGTTAGGGTGTATCAATCGGACAGGTAATACTCAACGGTGGTGACCACGCGTACATTTTTGATGTATGGCGTATTGTTATCACGATCAGTAATGGAAAACTGTCCTTGTGAAGCCGTTTTGATCTTACCTAGCGTGCTTTGCGAATCTTTTGCAAACTTCTGCGCGACTTCTCTTGCCTGCTTCGTCGCCTCTTCAATCATGTCTGGTTTGATGGCATTGAGCCCGGTGAAACTAAATTCAACGCGATTGTTGTAAGGATCTTGGTTAAAAACCACGCCTTGCTTACCCAACTGACCAATTTCGCTAATGATTTTGCGTACTTGATCGACTTGTTTGCTGTACACGGTCAAGGTTTGAGTCGCTAAATAGCGAAACTCAGCGCGGTCTTCACCATATTGTTGAGCTTTTTTATCGATCACTGCAGGTGCTGAAAGGGAAATCGCTGCGCGGTCCACGCCTTTTTCCACTAAGAATTGGGTAATAAGCTGAGTTTGCTGATCGACAGTGGCAAACAGAGAAGAGAGTTGATTATCCGCAGCGGTAAACTGAATAGGCCAGATGACGGTATCGGCCACCACTTCACGTTCAGACAGCCCTTTCACCGCCACAACGCGCTCGTACTCTTTAAACTTAACCGCCATTTGTTGTACCAAGAAGCCCAGTGCGGAAAGCCCGATAATCAGGCTTAGTCCGAGCACAGTGGCGGCTTTGGTATTGATATTGGTCATGGATGTCCTCCCATTGATTGACCTTTTAACTGACGACAGAGAAGTACCACACCTAGTCACATTCTCCACCATTTTTCATCGCGCTCTAAATTACTCTTACCACGCTTAACAAGCTATCCTTCGAGGACATGAAATTGTCAGCCTCCTGTCAAAGCCAAGGTTATAACGGTGGTAACGTGGATGAACGGCTACGCTGCATTTTTCCTTGCTGTTTCTGTTTAGCCACAAACCAATTTTTCAAGGGATTGAAATCCGGTTGCTCTGTCCGCTCCGAGAAACAAGCTTGCTGTAATGTATGGACAAGAGCCGTCAGGGTTTGCTCCTCTTCTTGATTCAGCATCACTTCCTTTTGCCAAGTACGTAACGCTGGGCTCAGAGCCAGTAAGTCTTGTTGCTCGATAGCTTGTAGCACGGCTTGATAGGCACAAGACGTTGCGTTAGAGGCCGCTTTCGTTTTATGGTTCGCTTGAGAGTCGGTGTGCTTGTGACGCCACAACATCCAAGCCAAGAGGGCCGTACTGAGCCACAGCAGCGCAAACAGCAGAGTGATATATGGCCAATAGCCAGCGTTGACGACCTGCTGGATCTCAGGTGTACTCGGCTGGCTCGGCGTGGGTAATACAGGCGTTTCTTCGCTGGGTTTGACTTGCAAAGTCATGCCTGCCACTTGGCTGGTCTGCTCCGCTTGTGTCTGGGTGTTCCACCAGTTGAGGCTGAACTCGGGTAAGTGAATTTCTCCTGCCTGACGAGGGATCAGCACTTGCTTGAATGTCATTACGGTATCGCCATTATCCAGCGTACTAAATTGCGGCTTCTCAGCATAGACGCTGATGCTCTCTGGGTATGGGATGTGGATGTTTGGCAATTGTTGTTGAGTCAACCCACTGACTTGCAGACGAATCTCGCGAGTAATGGCATGGCCAACTTGAGTCGAGTAGGCAGTGGTTGAGTCGAGCTTTTGTTGCCCATCCTGCCACTCTTGAGTCAGGCTCAGCTTGGCGGTGGGCAGCCAAGTGCCCTGATAGTGTTTGGGTTTTTCTAATACTTGGATTGAGTAGTTTTTGGCCTTAGTCAGTATTGGGATTAAGCGAGTATTGCCACTGTATTGGTTACCATACAATAAGCCGGCCTTAAGCACAGGCTCACTTAAGGTAAACTGGCCTGCCTGTTCAGCGGTGACGCGAAAGGATTGTTCGACAATCGTCACTTCTACTCCATTGAGCACACTCGGATACTGTTTCGGCTCGCTCGCCGATTCTAAACGCATGCCCTCGACTTTCGGTGGGGTAATGTTGGGGTCGCGCAGGCGACGAATGTCTTCCTTAATGATCAACTGCGCGTGGAATAGTGTGCTTTCACCAGGATAAAGCTCTGTTCGTTCTAAACGGCTGCGTACCTCCGCCAACTCTTCTTGGGCAGGTTGGTCTTGATCTTCAGTCACTTGGATCGCGATAGGGGAGGTTTGGTGACTCCCTAACTGGAAACTTGGGATAGTCACTATGCCTACTTTTTGCGCCGCAAGAGCAACGGTCCATTCACTGCGTTGTGAGTAGTTGCCATTGATGATATTGGTCGAGGAGGCAAAACTCGGCTGACCAACAAAAAAGTCAGGCTCCAGTTGGGAAAAATCGAGGGCATCGGCAGAGACTTTGTCATGACTGACAATTCGCAGCTGAAATACTTCATTTTTGACCACTTTATTTTTGCTGACACTGGCCACTAAATCAGCGGAATGCGCGGGAAGTGCCAGCAAACTTACCAGCAGCGTTAGCCAAAAAAGT
Organism: Vibrio cholerae; assembly: GCF_008369605.1. NCBI lineage: Bacteria > Pseudomonadati > Pseudomonadota > Gammaproteobacteria > Vibrionales > Vibrionaceae > Vibrio > Vibrio cholerae. The sequence goes on from NZ_CP043556.1 coordinate 828,741, forward strand.
ACGGATTGAAACGGTGCGTGTATCTTTACCATGGCTGATCGGGTTCCGTGGGTTGAGGTTTACGTTGGGCTTGCAGAATAAATTGCGCGCGCAGTAGTGCACTCGGATCGCGAGCACTCTCGACTTGCTCCAACTTACGTAACATAGGGTCAAGATTGGGATCAGAAGAGGTGGTGACCGACTCGGAGGTCTGAGCGGCATTGGCTTTGTCACTCTGCTCACCGTTTTGCTCGGTTCTACTTGGCTGCCCATTTTGCGGATCTTTTGATTGCTCCTGGTGCGCGCTGGGTTCCCCAGCTTGCGCATCATCCACAGCGTTTGGTTGCTCCTGTGGTTTTGCATTCGCTTTGGGCTCGTTACTCTCTTGTAGATCCTGCTGTGGATCAGGCGTCGATGCGCCTTTTGTTTGAGAGCTCGCTTCTTGCTCCTGAGCTGTATTTGAGGGATTTGCTGATGAGTCTTCTTGCGCTTCTTGACCGGAGGCGCCTGATGACGAATCCTGCTGTTGCTGTTGCTGTTGCTGTTGCTGTTGCTGTTGCTGTTGCTGTTGCTGTTGCTGTTGCTGTTGCTGTTGCTGTTGCTGTTGCTGTTGCTGTTGCTGTGCAGCTTTGACCACGTCTAAATTGTGTCGTGCATCTTGATGATTCGGCTCTTGCTTGAGAACTTGTTCGTACAAATCCTGCGCTTTCTGTAACTCTCCTGCTTGCGCATAAGCATTGGCGAGATTGTACTGCGTGGCAGTATCAGGGTTAGCGATTTGCGAATAGGCGTCAATGGCCCCTTGGTAATCTTTGGCATAGTAACGAGCCGCGCCTTGCCAGCGTGGATCGCGAAAGGCTTCAGCGGCTTGCGCATATTGCTCATTGTTGAACATGCGCATCGCTTGCTGATCTTGATTTAACCATGCAGAGGCCCAAGCCTGCTGGTTGGGCAAACTCACTCCGAAAAGCAGCAGTAAGCTGAAAATCACCCCACGGCGAAATAGGCATAAAGCGGCGATCAGGAGGGGCAATACTAACCAGTAACCGTTATTGACGCGCTCCGTGATGGCTTGACGAGAAGTCGATTCGGCAATATCAATCGGCTGCTGAGTCAGGCTGAGAATGTGCGCCACATCTGCGCCATCCGCACGATACGCGGTCAGCACGCCTTGAACGCGTTGTGAGAGCTGCTGTAATTGGTCAAATGCGGTTTTGGCAATCACGGTCTGGCCTTGACGATCTTTTAGCAGGCTACCATCCCCTAAAGGGATGGGCGCGCCGCTAGGAGTGCCGACCGCAAGCGTCACCAAACGCCATGGGCTACCTTGTAACAACGAGATCAATTTTTCTCGTTCTGTCACACTCATATCATCGGTGATAAGAATCAGATCCCCTTGCTGATGACCCGATTGCTGGAGCATGGTGATCGCTAAACTCACTGCGGCAGCGGCATCTGAGCCTTGATAGGGCATGATGTCTGGGGAGAGATTCGGCAGCAGATTGGCGAGCGTTGCACTGTCACTCGTCAATGGGCTCACCACATAAGCATCGGCGGCGTAAGCCACTAAGCCCGTGCTGCCTTCTTGCCAACCTTTTAGGAGGTCAAGTGCCTTATAACGCGCCTGTGTTAAACGGTTTGGCGTTAGGTCGGTTGCGTACATCGAGCGTGACATATCCATAATTAACACACGTGCGGCGCTATTTTGCACACTCGGACGTTCAGCGGATTGCCAGCTTGGGCCCGCCATCGCAAGGGTGGCGACTATCCAACTGAGTACCAATACACCCCCAAAAGAGCGCCGCGTGCGAGTTTCAATCCCCAACGCTTGCGCGAGATGAGGGGCAATCAATCCCCGTTGGTTTTGGCGCAGCCCTCGCCAAGCGGCGAGCAACAACAGAGGCACCAACAATCCTAACCAGTGTGGGTAGAGAAAAATCAACGATGACATGTTATCTCCTCACGATAACCAAAATGACCGAGAGCAGCAGTGCCAAACCCAGTGGATAGAAAAACCACTCGGTTTGTGGACGCCAAGTTTGATTGGATTGGCTAATTGGCTCCAGTTGGTTAATGGTGTCATAGATGTTTTGCAAATCTTGTTGATTACGGGCGCGGAAATAGTGTCCACCTGTGGTGGTCGCGATGGTTTGCAGTGTCTTTTCATCCAGATCTTGCGCGGTATTCACCTTACGACTGAACAGAAAATCTTTGACCACCATTTCACCTGCACCGACGCCGACAGTATAAATCGTGGTGTGGTACTGTTTGGCGATGTTGGCGGCTTCAAGCGGGTCAAGCACTCCTGCGGTATTGCTGCCATCACTGAGCAAAATCATCACGCGTTGCGGCGCATTACTGTCGATAAAGGTTTTGGTCGCGAGTCCAATCCCTTCACCAATTGCAGTTTGAGTGCCGATAAGTTTAAGTACCGCTTGATTAAGCTGGTTGGCGACGGTTTGTCTATCCAACGTCAAAGGCGTTTGCAGATAGGCGTGATCGGCAAACAGGATCAGTCCGATGCGATCGCCTTCGCGCTTGGCGATGAATTCAGACAATACCTGTTTGACTGCAGTTAACCTATCCACCATCTGCTGACCGGACTGCATATCCTCTTGACTCATCGAGTAGGAGAGGTCGACCACCAGCATTAGGTCGCGATGTGACGTACTGGTGCTGATAGGATCTCCGTACCACACGGGTCTTGCCGCAGCGGTGATCAGCAAAAACCATACACCAACCGCGAGTAATCGAGGAAGCCAAGTCGCGGGGCGTGAACCTGATGTGCTGGGAAGGTAGGGCAGCTTAATCGCCGCCCGAGGTTTGAGGGCTGGAGTAAAAAAATAGATAACCCAAGGCAGTGGTAGAAAAAACAGCATCCACCACCAAATAAACTCAAAACTTGCCAATGCCTGATTTTCTCCGCTTTTTCGGCGGCAAGGCGCTTTCTACCCAGTGATAACAGTGGTGAACCAGCTCATCAGCATTGTTCACTTTTTGTTTCTGGTATAAGGCTTGCTGCCACAAGGTTTCGTTGGGTACGAAGAGTGGATGGCCCACTTGGGCATCTAAAAAGGCGTACCAATCTTTACCGGTTAAATGCGCAATCTCCTCGCGAGGGTAGTAGCACAGTGCCGCCTGACGAACCAATTCAATAGCAGAAGAGGGCGTTTGCGGAGTCACTGTCAAACTCAAAAGGCGTAATGCGGTTTTTTTAGGGGCCAGCCGACGGCGATGCCAACGCACTGCCAATCCGATAATAAGCATCACGATAAGAATGCCGGCTAAACTTGCCCACCATCCCCAAGCCAATGGAAACCAGCTAGGGAGTTCAGGCAGATGTAGGCCGTTGAGATCCAGTGATGTGGTTGACGATTCCTTCATTTCTTATGGTCCGATAATTGTTGCAGCAAAGGTATCCCGCTTGAAACTGAGCGGTAGTCCATTTCCAATAATAGACAGAGTGATTTTAGTTTTTCTTTTTGAGTTTCAAAGGCTTTTTTGATACCTGCCCGCGTACTATTTATCGAAAAGTTGAGCCAGCGCGTCTCTTGGTTATTTTGTACTTGCTCAATACCACGAAATGAGGTGTCTCCTTGCTCTAAAGGATCATGAATCTGTACCAGCCGCACGCGATTATGGCGACAGAGTTGACGCAGCGATAGTGCGTGTTGCTCGGTATCCAAATCGACAAAATCGCTGATCAGCACCACTTCGCTGCTTTTTGGGCACAAACGGTTAAGGGTACTGAGCACCTCATGCAGCGCCAGTGTGCGCGTCGTGGGTTGTGTGGGTGGAATATGCTGCGCTTCAACGCATGCCGCTAAGATGGCAAGCACGCCGCGCTGGCGGCTACCGGGTTTGATTTCGATCAGCCGATGCCCCAAATCAATCACTGCGCCAACTCGGTCTTGTTGTTTCACGGCAAGCCAGCTTAGCAAGCTTGCCAAATGTGCCGCTTGCACCGATTTCAGCAGCAAACAGGAGCCAAACTGCATCGAGGGACTGAGATCGATATAGAGCACCACCGTTCTTTCGCGTTCTTCACTGAACAGCTTAGTATGGGGTTTACCTGTTCGTGCGGTGACTCGCCAATCAATCGAACGAATGTCATCACCCGCTTGATATTGGCGCACTTCCGAGAAATCCATCCCACGTCCTAAACGCCGACTCTGATGCTGGCCGACGCGCTGTGACCAAATTTGACGTGCTGGGGGTAAAAAATGCACGGTCTGCTGCTCATAAGCGAGCAACTCCTCCAAACACAAAGACACCCCATTGGCATGTAAGGGGAGGGCGTGTGGCATCGTCATGATTTATGCGCTACCGACCAGTGACAACAGATGCGAGATGATTTGATTTGGGTGAATTCCTTCCGCTTGCGCCTGATAGCTGAGCAACAGTCGATGGCGCAGCACAGAGAATGCCATTACTTGTACATCATCCGGCGTGACAAAATCGCGTCCTTGTAACCAAGCGTGAGCACGGGCGCAGCGATCCAGCGCAATCGTCGCGCGTGGGCTGACTCCCATCGTCAGCCATTGTGCCAGTTTGGCATCGTAGTTGGCAGGATGGCGCGTCGCCATCACTAGTCGTACGAGGTAGTTTTCAATCGCTTCAGCCATATGCACATTGAGCACCTCTTGGCGAGCACTAAACACCTGCTGCTGGGTTAGCAAAGGTTTATTGATGGCTTGTTGCCCTTTTGCCTCACCTCGGTTGAGGCGCAAAATCGCCAACTCATCTTCCGCATTGGGGTAGTTCACCTCTAAATGCAGTAAAAAGCGGTCGAGCTGAGCTTCTGGAAGCGGGTAAGTCCCCTCTTGCTCAATCGGGTTTTGGGTTGCCATCACCAAAAAAAGTTCAGGTAAACGATAGGTTTTACGGCCTGCAGAAATCTGTTTCTCCGCCATCGCTTCGAGCATTGCCGCCTGCACTTTGGCGGGGGCACGGTTTATCTCATCGGCCAGCACCAAGGCGTTAAAAATGGGGCCAGATTGAAAGACAAATTCGCCCGTTTCTGGACGATACACATCGCTGCCGGTTAGATCGGCTGGGAGTAAGTCAGGGGTAAATTGAATGCGGTGAAAATCACCTTCAATACAATCAGCCAGCGATTTGACGGCACGTGTTTTCGCCAGCCCCGGCGGGCCTTCCACCAGAATATGTCCATCAGCCAGCAGAGCAATCAGCAGTTGGTTGATTAAATCCGTTTGACCTATGACTTGTTGGTTTAGGTAGTGCTGCAAAGTTTGAAAGGATTGAAACGACATGAAAACTTCTACTCCTAGATTTCTCAGCGGTTAGTGTTGCGTAACATCCAGAAAGTTCCACAAAAAATCCCACAGCCAGCATGGGTGTTGAAAAAATGCGCATTTGTATGTAGTTGAACATAAAAAGTGACTATTTTAATGAATGCTAAGCGGCGATTTATAAACGGCACTTGGGTATTTTCAGTTGAAAGTGTGATGTATGGCAACTTTGAAGCTGGGTTTTGTGAGAATTTTCTTAAGTGGCGTGATCTTAAGTCGATAATGTAGAGGTTTCGTAGATAGCCATGATTAGGCGGAGAATATGTTCAAACTGCATCAGATGAGTATTAAGCAAAAGGTTGTGTTAGGGGTCACTCTCGCCGTACTGGCATCCACCCTGATTGTGGGTGTGATGGCACAGCGCCAAGCGCGAGAGGTGCTAGAGCATCGCCTAGTCGATTTAGAGCTGCCCAATATTTTGAAGTTGATTAAAAGCGATATTGACCATGAAGTGCTACAACTGCTTGCTTCTGCTCAGCAAATTGCACGCAATGAGTTTGTGCAGCAAGCGATTGCTACCACAGAAAGAGATCCGGCAACAGAAGCGTTATTAGTGAAGCAGTTGAACAACTTACGCGATCAATACCGCCTGAATGATGCGTCGGTAGCCAACCGAAAAACAGCGTATTACTGGAACCAAAACGGCTTTCTGCGCGAGCTGAATCAGCAGCAAGACGGATGGTTTTTTGGCTTTATCGGCTCAGGAAAGCCGACCATGGTCAGCATGTTCCAAGAGGCGAATGGCGAAGTCAAAATGTTTGCCAACTACCAGTTGGTGAATGGCAATACCATGTCTGGTATGTCTAAGTCGATGGATGACATGGTGCGTCTGCTCAACAGTTTTAAAATCGAAGACACCGGTTTTGTATTTTTGACCAATGCACAGGGTGAGGTACAAATCCATCGGCAGAAAGAGCAAGTGAAATCGAGCTTACAGCAAATTTATGGTTCAGGGGCGAGTGCGCTGCTGAACAAATCCGGCTTCAACTTGATTTCGACGGACTATCAAGGTGAAGAAGTCATGGTAGCGAGCATTTACATCGAGAGCATGGATTGGTTCTTGGTCGGCACCGTGCCTGTGCATGAGGTGTTTGCGGAATTGGATGCTGTAGCACAGCGTATGATGCTCACGACGCTGGCGGTAGCTGCCATCTTTATTTTTATGGGGATTTTCCTGGCTAACAGTATCGCTATGCCGATCAATCAGATTGCCAAACGCTTTACCGATTTGGGCAGAGGGGATGGTGATCTCTCGCAGCGTATTGAAGTGAAAGGGAATGATGAAATCGCTCAGCTTTCCAAAGGCTTTAATGGTTTTATTGAGAAGATCCATCAATCGATAAAAGACGTTGCCCAAACCAGCCGTGAGTTGCAAGTGGCCGCCGAAGGGGTATCACGCAAAGCGTTAGTCACCCACGATAATAGCCAGCAGCAGCGCGACCAAACGATCCAAGTGGTTACCGCCATCAACCAAATGGGGGCGACGATCAGTGAAATCGCCTCTAATGCGGCGACTGCGGCCGAAACGGCGAATCAAGCGTCTGGTAATGCGGATCAAGGGCGCAATGTCGTCAATAAAGCCAAAGAGGCGATCAGCCGCTTAGCTCACGATATTGAAAACACGGGCAAAGTGGTGGAACAATTGGCGTCGACCACTCAAGAGATTGGGTCGATTTTGGATGCGATCCGCGGTATTTCAGAGCAAACCAACTTGCTGGCACTGAACGCGGCGATTGAAGCCGCTCGTGCTGGCGATCAAGGCCGCGGTTTTGCGGTGGTGGCCGATGAAGTGCGTAACTTAGCGAGTCGTACGGCATCCTCGACGGAAGAAATTCAGAAGATGATTAACCAACTGCAAAATGATGCTAAGAATGCTGTATCGGCAATGGATGCGGGTAAAACGGTGACTCATCAAGGGGTTGCCGCTTCTGATGAGGCAGTACAGGTGCTGATGAGTATTTCGGATCGAATCCACGATATTTCAGATCGCAACACACAAGTCGCTACAGCAACCGAAGAGCAATCGACCGTTGTACACACCATTAACCAAAATATCGAAGAGATCAACGCGATTAATGAAGTGACCACCTCAACGGCAGAAGAGCTGGCTGATGCGAGCAAATCATTGCGTGAACTCTCTGGCCGTTTAGATAAGTTGGTGGGCAACTTTAAACTCTAGAAACCTTGCCGGGAGTTCGTTACACTTCCGGCCAGTAAAAACCAAGTAGGTAAAGAGTGATGAACGATTTCGAAAAAGAGCTGGAGTTGATGTCTCAGCAAGTTGCAGAAGAGCCAGAAACGCAACTGCCCAGTCTGGATGAGCAAAAAGCGATTGCAGAAAAACTCAAACAGTTGGAAGCCGAAGGCAAATTGACCCCAGAAGTGCTTGAAGCCTATTTTGGTCAGTATTACGCGAAAACGGAAACGCCTATTCACTAACGTGGATGCTGAGTTAGTCCAGATGTCATCATCGAGCCGCTTTGCGGCTCGATGTTTATCGGCTTGTCCTATACTCAAACCACTTGGAGTTGCAGGTAGGCGGCAAGTGAGTAAGTCCCCATGAGCATAGATAGACTATGTATTGGGATGAACGAGCGTAGCCAACACCGCTGCAGCTTCAAGTAGGAGGGGTATATTCATAATATTTGTGTTCTGCGCCATGCTTCTCAACCTGAGGGTTCCGCTCAAGCCGTTGAAGTGAAAGTGAGAGGCGCTTAGCGCTCGCGATCCGTTTTTGTGGTCAGGCGCTGCAATACATCCAGCAAAATATCGCTGGTTTGTGCACCTGAGATTAAATATTTCTGCTCAATGATCAAGGTCGGCACGGCATGAATGCCTGCTTGTAGCCACTGTTGCTCAGTATTGGCTACTGCGTTCGCCCATGATTCATCGGCGAGGATCTGCTGGCAGGCGGTACGGTCTAAACCCACCGTCTGCGCGATTTCCAGCAGTACCTCATCCTCATCTATCGCTTTGCCTTGCTGAAAGTAGGCTGACCAGAGGGCTAAGGTGAGAGGCAACTGCTTGTCTTGCTGATGAGCCCATAGCAGTAACTGGTGGGCTTTGCGCGTGTTGTAGATGCGCATTTCATCAAAAAAGTGAAACGCAAATCCCACGTCGTTTCCAAGCTCAGTCAGCGTTTTACGTGCTTGCTGGCTCGCCTCAAGGCTGGTGCCATATTTTTTATTCAGGTGCTCGCGCAGGTTCTCTCCGCCCATGGCTAACCGTGGGTTCAGTTCATAAGGATGCCACCTGAGTGTGACATCGACCTCTGGCAGCCGGGCGAGGGCATGGCGCAATCTAAAATAGCCAATCACGCACCAAGGGCAGACGATGTCTGAGACAAGATCTATCGTTAGCTTGTGCATCGTTTCCTCCTTAATCAGTGCTGATGAAAAGTATAGGCTTTCTGATTAAATGTACAGCGAGTGACGGTGTGAGTGACTTGCAACTCCGAGTCATGGGGATAGCGCTGAAAAAACGCCTCACGGCTTCTTTGAAACACGTGAGGCGTTGACACTGACGTTGTTAGTAATGGTTATTCAGAATAATCAAATTGCATTAAAGCTAGGCTGCTTCGCACTTTTATGCCAGCTTGTTTTTCGACCAATCGATAAAAGAATGCAACTTTGTGATATGTGTTCCATTCAATAAGTAACAAGTTCTTGAACTGTCATGATAAAGAGCCATTTTTGTAAAGCGCTGCATGCCTAGTGAGCGATGAGATAAAAAATACCCGAAATAAACGTTTGCGCGAAAAAATGTGATGAAACTCATTTTTTTATCGTTATACTTTGCGCCCGGCTAAGAGCCGGTTGCTCTGCCAGTACAAGCCGTCACAAGGAAATGTGAATGACCCCAAGGACAGGACCAGCTATTTCCCAAGCTTGTGTCTGTTGATGTTGATGGCCTGTGAGCAATAAAACTTTATTCCCTCCTTTTGAGGTTGCCTCTGCCTACACACTGATCAAGCCATGGGTTTCCCTGTTTTTACTCACATTTTTCTAGGTAAATTATGGCGATTTTGTTTGGAATCATCGGTGTTACGGTACTGATCTTATGCGCGTATCTGCTCTCTGAAAGCCGCAGTGCGATTAATTGGAAAACCATTTCCCGAGCCTTGTTGTTGCAAATTGGTTTTGCGGCTCTCGTGCTTTATTTCCCATTGGGGCAAACCGCGCTAAGCAGCTTGAGTAATGGGGTTTCTGGTTTGCTTGGTTTTGCCGATGTCGGCATTCGCTTTCTGTTTGGTGATCTTGCCGATACGGGCTTTATTTTTGCTGTTCGTGTATTACCTATCATCATCTTCTTCAGTGCGCTGATTTCTGCCCTTTATTACCTTGGTGTGATGCAAAAAGTGATCGCCCTGATCGGCGGTGGCATTCAACGCTTCTTAGGCACCAGTAAGGCGGAATCACTGGTCGCGACAGGCAATATTTTCCTATCACAAGGCGAATCGCCACTTTTGGTGCGCCCCTTCCTTGCCAATATGACTCGCTCTGAACTGTTTGCGGTCATGGCGGGCGGTATGGCATCGGTAGCAGGCTCTGTGCTGGGTGGTTACGCAGGTTTAGGGGTTGAGCTGAAATACCTGATTGCAGCGAGTTTCATGGCGGCGCCGGGCAGTTTAATGATGGCGAAAATCATTGTTCCTGAGCGTGGTGTGCCAATCGATCAAAGCCAAGTCGAGTTGGATAAAGCGCAAGACAGCAACTTGATTGATGCTCTCGCTAGCGGTGCGATGAATGGTATGAAAGTCGCCGTTGCAGTGGGGACTATGTTGATTGCGTTCGTCAGCGTGATCGCTATGGTCAACACTGGCCTTGAAAATCTGGGCGATCTGGTTGGGTTTAGCGGCATTACCTTACAAGCCATGTTCGGTTATCTGTTTGCTCCTCTAGCATGGGTGATTGGTATTCCAAGTCACGAAGTGCTGGCGGCAGGTTCCTACATCGGTCAGAAAGTGGTGATGAACGAATTTGTGGCTTTCATTGACTTTGTTGAGCATAAAGCGCTGCTTTCTGAACATAGCCAAGTCATCATCACGTTTGCATTGTGTGGCTTTGCCAACATTGGCTCTATCGCGATCCAATTAGGCTCCATTGGCGTGATAGCCCCTGAGCGCCGCTCGGAAGTGGCGAACCTAGGCATAAAAGCGGTCATTGCTGGCACTTTAGCCAACCTAATGAGCGCTTGCTTAGCGGGGATTTTCATCTCGCTATAATCGCTTCAACAAGCAACCTATTGAGCCTATCCCATCGGATAGGCTTTTTTATTTGCTAAGCCGTCTGGTTGCTGAGTCGTTTGGTTGTTAAGCCGTTTGGGTATCGCTGATTTTGATTAATCGGTGAAAAACTGATTTGTAACAACTCATCGGCGCTGAGAATACGTAGTATGGGGTGCAATTCACTGCTTATGCTCCCTTTCAGCGAGGTTAAATCAACGCTGCGTATTTGAATGATGAGTGCTTGTTTATGAAAAATCTTGTTGGGCGCTTTATGCGCTATGTCACTTTTGATACTCAATCGAAACCGAAAAACCATCACTGTCCAAGCTCTACGGGTCAGAAAGTCTTCGCCCAAGCGCTGTATGAAGAGCTACTTGAATTAGGCTTAAGTGATGTTTCGCTGGATGATCATGGCTATGTGATGGCCAAACTCCCATCGAATGTGAACTACCCAGTGCCCGCGATTGGCTTTATTGCCCACATGGACACATCTCCAGATGCTTGCGGTAAGCATGTTAAACCGCAAATCGTTGAAGATTATCAAGGTGGTGATATTGCCCTTGGTAAAGGGGACGAAGTGTTGTCGCCCATTCAATACCCTGACTTGCATCTGCTGCATGGCTATAACCTCATCACGACCGATGGCACAACCTTATTGGGTGCAGATAACAAAGCGGGGATTGCTGAAATCATCACCGCGATGGAAATCTTGCTTGCTGATCCTTCGATTCCTCATGGCGATATCTCTATTGCATTCACGCCAGATGAAGAGATTGGCCGCGGTGCCAATCATTTTGATGTGGCGAAATTTGCGGCGCAGTGGGCATACACCATCGATGGCGGCCCGATTGGAGAGCTGGAGTATGAGAACTTCAACGCCGCCACAGCGACGGTTGTTTGCCATGGAGTGAATGTGCATCCGGGGACAGCCAAAGACAAAATGGTCAACGCTATGCACATTGCAGCGCAGTTTATTCTGATGATGCCAGAAAACGAAACGCCTCAGCATACCGAAGGCTACCAAGGTTTCTACCATCTTTCTGGCGCGACCATGAGTGTTGCGAAATCAGAGCTCAAATACATTTTGCGTGACTTTGAGGCGAGTGGTTTACAAGCTCGCCAAGCATTAATGCAAGCTAAAGTAGCCGAGCTCAATCAGCAGCTTAAAAAAGGTCGTGTCGAGGTGAGTTTCGAGCAGAGCTACTCCAATATGAAGGAGAAGGTTGAGCCGCATCCACATATTATTGAGCTGGCCAAACAGGCGATGGTGGCTTGCGATGTTGAGCCGAAAATTAAACCTATCCGTGGTGGGACGGATGGGGCGCGGCTGTCATTTATGGGATTGCCTTGTCCAAACATTTTCACTGGTAGCTATAATTTCCACGGCATTCATGAGTTCATCACCATTGAAGGGATGGAAGCCGCGGTACAAGTGATTGTGAAACTTGCAGAGAAAACGGCACTGCATTATCGGTAATAAACGTTTTTCCTTTGAAAAGCCGCATTAAGCGGCTTTTTTTATGATGAAATTTGCCGAGCAGCCAAGAGTTTGGGGATAGCGCTTGTCAGGCAAGGGGATTCAATGTTGAAATTGCGCGACACGCAACACCACGAGATAAAGCGGCGGGTTAAGCCGTAGTAGGAGAAAGAGATGGAACATCTGAGCATAGCGGTCGATTTTTTGCTCACCCATAAGTTGCTGCTGACAGCGTTGATTTTATTGGGCGTGATTTCAGTGCGCCGCCTTGTTTTAGAACATATTCGTGGTGATGCGGCGCTCATCACCGAAAAGCAACGCAAATGGATGTCACGTACCAAAAACGGCGTATTTACCGTCACTTTGCTTGCTCTGTTCATGCTTTGGCAATCGGAAATTAGCGAATTTGCACTATCGGTGATGGCGATTGCAGTAGCGATTGTGGTGGCCTCAAAAGAGATCATTTTGTGTTTCACCGGATCGATTCAGCGCGCGAGTTCTCGTTCATTCAGGATCGGGGACTGGATTGAAGTAGGGAGTGTGTGTGGCGAGGTGATTGAGCACAACCTCATGGCGACTGTGATCCAAGAGATCGATTTACACCACGGCCAGTATAACTACACTGGAAAAACCGCGACGTTACCGAACAGTATGTTTTTCTCTTATCCGGTGAAAAACCTCAATTTTATGAAGCGCTATGTGTTCCATAACTTCAAAATTGTGGTGCCCGAATTTGTGAATCTTTTCCCACTGGTGCCGATACTGCACGAAAGGATTGAAGGGCATTTTGCCCACTTTATGGAAGTGGCACGCCGCTACAATACGGTGATTGAGCGCCATGCTGGGGTGGATTTGCCCAGTGCTGAGCCGCACATTGAAATCAGCAGTTCATCAACGGGAGAGCAAGTGGTGCACGTGATGATCTTCTGCCCTACCGAACGCGCGAACCAACTTGAACAACTGATCCGGCGTGATTTTATGCAGGAGTATGAGCGGGCGTTTCCACGCTCAACTCCCACGCCGATAGTTCCTGTGCCTAGCGCCAGTTAACGAGACCTTTCTATTGAGTGGCTGCGGGATACAGTAATGCCGAGCCGTTTGGCCAGCCGTGTCAGGTTGGCTCTATCGGTCTGGAGGCGGCGTGCCGCCTCTGCCCAATTAAAGTCAGCTTGGGTGAGGGTTTCGCTGATCAAATGGCGTTGAAATTCATCCGTCGCGTCACGTAAACCCAACTCAGCAATCCATTCGCCCAGCATAGGTTCATCTTGCGCTGTCGGTTCAACCATCGCCGCTCTTGGCCCTTGTAATTCCCCTAAGTCTTCAACTTTTAATGTCGTGACTGGGCGCCCCCGCTGGCGTGCTTTGGCTTTGAGTGCCGCGCGGTTAATTACATGCTCTAGCTCTCGCACATTCCCCGGCCAAGGGTATTGGATAAGCTGACTTAACACATCGCCATGCAGCTTTAGTTGAGTGATACCGAGTTTACGTCGCGCTTGTTCTACGAAGTATCCCGCGAGTAGGGAGAGATCGCCTTTGCGTTCACGCAGTGGCGGCACGTAGATCGGATACACGCTCAATCTGTGATAGAGATCGGCTCGAAAACGGCCAGCTTCGACCTCTTTTTTCAAATCACGGTTGGTGGCTGCTAGAATCCGCACATCGACGGTTTGTACTCGATCTTGGCCAACAGGTTGAATTTCATGGTTTTGCAGTGCGCGCAGAATTTTGCTTTGCGCACTAAGGGGTAATTCACCTATCTCATCGAGAAACAGTGTGCCGCCATCCGCCAGAGCAAACTTACCCATTCGCGCGCGGTCAGCTCCGGTAAACGCCCCTTTAACATGGCCAAACAGTTCGCTTTCCAGCAGGTTTTCAGGGATAGCGGCGCAGTTGACATAGACCAGAGGCTGCCGTTTGCGATTTGAGCGCTGGTGTATGGTACGAGCAACCAGCTCCTTACCTACACCGGTTTCACCGTGGATCAGAATATTGAATTGCGAGGGCGCAACCACATCAATATCCGCTTTCATAGCGAGCATGGGGCCGCTATTACCAATAATTTCGACACTGTCACGGCTCCATGCTTCTTGGTTTAGCTCTTCCAGGCGTAATTGTGTCTGTTTGGCTTGGTTTTCCAGCTCAGAAAAGGTGAGCGCCATTTTCAACGTTGCTGCCGCAATGGCCGCAAGTATTTCTAAACTGCGAGGTGAGAGATGATCAAACGCATCGGGCTTTAAGCTATCGAGCGTCAATATACCCAGTAACTGCTCGCCAAAATGGAGGGGTAAGCCCATACATGAGTGCATAGGCAGATCGTCTTCGCTGTCGAGTAGCAGCCCATCAAAAGGGTCGGGGAGTGGGCAATCCGCCGCAAAACGGACGGGTAAATCCGCGCTGCAAATTTGAGCTAATCTAGGATGTTCACTGACTACGAAACGGCGGCCTAGGGTGTCGCGAGTTAATCCCTGCATCGCCAAAGGAGTTAAGGTGTCGTTGTGCAGAGACATCAGAACGACGCAGTCACAGATTACCGCTTTGCGTACTGCATCCAATAGGCGATGAAAACGCTCTTCGTTGTTGGCTCCGCTGGCGAGCCCGACGGTCATTTCTAACAAAGTACTCAAGGAGAATTCTTGCATATTGGCTTCTTAGGTTCGGATTTTTTGATAGTTTAGTGTCAAATCGACACGGTGAGAAGAGTTAAATTGACCTGTTAGAAAATGACTTATTGTTATTTTTCAATAAATTAGGTTTTGGCATGCAATCTGCTCATTAAGAAGGCTTGTGTAGAGTGGCTCAAGCCACCGTTTTTGCCTATCGAGGAGAAGTTATGCTCACCCAAGAACACATCAATATCATTAAAAGCACCATTCCTTTGCTAGAGTCTGCAGGTCCTGCGCTGACGCAACATTTTTACCAACGTATGTTCAGCCATAATCCAGAGCTGAAGCATATTTTTAATATGACCCACCAGAAAACAGGACGTCAAAGTGTTGCGCTGTTTGAAGCGATTGCGGCTTATGCCAAGCATATCGATAATTTAGCCGCATTAACCAGTGCCGTTGAGCGTATCGCCCATAAACACACCAGTTTTAATATTCAGCCAGAGCATTATCAGATTGTCGGGCATCATCTGCTGGAGACTTTGCGTGAATTAGCCCCAGATGCTTTTACCCAACCGGTTGAAGAGGCTTGGACCGCCGCGTATTTCTTTTTGGCTCAAGTTTTTATCGACCTCGAAGGCGCACTCTATTTAGAGCGCAAACAAGCTTTAGGTGGATGGCGTGATGGCCGAACCTTTGTTGTACGCGAGAAACAGGTAGAGTCTGCTTACGTGACCAGTTTTGTGCTTGTACCCGCTGATGGTGGTGCGGTACTGGATTATCAACCGGGACAATACATTGGGATTGAAGTGACGCCAGAGGGAAGTGATTATCGAGAAATTCGTCAATACTCCTTGTCGCATGCATCGAATGGTCGTGATTATCGCATTTCGGTTAAGCGCGAAGGGGTGGGCAGTGATAATCCAGGGCTGGTTTCTCACTATCTGCACAACAACGTCAAAGTTGGGGATAGCGTTAAACTCTATGCTCCCGCCGGAGATTTTTTCTATGTTGAGCGTGAGCGGCCTGTGGTTCTGATTTCGGCTGGTGTTGGCGCGACGCCCATGCAGGCTATCCTGCACACCTTAGCCAAGCAAAATAAGTCTGGAGTGACTTATCTTTATGCGTGTAATTCTGCTAAGGAACATACTTTTGCTCAGGAAACCGCGCAGCTCATTGCGCAACAGGGATGGATGCAGCAAGTGTGGTACCGTGATGAAAGTGCAGATGATGTCTTACAAGGTGAAATGCAGTTAGCCGAGCTTATTCTGCCGATTGAGGATGGAGATTTCTATTTGTGTGGTCCGATCGGTTTTATGCAGTATGTGGTCAAGCAGTTACTGGCGCTTGGTGTGGATAAGGCGCGAATTCATTATGAAGTGTTTGGTCCACATGCACAGCTTGCGGCGTAAGAGTCTCTGTCTTTTGGGGCATCTAAGCCATAAGTAACGGCCGATATTACTTTTCTTATCGGAGCTTTTGTAAAATCGATATAAAAGAAGCATAAAAATAGCCAGCCTAGTGAGGCTGGCTATTAAAATCTTTGGCAAGTCTATTACAGAACTTTGATGCTTTCAGCTTGTGGACCTTTCTGGCCTTGAGTGATCACGAATTCCACTTTTTGACCTTCAGCCAGAGTGCGGAAACCGTCACCTTGGATTGCGCTGAAGTGAGCAAAAACGTCAGGACCGTTTTCTTGCTTGATGAAACCAAAGCCTTTAGTTTCGTTGAACCATTTCACGGTACCAGTAACTGGAGTAGACATAATAAATATCCTAAAAACATTTTTTAACGTAGGCCGATTACGGCGCGGATAGCGTGGAAAAGTAGCTTGCTATTGCGTACGACACGGACGGTTACGAATAATCCAACCAAGCGATGTGTATACAAAGAACTCTTTCTAGCCGCGATCGAGTCTAGAGTAAACCATTGGCTTGTCAATCGAATCTTGAACAGAGTCGAAACCCGTTAACAAAAATAGTCCAAAATTTTGCACTGAATGCCATTTCTATGTAACTAAGTTTTCTCTTTGTTCCGCTTATTTATGAGTTGACACTGCTTAAATTGCGTACAAAATGTCGCGACTGACCAAATACGGCAGTAAATTATATGGAGCTCTATCAATGAAAAACAAACCAGAAGGAATACCAGTATCGACTTCATCCGTAGGGAATACGGAGTGTGGACGTGGTGTAGTGAAAGACAATGCTTTGAAAGCCGTTGTCACCAGTACCTTATTTCGCTGCCGAGTGGAAAAAGCGAAAAAAGGTAAAGGTAGCTATTCACGTAAAATGAAGTACAAAGGCAAAGAGCCTTACGCAAACCTTACGGATTTCGTTGCGTTTGCGTAAGGCTTTTGAGCCTATATCCCGCCCTGTATTCGTCTACCGCTTCCCCATCCCTTTTTAGTCAGTTTTCGCTGATAAAGCACACCAGTAAAGATGCTGTGAAACAGGTTTTACATCTCAGAATAGAGAAAATCTGGCAATCTTGAAATGTAACTTTTTTGTTTCAAATGTTTCCTTTTGTTGCTTTTGACGCTTTGCGTTCTCTTTTGCCTAGTATTTTCAGGCCATGTGCATTTAACCATTGTGTAACAATAGGTTTCATTAAAATTTGGATACAAATTCTGCATGTTTTTTGAGCTTGAAATAATTTTTTGAAGGTTCAAAATTAACTAAAAATGAGTTTTCAAAAATGAATGGATGCTTTTAGTGGTAATTTAAGGTAGGTGCATCATGAAACTGTTTTTAATTCTCATGCTTTCTGTATCGGGTGGCATCGCATCAGCGGATCACATCCAATCATTTATTCTCGGTTTCGGTGTGGCTTCCTTAGCCGTTGGCAGCTGTTACTGGCTTGCGTTTCGTAGTACGCGTTTTCCACAACTCGCCGTTTTTCTGCTCCTGTGCGGTTTCTTTGCTAAGGTTGCTGTGACCGTCGTGGGCGTGATGTGGGGAATTTCAAATGAACTGATGACCTCGCCGTTTGTCTTTGCGTTGTCTTATCTCTTCTTCTCGATTGTCGCGACTTATTTCTGGTTTCGCTATCGTGAGTTGGCAACAAAACTCAAAGACAAAATTATCGCAACACAGCACCAATCGCACTCTCATTAATCACGTTAGCTTTTTAATTAACAGCACTTACCAAACAATTAAGCAGAGCCACTGAGCTCTGCTTTTTGCTTTACGTAGCGATTCGATGGATTGTCTATTCTCTTTCGACGCTGACTTGAAACTGTCGCCACGCTTACTGGCTTGGCTCATCTTAATCACCTCACTTTGTTCATCTCACCATCAGGTCAAGGTAGCGTGAGCCTTAGACTTTTGTACAACAGCCAAATCTCAGCACAATGATTACACTGAGGAAAAGTGAATCAGAGGGAATGATCATGGAGATTGTGCTGTTTTGGGTTGAGAAACTGATTCTGGTTAGTGGAATTTTGCTCGTTTTGACTGGTGTGATGCGTTACGGCCGTCGCAGTCAAGATTGGAAAGGGGTGGTGACTATGTTTTATAAACGCATCCCAATGACGATTGAAGAGTATAAGTGGTATCGGCTCGGAGTGAGTTGTATTGTGTTTGCGATTATCTTACGAATTGCCCTGTTGACTTTCTGGCCCGCCATTTGATTTACGATCCCACCACCTTTTACCTAGCTGTAGTGTGAATTTTGGGTATACACTTTAGTGACTGATAAAACAAATAAGGTGGTGGCATGTCTTTCCCTGTTCTCATCTGTGATGACTCTCCACTCGCGCGCAAACAGATGGCGCGTTCGCTTCCCGCATCGCTTAACGCAGACATTACCTTTGCGGTACATGGTTTGGATGCGATGGGCATTTTAGAGAAGCAAAGTTTTAAGCTCATGTTTTTGGATCTCACGATGCCGGAGTTAGACGGCTTCGAGACATTAGAAGCAATGGGGAAAAAAGGCTACACGACGCCTGTAGTGGTGGTATCGGGGGATATTCAACCGAAAGCCAAAGAGCGGGTGTTAGCGCTCGGAGCCAAAGCCTTCATTCAAAAGCCCATCGATAAGAATGTGCTCAATGATGTGCTGAAAATGTTGGTGGAGCCACCCACTCAGCCACGCATTGTCACGCCGGTTTCGGTTGAGTTGCCGATTTTAAAACGGCGCGATATTTACATGGAAGTCGCGAACGTGTCGATTGGTCGAGCCGCTGATGCCTTGGCGCGCCATTTTGATGTGTTTGTTGAGTTGCCTTTGCCTAATGTGAACATCTTTGAGGTGAGTGAGTTACACATGGCACTGCGTGATTTGGCTGAAAACAGTCAAGTCTCGGGGGTGTGTCAGGGTTTTAGCGGCGAAGGAATTGCCGGTGAAGCACTGGTGTTATTGAGTGACTCTAGCGTGGCGGATCTCAAAAAATTAATGAAGGTGCCGGTCGATAGTGAAGACTTGCAAGAGTTAGAGCTGCTGATGGATGTCTCTAATATTCTGGTGGGCTCATTTCTAAATGGTTTAGGCCACCAAGCGGAAGTGCGTTTTTTCCAAAGTTCGCCCGTTTTATTGGGGCAGCATATCTCTATTGATTCTGTGATTCAGTCGACCGAAGGGGCATTTAAGAAAACCATGACCTTTGAGGTGAGTTATAACATTGAAGGCACCTCGATTCGTTGTGATTTACTGTTTATGTTTGTCGATGAATCGTTACCGCTGCTGGACAACAAACTTTCCTATTTAATGGAGGACTTCTGATGCTAGCGTTACCTGCGGAGTTTGAGCAATTCCATTGGATGGTCGATATGGTTCAGAATGTCGATATGGGATTGATTGTGATTAACCGAGACTACAACGTGCAAGTATGGAATGGGTTTATGACCCATCATAGCGGTAAGCAAGCTCATGATGTTATTGGTAAATCTCTGTTCGAGATTTTTCCAGAGATCCCTGTGGAGTGGTTTAAGTTAAAAACCAAACCGGTGTACGATCTGGGTTGCCGCAGTTTTATTACTTGGCAGCAACGCCCTTATTTGTTCCATTGCCGTAATGTGCGTCCAGTGACTCAGCAAGCCAAATTTATGTATCAAAACGTCACGCTTAACCCAATGCGTACGCCGACAGGCGCGATAAATTCACTCTTCTTATCCATTCAAGATGCAACAAGTGAAGCCCTTGTTTCTCAACAAGCTTCTTCTCAATAAATATGAAACGGCCATCTGATGGCCGTTTTGTCAGCTGTTGGACACCATTATGCCGTTACCCACTCATTTTTATACTACGCAGCAGCTCAAACAAGGCGAACAAGATGCCGCGAGTGAGCGAGGTCTTGAGCTCTTTCATTTAATGGAGCGCGCAGGACAAGCGGTATTCACCATCGCTTTTGCTCAGTATCCCACTAGCCATCACTGGTTAATTTGTTGCGGTGGCGGAAATAATGGTGGGGACGGTTATATTGTCGCGGTATTAGCCAGACATATGGGGATTGATGTTACCGTATGGCAGTTAGGCGATCCTGAAAAACTGCCAGCCGATGCCCATCGTGCTTATCAGCAATGGAAAGAGTTGGGAGGTGCGGTCTACGCTCCACAGTCTGAAGTGCCCGAATCGACGGATGTGATTATTGATGCGCTGTTTGGCATTGGTTTAAAAGAGGCGTTACGCCCGCAGGTGGTACCGCTCGTCGAGTTACTCAACCAAAGTGGCAAGCCGATTGTGGCGGTCGATGTGCCTTCAGGGCTGTGTGCCGATACCGGTCAAGTGATGGGGACATGCATTAAAGCGCAGCATACGGTGAGTTTGATTGGGTTAAAACAAGGCTTAGTGACTGGCCAAGCCCGCTGTTATGTTGGAACGTTACACTATGCCGGGCTTGGGGTTGAAGAAGTGTTTGCCCAGCACAATACGCCATCCTTAGTCTCCATCGATGGCAAGCTAAGGCACAGTTTATTGCCGCCACGTCAAGCTTGTACTCACAAAGGCCAAAATGGCAAAGCTTTGATCGTTGGGGGCAATGAAGGTATGGGCGGAGCCTTGATTTTGTGTGCTTCCGCTTGTGCTCGTTCGGGAGCTGGGCTGAGCGCGGCAATGACCCATCCCGATAACGTTACCGCTATGCTGACGATTACACCGGAAGTGATGAGCACGAGCTGGAACAAACAGCATTTATTTGAAGAGCGTATTGAATGGTGTGATGCCCTTGCTTTGGGGCCCGGATTAGGACGAGATGCGCAAGCGCAGCAGATTATGCAGCGCTTAAGTAGCTTGAAGGTTCCGAAAGTGTGGGATGCGGATGCACTCTATTTTCTAGCACATAACCCCAGCTATGATGCGCAGCGGATCATTACACCGCATCCCGTCGAAGCGGCGCGTTTATTGGGCTGTGAAGTGGAAGAGGTGGAGCAAGATCGTTTTGCGGCGATTCGCCAGCTTCAGCAACGCTATGGAGGTGTTGTCGTGCTCAAAGGTGCTGGGACTTTAGTGGATGATGGGAAAGAGATCGCGGTCTGCTTACAGGGGAATCCTGGAATGGCCAGTGGGGGGATGGGCGATGTACTTACCGGCATTATTGTGGCGCTATTAGCGCAAAAAATTCCCTTAGCGGATGCGGCAAAACTCGGGGTTTGGCTACACAGTAGCGCTGCGGATCTCAATACCAAATCGCATGGCCAGAGAGGACTTCTGGCCAGCGATTTATTGCCTCACCTGCGTGAGCTATTGAATTAATTCATTACCCGATGCTTGATTGTCAAAAAAGAGCTGGATGTTATTGAGCGTAGTTTGCGCAATATTGTTCAGTGCATCTTCGGTCAAAAAGGCTTGGTGACCAGTGAACAGCACGTTATGACAAGCAGAAAGGCGGCGGAATACGTCATCAACGATCACATCGTTGGACTTGTCTTGGAAGAACAGATCTTTCTCATTGTCATACACATCCAAGCCGAGCGCGCCGATTCTGCCTCGTTTCAATGCTTCAATTGCTGCCACAGAATCAAGCAATTCCCCACGGCTGGTATTAATGATCATCACTCCATCTTTCATCTGATCGAACGCTGACTCATTGAGCAAATGATAGTTCTCTTTGCTCATCGGGCAGTGCAGGGTGATCACATCACTTTGCGCGAAAAGTTCGGACAACTCTACATAGCGCGCACCCAGTGCAATCGCATCGGGATTGGGATAAGGGTCAAAGCAGAGGATCTGCATACCGAGCCCTTTCAAAACACGCATGGTTGCCACCCCGATTTTGCCTGAGCCGATCACCCCGACCGTTTTGCCGTGGAAGTTAAAACCGACCAAGCCATCAAGAGAGAAGTTGGCATCACGGGTACGCTGATACGCTTTATGGAAGCGGCGATTTAAGCACAGCATCATCCCCACCGTATGTTCGGCCACCGCTTCTGGCGAATAGGCTGGCACTCTGACGACTTGCATTCCAAGTCGCTTCGCCGCTTCAAGGTCGACTTTATCAAAGCCAGCACAACGCATGGCAATAAGACGAGTTCCCCCTTGGTAAAGCTGTTCTAATACGCTGGCGTGAAGCTCATCATTGACAAAAGCGCAGACCACTTCGCAGCCTTTTGCCATCTGGGCCGTTTTATCGGTCAATCGGAAATCATGAAAGTGCAAAGACAGCTGGGTGGGGTCAACCAATTTGCTGAAAGAGGCGATATCGTAGTGTTTTGCACTAAAAAAAATGACGTTGAGCATAGTAATTCCTGTCTCTTAAAGTATCTGGCCTATAGATATACCCATTAGTGGGAAAAATAAACCACAAAATCACTAGGTATAAATGTGCAACAAATGGATGTTTGGACGTCTAGACTGTTGACATGCATCCGGCTTACCTTTAGGCTTTGCGCCCAATTTCGTCACCATGATTTGATATTTGCATGCACTACACTTCGTCTTCAAAGCCTCAACAACCGAATGCCTTTGCCCTATTACCACTTATGGTTTTCTTACTGCTTTTTATGGGCGTAGGGAGCTATCTCACTTGGCAAGGGGTTGAGTTTGCGTTCTATCAACTGCCGGCCCCTGTTGCTGTTCTGCCAGCGGTCGTTTTGGCGATTGCCTTGAGCAAAGAGTCGCTCAATCGAGCCATCGAGCAGTTTTTACGTGGTGTGGGTCACAGCGATATTATGGCGATGTGTATCATTTATCTGCTTGCCGGAGCCTTTGCCGCCGTTGCCAAAGCTACTGGTGGCGTGGATGCCACAGTGAATCTTGGTTTAGCACTGCTGCCAGCGAGTCTCATTCTGCCGGGGCTGTTTGTTATTTCAGCCTTTGTTGCCACAGCAATGGGTACCTCAATGGGGACGATTGCGGCGATTGCTCCCGTGGCGTTAGGTATTGCCCAAGCGGCGGATTTGAATCTTGGTTTAACGGCTGGGGTCGTGCTGAGCGGTGCCATGTTTGGTGATAATCTTTCGATCATTTCGGATACCACCATTGCGGCAACCCGTTCACAAGGCTGCCATATGCGTGACAAATTTAAAGAGAATATCCGCATTGCTTTGCCAGCGGCGCTGTTGGCGCTTGTGGTGTTCACCTTCAGCAGCCAAACGGCACAATCACCGCAAACCAGTGACATTGAATGGCTAAAAGTGCTGCCTTACCTCACCATTCTCGTGCTGGCCGTGATGGGGTTGAATGTGTTTCTTGTACTGCTGGTGGGCATTTTAATGGCCGCGGGTGTCGGTGGTTTGAGTGACGGTTACTCCTTGTCGGCATTAACCAAAGATGTTTACGCGGGTTTTGGCAACATGCAGGAGATTTTCCTATTATCGATGCTGATTGGTGGTATGGGTGAACTGATGAAACAGCAAGGCGGATTGGCGTTTCTCACTCATCACATTAGCCGAATGATCGATAAATTTGCTCGTGCACACAGTGATGTACAAAAAATGCGAGCCAGTGAATTGGGGATTGCAGGCTTGGTGGCACTGACCAATGTGTGCACGGCAAACAACACGGTTGCCATCATTGTGAGTGGCGGGGTGGCTAAAGAGCTGGCTGAACACAATGGCGTGACAGCAAAACGCTCTGCCAGCTTGCTGGATATCTTCTCGTGCATCATGCAAGGTGTGTTGCCTTATGGTGCACAAGCGTTATTGCTTGGCTCTATTTTTCAAATGTCGCCATTGAGTGTGGTGAGTTACTCTTATTACTGCTTCTTTTTGGCGGTTGCCGCATTAGTGGCGGTATTTCGCCGCCACACCATGCGCAACGCCTGAATTAGGCGTTGCGATTGTCTTGCGACGGAAGTTTTATTCGACGACGCTTTGGTTTCTGATTTTTCCGTTCTGTTTCACGTTCTGCGAGCTGCCGACGGTAGCTCGCTAGATGAAAACGCTTTCTCGGTTGCTGAGTTTCAACCAATTGATTCAACTGTGTTTCCAACTGCTGGTTTTTTTCAAGCAAGAGATTGAGGGAGAGATGATCTTGTTTGGCCGTATCATCCTCAACAAAAAAAGAAGCCACACTCGCGGTTAATAGACCAAACAGGGTGATCCCTGTCAGCATCAAAAATACCGCGACTCCACGCCCAAACCCTGTGACCGGGTACATATCCCCATAACCTACCGTAGTAATGGTCGACATCGCCCACCACAGCGCATCGGCATAGCTATTGATGGGGCTAGGGGTTCCTTTCTCAACCAGATACACAAACGCCGCAGAGAGCAGCACAGTAGAAAGACTTGTCAGACCGATAAAGCTGAAAGTTTTTTGGCGCAGAACCGATTTGGTTTGTCTCCACGCTTTGGGCAGTACCAACAAAATACGTAGGAAACGCAGGGGACGCAGAAACGGCATCGCCACGATAAGTACGTCCGGCCAATTCTGCATCATATATTGCAGTGGTTTAGGGCTGACGAAGATTTTGACTAACAGCTCTGTCGCAAAAATGCCCCACACAATCCAGAGTAAGCCATCAAGAAACTCAAGATCATCGGGAGATAAAACGGCAATGTCAGGCAGCAACGCGACGACAACATAAACGACAGAAAGGATCAGCATGGGAGTTTCTGTCGTGTTTTCTACTTTTTCTAACAGCTTTTTGCGAAGGGTGAGTTTCATAAAACGAAAGTGATAAATAGCAAATCGTGGCCTTAGCCTATCAAAAAATGCTGTCTAAGTGTCGCTTAAAAACGATATTGTCCGCCCACGGTGAAGGAAAGACTCGAATAATCTTGCTCTAAAGGGTAGTAACTGAGCTCCATGGTCAGCGCCAAACTTTTGTCGATGCTCGATTGCACTTTCGTACCGATGCCGATATACGGATTGGTTCCTGAAAATTGACGGTTATCGCCAATCGCACCCAATTCATAGCGCTCTTTCACTTTGAATTGTGATAGCCCGCCGCGAGCGTAAAGAATCGTCAGGTTATTGATAGGCTGTTCGAAAAAAGCGCCAAAATAAAAACCTTCAACTTTGACATCAATCTTCTGTTTTTGCGTGTTTAACATTTCGGCTCCGTTGCCGATCATGCCTGAATAGCCGAGATCTAAGCCGATAAATGGCGAAAACTGGTAGTTATACCCAAACTGAGTAACCCAAGCTTCATCACTACTGGAAGGGTTATCGATACGGCTAAAGCCTGTGCTTAACGAAAAGGAATAAGGGCTATTTCCCGCATAAGCAGGAAGTGCAAAGCAACAAAAAACCATTAACCAGCCGCAAAAACGTACCATAGCCCACCTGTTTCATTCCCTGAAAGGATTAATATTCCTCCTACTTGAAGCTGCAGCGGTGTCTGTTATCTTCGTTTACCCCAATCACATAGCCTGTCTATGTCATGAAGATTGTCATGAAGATTCACTCACTGACTGCGTATCTACAAATCCAAGTAGTTTGGATGCCGAATGCAAGAATAGATTTAAAGTTAAGCAATAAATGCGCCGAAAGGATAAGCGTGGTGAATTATTTATACGTGATGTGAGCGTGATCGACTTCGAAAACGGAGCTTGTGAGTTGCTGGAATTTTGCTCTGCAAAAAGGTGATCAAAGTCTAATTTATGGCAATTTAAAGCGAGGGCAATCGATTGTTCAGCAAAAAGCGATATGTCGGTAATTTGACAAAATAGAACTAACGTACTGTTTGGTAAGCAATTTAAGAGTTGAGTGTTACAGAGGGGATTGTCTAGGTATGAAAACTTCGGCAGGGTAACACAAAAAAAAGTCAAATATCAGTCTTGAGAGAAAAAAAACGCGGCCTATAATGCTGAAAACCGGAGCGTCTGCCAACGCTCCGGTTTTTTTGTGTCCGAAATGTACTGACGTCTGCCAACGAAGGTACTACGCACTCTGCTAAGAGACACAAATCGTCAATTAATCAAGGAATTACACAATGCGTATCGAACAAGAACTTAAGTTAGGTTTTAAAGATGTCCTGTTTCGCCCGAAACGTTCAACTCTGAAAAGCCGTTCTCAAGTAAATTTAACCCGCGAGTTTACTTTCAAACATAGTGGTCGTCAATGGTCAGGCGTACCTGTGATTGCCGCCAATATGGACTCGGTAGGCAGCTTTGCCATGGCTAAAGCCTTGGCTGAGCATGGTGTGATGACCGCAGTACACAAACATTACACTGTGTCGGATTGGGCTGAGTTTGTGAAAAGTGCCGACAAAGCGACGCTGAACAATGTTATGGTTTCAACCGGCACATCGGAAGCAGATTTCCAAAAAACCAAAGATGTGATGGCACTGTCTGATGAGCTGATTTTCATCTGTATCGATATCGCGAACGGCTATTCTGAGCACCTTGTTGAGTACGTGCAAAGAGTGCGCGCTGCATTTCCTGATAAAGTCATCTCTGCGGGTAACGTCGTAACCGGCGATATGGTAGAAGAGCTTATCCTCGCGGGTGCCGACATTGTTAAAGTAGGCATTGGCCCGGGCTCTGTGTGTACGACACGCGTAAAAACCGGTGTCGGCTACCCACAACTGTCCGCGATTATCGAATGTGCGGATGCTGCGCACGGCCTTGGTGGTCGTATCATCGGTGACGGCGGCTGTACGTGTCCGGGAGATGTCGCGAAAGCCTTCGGCGGCGGCGCGGATTTCGTGATGCTTGGCGGTATGCTGGCAGGCCATGAAGAAGCAGGCGGTGAACTCATCGTAAAAGATGGCGAAACCTTCATGAAATTTTACGGCATGTCATCGAAGAGCGCGATGGACAAGCATTCTGGCGGTGTAGCAGGTTACCGTGCAGCCGAAGGAAAAACCGTACTATTGCCATACCGTGGCAGCGTACACGGCACCATTCAAGACATCCTCGGCGGCGTGCGCTCAACCTGTACCTATGTAGGCGCGGCGGAGCTTCGTGAGCTAACTAAGCGTACAACGTTTATCCGTGTTCAAGAGCAAGAGAACAACGTCTACGGGCGTGAGTAATCACTGTTGTTGCGATAGAAGCCAACAAAAAGAGCCACATTATGTGGCTCTTTTGCTATTGGTTTCACACCTAAATCGGTTTAGCCGATGATGACTTTGTCACTGGTTTTGAAGAACTGCGACGAGGGCGGTTTGCGGGTTTTTTCGGCGCTGAATGAGTGCCGCCTTTTTTCGCTGTGCGAGCTTGCCCTGTAGGTTGACCTCGGTGGCCAGCTTTAGGTTTGTTTTCAGCTGCGCTGCCTTTGTTTTCTCCAGCTCCCTCTACCTTTTTAGGCTTTTTGGGCTTTTTCGGTTTCAAAGGTCGAGTGTCTAATTTTGACTCAGGGAGCAGGTTGGTCGGCTCAAATCCCGCTAAATTTACACGGGGCAGTAAGGCTTGCGTTAAACGTTCAATGGCAAATAATTCCGGTGCTTCAATGGCACTTACCAAGGATATTGCTTTACCGACTTCACCTGCACGGCCTGTTCGGCCAATTCGGTGTACGTAATCTTCAGCAATTTTCGGCAATTCAAAATTCACCACTTGAGGCAGTTGCGGGATATCAATGCCACGCGCTGCAATATCTGTTGCGACCAGAATACGCACCTCTCCCGCTTTAAAATCCGCCAGTGCTCGGGTGCGTGCGCCTTGGCTCTTATTGCCGTGAATCGCGGCCGCGGTTAAACCTTGCTCGTTGAGATAGGTCGCTAAACGGTTGGCACCATGCTTGGTACGCATAAATACCAGCACTTGTTGCCAATTCCCCTCTTTGACTAATTTTACCAGCATGTCCGGTTTCTTTTTCACATCAGCAGGATAAATGCACTGCTCAACGGTTCTTGCCGTTGAGTTGGCTGGGCTGACTGAAATTTCGACGGGATTATTGACTAAGCCTTTGGCAAGCTCACGGATTTCGGTCGAAAAGGTGGCTGAAAACAATAGGTTTTGGCGCTTTTCTGGCAATAATTTCAGTATCTTACGAATATCACGAATAAAGCCCATGTCGAGCATGCGATCTGCTTCGTCAAGTACCAAAATTTCCAACTGATCAAATTTGACCGCATTTTGGTTATACAGATCCATTAGTCGGCCTGGGGTTGCCACTAAGATATCCGCACCTTTACACATTCGCTGCATTTGTGGGTTAATTTTCACACCACCAAACACAACCGCGCTCTTGAGCGGTAGATGGCGGCCATAGAGCATGACATTGTCTTGGATTTGTGCGGCCAGTTCACGCGTTGGGGTAAGGATTAAAGCACGAACTTGATTGGCGCGAACTTTTGGCCCTTTTGCCAGCAATTCTAAAATGGGTAGCGTAAAGCCAGCCGTTTTTCCTGTGCCAGTTTGAGCTGCGGCCATCACGTCTTTGCCTGCTAAAACCGCAGGAATAGCCTGTAACTGAATCGGTGAAGGCGTGTTGTATCCTTTCTCTTCAATAGCTTTAAGGATTGGCGCAGACAGACCGAGCGAGGTAAAACCCATATATCATTCTCAACAGTAATCAAATAACGCGGGAAGTCCGCGCAAAGCCCGCCATTCTGAGGCCTTTATTGATTAGTAGCAACCGCTATCTACAATGCCAAGTCATTTGGGTAGAGAGAGCATGAAGATTGGTCGTAAATAAAAAGAGCCACATTCAGTGGCTCTTTGGCTATTGGTGACAAGCTCGGTTTAGCCGATGATGATTTTGCTGAGCACAAATCCTACACAGCAGGCAGAGATAACCGCAATGAGGCCGATCGACATAAAGGAGTGGTTGAAATACCACTTACCGATCTTGGTGGTCCCTGTGTTATCGAAGTTGACGGTGGCGATATCCGATGGGTAGTTCGGAATAAAGAAGTAACCGTACAGCGCTGGCATCAGGCCAATCAGCAATGCCGGTTCTAAACCTAGCCCTAAACCAACAGGGAGCATCATCCGCGCGACAGCGGCTTGTGAGTTCACCACCACAGACACAATGAACAGCGCCAGAGCAAACGTCCAAGGGTAGTTGGTCACCATCTCCACTATGCCAGATTTAAATTGTGGCATCGCGTATTGGAAGTAGGTGTCAGACATCCACGCGATACCGAAGATGGCAATCGCAGCAACCATGCCAGATTTGAACACCACACCGTTAGGTACAGAGCGTGGGTCTGTTTTGGTGGCGAGCAAAATGATACCGCCGAAACAGAGCATGATCATTTGAATCACCATGTCCATGCCAATTGGCTTGGTGCCTTCTTGAATGGTGCGGATCTCCGGCCACATTGCAATCACCACGATCACTAAAATCGAGGAGATAAACAGCAGCACGGAGTTACGTGCTGACGCTG
This sequence comes from Vibrio cholerae, assembly GCF_008369605.1. NCBI lineage: Bacteria > Pseudomonadati > Pseudomonadota > Gammaproteobacteria > Vibrionales > Vibrionaceae > Vibrio > Vibrio cholerae. The sequence goes on from NZ_CP043556.1 coordinate 857,998, forward strand.
GCAAGGTTTCATCGAGTGATGTTGCGGTGGTATTGAGAATTTTCTCGCGCCAGACGGGGTCTTGCAGTCTTGCTTGATATTCAGGATCGTTCTCCAGCTCTTTACCGCGTCTCAAACTGTACAGCGACATTAAAAGCGTACCGAATAGAGTCGCTGGTACCGTGACCATCAAAATCGATAGTAGGGTGATTTCATGGTTAATGTTGGAAAGCTGCGCCAAGTAGTAAACCACGGCGGCCGAAATCGGCGAGGCGGTAATGGCGATTTGTGACGCAACGGATGCTGCTGCCATAGGGCGCTCAGGACGAATGCCATTTTTCAGGGCAACGTCACCAATGATTGGCATGATCGAGTATACCGCATGGCCTGTACCCAGCATAAACGTCATGGTGTAAGTGACAAAAGGGGCAATTAAAGTGACGCGTTTGGGGTTTTTGCGCAGCATGCGCTCCGCCACTTGCAGCATGTATTTTAAACCGCCAGCAGCTTCAAGAATCGAGGCACAAGTGACAACCGCGAGGATAATTAACATTACTGTGATTGGTGGTGAGGTCGGTGGCATCTTGAAGACGAAAACTTCGATAACCAAACCAATCCCCGAAACGACCCCAAGCCCGATACCGCCGTATCGTGAGCCGATATACAACATCAGCAGTAGAAAGAGAAATTCTACATATAGCATCCCATGTTCCCTATATTGAAATGAAGTTATATGTATTGTCGGATTTCATTTGCAAAAATTATGAAGCAGAGTTCACAGAATTCTAGCTGGAAGAAACGAGATTTCGTTATTCAGGTGGGAGTCACACTATCGGGCTGAAAAGTAAAGATTTTTAGTGCTTTTGTGTAACGAGCTTGTTGCGCCACACAAAGCGTTATTTTGACTATCAAGCCAAGCGAAAGGCTTGGCTTGATGTAGGTCAATAAGGCGTCTAGTCGTAAATGGTCGGAATAGGCTGGCGCTTGTGCTGAGTTGCGTGATAAATCGCCACTAAACGCTGGCTAACTTCGGCAGGTACGGCTTTACCTTCCAAGAAATCATCAATCTGTTCATAGGTCAGGTTTAAGGCGGCTTCATCGGCTTTTTGCGGTGCTAACTCTTCAAGGTCAGCGGTAGGGGTTTTGTAAACCAACTGCTCAGGTGCGCCTAACGTTTTGGCGAGCAAGCGTACTTGGCGTTTGTTGAGGCCAAATAGTGGGGCGAGGTCACACGCGCCATCCCCAAACTTGGTATAAAAACCGGTGATGTTTTCTGCAGAATGATCGGTACCTAGCACTAGACCGCCGACATAGCCGGCAATTTCATACTGCGCGACCATACGCGCACGCGCTTTCACGTTGCCTTTGATGAAATCAACCTTAGCCGGATCGTTTGGGATAAGTCCGGTATTCGCCAGTGCGTGGTGAGAGGCGGCATGCAAACCATCGACTCCGGCTTTGATGTTGACGGAAACCGAGTGAGTTGGGCGAATAAAGGAGAGTGCGAGTTGCGCTTCATCTTCATCTTTTTGCTCGCCGTAAGGTAAACGCACCGCGATAAATTGGTACTCCGTCGTATTGTGTTGCTGGTTGAGTTCTTCAACCGCAAGTTGAGCCAAGCGGCCACAGGTTGTGGAATCGACGCCACCACTGATGCCCAATACGAGGGATTTGCAGCGCGCTTCAGTGAGCTTACGCTTAATAAAAGCTACGCGGCGTTCGATTTCAAACTGTGGATCGATCGAAGGCAGTACGCGCATTTCTTCACGGATCTTGTGTTCCATAGGTTCCTTTCCTGCAAGCAATGTCAATTTTTCGGTGTATGATACCGCAATCGTTGAATTAGAAAACCGAGAAAGGGCATTTCCTGATCGGCAAGGTGCACAATGAAAAAGATTGCGGTGTTTGGCAGCGCCTTTAATCCGCCGACCTTAGGCCACAAAAGTATTATTGATTCGCTTGGTCATTTTGATTTGATTTTGCTAGTACCGAGCATTGCCCATGCTTGGGGTAAAACCATGCTTGATTACGAGTTACGCAGTCAACTGGTGGATCAATTCATCCAAGATATTGGCTCAAATAAAGTGCAGCGCTCTGATGTCGAGCAAGCCTTATATGCTCCGCCAGAGGCCGTTACTACTTATGCGGTGTTGACGCGCTTGCAAGCTCTGTATCCGCAGGATGAATTGACCTTTGTGATCGGGCCGGACAATTTGCTTCACTTTGGAAAATTCTACAAAGCAGATGAAATACTGCAGCGTTGGACAGTCATGGCATGCCCTGAAAGGTTGCCTATCCGCAGTACCGCGATTCGCGATGCTCTGCAAAATGGACAGCCGATTACAGGCATGACCACTTCAGGGGTTGAGCGCCTTTTGCATCAGCAGCAGCTTTACATTAGCCCAAGCTTCTAATTTTTCACTGGCTGAGGATTCAGCCAGTGGATACCCCATCGTAGCGAATGTTCTTGCGAAATATCTGACTGATAGCTTCAGTCTCTCTGTCTGTTGCAGCAAATAATCATTGAAAAATAGGGACTATCTCCCTCCTATCCGCCGCTATTGTGCTAAAACTAAATAAGGTCAAAGTAGTGGAGATGTGGAGACGACATGGATCTGTTTGCAGATATGCGGCAAGACGCCGCAGGGGAAAAAGAACGTGTAGTCATGCACAGCCATGAGCCTTGGCGCGTTTTACTGGTCGATGATGATGAGCAGATGCATCAAATCACGCGTTTGGCGTTGACGGGATTCCAATTCCAAAATCGTACCTTGGAGTTAATTTCGGTTCTTTCTGGGCAAGAAGCTAAGGTGGTCATGGCCGAAAGATCCGATATTGCTTTGGCGCTGATTGATGTGGTGATGGAAACCGAACACGCCGGCTTAGATTTGGTGCGTTATATTCGTGAGGAGCTGCAAAACCGTCAAGTTCGTTTGGTGTTGCGCACCGGACAAGCCGGGCAGGCACCTGAAGATAAGGTCATCAAAGAGTATGAGATTGATGATTACAAAGAAAAAACAGAGTTGACGACTCAAAAGCTGCGTACCTTACTCTATTCCATGCTGCGCGCTTATCGTGATTTATGTTTGATTGAGGATCAAAAACGCGGCTTAAGCCATGTGATTGAAGCCTCGGCTAATGTTCAGAACACCAGAAACCTACAAACTTACGCGACCGCAGTACTGAGCCAATTAACGTCACTGCTTAAGTTGCGTGCTTCTGCGTTTTATTGCGTTGTAAATCCGCGTCCTGGTGGCGAGCAGTGCAGTGCCTTAACCGTTGCGACAACGGCAGAATGTGTGGATTTGTATGTAGAGTCCCCCTTTAAAGGGCTTCCAGAAGAAGTTGAAATCCGTTGTAAAGAGGTGTTGAGCAATGGGCGTACCTGCGATTACGGTGATGCCTATGTGTTTTTTAAACGAGATGATCGTGGTGTTGACAGCGTATTGTATGTCGATCTCGATCAAGAGCTTTCCGAATTGGATAGAAAACTACTGGAAATCTATATGTACAACATTGGGTTGACGTTCGAAAACATTAACTTAATGGTCGATCTGCGCGAAACTTCGAAAGAGTTGGTCTATAACTTAGCCAATGCCGTGGAAGCACGTAGCCGAGAAACAGGTGCACATGTTCAACGTGTCTCGTTGTTTTGTGAGCGATTAGCGCTGCTATACGGTTTACCAGAAGCTGATGCGGATATGATTAAAAGTGCTGCACCGCTGCATGATGTCGGTAAAGTCGCCATTCCAGATAGTATTTTGCATAAACCCGGTAAATTGGATGCTCAAGAGTGGGCGATTATGCAAAAGCATGTTGAGTACGGTGTCGATATTCTCAGCCGTTCTAAGCGGCGTTTGATTCATGTAGCGAAAGAAATTGCTGCCACTCATCATGAAAAATGGGATGGCAGTGGTTATCCGAACCGCTTACAAGGCGATGATATTCCCATTTCAGGCCGTATTACTGCTTTAGCCGATGTTTTTGATGCTTTAGGCGCGAAACGTTCCTATAAAGATCCATGGTCAGATGAACAGATCCGAGAAGAGCTGATCGCACAAAAAGGGCGTCATTTTGAGCCGAAACTGGTTGAGCTATTACTCGAACACTGGGATGAGTTTATTGCTATCCGTGCTTCGCTGCCTGACTAGGACAGCGCCAAAAGTGAATACCGGCAGAAATGAATACCGATGGAGCGCTAGGCGTGGCTAGGTCGCACAGTCGGCTACTTGAGGCATCGATAGCGCTTGGGGTAATGTGATCACGTAATGCACGCCGTGCCCCGGTTCGGAAGAAAACGCCAGTTGGCCATGCAGCTTTTGCTTAACCAAATTAAACACCAGATTTAATCCTAATCCTGAGCCACCTTGACCTCGCTTAGTGGTAAAAAATGGTTCAAAGATCTTTTGATGCAGTTCTTTTGCTACGCCGCATCCATTGTCTCGATATTCAATCATGATCTGCTGATCTTTTTGATAGAAGTGGATATCAATCTCTGGCTGAGCAGTCTCTGCGAAAGCGTGATTCACACTGTTCATGACCAAGTTAGTCATAATCTGTGTCAGTACACCAGGTAAGCTGTTCATCATCACAGAATCCTCCCCATGCAGTTGCGGAGTCACCGGAATTTTTCGGGTTTCACTGTGTAAGCTGGCCATCAGCGCGTCGAGGACTTGTTTTACGTGAAATTGGCTACGGCTTTCCGAAACTTGGTCGACGGCGGTCTGCTTAAAATCTCGAACCAGTCGTGCGGCACGGTTAAGATTGGTTTCTAGCATCAGGGTGCTTTGAGTCATCCTCTCCATCAATTCTGCAAACTGTTGGCTGGTGAGGGTTTGCTGGTTAAAGGCGTTGAGCAAGCTTTCTCGTGTTTCCTGAATCACAGAAGTGGCTGTCACCGCAATACCTAACGGCGTATTCACTTCATGTGCGACGCCTGCCACTAAGCCACCGAGAGCGGCGAGCTTTTCAGATTCAATCAGTTGGGTTTGGGTTTCTTGCAAACGAGTTAAACTGAGTGCTAAATCTTGCGTTCGATTCGCGACTTGCTGCTCCAGATCTTGGTTCATGATTTCTAAACTCAATTGAGCCAGTTTGAGCGAGGTAATGTTGATTGCAGTACCACGAAATCCGAGAAATTGCTCATCGGCATAGCGAGCAATGCCTTGAAACAGTAAATAGGCTTGAGTGCCATCACTGAGTGTCAATTCCACTTCACAATTTGAGAAATCTTGCTGTTTGAGTAAGCAGTTCATGAGCGCGGTTGAGGATTGAAGCGGAGCAATACTTACCATGAGTGGTTTGGAATCTTCCTCAATCGCTAACGCAGTAGACATGGCTTCTGAGCTATAAATCAGCTCGCCATGGCAGTTGGTTTCCCATAACCAATCGGAGGCGGCTTGTGCAAAATCTTCCAACCGTTCTTGCTCCGATTTGATGGTGCGGTAAAGGGTTGTTACGTTGTTAGCAATCCGATTAGTTTCATCTCCCAGCCATTGTAACTCATCATTTTTCTCCATAATCCAAGGGTTATAAGGCAGTTGTAGTGGTTTTTTAGGGTGGCGGGGATTGTAGCGACGTAGAAATTGCGCAATCGCAAAAATCCGCTGATTCACACTGGCGTGGAAAATCAGCAAGATTAAATAGCACACAATAGCGGTTTTCAGCGCATTGACGGCTAAGGTGAGCAGAAACTGGCGAATCAGATAGTTATAAATACCTTGGGCATCCGATTCGACATATAAGGTACCGATATTCTCAGTCACCTGAGTATCTGGGTTGGTGTATTCCAGGGCTATTTCGCTATTTAATGCCATGCTGGTTACGGGTTCTCCGGCTGAGAAATGGTAGTCGCCAGAGGTGATCTTCATATAATCGACATTGGGTAAGTTGACCAAGCCTTCCAGCCTTTGGGTAAGCACGACTAAGTCATAATTCCACAGTGAGCTGGCGAGAAGCTCGGCGTGAATGGTTTGGATTTCATCATGCCTAGCTTGGACATTATTGAACTCACGGTTGTAGTCGATGAAGGTTTGGGTAATCGTCATGGCTAAAGTCACGGCACCACTGAGTATCACCATGATGAGAATGATGCGTCGGCCAATACGGCTGAACATCGGGTTACTGTCCATTTCTTCTGCGTCACGGTTTTTCATTATTATCTATTGTTTTAGAAGTAATTCATTTCAGTATAGATGGTCTATGCCGTACCTTCCTTCCCACTTGGCCAAGTTATAGGCAGAAACATCAGCTACACTTGCCTATACCCTTTCTGCTTGAAGTAACGGCGATGTTGGCTACGTTTTTGATCTCAGTGGCATAGTTTCTCTATGCTCAAGGGAATGAGCTCACAGTGGCATCTGCCACCCTAAGTGGTTTGGGTATTAAAGCGTGGAGGAAGCCATATGCGCTGGTGGATAGTTATAGTGTGGTTATTGAGTGGCCAAGCATGGGCTGCCAATGTGTTGGTGATTCAAAGTTATCACTCGGGTTACGCGTGGGATGCAGCCTACACAAAAGGATTGAAAGAGGGGATTAACGCCCAACATCAATTACACTTTTTTGAAATGGATACGAAACGGATTCCCGCTCGAGAATACAGCGCGGCTGCCGATCGTGCATTTCAAGCTTATCAGCAATTGAAACCTGATTTGGTGGTATTGGGCGATGACAACGCACTCTATTATTTGTTACCCAAACTGTATAACGAACCCATCTCGATTGTTTTTCTCGGCATCAACTCAAATCCCAGAGAGTTGCTGGATGAGTATTCGGGGATTGCGCAGGTAACGGGCATCTTAGAGCAACCCTTGTTTGTAAAAAATATGGCTGAAATTGGCCGCTTGTTACCGAAAGAAAAACGGCGTGTTTTGGTGTTGTTTGACTCAGGGAATACCTCAAAAATTGCCTTGGATTATATGCAAGATCAACACAAGCTGATTAAGGAGAATTTGGGGATAGAGGCGGACATCCGTTCTATTAAGAGCGAACAAGAGTGGAAACACGCGGTTGAGTACGCGAATCAAGAAGGTTTTGGAGCCATAGTGGTGGGTTTGTATCAAACCCTTGTCAATATTGATGGGTTACATGCTGCTCCTGAAAATATTGTGAGTTGGACGAATGAGCATTCTCAACTGCCGCTGTTTGGCTTTTGGGATTTCTCGATCGGCAAAGGAAAAGCGGCGGGTGGCGTGGTGTTATTTGGGTTAGAACAAGGAGAGATGGCTGCTGAGCTGGTGACGCGTATTTTGGATAAGCAAGAGCTTGCCAAATATATTCCGATCCAAATTAACCGCCAAGGGAGAGGTGTTTATCAGCCAGAAGAGCTTGCGCGCTGGGGGTTAACGCCGCCCAAAGATTGGACACCTATCGATGAATAAGCGCTGCACTTAGTTTATAAGTCGAAGGTGTGTTGTAGATAAAAACACCGCCCATAAAGGGCGGTGTGAGAAAGAACTTAGGCTTCAACAGGTTCTTGCTGCCAACGTTTTTGGCGTAGATTGAAGGCACAAAACAGCACAAACCATACACTGCTGGCGGCCAAACCAGCCCAAACGGAGTGCAATAAGCCCATCGCCAAATAACCCAGTAGTGCGCCCATTGCTGCGCTGATCGCGTAAGGAAGCTGAGTCACGACATGGTCAATATGATGGCTACCCGCACCGGTTGCTGACAAGATGCTGGTGCTGGAAATCGGTGAGGCGTGATCGCCAAACACTGCGCCGGCCAATACGGCGGAGAGAGTCGGTAGCATTAGGCTGATGTCTGATGCCGCAGCGATATCACCCGCGAGTGGCAGCATAATCCCAAAGGTGCCCCAACTGGTGCCAGTGGCGAATGCCATTAAGCAAGAAAGTACAAACACCAAGGCGGGGAGCAGTTCAACCGGTAGATTGCCTTGAGTCAGAGACGCGAGATAAATGCCGGTTTGCAGATCGCGCACCACACCACCAATCGTCCAAGCAAACAGCAGAATGATGATTGCTGGCATCATCGCCATAACCCCTTTGGGAGCCGTGGATAGCCAAGTTTGCGCCGAGAGTTTTAAGCGCAGTGACAGGACAATCGAGACCGCCAAGCTACACAGCGCCGCATAAACCAGTGATTGAGCCACATTGGTATTTTCGAGTGCGCCAATCAAAGAGAACGCCTCACCGTTAGCAGCTAAGACGGCGTTACCGGTTTGGATCATGAAAATCAAGGTGGTGATGGTCAGTACTGCGATGGGCAACACCATATCAATCATGGTGCCGCGAGCGGTTTCTCCACCTTCCATATCTAAGCCCGCAGGGCGGCCTTTGCTTTCGTCCCACAATTTACCTTCACGAGCCCACGCTTCGTGTTGGCGCATGGGGCCAATATCCATCGGCAGGAAAATCACCGCGAGCACCATAAGCAGGGTAAACACGGCGTACAGATTCATCGGGATCATCTGTACAAATGCTGAAATCGCACTGATTTCCGTCATTTCGTGTGCCGCTAAAATGCCGCCAATGAGAGCGATGATGTAAGCGCCCCAAGAGGAAATCGGTGTAATCACACACACAGGTGCAGCGGTAGAGTCGAGCAAATAGGCGAGTTTCGCGCGCGAGATTTGGAAGCGATCCGTCACTGGGCGGCAAATCGCACCCACAGACAGGCTATGGAAAAAGTCGTCAATGAAAAAAGCAAATACCATCAAACCCGTCAGAGCTTTTGCACTGCGGCGATCTTTGCATTTGCGCTCAGCCCATACCGCGAAAGCACGCGTTGCGCCTGAGGCCGTCATTAAGCTTATCAAACCACCCAGCAGCAGCATAAACAGCAGCATATTGATGTTATCGCTGTTGGCTGCACCTTCCGCCCAAAACAGACCGCTGATCTTTCCAAACAGGTATTGCACTGTACTCAGGGGGGAAAAATGGTTAAGCATAACCGCACCAGCAACAATGCCAGCGCCTAAAGAGAGTAATACTCGGCGTGTGGTAATCGCGAGCAGCACCGCGAGTAGCGGTGGGATGACCGAGTAAACCGAGTCAGAATAAGGGGCTAAATTCATGGATCTCACATCACCTTTTCAGGTGGAGATCTACCAGCAGGATAAAAAACACATTTCAGCGAAATAACACTTCTTATCCTTCAAGGTAGCGCTCCATAGACAACACACTATGGCAGTCCGGCATTTGTTCAATGCTGGCCCAGCGAACGTTGATGACGCAACGATCACTTCGGCGCTGTACCCTTTAACCAGTCATCATCGGGGTCAACCTACGACTGGCGACTCATGAACAGCGCGCCTCTACTTAAAGGAACTTGTGCCCGTCGAAGAGCTAGGCTCAAAAACTGTGACACACGACGTATATTACTGCCTTTTCAGGTGACGACAAGATTTAATTTCCCCATTTCTGCAGTGAAATTGATCTCATCCGGTATATTCGCTAAAGGGTCAGAATTTTCTCACCTCAGATCGCAATCGGCATCTCATCTGACGGTGGCTGTTTGGTGTAAACGCGTTTAAGTCCCCACAACGCCAGTACTGACATCAGAAGCATAATAATACCGAGTGGTAGTTGATCGGATGCTGGGAACATGGCGGCAAACAGCGTAGCCAGACCTGCCCCTAAATTTTGCATGCCACCTAAAATTGCACCGCCCGTTCCCGCGTGATAAGGGAAAGGAGAAAGTGCACCTGTGGTAGCGGCTGGGAATAAAATGCCGGCCCCTAAGAAGTAAATGGTTGCGCCGCCAATCAGTGATAGGGCCGTGGTCATACCCAATAAGCCGGGCAGCATAATGACCAGTGAGCCCGTTAAGATCGCGAGTAAGCCGATATACATAGCGGTTTTTTCACGCCAGTGGCGAGCAATCACGTTAGAGAGCCAAGCGCCCGCCAAATAACCGGGGATGGGTAACACAAACAGCAAGCTCACGGTCGTCGCAGGTAGGCCTAATACACCGCCTAATAACACGCCAGCCGCCGCTTCGAACACGGCTAAGCCTGCAAAGGTCGCGACAAGACAGATTAAGTAACCTTGGAAGCGACGATCCGACAGCACGTAATGATAACTGCGTAGCACGGGCTCTTTTTTACGCGCTGTCGCTGGCAAGGTTTCTACCATGCTCGTCATCATGGTGATCACCACGGCAATGGCAAAGAGTGACAGAAACAAATAGCTTGAACGCCAACCAAAACTTTCGGTTAAGTAGCCACCTAAGACCGGCGCAACCAGCGGTGAGAAAATCAGGCACATACTGATTAAGCTGTTGACTTTATGCAGATCAGCGCCTTCGAAACAGTCGCGAGAGAGCGTACGAGACATCGCGCCACCACAACCAATCCCAAGACCTTGCACGAAGCTACCGATCAAAAACCATGAATACTGATGGGCGAAGAGCGCAATCAAAGAACCGATAATGTAGATCGCCAATCCAGCAATAATGATCGGTTTGCGACCAATACGATCAGAAAGGGTACCGTAGACAAATTGCGACAAGCCGTAAGGGATCAGGTAGCACGCCATCACAGCTTGCAGCGCTGCTGGTGAAACCAAAAACTCTTGCGCCATGTAACCAATAGAAGGCACATACATGGTTTGTGTCGCTTGGCCGACAGCAGCCAGAATAGCGATAAAGAAGGTCAGTTTTGCGACAGAAAGTGAGGCAGACATCGTTATCTCCAGATAAAAACAATATCTTATTAAAATCATCTAATGAAAATTCTTGAAAGAGCTTAGCTCTCGGCGCGAGATGTTATTGCTGTAGGCCTTATCTAGCAAACGATTATTGCTGTTTTGCTCACGATAAATATCTATGGCTTTGATTATTTTTTCTAATGCAAATTTTGGTTTTATTGTGCCTTGAACCAAAACTCAAGGCAGACTATGATAAATGAGAATTAATATCATAAAGATGCCGTAAACATGTTGTCACTTGCTGTACCACTACTTTTCATGAGTTTGCTCGGATTTAAATTAAAACTGCCTTATGGGTTGTTGATGGGATTAATCATACTGACGCTATTGTTAGGCTGGCTTGGTAACGTCAGCTTATTGCCAGTGTTGGTGGTGCTGTTCTTTATGTCTCCGCTCTTGCTGGCAACAAAACGAGCGCCATGGCAGAGCATATTGTTCGGTGTTGGTTGCTTGTTGCCCCAACTAGTGCAATTCGTGATGTTAAATCAGCGATGACCATGAGTTGAACCCAATAGCGCATGACAATGGTCGCCATTGAGTTCAATGACATGCTCTTCATCGAAGCTGACGCGGTTTTTCCCCATTTTTTTCGAATGATAGAGTGCTTGGTCTGCGCGTTTGAACCACTGCTCCGGATCATCGGTGCGCAGTGCTTCGGCCAAACCGACACTGACGGTGACTTTGGCATGGTATGGGTAGTGCGTTTGTTGAATCCGACAACCAATATGACTCATCACGAGTGTAGCGTCGGTTAACGACGTATTTTCAAACAGCAGTAAAAATTCATCGCCCCCTAATCGAAACAACAGATCTAACTCACGGCAGTGAGTATTCATTATTTCAACAACTTGGGTAATGACTTTATCTCCTGTGTCGTGTCCATAAAGGTCATTAACAGATTTGAAGTGATCGATATCGATCACGGCGATCACCGCCGATTCATTGGCGAGCTGGCGGTGGCGAAGACATTTTTTCAAAAAACCATCCAGTTGATGGCGATTCAATGTGCCCGTTAATGCATCACGAGTGGAAAGATAAAAAAGCTCAGTGTGCAGCTTACGGATAGCATCTACCACCACATACATGATGGCGGCACAAGCGCTGATCGCAAGGCTAAAGCGCAAGGTGACTTCGGCGGTTTGATGGGGAATTAAAACCCATATGCTGGCTGGAATGATAATGGTGATGGTCAATAAGTTATCTTTCTGGGGGAGTAGAAAAGCAATCGCAATGAGCACGGGAAATAGCCAGTAGCTGGCGAGGGTGCCGAAAATGTGAATAGCCATCACCACGATGACTACCACCAATGCCAGTGGAAGCCTAAAACCCCATGGTGTTTTCTTTTGATAATAGATAGCCGTAATTTCAATGAGGAGCGTGCATTGGAATACGATGATCAACCCGCCAAGAAGAACGTAGTCAATCAGCAAGTTTTTAACGGCGAGTGGAAAGAAAACCAAACTAGAAATAAAACCAATAAAAAGCGACACCCGACGTTGATAGTAAGTGTTCAGTAACTCTGAACCGGTAAAAGCAGGAGAGTGAGTCGATTTTGTCATCGTCATGTTGTGTCATCTCATCATTTTTTATAAGGCTATGAAGAGATGCTCAATAAAGCAAAGAAACCGATGACTAAGCTGTGAGACTGAGGATGGATTTACGCCATCCTCAGGATACGGTGAGCATTAAAGCGGAAATTGTGCCATTTCGGTGGCCAAAATCTGCTCTGCAAGATAGTGATGAATCGCGGTGGTGGGATGAGTCACTTCCCAAAACACAAAGCGATCTGAGCCTTGCTTGGCGCACTCCGCAGAGAGTGAATGTGACAATAGGTAATCGGCGGCAGAGTTGCGTCGAATATCTAAGCAAGGGGAGTTCGCGTTGGCAAATCCATGTTGCTCTGGCTGAGTAGTGATACTGTCAAACAGGGTATAAGCATCAAACAGTACGATGCGAATACCTTGCATTTGGTAGTAACGTGCTTGCTCACGGATAAAGGCATTCATGCCGATGATTTTGCTGCGTACAGTATCAATTTGCTCTTGCGTGGCATATTGAAACTGTGGCGCGCGCGTTGCGTCCGGCAAGGTCATTAGGACAAGATTTTTTGCTCCTGCATCAATAAGACGGATCAGCGCGGAACTATAATCGGCTTTCACCTCTGCCAAGGAACGGTTGTAGTTCATAAAGTCGTTCAAACCAAATTCCAAGGTAAACAAGCTGTTTTCTGGCTGATAGTTTTTAGCCAGTCGCATATAAGACAGATAAGAGCTGACCTGCTCATAAACGCCCGTTAATGCCACATACTGGTTACGCCCTGCCGCACCACCGACGGCCCAGTTATACAGAGGTACATTCAAACCTTGTGCTAGGTATTCAGTCCAGACGAATCCATTCGAGAAATGGCCTAGGAACCATGAGTCAGGGTTGGGGAAGCGCCACTGTGAGGCATTGAAAATGTTGCCAGTATCGGAAAGGCTATCGCCAAACGCGATCACTTTGCTGATGCGGTTGGACTGAACCTCCGGATCATTGCTCCAAATCGTGTGGTTGTATGAAAAGCGATGATCGGCCGCGAAATAGGTAATATCGGCAAACTCGTGGTTGACACCAAGCGTCTCTTCACAGCGTTCTAACAGGGTTTCTGGCTGAACCGTCGTGTAAAACATGTTTTTTTGTCGAATACTCGACCACCAATAACCCTGGATAGTGTAATAGCTACCATCCGCATTCTTTGCCCACTCCCAAGTGGTGTAGGGGTCATCATGAGTGGCTGCAGGACGATACCAACAACGCACATAGGTATAGGTTTGTTTACCTTGCACTTGTTGAATTTGCGCGCGGCTAAGCACTTCTGCCTCAGGGGAAGCCCATGGTTCAGTAGCGGCATTAACCGATAAGCTAGCTAAGCCAGCGATTATAATAGAGAGTCTTTTTTTCATCGTTTACTTCTTATCATTGAGTAATCAGAGTGAGGATCTGGTCAGATCTGTGGGTATTGTGAATGAGGTATTCATCTGGTCAATGAAAACACCCAGCGGCTTCCCTAGGTTGGAAGTAAGATCAAGTCTAGTTGATGAAAGCATCACTATCTTCTTCTTACTTGAAGCGGCTACTGTGTCGGTTAGACGGGTTCATTTTGATTGCATAGTCAATCTATGCTTATACGGGTTCACTGACTCTTAAATCATGCCTTTTCTTATGTGTAAGCGTATTGAAATCTTTAGAGTTAAAATGGAGAACTTAACTTTTTTTAAATTATTCAATTAATCTTTAAATCAACCTTATAAATTAATTCAGACTAAATTAGCCCAAATTAAATTAGGCTCATTAAATAATATGAATATCAGTAATTGTTATTTTAGGAAGAAATTATTTTACAGCAAATAAAAAGTCTTTAGAGGCTAAAATCTGTGATCCGCTGTGAATTTTCAATTTTACCGTATTTTACATTTAGAAACATAAGTGATATTTCAGTAAGTATGTGGTGGCAGAAAATATATACCAAAACTCCTTGGAGTTGCAGATAGGCGGCAAGAGAGTGAATCCTCATGAGCATAGATAAACCGTGTGATTAGGATGAACGAACGTGGCCAACACCGCTGCCGCTTCGAGTAAGAAGGGGATATGCATTTCTGCTAAAAGGATACGCGGTAAGCCGTAGCAGTACAGCCACACGCAAACTCAAGGATGACGAGGGTAACCCATGAGACACATGCAAAATGGGTATGTTCTAATTACTTGAAAATATAAGAATATTACTCAACTCAGAATTATAGAAGAGAGTTTATCAGCAACTATTAATTTGAGTGTTTGATATATTTCTTGTTTTTTCAGTAATTTGAGTATAAGTCACTTTGTTTGAAAATCTCTCTTGTAATAACACTAAAAATAACAGAGTCAGTGAGGTTTATATGCCAAAACTCAATCGTTGCGCAATCGCGATATTCACAATATTAAGCGCAATATCCAGCCCAACCCTGTTGGCAAATATCAATGAACCAAGTGGTGAAGCGGCGGATATTATTAGTCAAGTCGCTGATAGTCATGCAATAAAATATTATAATGCTGCTGATTGGCAAGCCGAAGACAACGCATTACCGAGCTTAGCTGAGCTGCGCGATTTGGTGATTAACCAGCAAAAACGCGTTTTGGTTGATTTCAGTCAGATCAGTGATGCTGAAGGTCAAGCAGAGATGCAAGCCCAATTCAGAAAGGCTTATGGGGTGGGTTTTGCTAATCAATTTATTGTCATCACTGAACATAAAGGGGAGCTGCTGTTTACACCTTTTGATCAGGCAGAAGAGGTTGACCCTCAATTACTCGAAGCGCCGCGAACCGCTCGCTTATTAGCGCGCTCTGGTTTTGCAAGTCCGGCACCGGCAAACAGCGAAACAAATACCTTGCCGCATGTCGCTTTCTACATCAGTGTCAACCGTGCGATCAGCGATGAAGAATGTACCTTCAACAACTCTTGGTTGTGGAAAAACGAAAAGGGCAGCCGTCCGTTCTGTAAAGATGCCAATATCTCATTGATTTATCGGGTTAACCTAGAGCGTTCGTTGCAATACGGCATTGTGGGTTCCGCGACACCAGATGCCAAAATTGTGCGTATCAGCTTAGATGATGACAGCACGGGAGCAGGCATTCATCTAAATGATCAACTCGGTTATCGTCAGTTTGGAGCCAGTTATACGACGTTAGATGCCTATTTCCGTGAGTGGTCAACCGATGCGATTGCCCAAGATTATCGCTTCGTGTTTAACGCATCGAACAATAAAGCGCAGATCCTGAAAACCTTTCCGGTCGATAACATTAACGAGAAATTTGAGCGCAAAGAGGTTTCAGGTTTTGAGCTTGGGGTGACTGGTGGGGTTGAAGTCAGTGGAGATGGCCCGAAAGCTAAACTCGAGGCGAGAGCAAGTTATACCCAGAGTCGCTGGTTAACCTACAACACACAAGACTATCGTATTGAGCGTAATGCGAAGAATGCGCAAGCGGTTAGCTTTACATGGAATCGTCAACAATACGCGACAGCAGAATCGCTACTCAATCGTTCGACCGATGCTTTGTGGGTGAATACCTACCCGGTAGACGTGAACCGTATTAGCCCACTGAGTTACGCGAGTTTTGTGCCGAAAATGGATGTGATTTATAAAGCCTCTGCCACAGAGACAGGCAGTACGGATTTTATCATCGACTCTTCGGTCAATATCCGCCCAATCTATAACGGTGCTTATAAGCACTACTATGTGGTCGGTGCTCATCAGTCCTATCATGGCTTTGAAGATACCCCACGTCGTCGAATCACGAAATCGGCAAGCTTTACGGTCGATTGGGATCACCCTGTATTCACGGGTGGCCGCCCGGTCAATCTACAACTTGCCAGCTTTAACAACCGCTGTATTCAAGTCGATGCTCAAGGTCGCTTGGCGGCCAATACGTGCGATAGCCAGCAATCAGCGCAATCTTTCATCTATGATCAGCTTGGTCGTTATGTGAGTGCGAGTAACACTAAGCTCTGTCTTGATGGTGCGGCATTAGACGCGTTGCAAACCTGTAACCAAAACCTGACTCAGCGTTGGGAGTGGCGTAAAGGCACAGATGAATTGACCAATGTCTACAGCGGTGAGTCGCTTGGACATGACAAACAAACCGGTGAGCTTGGTTTGTATGCGAGCAGCAACGATGCGGTAAGTTTACGTACCATCACCGCTTATACCGATGTGTTTAATGCGCAAGAAAGTTCGCCGATTCTGGGTTACACACAAGGGAAAATGAATCAGCAGCGTGTGGGACAAGATCATCGTTTGTATGTGCGAGCGGGTGCTGCGATTGATGCATTAGGGTCCGCCTCCGATTTATTGGTTGGTGGCAATGGTGGTAGCTTGAGTTCGGTGGATCTGTCCGGCGTGAAATCCATCACGGCAACCTCTGGTGATTTCCAATATGGCGGTCAGCAGTTGGTGGCGCTGACATTCACCTACCAAGATGGACGTCAGCAAACGGTAGGCTCGAAAGCGTATGTCACCAATGCTCATGAAGATCGTTTCGATTTACCGGATGCCGCTAAGATCACTCAACTGAAAATTTGGGCTGATGATTGGTTGGTGAAAGGGGTTCAATTTGATTTGAACTAAAAAGAGACCGTCAACATAGCCATTAAACAATGGAAGCATGCCCTGAAATTTCAGGGCATTTTATGTCTTTAATGTTTTTTATTTAGTCATTTATCGACTTAACAATTCAGAAACAGAATAATTTTGCCATACTACTTCAAAGGTTGATTTTCTTTGGGTGATCAGCCTGCCCTTTCACATTAGGGTAAACATACGCAATAACAATATAAGGCGCGATCCACGCGCTTTTGATGTTTGCCGATGATCCTACACCGTAACATGTCGGCAAACACGATAACTTCTGAACGATAGGTACGAGACATGATCATCAATAAATTTTCTCTGAAATGGATGCTCGCAATTGCGGTGGCGATCCCTGCGATTGCGCTGCTGTTTGTGGCTTTCACCAGTCTAAACACCATGTCAGTGATGCAAGCGCAGTCCAACAGCTTGTATGCCAACACGGCTGCACCAATGCGTGCCATGGCAGAGGCGACGTCGCGTATTCCTCGGATGCGGGTTGGAATTGATATGATGCTACTGCAAGAAACGGCGCTCAAGGATGCGAAAGGGGTTCTCAAACGAGTCGAAGAGGCAAGAACCGAAGATATCCCAGAAATGCGTCAAGCAATGCAAGTTGCGGTTGATTCTCAGGTTAATCCGGAACTCAAAGAGCAGGCACGCAAACTTCAAGCTCGTTTTGAACAAATGGTGCGTGAAGAGTTAGAGCCTATGCTGCAAGCTTTCGCCAATAACGATATGACCACGGCGCAAAACATTTACCGCGATAAATACGCGCCGACCTACGGTGAAATGCGTAAACAAGCCAACCAGATCCTCGATACGCTTTTGCAGCAAGCGGAGCAGCAAAACCGTGCCAGCGTGGAAAGTTTCGAAGCAGGACGCACCAAGCAAATGGTGATCATTGCAGCAGGCTTGATCATTTCATTCATCACTTCACTGATCATCATAACGAACTTACGTAGCCGAGTGGCTTACCTGAAAGATCGTATGAGTTCTGCGGCGGCGAATCTTTCACTGCGTACTCGATTGGAGTTGGATGGTAACGATGAACTGTGTGACATCGGTAAAAGCTTCAATGCTTTCATTGATAAAGTGCATCACTCGATTGAAGAAGTGGCAGAAAACTCAAAAGAGCTGGCGACGATGGCCTCTAGTGTGTCGCAGCGCGCGCACATGACGCAATCTAACTGTGCTTCGCAGCGAGATAGAACAGTACAAGTTGCGACGGCGATTCATGAGCTTGGTGCTACCGTATCCGAAATCGCCTCCAATGCGGCTATGGCTGCCGATGTCGCGAAGCAAGCGACGCTGCATTCTGGTGAAGGGAAAAAGGTGGTGGGTGAAGTGCAAAATCGGATCCAAACACTGGTCAATGAACTCGATAATGCCACTCAAGTTGTCTCATCACTGGCGACCCAAATTAACGGTATTAGCTCAACACTCGATACCATTCGCAGTATTTCTGAGCAAACGAACCTATTGGCGCTCAACGCTGCGATTGAAGCTGCGCGAGCGGGTGAACAAGGTCGTGGTTTTGCGGTGGTGGCGGATGAAGTTCGCACATTAGCAAGTCGTTCAGCGGCATCGACGGAAGAGATCCAGCAAGTCATTAATCGCCTTCAAACGGAGTCAACTCGCGCAGTAGAAGCAATGGAAAAAGGTCGCTCGCAAAGTGATGTGGTGGTTGAGTTTTCCGCTAAAGCGAACCAATCTCTCACAGAGATCAACAGCCAAATTGATCAGATTAATGATCAAAATATTCAAGTTGCGACCGCGACAGAGGAACAATCAACCGTGGTGGAAGACATTAATCGCAACGTTGAAGACATCAACCAACTGACGACAGAAACCTCGCATGTTGCGGATGAGTTAAGCCGAGCCAGTACAAGCTTGCAACGTCTCTCTTCGCAACTGGATAAACTGGTGGGCAGTTTTGAACTTTAACCAATGACTACGCTAAGCAAGCATTCATGTCGTTTGCTGATGACGTTGATATTCTATTTCTCACTAAGCGGCCTTTCTAGGCCGCTTTTTTATCGCTCTTCGCTTTTTTATGTTGCCTCAACCAAAGTTGGGGCTGTACGCATTGTGTGTTAATGAAATGTTATTAATTTTATATTTTGTTCACATTTTGACCTTTTGAGATTCGGAAATCCGCCACTTCTCTTCTAGCTTAATTAACGGTAAGAGGTCTGACTTCTACCGAGTAATGACCCTGTTTTCAGTTAATGAGACTCACGCCACTTCGTGTGATTCCAAGACTGAAGACAAGAACGAGAAGGAATATCCCTTGAATAAAATCATTATATTAATCGCTCTCTCACTGTTTTCTTCCTCAATCTGGGCCGGAACCAGTGCTCACGCGTTATCGCAACAAGGCTATACCCAAACCCGTTATCCGATTGTCTTAGTTCATGGTCTATTTGGCTTCGACACCTTGGCGGGGATGGATTACTTTCACGGCATTCCACAATCACTGACCCGAGATGGCGCTCAAGTGTATGTGGCACAGGTTTCAGCGACCAACAGCTCTGAGCGCCGAGGTGAGCAGTTATTGGCTCAGGTGGAATCGCTACTGGCGGTAACCGGAGCGAAAAAAGTGAACTTGATTGGGCATAGTCATGGTGGCCCCACCATTCGCTATGTGGCATCAGTGCGTCCGGATTTAGTCGCCTCAGTGACCAGTATTGGCGGGGTGCATAAAGGCTCTGCCGTTGCCGACTTAGTGCGTGGTGTGATTCCATCGGGTTCCGTGAGTGAGCAGGTAGCGGTTGGGTTAACCCAAGGCTTGGTGGCTTTGATTGATCTGCTCTCTGGCGGAAAAGCGCATCCACAAGATCCCCTTGCTTCGCTGGCGGCGCTCACCACCGAAGGATCGCTGAAATTCAATCAGTATTATCCTGAAGGTGTTCCGACATCAGCGTGTGGAGAGGGGGCGTACCAAGTGAATGGGGTGCGTTACTACTCATGGAGTGGCGCAGCGACCGTCACCAATATTCTTGATCCAAGCGATGTGGCGATGGGGTTGATTGGGTTGGTCTTTAATGAGCCGAATGATGGCTTGGTCGCAACCTGCAGTACTCATCTTGGCAAAGTGATCCGTGATGACTACCGGATGAACCATTTGGATGAGATCAACGGTCTACTGGGTATTCACTCCCTGTTTGAAACCGATCCGGTAACGTTATATCGCCAGCATGCGAATCGTCTCAAACAAGCTGGGTTGTAGGAGCTTGCCATGAAAAAAATCGCATGGAGTTTGGGAATTGTGGTGACCATAGGGGCACTCTGTGCGATTGTTTGGCCATCTTGGTATCCCTCTCGGCCTTTAGTGACCACGCCATCGCAGGCGGATATACAAGCAGATCAATCGAGTCCGCGCGATCTCTTGGAATATTTTCTCTCAGGCTTGGGTGAAACGTCTTTACCCGTGATTCAGCAGCAAGTGCAGCGTTATGAGCAGGAAAACCAAGGCTTGCTCATTGATAGCAGTCTGTTTGCACAATATGTGCAGTATAAAGCGGCGTTATCTGAGCTGACGCTGCCGCAAGCCAGCGGGGGGCTTTCGACCCAAGAGTGGTGGCAATTGCACCAGAGCTTGTTAGATCTGCAAGCTCGTTATTTTTCTGCTGAGCAGCAAGCGCTGTTTGCAGAGGAGAATCGGCTGCGCGAATTGGCGATCGAAAAGCGCCGAATTTATGAGCAGTATGGGCAAAGTGAAGAGGCGCAGCGAGCTTGGCAAGCGCTGTTGCTCGACCAGCCCGATTTTATTCAGCGTAGTGAGGCGACAGCGCAGCTATTGCCGCAGTTAACTCAAGCGGGGCAGGGGGATGCGCAGCAACGCTATTTGGCTCGCGTTGCCTTGGTGGGTGAGCAAGGGGCGCAGCGTTTAGCGGAGCTCGATGATTCCCGTGCGACGTTTGAACAGCAGTTTCAGGACTATTATCAAGCGCGGGCCGCTATATTAGTTCGCAACGAGCTCTCGGCCAGTGAGCAGCAAACCCAAATTCAGCAGTTACGAGAGCAGCACTTTGCGCCTGAGCAGTGGCGCCGTATTGATGCGTTAGAGCGGCTGAAAGATAACGGAGAATAAGGCTTTTCGCATTAGCATGAGCCTTAAAAAAGGGGCACCCGAAGGTGCCCAAATCCATGGAAGGAGAAGGAAGAATTACAGTTTGACTTTGATGGTGGTGGTGGTGACTGCGCCGCGGTCATCCATCACTTTGAGCTGCACATCATGGTGCCCATAGCTTGGGAAAATCGCAGTAAACATACGACCCCGCTTAATTTTACCATTCGGCAGTGTCCATTCGGTGTCGACAATGCGGCCATCACTGTCGGTACTGGTTGACCACATGGTGACCCAGCGACCTAAATGGATATAGTTGGCACTGGCTTGTGGTAACGCATTCGGTGTGTCCACTTTAATGGTTTGCTGATGAGTATCGCTATCGCCTTTGTCATCCGTCACCGTTAAAGTGACAGAGTAACTGCCTGCTTTGGTATATGACCAAGTTGGCGCGGCTTCGGTACTGGTTTGACCGTTACCAAAGTCCCACAAATAGCTGACGATATTGCCATCGCTATCACTACTGGTGTTTTGTGACGTCACAGAGAGCCCTTCGACTTTCAGTTCAAAGCGAGCCACAGGCGCGATATTTTCCGTGGTGACTTTCGACAAGCGAACAACACCGTACTCATTCTCTTTACTTTGTGAGAGCAGGTCGATCTTCAAACCAAATGGCATCACTTTGCGGCCAGAATCTGGAGCTTGAGGCGAGCTGTAATCTTGATCGTCCGAGAACGAGGCATTCGCGGTTAAGTTCATATCTTCCAGCGTATTGCCATCAGCCGTGACCAATTTGAGCGGCGCTTGATCAAACAGTGAGAAGGTTGCATCACGCACTTGGAAACGCGTTTGTGCCACTTCCCCTGTTTTTGACCAGATCAAGGCATTTTGGTCGGCATCGACCACGCCTAGCCAGCCTTCACCCGGATGTTTGCCAACCCAGTTATCCGCGTAAGATTCGTCCACATACCACACCAGCAAGCCCGGCTCGAATGACATCAGTTGCCCGAAGCGTTTCAAATTGGCTAAGCCTTGGTCAACATCATTGTGGCTGCGCCATTGCAGCAAGTAATAGTGATTGGCTTCGTGGAAGCCACCGTTTTTGGTGAAACCTTGGAACGCAAAGCTGGATGTGCCTTCTGCGTTATCGATCAAGCTCTGATTGCCATCCACCTCAAGGCGTAAGTCATCGACATACAGACCTTCCATGGCCAGACCGCCATCCGTCAAGTAATCAAATGCCAGTTCAACGGTTTGGCCTGCCCAAGCAGAGAGATCAAATTGCGCATCTACCCAGCCATCAGATTGGCCTGAGATGGCAGGTACTAAACCTGATTTAAACGGATCATCCATCGTCGTGATATTACCGGCAATCGGTTTGCCGTTAATCAGCACACGCGCGTAGTCGTAATCTTTTTCAATCTGGAACCACGCTTTAAAGCGCAACGTGGCTTGGCTGCCTGCTGGGATCGCCAATGGACGGCTCATGCGGTTTTTCAGATCATCGCCACGGTTCGAGTAGAAGGAGAACTCACCTTCTGCAGGTTTAATGCCTTCAACCCGTTTCATCGGCAGAGTCACTTTCACCATGTTCGGGCGTGAGTTATCTGTGGTTTGGAATAGCGTAACCACGCGCGGTTTGGCTTCTAACTCATTAATCGAAAGCTGCTCATGGTTAATCCAGCGTCCGCCAATCGAGTTTTGTAAGAACTGCTTAGCCCATGAACTGAAAGCTGTGGGCTGTGTACCGCCAATTTTGCCCGCCCAGCTGCCAGATGACATGATTGACCAATAAGAGACGGGCTCTCCCGTACCTGTGTACTGGGTGTCATATTCATCGGGCAGACCTAAATCGTGACCATATTCGTGGGCACACACGCCGGCAGCCGCATCAATCGGTTGAATGGTGTAATCAAAGGCAGCGAATTGGCCATTGAAGCGCCCAGGAACGTTGCTTTTCGTGCCTTCAAGAACATGGTAACGGCCGAGGTTAAAACGGTGTGACCAAATCGCATCCGCGCCCAACACACCGCCACCCGCTTCTTCACCCACAGAGGCATGGAAAATCATCAAGTGATCTATCACGCCATCTGGCTCACGGAAATTACCGTTACCGTTGTAGTCATAGCGATCTTCGATATCGTAATCGGCAAGGTTAATGTTTGGATCGCGCGCAAGTTGATCCAGTGCTTCGCGAACCAGCTCCCGAGCATTCATATCATTATTGGTACCGGGAGAGTTGCCACCGTAATAAGCCGCATTCTTTGAGGCACGATACCATCCTGCTGCTTGGCCGGAGACACTGTAGCTGTTGCCAGATTCACTCTCGTAATACTGACGCATTGAGATAAAGTTTTCACCGTTTGGACCGGTATAGCCTTTGTCCGAGAACAGCAAATCTTGGTAATGAGAAGGCTCATAACGATCGTAGAGCATCTCAGTATGCTCTTTCGTCAGGCGGTTATCATCCCAAGGGAGATCCGGGAAATCGATCAATAGCGCGAGCACTTTGTCCGTGCGCTTTTGACCAACATCTAAAGCAAAAACACGCGCCTTGTGCGGGCCTTTTTGCTTATCGATCACTTTAAGAATTTTTGCACGCTGCTCGAGCGCTTTCTTACCAAATTGCGCATCACCTTTGAAGCCGGAGCGAATTTTCTCCTCCAGATAACGTTCTAGCGCAATACGTTTATCAACGTCAGAGGAATCGGCAGGAATTTGTCCGGTGCGGACTAACATTTCAATTAATTTATCCTCATTCACCACGCCTAAATCAATGGGTGTTTGAGCGTATAATCCACTGCTGAAAAAACTGGCTACGGCGGCAGCTAATAGCGTTTTTTTGATCGTTTTCATTTTATTTCCTTAATATTTCCTTATTTAAGGTGTGAAAAGGCCAGCCGAAAATAACAATCTTCGGTTAACCAGATTGGGTTATGGCTATGGCGACTCTGGATTAATACAGCGTGGCTTTAATTCAGGGTTTTCACCTGAAGAAGAGGATTCGCTATCAGCTTTGATATCGTTATTCTTATTATTAAACCTTTGCTGTAAGTAGAGGGATAATGCTTTTTGTTGCTGCTCATAAGAAAGCCCTTCGCAGATAATGCCTTGTTCAATCAAGGCATTAATTAGCTTTTCATCATTAGGCTGAGTATTGGAAAATAATAAGGTGGAATAGCAGATTACCCATAATCCAAATAGGGTGCGCATAGTACATATCCATATGTAAAGTATTTGTAACAATTTATGGCTGGTGATAATTCATAGCAAGCCTGAATTATTCATTGTTTGGCATAGCATCACATTTGCAACACATTCAGTAAACAAATCATCAATCGAATAAATGACTAATAAGACAATTAACTATGCACAATAACGACATAGATAAATGATATCTGTGTCGATATAAAATATCGTAATTGTTAGTTAGGTCTAGTAAATAAAGCAATTAGAGCGCAATAAATAATCAGTGAAATTAAACATGCCATCAATATATGCGAAATCCCATCACTCGATTGACGATAAAATAAAGGGAAATAATTTGATCTTGCTTCATTGATTTTGTTTCGATTTGACGCTGTCGTGGTGTGAGCGGTTTTGGTACACTCTATCCCTTCCCTACTTGACGCTGCAGCGGTGTTGATCTGTCACAAAGAGGGGATAGGGCGACGAATCGAGAGCGGATTGAAGCCTTATACTGCAAGCGTTGGCTAGAATTCAGTTATATTTTTCACCCCGTATTGCACCCTGTAACTAAACATGCTTTATTGAAATCAGAAATACTTTTTTACAGGACGTGGTTATGTGTCGCTGGCTGGCTTATCAAGGGAGCCCCATCTATTTAGAGCAGTTGGTTTATCAACCAGAGCATTCGTTAGTTCACCAAAGTCTGGAAGCGCGTAAAGCGGTAACTCGGGTCAACGCGGATGGGTTTGGCCTAGGTTGGTACACAGAGCGCAGCACGCCGGGACGCTTCCACGAAGTGTTACCGGCTTGGGGAGATGAGAATCTACGCTCATTGGCTCACCATATTCGCTCACATCGCTTTATGGCTCACGTTCGTTCATCGACGGGCACGCAAGTATCGCGTTCAAACTGTCATCCCTTCATGTATAACCACTGGATGTTTCTGCATAACGGCCAAATTGGTGACTATTGTGCGGTGAAATATGAGCTGGAGCGCTCACTGCCTGAGCATTTATACATTCGGCGCATCGGTACGACGGACAGTGAATTGATTTTCCTATTGATGCTCAAAAATGGTTTAGAGCGAGATCCGGTGGCAGCTATTCGCCAAACCATTGCGGAAATAGAAGCCTTGATGGTCGTAAAAAGCGTCGTGTTACCGTTTAAAGCCTCTATTTGTCTCTCTGATGGTCAACAGTTCTGGCTGGTTCGTTACAGTACCGATGGTCAACCGCCGACGGTTTACCGCAAACCTTGGCAAGATGGAATCATCTTAGCCTCCGAGCCCTTGGATGCTTGTCCTAATTGGTTATTGGTAGAGCCGCAAACCATTACGCATGTGCTTGGGGCAGAGTGTCAGTCATACCTTATTTAAGCTATCCCCTTCCTACTTGAAGCTGCAGCGGTGTTGGCTACGTTCGTTCTCCCCAATCACATAGTCTATCTATGCTCATAGGCACTCACTCACTTGCCGCCTACCTGCAACTTCAAGTGGTTTGGGTATAAATCAAATTCATTAAATGAATCTTGTAGACCCTTGCTATTGATAAGAATTGGCGAGGGTTTGTGCATTTCTAAATTGTTCAACGATATCTTCCCTCACACAGTTGCATTGCCAAGTTGGTTTTGATTATAGTACGCACTCTCTTAATGAGAATAAGTATCAAAATGATTCCACTTGCTTATCTCAACCACTTTCGGAAGGAACATATGAAATCTCGTATTCATTGGGCTGCATTAGGATTATTGGCTGCGTTTGCTGCACAAGCAGAGACAGTAACGATTGAACATCGCTTGGGTAAAACCACCCTTGAGCAGAAACCGCAACGTGTAGTGGTTATTGGTGTGGGTGCTCTGGACGCTATCGACAGTTTCGGTATTGAGCCGGTTGCCGTTTCCAAATTTGATGGTACTCCTGACTATCTTGCCAAATACAAGAGTGATAAGTATCCAAGTGCAGGTTCGTTATTTGAGCCAGATTTTGAAACGATTTATACCCAAAAACCAGATCTGATTGTGATTGGGCCGCGTGCATCGAAAAGCTACGACGAGCTATCAAAAATCGCACCGACCATCGTTTTTGCTGCTGAAGCTGACCAAGGTTATTGGGAAAGCACTCAACAGCAGTGGCGTAACCTAGGCAAAGTGTTTGCGATTGAACCTGCGGTCGAGGCCAAAATTGAGCAAGTTGACGCGCAATTTAAATCCATCATGCAATACAACCAACAACATAAAAGTGATGCGATGTTGGTCATGAGCTCTGGCGGCAACCTGACGACTTTTGGTGCCAATTCACGCTTCTCTTCGGTGTACAAAGATTTTGGATTTAGTGAAACCGTGCCAGTCAGCAAAGAGAGCAGCCATGGTGATCTGATCTCATTTGAGTACATCCGTGAACACAACCCGAAAACCTTGCTGGTGGTTGACCGAGATAAAGTGGTGACTAAAGGTGAAACCAATATTCGTCAAACCTTTGAAAATGATCTGGTTAAAGCCACCACAGCTTACAAAAACGGCCATATTGCTTATCTCGATGTGAATGCTTGGTACATCGCTATCTCTGGCGTGAAAGCGACAGAGCAGATGGTTGCCGACATGAAAGCGTCAGTTGGTATGCAGTAGATAAGCACGGAGGAGGGGAAACTCTCCTCTTGCTGACAGGCTGAGGTTTACTTTGAAAAAGTTATTGCTTGTTTTAGTTGTTATTAGTTTTTGTTCCCTGTTTGTTGGCGTGGGCAATTTATCCCTCGCAGCCTTGTTTCAAGGTGATGAGTCAGCTTGGCAGTTACTGCTGACTAGCCGAGTCCCCCGATTATTAGCGATTTTGCTCTCCGGTGCGGGTTTAAGCATCGCGGGTCTTATCATGCAGCAAGTGAGTCAAAACCGATTTGCCTCACCATCGACTTCCGGCACGATAGAGTGTGCCATGCTCGGTTACGTGCTTAGCCTAGTTCTGTTTGGCCATGGTCAAAACCTCTGGTTGATTTTCGGCGTCTCCATGTTGGGTACGCTGGTCTTTGTGTTTTTCATTCAGCGCATTCAGTTTAAAAACGTCATTTTTGTGCCGCTGATCGGCATCATTTTTGGCAATGTGATTGACTCTTTGGCGACCTTTATTGCCTACAAATATGATGCTATCCAAAATCTCTCCGGCTGGGCTGTTGCCAATTTCGCCAACCTGCTTAAAGGGGATTTTGAACTGCTCTATATCGCAATCCCGGTGGCTATTTTCAGCTATTTGTATGCCGCACGCATTTCTGCCGTGGGGATGGGGAAAGATTTTGCGACCAATCTGGGTTTGAATTATCAACAGGTCATGATCATCGGTGTGGCCTTAGTCTCCATCATGTCGGCGACCGTGGTCATGATTGTCGGTCAACTGCCTTTCTTGGGTTTGATTGTGCCTAATCTAGTCAGCCTCTATTACGGCGATAATTTGCGTAAAAATATTCCGCGCACTGCCATTTTCGGGGCGATGTTCGTGTTGTTATGTGATTTAGTGGGGCGCGTCATCATCTTCCCGTATGAAGTCCCCATCTCTATGATCATAAGTATTTTAGGTGGTTCGGTGTTTATTGCCTTGATTTTGCGAGGGCAGCGTCATGCAGGATAGAACGAAATTACTGCTGCTGATCGCGATTTCTCTGCTGTTTGCGGCGCTGTTTATTGGCGTCGGGCTCAATGCGGACAACTACCAGTATTTTTTATCGCGTCGCGTGCCGAAAGTGTTGGCTATGGTCTTTGCTGGCATTGCGATTGCGCAGTCGTCGTTGGCGTTTCAAACCATCACCCATAACCGTATTTTAACGCCGAGTATCATGGGGTTTGATGCTTTATACATGTTCACCCAAGTGTTGGTCGTGGTGCTGTTTGGGGGCATGAGCAGTATTGCGATGAACGTGTACTGGAATTTTTCACTGTCGGTGGCGGCGATGCTCAGCTTCTCGACGCTGCTGTTTACTTTTTATTTCCGAAGTGGGCATCGCAACTTGATTGTGCTGTTACTGCTTGGGGTGATTTTAGGCCAGCTTTTTTCTAGCATCGCCTCTTTCTTTGTGATGTTGATGGATCCGAACGATTTTGCTTCGGTACAGGCCAACATGTTCGCCAGCTTTAATAACGTCAACACCAAGTTGGTGTATGTGGTGTCGCCTCTGCTGCTGTTGGCTTGCGTGCTGCTGTTCCGTCAGCATCGTGTGCTCGATGTGTTCTGGTTAGATAAAGATAACGCGGTGAGTTTAGGTGTCGATGTACACAAAGTGACGCGTAATGTTTTGCTGATCAGCGCGCTGCTGATTTCGATTTCCACCGCTCTGGTCGGGCCCATTCTGTTTTTTGGGCTGCTGGTGACAAACCTGACTCGCGAATGGTTCCGCTCTTATCGTCACTCCACCTTGCTGCTTGCCACGTCGGCGATGTCGGTGTGCGCACTATTGTCAGGCCAGTGGATCATCGAAAAAGTGTTTCATTTCGGGACCACCTTGAGTGTGGTGATCAATTTTATCGGCGGGATCTATTTCCTCTCGCTGTTACTTCGCAATAAAGTGGTTTAGCAATGATTCAACTGGAAAAGCTCACCAAACATTTTGGTACCAAGCGCGTGGTACATGACGCCAGTGCTCAGTTTGATAAAGGGCAGGTGACGGCGATTATCGGCCCTAATGGCGCAGGCAAAAGTACGCTGCTTTCAATGGCGAGCCGTTTGGTCAATCGGGATGCGGGTAAAGTCTGGATTGAGCAGCGTGAGTTGGTGGAGTGGAACACCAAGGCGCTGGCCCAAAAGCTGGCGGTGTTGCGTCAATCGAATGTGCTCAATATGCGTTTTACGGTGCGAGAGTTGACGGCTTTTGGCCGTTTTCCTTACAGCCAAGGAAAATTGACCGCACAAGATGAGCAGATCATCAATCAAGCGATTGAGTATCTCGATCTCGAAACCATTCAGTATCAGTATCTGGATGAACTGAGTGGTGGGCAGCGTCAACTCGCGTTTATCGCCATGGTCATGGCGCAAGATACCGATTACGTCTTCCTCGACGAGCCGTTAAACAATCTGGATATCAAGCATTCGCTGCAAATCATGTCTACACTGCGCCGTTTAGCCCATGAGCTGAATAAGGCGGTGGTGGTGGTGATCCACGACATCAACTTTGCTTCCTGCTACGCCGATAAAATCGTCGCATTGAAAAAAGGCGAAGTCGTAGCCACAGGCTCGGTGCGTGACGTGATCCAATCTGAAGTGTTGAGCGCCATTTACGATACCCCGTTTAATGTGATTGAGATGCAGGGGCAGCGCTTATGTCTCTATACTCTTCCGACGTGAGGCTGAAGCACCAAGTAGGGGATAAGCTTGGCCAGAATCATGGCAATTAACCCGCCTGTTTCAATTCCACAAAAGCCTGCGGAGAGATACCAAAGGCTTTTTTAAACGCTGCGGTAAAGTTGGAAGGGTGCAGATAGCCTGCTTCATACGCGGCCTCTGTGATGGTGACCAAACCTCGCTCTAATTGCTGACGCGCCAGTTGTAACCGTCGGTGCCGGATGTAGTGTGCAATCGTCATATTCAGGCGAGTTTTAAATTTGCGTTGTAAGTTGGAAACGCTCATCGCATGGCGTTCTGCCAGTTGCTCTAAGCAAATCTCTTCATGCAAATGCTGATCGATATAGTGCAGCAACTGATTAATCCATTGCTCAGATTGTCCCTCTTGGTGCTGAGATAACGAGGTGGCGTGTTCAGGGCATTGCAACACGGCGTCATGCACCAAGCGCCAAACCGTGGCTTCCCGAGCAATATGCGCACTGATGGTGTGGATCACACGACGGTTGAGCAGAGACTCAACGGCTTGCCAACTTTCCTCGTTCAGTGAAAGTGGAACCAGTGCTTTGTCTTGTTGCAGAAAATGTTGCAATGGGCAGGAGTGTTGCGCGAATTTTTGCAATGTATCGGGCGATAAAACGATGTTGAGTTTGCGTACTGTCATCCCTTGATGCAGACGGCGATGGAAGATGCACGGCTGCTGCAAATTGACCATCAAAGCTTGTGGATGCTGATTGGCACACAATTCAAGTTTGAGGTCATCATAGGCAAAGCGTAAGGTGCCTTCCAGCAAGAGAATGATGACAAGGGCTGGCGCGCTGGTGGTCATCACATCGCAATCGGCCAATTCAAGGCTAGACCCTCCATGCAAGGTAAACCCGTTTGGACTGACGTATTCCACAAAGTGGCCTTGTGCCATCACGGGTTGATTCAAATTTTGCGCAACAATTTGCTCATCTCGCTCCTTGACCACATGACGTGACAAGGTGACCGTTTGGCGTGCGCCGTTTTTGGTTAATACCTTATGTTGATTTTGCGTGTTTTCCATAACTGATGTGCGATTTTGCATAATCAATTCAACTTCTCTATTGGTTGAGCTCAATTTAACATATATGCGAATCGTTATCATTTGTATTTTTGAGGAATTGAGTCAGTATGGATATTTGCAAGAAGTCTGCGTTATGGCTTGCGATCACTGCCGCGATGTCGGCCAACGCGGTTGCTGAGCAGAAAGCGACACCGGAGCAGGAAAATGTGGTGATCTGGGGTACGAAAGTATCGAGCAGCTCGGAATCTCTCACCACGGACGATCTATCACTCAAACAAGCCGATCACATGTCGGACTTGCTGCGTGATATTCCCGGGGTTGATGTAGGCGGAACGCACTCGGTTAACCAACGAATTAACATTCGCGGATTGGGTGAAACCAACCTGGATATTCGTTTGGATGGCGCTTCACAGCACGCCAATATGTTCCATCACATTGGTAACTTAACGCTTAACCCAGACATTTTGAAATCAGCCGATGTGCAGGTGGGTAACAACTCGGTGACCCAAAGTGGCCTCGGTGGTTCGGTTTATTTTGAAACCAAGAATGCGAAAGATCTGCTGGTGGGTGGTGAGCAGTTTGGTGCCCGTATCTTCGGCGGTTATGCCTCAAACGATAACCAACAAGGTTCACTCACGGTTTACGGTCAATTGAGCGAAACGGTTGACGCCATGGTTTATGGTCAAGGTATCTCACGCGATAACTTTGAAGATGGTGCCGGTAAAGAAACTTTTGGCGTGAAAGGGGATACCTATAACGTTCTTGCAAAAGTCGGCTTTGAACCGGCTGTTGGTCATCGATTCCAAGTTTCCTATGATGTCTATCGTGATCAAGGGGACTATAGCCCACGCCCTGATATGGCAGGAAGCGCCAACGAAGGTTTGACCAAAAACCGTTTGATTCCGACGCATTATGATCGCGATACCATCACTGGCTCTTATGAACTCAAGCAAGATAAGCATCGCGGCAAAGTCACCCTCTACAGTAGCCAAACCGAAATTGATCGTGATGAAAGTGTGATGGCGGGTGTTTGGCCGGGCAACCGCCTTTCACGCAATACGGCGACAAACCGCAATGTTGGCATTAACGCGCTCTTCCAATCTGACTATGAACTGGCCGCGCACCGTAACCAAGTAAGCTATGGTATGGATTATGTCGATCAAACCAGCAAAGCGACCTATGGCAGCACCTCATTTATGGAAGAATCTGCAGTTTCTACCGCTGTGTTTGCGGAGAACAAACTGTATGTAAATGACGTTTGGTCAGTGACCGCCGGTCTGCGTTTTGATGATTTCAAACGTAAAGCTATGACAGGCACGAAAGATTTTGATGAGGTGACTTGGTCACTGGGTACGGAATGGGATGTGACCAGTGATTGGACGCTGTTTGCCAACGCCCGCTCGCTATTCAAAGGCCCAGAGCTGCTGGAGACCTTTGTTCGTTACCAAGATCAAGCTCGCTTAGCGGATAACATCAAACCTGAAACGGGCTTAAACACTCAAGGTGGTGTGCGCTTTGATAAAACTTATGGCGATCACTTTGTGGGTGCCAACTTCACCCTGTTTAAAACCCAGATTGATGACCATATTCGTACTAGTAACAGTTACCTGATCAGTAACGTAGGGGATATGGAAATCAAAGGTTTTGAACTGAGCACAACTTACGCTTACCAAGCCGCGAGCGCCAAGCTCTCTTACGCGCACTCGGATGCGAATGATGTTACAAATGGTGGCCCAATGCTCAATTCCGTTGGTAACAGCGCCGATATGGGTGACAGCATCGCGCTCAGCTTAGGTTATCAAGCGGATTCGATTGATACCCTGTTTGGCTGGACTTCAATAGTGGTTCTGGATGAAGACAACGTAGTGGCTGGCGCCGCCAAGAAAGAAGGCTATGACGTGCATAACCTGTATGCTCAGTGGACGCCATATTCCGTCCCGAACCTAGTGCTGACGTTCGGCGTGGATAACGTGTTTGATGAGCTTTATGTGTCTCATGCCTCACGTGTTGGTTTAGCGAAAAGCTTTGTAGCCGATGATTACGAGCCGGGACGCAGCTATAAGTTATCCGCCGCTTACCAATTCTAATCATTCTTACTCTATTTAAGCCCGCTTTGTGCGGGCTTTTGCACTGGAGATTTTGTTATGTCGTCTCAATTTCAAGCGTTGTACCAATCCCAAGCCACGTTGCACTCTGAGCATGTGGTCAAATATTTAGTCACCTTATGTCGCCATTTTGCCCGCAAAGTCCCTGCGACTTGGGATGAAACACAAGGGCAAATCGAGTTTCCTGTGGGAGTGACCACCTTAACCGTGTGCGAGAAAAACCAAACGCTGACGTTTGTTTGTCAGGGGGACAGCGAGAAAAATGTGGCCGCACAACGCGCGGTGATCGATTCGCATATCGATATGTTTTCACGCCGAGAATCCATTGAACTGGAATGGCAAACGACACCGCTTGCATAGTGGCTCTGCATCATCTTGCCTCTCGGCATTCATCCTATACTGCATCAGCGTTCGTCATCTTCGGCGAACGCTGTTTTCTTTGATGAAAAATTGAAATATTTCTCGGCTAAAAAGAAATCTCTTCTTGCTTAAGATCAACAAAAAAACGTTTCTATCGCACAAAAAACTAAAACAAAGTTGAAAGATTCAAAAATTATTGAATAATGCTATCTCTATAATGACGAAGCGAAAACGCTTCCCCTTAACGTCTGAAACAGGATACAGCCCCCATGTCGAACTCGTATGTGTTGGTCATAAACTCTGGTAGCTCATCATTGAAATTTGCAGTGATTGATTCCCAAACGGGGGAAGCGCTGATCTCAGGCCTTGGCGAATGCTTCGGCATGCCTGAAGCCGTGATCAGTTGGAAATATCAGGGTGAGAAAACGGAAGAGGCGATTACCGCCGCCGATCATCATCACCAACATGCGATCAACCGCATTGTGGGCTTAATGGAAAGCTTGGGCTTCGCTCAAGACTTAGTAGCGGTAGGACACCGTATTGTGCACGGCGGTGAGAAATTCACCTCGACCGTTCGTATTGATGAAGAAGTACTGGCAGAAATCGAAAGCTTGTCCGATCTTGCTCCGCTCCACAACCCGGCCGGTGCGAAAGGTATCCAAGCGGCGATGGCGGCTTTCCCAAGCTTGCCACAGTTCGCAGTGTTTGATACCGCCTTCCACCAGACGATGCCGAAAAAGGCATTCACTGGTGCTATCTCTCATGAACTGTACAAACAATACGGTATCCGCCGCTACGGTTTCCACGGCACCAGCCATTACTACGTTAGCCGTGAAGCGGCCAAAATGCTCAACAAGCCGATTGAGCAAGCGAGCTTCATCTCGGTTCACTTGGGCAACGGCGCTTCAGTTTGTGCGATCAGCAATGGTCAATCGGTCGATACTTCCATGGGCTTCACCCCATTGGCAGGTCTGATGATGGGTACACGTTCTGGCGACTTAGATCCCGGCATCATCGAATTTTTGATGAAAAAAGGCTGGAGCCAAGAGAAAGTCTTTGAAACCCTGAACAAGAAATCCGGTTTCTTGGGGGTATCTGGCCTGACTTCAGATGCTCGCGGTATTTTGGAAGCGATGGAAAACGGTCACGAAGGGGCGAAACTGGCGTTTGAAGTGTTTACTTACCGTGTCGCCAAATACATCGGCTCTTACCTGATCCCGCTAGATCATCTGGATGCGATCATCTTCACCGGTGGTATTGGTGAAAACTCACTGCCGATTCGCCGCGAAATTCTCGGCAACCTAAATCTGCTTGGTTTCGTGGAAGACGAAAAAGGCAACGAAGCAGCGCGTTTTGGTAAAGCGGGCATCATCGCAAAATCTGAGCTGCTTAACGCCGTAGCCATGGTGATCCCGACCAATGAAGAATTCGTGATTGCCCAGCAGTCGGTTGAGCTATTGTAATAGTTACGACGAAATATCGATAAAAGGCGAGCCGTTGGCTCGCCTTTGTTTTTTCCTGCTTTTAAAAATCTAAATGCTTTGTATTTGGTCAATTATAAATCGATTTGATAAGAAGCTGACCAAACTTCCGGTTGGATAAATCATAAATTCGCTTTCTAGAAGAGATGAACAAAGCATTTTCAGTCATTAAAAATGTAAGTAATAGTCATATTAAATCAGTGGGTTACTTTATTGAGCATTTAGAAGTGACTCGCAAAAATTTAATAAAAAACATTATTTCTATAATTTCTGATTATGAATCATGATCACACAGAGGTTAGATAAA
Source organism: Vibrio cholerae (assembly GCF_008369605.1). NCBI lineage: Bacteria > Pseudomonadati > Pseudomonadota > Gammaproteobacteria > Vibrionales > Vibrionaceae > Vibrio > Vibrio cholerae. The sequence goes on from NZ_CP043556.1 coordinate 892,663, forward strand.
AATTCGTTCTGTTATTTTGCGATTCGATTACTCAGGGTAATAAGTAATGATGGCTAAATAGACTAGCTGTCACGGATAACTGCGAAATTTTTATATTAATGGAGATTATTATGAGCCCTCAACGTTCAGTATTGGCTATGGCGATCGCTCTAACATTGGCTGCGTGTGGAAGTGATAGCCCTCAGTCAAATATTAGCCAACCAAGTGCTGATAAGCCAAGTCCAGATATGTCGCTGACAGCGCGTGCTGCAGACGGCTATCTAATTGGCGCAAATGCGTGTTTAGACCTTAATGCCAATAAAATGTGTGATCGTGATGAGCCTTCGGCAACCACTGGTGAAAATGGGCAGTTCACGCTACAAGGTTTGACTCCAGATCAGATTGCTAAAGGCAGCCTGTTGATTGAGGTTGTCGCAGGTCAAACCAAAGATGCTGATTATGGTGACAAGCCACTGACAAAAAGCTACCGCTTAAGTGCACCTTCAGGCTCTCCATTTATCAGCCCATTGACTACGCTAGTGCATAACGAAATTGAAAATGGTCGCACGCTTGAAGAAGCTAAAGCAGCAGTACAAGCTAAGCTAGGTACGAAGCTCGATTTAGCCGCGGATTATGTCGCAGGTAAATCATCAAAAGAGCTTAGCGCTGCCGATCAAAAAGAATTCGCAAGACTTCACCGCATCGCACAAGTCACCGCTACCATCATGGCCGAAAATACCGATAAGTTAGAGCAAGCAGCTGCCAATGCAGGTATCAGTGTTGACAAGCTAACGTCGCTGATTGCAACTGAAGTCAGTAAGGTGCTTTCAAATGTCGTGACTACGGTTGAAACTGCAGGGGAGAATTTTGACCCTATTAAAGCAGGCCAAGACATTGATAAACAGCATGTGGGCATCAGTGTTGAGAACCTAAAAGATAAAGTGAATATCAACGAAGCTGCGAAGAGTGCCACTGAGGCTAACTTAGCTGAATTGATTAAAAATGAAACATTGACATGGTTTGCTGGCGAAGAAGAAAACGGTCTCAAAGAATTGAGCTACGGCTTTGTGGCACTGGGTAAGAATGATGAGGTGATCGATCAAGAATATGAGCTTGATCATGCCTCAGATTCGTTTGTTCCAGTTACCAACATGGCTAATCCTGAACAATTAATTCTAGATAAAGAGGGTTGGGAAGCTGAGACTGATGCCATTGTAAAAATCACCCTCAACAATGATGGTTCTATTATTTTAGAAACGGGTAATTCGTCAAAGAATGAAAAAGTTTCAGCGAAAAAAATGGATCTCAGTGGTCTGAATGTGAGCTCGGTGCTTAAGAAGAGTGCTGACGATGAAGTGTGGGCAAGTGTTATCCCACAAGACTTGATGTTCCCTTCCAACACTTATGGCTACTTGGTTTCGTCCGAAAAACTAGAAGGTGGCTTTTATACCTTTAATAAAGGAAGTTGGTGTAAGGAGGACAGCCCTGAGCGCTATGCAGCCTTAAATCAAATGTGTAATGGCATCAGTGCTATTAAAAATGAGAAAGATACATGGATTGCCACATTGGTTGATACGGTAGCCGCTAATGCCCAAAGCCGTGAAGGTACCACTAATTCAGTTGACTTAATTCCAATCGCAGGTTTGGCTGATGGTCATGTTTTTGCTCAATTATTATCTAATGGCAAAGTGGTGTATTACTCAAGAGGTTGGGACTGGAATGAGAACTTTGTTAAGTATGCCGATCAAGGTGAGTGGCAAGAGATTACTCACCATGGAAAAGCGCTACGCAAAGTGACACTGCCTGCTTCTATTGCTGGCAAGACAACTTGGAGCAATTTCAACACAGCGGATAATACACTGTACCTTACGGAATTCGATGGTTTCGTGCGAATTGCCCATTTTGTAGATCAAAAGGATGAATCAGATTCAAACTATCTGTTTGATTCTACTGCTGCGCAGTTGATTGTTGATAATTATTCACAGTCAACACCACCCACACCAACATCACCGGCAACATTAGAAGCATGTTTAGCTTCGCTACCTGATGCTGGCTATACAAAGCAAGTGGGAGACAAAGTGGTATATGCTGTTGATCGCACGGTTAGTGACAAACCTTCAAAATTGATCTTTGAATATTCTTATTCTGGCAACCATTATTCTTGGCTCACGGAGGTGAATTTAGTCTCAGGAATGCCAAGTTGGATCAATAAGTGGAATGGTTCACTGGAAAAAACCATCATCGATGTTAAGGACCTGAATGGGAATTTATTAGGCTATGAAGAGGCTTATTCTGCACAGGGCTACGATCTGGGCCAAGAAGGTTTTAACCCCGATGGTTCCTTTGGTTGGGGCATTGCCAAGGTAGCTTTAGAAAAATCAGTTTCCGCTAGTGAAAAACGTTTGGGCATCCCAGTCACTTCAGGTCCTGCAATCAATGCGCCTTTGGCGAGCTTTAACGCTGGCGATTCAACTGTGCAAGGCTTACGCACTGTAACCCAACAAACAGATTTGACGGAGATTACTAAGGCATGGCCTAACTCGGATTTTAGTTACTCGGATACCTATGTGGGTAAAGAAACTGTTGTAGTTGCAGCAGGCACGTTTGAAGCTTGTAAAGTGACGCGTGAAACTAAGCTGACTAAGCCTGCTATTACAGAGACGAGTGAAAGCTGGTTGACCAACCGCGGCTTCGTAAAACGTATTCGTGATGAACAATCTTGGGATGCTTATCTCGTCATGGAAGCGAAGTCATTGCCTGCTATTAACTAGTTGCTTTTTCTCTGACGATGAGAATAAATCAAAGTTTATAACTCATCTCAATCAATCCGAGCGCGTAGTGCGCTCGGATATTCTGTTATCCCAAAACTAATATCGGTGCTAATGGCATCACTTCGCCTGATAAGGCAGCGAGGAGTGGTGCAGTACAATGCGCAGTTGGCCTTGCTCATCTTTCTTAAAAGCCCAGCTTTTATCTACCACAGTTTCCTGCCCTTTATCATTCACTAGGAAGACATTGCCTGTGGTGAGTGCAAGATCGCCATCAATGTAAACCGCGGCATTTTCAAAACGGTATTCCTTCCAGCCTTTTAGGGCAAAGCCCGAATCTTGCGGGTAGCTTTTATTGTTGCCAACAAAGTAAGAGAGTGCGCCTTCTGTATCGGTGCGGAAGGTTTGCTTGCCACTGGCTAGGGTCGGTTTAAACAATACTGCGCCTTGTTGGTAGCCATAGGCTTGATCTAACACTTGGTTCGCAAGCTCAGTTGCCGCTTTGATGCCTTGTTTTTGATAAGTATCGCTGATTTTAATCAGCGCTTCGCCCCAAGCTTGTTGGGCTTTCAGCACATCTTCGTGAGTGATGTTGTTATTCACGACAAGATCGGCAGCTTGAGTCGTGAAAGGTAATAAGCCGCACAGAATCAGGGCGGAAACGGATAGAGTACGAGTCATACGTTGCATAATCTGCCTTCCTTAAATGTTTGCAGTAGGTTCAGCGCTACTCTACGAGGTTTCGATGAATGTAAACCGAGCGCAAAGATTAACCTCAGATTAACAAGATTTACCCTTGGGTAGAGGATCACGTAATCTGCATATCTCCTTGCTACTTAACGCGGTCTTGGCGACGCTGATTCATCTTAAACACCGAGTGTGTCTATGCTGATGGAGATGGACTCATTGGTCGCCTATTTGCCACTGCGAGTAGTTGAGACTCATAGAAAGAAGACAATTTTGGGAAATGACTATGTTTCGATATCGGCTTGCGTTTGTACTCGCATTACTATTGACCTTGATTTTGGCGCAGGCCGGGGTGGCTTATTGGTCAAATCAAGTTGCGAATCAGCATCTGCTGCGTGGGCAAATCTCAAGCCAAATTCTGCAAGGTTTTATGCAGTTGAGTACCGAGAAACAGCAACTTAAAGTCTGGCTCGCCGAGTATCTTCTTATTAAAGATGGCAGTACCCTGAAAAGGGATATGCGTTTTTCCAAAATTGAAGCGCTGCTACACAAGCTCAATCTTTTGACGGAGCAAGCTCAGCAGCACAGCTTAACCGTGCAAGATTTCTCAGAAATAAACCAGCAGATCAAGGTAATCTCCCTGTTTGAAACCAACTTTGCCAGCTTAAAAAAGGCGTTGCGTTCATGGGAAATTGCCAAAATTACTGACGATGATGAACGCTGGCTATTGTTGAGCCAGTCGTTCGATCGGGTCGATGATACCGATTTACGCCAGCTGTTGACGCAAGCCATTAGCCTCCAGCAGCAACGTACCTCGCGTTATGAAGAAGCAGCGTTGGATGCGTTATCGAATGTGAGAGCGGTCATCACCAGCTTAGCGGTTTTTGGCATGGTGTCGGGGGCTCTGCTTGGCGTTTGGTTATTGCGTACCCTTTCTAAGCCGCTGGCTGAGTTGGTGAAAAGTACTACCGCCCTAGAGCAGGGCCGATTGGATCACCGCATTTCGATCAGCGGGCCTGATGAACTTAAAACGCTGGCGCGCCATTTTAACTATATGGCGCAAAGTCTTGAGCAAGCGCAGCAAAAAGAGCGGATGTCACGCCAATTAATTGAGCGAGAAGTGGCAGACCGAACCCAAGAGCTGGCGCAAGCTTTACAAACGTTGGAGAAAGCTAAACATCAACAAAAAGAGTTCTTCGCTAATGTCAGCCATGAACTGCGCTCTCCTGCCACTGCGATTTTAGGTGAGGCGCAAATTACTCTGCGCAGTCGGCACAATAGTGATGACGAATATCGGCAAACCCTGCTGCGGATCAGTGAGTCGGCAGAGCAACTGGCATTTCGGATTGAAGATTTATTGATGTTGATCCGACACGATGAGCGCCTGTTTCATCCTGCGTTAACCGAGTTGCTCTTAGGTGAAATTTGGCAAGCAGTGGTGCGGCAAGCCAGTTTGTTGACTCACGCGCAGCAAGTTGAGTTGACGGTGAATACGCCAGCGCAGGGTGAGTGGCAAACACAGCTTTGCTATACGGATCGCGATAAATTGCTGATGGTGATCCGTATCTTGGTGGATAACGCTTTACGCTATGATCCGACGCAGCGACCGATAGGATTGAATCTTGAGCTGGATGAAGAGGCATGGCGTGTGCAATTGGTAGATCAAGGTATTGGGATTGCTGAAGCGGATCTGAGTGTGATTTTTGAACGCTATTTTCGTGCAGAAAATGGCAAGCGGTATCGCCCTGATGGGCTAGGCATTGGCTTAACGCTGGCGCAAAGTATCGTAAAACAACTGGATGGTGAAATCCGCATCGAAAGTGTGTTGGAACAAGGCACGACGGTGACGTTAACTTTTCCGCGAGGAGAGGAGCAAGATGCGAATCTTATTGATTGAAGATGATGAAAGAATTGCCCGTTTTATTGAGCGAGGCTTAAAAGCGGAAGGGCACCAAATCCACCGTTTGAAAGATGGTCAATACGGATTAGAAACCGTGAAAAGCAGCGAGCCGGACTTGCTGATCTTAGATCGCATGTTGCCCCATGTGGATGGGTTAACCCTATGCCAGCAAATCCGTGCGACGGGTAATCAGGTTTTAATCCTAATGTTATCCGCTTTGGGCGAGGTGGAGGAACGCATCCAAGGATTGCGCACCGGTGCGGATGATTACCTCGCCAAGCCTTTCCATTTTGAAGAGCTGTTGGCACGCATCGAGGCACTGCAGCGGCGTAATATTCAAACCCACACCAGCAATAAACTGCGTTTTGCTGATTTAGAGCTCTGCCTATCCACCATGCGCGTGTATCGTGCCGATCAACCGATAGAGCTGACGGCAAAAGAGATTTCAATACTTGAGCTCTTTTTGCGTAAACCGGGGCATATTTTTAGCCGGGAGCGAATTTTGGCGAATGTGTGGGGTATTCACCAAGATCCGCTGACCAATGTAGTCGATGTCTATATGCGTCGTTTACGCAAGAAAATCGATATGCCTTTTGCCCAGCCGCTGATCCAAACCAAGCGGGGTATGGGGTATTACTTAGGTGACGCTTAACCCTATTCTTTTGACGCCAATTGGGCAAACTTGCTGTAGCTACTCACGCGGCCATTGATGTATTCAATGCCGCAGTGCACTGGGTGAGGTTGGTGGCCGACAATTTGGTATTCGACAATAAACTCGCCGCTGATCACTTTGACGAATAAAAAGCCATCCATCACTTTCCACAAACCATGCAGGGCTTTGTCGCTGAACATGTCTTTCTCAATCAAGGTGCCGTTGGGTTTAAAGGTCAGCAGTGATGAAAAACCATCAGCGTTGACCTTAATCCACGCGTGTTGATGCACTTCATAACTGAGAATTTTGCGCCGTGTTTTGATCCACTCTTCAAGTTCTTGCTGTTGTGCCGGGCTCAGTTGTGGCAGGGCCTCTAATTCAAGTAGGGTGTGGTGCTTTTCGTACCAAAACAGCTGAAGGTGGAGTAATTTCATGCTAACCGGTTGGAATTTCAAACAAACAGCCGCCACTGTGCGTCAAGGTGCGGATGAAGTCAACCATGAAGATGAGCTTGAAAAAGTGCGGTAGGTTGGGGGAAACCTACCGCACATTCCCTGTTCGGGAAGTGCCGCGTTGCGCGGCTCAGGAGCTTAAAGATGAGGGAACAAGCGAGGGAGTTCGGCGCGATCACAAGCTTGGTTTAATCGACGCTGCGCGGTGTGAATATGCTGTTGCCACTGTTCGTCGTGCGCCCACATTTCAATCACTAACGGCACCACGCAATCCAGTGCTTTTAAGCGGCAGAACAACCCATCAAAGTCGACGTCGCCTTCGCCAATCACTAAATCACGAAACTGTCCGGCGTACTGTTCGCTCACCTTGTAAGTGTCCTTGAGGTGGATTTGAGTGATGTGAGGTTTGCTTAACGAGAGTTCGGTCAGCAAGTCATAATTCCAGCCTGAGATGTTGCCAACGTCTGGATACGCCGTAAAAAAGGGCGATTGGATCTGCCGATTCAACACTTCAAATTTACTCAGCGCATTGAGATAAGGGGTATCCATGATCTCAACGGCTAACATCACGCCAGCGCGCTCAGCTAAACGGGCGGCGTGTTGCATGCCCTCAATAAAACGCTGATCAGTGGCTGAGTTGGCGGGCTCGTAATAGACGTCATACCCTGCCAACTGAATGGTACGAATACCCAATTTGTAGGCGAGGGTAATCGCCTTTTGCATAATTTTCAGTGCCTCATCGCGCAGCGCGGGATCGGCCGAGCCAAACGGAAACTTGCGATGAGCGCTAAGGCACATGGATTGCAGCGGCACGCCATACTCCTCACAAAGGCGGCGCAATGAATAAATGGTGGCATCATCCCAATCGAGGCGGCTGCGGCGCTCGTCACTTTCATCCACCGAGATCTCCAGAAAATCGAAACCGAGCTCTTTGGTGCAGGCCAGTTTCTCCTCCCAACTTAAGTGATTGGGCAGCGCTTTTTCATACAAGCCAACGCGGTGGCGCAGTAAATGTTGATACATGCTGCCTCCTGTTATGGCCAGAAACGGTCGATCTGCTCACGCAGAGCCGCCGCAGTTTGTTGGCCTTCGGCGCCTGCTAATGCACGTCCGGCAATAAAGGTTTTGGTTTTGATCCCTTCAAACAGGTAAATATCTTCTGGTACGATGCCGCCAGTTATCGAAAGCTCAATGCCTAGCGCAGAGAGCTGGCGCATTTTGTCGAGATCGTCCGTTGTCCAACCAATCCCTGCCAATTCCGCATCGCGTGAGCGGTGGTAAATGGCTTGAGTGATGCCTAAATCGACCCACGCTTTAGCATCTTGCATTGTCCAGTTGCCATAAATCTCGATTTGGATTTCGCCATTTAACTCATCCGCCACTTTTTTACACGCGGCAATGGTCGCGATGTGCGCGGCGGCTGAGACGGTGATCCAATCCGCCCCCGCTTCAAATGCCATGCGCGAGAGAATGGCTCCGCCATCGGTGGTTTTCATGTCACACACCAGAATATGATCCGGATGGTTGTGGCGCAGAGTCGACACCGCTTTCATTCCTTCCGCGAAAGCCAAAATGGTGCCAACTTCAATCACATCGACGTAACTGGCGACATTACTTGCTACGGCCACGGCATCGGTTAGTTTGGTTTGGTCGAGGGCGATTTGAATCATTGGTTTGGTCATACTGTTTATCCTTGAATATGTTCACGTATCAGTTGGGCAAGCCCAGCTTGGTTGTTATCGGTAGGGCAAAGGCTGCGCGCGTAAGATTTCACGGTGTCATCGGCATTGGCCATGGCCACGCCGTGGCCCGCATAGCACAGCATGGAGATGTCATTGTGGTTATCGCCAATCGCCATCACATGGTTGGCGGCGTAGCCAAGCTGAGCGACGTATTGCGCAAGGCGCTGGCCTTTACTGTTGCCTTTGGCGGCAAAATCAATGCGGTTTGACCAAGAGCGTTCACCATTAAAACGGGTATTCACCCACGGATGCTCTAGGAGTCGTTCGACCGAGCTTGGTAAACCTTCGACGACAAATTTCCACACAAACTCAGAGTCGCGCGCAGTTTGGTGAAAGGAGTCAATCGCATAGATTTGCGGCGGATGAGTGAGAGAGGCCGCTTGCGCCCATTTTTCCAATGCTTGCATGTACGCGATGGGGCTACGCTGCGAGTAAGTCATTGCATCTTTGATGTACATCACCAGCTTGAGCTGAAACTCTTGGGCCAGATCGATAAAGGTCAGCGCATCTTGCTTATCGATCGCATTGTGCTCCAGCACCGTTTCGCTTGCGTAGTCATACACATACGTGCCGTTGCAACAGATGATGGGCGTGGTCAGACCCAGTTCATCGTAGTAAGGGCGCGCAGCGGTGTGGTGACGACCCGTGACGATAAGCACATGACAATGCTGCTGAGCTGCGCGAATCGCGTCTTTGACTTGTGGATGGATGGTGTGATCGTCACTGAGCACAGTGCCATCAAGATCCAAGGCGAGCACTTTATACATAGCGATTACCTCTGGCCGTAGTAAGCGTTCGCGCCGTGTTTGCGCAGGTAGTGTTTATCGGACAATTCGGGCTGAATTTTGATGCCGCTATTGAGCGAGCGAGTGGCGAGTGCCATTGCGGAGATCTCTTCCAGCACCACGGCGTTGTGCACCGCATCTTCGGCATTTTTGCCCCAAGAGAAAGGCGCGTGTCCGGCCACAATCACACTCGGTACCGCCATCGGATCGATATGACGATGACGAAACTCTTCGACGATCACTAGGCCGGTGTTTTTTTCATACTCACCAGCAATTTCGCTGTGCGAAAGCTTACGCGTGCAGGGAATGTCGCCGTAAAAGTAATCAGCATGGGTTGTCCCGAGCGCGGGAATATCAATGCCCGCTTGAGCCCAAATCGTGGCGCTGCGCGAATGGGTGTGCACTACGCCGCCGATGTCGGGAAAGGCGCGGTAAAGTTCAATATGGGTTGCGGTATCGCTCGATGGGTTCAATTTGCCTTCCACCACTTTGCCCGTGAGGTCTACAATCACCATATCTTCGGCGCGCATCGCATCGTATTCGACGCCGCTCGGTTTTATCGCCAGTACGCCGCGTTCGCGGTCAATTTCCGACACATTGCCCCAAGTAAAAGTCACTAAGCCGTATTTGGGCAATTTGAGATTGGCGTTGAATACGCGCTGTTTCAGTTCGCTGTACATACTCCCTCCTACGCGATGTGCGCTAATTCTTGTTGGGCAGAAGCTTGTTGCGAGAGGGCTTGATCAATCACCGCATACACTTGCTGTTTATCGCGGCAGCGGCGAAGCTTATCCAGATCGACTCCGCTGGCGCTGTTTTCATCATCCAGCACTTGCGTCACTTCCATCAGTCCTTCCATATGCTCATCGGAGGAACTGCCGGCTAAGGTAATCAGCACATCCACTGGCTCATCTTCGCCTTCGAAATAGATCGGCTCTTGTAAGGTCACCAGCGCAAAAGCGGTTCTCAACACGCCGTTTTCAGGGCGCGCATGGGGTAGGGCAAGATTAGGAGCGATGCAGATGTAGGGACCGAGCTGCTCGACACTGGCGATGATCGCCTCGTGATAGGCTGGCGTGATTGCCCCTGAGGCAATCAACATATCGGTACCAATTTTGATCGCTTCACGCCAGTTATTGGCTTTGGCTTGCAGTTGGATTGAGTTGTTTTCGATTAAGGATTGTTTGAGTCCCATGGTTCTATCTCCAGAGTAGAGCTGATCAAACCAGCTTCTTATTGTCGTAGGGGGCGGTAGGCAACCAGAGTGGTGCGGCTGCCCACCGCCTGTCGAGCTAGCGAATTTTCACAAAATGGTTATGGATAATGTCGAGCAGTTCATTGCCAAACGAGTTTGGGTTAAGCATGTTCTGCACCCCGAGCACAAACTTACCTTCGCCCGGTTCCATCTCGGCTGAGAGGTGTTTCGAGGAGACAATGATGTCGGTCGTCGCGAGTTTGGATTTGTAATCAGACACCGCGCAAGAATCCATCACGTGTGGAATGCCTTTTTGCTCCAGATACTTGCCGATTTTCATCTTCATCATCATCGATGAACCTTGGCCGTTACCGCACACTGCCAGAATGCTCACTGGACGAGTGCCTTGCGCGGCTTGTAGAGTTTGTTCAACCGCTTCAATCACTTCCGGCTCGTCACTGACCGTGATGCTGCCTTGTGCATCTTCTTCGGCGCGTAACTGTTTGGAAGCAAAGAACATGTAGACCAACGCCAGTGCAACCAGTACGAAGAAGAAAAGTTTCGAGGCGGACAAACCTTGCATAATCGGTGGGAAGACCAAAGCCCAGTCGGCCATGCCCATCCAGCCACTGAATTCGGTGCCTTGTTGGGTGAAGAGGTGAATTGCCCATGCCGAGCCGAGCACTTCGATAATGCCCATCACAAAACAGATCTTCATCACCGCTTTCCAACCGCCGAAATGGTTCGCAAAGACGCCAATCGTTGCGTTGGAGAAGAACATAGGAATGAAGCCGGGGATGATCATGATTGGCGCATTAAACGCCAGCATGGCTAAGACTGCTGCAAACTGGCCGAGTGCGCCCCACATAAAGCCAAACACCATGGCATTGGGGGAGAAGGCGTAGATCGCCGCACAATCAATCGCGAGTACTGCGTTAGGAATAACGCGCTCGGAGATGCCTTTAAAGGCTTCGGACAGCTCGGCGACAAACATACGCACACCGGCCACAATCACTTGGATCGCGACGGCAAACTTAAGACCCGTTTCGAGGATGTAGATAGTCCAGTGGGTGGAGCCCGCCATCTCTTGCAGATTATCCAGACCGAAAGAGAGCAGAATGATGCCGAAGAACACCGTCATCACAATCGCGGTGGCAGCGATGCTGTCGTGGAAAATATGCAGCCATTTAGGCAGTTGCAGGTGATCAACACTGTCTTTTTTATCCCCCAATTTGGGAGCAATTTTGGTGGCGATCCATGAAGCGACTTGCTGTTGGTGGCCGATGGAGAAACCCGCGCCGCCAGTGACTTCTTCGGTCGGTTTGAACATGATGTTAGAAGAGATGCCCCAGTAGAGCGCCATCAATACCGCCGAATAAATGATGGTTTCCCACATGCCAGCGCCGAGCACAAAGTAGAACACCGCAATCAACCCCGCTTGCTGGAACATGATGTGTCCAGTCAACATGATGGTACGAATGCCGGTGTAGCGGCGAAACAGCACCAACAGAATGTTGATCGCCAGTGCTAGCAGCACGGCGTACCCGACCCATGAATAGTTATCGCCCATGGTTTCCATGGTGGCCATCATCGAGGTGTAGGGGTCAATCACTGATCCGGTTAAACCGTGGTATTGCGACAGCTTTTCAATCACAGGTTTAAAGCCGGCGACCAGTGTGCCTGCGCCCACTTGTACCAGCATAAAACCGACAATGGTTTTGATTGAACCTTTAATGATGGTTGTCGCATCGCGTCTTAGCAGCCAATAGCCGATTAAGGTGACTAGCCCTAGCAGCAAAGGGGCTTTGGTCATTACTTGGCTGTAAAAAATATAGAAAACGTCGTACAAGAACTCCATATCTCTACCCTTAGTTGTTTTGATGTAGGAAGAGTGATTTTTGGTGGTGCGTAAAATCGCTCCTTTTGCTCACGGAATAGACTTTAACAATCAAAAGTAATCATTCAATGCTCATTTGTGATTATTTTGATTTTTATCAATTTTGCCCAAAAGAAAACCACACAAATGATAGGTAGATCACTTTGGTTTTTGTGATTTTATTAAAAATCAATAACTTAAATTTAATTGTGATAAATGTATGATTTCTATGTGCAGAAAGTTTGACAAGATTTACGATGATTAATAGAATCAAAACCAATCAAGATTAATCACCAAATAATCACTAAGTCGACATTCGGTGAGTTTTTTCTCAGTTAGGTGATGGTATGAATGAAGTCCAACGACATAACGGTATTTTGTCTCTGCTTGAAGAGAATCAAGCGATTAACGTTTCGCACATTATTGAGCGCTTTAATGTCTCTCCAGCCACGGCGCGGCGCGATATCGCTAAGCTTGATGAGCTAGGTAAACTGCGCAAAGTGCGTAATGGGGCAGAGCGCATTGAAAATCAAAAAAGAAAATGGTCACCGCTCAATATTAACAGCACAGAGCATTATGAAGAGAAATCGCTGATTGCCTTGAAAGCGGCTGAGCTGTGCCAACCAGGTGATAGCGTGGTGATCAACTGTGGTTCGACCGCCTTTTTGCTGGGCCAGCAGTTGTGTGGCGAAAATGTACAGATTGTGACCAACTATTTTCCTTTGGCGAGCTATCTGATCAATGAAGATCACGATGATGTGATCATCATTGGCGGACAATACAATCGAGCGCAAAGCATTTTCCTCAACCCCGCGCCAGATTCTCTTGGCGGTTATGCGGGGAAATGGATGTTTACCTCTGGCAAAGGGCTAACCGAAGCGGGATTGTACAAAACCGATATGCTCACAGCGGTTGCTGAACAGCAGATGCTAGAGCAGATCGATAAGCTAGTTGTAGTGGTGGACAGCTCAAAAGTCGGGCAGCGTACCGGCATGCTGTTTTGCCCTACCAGCAAAATTGACATCGTCATCACCGGTAAAAAGGCGAATGCTGAAGTGGTGAAAGCCATTGAAGCGCAAGGGACGCAAGTGATTTTAGTGTAGCGTTTCACTCACTTTTACCAAATTAAAAAACTAACCCAACTGGCCAGTGCCAATCCTCAGGATTTCGGCGCTTGGCTCCCTACATCCAAAATTTATCTTAACGTTGTGAAACAAGAGGTGTTGTTATGAGTAAAGTGAATGAAATCACTCGCGAATCCTGGATTTTGAGTACGTTCCCTGAGTGGGGAACTTGGCTAAATGAAGAGATTGAGCAAACGGTTGTGGAGCCAAATACCTTTTCGATGTGGTGGCTAGGCTGTACGGGGATTTGGCTAAAGAGTGCTGGCAACACCAACCTTTCCATCGACTTTTGGTGCGGAACCGGTAAAAAAACGCAGAAAAACCGCTTGATGAATACCCAGCATCAGATGATGCGTATGGGTGGTGTGGAAGCGTTGCAACCGAACTTGCGTACCTCGATTTTCCCACTCGATCCGTTTGCGATTAAAGAGATTGATGCGGTGCTGGCTTCACACGATCACGCTGACCACATTGACGTTAACGTTGCTGCAGCGGTGCTGCAAAACTGCGGCGAGCACGTAAAATTCATTGGCCCACAAGCCTGTGTTGATTTGTGGCTAGGATGGGGTGTACCGCAGGAGCGCTGCATTGTGGCAAAAGTCGGTGATGTGCTTGAAATCGGCGATGTTAAGATTCGCGTGCTGGATTCGTTCGATCGCACGGCGTTAGTGACACTACCGAAAGGCGTATCGTCTTACGACAAAGCGATTTTGGATGGTATGGATGAGCGAGCCGTCAACTACTTGATAGAAACCTCTGGTGGCTCTGTGTACCACTCCGGTGATTCACACTACTCAAACTACTATGCGAAACACGGTAACGATTACCAGATTGATGTGGCGCTGCTGTCATACGGTGAGAACCCACGCGGAGTGACCGATAAAATGACCTCTTCGGATGTATTGCGCGCTGCAGAATCGCTCGATTGCCAAGTTGTCGTGCCATTCCACCACGATATCTGGGCGAACTTCCAAAATGATCCGCGTGAAATCGAAGTGCTGTGGAATATGAAAAAAGATCGCTTACAGTACCAATTTGCGCCGTTCTTCTGGCAAGTTGGCGGTAAATACACCTACCCAGCTGATAAAGGACGCATGCATTACCAGCATTTCCGCGGCTTCCAAGATATCTTCAAAAATGAACCAGAACTGCCTTACAAAGCCTTCTTGTAAGGATGAATGATAAAAAGCCACCATGCGTTGGTGGCTTTTTCTATGCTTGCACCTAATAATTTCCGCTAGGCACGATGGACAGCATGAGAGGCTAGGATATTAACCACGGCCTAACATACGAGCCATAGTGGCATCTTTATCAATCAGTTGATGCTTAAGCACCGCCGCGATGTGCAGCAGCACGATAGCGATAATGATGGGAGGCGCAGTTTTGTGAACGGCTGCGCCAAGCTCTTGCAACCAAACCACCTTTTCACCTGCTGCAACCAGCGTATAACCAAACACTTCCAGTGCACGCCCTCCGCCGATATTCATCGCGATCCCAGAAAGTGGCATTGCCAGCGTGGCGAGCAACAATAAACCATGAACCGCTTTCGCGACTTTTTCTTGCCAAACTGGCATCACAGAGGCTGGCGGAATCGCCCCTTCTTTGATTCGCCAAAAGACCCGCGCGAGCGCGAGCAGCAAGATCAGCATGCCAAACGATTTATGCAGCGCCACCAGTTCCATTTTTTCTGGCCCACGCGGTAAGTCGGATAGATAGGCTCCGACTATAAATACGCCAATAAAGGCCAGACCAACTATCCAGTGCAGAGCAATCGAGGTTTTCGAATAGGTTTTTGTGTTATCCATAATCCATTTCCACAAGTTTCATAAGGGTATGGCTATTATGCGCGATTAGCTTAGATTGTGAACAGTTTGTCTGAGTAAATTTAGGTAAAGCTAGCAGTCAAGGTAACTAACGATGAGTATTGGGAGAAATAACGGGAATGAAAAAGAGTGATCAGAGATCACTCTTGATGGTGTTACAGCATCCACATGCGCGCAACACGTGCTGGGATAGTTAACGTATGGTAGCGACTGCTCACTCTAAAGCGGTCGTCACTTAAAGTATCTTGATAGGTCTGATACCAGTTAAATTCATGCTGATAAGTATCTATGGTGACATTTTTTGACTCACCACATTTATTAATACCTACGACACCTTCCTTACCCCGTTTGAAGAGCAGCAAACATGAGTCGCTATACATAACCGTCATAGGTTTACCTTGCATTGCGTTATGGAAGCGCAGCATATGTTGCATTGATGGTTGATTCCAAACATTCGCCCAACGACCATTATCTTTATCTTCGTGATCAGCCAGATCATCACTATAAATCAGCGGTGTTCCACCATCTTTCCCGAGTAGATAAGCGTAAGCGAGTTGCTCATCTTGCGGGTTGAGGATCTGATAACGGAATCCATCATTAGTGGGAATATCATGGGTAATCGCAAACGTGATGGCGCGGGCGTTTGGTAATGCTTGTCCATAGGCTTGTGGATCATGCAATTGACTCATCGAACCTTGATAAGAAAATGCGGCACGAATGGAGGCAAATAGAGGAAAGTCGTATGCGGCGTGTGTGGTGTTATTCAGATAAGGAGCTAGGAAGGCATCATAACTGCCATCACCTTGACCCCCACTCGTGATCACTTCGCCAAACACATGCATGCCCGAAATAATCTCTGGTGTGAAGACTTGGTCAATGTGGTATTGACTCATGTGCTTAACCGCATCAATTCGAAATCCTCTGATACCCATTTGCTTAAGCGCTTGTAAATAGGCTCGCTGTTGATTGATGACCCAAGCGTTGGCATCCAAGTCTGGTAGACCGCGATCACCTGCGCCACCGCATAGCCTCCAATACTGAACATGACCGGGGTTGCCCCAATCAGTAATACAACCTTCAGGATGAAAATCATTTTGTGAAAAGAGATTGTGCGACAAATCACCGAACAGTTTCTGTTGTTGATAGTAATAAGCTTGGTTAGTGTAGCTGGCTAGTACTTCGCTGCCCGGATAATTGAGATCACTACGCTTCCAACTTTCGTTTGCCATATGGTTAAACACCACATCCGCATATACTTCAACACCGTAATCTTGCAGCGTTTTGATCAGTGTTTGTAAGTTGGTTTTGTTGCCAAGAGGTGAGTCAATGACTCGCAGATCTTGAGGTTGGTAGCGAGCCCACCATTCATTACCGCTGGATTTCAATGCTGGTGAGATCAGCACTTTTTTATAACCTGCGGCGGCGATCTGTGCTGCATTCGCAGTGACATCTGCATATTTCCAGTTAAAAGCATGCAAAATGGCTTCTGCTTGTACGCTGCTAGTAAAACTTGCTGCCGCGAATGTGGCACAAAGAACAAGATACGATGATTTCATAAGATGCCTCTCTTATTTACGGTATTTTGAAGCATCATAAAGCTCACATTGATACTGTGAATGTTAAGTGTGAAGAATCATTGATCACCTTCAAGCTGTGTAGGGCTGAAAGTCAAAAAATTGTGGCACAGTTGAAAATTTGTACAGCTTGTTGTCGGTTATTCGTATGGCTACAAATAGTGATTTATCTCTGGTTTTGGGTGTGTGCCTAGGCTGTGGTATCTTTAGCCGCCGCTTATTTTTGGATCTTGCATGAAACTCATCCCGTTATTAAAACAGCCCCGAATTCATTGACTTTGCTTATTCGTATCATTTTTTCTGAATAGGTCTACTTGAGAGCAAGTAGAAAGCGTCTGCACACCACGAATTTGAGGTGGAATATGAGTCAAAAGCATTGGTCAAAAGTCCAACTGCTGCATGAAGTAGTGAAAAATCCAAACATCATTATCAAAGGTAAACACAGCTATTACAGCGATTGCTGGGATGCCGGTTTTGAAGCGTCGGTTGTGCGCTATTTACATGGCGATGAGATTAGCCAACGTTGGGACCCGTTATGGGAAATCGATCAACTGGTGATTGGTGACTACGTTTGTATCGGGGCGGAAGTCGTGATTTTAATGGGCGGTAATCATACCCATAGAGCCGATTGGTTCTGTCTCTATCCATTTATGGATGTGATTGAACAAGCCTACGTAGGAAAAGGGAATACCGAGATTGGTGATGGTGCATGGTTAGGGATGCGCGCTATGATCATGCCGGGTGTCAAGATTGGTGAAGGGGCGATTGTGGCGGCCAACAGTGTCGTGACCAAAGATGTGGCGCCTTACAGCGTTGTGGCGGGATCGCCAGCCCAGTTGGTGAAGTACCGTTTTGACGCAAAGGTGATTGACGAGCTGCTTGCGTTGAAAGTGTACGACTGGCCGCCGGAGAAATTTACGGCGCTCAAATCGTACTTATGCGCATCGGATTTGGCGGCGCTCAAGCAAGCGGTCATCCAATATGATGCCGAGCCGCATAACCCATTGAGCTAGCTTTTCATTGCTTCATCACAAGGCTGTGAACCCATAAGGTCACAGCCTTGATTGAACTGCCCAATCGCGCGGTTTTCGCTCGCGATGGTTATTCGTTTGATTGTTATTTGTCCGATTTCTATTTAGGTTGCCATTGATGGGTTTGCCCATTCGCCAATTGAGCCAATAGGCTGTGTGGCTCGATCACTTCTCCTCCTGCGAGCTTAAACGGCTGCGCGCTAAAATTCGCACTGAGAATCGAGCCATCACTAAAGCGCGTTTGTTGCACTTGGCCTTGCTTATCCAGCCAGCGAAAATCGACCAAGGCTTTATCCCACAACTGCTCATGCAAGGGCAAAAACCCTTGTTGATAGTGCTTGAGCTGCTCGATACGCGCGGAGTTTTTACGCGCTTCATCGCGGCTTAAATGCACCATCGCCGGAGTGTTAAACAGCATGGCACGCAAATCACGCACGGCTTTGACATTCGAAAACTTCAAACTGTCGCTGTGCCAGTGGTGGCTACTGATCAGCTCATCATGAAACACCACTTGATAGAGCGGCACTTTGTACTCTGGGGCAAAAAGTAAGCTGCGATAAGGCTCTTTGACTTGCGCTGATTTAAAGAAAAAATCCGGCTTTTCATCGGGATACCAGTTGCCCAAATAATAAGGTGACTGCTTGTCACTCTTCATCGCTTGGTCTCTCCAGCCAAAGCCGACTGTTTCCATACCATGAGCAAACACCAGCCCTTGAGTGGTCAGGGCATTGCCATCTTCCGATCCCAAAATCAGCTTCTGCGTGTTTGCAATATCCTGCATTCGGGTGTTAAAGGCGGCTAGCATCGCGGTTTCGTTGCTGCGCGAGCGGTAATCTTCACGCGCCATGGCGGTGCCATCCACATCGAGAAACAGGCTGTTAAAGCGCCCGAAATGGAGAATATCTTGCACGCGCTGTTTAACGTAACCGAGTTCACAGGAGGGATTGAGATAAAAGCCGTTACCGCGAAAGCCCAGTTGCAACGTGCCATCGGCTTTTTCAATCGCGCAGTTTGCGCGCATGCGATCCGGCAGCTGCGCGGTCAGCCAACTGTCGTTGATGCCTTTTTCAATCGCGGTATTGTATGAGTCATACACGCCAATCAGATAGCCGGCTTGTTTGGCGCTATCGACCACTTGCGGCTGATAAAAGGCTGGCATCCAGTTATCGAGACCTAGCCAGAGTTTGCTTAATCCCGCATTCTTGAGGGTGCTGATCATGGGTTGCGCTAATCCTTGTCCCCAATGATCGCTCGGTTTGAGGTATACGCCAGCGTGTTCAGTCAGCCACGCTTTGCGCTGCTGCGCGGCTTGGTACTGCGCTTGAATGGACGATGGGTCGGCGTTGAACTTCTGGTTCAAGGCTTGGTTTATCTCACCGACCAGCAATTTTTTCTGATACTGATTAAGCCAGTCTTGGCCTTTTTTTAGGCTCGCCAATTCCTTTTGTAATTCTGGTGAAGGGGTAAACTCAGAGCGCCAAAACCAATCGCGCAGTCCCCACCAATCCACCACATCTTGCACTGCGATTAAATCACGCCCGAACAGATAGACGTGGCTTGCGCCAATCATTTTTTCGATCTGCGGATTTGCCTTGCGTTTTTCCGCAAGTGAAACACGCAGCCCCGCGGCTTCGCGCCAGTCGCGATAGGCTTTGGCTCCGGCCAGCATCTCATCGCCCACGGTGATGCGCACGCTAAAAGGCTCACTTTGGTTCAGCGGGGTAAACCAGTGCTCCGCTTGTAAGTCCAGCTTATTTTGCTGCTCACTAAAGTGCAGCTGGTTATTGGTGGCGTTGAGCAGTTGATAGCTGATGAAGTGTTCGCCCTGTTGCGCGCTCCAGAACGGCATTTTGAGATCTTGCGTGGTATTGGCACCCGAATGATTGTCTATCAAATAACGTGTCCAAGTCGGGTTATCGGTCGGCACTCGCATTCCTTCGTCAAACGGCAGTAACAGCGTTTGGGTCGATGCTTCACTGAGATCAAACCAGCGCAGTGCTTTAGGAGCTTGGCGTTCAATCTCACGAGCACTTGGCCAGCGAAAATCGATGTTCAACCCTTGTTGTAACTGTGCAGACACTTGCACGCCACTTGGCTTAAGTGTCCATGTTGTTTGCTCGGCGCTTTGGGTTAATTGCGTTGCCTGTTGCCTCTGTCCATCAATCTGTAAGCTGCCTTGGTTGATAGCGAAAGTTTGTGAGTCTTGCTTGAGGCTGATGGCCAGTGTGTCGGGGTCAATCTGCCAGTACTGATCGCCCTGTTTTAAGGTCAACGCAAAGCTCGGCGCGCTCACCAGCAGCAGTAGCCCCAGTGAGGAAAAGGTCAATTTCATATCGGTCTCCTATCGAGTAACACAGATATTTAACCTCGTCCATCGATAGGTTTTGTCACCAGTATGTCTTTCCCACTTTTGCCTGAACAAAGTGAAAGGTGGTTTAGTCAATCGGTATCGTCAGACGCTGCATTTGCTCCACGCGAATGGTGCCTTGGTATTCACTTTGGATAACGCTGAGGCTACGCCAGCGCGCTTGAGAAGGGGCTGTGGGTGGGGCAGGATGCTGATCACGGTTGACGGTTTGTGAGTGCAGCAGGGTAAAGTTTTGATCAAAAAATTGCCAACGAGCCAGTGACGATGCGCAGCCCGAAGGCGTGGCGGGGAAGC
Source organism: Vibrio cholerae (assembly GCF_008369605.1). Lineage (NCBI taxonomy): Bacteria > Pseudomonadati > Pseudomonadota > Gammaproteobacteria > Vibrionales > Vibrionaceae > Vibrio > Vibrio cholerae. Next base: position 912,913 of record NZ_CP043556.1, read on the forward strand.
GGATAGTGAGATCGGCCGCGCTGGATTGTTCAATCCACGGTGTGCTGGAAGGGGCCGAAATCAGCAGCGCCATGCGCTGCTCGCCCAGAGTGAGCCAATAGACACCTGCGGCATACGGTGAAAGCAGATCGCGACTTTCCACTTCGGCGTAATCGGCAGGCGCAAGCTCTGCTGCTAACAAGGTTGCACCTTGCGCAGAAGCCAGACGCACCGCCAGCGGCTGGGTGAGGTTTTCGGCGCTCAGCCTCACTTGGTAGCCTTGAAAGGTCTGATTGAACTTATGAATAAAAGTCACCGCAATCGCGAGATCGTTATGCGATGTGCTTGGAAGTGCTTGTCCGCATTGGGTTTGACTGAGAATGGCCTCTTTAATTGGTTGCCAAAAAGGCTCGGCTACGGGCGTGGTAGACAGTGTGTGGATGAGCTCGTGCCATGCTTGCGTGGGATGCCCCTCAACCAATAGCTGGTAACTGCTTTGCAGCGGTGTGGTGCGAAACCAAGCATGGGTGGGGCTTGGCGGCGTTTCCGCTATCGCGGCGCCGCTTACTAACGCGCTGAGCATACCAAGTTGCGTAACGTGATTGCGAAAAGAGGCGCAGATCATACGGAGGCTCCTTTGAGGCGATAACCCACGCCGCGCAGGGTCTCGATATCCAGTTGTGGCAGTTTTTGCCGCAAATGCAAAATGTGGTTATCCACGGTGCGCGTGGTTGGGAAATATTGATAACCCCAAATAAGATTGAGCAGCTCATCACGGTGATAAACGCGCCCCGGATTTTGCAATAGCATCAGCAGCAGTTGAAACTCTTTCGGTTTGAGCTCAACCGGCGTTTGGTTATGCAGCACAGATCGATTAGCCACATCGACCACAATATCCGCGTAGCTGAGTAAGCTACTGCCGAGCGGGCGCAGTTGCGCTTCGATGCGTGCCAGCAACTCTTGGTGGGAAAAGGGCTTGAGCACATAATCTTTCGCCCCCGCTTTGAGCCCTTCAATCCGTTGCTCCACTTCAATTTTGGCGGTCAGTACGATCACTGGCAGGGCTTTAAGCATCAACCAGTGCGGCAGATGTTTCAAGCTGTCACCATCGTGCAATTGCCGATCCAAAATCACCAGATCGGTACTGAACCAGAGCTTTTCGACCTGTTGGCTCTGCGTTACCCACTCGCATGCATAACCATGGTCATGCAGATAATCGCGCAGACCTTGGCCGAGTAAGGTGTCATCTTCAATCAGCAAAATACGCTTCATAGCGGCAGCTCCAAAATACAACGGGTTGGATGACGACGGATAACCAGTTTGCCGCCCATTTGGGTGATGAGTTTTCGCACCAACTGCAAGCCAACCCCCATGTTATCCGGGCTTGGACGAGAGATTATGCTTCTGGGCATCGAGAAGCGTTTGTACAGACGTTGGTAGAAAGAGGGAAATTCACCGCAATCATCCACTTCAATGCGCAGCGTTTGTGCAACCACACTCACCGTAAGGCGAATGGGCGGCGCACCATGTTGTTTGGCATTGCTGAGTAAGTTGGTGACGCACAGTCCAAGCCAGTAATAGGGCAGTTCGAGTATCGGATCGTGTTTGAGATGAAGCTCAAGCTCAAAGTCCTCAATGCAATGCTCGATAAAGTCACTCAACTGCGCTGGGTGGCTCGCCATAGTATCGTGGCTCGGGCTCAAGTAGTGGCGACTGGTTTCGCTCAGTTGTGCCAGTCGCTGATGATCGGCCATTAATCGCCATAAGCTCTCTTGCGCCTTAGGGGATAACTCATCAAATTGGCTGCGTAGTGATTCGACGGTAAACCCTAAACTGGTGATGGGCGTGCGCAGTTCGTGAGTCAGCAGTTGCAAAATAAAGCGCCGCTCGCGTCCTTCTTGATAGCGCAGCCAAAGTGAACGCAGCGCAGCGCCAAACGCAAGCAACACGCCGATCACCAAAACGCTATACAGCAACGCATGACTGCTGACTCGCTGATTAAAGCAGAGGTTGCTGTAACGCTCATCGCAAGGCTTTTGTGCTTGATAAGGCTCAAGCGTGAATGGCAGTGGTGCGGTGAGTGCGCGCCACTGCACGCTCGAAAGCACATGCCAGCCCGCTTCGCTGCTTAGCCACAGCTCATCATTTGGCGCAAGATAGAGACGAAAACCGTTGAGCAGTGCATCTACCCCCGCAGCGCCCGGTCGTTGCCACAAGGTATGCAACGGATGATAGCGACTCGCCAAAGTAAAACGTGTTGGATGCGTCGAAGCAAAGCTTGCCTGTTCTGCATCTGGTAAGTGTTCAATATAGCGATCTGCGTAGCTGCCTCCCGCCGGATGTTGCCACGCAACACGTTGAAACCACTCTGCGTCGAGCGGCGTTTGGCGACATAACGCCAACTCAAATTCGACCGCTTTCGCCAAATACGGCGAAGAGGAGTTTAGCGGCTGGCACTGCTTGGCTGTGGCGGCTAAATCTGCGATGTCTTGCCACATATATTGAGTAAAATCAGGATATTGACTGTGACTGCTGAGTAGCGCAAACGGGTATTGATTGAGGGTTTGGCTCGCCACTAGAGGGGTGCTTTGCTGCTCAAGTGCTGCGCGATAAAAAATCGACCAACGCTGAGTTTCAGGCAGGTCAATACTGGCCAGTGTGGGAACTGCCCATAAGCTACACAGTAAGAGGCTTAACCAGCGGTGAGTCAGCAGCAAGGTCATGATCTAAACACTTAGAATTGGGTTCATGCCAATAGTAGCCGCTTCATCACAAGATTTGTAATTTGGGTGTCAACAAATCTGCTTGTCAAACGCCGTGATCGCTTAGAACGGCCCGTTGTTAGCACGAAGTCTGTCCGGTAGACCATCGTGATCACCCAGCTCGCGATCGGGCACATCATGCCAGTTGAGCTTGCCAAGGCGCGCATTACGTTCGGGATGAACGGCGTAGTGAATGCGGTTATCTTCTCGTTCGGTGTCTCCGATACACAATAAGCGGACGATCTGCTCGGTATTGTTGATAAAGGTATGTGCGAGGCCATCACCCGCTTTGAAGCCAACCGAGTCGCCCGGGTGTAGTCGATAGAGGACGCCATCCAGCCAGACATCGGGTGTGCCTTCTAATACATGCACAAATTCATCTTCCGTTTTTTCCGCGTGAGGCCAACTGGTGCGATGTCCGGGCTCGACAATTTCATGGTGAATGCCGATCCGCGCGAAGCCAAAATAGTGACCAAGCGCGCAGCCAATAGACAGCGGCTCTTGGCTACCAGAGTAGTAACGAGGCTCCTTTTCCTGTAGTTCACTCCAATGTTTGATGCAGGGATGACGATCCATTTTCTTCTCCTGTTGTTGCGCCAGTGCTGAGGTAATCCAATTTCAGGCATAGTAATGGCTTTGTAATTTGATTTGTAATCCGAGTGTCAACAAACAGGAAAGAGGAGGGAAGTTGGCAGCAAAGTCTGTTTTTACATTCTCCGTTGCTGCCAATAGTGGATTAATCATTGCCCGATATGGACTCAGGTCAAGCGGTTATAACTCGATGCTTTTCACCATTCCCGCTTCAGAGTGGCCGGGGATGTTACAAGCAAACTCCACTTTGTTGTCACCTTGGAAATGCCATAACAGCTCTTTGGCTTTGCCCGGTTTCACGGTGACAGTGCTGCCGCTGTCGTGTTCATGGTTACCCATTTGACGCATCATTTCACGGTGTTTCAGTTGCTCCGCGGCTGAGCCAATCGAAAATTCGTGATCGATTTTGCCTGTGTTCATCACCACAAACTGAACCACATCGTTAGGTTCAATGGTTACGTCTTTCTTGAACGTGATCTTCATGTCATCACTCAAAATGACGTGCACCACTTTGTTTGCTTTCGCGCCCGGTGCTGGCATCCCCACATCAGACATACCTTCCATACCCATCATTTGGGAATGATCCATGTTCATCATGCTGTGGTCCATTTTTCCACTCATTTCGGATTTGCCCATGTTGCCATGATCCATCTTGGAGTGATCCATAGTGTTAGCAAAAGTGGTGGTTGCGGTGAAAGTCAGTGCCATCGCAATCAGTGTTTTCTTCATCATTGTTATGTTCCTTTTTTGGGTTTCGCTTTGTTTGATTTTTAGGTTATTGAGCGGGGCGGTTTGCCCCGCGATCCTAGTGTTTTGGAAGCTCTTTACTTTTCCAGAGTTTGAAAATGGCGGGCAACACAAGCAGAGTCAGCAAGAGTGCGGATGCCATACCGCCAATCATTGGGGCTGCGATGCGTTGCATCACCTCCGATCCTGTACCTTCGCCATACATAATGGGGATAAGGCCAATGATCACCGTCAGAACCGTCATCATGACTGGGCGTACGCGTAAACCGGCCCCTTCACGAATAGCCTCAGTGAGATCTTTCATGCTCAGTGGCTGATGATTCTCTTCGGCATCCAACTTTTTGTAGTGCCATGCTTGGTTGAGGTAAACCAACATGATCACCCCAATTTCAACGGCAACCCCAGCAAGAGCAATGAAGCCAACGCCAACTGCAATCGATAAGTTATAGTTTAGGTAATGCATTAACCACAGGCCACCCACCATGGCGAGAGGAAGTGTCGCCATGATGATCAGCACTTCGCCCACGCGTCGGAAGCTGAAATACAGCAGCAGCATGATGATGGCGAGCGTGATTGGCACCACGACATTTAAACGCTCTTTGGCGCGTTCCATGTATTCGTATTGACCAGACCAAGTCAGCGCATAACCTGCAGGCAGAACCAGTTGCTCGGCTACGGTTTTTTGTGCTTCTTGCACGTAAGTCCCCAGATCTCGACCATCAATATCCACAAACACCCAGCCATTCGGGCGTGCGTTTTCGGTTTTGATCATCGGTGGGCCATCTTCGTAGCGGATGTCAGCGACATCAGCCAGCGCAATACGCGCACCGTTTGGAGTGACGAGTGGTAAGTTTTGCAGTTTTACCACCGAGTCACGGTAATCTTGCGGGTAGCGAACGTTAATCGGGTAACGCTCCAGTCCTTCAATGGTTTCCCCCACATTCATTCCGCCAACAGCGGTGGAGATAACTTGCTGCACATCTTTAATGCTCAAGCCATAACGTGCGGCGGCGCGGCGTTTGATATCGATGGTCACGTAGCGTCCACCCGCCACTCGCTCGGCATAAACCGATGCCGTGCCTTGAACACTTTTCAGGATCGGCTCAAGTTGCGCACCAATTTTCTCAATCTCCTTCAGCTCTGGGCCTGAGATTTTGATCCCGATGGGCGTTTTAATACCGGTTGCGAGCATGTCGATACGTGTTTTAATCGGCATAACCCAAGCATTCGTTAAGCCGGGGAACTGCACCAGATTATCAAACTCCTTACGCAGCGATTCGGTGGTGACACCTTCACGCCATTGGTCACGAGGTTTCAACTGAATCACAGTTTCAATCATGGTGAGCGGCGCAGGGTCGGTGGCGGAATCCGCACGGCCAATTTTTCCCCATACCGTTTGTACTTCCGGCACGGTTTTGATCAGCTTATTGGTTTGTTGCAGCAACTCACGTGCTTTACCAACCGAAATGCCCGGGTATGTGGTGGGCATGTACATCAAATCGCCTTCGTCCAATGGTGGAATAAACTCACTGCCGAGTTGGCTGGTGGGGTAGTAAGCTGAGGCCATCAAACCCAAGGCCAACACAATCATGGATTTCGGGTATTTCAGGCTGAGGTTTAAAAGCGGGCGATACAGAGCAATTAAACCACGGTTGACTGGGTTTTTATGCTCAGAAAGCACTTTCCCACGGATGAAATACCCCATCAGTACTGGCACTAAAGTAATGGCTAGACCTGCTGCCGCCGCCATCGCGTAGGTTTTGGTGAAGGCGAGGGGAGAGAACATTTTCCCTTCTTGACCTTCCAGAGCAAACACAGGCACAAAGCTTAAGGTGATGATCAGCAACGAGAAAAACAGTGGCGCGCCGACTTCTTCTGCCGCTTTGCCAATCACTTGCCAGCGGTTTTTATCCGTGAGTGGCGTTCGCTCAATATGCTTGTGAACGTTTTCGATCATTACGATCGCACCATCCACCATCGCACCGATCGCAATCGCAATCCCCCCCAGTGACATGATATTGGCGTTGATACCTTGCCAATGCATAACGATAAAGGCGGAAAGAATACCGACAGGCAGACTCAGCGCGATCACCAAGGAAGAACGGATGTGGAACAGGAACAGCGCGCAGACAATCGCCACAACGATGAACTCTTCCGCCAGTTTCTTCCAAAGGTTCTCTACCGCAGCATTGATTAACGTTGAACGGTCATAGGTGGAGACGATTTCTACCCCTTCCGGCAAGCTGCGTTGCAGTTCTGCCAACTTGGCTTTGACGTTGTCGATCACCTGACTGGCGTTTTCACCAAAACGCATCACGATGACGCCACCCACCGCCTCACCTTCGCCGTTAAACTCGGAAATGCCACGGCGCATTTGTGGGCCGATGTTGATGTCGGCAATATCGCCAAGCAGCAGTGGTGTGCCTTTATCGGTCACTTTAAGTGGCACTGATTGAATATCTTCAATGCTGGTTAAGTAACCCGTGGTGCGCACCATGTGCTCCGCTTCGGCGACCTCAATGACCGATGCTCCGGTTTCTTGGTTGCCGTTTTGAATCGCCATGTTGACTTGTTGCAAAGTCAGGTTGTACGCGCGCAGTTTTGCCGGATCGATCTGCACTTGATACTGCTTGACCATGCCGCCAACGGTCGCGATTTCCGATACTCCTTCCACCGTTTGCAGTTCGTATTTTAAGAACCAATCTTGCAGGCTTCTGAGTTGGGCTAAATCATGCTTGCCGGTTTTATCTTGCAACACATAGCTGTAAATCCAGCCCACCCCAGTGGCATCTGGGCCCAATGTCGGTTTAGCATTGGCAGGCAGTTTCGGGGCTACTTGGCTTAAATACTCCAACACGCGCGAACGTGCCCAGTACATGTCGGTTTTATCATTGAAAATGATGTAAACGTACGAATCGCCAAAGAACGAGTAGCCGCGAACGGTTTCTGCCCCCGGCACCGCTAACATGGCGGTTGTCAGCGGGTAGGTGACTTGATCTTCCACCACTTGTGGCGCTTGTCCGGGATAACTGGTTTTGATGATGACTTGTACATCCGACAGATCCGGCAAGGCATCCACCGGCGTCATTTTCACACTATAAAGACCACCCAAGGTGAGAAAAAGGGTAGCGATGAGCACGAGAAATCGGTTGTTGAGAGACCAACGAATAATGGCAGAGATCATTGTTGACCTCCGATGGCTTCCAGTTGTTTCAGTGAGTATTCCGAGCCATTTTTAGCCACTAGAAATCGGACTTTCTGACCCTCTTCAAAGCCGGAAAGGTTGATGTTATCGCCCACGGAAAAGTTGATTTGACCTGCATCCCAGCTCCATTCGGCAACCGGAAGGTGCGATAGCGTCACCATGCCGAATTCGGCCATTAAGGTGGACACATCGCCGTTGATCCACATTTCCCCCGCGACTTGCGAGTTGCCGGCTTTGACATCGATGATCTCATATTGGCCGGAGTCGTTTTTCTGCATTTCAAACTCAATCGGCTGACCTTTTTTCAGTCCGCTCAGATCAACGCTTTTGGCGACATTGAAGTTCATGGTCATGGCGGGCCAATTCCATTGAGAAACCGGTTGATGGTTGATGGTTAACATGCCGTGATTGGCCATCACATCGGTAATTTCACCTTTGGCCCATGCTGTTTCTGCAGGGGCTTCAACACCATTGATGCGCGAAAGATCTGCCGTTTGACTTGATTCTGAATCGAGCATGAAATGCGCGGAGGTGACGATGCGATCGGTTTGCGTTAAGCCTTGCAGCACTTCGACTTTGTCATCTGCTTCGCGGCCAATTTCAATACGCGCTGAGCGGTATTTGCCTTCGCCTTCTGCCAGTACCACACGAGTCATCCCACCGGAGCGGATCACGGCCGATTTTGGTACCGTAAGCACTTTGGAATCACTCACCGGCTGCAAGGTGATATTGGCAAACATATTGGGCTTGAGTTCGCCATTCGGGTTAGTAAATTTCAGGCGCATTCTGAGTGTGCGCGTTTTAGGATCAAGAATGGGGTAAACGTAATCGACTTTGCCTTGCCACTCTTGGCCGGGAAGGGCATCCAAAGTCATGCTGGCTTGGCTACCTTTGTTTAACCAGTGAGCCTGACGCTCAAACACTTCGGCATCCACCCACACTTCGTTGAGTGGGCCTGCGCTGATCACGGCTTGCGCTGGAGATAAATATCCCCCTTCACGAATATTCAGGCTGGCAATCACGCCGTTGGCTAACGCTTTCACTTCGATGGTTTGGGAAGCTTTGCCACGGCGAATCACTTGATTGATCTGTTCGCGGTCTACGCCAAGTGAGCTGAGCCTTTCGGTTGCCCCTTTGACCAGACCCTCACGACCAGTTCGCACCGCGTTCAACAACTCTTCTTGTGCTTTGACCAACTCGGGAGAGTAGAGGGTAAATAGTACATCGCCTTTTTTCACTTGCTCGCCCACGGCGTTGATGTAGAGCTTTTCTACCCAACCGGACACGCGCACGTTGGTTTGCCAAAGTTGGCTTTCGTCAAACGCGATATAACCGACAGTTTCAATACGAGGTGACAATTTGCTGAGTTCGACCTGCACCGTTTTCACGCCCAGATTATTTTCGACCGCCGGATCGATTTTCACTGTGCCCGGCTTATCATTACTGCTCGCCAAATCCTCGGCATAAACTGGGATCAAATCCATCCCCATCGGTGATTTGCCCGGTTTATCGCGTTTGTAATTCGGGTCCATTGGCGCAACCCAATAAAGTGGTTCATTCGCCCCTTTGTTGTCAGCAGTGGAAGCCATCGCGCTCATATCGTGGCTATTGAAGTATTGGTTAGCCGCAAAGCCCAGTGCGCCGCCAATCAGTAAAGCAATGGTTGTGGTTTTTAATGTTTTCATGAGGTTATTCCTTGGCAGATGAGCGACGACTAGATTCAGCATTCAGTTCAGGTTGGGTGACGGAGTAATCAAACCCGCCAAGCAACATGGCTAAATTGCTGCTGACTTGGTTGTAGTCAGTGATGAGACGCTGCCATTCCAATTCGACAGCCAGTTCATCACGAGTGGCGGTAATCACATCGTTGAACTGCGAAGTATTATTTTGATAGCCACGTTCCACTGCTTTGGTGCGCGCTTTGGCTTGATCAAGCAAAGTGGTTTTGTAACGTTCGAGGCGTTGCTCAAGGTTGGTTCGGTCAACCAATAGGGCATTGACCTTGGCATTCATCTGCGCAAGGAGCAGATCTTTTTGCGATTTGGCGGCTCCCACTTGGTATTGCGCGGCGGCATGGGTGCGATCTTGGCGATTACCCGTAAACAATGGGATGTCCATCGTTAAATAGGCGCTCACCAGATCGGAAGCGGGTTCTCCCTTCATGTTGTTGGCTTGGCGATAGGCGTACATCACTTCCACCCCAAATTGTGGTGTGTACGATTGCTCAGCCAATTCCACTTGAGTTTGGTTCACCGCAATATTGGCATCGGCCATACGCACCATAGGGTGCTGCGCCAAGAGTGGGAAATACTTGCCTGATGACGTGGTTTCGAGCAAATCATCCAGCTTTTGCCAATCCATCTGATTACTGGTTTTCAACTGAACTTGATTGGAGAGCCATTCACTGCCCAACCATTCAGACATTTGCGAGAGAAGCCGACGCTGCATTTGCTGGTTCGCTTGCAGTTTTTCTTCTAACTGGCTGACTTGCAGTTGAGCATTCAGCAGATCTTGCGCTTCATTTTTACCGATGGAGTAGTTGGTGCTGATGAAGCTTTCCAGCTCGTGCATTAAGCGCTGATTTTCACGGAGCACACGTTCTGCTTGCTGCTGATAACCCAACTCCAACCAGAGTTGAGTGATTCCGTTGGCGACTTCACGTTCCCGATTTTCGACTTGCAAAGCCATGCCATCGGCCTGTTGTGAGGCTTTTTTGCCTTGCAAATCTAAGGTGTCGCCGCGCTCAAATTGTTGCATTAAACCAACGGAAATATTGGTCATCGCATCTTCATCAAATTTGAAGCTATCGACCGGCAAACCACCAAAACCAACTTTGAGTTTGGGGTCCATGAGGGTAGTCGCGGCAACGCCGGTTTCTCGCATGGCTTGGGATTGGGCATAAAACTGCTTACGGCTTGCATCGTTGGCGAGCGCTTGTTCAATAAGCAGAGTCAAAGGATCGCTTTGGGACAGTAACTGCCCTGAAGAAGTCGCAGAAGACTGCGCCATCACAGGCGTTACGACCAGAGCGGAAACGCTGATACACAGCGCCAATAGGCTCGGTTTCATTTTTTCTAATCCAATCTGCACGTCAAAAAAGACGTGAAAACACACGTCACGGCTCACAGGAGCACAGTGACACAACGAATTTGTGATTGAATTAAGCTATTGGAGGTCGATAGAGGGATTGCTGCCTTTGCACCACGGATTTGGCGGATTCATAGGGAATCAAAGCCAGTTGGTATTGTGCTGGTAGGCTATAGGCAGTTTGCGGTAAAAACGCGAACACACTCACGCATGCAGCGGTACAGCAGTTATGGATCGAGGGAGCATCACTCATGCAATGGTTTGAACCTTCCTCCATTGAGGAGTGGCTCATCGGCATGGTGTGAGACATTTGGCTGCTATCCATCATCACGCAACCGGAAGGTGCTTCAGTTTCTGCTTCAGATTGGTGAGTGGAGGCACTGATCATTTGCCAAGTCATTAAAGGCGCGCTTGAAGCAATACTGGAGCTCAGCATGGCAAACATGCTGATGATGGAGATCCAGAAGATGCGAAGAGGAGATAAGCGCATTTTGTGCCTTGAATGAAAAACTTAGCCGTAATTTAAAGCTTTACCCTAGGGGAAGGTCAAGTGATGTTTGGGGTATATTGAGATAGTAATTTGCGAGAAATCACGCATAATCTTGCTACTCATTCTGAAAGAAGAAATAACCTATGACCAATTTTCAATATTACTTTCATCAACTACCTTGCTTTGACTGTAAGAAAACCACGGTAAGCACGGATCTGGGCTGGTTAACGGCAGCAATGAAAGAGGATGTATTAGCGCAAGTGGCAGAGCTGATTGCACAAGACAACGTTGAGCCAGATCTTTCCGTGAACGTGACTTGTACTAAAGAAGAAGCGCGCGATTACTTATTACTGAACTTCTACGGTTACTCAGAAGAAGAACTGGCAAATCAAGTAGAAGCGGAAGATGAGCAAGAAGTCGCGGATGAAATCGCAGAACTCGTGGCAGAAGGGAATGGCGCGATTGTTTTTGAACACGAAATCGCTCTGCAAAGCTGTACTGATTGCGAAATGGATGAAGAGTAATCCTTCAGCATAACAACAGAATGCTTTCATAATTTAAGGCGTTAGCAGAGTTCAATCGGCTAACGCCTTATTTTTTATAAAGCTTAAGGGTGTCTGGCCTACGATATTTTCTCTTAATGGGTATACCCGTCCTACTTGAAGCTGCAGCGGTGTTGGCTACGTTCGTTCACCCCAATCACATAGTTTGTCTATGCTCATGGGGATTCACTCACTTGCCGCCTACCTGCAACTCCAAGTTGTTTGGGTATCGCAGTTTGGCACTCAACAAAGGTGAACTGACACCTTTAGATACCCTCGTCGCATAAAATTCACGAATGATAATATTATTGATATTCATGGTTTTAATTTAATTTTTTCCTTCAAAGCGCTGGATATTTCTGTGATAGAGCTTGCATATCTTGAATCTATGCACCAACTTTTAAAGGTTGGCTAGGTGGCTCTCGTGTCATTTCATTCTATTACTCTAAGACTCGACCCCACCTGAAGAGGAACCGCAATCACATGCATGAAAACGGCAGGGGGAGTCATGACTCTAGGATTCAAAGGAAGAATATACGCCAGTGTGGTCATTTTAGTGACCATATCGCTGATGGTGTTAGGTACGATTAATATGCTCTCTCTCAAACGAGAGATGATTGATTCATTAACGACCGAAACGCAAAACAAGCTCAATTACCATGTGTCAGAACTCGAGTTTTGGGTGAAAAGTCGTTACGAGGCCGTATCTCGTGGTGCGAACTTGTTTACTCCCGAGTTATCGGATACCGATAACCTCAATAAAGTACGACTTTTGGCGGAAGCGGCGCAGATCACCAATGTGATTGCGGCCTACGAAGATGGTCGCTCTTATATGTCGATGGACAAAGAGGGGGGAGTGACGACAAATCGGTTTAAATTTATTGACCGTGACTGGTATCAACAGGCCAAAAGTCGTCGTAGCCCATTTTTGACTGAGATTTATCAAGATCAAGTCACTGGCAAAAAAGTGATCAGTGCGGTGAGCCCGATTCTTCATCAAGGCCAATTTGTGGGGGCTTTGCTGGGTGACTTCCAGCTTGATGACATCATCACTCAAGTGAGTAACATGCGTTTTGCCGGAGGCGCAGCGACACTGACCGATAAAAATGCGGTGTTTTTTGCCAGTGATGATCCTAACGATATTGGCCGCACCCCTTCCCAAGTCAGCCCATCGTTTCGCGAAATGGAAGCTGGGTTTCACCGTCAAGAGAGTGGACATCTTTCGTTCCCGTATCTAGGGATTGAATTTGATGGTTACTACAAACGCGTCAATCTAACCGATGATATGTACTGGACCTTGATGGTGTTTGTTGATAAAGCCACCGCATTAGCGGATGTCGATGTCGCCGTAGCGAATGCGATCACAACTGGGATAGTACTTATCGGGATCAGCGTTGGGGTGATTATTTTCATTATCAATCAAATTTATAAACCTTTGCTGCGTTTGAAAGTCGCGGTTTTGGATTTGGCTCAAGGCAGCGGGGATTTAACTCGCCGCTTAGAAGTGAATGGTAATGATGACTTGGCGCAGATCAGTGAAGGCTTCAACCGTTTTTCAGGTAATTTACAAAACATGATGCTGCAGATTTCCGATGCAACTCAGATCATCTCAAGCAGTATTGAGCAGTTAAGCCAGACGGCGAAAGAGAACGAACAGATGTTGATTTCCCACTCTTCCGAAACCGATCAGGTGGTTACTGCGATCACGCAAATGAGTGAGAGTGCGCGCACGGTTGCGGAAAGCGTCACGCAATCAAATCAGATCACAGAAGCCGCGAGCAAAGAAGCGCAGCAATCTTTGGTGATTGTGAATAATGCCGTATCTACGGTGACTTCTCTGGTCAACGATGTGGAAAATATGTCCGAAAGCATCTCTAACATGAATCGTGATGCAAACAAAATCAGCGAAGTGTTGAGTGTGATTGGCGCAATCTCAGAACAAACGAACCTGCTGGCTTTAAATGCTGCCATTGAAGCGGCGCGAGCGGGAGAACAAGGTCGTGGTTTTGCGGTGGTGGCCGATGAGGTGCGTGCCTTAGCGGCAAGAACGCAAAATAGCACCACGGAAATCTCCGATATGTTGACGAAATTGCTGGAAGGTACCGACAGCGTTGTGGGTGCAATGGAGCGTACTAAGCAGCAGTGTCAAACGACGGCGGATAAAACCTCTGAAGTGTCAGGCAGCCTGAATATGATGAGTGCATCGGTGAGCGACATTGATGATCTCAGCACACAAATTGCGGCGGCGACAGAGCAGCAAAGTACGGTGGCCGCAGAGCTTAGCCGTAACATGCTCTCCATACGTGAGATAGTCGAGTCTCTTGTGGTCAGCGGAAGACAGACCGTAGGCGCGACAGAATCGCTTTCTCACTCGAATCATGAATTAGAACAGCTAGTAGGCAAATTTAAACTGCGTTAATTAAGGTGTTCAATCATGAGTCATGTGTTATCTGATCGCTGGTTGGCGCTGTCTGCCAACCAGCTTAATCCGCGTTTCGAGCAACATTACTTCGCCGTAAAAGCGAAGTTTTTTTCCCGCGATCCGGCATTGTGGCCGCTGTATCGTTCGTTGGAAATCCAACCGCTTTTGCAGTCGCGTCGAGAGTCACCCGTTTACGATCATCATCTGTTTAAACAACTGACTACCCGAGAGGAAGTGCCCCCTTTTTCACGTTACCAAGGCAAGCCATTTGATGAAGTGGCTCTTTATGCCGCTCAGCATTCGAAAAATTGGGACGATCCTCGCTCGGTCGAGAATGTGATTTCAACCCCGAGTGATCCCGCTATTCACGGCGCATTACTGGCGATGATTGCTAATCCCAATTTGGTGTACGGCGAATATTCGGGTATGGCGGCGGAGTTAGAAAAGTTGGTGGTACGGCAAATTGCTTCACTGGCGGGCTATTCTACCGAGCAGGCGACTGGAATTTTTACCCAAGGGGGGACGTTTTGTAATTTATACGGATACCTGCTTGGGCTGCGCAAAGCATTACCCAGTTCCATTTCTCAAGGTATCTCGACAGGTTCCTTGCGGATGCTGAATTCTGAGGCAGGACACTACTCGAACATGACAAACTTGGCGCTGCTCGGGATCAGTGTGCAATCACAGGTGATCCGTGTCCGAGTCAATGACAATAACGAAATTGACTTGATTGATCTGCATCGCCAACTCAGTCGCTGCTTTGAGCAGGAGCAAGTTGTGCCAACCATCATGCTCACGTTTGGTACGACCGATACGTTTGCGCTGGATGATATCAAAGCGGTGTATGACATCCGTGAATCGCTCTGCCATCAATACGGAGTGCGTCGTAAACCGCATATCCATGTTGATGCAGCGGTAGGGTGGAGTTTGCTGTTTTTCGCAAGTTACGATTTACAGCGTAACCCGTTGGCGATTAATGCTGCGACCTTATCGGCCATCACCGAATGGCTACCTAAAATTCGTGCGCTGCAGTGGGCGGATTCATTTACCGTGGATTTCCAGAAATGGGGTTATGTACCCTACACCTCCAGTTTGGTGATGATAAAAAATAGGCATGATTTACAGGCACTCAAATCTGATCCCAGCTATTTCTCCTATTTTGAAACCGCGCGGCAACAAGAAACGCATTTACAAGCCACGATAGAATGCTCACGCAGTGCAGTTGGGGTGTTTGCTGCCTATTCAGCATTGCAAATGATGGGGATTGATGGCTATCAAACCATCCTCGCGCATGGCTTACAAAACGCCAGTTATCTGCGTGCGCAGTTGGCGACACTGACGCACTGCAAACTGATTGCAGAACAAAATCATGGTCCGAGCGTGGCATTTCGTCTCTACCCCCCGAGTGTAAAATCGGCTCATGACGCGTTCGCTCTAGAGATGGATCTCTGCCAACATCCAGACTATGTCGAGAAGATGGTGACTCACACTCTGTATCATCGTAGCCACTTTCTTGCGCGTAAGGGGCAAACCTTAAACAGTAACTGGGTTGAATCACTAACGCGTACCCATTACGACCCTGAGGGACACTGCTTGCATCTGCCGGGAGAAAAAGTGGTATTGATGAACCCGCATACCATGCGCACTCATTTGGATGCTTTCATTGCAGAAATGAGCCTCAGATAGGCATTCTTCATGACTGACCGGCTGAGTGTGGTGCGCTAAGCCGGTTGGGATCTGTAACACAATGTAAGTACTCGGCCTGCAACTGTAAGAGTTAGTAAAGAGAAGCTGTGCTAAAGTCGCAGTTGGTTATACTGCTTGCTTAGTATTTTATTGGGGGGACACGTTATGACCAGCACCAAGTTTCTCGTCAGGTTTTCAATGGCTTGTATGGCATTTGTGCCAACGTTAGGTTTTTCCGCTTTGACCGTCGTACCCGAGCCGCCACAATTGGCCGCTAACGGTTATGTTCTAATCGATTTCCATACAGGTAAAGTTCTGGTCGAACACAACGCACATCAAAAACTCAATCCGGCCAGCTTAACCAAACTCATGACCTCGTACGTCGCAGGGCAAGAGATGAAGCGTGGCAATATCCATGCGGATGACCAAGTGCGGATCAGCAATAACGCATGGGCCAAGAAATTTCCAGATTCATCAAAAATGTTCATTGAAGTGGGCACTTACGTCAATTTGATGGATCTTTACCGTGGCTTGATCGTGCAATCAGGGAATGATGCCAGTGTGGCGATTGCCGAGCATGTCGCTGGATCGGAAGGAGCGTTTGTGAGTCTAATGAACTCGTGGGCGCAGCAATTGGGGATGAACAATAGCTCGTTTGCTAACCCTCACGGGCTGGATAATCCCGCTCTGTACAGCACACCCTATGACATTGCGTTACTGGGCCGTGCGATTATTCGCGATCTACCGGAAATCTACCCGCTGTACAGTGAGCTTTCATTTACTTACAACGGCATCACTCAACACAACCGTAATGGTCTGCTGCGCGATCGCAGTATGAATGTTGACGGCATGAAAACAGGTTACACCAGTGGTGCGGGATACAGCTTAGCCAGCTCGGCCACCAGTGGCGAGATGCGCCTCATTTCAGTGGTGATGGGGTCAAAAAGCGTGAAGAGTCGTGAGGCAGAAAGTAAACAACTGCTCAGTTATGGTTTCCGTTTTTACGAAACGGTGACACCACATCAAAAAGACTCGGTGATCCAAAATCAGCGTCTCTGGTATGGAGATAAAAATGAAGTGGCTTTGGGCAGTGCTGATACTGTCTACTTAACACTGCCGCGCAGCGACGTGAAAAAACTCAATGCTGTGATCCAATTGGATAAAAACCTCGAAGCGCCGATCGCCAAAGGTGATGTAGTAGGCTCGATTTTCTACTACATTGATGAAGAAAAGGTCGGCGAGGCCAAATTGGTTAGCCAAGAATCTGTCGAACAGGGCGGGATCTTTAAACGTCTGATGGATTGGTTCAAGCTGCTCTTCTCTGGTTGGTTTTGATCGCAGTCTTTGGTCAATTACCCTTATCGATAGTATTCTCACTACAAACTGGGATTTTGATCTCAGTTTGTGGTTCGATGATCAACACACATCGCAAACTCACATCAGATTGACACGTTGCTCTAAAAATTCTGGCATGGTATCGGCCATTCGCAACAACGACGAGGAGAGGCAGAAATGGAACTGAACCAAGAAGACCGTAAGGCACTGTACGACGTCTGGATGACTAAGAAAGCCAAAATGCACATGACTCAGATGGAGATGACTAAGCGCCTTGGTGTGAGTCAGGGGGAGTTTTCGGAGCTACTGCGTGGTGATGCGCCGCTGTCTATGTCTTTCGTCAGTCGTTTTTGCCAGCACCTCCACGTTGAGCCGCACAACGTATTACCTACACTAAAACGCAAAACTCGCTCTGGTGAAAAGCTTGTGCATCTGCAAAACCGCGTTACCGTCGATGGGGATATTAAACGTGTCTATGTCGAAGGAAATCAGGTGATCATCGAGTACACCCATCTCGCCAAATAATCTGACTGGTTAAGGGCTCGCTCCTCACGGTTGGCTTTATAGACGCTCTCTCATCCAGTGGCAGTAAAAGATCTGCCACTTTTTATCGATAGACTTACAATTCCGCGTAACGATATAAGAGTTCGGTCAACTGGGTTGACCATGCCAGAGCATTTTCTGGTTGTGTTGCGATCAGTTTTTCCACTTCCGCACAATGGGTTTCTAAATCCACACTCTGCTCTAAATGAAAGGCAATGGCATAAAAGTGCCACATCAAAAGGCGTGTCATGCGCTGGGTATTTTGCATCGCTTGATCTGAGCCTTCAAACATCGCAGGTAGCTGGCCTAAAGCGATCGCGTGCATTTTCACCATTGCATCAATATGTGCCATGTGTGCTTTTTCTTCGCCTTCAAATTCTTCATCATCAAAGCGGTACAACTCGCGTAAAGTCTCTTCGCTGATCAAACGGTGCAAAATGCGCAAACTGAATTCGGTTAGCTCTTGTTTATCCATTGCACGCAGGCATTGATAAGTGTAGTCACGCTCCATGGCATTACTCTTCTTTGGGTCATAACAGGAGGCGACATTGTAAAGAGTTTTTGAGTGAGTGCCAGTCAATCTTATTTGAGTAAGTTGTCGATTACATTCGGCCGTGATGAGTTTCTAGAATCTTATATTCCGAACATATTCATTTTGTCTGCCAATACTATTCTGCATCATGTCAAACCTAAACCATGATTCAATCAACCAGTTAAGTGAGGGACTATGAAAAAGACAACGTGGGTATTAGCGATGGCAGCCAGTATGAGCTTCGGCGTACAGGCTTCCGAGTGGGGGTATGAAGGAGAGCATGCTCCGGAGCATTGGGGCAAAGTTGCCCCACTTTGCGCAGAGGGTAAAAATCAAAGCCCGATTGATGTCGCGCAAAGCGTAGAAGCGGATCTACAGCCTTTCACGCTCAATTATCAAGGGCAAGTGGTTGGGCTGCTCAATAACGGGCACACTTTACAAGCGATAGTCAGTGGTAATAACCCACTGCAGATCGATGGCAAAACGTTTCAGCTTAAGCAGTTTCACTTTCATACCCCTTCTGAAAATTTGCTAAAAGGAAAACAATTCCCACTGGAAGCGCATTTTGTTCATGCCGACGAGCAAGGCAATCTGGCGGTTGTTGCGGTGATGTACCAAGTGGGGTCGGAAAATCCGCTGCTTAAGGCTCTCACGGCGGATATGCCGACCAAAGGGAATTCGACTCAGCTCACGCAAGGGATCCCTTTGGCTGATTGGATCCCAGAATCGAAGCACTACTATCGTTTCAATGGCTCATTGACTACGCCGCCTTGCAGTGAAGGTGTACGTTGGATTGTGTTAAAAGAGCCAGCCCATGTGTCGAATCAACAAGAGCAGCAGCTTAGTGCCGTGATGGGACACAATAATCGACCCGTACAACTGCATAATGCTCGTCTTGTCTTGCAAGCCGACTAAATACAAGGCTTAGCAGGCATAAAAAATGGCGTCCAAGAGGACGCCAAAATCTTCGCAGAAATTAAATTCACAGAAGTTAAATTGGGACGAGAAAAGTCTCACAACAGCGATGATAAGCCGTGTGGCTGGTCATCCTTTACTGCCGCCTGTCAACGTTAACTTTGTGATTTGACGAGAAGATGTCTGTTTTGCTGCGATTTGATGACGGCTCGAAAAAACTATGAAAAAGGCGAGCACTCTGGCTCGCCTTTGTTAAACGGATGATCATCCGGATGACCGATTAGTCCTGATAACTGTCAATGCTTGGGCATGAACAGACGAGGTTACGATCGCCGTACACGTTATCGACACGATTCACCGTTGGCCAGTATTTGCTGGCTTTGGTGTGCGCCGATGGGAAGCAGGCGATTTCACGTGAGTATGGACGCTCCCACTTCTCTTCGCGCAGATCCGCTTGGGTATGTGGCGCATGTACCAGAGGGTTGCTTTCAAGCGGCCATTCGCCATTTTTCACCTTGTCGATCTCGCCACGAATCGCAATCAATGCATCACAGAAGCGATCCAGCTCCGCCAAATCTTCCGATTCCGTTGGCTCAACCATTAAGGTGCCCGCGACTGGGAATGACATGGTTGGCGCGTGGAAGCCGTAGTCCATCAAGCGTTTGGCAATATCTTCTTCGCTAATCCCAGTTTCTTCTTTCAGAGGACGGATATCGATGATGCACTCGTGCGCCACTCGACCATTTGCACCACGGTAAAGGATCGGGTAATGCGGACGCAGACGCTCCATCACATAGTTGGCATTCAAAATCGCCAGCTTGGTGGCTTCAGCCAGACCTTCTGCACCCATCATCGCAATGTAGGCCCAAGAGATCGGCAGAATGGACGCGCTGCCAAGATCGGCTGCGGAAACCGCGAAATCAGAACCCTCTACGCCACCTTCAATGTGTCCTGGCAGGAAAGGTGCTAGGTGCGATTTCACACCGATAGGTCCCATGCCTGGGCCGCCGCCGCCGTGTGGAATACAGAAGGTTTTGTGCAAGTTCAGGTGTGATACGTCTGAGCCGATAAAGCCCGGTGAGGTCAGCCCCACTTGCGCGTTCATGTTTGCACCATCAAGGTAAACTTGACCACCTGCTGCATGCACCATTTCACACACTTCACGCACTTGCTGTTCATACACACCATGCGTTGAAGGGTAGGTGATCATGATGCTGGAAAGATGGTCTTGGTGCTTTTCAATTTTGTCCGCAAGGTCAACCATATCAATGTTGCCGTTTTCATCGCATTTCACCACCACGACTTTCATCGACACCATTGCCGCTGTGGCTGGGTTGGTGCCATGTGCAGAGCTTGGAATGAGGCAAACATTGCGGTGGCCTTCGCCGCGGCTTTGGTGATAACGCTGAATCGCCACTAAACCTGCATATTCACCGGAAGCTCCAGAGTTGGGTTGCAGTGAGAAAGCATCGTACCCCGTGATTTCACACAGTTTTTGCTTCAGGTCTTCAGCCAATGCCGCATAGCCCGCTGCTTGTGCTTTTGGTACAAACGGATGCAGTGCGCCAAACTCAGGCCAAGTGACGGGAATCATCTCCGCGGTAGCGTTGAGCTTCATGGTGCAACTGCCTAGCGGGATCATGCCGTGAGTCAGAGAGAAATCTTTGTTTTCCAGATGCTTCATATAACGCAGCATCTGAGTTTCACTGTGGTGTGTGTTAAACACAGGGTGAGTCAAAAACGCGCTTTGACGACGGCAACTTTCTGGAATCGCGGCGAGCTCATTGGTCGCAATACGGTTTGAAAGTGCATGAACCTCTTCTTTAATACCAAAGATCGCAAAGAGCGCTTCAACGTCAGCCACTGTCGTGGTTTCATCAAAGCTCACGCCAAGCTGATTAGGCAGTTTACGCAGGTTGATGTCCGCTTGTTGCGCAGCTTGGTACAGAGCATCGGTTTTTGCACCTGTATTGATCGCCAGCGTATCAAAGAAATGCTGATGCGCCAGTTCGTAACCCGCTTTGGTTAAGCCAGCAGCAAGAATCGCGGTGAGGTGGTGAGCGCGGCGCGCAATAGTGCGCAGACCTTGTGGGCCATGGTACACCGCATAAAACGCGGCCATGTTGGCCAACAGCGCTTGTGCGGTACAGATGTTTGAGGTCGCTTTTTCGCGCCGAATGTGCTGCTCACGGGTTTGCATTGCCATACGCAATGCTTGGTTACCTTTCGCATCAATCGAAACACCGATCACACGTCCCGGCATGGTGCGTTTGTGCGCATCACGTGTTGCCATGAACGCCGCGTGTGGACCGCCGTAACCCATAGGCACACCAAAGCGCTGTGCTGAACCAATCACCACATCAGCACCCATTTCACCGGCAGGTTTGAGCAGCACGCTGGCAAGTAAATCGGTCGCCACGGTGACTAAGGTTTTGTTGGCTTGTGCTTTGGCGATGATGTCAGTCAGATCGCGCACTTCACCGGTTGTACCCGGGTATTGCAGCAGTGCGCCAAAAGCTTCTTGTTGAGTGATGTTGTCAATCGAATCGACTTTCACCTCAAAGCCGAGGAATGCGGCGCGAGTTTTCACCACTTCAATGGTTTGTGGATGCACGTCATCGGCAACAAAGAACAAGTTGCTTTTGCTCTTGCCTGCGCGTTGACACAGGGCCATCGCTTCGGCCGCTGCTGTCGCTTCATCCAGCAGTGACGCGTTCGCAATCTCCATCGCGGTTAAATCCATCACCATCTGCTGATAGTTAAGCAGCGATTCAAGACGGCCTTGCGAGATTTCTGGCTGATAAGGAGTGTAAGCGGTGTACCAGCCCGGGTTTTCCATCACGTTACGTAAAATGACGTTAGGCGTGAAGGTGTTGTAGTAACCCTGACCGATGAAAGTCCGTTTAAGCTGGTTAAGTTTGGCGAACGATTTCATCGTTGCCAGCATATCAGCTTCGCTTTGAGCGGGCGCGAGCTGCATTGGCGCTTCTAAACGGATTTGTGCAGGCACGGTTTGGGCGATCAGCGCATCCAAACTGTCCGCATTCACCGTTTTAAGCATGGTGGCTTGTTCTTGTTTATCTGGCCCGTTGTGGCGTGCAACGAACTCATTTTGTGTGCTTAGGCTGTGAAGTAATTCTGTCATTGTCCTTTACCTTCTTTCCATGTGAGCATGCGAACAACCTTGGTGGAATCACCACTCACTTGGCGATCAAACATCACTCATTTGCGGTGAGTGACTTTGAAAAAAAGCCGCCCTGAAGGGCAGCTTTCTCATGCATATTGTGTTTAGTCTTCTTCGATTGAAGCTAGGTACTCTTCCGCGTCTTTTAGATCTTTGAGTTCATCAGGATCGGACATTTTCACTTTCACGATCCAGCCGCCATCGTAAGGCTCTTCATTAATCAGCTCTGGGCTGTTTTGCAGATCTTCGTTGACTTCAATGACGACACCTGTCACTGGTGCATAGATGTCAGAAGCGGCTTTCACCGACTCAACCAGTGAAAAGCTGTCACCCGCATCAATTTCGGCATCGATTTCAGGTAACTCTACAAACACTACGTCACCGAGCATTTCTTGGGCGTGCTCAGAGATGCCGATGGTTACTGTACCGTCACCGTTGTCGCGAACCCATTCATGGCTTTCTGTGAACTTCAGTGTCTTGTCCATTGCGTATTCTCCAAAAAATATCGTACTGATAAAAAGCTATTGATAGAGCGGGAAGCGTTGGCACAGTGCTTTCACTTGTTTACGCACTTGTTGCTCAACGTCAGGGTTGCCTTCTGGGCTGGCCACCAAACCATCCAGAACATCCCCAATCCACTCACCGATGAGTTTGAATTCTTCACGACCGAAACCACGGCTGGTTCCGGCAGGCGTACCTAAACGAATGCCCGATGTAATCATAGGCTTCTCTTCGTCAAATGGGATGCCATTTTTGTTACACGTGATCCCGGCACGCTCTAAGGCTTGTTCAACTTGGTTGCCTTTCAAACCTTTAGGTCTAAGATCGACCAACATGAGATGCGTATCCGTTCCGCCAGTCACAATGTCACACCCGCGAGTTTGCAACACTTCAGCCAGCACTTTTGCGTTATCGATCACCGAATCAATATAAGTACGGAATTCAGGGCCGAGCGCTTCACCAAATGCCACTGCTTTAGCGGCAATCACGTGCATCAGTGGGCCACCTTGTAAACCGGGGAACACCGCAGAATTGATCTTTTTATGGATCTCTTCGTTGTTGGTCAAAATCATGCCGCCGCGCGGGCCACGTAGAGTTTTGTGTGTGGTAGTGGTGACGACATGAGCATGCGGCAGCGGGCTTGGATGTGCGCCAGTTGCTACCAATCCGGCAATGTGCGCCATATCGACCATTAACAGCGCGCCAACTTCGTCAGCAATCGCGCGGAATTTAGAAAAATCAATCACGCGTGGAATGGCACTGCCGCCTGCGATGATCATTTTTGGTTTGTGTTCTAACGCCAGTGCACGAACAGAATCGTAGTTAATTTCGAGGGTTTGACGATCCACACCGTATTGCACCGCATTGAACCATTTACCTGAAAGAGCAGGGCGCGCTCCATGGGTTAGGTGGCCGCCTGCATCTAGCGACATACCCATAATGGTGTCGCCCGGTTGCAGCAGAGCAAGCATGACCGCGCCATTCGCTTGAGCGCCTGAGTGTGGTTGAACGTTTGCGTATTGACACTGAAAAAGCATTTTGGCGCGTTCGATAGCAATCTGCTCAACGCTGTCAACATGCTCACAACCGCCGTAGTAACGACGGCCGGGATAACCTTCGGCGTATTTGTTAGTCAGGCAAGTGCCTTGCGCCTGCATTACGGCTTTAGAGACGATGTTTTCAGAGGCAATCAGTTCGATCTGTTCATTTTGGCGGGTGTATTCAGCTTGAATGGCGGCAAATACCGCATCGTTGGTCGCCGCCAGTGGGGTAGAGAAGAAGTTCTCAAGGCTAACGTTGGGATAAGCTTTGTTTAGATTTGCATTCATAGTAGATGGCCTTCCAATCTGATAACCACACTAACATGGGGTTATCGCTCCTTTTTCTGATCGCGATAGCTATCACGATCGGCTGAGTCATTCCTAATCTTGATTGCCCTAAACCTTGGCAATATAACCCCAATGCGCGGGATCGAAAACTCGCGGAAATTGACTGGTCATTCAGCCTAAAGCAGCGAGTGATTGCATCTCTTCATCTAACAAGTCGGTAACATACTCTTTGCTTACAGAACAATCAATCAAAAATTTCCTATAGGAAACACGGTTTCTGATCTGCTTAGCAAAAGTACTTTTATTTCTCTGTGTACTCTTTAATCAACAAATCGCTTCATGCCACAATGCTTGGTAGACAGGAAGTTTTATAACCAGAGGGAAAGCATGTCAGAAGACATTTATGATGAGTACCCATCCATCACTTTGGCGCGCGAATCGGGCGAGCAAGGCATCGAGCCTCTCAAGCTGGGTCAGCGGATCAAAGATATTCGCACGCGATTAGGTATCACGCTTGAAGAGGCGAGCCAGCGTACTGGGCTCGCTCGCTCTACACTGAGCAAAATTGAAAACGAACAGATTTCGCCAACCTTTCAGGCTATGCAAAAATTGGCGCATGGTTTGCAGATTGATATGCCACAACTCTTTGAGCCACCGAAGAAAATTGTAGCGACAGGGCGGCGTGATATTACCCGTAAAGAAGCAGGAAAACCGCACCCAACCCAAACCTATGAACATGAATTGCTGGCAACCCAGCTTTCTAACAAAAAGATGATGCCGTTCAAAAGCCGCGTGCGTGCCAGAGCGTTTGAAGAATACAGCGACTGGGTGCGTCACGATGGTGAAGAGTTTTTGCTGATCCTCGAAGGTGAGGTGATGTTTTACAGCGAATTTTATGAGCCGGTACATCTGGTGGAAGGGGACAGTGTGTATTACGACGCCAACATGGGACACATGCTGGTTTCAGTGAGTGAAGAGGATGCGCTGATCCTTTGGGTCACCGCAAGATAGTGAGTTTCCTATCCGAAACATCCGCGTATAACAACCCAAGACGTGGAGTGTGTTGGTGGTGGTTTTTGATAACCATTCCTTAACAATGTTGTTAACTGTGATGGTGAGCACTGTTTAAATTTGGTGAATCCTCTAAAACGGGCTCGGCTTGTTTATTATCGGAAACATAGTTTCCTCACTAAAGGAATCTTGCCACGGTAGATTGCGCCAAAAGCGCAGCTTTGGCTTATATGGAGAACAAGAATGACTGAACAACACGAAACCTTACTGACGACACCGCTACATGCGCTACACATTGAAGTTGGCGCAAAGATGGTGCCTTTTGCGGGCTACGATATGCCAGTGCAATACGCCCTTGGGGTGAAAAAAGAGCATATACACACCCGTGAAGCAGCAGGTCTGTTTGATGTTTCCCACATGGGGCAACTGCGTTTGTACGGTGCTCAAGCTGCTGCCGCCTTAGAAGCCTTGGTTCCGGTTGATATTATTGATCTCCCTGTTGGCAAACAGCGTTATGCGTTTTTCACCAATGCCCAAGGTGGCATTATGGATGATTTGATGGTGGCCAATATGGGGGATCATCTGTTTGTGGTGGTGAACGCGGCGTGTAAAGCGCAAGACATTGCGCATCTAAAAGCGCATCTGCCTGCGGATGTTGAGATGGAAGTGATTGAAGATCGCGCTCTGCTCGCGCTGCAAGGCCCCAAAGCGGCGCAGGTGCTCGCACGTTTGCAACCTGCCGTTGCCAAGATGCTGTTTATGGATGTTCAACTCCTTGAGATCGATGGTGCAGAATGTATTGTCAGTCGCAGTGGCTACACCGGTGAAGATGGCTACGAAATCTCAGTGCCTGCTGATAAAGCGGCGGCACTGGCTCGTAAACTGACGGATTTTGAAGAAGTGGAGTGGATAGGCCTTGGTGCGCGCGACTCACTGCGTTTGGAGTGTGGTTTGTGTCTCTATGGACACGATCTCGACCCAACCACAACGCCAGTCGAAGCAAGCTTGCTGTGGGCTATTCAGCCAGTTCGCCGCAAAGGTGGCGCGCGTGAGGGCGGCTTCCCCGGTGCAGAGATCATTCTCAGCCAGATTGAAACCAAACAAGTCAGCCGTAAACGCGTCGGTTTGGTAGGACAAACCAAAGCGCCAGTACGCGAAGGCACTGAACTGTTTGATGCGCAGGGCAACAAGATTGGTATCGTGACCAGTGGAACTGCAGGCCCAACGGCCGACAAACCAGTTTCCATGGCTTATGTCAGCACTGAGCACGCCGCTTTAGGCGGTGAAGTGTTTGCTGATGTGCGCGGGAAGATGCTGCCAATGACTGTCGAAAAAATGCCTTTTGTGCCTCAGCGTTATTATCGCGGAGCATAATTTCTTCAGTGTCATTCTTATGAGTAACGCTTATTAGCAAAGGAAGGGAAACCTTCCTTTGTGCTTTTTGCAACGGAGGTTTGCAGTCTCAACTGACCGAGAAAGCGGTTGTCATTTCAGCATATTGCTTTATGATGCTGCGACGTACTTAAGCTGGTGCATCCGTATTTGTACCAAAATTTGTACCGAATTTTTTGAACTCGTTACGCTGCAATTCATAACAAAATGAATTTAAGCGTAATTTTTTTCACACAAGTGTTGCTTGGTGTGCAACACCACTGTAAGGATAATACATGCCTATTATTACTCTTCCTGACGGTAGTCAGCGTCATTTTGACAACCCAGTATCTACTCTCGAAGTTGCCCAATCTATCGGCCCAGGTCTTGCGAAAGCAACCATTGCCGGTCGTGTGAATGGTGTACGCGTTGATGCTTGCGATCTGATTGAACACGATGCCAGCCTAGAAATCATCACCACGAAAGATGAAGTCGATGGTTTAGAAATCGTGCGTCACTCATGTGCGCACTTGCTTGGCCATGCACTGAAGCAGCTTTACCCAAATGCGAAAATGGCGATTGGTCCAACCATCGACAGCGGTTTTTACTACGACATCGATCTCGAGCAGTCTCTCTCTCAAGAAGATCTTGAGAAAATCGAAGCTCGCATGGTTGAGTTAGCGAAAACCAAATACGCGGTTGTCAAAAAGAAAGTGAGCTGGCAGGAAGCGCGCGATACCTTTGAATCGCGTGGCGAAAGCTACAAAATGGAAATTCTTGATGAAAACGTGGCGCGTGATGATCGCCCAGGTCTTTACCATCACGAAGAATACATTGACATGTGCCGTGGTCCACACGTACCCCACATGGGCTTTTGTCAAAACTTCAAATTGCTGAACATTGCAGGTGCATACTGGCGTGGTAACAGCGATAACAAAATGCTGCAGCGTATCTACGGTACCGCGTTCCATGATAAGAAAGCTCTCCAAGCGCATTTAACTCGCCTTGAAGAAGCAGCAAAACGTGACCATCGTAAAATCGGTAAGCAACTTGATCTGTTCCATATGCAGCAAGAAGCGCCGGGTATGGTGTTCTGGCACCACAATGGTTGGTCAATCTTCCGTGATCTGGAAATTTTTATTCGTCAAAAATTGAACGAATACGGTTACCAAGAAGTAAAAGGTCCATTGATGATGGATCGCGTGCTTTGGGAACGTTCAGGTCACTGGGACAAATACGCTGATGCGATGTTCACCACTTCATCAGAAAACCGTGAATACGCGATCAAGCCGATGAACTGTCCGGGTCACATCCAGATTTTCAACCAAGGTTTGAAATCTTACCGTGATCTGCCATTGCGCATGGCTGAGTTTGGTTCCTGTCATCGTAACGAGCCATCAGGTTCACTACACGGTATCATGCGTGTGCGTGGCTTTACTCAAGATGACGCGCATATCTTCTGTACTGAAGATCAAATTCAACAAGAAGTGACTTCGTGCATCAAGATGGTGTATGACACTTACACGACTTTTGGCTTCCAAAATATCGTGGTGAAGTTGTCTACTCGCCCTGAAAAGCGCGTGGGTAGCGATGAAATTTGGGACAAATCAGAACAAGCGCTGATCGATTCTCTGAAGGCAATGGACATTCCATTTGAAATTCAGGAAGGCGAAGGTGCGTTCTATGGTCCGAAAATTGAGTTTACACTCTACGACTGTTTAGATCGTGCGTGGCAATGTGGTACAGTGCAGCTCGATTTCAACTTGCCTACACGTTTAGGTGCCACTTACGTTGGTGAAAGCAATGAACGCTTAATTCCGGTGATGATCCACCGTGCGATTTTGGGTTCACTTGAACGCTTTATCGGTATTCTGATTGAAGAATACGCAGGATTCTTCCCAACTTGGTTGGCGCCAGAGCAGGCTGTTGTTGTAAATATCACGGATAAACAAGCCGACTATGCTCATGAAGTCGCTCAAAAGCTACAAAAATGTGGCATTCGAGCAAAAGCAGACTTGAGAAATGAGAAAATAGGCTTTAAAATCCGCGAACACACTTTGAAGCGTGTTCCGTACATGTTGGTTTGTGGCGACCAAGAGATGGAAGCTGGCGAAATCGCAGTACGTACACGTAAAGGTAAAGATCTTGGTAAATTTAAATTGGATGATTTTATTGCACATATCCAAGCTGAGATTGCAAGCCGTAAGCTTAATCTGGAGGAATAAACTATTAAAGGCGGAAGACGTGGCCAAGTTCCGGTCAAGCAAAACCAGCATCGTTTAAACGGTGAAATTCGTGGCGTTCGTGAAGTTCGTTTAACTGGCGCAGACGGTGAGTCTGTAGGTATCGTTTCGATCCAAGAAGCACTGGCTACAGCAGAAGAATCTGGTTTGGATCTCGTTGAGATCAGCCCTAACGCCGAGCCACCAGTCTGTCGTGTGATGGACTATGGCAAGTTCCTCTTTGAGAAGAGCAAGGCTACAAAAGAGCAGAAGAAGAAGCAAAAGCAGATCCAGATTAAGGAACTCAAATTCCGTCCTGGGACTGATGTGGGAGATTATCAGGTAAAACTACGCAACCTGATCCGTTTCCTAGAAGAAGGCAACAAAGTGAAAGTAACTATTCGCTTCCGTGGCCGAGAGATGGCTCACCAAGACATCGGTGTAGACGTTTTGAATCGACTGAAAGAGGACACTGACGAATTCGCAGTGGTTGAGTCTTTCCCGACCAAAATTGAAGCACGCCAGATGATCATGGTGTTAGCCCCTAAAAAGAAGTAATTAACGGCATTACAAGTAATAAACCTAGCCGTTGAAAGGCGGCTGGGTTTTATTCGCCCTGATTACACTGTTATTTAACTACTACAATGCGGAGTTATTCATCATGCCTAAGATGAAAAACAACAAAGGTGCTGCTAAGCGTTTCAAGAAAACTGCTGGTGGTATTAAGTACAAGCACGCTACTAAACGTCACATTCTGACTAAGCGTACTACTAAGAACAAGCGTCAGCTGCGTCCAAACGCCATTCTGCCTAAGTGCGAACTGGCTGCTGTAGCACGTATGCTTCCATACGCTTAATTCTTTTTAGTTTAATATTCGTTTAGTTTAGGAGAGACATAATGCCTCGCGTAAAACGTGGTGTACAAGCTCGTGCACGTCATAAGAAAGTTTTAAAACAAGCTAAAGGTTACTACGGTGCACGTTCACGTGTTTATCGTGTAGCGTTCCAAGCAGTTATTAAAGCTGGTCAATACGCTTACCGTGACCGTCGCGCTAAGAAACGTCAATTCCGTCAACTGTGGATTGCACGTATCAACGCAGCGGCTCGTCAAAATGGTCTATCTTACAGCCGTTTCATCAACGGTCTGAAGAAAGCATCTATCGAGATCGATCGTAAGATCCTTGCTGATATCGCAGTATTCGACAAAGCAGCATTCGCTGTTCTGGTTGAAAAGGCGAAAGGCGCTCTGTAATAGCGTGTTATTAAGAAAGGGGAGCATTTATGCTCCCTTTTTTCTATCTGTGAAATCTCATGATTTCGCAAAGAACCCATGCTAAAGACGAGATAATGGGCTTAAAACACCGCTTGCACCTCTATCAAGAACATGAGTGTAAATCTGTGTCGTTTTTACATCGGTATGTCCTAGTTGCTCTTGTACGGTACGTATATCAGCCCCCACTTCAAGCAAATGTGTTGCAAATGAATGTCTGAGAGTGTGGCAAGTCACGGTCTTTTCAATCCCCGCTTCTTGAGCCGATCTTCTCACCGCTTTTTGTAGTACCGTTTCGTTTATATAATGGCGACGCATCACATCGGATTCCGGATCTAGAGATAACTGAAAAGACGGAAAAAGATAGTGCCAACGAAATTCATAAGGTGCATTTGGATACTTTTCTTTTAAGGCTGTGGGCAGCCAAACCCCGCCGTAGTTTTTTTGGTGCAAGTCTCGATCGTAATAGCGTTTTGCTAGCGCAATTTGCTCTTTGAGATGCGGATAGAGTTCTTTTGCTAATGTTACCGTGCGATTTTTACCCCCCTTACCTTGCCAGATTCTGATTGCACCATAATCAAAATCGATATCTTGGACTCTCAAGCGCATACACTCCATCAACCTTAACCCCGAACCGTAGAGTAACTTGATGGGAAGTTGATGCTTAGGATCGACAATTTCAAGTAAACGTCGAATCTCATCTCTAGTCAGTACAACCGGTAACTTTCGTTCTAGTTGCGAGCGTTGAAAGTGGATCTCAAGAGAAAGGGGTGTTTTTAGAATTTCTTTGTATAGAAAACTGAGTGAGTTCAAGGCTAGTGATTGAGTCTTTGTGGCCACTTTACCTTGCACGGCTAAGTATGTTAAAAATTCTTCGACCTCTTTATCTCCCATTAAGCTAGGGTGCTTTTTATTATGAAAATGGATGTAACGAGTGATCCAATGAAGGTAAGCTTCTATGGTTTTTTTGGCATAGTATCGAGTTTGCATAAATTCGCGAACACTTAACAAAAACTGGGATTTCATATAGTTCTCACTGAATATTTAACTGGTTATTTATACAGTATTTGTTGGTTGTTTTTATGTCAAGAGGCTATGCAGACATCAGCAATCTATAAGCTGAGATTTTTGAATGGTGTGATGCTCAACATACTGATTTAGAAGGTTGTTATGGTAGTATGCACCCAGTAGTCTATTAATTAGATAGCGGTAGCCTACCTGTTGGAAAGGTAAGAAGCTGTCTAGAAAGCGTTATACGAACTCGTAAAATTTAGCACGGAGAGTGAATTGAAAGATTATGAAGTTTATCTGTTCGATATGGACGGAACATTAGTAAACTCAGAGCCTTTAAAGGGCAAAGCGTTAGCATTGGCGTGCTCTGATTATGGCGCGCACGTAGATAACAATATATATAAAGATGTTATGGGTGAAAGTTGGCAGGTTGTAACGGGGCACTTCTTTAAAAAAGCTAATATTGCTCCTGATTTAACAGAGTTCAATCGCTACTTTCGCGCTCACTACGAACAAATGCTCAATGACGAGCTTGAGCTCAATATTGGAGCGAAGGCTTATATAGAACAGTTGAAACTATCGGGCAAAAAATGTGGTGTTGTGAGTTCAGCAGCAACATGGATGGTAGAGAAAATTCTAACCTCGTTGCAGCTAGATAATGCTTTTGACCTTGTTATCACACAAGAGCATGTAACTAAGCATAAACCTGACCCTGAAGCTTACACTTTAGCTCTTGCCAAATTAGCAGCTTCACCAGCACAAACAATAGTGTTTGAAGATTCTACAGCGGGTATCCTAGCTGGAAAGTCAAGTGGTTGTGACGTCATTGCTATTAAGCATAGCTTCAATGGCAAAAATGATCTAAGTGGTGCAATAAAAGCAATCTGTACATACGAGGAAATGTTCGTATAACAAACGCCTCAAGAGGGACTGTCAACGCGTAGCGTTTCCAGTCCCATTGAGCCGCGGTGGTTTCGGCTGTTGTGATTGAGTTTAGTGGTAATGCGTTGCCAGCCCCTTAGGCGAGCGTTATGTGCCAAGGAGTAATTTTGAAGTTTCGATTAATACTTATTTCTTTTGCCTTTATGGTTAGTTCTGTTTACGCAAATGATATGCCTTCAGAGGTAGTAGCACTTAAGAAAGCATTTCAAGCTATACCTGGAATTAGGACTGCCGAAGTAGGTAAGCATCATTACTCGAAAGAAGATATTGTTACATTAAACGAGATTTATTTTCCTAGAGAATATGCTGATTTACCAATATCAATGTATAGAAGGAGTGGAGGAAACCTTAATAATGAAATTTTAATTAATGTTGTATTTGAGATTCAAAAGGATGCATTAGGGCTGCAAGCATTAGAATTTCTTTCTTGGTGGGTTCGTGATCTATCAAGGTCTGGTGATAATGTTCAAATACGAACTATTGGTTTACCGCCGATTGTAGGTGATACAGTCCAGCTCGGTAATACCTTAAGTTTTTGGTTTGAAGCCTATATCGTGACAGAAAGAGACGATATCGGGCTTGTTCTAATTGAAATTTCTGACTTAGCACAATCGCTAAACTCTAGCTATAACCTATATAAATCAGCATTTGATAAATAGGCACATAACAAACTGTTTAAGAGGGATTCGCAACGCGTGGCACTTTTACTATGCGTTGACTTAAGTGTTTAAGGTGGTATGCGGCGGCTTCGGTATTGCGTTGCTCACCCCTTAACAGGGCGTTATGTTTTTCCGTAGAAAAAGGACACATCAGTGAAAATAGCGGTAATTTACTTTACTAAAACAGATGTTACAGGAAAGTTGGCGCAAGAAGTTATCAAAGGGATCTGTGGCGCAGAGCCGAATGCAGTTGTTCTTGAACATCGTATTGACGGAAAGGAAATTGTAGAGGGTCGGTTTATCAACCCCACACTTTTCGAAAGTCTACTCGAATGTGATGCCATCATAATGGGCTCACCTACATATATGGGTGGCGTTTCTGCTCAATTCAAAGCATTTGCTGACGCAAGTAGTGAGTTTTGGAGTGAGCAAATGTGGTCAAGTAAAGTGGCGGCTGGTTTTACAAGTGGTAGCGCTCCGAATGGCGATCAATCAAGTACGCTAAATTATTTGGTTACTTTGGCAAATCAACACGGTATGTATTGGGTTGGCCTAGATTTGGCTCATGGTTATAAAGATCAAGGTTTAAATCGTTTTGGCTGCCAGCTTGGTGTTGTTTCTCAATCAGTTGATGGTGTTGCTGACGAGGTTGACTTACTTTCAGCGAAGTATTTAGGGCAGAGGGTTGTGGGTCTGGTTTCTAAACTTAAGCCCAAAACATAACAAACACTTCAAGCGGGACTGTCAACGCGTAGCGTTTCCAGTCCCATTGAACCGAAGTGGTTACGGCTGTTGGTTTAAGCTGTGCGGTAGCGTTGCCAGCCCCTTAAGCGGGCGTTAGGTGTTCATTAGATATCTGAACCAAACGTCATGCTTGAACGTAAAACTGGTCATTCCGAAATTTGGCTATTTAATGTGGACATGAACCAAGAAGTTGAGTCAAGAATTATAGAAATGGCATGGGAAGATCGTACTCCATTCGAGGCGATAGAGTTTCAATTTGGTTTAAATGAGTCTGATGTTATTAGGTTTATGCGCAGCCGACTTAACTCAAGCAGTTTCAAACTATGGCGTAAACGCGTTTCAGGACGTAGTACCAAACATGTCAAGTTACGTGGTGTAGATGTATCTAGAGGTTATTGTAAAACGCAGTATAAGCATAGACAGCCTCTCCACACCTAACAAACGCCTCAAGAGGGACTGTCAACGCGTGGCGTTTCCAGTCCCATTGAGCCGCGGTGGTTGCAGTTGTTGTGTTTGGGTTTAGTGGTAATGCGTTGTCAGCCCCTTAGGCGGGCGTTATGTGATTGAGCATAAACAAAAACAGCCCTTCTGGTGTGGGCTGTATTATAGATGGCGAACATACTAGTGTTCAGGCATTTCTATTATTCTAATCGCGCTATCAATTGCTTTAGTGAAGTCTCTGCTGTTTTCGAGTTTTCCAGAGCTTGCTGGTCCTAGAACGCAAGAATACAAAGCGAGTTGTTTCTCGAAAGACAAATCCAGTTGTTCATACAGAAGTTGCCGAGTTTCAGCATGTTGTTCTGGTTCTTGGTTTGCAAGGTTGATTAAAGTTTCAGAAATAAGAGATTTCATATAATTTTTCCTTATTATGGTGTTGGGTGCTTATTGATTATATCGATAAGTTAGATGCAAGTCGTGAGCAACAATCACATAACAAACGCCTCAAGAGGGACTGTCAACGCGTGGCGTTTCCAGTCCCAATGAGTCGCGGTGGTTACGGTTGTTGTTTTTTGAGTTTGGTGTAATGCGTTGCCAGCCCCTTAGGCGGGCGTTATGTGAATTTTGTGAACAACAAAGAGATTGGTAATGGTAAATTTTACTGCTGGGAAGTGGATTTCTGAACCGAAAGTGAGTGAAGTCACTTCAGAGTTTGTGTCGATAACTACTGAGCCGAAAACAGATTTTTGGCAACGTTCTTATTATGGTTTTCGTAATGAAAATGCTCCTGCATTATTGATTGACTCAAAAGACAATTTCACATTTACCGCTAAGGTAAGTTTTGCTTATCAACAGCTGTTTGATCAATGTGGATTGATCGTTTATATCGATAATGAAAATTGGTTTAAAGCTTCGATAGAGTACGAAAATCAATCATTTTCTAGACTTGGTAGTGTAGTTACAAATTTAGGGTATTCAGATTGGGCAACTACCGATATCCCGCTTCCTAAAGAGATTTGGTATCGTTTAAGTCGTAGAGGGCCAGATTTTCTTATCGAATCCTCGTTTGATGGCTTGGTTTTTAACCAGATGCGTATCTTTCACTTACATCAGTTGGGAGAGACTACGATAGAAATGGGTAAATGTAATCCCCCTTTGCCGATACAAAAAGTGGCCAGTTTTGGAGTTTATGCGTGTAGTCCTTCAGAATCATCGTTTACAGCAAAATTTACCGAAATGAGCCTGGAGCCTTGTAAATGGTTAGCTCACTAGGCTCAAATTCACATAACAAACGCCTCAAGAGGGACTGTCAACGCGTGGCGTTTCCAGTCCCATTGAGCCGCGGTGGTTTCGGTTGTTGTGTTTGAGTTTAGTGTTATGCGTTGTCAGCCCCTTAGGCGGGCGTTAGCTTCTTGAAGCAAAATTCATCAAAGTCTGGGTTTAATTATTCTGAAGATTCAGCTTTTAGCGTTCAAGTTGCACAATTTAGCTTTTGAGTTTTGCCTGATGTTGATTTGGTAGAGCGTATTGAAATTTCAGCAGTTTCAAAGCCGCCGTAAGCTAACAAACCTCGATGCTTCCATTTTGTTGGATGCTCCACACGGAAAGTTTGGTTTCACAAAGGCTGCATCATCGCTGAAAGTGTGCTTTCTTTGTCGCGGACTCTTAACCGTGGCCAACTTAGCCTTGAGCGTTTTAAGTTTTGGCAGCTAACTTCACAGCTTTTGGCGTTGGACGTGTGTTTGCGTGATGCTTTTTCGTAAAATCGCTTTCAAGCAAAGGTGTTTAAAAGTTATTGGGAAACAATAGGCTACGAAGCTAACAAACGCCTCAAAGGGACTGTCAACGCGTGGCGTTTCCAGTCCCATTGAACCGCGGTGGTTACGGTTGTTGTGTTTGAGTTTAGTGGTAATGCGTTGCCAGCCCCTTAGGCGGGCGTTAACCCTCTCACACGTACGTGTGAAAACATCACCTTTCGTAACGTTGCGTTACAGAGTAAGTCACCTTCGATGTGCATCGCACATACGTGTGTGTGGGTTATTTTTTAGAAGTACGTTGTACTTCATTTAATTTCCAATTGTTGTGCAATCTATTGCACGATATAATCTCCTCATCAATACAAACTGGAGGTTCTTATGGAAATAAGTGTAATAGCGGCTATAGTCATACCTGTAACATGTGTAATGTATAAGTTAAAGTATGATTACGGAGATTACTACAATAAAAATTAAGCATAGTTATACTTGCTTTTATTATTCTAGGTATAGCAACTTGCCTTGCATTCTTAGCTGGTGCAGATTATTTGTCTCCACCTAAAGATTTATCTAAGTATCCTTTCTACACCACAGTTCAAAATATTGCTACATCTTTGACAATATCCCTTGGATCTTGGAGTATTATTCTTTTCTTACCCACCAATAAATCTAGGGATAATGCTCAGTAGGTTGATATACATCAGACCCCAAAAGGCGATAAGTAGATTTAACTCTCGATCTGTAATATTTTCAAACATTATGTTTCTCCATTTTAAAGGGAATTGAAATTATGCGTAATATTGATCCTAAAGCTCCATTAAAATGTATTCAGATTAATGGTTTACCAATTAAATTAGAACTATTTTTAAATACTCCAGACAATCCATTACTTATTAAGTTACCTGTAACCTATCGAACTAAGGAAGGTGAAAAGTTTGTATCTGAAGGTGATGTTTACCAATTGAAGCATAAAATAAAAGTAAGTGCTTTTGAGTATAAAATGATTTTCACCATTTTACAGGATCAATAGTTACATGTGATAGATTTGGTACACTACAACTCCAAGAAATAATTTCTAAAGTCAAACCTTTCGCCATCTCCACATCTTTACAGGTGGCGTAAAGTTTAGGGAATAAATCTAAAGCAGCTTTTTGGTAAGGATATTCACACTCCAAAAGGTCATTAATGTTTATATATTTCTCTGTGTTATCCATAATATTTCTCCTTATGAGAGTTAATTTAGGTTGTTACCTTGCGGTAACGGTTTATATTTCGTGTGCATCGCAGCACACAGGGTTAACAAAGCATTTAAGTGGATTCACAACGCTCGGTGTTCCGAGCAAGAGTTAAGGTTCACAACTATGCGTTGTTCACCACTTAATGCAGCGTTATGCTTAATCCATAAAAATCAGTAGGTTGTGTTATCGGTTTCTTTGGCATTTCGTTCAGGTTTTGTCGGCAATTCAATATTGTTTTTCGCTGCCTAATGAAGCGGCAATGTGTCTGGCGCTGTAAATTCTGAGTGATTGCCTCATTGGAATGTTGAGTCTGCACGAGGTGAGTTCTGCTCTCTCAAGTCGCTTTGAGCAGTTTGGTGCCTTTACTTATGGGCTTAAAGTCTGTCAGCAATTGAGCATTGTTTTTCGCTGCCTAATGAAACGGCAATGTATCTGTCGCTGTAAATTTCAGTGTCATTGCCTCATTGAGTTGTTGCGCCCATGCGTGGTGAGTGAGTTTGTCGGAGAGGTTTTCCACATTGGCCTAGTTGCTAAATGGAAGCCTGTATTGGTTATTTCATAGGTAAAAGTTGAGTCAGTTCTAACTCAAGAAAATTCGAAGTTTTGTCAATAATTTCAGTGAATTATTCTTGAGTTCGCTCAAATGTAAAGTGTTGAAGCTTAAGCATAACAAACGCCTCAAGAGGGACTGTCAACGCGTGGCGTTTCCAGTCCCATTGAGCCGCGGTGGTTACGGTTGTTGTGTTTAAGTTTAGTGGTAGTGCGTTGCCAGCCCCTTAGGCGGGCGTTAGGACTTAAGAGGAAAAAATGGGAAACAATGTATCTAGAATCTTTGCGGTTTTGACTATGGTAGTTGCAATGACATTTGCAATTTATGAGCAATCAAGCTCACTATTTACTGTAGATGCTGAATTAGTGAAGTTAAGAGAAATACAAAATAAGGTTGAGCTAGAAATGCTTCAAAGTCAGCTAGCTAAGTTAGTTGATGGAAAAATAGCTTCTATTCCACCTACCGAAAAATCTGAATTTGTTGTAATTAATCAGAAAATTACGAATTTGGAAGCCAAAATTGAAAATATAAATGCCCAAACCATCGGGCTACGACAAGCAATTAATCCCACAAAGCCTGACGAAATTCTTACAATTGCAAGACTGACTGATGAGGTTAAATTTCTAAAAACTGATCTGGACAAAATTGAAAAAAATATGGTTGCTCAACAAAAGGCTTTCCAAGACTCGATACTGAGAGAGCTTAAATCGTCCAATGACTCGACAACATTGATTTTAGTTGTGCTATTGCCATTAGTTCTAAATTTCCTATATACGGTCTGGAAAGATTTTAAAGTCAGTGCTCAAAAAAAAGAACAGTCCTAACAAACGCCTCAAAGGGACTGCCAACGCGTGGCGTTTCTAGTCCTAATGAGCTGCGGTGGTTGTAGTTGTTGTGTTTGAGTTTGGTTGTATGCGTTGCCAGCCCCTTAGGCGGGCGTTAGTTGCTCTTTGGAAAAATCACTATGAAACATGACTTATCAGTCGATGTTAGGCCAGCACAGGAAAATGAGTTAGAGCTTGTGTTTAAGCTGATGACTGAGCATAACGAATGGACTCGATTTAATGCTCCTTACTTTCCGTATTCTCATCCGACTTTGGCTGATTTTGCGGATTCAACCTTCCAACGGTTATTGGTTGGTTCAGATATGCAGTTAGTCATTTGTAATGAATTACCCGTTGGGACGGTGAGTTGTTATTGGGAATGTGAGGAAACCCGTTGGCTTGAAGCTGGTATTGTCATTTATGACGAAAGTTATTGGGGAAAAGGGATCGCATCAATAGCATTATCTCAATGGATTTCGTATCTGTTCGAAACACAAGAAATAGAGCGGGTAGGCAT
The DNA here is from genome assembly GCF_008369605.1 of Vibrio cholerae. Taxonomy (NCBI): domain Bacteria; kingdom Pseudomonadati; phylum Pseudomonadota; class Gammaproteobacteria; order Vibrionales; family Vibrionaceae; genus Vibrio; species Vibrio cholerae. The sequence goes on from NZ_CP043556.1 coordinate 951,312, forward strand.
GACAACATGGTCGGGAAATGATCGCATGATGTCATTAGCGACAAAGCTAGGTTTGAAGCAAGAGGCACGGCTGCGCAAAGTTCGTTATTACCAAGGGATCTATTATGATTCAGTGAAATATGGTGTGATTCGAAGCGAATGGGAAGAACGCAACTAACAAACGCCTCAAGCGGGACTGTCAACGCGCGGCGTTTCCAGTCCCATTGAGCCGCGGTGGTTTCGGTTGTTGTGTTTGAGTTTAGTGTTATGCGTTGCCAGCCCCTTAGGCGGGCGTTATGTGCATACGAGTTGAAACGGAGAGAGTAATGCCGCTAATTGAGATTCCAGATGAGTTAAGGTCAAAATGTGGCTCTAATTTACACTGGGATTTGTACAAAGTTGATGTGAGATTGAGGTCTGGAGTCATACTCTACGATTTAAGTGTGCGAGACAAGGTAGCTTTTGAGCCAACTGTTGATGAATCTCCTGATAAATACAATTTTCAAAGTTCAGATATCGTAAATATTAGACCTGCGACTGTGCCAAGTCGTATTAAAACCTTATTTCTTGGTTGGTAGTAGTCTTCACATTAGTTGTTGTCCTGATGTTCGAGCATCGGCACATAACAAACGCCTCAAGAGGGACTGTCAACGCGTGGCGTTTCCAGTCCCATTGAGCCGCGGTGGTTACGGTTGTTATGTTTGAGTTTAGTGGTAGTGCGTTGCCAGCCCCTTAGGCGGGCGTTAGAATTATCAGAGGAAGTATGCATAACGATTTGAAAAATGTTTCAGACCACTTGTTAGTCCTGGGATTAGGTATATTAGCTCAAGCTCAAAAAAACGCCCTATATTCGAGCTATGATACATATTTGGACGAAGGAGTTTTTGGGGTACTTCAATCAGCTCAAGCTGCAGAATTGCTGATAAAGTCTTTTATAGCTCAAGAACATCCATTACTTATATTCTCAAATATCCCGAAATCAACTTCAGTTAATGGAGAGCTTTTATCTATTGAGCATATGTTTGAAAAGGGTGCTACCTTACAATATAGTGAGTTACCAGAAAAACTTTGGGCGGCAACGGGTTATAAGGTCCCAAATATAGAAACATATAAATCGTTTGGAAAATTAAGAAATACGATTCAGCATTTCGCGTTGCCTAATGACGGAACAGATTTCAGACGAGAATCAGTCAAGTTTATATATGAAGTTATCGACCCTCTAATGCAGCATTTCCTGTCCGATAGTGCAGTAAATTATGTGGATATTGAAGAGCCCGAAACGGATATTAGAGAGATTTTGTCTAATTTTGGGATGAAAGTTAAGAGCTAGATTAAATAGTCTCAGATATCGTTGAAAATAATTCTAACAAACGCCTCAAGAGGGACTGTCAACGCGTGGCGTTTCCAGTCCCATTGAGCCGCGGTGGTTTCGGTTGTGGTGTTTGAGTTTAGTGGTCATGCGTTGCCAGCCCCTTAGGCGGGCGTTAGCTTCTTAAAGACTAGAACCATCAAAATCTAAGCTCATTTGTTGTGAAAAATCAGCTTTTAGCGTTCAAATTTCACAACTTGGCTTTCGAGTTTTTCTGATGCCGATTTGGTAGAAAGTGTTGAAAGTTTGGTTTCACAAAAGGCTGCATCATCGCTGTGATCTTGCTTTCTTTGTCGCGGACTCTTAACCGTGGCCAACTTAGCCTAGATCGTTTTAGGTTTTGGCAGCCAGCTTCACAGCTTCACAGCTTCACAGCTTCACAGCTTTTGGCGTTGGACGTGTGTTTGTGTGATGCTTTTGCGTAAAATAGATTTCAAGCAAATGTGTTAAAAGCCATTGTTAAACAATGGGCTACGAAGCTAACAAACGCCTCAAGAGGGACCGTCAACGCGCGGCGTTTCCAGTCCCATTGAGCTGCGGTGGTTTCGGTGGTTGTGTTTGGGTTTGGTTGTTATGCGTTGTCAGCCCCTTAGGCGGGCGTTATGCGCTAATTGGAAAAATTGACAGGAGTTAACAATGAATCAGCATGGAAAACTCAATTATGTAGAATTTGCAGCGAAAGACTTAGAGTCAACGAAAGCGTTCTTTTCAAAGGTTTTTGGCTGGAGCTTTGTTGACTATGGACCTGAATATGCAGCATTTTCAAATGAAGGGTTAGACGGTGGTTTTTTCAAGGCTGAGCTTTCTAGTCGGACTAAAAATGGTAGCGCATTGTTAATTTTCTACAGTTCAGACATTGAAGCCACTTTAGAAAAAGTCGTGAAAAATGGCGGTCATATCATCCGTCCTATCTTTGAGTTTCCTGGTGGTTGTCGTTTTCATTTTACAGAACCAAGTGGTAATGAATTTGCTGTTTGGTCTGAAGCACGCGCATAACAAACGCCTCAAGAGGGACTGTCAACGCGTTGCGTTTCCAGTCCCAATGAGCTGCGGTGGTTACGGCTGTTGCGTTTTAGTTTAGTGTTATGCGTTGCCAGCCCCTTAGGCGGGCGTTATGCCCAAAGTATTTTAGGTCGGAGTATGTCAATAGAATCTATCGTGGAAACCACTTGGTCTGAGATATTGAAACTACAAGCAGAAGTCTATAATTTGGTTGAACCAGAGAGCCTGGAAGTATTGAGAGATAAGTGGCTAAGATCGCCAAGTAGCTGTTTTACCTATCGAGATGATGAACAATTAATGGGGTATTTGTTAGCGCATTCTTGGAATAGTAGAACTCCTCCGAAATTGTTCAATAAATTACCGAAAGGTACAGAAGGCTCAATTTTATTCCTCCACGATTTGGCAGTATCGAATCATACGTTTGGCAAAGGTATTGGGCTTTGTTGCGTAAATCGATGGAACTAAATCAATAGCTTACGATCTGATCGGCTACATTCATTCACTCTGTAGCCTCATGCCGAAACCACGTTACAAAACAAACAACTGGAAACAATACAATCAAGCTCTCATCAATCGTGGTTCTCTGACTTTTTGGATTGACGAAGAAGCGATAAGTGAGTGGAAACAAGGGAAGCAAAACAAGCGTGGGAGACCTCGTGTTTTCAGTGATTTAGCCATCACTACTGCTTTGATGGTAAAGCGTATCTTTTCCATGCCACTGCGTGCTTCGCAAGGCTTTATGGATTCCGTTTTTCAACTTGCCCAACTCCCACTGCGCTGCCCACACTACAGTTGTATCAGTCGTCGAGCCAAAGACGTTAACGTGAGTTTCAAAACAAAAACCAAAGGACCGATTCAGCACCTTGCTATCGATGCTACTGGCCTCAAGGTTTATGGTGAGGGTGAGTGGAAAGTCAAAAAACATGGCACGGATGGTAAACGCAGAGTGTGGCGAAAATTACATCTCGCAGTAGATACGAGTACACACGAAATTATTGCCGCAGAGTTGAGCTTATCTTCGGTCACTGATGCAGAGGTGCTGCCTAACTTGCTCAAGCAAACACGGCGAAAAATCCTTGAGATATCAGGCGATGGTGCTTATGACACAAGGGGTTGCCACGCAGCAATCCGCATTAAACGAGCGATAGCGCTCATCCCTCCACGAGAAGGCGCAGCATTCTGGGAGCGAGGTCATCCAAGAAACTTAGCGGTGGGTTGTCAAAAGTTATTCGGTTCGAATAAACATTGGAAAGAGCGGTATGGCTACCACAAGCGTTCACTATCCGAGACGGCGATGTATCGCGTGAAACAGTTGCTTGGTGGACGATTAAGTCTAAGAAATTACAACGCACAAGTTGGTGAAACTTACGCGATGATCAAAGCGTTAAATAAGATAACAGGGCTTGGTATGCCTAAAACTTGCCGTATTGGCTAACTATCAATCTAAGTAGGGCTACTCGGCTTCGAAAACGAATTACGCAACAAAGCCAAGGTATTGGCTCAGAAATGATTGAGCATTTAGTGAATGTTGCGACAGCTTCAGGTTACAAAGAAATCTTGCTAGTTTCTGTTCAGAATTCGATGCAATTTTGGCAAAAACAGGGTTTTACAAGTGTAGAACATGAAGTGTGTAACAGTTATGGAGATAGTGCGCAGTTGATGAGGCGAGTACTTTTGGCATAACAAACGCCTCAAGAGGGACTGTCAACGCGTGGCGTTTCCAGTCCCATTGAGCCGCGGTGGTTACGGTTGTTGTGTTTAAGTTTAGTGTTATGCGTTGCCAGCCCCTTAGGCGGGCGTTATGTGCTTTTAGGAAAATTTAAAAATGAACTTCTTTACGTCTCCATTTTCTGGGATTCCCTTAGATCAGCAAGTAACAAATCCGAACATTATTGTGGGAAAACACAGTTATTATTCTGGTTATTATCACGGGCACAGTTTCGATGATTGTGTGCGATATTTACATCCAGAAAGAGATGACGTTGATAAGTTAGTCATAGGGAGTTTTTGTTCTATAGGCTCTGGTGCTGTATTTATGATGGCCGGTAATCAAGGGCATCGCAGTGATTGGATAAGTACATTCCCATTTTTCTATCAGGATAATGATAATTTTGCAGATGCACGCGATGGTTTTACGCGTTCAGGAGACACAATTATTGGTCATGATGTGTGGATTGGCACTGAGGCTATGATAATGCCTGGGGTTAAAATTGGACATGGAGCGATAATCGCCAGTCGTTCAGTAGTGACTAAGGATGTTGCACCTTATGAAGTGGTCGGTTCAAATCCTGCTAAACATATCAAGTTTAGATTTTCTGATGTGGAAATAGCGATGTTACTTGAAATGGCATGGTGGAATTGGCCAGAATCGTGGTTGAAAGAGAGTATGCAGTCTCTGTGTTCATCAGACATTGAAGGGCTTTATCTCAATTGGCAGTCAAAAGCACGCACATAACAAACGCCTCAAGAGGGACTGTCAACGCGTAGCGTTTCCAGTCCCATTGAGCCGCGGTGGTTGCAGTTGTTGTGTTTGAGTTTAGTGTTATGCGTTGCCAGCCCCTTAGGCGGGCGTTAGTTGCCAACCAGCAACAAATCAGTTGTATTAGTTCCGACTAGATCTGACACTTCAATTTGAAAAGAAGAGAGTTACCCACTTTGATTAAAGGTGCTTAATCACTAGTCAAAGACAAAAAGAGGTAACTCTCATGCTTCATACTAGCAATCCAATCATCAAACACAAAGCGGGCCTTCTCAATCTTGCAGAAGAACTCGGTAATGTATCTAGAGCCTGTAAGGTTATGGGGGTATCAAGAGATACTTTCTACCGTTATCAAGAGTTGGTTGAGACGGGCGGTATTGATGCTCTGATTAACCAGAGCCGAAGAGCACCGAACTTAAAGAACCGTGTTGATAGTGAAACTGAGCAAGCCGTTATCAAATACGCCATCGACTTCCCAGCTCATGGACAAGTTAGAACGAGTAATGAATTACGTAAACTGGGGGTGTTTATCTCTCCAAGTGGCGTACGCTCAATCTGGCTTCGCAATGACCTAGAGAACTTCAAGAAACGTCTTATCGCACTGGAGAAACAGGTCGCAGAGAACGGTATTATCCTAACGGACGAGCAAGTCGCGGCTCTTGAGCGTAAGAAGCACGATGATGAGGCTTGTGGTGAGATAGAAACAGCGCATCCAGGTTATCTCGGCTCTCAAGACACGTTCTATGTTGGCAACTTGAAAGGTGTTGGGCGCATCTATCAACAAACCTTCGTTGATACCTACAGTAAAGTCGCCTTTGCCAAGCTCTACACAACGAAAACACCAATCACAGCAGCGGATATGTTGAATGATAAGGTTCTACCGTTCTTTGAGGCGCATGAACTGCCAATGCTGCGAATCTTGACTGACCGAGGCACTGAATACTGTGGTCGTGTTGAACAGCACGATTACCAGCTCTACCTAGCCATTAATGATATCGACCACACGAAAACTAAAGCGATGTCACCACAAACAAATGGTATCTGCGAGCGCTTCCACAAGACCATATTGAATGAGTTCTACCAAGTGACATTCAGAAAGAAACTGTATGGTTTTATCGAAGAGTTGCAGAAAGATCTGGACGAATGGATGGACTACTACAACAATCACCGTACTCATCAAGGAAAAATGTGCTGTGGCAGAACGCCGATAGAAACATTAAAGGATGGGAAATCAATCTGGGCTGAAAAGAATCTAGCCCAGATATAATCTGACAGGCACCAAGTCGAAAAGTGGGTAACTGTCAGATCAGGTCTGAATTAGTACATTTAAATTTAGTCTATACAATAATTATTTTGTCACCTTCGAAGCAACCAACAAGCTTCGTAAAACCAAACTTCTTAGCTTGACTCTCAGGTGAAATAACATTTCGCTCACCACCACGTTCACAAGCATGCGGTATTGGAAAAGCATCCACCTCTGGTTTTAAAGTCGCCAAAGTATCTTCAACTAAATAATGCTCCAATGTGGTCGACTTGCCCCAAGACTCAACAACCTCTTCTTTGGATGAAAAGCTCGTCAATCCAGCCAAGTCCAACTCACCTTCCTGCCCATCGAGAATGTATTCAACTTTAATCATTAGTTACTCCTTTTGTGAAACAACCTAACGCCCGCTTAAGGGGCTGGCAACGCTACCGCACAGCTTAAACCAACAGCCGTAACCACTTCGGTTCAATGGGACTGGAAACGCTATGCGTTGACAGTCCCGCTTGAAGCGTTTGTTATGTGCCTGACTGTAATGCCTTTTATGGAATATTTTCAATTCTAGAAACTTACGATTGAGAGCTGATACCACTTTACATTTCTAATTCGGAATTTCTTACAATGGTCATCAGTAAGAGCATCGGGATCCTCAAACCGTTTAAGTAAGGGTAATAGACTGAATAGTCCAACGATTTTGCTTACGACAAATGCAGGTCAACCTAGATTAAGAGTCAGCGTCTTGGGGGCATATTATGCCAAACGACATTCGATAAAATTCATGACAGAGAGAATGTAATAACCTGAATTTCTTGGGATAAATAAGAAGAGAAGGTGTGTTTAACAAAAAAGCACATAACGCCCGCCTAAGGGGCTGGCAACGCATAACAATTAAACTCAAACACAACAACTGCAACCACCGCGGCTCATTGGGACTGGAAACGCCACGCGTTGACAGTCCCTCTTGAGGCGTTTGTTAGGTAATTATTTTTTAGGAACTCCAAAGCCTCACAGGCTACAACCTGAAAATCAATTGAAGTTCCATCATTGTATTCAACTACAAGAGCAGGTGTATCAAAGCTTTTGAAGCAAAATGCTCGAGAGAAACTACCTTGTTTTTGGCTAACTTTTCTCAAACTAACTTGTACTAATTCAGACCTGATCTGACAGTTACCCACTTTTCGACTTGGTGCCTGTCAGATTATATCTGGGCTAGATTCTTTTCAGCCCAGATTGATTTCCCATCCTTTAATGTTTCTATCGGCGTTCTGCCACAGCACATTTTTCCTTGATGAGTACGGTGATTGTTGTAGTAGTCCATCCATTCGTCCAGATCTTTCTGCAACTCTTCGATAAAACCATACAGTTTCTTTCTGAATGTCACTTGGTAGAACTCATTCAATATGGTCTTGTGGAAGCGCTCGCAGATACCATTTGTTTGTGGTGACATCGCTTTAGTTTTCGTGTGGTCGATATCATTAATGGCTAGGTAGAGCTGGTAATCGTGCTGTTCAACACGACCACAGTATTCAGTGCCTCGGTCAGTCAAGATTCGCAGCATTGGCAGTTCATGCGCCTCAAAGAACGGTAGAACCTTATCATTCAACATATCCGCTGCTGTGATTGGTGTTTTCGTTGTGTAGAGCTTGGCAAAGGCGACTTTACTGTAGGTATCAACGAAGGTTTGTTGATAGATGCGCCCAACACCTTTCAAGTTGCCAACATAGAACGTGTCTTGAGAGCCGAGATAACCTGGATGCGCTGTTTCTATCTCACCACAAGCCTCATCATCGTGCTTCTTACGCTCAAGAGCCGCGACTTGCTCGTCCGTTAGGATAATACCGTTCTCTGCGACCTGTTTCTCCAGTGCGATAAGACGTTTCTTGAAGTTCTCTAGGTCATTGCGAAGCCAGATTGAGCGTACGCCACTTGGAGAGATAAACACCCCCAGTTTACGTAATTCATTACTCGTTCTAACTTGTCCATGAGCTGGGAAGTCGATGGCGTATTTGATAACGGCTTGCTCAGTTTCACTATCAACACGGTTCTTTAAGTTCGGTGCTCTTCGGCTCTGGTTAATCAGAGCATCAATACCGCCCGTCTCAACCAACTCTTGATAACGGTAGAAAGTATCTCTTGATACCCCCATAACCTTACAGGCTCTAGATACATTACCGAGTTCTTCTGCAAGATTGAGAAGGCCCGCTTTGTGTTTGATGATTGGATTGCTAGTATGAAGCATGAGAGTTACCTCTTTTTGTCTTTGACTAGTGATTAAGCACCTTTAATCAAAGTGGGTAACTCTCTTCTTTTCAAATTGAAGTGTCAGATCTAGTCGGAACTAATACAACTAACTTTTACTCTATCTATTCCTGCGTGTTTATCTGAATCACAAATATCATTAATTGCAGCCAATGCTCTGCATGCTTCTCGAATTTGTCTTTGACAATCTCTGACTTTTTCAAAAGTACAATTACACAGCTTTTCTCTATGCGCATAATCCGTACACAGCCATAGCTTTTGTGCTAGTTCATCAGCCAAATGTGTGCATAAGGGCTCATTCATATACTTTTTATGCAACACTTCCGCATCGGATAGCTTCCTCTCGAAACTTGCTTTTGAAAAAAAGAAGTTTTTAGCCAATGAGATCACCTATTCCTAATTACCTAACGCCCGCCTAAGGGGCTGGCAACGCATTACCACTAAACTCAAACACAACAACCATAACCACCGCGGCTCAATGGGACTGGAAACGCCGCGCGTTGACAGTCCCTCTTGAGGCGTTTGTTATGTAACTATTTAATAGCGATAGAGATTTCGACTTCACTTGCACTTTTATAATATTCAAAGTCTGTTGTGTAAGCTCGTTTGTAAGGACAGCTTTCAGATCCGAAATAGCGCCACACATCACCCCAAAGTTCGATAACTACTTGTGGCATTTCACCGGTCGCAGAAAAAGTCACGTACTTACCTGAAGCAACAGTAACTTGTACTGAGTCTGGTAATATTTCTGGTGATAATGTATCCGAGCAAGCGATAACGTCAAAAGCCCCTGTAAAATCAGACTCGTAGTTTGTGTACAAACCAAAAACTTTTGATTTTTCATTTAGCTTTGGAGCCGCATTTGCGTAAAACCTAGCCCAAAGTTCTCCGATTTTTGCAGTAGATGGTGATACCTCATCCGCATTATTAGTACGGATAACAAAGCCTGTAACATCGAAGCTATCCATTTCACTGATGTTCATATTTCCTCCTAGTTACATAACGCCGCGTTAAGGGGTGAGCGCCGCACAAACCAACTTTCCGCAGACACTTTCACCACAAAAATTACCGCATACCCAAAATGCCACGCGGCACGAATCCCTCTTTAACGCTTTGTTATGAGCACGAAGCCAAGCGTTCCATAAATACAAAATTTTCGTTTTCAGATGTGACTGAAAAACCATGTCGACCATACAAACTAGCGACTCGACTGCCTTGTAAGTAACACAGTTCTATGCGTTTATTTTCTTTTGAAGCTATCGCAATACACTGTTTCAGTATGCTTGAGCCAATCCCTTTACCATGAAATTCTGGAAGCAAGAAAAACCGGCCAAAGTATAGGCTGTCACCTTTGTTTTGAAGGAGATAACTACCTGCACGCTTTCCACTAATTTCTATGATTGTTGGTTTTGCCTCGTTCCACTCGGCCAAATGTAACTTCCATTGCAAGCTTTCATCCCAACCGAACACTGACTTTATCGCATCAAACTCTGCTAATTTCTTTAATTCAAAGAGAAACTCATAGTCGTCAACTGTAGCTTCTCGCTCTTTATAAAACATTACTACTAAACCATTTTATTGGGGTGCTCATAACGCCCGCCTAAGGGGCTGACAACGCACTACCACTAAACTCAAACACAACAACTGCAACCACCGCGGCTCAATGGGACTGGAAACGCCGCGCGTTGACAGTCCCTCTTGAGGCGTTTGTTATGCTTAAGCTTCAACACTTTACATTTGAATCAAATCAATGATAACCAACTGAAATCATTGGCCAAACTCCGAGCTTCCTTGAATTAGAACTGACTCAACTTTTACCTATGAACTGACCAATGCAGGCTTTCATTTAGCAACTAGGCCAATGTAGAAAACCTCTCCGACAAACTCACTCACCACTCATGGGCACGATAACTCAATGAGGCAATCACACTGAAACTTACAGCGACAGACACATTGCCGTTTCATTAGGCAGCGCAAAACAATATTCAATTGCCGACAGACTTTAAGCCTGTAAGTAAAGTCACCAAACTGCTCAAAGCGACTTGAGCCAACAATACTAACCTCGCCCAGACTCAAAAACCCAATGAGGCAATCACCCAGAATTTACAGCGCCAGACACATTGCCGCTTCACTAGGCAGCGAAAAACAATATTGAATTGCCGACAAAACCTGAACGAAATGCCAAAGGAATCGACATTCACAACCTACTGATTTTATGGATTAAGCATAACGCCCGCCTAAGGGGCTGGCAACGCATACCACTAGCCTCAAACACAACAACCGAAACCACCGCGACTCAATGGTACTGGAAACGCCACGCGTTGACAGTCCCTCTTGAGGCGTTTGTTAGCCTTCAGCACCAAATATCTGAAGAACCTGCTTAGGTATTATGTATGTACCTTCTAACATATGGTCAATGATTTGCATTGCTGTATACAACTGCTCTTCACTTTGCGGTTTAACTTCATGTGCAGCTTCATTTCCCAAGCCTCTAAGCTTTTGTAATGTATCTGAACCTTCTTTTGTTACAACTGACATCTTGTGTAATGAGTCAATTTTTTCATACAAATTACGACCGCCAGCATTTTTTTCCTTACATACAGCTTCGATTAAAGCACGAATACCAATTCCAGCCAGAATGAAGAAACCATGACTAATTGCAGATGCCGTTTCTTCATATATTCTTTGCACGTCAATGGGAAGTAGATATGTATTTATTTCTCTGAGCTGATGAGTTCGAGTTGGGAAATATTTCTCTCTTACATTGGGTATAAGAAGATCATGTTCAGGGCTATAATCTGTATCCTCTGAATGATCGAATTCAACACGGAAAGACACTGTCTCACATCCTAAACATTGGATGATTTGATTACGCTCATTCCATGTCATGTAATTATTCCCGTCACATTCATCAGACCCACTCTCATGATATGAGGCTATGATTTTGTGGGATGTTTCTCGAGAACACTCATTACAAATAAATTTGAACTTTTCACTGGATACATTTTCAAGGTTAAATTCTTTGGTGATTTTTCCCACTCGCTTACTCCTGAAGGCTAACGCCCGCCTAAGGGGCTGGCAACGCACACCACAAAACTCAAACACAGCAGCCGTAACCACCGCGGCTCAATGGGACTGGAAACGCCGCGCGTTGACAGTCCCTCTTGAGGCGTTTGTTATGTGCGTGGTTGATTCGATACGATTTTAACCCATTGAGCTCGCCATGCTTGAGGTGGCATCTCGTCAGGCCAAAACTCTTTTTGTTTAGTGATTAATCCATTCTCAACAGTATGGAATGTAATAGCTCTGGCTTTTTGCACACCATCTGTTATCGATACATCCGTTACAACGCTATCGCCTTCACATACAACAGAGTGAATGTTGAATAACCAATGACCATTTGCAGGATAGTGCGCATTAATGGCTACAAAATTCTCTCGGCCAAGAATCAATTCGCCTGACTGAGGCCAAAAACCTTCGAAATCCAAGCTTAACCACTCACTTGCTTTGGCAAAGTCATTGGTTTTCATGGCATTCCAGAATGACAATACAACATCCTTGGAATTCATATTTTCTCCATTAGCACATAACGCCCGCCTAAGGGGCTGACAACGCATAACACTAAACTCAAACACAACAACCGTAACCACCGCGGCTCAATGGGACTGGAAACGCCACGCGTTGGCAGTCCCTTTGAGGCGTTTGTTAGCTTCATAGCCTATTGTTTAACAATGGATTTTTAACACATTTGCTTGAAATCCATTTTACGCAAAAGCATTACACAAACACACGTCCAACGCCAAAAGCTGTGAAGCTGGCTGCCAAAACCTAAAACGATCTAGGCTAAGTTGGCCACAGTTAAGAGTCCGCGACAAAGAAAGCCAGATCACAGCGATGATGCAGCCTTTTGTGGAACCACACTTGCCGTACTGAATATCCGACAACCTTGAAGCATCGAGGCTTGTGGATTTTCAGCGGCTTTGAACCTGCTGAACTTTCAACACTTTCTACCAAATCGGCATCAGAAAAACTCGAAAGCCAAGTTGTGAAATTTGAATACTAAAAACTGAGTTTTCAAAGCAATCAAACCCAGATTTTGATGATTTTCGCTTTAAGAAGCTAACGCCCGCCTAAGGGGCTGGCAACGCACACCACAAAACTCAAACACAGCAGCCGTAACCACCGCGGCTCAATGGGACTGGAAACGCCGCGCGTTGACAGTCCCTCTTGAGGCGTTTGTTATGTGCGTGGTTGATTCGATACGATTTTAACCCATTGAGCTCGCCATGCTTGAGGTGGCATCTCGTCAGGCCAAAACTCTTTTTGTTTAGTGATTAATCCATTCTCAACAGTATGGAATGTAATAGCTCTGGCTTTTTGCACACCATCTGTTATCGATACATCCGTTACAACGCTATCGCCTTCACATACAACAGAGTGAATGTTGAATAACCAATGACCATTTGCAGGATAGTGCGCATTAATGGCTACAAAATTCTCTCGGCCAAGAATCAATTCGCCTGACTGAGGCCAAAAACCTTCGAAATCCAAGCTTAACCACTCACTTGCTTTGGCAAAGTCATTGGTTTTCATGGCATTCCAGAATGACAATACAACATCCTTGGAATTCATATTTTCTCCATTAGCACATAACGCCCGCCTAAGGGGCTGACAACGCATTACCACAAAACTCAATCACAACAGCCGAAACCACCGCGGCTCATTGGGACTGGAAACGCCTCGCGTTGACAGTCCCTCTTGAGGCGTTTGTTAGCTGTATGCTCAGTAGTACCATTTTTTATTAATCTTGTTCATCTTTGTTATATGAATCAATTTTTCTGCTTTTTTGACACTTGCTTTATCTATAAGAAATCTAATCGCAATTATTGCTGTACAGAAACTAAAAATTGATGCAATCATCCAATATACTCCGTTGAATAAAAAGTACTTTACATCAAAAAATGTATCAATACTAAAGCAATGATAAAGGTATAAACCACTAAATCCAGACGCCATACCAAAAACCCAATATAGTAAGTGATTTACTATAGGTCGAATGTAATATTCTATTCGTCTTCTTGTACGAAACTGGTATTTGTTTTTAAATTTAAACTCACCATTTTTCAACTCTAAATATCTTACAGAATTTCGATAAAGATTTATGGCTTCCGAGGGTGATTGGCAACTTAATAAAGCCTCTATGGTTTCATAATCAACATCCATTCTAAATTGATTGGCAAAAATCTGCTCCATTATAAACTTGTTAGTTATATTGTTTTTTTCACCTGCAACTCTAAATAAAACATCTAAGCTTTGTACCTTATGAGATTTATTTGAATGCAATATGTGATGTGCGAGTTTTATTAATGGTAGGAACACAGCAATTATTGAGGTCAAAACAACCCATAAAGAAGTTTCATCAAAAACATCAGTCACTTGTGACTCCTATACAGCTAACGCCCGCCTAAGGGGCTGGCAACGCATACCACAAAACTCAAACACAACAGCCGAAACCACCGCGGCTCAATGGGACTGGAAACGCCACGCGTTGACAGTCCCTCTTGAGGTGCTTGTTATGTTTATTTAGCCTAATATTTCAAACAGTTAAATGCTTCAGCGACTGTTTTAAACTGAATTTTTGTCAAACAGACTTCCGCTAAACAAAACTCATGACGTTGAATCAACCTAGACGCTTCCTCTGCTGAAATCTGGGTTGAACTTCCAATCAAGCTAACTGCTGAGTCATTTGAAACTATTGAATAGACAAAACCTTCAGAATCAATGACTCGATCGCTCGGACTAACGATCAGATCCACACACTCGCAATTCAAATCAGCCTCAGAGTCCAAATAAACAAGCTCATCGTCACCATCTAATTTCAAAATACAAGGCCAATTGACCATGAACTTCTCCGATAAACATAACGCCCGCCTAAGGGGCTGGCAACGCATAACAACCAAACTTAAACACAACAACCATAACCACCGCGGCTCAATGGGACTGGAAACGCCACGCGTTGACAGTCCCTCTTGAGGCGTTTGTTATGTGCGTGCTTGACTATTTATTCCATACTGGGCTCTGGCAAAACCGGCGCCGTGCTATCCATATAGGTTAAGAAATTCTTCCAGATTTCATGTGTTCTCTGTCTCGTTAACTGCGTTTTGCAAGATATCGCCAAAACACCACGAATTGAACCATCCCGCCATTGTGTATATACCGAATTGCAATGAGAAGACATGTAACTTTGCCAATCTTTCTGAGCCACTTGGATTGCACTGACCAAATCAGGATCATTCGCATTATGCTCAAAACTCGCTTCAAGATATTTTGTTAGTTCCGCTTGAGCTGAATCTAAAGCCATACTTGCACACTGATTAATCTCAAGTGTATTCATCGCATTCTTACAATCAAGAGACTCGTTTTCAGCACTTACAACACTAGAAAAACTTGCAAGCATAACTAGCAGCCACTTTTTCATTATTTTCTCCAAAGCACATAACGCCCGCCTAAGGGGCTGACAACGCATAACAACCAAACTCAAACACAACAACTGCAACCACCGCGGCTCAATGGGACTGGAAACGCCGCGCGTTGACAGTCCCTCTTGAGGCGTTTGTTATGCCACCGCCACTCCGTACTTAGAAGTAATACCTACCACCAAGATAACCACTGCCAAAACTGGTAGTTACGCTGTCAACTTCGACCTGAGCTGAGCGATAGCCAATCATTATGTCCATCGACCTGTTCACTTTAAAACCAAGCTCTATTCCCAATTGATAACCTAACTCGGTTTCAGACTCTGCAATATTGTTTATGGGGGATTTGGCATCGACTTTCACTAAACCAACACCACCAAATGGAGCAAGATAAACATCACCAAATTCATAGTTCACAAATAGCTTCGGTTTAACGTTAACAAACACCCCACTACCCGAAACATCTAGAATATTTGAATAATTCACTTTACCAAGCTGACGATATTCAGCCTCTACGTCAATACTAACCTGTTTGTGAGTCGTAAATTCATATCCAGCAGAAAGCCCAAAACCAGACTTACCAAAATCACTATTTTCTTCAAGTGATATGCCACCACTTTCCAACATAATAGTGTTCGCAAATGAAAGCCCCAGACCAATATAAAACTCTCGTTCTGGCTCGTTGATACTCGGTTCCGCACTCGCGTACACATTTTGCGTAAAAACCATACAACTCAAAAACGCCAAATTTGATAATTTCATTTATTTCCTTATAGAAAAGTTAATTGAAGGTGGCATAACGCCCGCCTAAGGGGCTGGCAACGCATTACCACCAAACTCAAACACAACAACTGCAACCACCGCAGCTCAATGGGACTGGAAACGCCGCGCGTTGACAGTCCCTCTTGAGGCGTTTGTTATACAAACATTCACAGTTTTTCTGATAGCTTTTTTAAATAGTTTTTAGCCAATTGGTTGTTATCTCGGCTTAGCCACTTGATGCAATCGAAAAGCTCCCAAATCAAACCTTTGTTATCATGAACATAAGTTGGGAAATCTTCGTGCTTCGGCGCAGGAATGTCGGTTAATCGGCTTTCAACCATTCCTGTTTTATCAAACAGCACCTTAAATGGTTTTGATATCTCGAAAGGCTCACTTAAATCTAGACAATGAATTTCAGCACTTGTCAGGTCACCAAAAATGTACTTTCTGAAATAAGCATTTTCGTTGTGAGCCCCGCTTAAACAATAGAAAATCTCTTTTCCCGACTCGAATGTCTGAAAGCAGCGATTAGAGTCATTATGAAAGTTGTTTTGAGTAAAGATAAGAACATCCGCATCGGAAACTCTATCGCCAGTACCCGCTGCAAGTGAACCAAGTAAAACACCTGCAACCACATTTTCTTCATGCATAAATGAGAATAAAACAGACTCAATCAGCTCTCTTTGAAGTGGCAACGTTTCAAGTCCCAAGTCATCCAGATTCAAAGTTACCTCCGTTTGTATAACGCCCGCCTAAGGGGCTGGCAACGCATACCACTAAACTCAAACACAACAGCCGTAACCACCGCAGCCCATTGGGGACTGGAAACGCCACGCGTTGACAGTCCCGCTTGAGGCGTTTGTTATGCGCGCCTTGCCCAAAATGCCATTTGATACCATAATTAGGTACTTTTTGGTATTTATGGAGATGAGCTCATGGCTAAAAATACAAGTATCACTCTTGGTGAACACTTCGATGGCTTTATTACAAGCCAAATACAAAGTGGACGTTACGGCTCAGCAAGTGAAGTCATTCGCTCTGCGCTACGTCTACTCGAAAACCAAGAAACCAAACTACAGTCACTCCGTCAACTACTTATTGAAGGAGAGCAAAGTGGTGACGCTGATTATGACCTTGATAGCTTCATCAATGAACTCGATAGTGAAAACATTCGATGAAACCATTTAATCTTACCGTCGCCGCCAAAGCCGATTTACGTGATATTGCTTTATTCACTCAACGACGCTGGGGAAAAGAGCAGCGAAATGTTTATTTAAAGCAATTCGATGATTCCTTTTGGCTTTTAGCGGAAAATCCCGACATTGGTAAATCATGCGATGAAATCCGAGAGGGATACAGAAAATTTCCCCAAGGGAGTCACGTCATCTTTTATCAGCAAACCGGCAGCCAACAAATTCGGGTGATCCGAATTCTTCATAAGAGCATGGATGTGAACCCAATATTCGGCGCATAACGCCCGCCTAAGGGGCTGGCAACGCATAACACTAAACTCAAACACAACAACCGTAACCACCGCGGCTCAATGGGACTGGAAACGCCGCGCGTTGACTGTCCCTCTTGAGGCGTTTGTTAGTTGCGTACTTCCCATTCGCTTCGAATCACACCATATTTCACTGAATCATAATAGATCCCTTGGTAATAACGAACTTTCCGCAGCCGTGCCTCTTGCTTCAAACCTAGCTTTGTCGCTAATGACATCATGCGATCATTTCCCGACCATGTTGTCATGCCTACCCGCTCTATTTCTTGTGTTTCGAACAGATACGAAATCCATTGAGATAATGCTATTGATGCGATCCCTTTTCCCCAATAACTTTCGTCATAAATGACAATACCAGCTTCAAGCCAACGGGTTTCCTCACATTCCCAATAACAACTCACCGTCCCAACGGGTAATTCATTACAAATGACTAACTGCATATCTGAACCAACCAATAACCGTTGGAAGGTTGAATCCGCAAAATCAGCCAAAGTCGGATGAGAATACGGAAAGTAAGGAGCATTAAATCGAGTCCATTCGTTATGCTCAGTCATCAGCTTAAACACACGCTCTAACTCATTTTCCTGTGCTGGCCTAACATCGACTGATAAGTCATGTTTCATAGTGATTTTTCCAAAGAGCAACTAACGCCCGCCTAAGGGGCTGACAACGCATCACCACTAAACTCAAACACAACAACCGAAACCACCGCGGTTCAATGGGACTGGAAACGCCACGCGTTGACAGTCCCTCTTGAGGCGTTTGTTAGGGCGCAAATTCTTTAAAGTTGACCCAAAGGACCAATTGAGCCAATATGTATGGACCATATGAACCAAAAGGATCACTATTATGGCTAATACTACACTCAAAAGCTTTAAACCTAAGCCATCTTACCAACCTAACTTTTGGTATACACTTGGCATTGAAGATGAAGACACATCAAAGAATACCGCTATACATCAAGGTTTTAAACCCATTGTCTATCGCAATATTGTTGAGAAAGCCAAATTGTCTCAGAGCGAGTTTCATAACGTTACTCTTATCCCAATCAGCACAATAAAGCGTAGACTCAAGAATGAAGAGAGGTTCAGCACTCAAGAGAGTGATGTTATGTATCGCCTTGCCATGCTTATCAAACTTGCCACTGACCTTTTTGGTAATGAACAGCGCGCATTAGAATGGATGCGTGAGAATGTCTATGGTCTTAACGGAAAGCGTCCACTAGATATGATTGCAACAACTGTCGACTTCGAAACCGTTAAAGATCTCATTGGTCGTGTTGAGCATGGAGTCTTCTCTTAATGAAGATGTACAGGCTCACTCAGAAGAAATTTGCAGATACGCCTTTTAATCCTATGGGAGCAAAGCTATTCGGAGGACGATGGAATTCAAAAGGGATTGAAGCGCTTTATTTTGCTGAGTCGGAATCGTTGTGTGTTCTTGAGGTGTTTGTTCACATAAACAACGATCCGGAACTCATTCATAAATATGACCTTTATCGAATTGATGTGCCTGATGAGCTGATTGTGCAACTAGAAAATGAGGATCTCCCAAACAACTGGAGGGCAATACCCGCCAGTGAACAAACCCAAGAGATTGGAGACCAGTTTTTAAAGGCAGAAAACCCTGAATTTGCAGCACTTCAAGTTCCATCAACGATCTCCCCCAGAGACCGCAACTATGTCGTTAATCCAAATCATCCACTTATGCCCGAGATATTTAACAAAGCCGAGAAACTGGATTTCAGCTTTGATCAACGGATCTTCAAGTAGAAGATTTGAGCCCTAACGCCCTGCTAAGGGGTGAGCAACGCAATACCGAAGCCACCGCAAACTACCTTAATCACTAAATTCAACGCATAGTAAAAATGCCACGCGTTGCGAATCCCTCTTAAGCAGTTTGTTATGCGTATTTTAGTTAGGTTCTAAATTGGGTGCGTTACCTGGGTTTCTTTCTATTGCATCCAACCACTGATTTGTGATGCCTACTTTGTATAAGCAATATGACTGAAACTTTTTACTAAAGTACAAGGCAATTGCAGCTGCAACTCCAGCGAGATAACTTAGATGGATGATTAAAGATAAAGAACCAAACGCAATTAAATACATACTGTAAATTGTTGCCTTCTGACTTTTAGGGCTATTAATTAGCAGAGCTACATTCTTTTGGGGAACTTTGTACTTTAGAAATATCCAATACGTCATCGAAAATGTGGCATATACAGGTAAGCATATCGCGAACGCAATTGTTGCCAGTACAAGCCAAAAACCAAAGTTAGCAGGACTCACGTTAGTAAGAACCAATAGTGAAGTGGCTGAATAACCTGAAAGAGCGGCATAGAACCACTGATACTTTTCTATAAACACAATACCTCCTTACTTGTGGACTCCAAAGACGCATAACGCCCGCCTAAGGGGCTGACAACGCATAACACTAAACTCAAACACAACAACTGCAACCACCGCGGCTCATTGGACTGGAAACGCCACGCGTTGACAGTCCCTCTTGAGGCGTTTGTTATGAGTGATTTTTCCGCAATAGTTTTTCTTTGTATTTTTTGTACTCTCTACTTTTGAAAAACCAGTCACAACCAGCAAAAAAAGCGGCACCAAATAACGTCGTTAAATAAACTCGGTACGACACAATTGGAGACAAATCTAGGTAAAAATCATTTTGGACAAATGCACCACCTAAAATGACTGGAATACTAAATCCTAAACCACACCCTAAAAAGTGCCTGAAAAAGCCTTTCTTTTGAATCTTTAACCACTCAATTTGCCTTTTTCGTTCCATATGTCTATTGCTGTCCTCAAAATTACTCATAACGCCCGCCTAAGGGGCTGGCAACGCACTACCACTAAACTCAAACACAACATCGTAACCACCACGGCTCATTGGGACTGGAAATCCCGCGCGTTGGCAGTCCCTCTTGAGGCGTTTGTTAGTTTCGTAGCCTATTGTTTAGCAATGACTTTTTTAACACATTTGCTTGAAAGTCATTTTACGCAAATGCATCGAACAAGCACATGTCCAACGCCAAAAGCTGTGAAGTTGGCAGCCAAAACTTAAAACGATCAAGGTTAAGTTGGCCACGGTTAAGACTCGGCGACAAAGAAAACCAGATCACAGCGATGATGCAGCTATTTGTGAAACCAAACTTCCAGTGTTGAGCATCCAACAACATTGAAGCATCGAAGCTTGCTAGTTCTCAGCGACCTTGAAACTGCTGAACTTTCAACGCTTTCTACCAAATCAGCATCAAGCAAAACTCAAAAGCCCAATTGTACGACTTGAACACTAAAGGCTGATTTTTCAGAGTCTTGCGCTTGAATTTCTGATGACTTTTCCTGAGAGAAACTAACGCCCGCCTAAGGGGCTGACAACGCATAACACTAAACTCAAACACAACAACCGAAACCACCGCGGCTCAATGGGACTGGAAACGCCACGCGTTGACAGTCCCTCTTGAGGCGTTTGTTATGTGAATTTTCTATTAAGGTATCCACACAACCCGTCTAAATCAGGAAAAATGGTACTTTGATTAATACCACATCGATCTAAACTAATAAGAATTTCAGCTTTAATTCTCTGTGGGATTAGATACTCACACAGCCACATCTGCTCGTCTTCACTATCTTCTAAAGGTGTAAATTGCCCATTTGAATAGTTATGAACAGTAAGCCATCCATGTTGAGCACTAACTCTTGGACTTTCATAATTTGGTTGCAATATACAAACATGCTCCTGCTCAAAAGGTGATTTAGTTTTGTCAGGAAGAGCAGCACGATCAGCAACTAGCATATAAACGTAAGAGTCGATTTCTGAACTATTTGAACATGCAAACCATAGCGCAACCATTGGATTTGATGTCCAATCCAAACAGCGGGTTTTCAAGCCATGATGTTGTGCCTTTACAATAGCATGCCAATCATCTTCATCTTTAGGGCTTAATAAACTAGAACCGATTAGGCGCATTTGCTCCAAAGCATATTTTTCAAAATCAGTTGTGTCTTTGGTTTTATCTTCGCGGGCCACACTCGGAAGCAAATTACCTTTTACTGGCTGACCGCGAAATAAAACCTTATTCCCGAACAATGGAGCAATTTCCATTGACTCGATGTAATTTGCTAAGCCCTGAATCTCAGCAGCCTCGATAATCATTAATATCTTCCATTCACATAACGCCCGCCTAAGGGGCTGGCAACGCATTAACACTAAACTCAAACACAACAACCGTAACCACTTCGGCTCAATGGGACTGGAAACGCCACGCGTTGACAGTCCCTCTTGAGGCGTTTGTTATGTAGCTAATCACGGAGTTCGTAAAAACCATTTTCGATATCGTACTTTAAGTGCTTTGTCAGTGAAAACTGCGGGTCTTCTTTGAGAAATCTTTTAGCTATCATCGTTTGGTATTCATTGACTGACATTCCGTCGAAAACATATTTATTAATGTTAAATCCAGAGCAGTTTTCTTTCCCACCGGCGGTTTTACCACTGCCTTTTCTATTTGATTTGCCAGTAATCTTAATCTTCATATGGAGGCAATCTGACAAATTTATGTACTTGATATTGGTGCTATCGATTTTCATAAATTCCTCTTGCTACATAACGCCCGCCTAAGGGGCTGGCAACGCATACCACTAAACCCAAACACAACAACCGAAACCACCGCGGCTCAATGGGACTGGAAACGCTACGCGTTGACAGTCCCTCTTGAGGCGTTTGTTATGTTGATTTAGTTTCTCATGCAAATTGTCATTTCACATTTAAAGTATTTGCCAAGCTCCTCTCTTTGCTGAGACTCTCTAACTCCATCTAGATTTCGTCTCAGAACCCCCTGCTGGAAAATGGCTTCCATGGCGTCCTCCTTAGAGTATCCTGCATAATGTAGTTTATATAATGCTTCAACCTCTTCGGTGGTATAAAATTTCCGTATATTTTCGTCAGTACACTGAACCGATTTACTTGCAGCTTTAGCAAATATTTTATTAACGTTAAGTTTCTTTTTTTCACTGTCAGAGTTCAACTGCGAATCTATGGCATTACTAAACTCCTTCATTTCTTCTGATACAGAAGAATAGAAGTTACTTTTTAGTTCATCCATCGATACCTTGTGATCAACACTATTAATGAGCTTTAGTTGCTCCTCAGTTAATAACAACTTTCCTAATTCAGACTCGCCAAGATAGTATACTGGCTTATCAGAGCCTGAGTAACACACCGTTGGAATAGGCTCTTTTCCATTATTTTTACTAGTGGGTGGTTTTCCACAAGCTTCTAATTTATCAGTATTCTTTAACATTACAGAAACCACTTCCATTTGCGTGCCGGAAGGATCAGTCATGAACCGACTTCTAACCTCCGGTGGGGTAGATTCATATATGACGTCAGCCCGACATTCGCATAGCTTTTCAGAATTCGGATATTTAATGTTACAACCAAACAAAAAGGTTTTTTTGAATGAGGTATCATTTGAACTATATTTGGACTCCCTTGGCGTGTTACTGCAAGAGGCACTAATTATTGAAACCAACAAAACAATTATTACTCTCATAAACTCATTCTCACTTAGATTTTTACTGTACTTTAAAACGCCATTTCTCAACATAACGCCCGCCTAAGGGGCTGACAACGCATACCACTAAACTCAAACACAACAACCGAAACCACCGCGGCTCAATGGGACTGGAAACGCCACGCGTTGACAGTCCCTCTTGAGGCGTTTGTTAGGCTAATACTCGACACTCCATCTTTTTTTCCTAATTACAATACTTCTAGGCGTTAAAAAGAAAGGGAAAAACTCATACATATAGGGCACCGTCTGTTTGTTACCCAATGAATCAGCCAGTTGATGTAATTTATGACACAACTCGTTTAATAGGTCATAAAATGGTTCCAACATAGAAATTATTGACCATACAACCTGATAATTTGCCTTTTCAGTAGCATGATACAGATAGTGGTACTCTGACATTAGCATTGGCTCACCATTAATATTTCGCCCCGGATAATAAGCATCAGCTTGTCCAGTTCTATCTACGTACGCAAAAGCATCCGTTTCGAGTTTTTGCCTAACATTAGGCTTTAAACCCCAAATATGATAGGAAAGTACATGAGACCACATTTTTAGAGGGTCATCATGCTTTGATGAATCTGTTATTTGGTCAAGATTGTAGTACCTAGAGCCTGTTCCAAAAGTAGATAGTACATTTAGAATCTTTTGCTGTTTATCTGTTATTTCAGTTTGTACCTCATGCTTGGACGCAACTTCGCAACATACCTTATAAAGCTCTATGATGTTGTGACCATAATTTCTTAACTGTTTGTTTGTCGGATTAGTATTTTTATTGTCTAGCTTATGTTGTAGAACAATTACAATTTTCATTAATCGTTCGAAACCAATAGACAGTTCAAACAAACCCGAGTAAAAAAAGCCTCTTCCATAATCATCGATATTTGCTCGTCGGATAGCATCTAAACCTGAGAGCAAACTCGATTTAGTTAAATGCCCTTCCTGCGACAGTAATCGATATTCTTCTTCAAAAACTAGCACAAATATACACCTATTAGCCTAACGCCCGCCTAAGGGGCTGGCAACGCATTAACACTAAACTCAAACACCACAACCGAAACCACCGCGGCTCAATGGGACTGGAAACGCCACGCGTTGACAGTCCCTCTTGAGGCGTTTGTTATGCTTAAGCTTCAACACTTTACATTTGAACCTACTCAAGAATAACCCACTGAAATCATTGACCAAACTCCGAGTTTCCTTGAATTAGAACTGGCGCAACTTTTACCTATGAACAGACCAATGCAGGCTTTCATTTAGCAACTAGGCCAATGTGGAAACCCTCTCCGACAAACTCACTCACCACGCATGGGCACAACAACTCAATGAGGCAATGATGCTGAAACTTAAAGCGACAAACATATTGCTGTTTCATTAAGTAGCGCAAAACAATGCTCAATTGCCGACAGACTTTAAGCCTGTAAGTAAAGGCACCAAACTGCTCAAAACGACTTGAGCCAGCAACATTCACCCCACGCAGACTCAACATTCCAATGAGGCAATCACTTAGAATTTACAACGCCAAACACATTGCTGCTTCATTAGGCAGCGAAAAACAATATTGAATTGCCGACAAAACCTGAATGAAATGCCAAAGGAGTCGACAACCACAACCTACTGATTTTAATGGATTAAGCATAACGCCCGCCTAAGGGGCTGGCAACGCATACCACTAAACTCAAACACAACAACCAAAACCACCGCGGTTCAATGGGACTGGAAACGCCACGCGTTGACAGTCCCTCTTGAGGCGTTTGTTATGCTTAAGCTTCAACACTTTACATTTGAACCAAACCAATAATAACCCACTGAAATCATTGGCCAAACTTCGAGTTTCTTGAATTTGAACTGGCTCATTTTTTACCTATGAACTGACCAATGCAGGCTTTCATTTAGCAACTAGGCCAATGTGGAAACCCTCTCCGACAAACTCACTCACCACGCATGGGCACAACAACTCAATGAGGCAATGATGCTGAAACTTAAAGCGACAGACACATTGCTGTTTCATTAGGCAGCGAAAAACAATGCTCAATTGCCGACAGACTTTCAGCCCATAAGTAAAGGCACCAAATTGCTCAAAGCGACTTGAGAGAGCAAAACTCACCTCGCGTGGACGCAAAAACCCAATGAGGCAATCACTCAGAATTTACAACGCCAGACACATTACCGCTTCATTAGGCAGCGACAAACAATATTGAATTGCCGACAAAACCTGAACGAAATGCCAAAGGAACTGACAATCACAACCTGCTGATTTTTATGGATTAAGCATAACGCCCGCCTAAGGGGCTGGCAACGCATAACACCAAACTCAATCACAACAACCGTAACCACCGCGGCTCAATGGGACTGGAAACGCCACGCGTTGACAGTCCCTCTTGAGGCGTTTGTTAGCTCTCTGCTTAGCGAATAGGTTACTGGAATTGTTCACCATGATTTTCTAAAGTTGCGCTGCCACACACAGCACAAACAACATATCTATCTGTTAATTCTAACGAAACGCCACCAGGTAAAGAGGCTACCGAACTACTAAAAAATCCATCTAGAAATGCTTTGAACTGCTCTCTTTTGGACTTACCGTACTTTGATGGCTTTTGTTTCATCACTTCTTTATGTTCAGTGTTCTTCCCACACTTTTCACAAAACCTTGTGCTCATACTATCTCCTGAAATATTGCTAAAAAATTTCAAATCCAGCTTGGCTTTTTGGACTCCGCGATAAACTTTGAAAGAGAGCTAACGCCCGCCTAAGGGGCTGGCAACGCATTAACACCAAACTCAATCACAACAACCGAAACCACCGCGGCTCAATGGGACTGGAAACGCCACGCGTTGACAGTCCCTCTTGAGGCGTTTGTTATAACTCAGGGCTTCCCCCCAATCCTGCGCTCAAGAGCTTTTTCTAGCTCTATAAGGTGTTCATTGTGATCCTGTACCGCATCCAAAAAGTGATAAGGTTTAGTTTTAAGTCCAGTTGCACATAATGTTGTTATTAGTGCAGAGGCACAAGCAACTCTTGCCGTTCCGTTGTTCAAACGGCTCAAAGCATCGAACAGAACCCAACCAGTATCCTTAAGAGAGCCTCTGCGTGTGACCACATCCCAAATTGTGTGGTAAGTACCGTAGTTTTCACAACGGATCATTTCAAGCAACTCTGATACAGATTTATTACTTAGATACGACCGTTCGTTAGAAGCTCGGTTTTCAATCTCTCTTTTCCAGTCCATCATAGTTGACCCGTGAGTTATAACGCCCGCCTAAGGGGCTGGCAACGCATAACACCAAACTCAAACACAACAACCGTAACCACCGCGGCTCAATGAGACTGGAAACGCTACGCGTTGACAGTCCCTCTTGAGGCGTTTGTTATGTTTATTTTGCGCCGTCATAGATTTTATTTTTAAATGATGCATCATCAAAATCCCGAATATACTCTATTAAATTAACAATATACTCTTTTACATCTTCTTTTTTCACATCATCAAATGATAGCTTTTTCACAAAAAAGACCAATCTAGACCAAGATTTAAAATGCTCTTTAGATAAATCTGCCGCCACAGGCAATAGAGCCGTGATAGCATCAACATCAATTTTGCAATGTTTTATGAAATCATCACCAACTTTTTCATACACATCATTTCCAGACAAAGCTCTAACCTCATCTCTCAGACTATTTAAAGTAGCATGATTTTCATTATGATTTTCTCCATAAAAACTGAAAGAAGTTGGAATAGAGTCAAAAGCCCTTAATTTATTAATTGTAAAAATTATATATTTTCGCAAGACACGCTCTTTATCTATTTTATTTTGATTGTCAATTCTTTCTTGCCACTTATTAAATATAGCCAATATTATTAGCAACTCTAAAAACATCCCCGTAAATTCTGGGATAAGACTTCCTTTATAATAATCAATAACAATATCGCTGTTAACAATCCCATGGCTAAGCAAATAAACTAGTATCAATAAGCAAGCCCACATAATATTGTTTTTATTTAAGAACCTCATTCTTACCTCTTAATAAACATAACGCCCGCCTAAGGGGCTGACAACGCAAACCACTAAACTCAAACACAACAACCGTAATCACCGCAGCTCAATGGGACTGGAAACGCCACGCGTTGACAGTCCCTCTTGAGGCGTTTGTTATGCTTAAGCTTCAACACTTTACATTTGAACCAACTCAAGAATAACCCACTGAAATCATTGACCAAACTTCGAATTTCATTGAATTAGAACTGGCTCAATTTTTACCTATGAACTGACCAATGTAGGCTTTCATTTAGCAACTAGGCCAATGTGGAAACCTCTCCGACAAACCAACTCACAACACATTGGCACGACAACTCAATGAGGCAATAACACTGAAAAGTACAGCAACAAACACATTGCTGTCTCATTAGGCAGCGAAAAACAATATTGAATTGCCGACAAAACCAGAACGAAATGCTAAAGGAATCGACAATCACAACCTGCTGATTTTTATGGATTAAGCATAACGCCCGCTTAAGGGGCAGCCAACGCTACTACTAACTTTCCGCATAACAGCGTAATCACCAAAACCAACGCATAGTAAAAATACCGCGCGTTGGCTGTCCATCTTAAAGCGTTTGTTATGCATTACATCCTAATGAACAGTAAAGTCTATAAAAACTGGGAGTTTCACCAAACCTGACTGGACAACCGCTATTATTGCTAAAACCACGGTTAGGAATACCATTTTCTTTTGCAATTTAACAGCTTCAATATGGCGTCTCTCTTCTTCCTCATATCGTTCAATAGTAATAAGAGCATTACCATTAACTTTATAGCTCAAATTATCGCATTCTGTTAAATCACCACTTTTAACTAGGGAATCTAAATATAATTGAAGTTTACGCTCCAGCTCATCTCCCGACGGATGTGTTACCCAACGAATAGAATATAGTTTTGTCATTAATTCGAATAAATCTATTGAATCATGCTCACGAGATAGCTGATCATCCATCATAAATCTCA
Organism: Vibrio cholerae; assembly: GCF_008369605.1. NCBI lineage: Bacteria > Pseudomonadati > Pseudomonadota > Gammaproteobacteria > Vibrionales > Vibrionaceae > Vibrio > Vibrio cholerae. Next base: position 978,975 of record NZ_CP043556.1, read on the forward strand.
ATAATTCCATGCGTTTTTTTGTAATCAACTTACGCTTATTAAAAAAAGATTGATATTTAGATTCAATATAATTACACAAGTGGATTTTTGTATAAACATACTTTGATATGTGATTCCAAGAAAAGTCATAAATACTATCAAATGTAATTTCTGACAATCCATAGTAATGCGTAATCCTTACTTCCTCATTACAAAAATCATCGAGAGAAATCTCATGCTCTTGAGAATAGCTTCCATCTTGCCACCTTAAACCTTTCACACTCTTATTTTTATATTCATTTGCCACAAAAAATGGTGACTTATTCCGATCTACTGCAATGACAAAACAATTTATCTTCCTCCCCTCATCTCCAGAGCGAGGAATACAAGATTTGCAAGCATGGTTAATTAATTCTGGTAATAACCAGTTAAATAATACTTTTTTCAAAATCACATCACATTTCCCCAAATAATGCATAACGCCCGCCTAAGGGGCTGGCAACGCATTACCACTAAACTTAAACACAACAACCGAAACCACTGCGGCTCAATGGGACTGGAAACGCCACGCGTTGACAGTCCCTCTTGAGGCGTTTGTTAGTTTGCTTTCACCCAGATCGTGCGATTTAATCATTTTAAACACTTCGCACCATGAGCTATACTCTTTCAAACTTTGAGTGAGGAGCCTAGTTATGCACACACTAACAGCAAATGATGCTAAACGAAATTTTGGTGAACTTCTTCTAAGCGCACAGCGCGAACCTGTCATCATCAGCAAAAACAGTAAGAATACTGTCGTTGTCATGTCTATTAAGGACTTTGAAGAACTTGAAGCCATGAAACTCGATTATCTCAAACACTGCTTTGAGTCTGCTCAGAAAGACTTAGATAGTGGCAAAACCGTTGATGGTGCCACTTTTCTAAACACCCTTTGATTGAGCGTTTACCTCAATATGCAAAATAAACAATATAAGCTCAGCCAATTAGCCCAAGAGCACTTACTCAAGATTAAACACTACACCATTGAAAATTTCGCTGAAGCGCAGTGGCAAAAATATAAGTCGACCTTGCTTTCAGGTTTCCAAACTCTAGCGGATAACCCAGGACTAGGAAAAAGCTGTGAAGATATTTACCAAAATGGTTTTTACTTTCCAGTGGGGAAACACATGGCTTATTACACCAAAGAAGCAGACTGCATTCTCATTGTCGCGGTATTAGGGCAATCACAGCTGCCCCAAAAGCATCTCAAATGTACTAATTCAGACCTGATCTGACAGTTACCCACTTTTCGACTTGGTGCCTGTCAGATTATATCTGGGCTAGATTCTTTGTACTAATTCAGACCTGATCTGACAGTTACCCACTTTTCGACTTGGTGCCTGTCAGATTATATCTGGGCTAGATTCTTTTCAGCCCAGATTGATTTCCCATCCTTTAATGTTTCTATCGGCGTTCTGCCACAGCACATTTTTCCTTGATGAGTACGGTGATTGTTGTAGTAGTCCATCCATTCGTCCAGATCTTTCTGCAACTCTTCGATAAAACCATACAGTTTCTTTCTGAATGTCACTTGGTAGAACTCATTCAATATGGTCTTGTGGAAGCGCTCGCAGATACCATTTGTTTGTGGTGACATCGCTTTAGTTTTCGTGTGGTCGATATCATTAATGGCTAGGTAGAGCTGGTAATCGTGCTGTTCAACACGACCACAGTATTCAGTGCCTCGGTCAGTCAAGATTCGCAGCATTGGCAGTTCATGCGCCTCAAAGAACGGTAGAACCTTATCATTCAACATATCCGCTGCTGTGATTGGTGTTTTCGTTGTGTAGAGCTTGGCAAAGGCGACTTTACTGTAGGTATCAACGAAGGTTTGTTGATAGATGCGCCCAACACCTTTCAAGTTGCCAACATAGAACGTGTCTTGAGAGCCGAGATAACCTGGATGCGCTGTTTCTATCTCACCACAAGCCTCATCATCGTGCTTCTTACGCTCAAGAGCCGCGACTTGCTCGTCCGTTAGGATAATACCGTTCTCTGCGACCTGTTTCTCCAGTGCGATAAGACGTTTCTTGAAGTTCTCTAGGTCATTGCGAAGCCAGATTGAGCGTACGCCACTTGGAGAGATAAACACCCCCAGTTTACGTAATTCATTACTCGTTCTAACTTGTCCATGAGCTGGGAAGTCGATGGCGTATTTGATAACGGCTTGCTCAGTTTCACTATCAACACGGTTCTTTAAGTTCGGTGCTCTTCGGCTCTGGTTAATCAGAGCATCAATACCGCCCGTCTCAACCAACTCTTGATAACGGTAGAAAGTATCTCTTGATACCCCCATAACCTTACAGGCTCTAGATACATTACCGAGTTCTTCTGCAAGATTGAGAAGGCCCGCTTTGTGTTTGATGATTGGATTGCTAGTATGAAGCATGAGAGTTACCTCTTTTTGTCTTTGACTAGTGATTAAGCACCTTTAATCAAAGTGGGTAACTCTCTTCTTTTCAAATTGAAGTGTCAGATCTAGTCGGAACTAATACAATTTAAAGGAACAACACCTATCACATGAACCCCTTGTTCCTTTGGTAATGATTCTCAATAATCTCTCTGTAATCAATTTTGAGCGTTTTTATTAATTTGTGGCTTGTTAGTTATGGCATATCGTCTTGGGCTTGTTTTGGAGCCTAAATAGGCGGCTAAATTGGCAAGCCTTTGCTTTGATACTGTATCTGTATATTTTTCTCGGTCAAATGGACGTTGCTTTGTTGTAATTTGGTTCTCACATGTGTATTTGGCGAGCACTTTGTTAAGCAATTTCAAATCAAGTTCGGCAGAGGTGAGAATTTGAATGTATCCGACCACACCATATTTGAACTGATGTTTTAATCTCAGCACCCAAATCATAGTGATACTTTTGAATGCAGCACTGACAGGTTTTTTAATCTTCTGCATCAAATCATTGAACTCAATGGCTTCATCAAAGTTGTTATAAAATATCGCTGTCTGATGTGTTGGCTTAATATCTTTGATGTTACTTATGAGCTTACGTTTGGTTTTATTATGTGCTGATTCTGTCATAGTTTATACTCCAATAATCATATATCTCTATATCCTTATAACTTCACTTCAATATGTGAGGCTTATCGTGTGATTAATGGTGCATAAGTTGTTGATTTACAGCTATTATGCAACTGTGATTTTGGTCGAGCAAAGGGCTGAGAATCACGAAAATCGGATAGTAGTGCGGTGAGAATCACACTAAAACTTAGACACTGCACCTAACAAACAGCTCAAGTGGACTGCCAACACGTGGCATCTTTGGTACGGTTAGCATCAGTGATTACGGTTGTTAATGTTGAGTGTGGCTGTGTGTTGTCAGCCCCTTAGCTGGGCGTTAGCTTCTTAAAGGCTGGAATCATCAAAATCCAAACTCAATCGTTCTGAACAATCAGCTTTTAGCGTTCAAATTGCACAAGTTGGCTTTCGAGTTTGTCGGATTCTGACTTGGTAGAAAGTGTTGAATGCTCAGCAGTTTCAAAGTCGCTGAAACCCATCAAGTTTCGATACTTCAATGTTGTTGGATGCTCCACACGGAAAGTTTCGTTTCACAAAGGCTGCATTGTCGCTGAAATCGCGCTTTCTTTGTCGGAAATTCGGTAAGTGGCCAACTTAACCATCGCTGCGAGTTTTGGTTGCTCACTTCACAGCTTTTGGTGTTGGACGTGTGTTTGAGTAATGCTTTTGCGTAAAATGCATTTCAAGCAAATTTGTTTAAAAATCATTGGTAAACAATGGGCTACGAAGCTAACAAACGCCTCAAAGGGACTGCCAACGCGTGGCGTTTTCAGTCCCATTGAGCCGCGTGGTTACGGTTGTTGTGTTTGAGTTTAGTGGTAATGCGTTGCCAGCCCCTTAGGCGGGCGTTATGCTTAATCCATAAAAATCAGTTGGTTGTGTTATCGATTTCTTTGGCATTTCGTTCAGGTTTTGTCGGCAATTCAATATTGTTTGTCGCTGCCTAATGAAGCGGCAGTGTATCTGGCGCTGTAAATTCTGAGTTATTGCCTCATTGGGTTTTTGAGTCCACGCGAGGTGAGTCTTGCTCTCTCAAGTCGCTTTGAGCAGTTTGGTGCCTTTACTTATAGGCTTAAAGTTTGTCGGCAATTGAGCATTGTTTTGCGCTGCCTAATGAAACGGCAATGTGTCTGTCGCTGTAAATTTCAGTGTCATTGCCTCATTGAGTTGTTGTGCTCATGCGTGGTGAGTTGGTTTGTCGGAGAGGGTTTCCACATTGGCTGATTTGTAGGATGAAACTCTGCATTGGTCAGTTCATATGATAGGTAAAATTTGAGTCAGTTCTAACTCAAGGAAATTCGAAGTTTGGTCAATGATTTCAGTGAGTTATTCTTGATTTGGTTCAAGTGTAAAGTGTTGAAGCTTAAGCATAACAAACGCCTCAAAGGGACTGCCAACGCGTGGCGTTTCCAGTCCCAATGAGCCGCAGTGGTTACGGTTGGTGTGTTTGAGTTTTGTGGTATGCGTTGTCAGCCCCTTAGGCGGGCGTTATGTGTTTTCCTAGAAAATGGAGTTTCTGATGAAAATTAGTCACCTTGATCATTTGGTTCTGACTGTTGCAGATATTCCAACAACAACGAACTTTTATGAAAAAGTGTTGGGCATGAAAGCTGTTAGTTTTGGCGCTGGTCGGATTGCTCTAGAGTTTGGTCATCAGAAGATCAATCTTCATCAACTCGGTAATGAGTTTGAACCTAAAGCCCAAAATGTCAGAGTTGGGAGCGCAGATTTGTGCTTTATTACCGACACAGTTCTGTCTGATGCGATGAAGCATGTGGAGGATCAAGGTGTGACTATCATGGAGGGGCCTGTAAAACGTACAGGTGCACAAGGTGCAATCACATCATTCTATTTCAGAGACCCTGATGGGAATCTTATTGAAGTATCAACGTATTCAAACACATAACAAACGCCTCAAGAGGGACTGTCAACGCGTGGCGTTTCCAGTCCCAATGAGCCGCGGTGGTTGCAGTTGTTGTGTTTGAGTTTAGTGGTAATGCGTTGTCAGCCCCTTAGGCGGGCGTTATGTGACAAGGAGTCACAATGAAAATTGCTGTTGTTTTAGGGACTTCTAAATCTGACGGAAATACTCGTAAATTGGTTGAAGTATTTCAAGCAAGCACAGATACAACGCTATTCGATTTATCGGACTATGCGATTTCCTTTTACGATTATGAGCATATGAATCGAAATGATGACTTTATCCATTTAATCAATAAATTGGTTGAGTTTGACCATCTGGTTTTTGCCTCACCTGTTTATTGGTATTCAATGTCCGCGCAACTAAAAGTGTTCTTCGATCGTCTTTCAGACTTACTAACAATCGAAAAAGAGCTCGGTCGATGCTTAAAGGGTAAGTCAGTTTCGGTAATATCAACGGGCTTTAACAAAGCATGTCCCAGTTGCTTTTCAGAGCCTTTTCAACTGACTGCAGACTATCTTGGGCTTGTTTACAAAGGTTGTACGTATGTATCGGTCCAATCTGAAGATGACCTAAGTAAACTAAAAGAGACAACTAGACAAGCGTTGGAAATTGTCACATAACAAACGCCTCAAGCGGGACTGTCAACGCGTGGCGTTTCCAGTCCAATTGAGCCGCGGTGGTTGCAGTTGTTGTGATTGAGTTTAGTGTTATGCGTTGCCAGCCCCTTAGGCGGGCGTTAGGCACCACTTGGAGGGTGCAATGCCAGTACTTGCCTAATCGAGAAACTAAAGACGAAGGAGAAAAGCAATGGGAAAATTTTTAGTAGGACTGCTGCTGGCCATAGTAGTTGCGGGGGCTCAAGCGGCAGATACATTTCCTGAACCATTTGGGTTGTCATGGGGAATGTCTGAGGCTGGATTGAAAAAGTTGGGATTTACGCAAGTAAGTGATGCCAATGGACTTAGAATTTTCTCCTCGGTCTCTGTGCCTAAGGCTTGGTCCAAAGCAGAAAACTATGTGGCCGTCACCTACAAGGGAAGACTTGTAAAGGTGGCGGCAATGTCTACGGACTTTACAGATGATATCTATGGCTCAAAGGGCAAGTCTAACTACGAACAAGTCAAAAGCCTTCTCACGAAAAAGTACGGTTCGCCCTCTACGCACTATGAGAGAGTGGGCGGCGATCTTTACGACGATGCTGATGAGTTTTATCAATGCCTAGATTATTCTGGTTGTGGGGCGTATCTATCAATTTTTGATTACGCAGGTGGCGTGATTTCTGTCCAACTTAAGGGCAAGCGACGCGGTGAGGGATTCTTAACAATCGGGTATGAAAGCCCTCAGTTCTTGATGGCGAAGAAGGAAATTGAGAACGGTGATCTTCAATCAGATGCCGATGCATTCTAGTTGATCAGGAGATAGGGGAATGGACATGATAAAAAAAGTCATCATTATAGGAATGGCATCTATATCGTTTGCTGCATTCGGAGGACAACTTAAAGCTGAAGAAAAATCCGTGTTGGCAAATGATTCGAGAAACACAAGCGTTGATTTTAACTTGTTCAAGTCTGGGAAGGATCTGAGATTTTGCGTCAATAACTTATCGGGAGAAGGTAGTGCAATGGATGTCTTTCGGATACTTCTACAGACTGCTGATCTTCTCAAAGAGAATAACTACGAGAAAGTAGAACTTTGCTTCCGAAATAAAACAAAATTTGTTTTGGGTGGCGATGATTTCAAAGTCATTGGGGAGGAATTTGGTGAGCAAAACCCTATGTACACAATTCGTACTTTTCCAGAAAAGCTAACTTTGCTCGATGGCACCAAAGCATACGAGACGCACAACGGTGGCGCTTTGTATTTGATGCGAGTTCAAATGGCTGACTTCCAGGACATGAATGGCAACTGGTTCATGAACGATTTAGTTTCCGAAATGAAAGCCGAAAAAGAAGCCAAGCGGCCTAAGGAATTTGCCCCAGATGAAGATGTGTTTTAGCTGGGGAGAGGTGGCGCCTAACAAAGCATTTAAGAGGGACTCACAACGCGTGGCATTTTCGCCATGCGTTTGTTTTTGTGATGAATGTGCTATGCATTGAGTGCTTTTGTGCGTTGTTCGCCCCTTAATGCGGCGTTATGTGCCTTTCCTGTGAAGCAAACAACATTATGTGCAACCATTGACTTATAGAATGGCTAAAAATTCATATTTTAGAGGGTGTTATGGTTTTTAGTAGCAAAGTTAAATTGGTAATTTCAGCTGTAGCTATAGCGCTGTCTTCGCTTTTACTGTCTCTTGATATGTTTGGTGTCATTCCATTTCTGGTTCTAGTTGTGTCATTTTTCACCCTAATTATTCAAGGCGGGCTGTGCCTTCTTGGGTACAAGGATGGTGACATTTTCGATGCTTATCAAGATCTAGAGAGAACGGAAGCGACGGCATTGACGAATCTGTTCAAAGATAAAAAGGATTGTGAAAAACATTAGCCACGGCACATAACAAACGCTTCAAGAGGGACAGCCAACGCGCGGCATTTTTACTATGCGTTGGTTTTTGTGGTTACGTTGTTATGCGGAAAGTTGGTCGTGGCGTTGGCTGCCCCTTAAGCGGGCGTTATGTGCTTTAGTCAAATAAGTGATTTGAGGTTATAAGTTGAATAAAATCTATCGATGGGCAATTAAGAAAATATTGTCTAAACCAGCACCGGAAAGGGTTCCTCGTACTGGTGATAAGGCTAAGGATGTTGATTGCTATGTAATGTATATCAGAGCACATGATGATTCTTGGAGCATGTTGGCTGATGGAATTAATGATAAAGGCATTACCGGACGCAAATGGGCTGGTGAAGGCTACACTGAGCAATCAATAGTAAATTTTGACGAAATTGAGAATTCTAAATTCGAAATTACTCATTTTTACAAAATATATGACATTCAGTATTTCAGTTTAAATAGCTACATTTTAAAAAGCTTGTTTCGATATGATCAACTAAAAATTCAGAGCAATAATACAGCTCAAGTTTTTTATAACCGTAAAGAACTTACGCGTTCGGAAAGAATGGCAGCTCTTCAACTTATTCTAGAAAAAACTGTTGATGATAATACGTTTTCAATAACTCCCTATAAGTTGTCAAACCTATTGTATACAGAGCGATGGTATTATCATCCTGATCGGGAACGTAACTATAATTATAATGTTCTGCTTCTGGATTCATTAGTAGCAAGCAATGATCTTATAAAAGAAAAATATGGCTATAAATTATCTTGCTATGCAATGGTTTCATTGTCTCAATTTGAACAAGACGAAAGAAAACATAAAGAAACTCTCAAACAATCAAAAGCAATGAGTTGGTTGACTTTTGTCTTAATAATTGTAGGCCTTATGCAGGCGTATATTGCTTTTACAAATGGTTAACCACGCACATAACAAACGCCTCAAGAGGGACTGTCAACGCGTGGCGTTTCCAGTCCCAATGAGCCGCGGTGGTTGCAGTTGTTGTGTTTGAGTTTAGTGGCATGCGTTGCCAGCCCCTTAGGCGGGCGTTAGCTTCTTAAAGGCTGTAATCATCAAAATCTAAGTTCATTTGTTGTGAAAAATCAGCTTTTAGCGCTCAAATTTCACAACTTAACTTTCGAGTTTTTCTGATGCTGACTTGGTAGAAAGTGTTGAATGTTCAGCAGTTTCAAAGTTGCAGAAAGCCATCAAACCTCGATGCTTCAACGCTGTTGGATGTTCAACATTCAAAGTTTGGTTTCGAAAATGGCTTCATCATAGCTGAAATTATGCTTTCTTTGTCGCGGACTCTTAACCGTGGCCAGCTTAACCTTAAATGCTTTGAGTTTTGGCTGTTTACTTCACAGCTTTTGGTGTTGGACGTGTGTTTGCATGATGCTTTTGCGTAAAATGCCTTTCAAGAAAAGTGGTTAAAAATCATTTTGAAACAATAGGCTAGGAAGCTAACAAACGCCTCAAGAGGGACTGTCAATGCGCGGCGTTTCCAGTCCCATTGAGCCGCGGTGGTTACAGTTGTTGTGATTGAGTTTAGTGTTAATGCGTTGCCAGCCCCTTAGGCGGGCGTTAGCTGAATAGTAGTAATCAATCAGGTGTGGTGGTAGTGGAATCTTTATCAAAAATTGACGTGGAAGACTTATTTGTTGCCTTATCTGCTATCTCTGCGTTTGCCGCAGCAGTAGCTGCGTGGATTTCTTTCAAAGTATCAAGGGATTCGCTTACGTTTCAAAAGAAATTTGCTAGTAACCAAGCAGTATCAGTTCAGTTAAACAGTATCTTAAATTTGCTCATAAATATAAGGCTTGTTTTGTGTGATGTTTATGGCTCGACAGATTCGGAGTTTAGTCGTATTGAGTCGACCTTCGGAGAGCTTCAAAAACAAATTAAATCTCTTTCTTATCAAACTCAATTGCCACAAGAATTGTTGAAATTGAAAGACAAGACAACGGTTGCACAGTTGACTGAAAATGAAATGGAAGTTGCTACTATTGCTATTCGAAGAAAAATTGAGGTACTTTGGAAGTAATTCAGCTAACAAACGCCTCAAGAGGGACTGTCAACGCGCGGCGTTTCCAGTCCCAATGGGCTGCGGTGGTTTCGGTTGTTGTATTTGAGTTTAGTGTCATGCGTTGTCAGCCCCTTAGGCGGGCGTTATGCGCCTAACATAAAAAATCAGCCACATTTGCAAAATTTAAAAGGATAGAAATTGAGCAAGGTAATTCTAAAAGGCTTCATTGTTGTGCCCAAAGCAGAGCTAACTGCTGTTATCAATGAGCTAGACAATCATATTCGTTTCACGAGATTAGAAGATGGTTGTCTGATTTTTGAAGTCACGCAAAACGAAGAAAACCCATATCGATTCGATGTGTATGAAGAGTTTAGAGATCAAGCTGCTTTTGATAAGCATCAGCTAAGAGTTAAATCTTCTACGTGGGGTAAAGTTTCCGCTAATGTTGAACGTAATTATGAAGTTACGGTGAGTTGCGCATAACAAACGCCTCAAGAGGGACTGTCAACGCGTGGCGTTTCCAGTCCCATTGAGCCGCGGTGATATCGGTTGTTGTGTTTGAGTTTGGTTGTAATGCGTTGCCAGCCCCTTAGGCGGGCGTTATAAGCCAAGGAGAAATTGTGGTTACATTTAGGGAAATGGATATTTCCGATTACAACGAAGTGATTGCTTTATGGGCTACTACTGAAAACTTATCCCTCAGAGATGCCGATTCTCGGCCAAACATCGAAGCTTATTTGAAAAGAAATCAAGGTTTAAGCTTTGTCGCAGTTTCAGATTCTCTTGTGCTTGGCGCTGTTTTGGTTGGTACAGACGGTAGGCGAGGTTACGTACAACATCTGGCGGTTTCATCTGACTTCCGAGGCCAAGGGATTGGTAAGTCTTTAATTCAAAAAGCGACAGATGCACTATCAAGAATAGGCATTTCTAAGACGCATTTGTTTGTGTTGATTGAGAATGTTGCGGCACAGGACTTCTATACCAAGTTAGATTGGTACCCGAGAGATGAAATCCGAATGTTTTCGTACAACAGTTCGAGTAACCCAGAAGTCTAGGGTTCGGGCTTATAACAAACGCCTCAAGAGGGACTGTCAACGCGCGGCGTTTCCAGTCCCATTGAGCCGCGGTGGTTGCAGTTGTTGTGTTTGAGTTTAGTGGTATGCGTTGCCAGCCCCTTAGGCGGGCGTTATGCCTCAGAGGAGGGCACAATGGGCATTTTTGATATGTTCAAGAAAAAAACAAAAATAAATGGAATGATAAAATACCTAAAGTTAGAAGATTGGTGGCTGAATGAGTTGAATGATGAAGAACGTCGAATCATTCTGAGCACATACTCTCCAATCGGTAGTGAAAGCTCGATAATTGATGGTGAAATATGCCGTAGTAATCAAACACCGCTGCATTTTTTCTGGGGGCTAATCGGCTGGTTCAACAAACCAGATCTAAGGCACGTTGCTTATAAATTAATTGCTAAAGCTGAAACTTTGATTAATGAGCAATCAGAACCTTTAGATATACATTTTCTTTATGGCGCAAAATTGGATGTTTGCTATAGAGATCGAGACTTACGCCCAAATGGTCTTGAGCTTGCTATTCAAGCTTGCGAGCAACAAATTGAAAATGCCCCCTTCGCTGCGACAGTGTTCATTGAGAAACATGGCGGTAATCTACCAGCCCATAAAGGTTATCGCCAGTTAGCAATAGTCCTAGAAAAACAAAAACGCTACGGTGAGGTGGTTTCTTTGTGTGAAAAAGCCAAATCTCAAGGTTGGGCTGGTGACTGGGATAAACGTATAGATCGCTGTAAAAAGCGTTCAAAGGCATAACAAACGCCTCAAGAGGGACTGTCAACGCGTGGCGTTTCCAGTCCCATTGAGCCGCAGTGGTTACGGTTGTTGCGTTTGAGTTTAGTGTTATGCGTTGCCAGCCCCTTAGGCGGGCGTTAGCTGTATACGATGAACAAGGAAGTAATGTGGTAGAAAACTATGAGACTCAATTTGTCACTTTCGTCGAGTCTGAAATGGAGCAAGATTTGGCGCATGACTTAAACCATGTATTTCGTGTTGTCAAAACGGCCAAACTGCTGAGCAAAATTGAAGGTGCGATGCTTGAGGTAGTTTTACCTGCAGCGTATCTCCACGATTGTTTTTCATTTCCCAAGAATCATCCTAACAAAGCTGAAAGCTCTCGTATTGCAGCAGATAAGGCACTGGAGTTTCTCAATGAGATTGGTTATCCGAATGAATATCACGACGCTATAAAGCACGCAATTATTGCTCATAGTTTTAGCGCCAAGGTTCAACCTGATACGCTTGAAGCAAAGGTTGTACAGGACGCTGATAGACTCGATGCTCTAGGTGCAATTGGGATTGCTCGTTGCATTCAGGTGAGCACAAATTTAGGCGTGGGTTTATATGATGCAACTGACCCCTTTTGCGGTACACGTGAGCTGAATGATCGAGTGAATACGGTAGATCATTTCTACACTAAGCTATTTAAATTGCCTGAAATAATGCATACAGCGTCAGCAAAGGTAGAGGCTGAAAAGAGAATGAAATTTATGAAAGCTTACTTAATTCAGTTGGGAATGGACATCGAGCCATACAGCTAACAAACGCCTCAAGAGGGACTGTCAACGCGTGGCGTTTCCAGTCCCATTGAGCCGCGGTGGTTACGGTTGTTGTGTTTGAGTTTTGTGTTATGCGTTGCCAGCCCCTTAGGCGGGCGTTAGCTTCTTAAAGGCTGGAATCATCAAAGTCCAACTCAATTGTTCTGAAAAAGCTGTTTTTAGCGTTCAAATTTCACAACTTGGCTGGCGAGATTTTCTGATGCCGATTTGGTCGAGCGTGTTGAAAGTTCATTGGTTTCAAAGTCGCGGAAAACCATCAAACCTCGATGCTTAAATGTTGTTGGATACTCAACTCGGAAAGTTTGGTTTCACAAAGGCTGCATCATCGCTGAAAGTATTCTTCTTTGTCGCGGACTCTTAAACGTGGTCAACTTAGCCTTGACCGTTTTGAGTTTTGGCAGCCAACTTCACAGCTTTTGGCGTTGGACGTGTGTTTGAGTGATGCTTTTGCGTAAAATGCATTTCAAGCAAATGTGTCTAAAAATTCATTGTTAAACAATGGGCTACGAAGCTAACAAACGCCTCAAAGGGACTGTCAACGCGTGGCGTTTCCAGTCCCAATGAGCTGCGGTGGTTACAGTTGTTGTGTTTGAGTTTAGTTGTTATGCGTTGTCAGCCCCTTAGGCGGGCGTTAGCTTAAAACAATAAAAATCAATTGTTTGCAGCCTGTTTTTTCTTCCTCTGGCCATTCGTTCAGGTTTCTCGGCAAGTCAGCATTGTTTGCCAGCGCAAGTCTTGAGCAGTTGCCTCAATTGAGTTTTGGGTTGCGCGAGGTGAGCCAGTTTGCGGCAAAGTCGCTTTGGAAGTCTTGCTTTCGTTTTGAGTTTTCCGAAAGTGAGCTATCAAAATTTACAGGTTTCAAAGCCAATGGACAGTCACAAAGTTTGAGTCAATTCGGGTTTCAAAACTTAGGTTGTTTGCGGGTTTTGCAAATCAGGTTAATCTAGGGCTTAGTAAATCTAAGGTGCTGAAATTTAAGCTAACAAACTGCTTAAGAGGGATTCGCAATGCGTGGCATTTTTGGCATGCGGTGGGTTTCGTGATTCAGGCGGTGTGCGGTAGCTTTCGCAGTGCATTGCTCACCCCTTAGCAGGGCGTTAGCTTTTTGAAGCAAGGGTTATCAAAATCTTGAGTTCAATGCTCTTGAAAAATCAGCTTCATGCTTTGAAAGTTCACGAATCAGCCTTTGCGTTTCAGTCGGATATTTAAGTAGCAGAAAGCGTTGATAATTCAACAATTTCAAAGTTGCTGAAAGCCAACAAGTCTCGATGCTTCAAAGTTGTTCGATGTTCAACACTGCCAACTTGGTTTCACAAAAGGCTGCATCGTCGCTGAAATCGCGCTTTTTTTGTCGGAAATTCGGTAAGTAGCCAACTCAACCTTGAACGCTGTGAGTTTTGACAGCTCACTTCACAGCTTTTGGCGCTGGACGTGTGTTTGCTTGATGCTTTTGCGTAAAATGACTTTCAAGCAAATGTGTTTGAAAAATCATTGCTAAACAATAGGCTACGAAGCTAACAAACGCCTCAAGAGGGACTGTCAACGCGTGGCGTTTCCAGTCCCATTGAGTCGCGGTGGTTACGGTTGCTGTGTTTGAGTTTGGTTGTTATGCGTTGTCAGCCCCTTAGGCGGGCGTTATGCGATTTTTCTGACATCATAAGAAATTAAGGATATCGAGTGGAAGTCAGTATTTTTCAGGTAGATTCGTTTACATCAGAAGTGTTTAAGGGCAATCCTGCTGGGGTATGCATTACAGAAACTAGCCTTGATGAAGCGACAATGCGAGCAATTGCTGCTGAAATGGCAGTGTCTGAAACGGCGTTTTTATCGCTGAGCACGATGCAACTGCGTTGGTTTACACCAGAAATTGAAGTGAGCCTATGTGGCCACGGTACTTTAGCTGTAGCTCATGTTTTAAAAGAGCAGGGGATTTATAAAACGGGTGATGTTCTTGAGTTTAAAACTCTATCGGGCATTTTGACTGCCCATTTAGACGAAAATAGCATCCACTTGGTTTTCCCAACTCCAATGCTTGATATGAAAGTGTCCCCAAACATAGATATGCTCAATTTCTTAGGGTTGGCACAATCAAACTTAATCGCTTACGGTCAGTTTGATAACAAGCAGATCATCGTCATTGATAATGAGTCCTTACTCAACGATCTTTCCCCAGATTTCAGCGGACTGTCAAAACTGGAGGGGCGCGGTATTTTAGTTACAACTCAGTCAGGCTCTGGTGTAGATTTTGTATCGCGTTATTTTGCGCCGTGGGTTGGAGTCAATGAGGATCCAGTGACCGGCTCTGCACATTGTGCTTTGTGTGTTTACTGGTCGAAAAGGCTTGGTAAGTTTCAGCTCAAAGGTTATCAGGCCTCAAAGAGAGGTGGTTTTGTAGATGTGGAACTACTCAATCCAAACCAAGTGAAGCTATCTGGTCAAGCTGTAACGGTCTTGTCTGGTCGAATGAAAATCGCATAACAAACGCCTCAAGAGGGACTGTCAACGCGCGGCGTTTCCAGTCCCAATGAGCCGCAGTGGTTGCAGTTGTTGTGGTTGAGTTTAGTGTTAATGCGTTGCCAGCCCCTTAGGCGGGCGTTAGTTGCTCTTTGGAAAAATCACTATGAAACATGACTTATCAGTCGATGTTAGGCCAGCACAGGAAAATGAGTTAGAGCGTGTGTTTAAGCTGGTGACTGAGCATAACGAATGGACTCGATTTAATGCTCCTTACTTTCCGTATTCTCATCCGACTTTGGCTGATTTTACTGATTCAACCTTCCAACGGTTATTGGTTGGTTCAGATATGCAGTTAGTCATTTGTAATGAATTACCCGTTGGGACGGTGAGTTGTTATTGGGAATGTGAGAAAACCCGTTGGCTTGAAGCTGGTATTGTCATTTATGACGAAAGTTATTGGGGAAAAGGGATCGCATCAATAGCATTATCTCAATGGATTTCGTATTTGTTCAAAACACAAGAAATAGAGCGTGTAGGTATGACAACATGGTCGGGAAATGATCGCATGATGTCATTAGCGACAAGGCTAGGTTTGAAGCAAGAGGCACGGCTGCGGAAAGTTCGTTATTACCAAGGGATCTATTATGACTCAGTGAAATATGGTGTGATTCGAAGCGAATGGGAAGAACGCAACTAACAAACGCCTCAAGCGGGACTGTCAACGCGCGGCGTTTCCAGTCCCAATGGGCTGCGGTGGTTACGGCTTGTTGTATTTGAGTTTAGTGTTATGCGTTGCCAGCCCCTTAGGCGGGCGTTATGTGAAGGTGTCTAAATGATGACAAAGCTGAAACTTGGTTTATTTTTTGTTCCCTCATTACTTGCAGGCGCTTATGTGGGGTTAAGGTTTCCATCTTTGGATACCCAAGAGCAGAAAGAAATGGTTGGCTTTATAGTTGGTTTTTCTCAGTCGGACTTGTTTAATATTGCTGCACCACTGTCAGTATTAATTTTTGCTATTTATGTTTTTATCTTTGGGCAAATTCCTAGGAAACTTTCTGGTAAAAGGAAAGTAATATTATTTTGGTTGCCGGGTCTTTCGTTGACTTGTTCCATGCCGTTTTTCACGGCTCTTCTGAGCTTTCTTGTTGTTTATAGTGGTGACTTAGAAACAACAAAGCTAATAGTATATAGCTTGCTCGGCTTCATATATTCTGTAGTGTTTTTGTTGGGTATGCTCGCTCCAGCTTTTGAGGGAATGTACCCAAAAGAAATCTCTCAAAAACGTAGAGTTTATGTACTTCTGGTTGTTTCATTATTTTTGGTTATGGTGTGGGGATATTTCACATAACAAACGCTTCAAGAGGGACAGCCAACGCGTGGCATTTTTATTATGCGTTGGTTTTTGTGATTAAGGTGTTATGCGGAAAGTTAGTAGTAGCGTTGGCTGCCCCTTAAGCGGGCGTTAGCACACACATCTCATAAGCTGGAGCTTGTATCCTGTTACGGTATTTCTGTTCAATGGTCTTTTGCCTTGGTTTAGTATCGAGACGTAACCTTTATTTGAGAGGCTGAAAAATGAAAAAATCGTTAATGGTACTGACTGTAATGATTGCTTTAGTGGGTTGCGATGATGCAACTAAAGCGATTGATGGGGCTCAAGCTGCAGCGAATAAAGCCGTAGATAACTTGCAGCAAAAAGCGGACTCACTAAATTTGCAAGACCTTAATCTTGACGTTATTGGTGATGCGACTCAAAAAGCACAAGAGTTTACTCAATCAATAGATTCGTTGATCAATACCGATTTCACCGATCACCAAGCAGTTGTTGCCGCTACAGAGAAAATTTCTAATTCCTACAGTTGTTTAGTTGACGTTTCTTCGGAAGCAACAGCGGAAAACTTGCTAGATAAAATCGTATCATCAGTAAAGAACGATCAAGTGTTAGCAATTATCGAAAAAGGCGTGGCACAAGCTAAAACGGCGAAAGAGTGCGTTATGTAACCAGTGTGTGCTAACAAACGCCTCAAGAGGGACTGTCAACGCGCGGCGTTTCCAGTCCCATTGGGCTGCGGTGGTTTCGGTTGTTGTGTTTGAGTTTAGTGGTATGCGTTGCCAGCCCCTTAGGCGGGCGTTATACGAACTCGTAAAATTTAGCACGGAGAGTGAATTGAAAGATTATGAAGTTTATCTGTTCGATATGGACGGAACATTAGTAAACTCAGAGCCTTTAAAGGGCAAAGCGTTAGCATTGGCGTGCTCTGATTATGGCGCGCACGTAGATAACAATATATATAAAGATGTTATGGGTGAAAGTTGGCAGGTTGTAACGGGGCACTTCTTTAAAAAAGCTAATATTGCTCCTGATTTAACAGAGTTCAATCGCTACTTTCGCGCTCACTACGAACAAATGCTCAATGACGAGCTTGAGCTCAATATTGGAGCGAAGGCTTATATAGAACAGTTGAAACTATCGGGCAAAAAATGTGGTGTTGTGAGTTCAGCAGCAACATGGATGGTAGAGAAAATTCTAACCTCGTTGCAGCTAGATAATGCTTTTGACCTTGTTATCACACAAGAGCATGTAACTAAGCATAAACCTGACCCTGAAGCTTACACTTTAGCTCTTGCCAAATTAGCAGCTTCACCAGCACAAACAATAGTGTTTGAAGATTCTACAGCGGGTATCCTAGCTGGAAAGTCAAGTGGTTGTGACGTCATTGCTATTAAGCATAGCTTCAATGGCAAAAATGATCTAAGTGGTGCAATAAAAGCAATCTGTACATACGAGGAAATGTTCGTATAACAAACGCCTCAAGAGGGACTGTCAACGCGTAGCGTTTCCAGTCCCATTGAGCCGCGGTGGTTTCGGCTGTTGTGATTGAGTTTAGTGGTAATGCGTTGCCAGCCCCTTAGGCGAGCGTTAGGGCTTAATGGAGAAAGGAAACAATGGAGCTTGTTTTTGGCTACGCACTGGGATTTTTGGTGTTGATGCCGTTACTGACGCTCATGCATGAGCTTGGTCATGCGATACCTCAGTTGTGTATGAAAAAGAAAGTTGTCATTGATTTGGGGGGTTCTAGTCCAATCCCGATAATAAAAGTGAGCCGCTTGTTTATCAGAATTGCGCCATTTTCTACTTTTCATGGCTTTTGTAGCATAAGTTCAAGGCTGTTGAGAGTCGGTTTGGTGGTCACGTTGCTTGGTGGTCCACTAGTAACATTACTTTTGGCTATGTTATTAAATGAGTTAAGAATGGTTGACGCGGGTCAATGGTTCACTTTTTTAGCAAGCTTTGGTTTTTACTTCACGGTGTTTCAATTAGTTTTTACTTTAGCACCAATAAAATATCCAAGTTTTTTCGGTGGTTATAGTGGCACAAAAAGTGATGGGTTAAGAATATTAGAAGCCCTAAGGTGTAATGAAAGTACGCCCTAACAAACGCCTCAAGAGGGACTGTCAACGCGTGGCGTTTCCAGTCCCATTGAGCCGCGGTGGTTGCAGTTGTTGTGTTTGAGTTTAGTGGTATGCGTTGCCAGCCCCTTAGGCGGGCGTTATGTTGTAATCAGAGGATGGTCTTGAGTTGAATAAAAATTACCCATTGATGTTTTGGTTTATATTGCTTTCAATTCTGGTTGCTCCAATCACAATCTATTCTCTTCAATTTGGTTTTGGTGTATGGAGCAAACATGAAGATTGGGCAACTATGGGCAGCGCTTTGGGTGGAATATATTCACCTATAATTGCGCTACTAGCTTTCTTCGTAATATTTGCCCAAACGAGGGTGCAGTTGCTCTCAGAACAGCACTCTAGAAATATGGTATACATCCATGATGCGAAGCAAGATTTCAATTTCTATATTGAGCGTCTTGATTCCGTTCTCAGCGAAAAAGTGGACGGTGATTTAACAGTAAGTTACATCTTGGTTGCCTTGTTAGATTCGATACCTGACGATAATTTATTGACTGATGAGTGTATTAAATTATGTCAGCAGTTCTCTATCAAGTATCAGAAAGTTTGGGGCTTATGGTGCGCAGTTATTCCTCTGCTAAAAGGGTTGGAATCGCAACATTATTTTCCCTATGAGCACAATTTTACAAGCTTAAAACTCAGGGCAGTAAGTTTACTTTCAACTCCAACTTGCAGATGTTTAGATAAATTGGACTATGTTCTTTCTAAAGGGAAAAGTAGTCAGTCATACTATTGGACGCCAGCAACATAACAAACGCCTCAAGAGGGACTGTCAACGCGCGGCGTTTCCAGTCCCATTGAGCCGCGGTGGTTTCGGTTGTTGTGTTTGAGTTTCGTGTAATGCGTTGTCAGCCCCTTAGGCGGGCGTTATGTGCTAGGAGGAAAATTGATAAAACAGCCCCCTTATAAAGTTGAGTTTGGCCAGCTAGGAGAGGTTCCACCTATGCACGTTATTTCTATAGACAATACCTCAATACGGTTGAGTGGAAACAGCCAAGATATCCTTGACAGTGGCTATACTGATGCAGTTATGGCTTGTAATGGAATTGAATCCGAAGAAACCAAGAAGGCAATGCTTGAGCTTAATAGACAGGGTTTTGTATTTGCTTACGACTATAAAGCTTATATTTCACCTAGCTACTATATGAAGCAGCTTTTATTAAGTGGTGATTTAACAACTTCATTTAAAGAAATCAGTTGGAGAAACCCAAAGCAATGGTGTCTTACCGAGTATGAGTTTGAACTACGCACATAACAAAGCGTTAAAGAGGGACTTGGCACGCGTGGCATTTTCAATTTGCGGTAAGTTTAGTGGTTACGGCGTGATGCGGTCACTTTTGTAGTGCGTGCCGGCGCCCCTTAACGCGGCGTTATGCAGTTATTTGAACATGGATGAAAAAGTGATTATTAGAAAAGTAACAGTCGAAGATGCAGAGTCAGTATTGTCATTAATGTACCAATTAGATCGAGAGTCTAAATTCATGCTGCTTGAACCAGAAGAAAGGACAACCACACTGGAGCAGCAAATCCAAATTATTCACTCATTCAATGATTCATCTAATAAGGTGATGTATTTACTGACCAATGATGAAAAGGCTTTTGGTTTCATTGTCGGTGTAGGTAATACAGCCAATCGCAATAAACACTGCATGTCTTTGGTCATTGGCCTTCTCCAAGCTGTTACAGGCCAAGGATTTGGAAAAGAATTAGTAAACAAGCTTGAAGGTTGGGCGATTTCTCATGGATATAGCCGGCTAGAGTTGACCGTAATGCAGCACAATGAGAGAGCTAAAAGGCTCTATGAGTCATGTGGTTTTGAAGTTGAGGGTTTAAAGCGCCATTCTCTGGTTGTCGATGGTGAGTATGTTAATGAGCTGTACATGTCTAAGCTATTAACCGCATAACAAACGCCTCAAGAGGGACTGTCAACGCGTAGCGTTTCCAGTCCCATTGAGCCGCGGTGGTTACGGTTGTTGTGTTTGAGTTTAGTGGTAATGCGTTGCCAGCCCCTTAGGCGGGCGTTATGCTTAATTCATAAAAATCAGTAGGTTATGCTTGTCGATTCCTTTGGCATTTCGTTCAGGTTTTTTCGGCAATGCAATATTGTTTTTCGCTGCCTAATGAAGCGGCAATGTGTCTGGCACTGTAAATTCTGAGTTATTGCCTCATTGGGTTTTTGAGTCCACGCGAGGTGAGTTTGGCTCTCTCAAGTCGCTTTGAGCAGTTTGGTGCCTTTACTTATAGGCTTAAAGTTTGTCGGCAATTGAGCATTGTTTTGCGCTGCCTAATGAAACGGCAATATGTCTGTCGCTGTAAATTTCAGTGTCATTGCCTCATTGAGTTGTTGTGCCCATACGTGGTGAGTTGGTTTGTCGGAGAGGGTTTCCACATTGACCTAGTTGCTAAGTGAAAGCCTGCATTGGTCAGCTCATAAGTAAACTTTGATTCAGTTCCAATTCGAGAAACTCTATGGTTTGGCTAATAATTTCAATGGTTTATTTTTGAGTTGTTTCAAGTGTAGAGTGTTGAAGTTTAAGCATAACAAACGCCTCAAGAGGGACTGTCAACGCGTGGCGTTTCCAGTCCCAATGAGCCGCGGGGGTTACGGTCGTTGTGATTGAGTTTTGTGGTAATGCGTTGCCAGCCCCTTAGGCGGGCGTTATGTTTTTCCGTAGAAAAAGGACACATCAGTGAAAATAGCGGTAATTTACTTTACTAAAACAGATGTTACAGGAAAGTTGGCGCAAGAAGTTATCAAAGGGATCTGTGGCGCAGAGCCGAATGCAGTTGTTCTTGAACATCGTATTGACGGAAAGGAAATTGTAGAGGGTCGGTTTATCAACCCCACACTTTTCGAAAGTCTACTCGAATGTGATGCCATCATAATGGGCTCACCTACATATATGGGTGGCGTTTCTGCTCAATTCAAAGCATTTGCTGACGCAAGTAGTGAGTTTTGGAGTGAGCAAATGTGGTCAAGTAAAGTGGCGGCTGGTTTTACAAGTGGTAGCGCTCCGAATGGCGATCAATCAAGTACGCTAAATTATTTGGTTACTTTGGCAAATCAACACGGTATGTATTGGGTTGGCCTAGATTTGGCTCATGGTTATAAAGATCAAGGTTTAAATCGTTTTGGCTGCCAGCTTGGTGTTGTTTCTCAATCAGTTGATGGTGTTGCTGACGAGGTTGACTTACTTTCAGCGAAGTATTTAGGGCAGAGGGTTGTGGGTCTGGTTTCTAAACTTAAGCCCAAAACATAACAAACACTTCAAGCGGGACTGTCAACGCGTAGCGTTTCCAGTCCCATTGAACCGAAGTGGTTACGGCTGTTGGTTTAAGCTGTGCGGTAGCGTTGCCAGCCCCTTAAGCGGGCGTTATGTGCCAAGGAGTAATTTTGAAGTTTCGATTAATACTTATTTCTTTTGCCTTTATGGTTAGTTCTGTTTACGCAAATGATATGCCTTCAGAGGTAGTAGCACTTAAGAAAGCATTTCAAGCTATACCTGGAATTAGGACTGCCGAAGTAGGTAAGCATCATTACTCGAAAGAAGATATTGTTACATTAAACGAGATTTATTTTCCTAGAGAATATGCTGATTTACCAATATCAATGTATAGAAGGAGTGGAGGAAACCTTAATAATGAAATTTTAATTAATGTTGTATTTGAGATTCAAAAGGATGCATTAGGGCTGCAAGCATTAGAATTTCTTTCTTGGTGGGTTCGTGATCTATCAAGGTCTGGTGATAATGTTCAAATACGAACTATTGGTTTACCGCCGATTGTAGGTGATACAGTCCAGCTCGGTAATACCTTAAGTTTTTGGTTTGAAGCCTATATCGTGACAGAAAGAGACGATATCGGGCTTGTTCTAATTGAAATTTCTGACTTAGCACAATCGCTAAACTCTAGCTATAACCTATATAAATCAGCATTTGATAAATAGGCACATAACAAACTGTTTAAGAGGGATTCGCAACGCGTGGCACTTTTACTATGCGTTGACTTAAGTGTTTAAGGTGGTATGCGGCGGCTTCGGTATTGCGTTGCTCACCCCTTAACAGGGCGTTAGTTTGCTAAAGGTAGTGGATAACTAGCCTAAGCTTGCTCTGATATCAGCAATGGTGATGAAGAGTTTGTTTTCAGCATCTTGAAACGCTTGAAACCCATAGCGCTCATAGAAATGTTTTGCACCATCTTTGGCATCAACGATCACAACAGGGAACGCTACGCTGTCACTGGCTGCGAGTAGCTTTCTGAGAGCGTCAATGAGTAGCCACTCACCAAAACCTTTTCCTTTGTATCTATCGTCGACAGCTAAACGAGCAATGAGCCCTCCAGAGGTTGAGGATTGGTGCTTCTTTTGTAACTTGTCGGGTAAGGCTTTCAAATCAATGGGTGTCATAGTCAGAGTGTAAAAGCCGATGATATAAGCACTGTTATTATCATCCTCCAAAACGAAGGTTCTGGTGTTGTCTTTTTTGGCTTGCTGACTCGCTATTACTTTTAAGTAATTGTTGAGGGCTTCAATGCCACAATTGAAACGGTTCTTATCGTGCTTATCTTTATCGAGAAGTACCGTATTCATCATTGAGTTTTGCTCTCATAACGTTCGGATGCCAATTTGAGCTTTGCATTTGCTACCGCTGGATTATCAAGAGCTTCCATCAGCAATACGGCATCAGCTTGGCTAAGCTTTAGAGCTTGCTCACGTTCAATGACTTGTTTTGCTTTTTCGATTGCCGCATTCAAAACAAATGAGTTAATACTAGACATGCCAGCAAGAGCAGCAGCCTTAGTGAGTAAATCTTGAGTATCGACATCAACTCTAGCGGTGATGCGAGGCAAAGTCGTTGCCATAGTTTTATCTCCTGTTGTGTCAAACTGTCACATGGTTATTATGGTATTAAAGTGTTCAACAAGCAATCTTTGTGTCATTTTGGCACGCAAACTAACAAACGCCTCAAGAGGGACTGTCAACGCGTGGCGTTTCCAGTCCCAATGAGTCGCGGTGGTTACGGTTGTTGTGTTTGAGTTTAGTGTTATGCGTTGCCAGCCCCTTAGGCGGGCGTTATGTACTAGGTAGAAAAAATGAACAATAACATTAGATTGAATATGTACGGATATGTGTTCACAGAGCTCGCTTATATCGTGTTTTTGTGGCTTGTCTTATATTGGCTTTCAAGTGGTAATCATCAGTGGATACAACTACTTACATTAATAATGTGTTTTGGTGCAGCTACTAGGATTCTTATGTTATGGAATAAGTTTCGGCAAGGTTCTCTAAAAATATTAGGTGGGCAGTTATTTTTCAAAGGTTTAGCGTGCGATGTAACTTTGTTATATGACTTTTTGCCGTTAGGAATAGGCTCGACCATAAAGGTCTCATATTTTGAAGAGACTATGCAGAAACGTAGTATTTACATTCCGAAAAATGCGCTAAGCCATGAACATTGGCAACAATTGTTGGAGCGTCGTACATAACAAACGCCTCAAGAGGGACTGTCAACGCGTGGCGTTTCCAGTCCCAATTAGCCGCGGTGGTTTCGGTTCTTGTGGTTGAGTTTAGTGTTATGCGTTGCCAGCCCCTTAGGCGGGCGTTAGTTTCTCTCAGGAAAGAGCATCAAAAATTTACGCCCAAGGTTCTGAAAATTCAGCTTTTGGCGTTCAAACTGCACAACTGGACTATTAAGTTTGGCTTGATGCTGATTTGGTAGAAAGCGTTGAAAGTTCAGTAGTTTCAAAGTCGCTGAAAGCCCAAAAACCTCGATGCTCCAACGTTGTTAGATGTTCTACTCGGAAAGTTTGGTTTCACAAAAGGCAGCATCATCGCTGTGATCTTGCTTTCTTTGTCGCGGACTCTTAACCGTGGCCAACTTAACCTTTATTGTTTTGAGTTTTGGCAGTCAACTTCACAGCTTTTGGCGTTGGACGTGTGCTTGTTCGATGCATTTGCGTAAAATGACTTTCAAGCAAATGTGTTAAAAGTCATTGCTAAACAATAGGCTACGAAACTAACAAACGCCTCAAGAGGGACTGTCAACGCGTGGCGTTTCCAGTCCCATTGAGCCGCGGTGATTGCAGTTGTTGTGTTTGAGTTTTGTGGTATGCGTTGCCAGCCCCTTAGGCGGGCGTTAGTTGTAACTGGAGAGTTTTAGATTGTCATTTAATGATAGAGATTGGTTTTATTCATTTAGAGAGCTAGATTCGATCATTAGCGAAAAAAATTCTTCAAAATTGATTGGGGATATTCTACAAAAATATTCCAAGATAACAAAGAATTGGAATG
Source organism: Vibrio cholerae (assembly GCF_008369605.1). NCBI lineage: Bacteria > Pseudomonadati > Pseudomonadota > Gammaproteobacteria > Vibrionales > Vibrionaceae > Vibrio > Vibrio cholerae. The sequence goes on from NZ_CP043556.1 coordinate 1,003,304, forward strand.
AAGACTTAAACTCTGAATGGACATGTCGAATTTACTTTGCAACAAACATGATTCTCAATGCGACAGTTTTACTAAAAAACGCTGATTACGCAGAAGAGAAGAATGTTCGTATAGTAAGACCTTATCTTGAATATTATGCAGTTTTATCTTTGCTCCGTTGTGTTGTTTACACACTACCTGAAATGGAATGGAAAGATGGAGAGCTAATTAAGATATCGCATACAAAAGCTTTGAATTTAGCGATCGATTGGCTTGCAAAATTTAGTATTGAAAAATCTCAGGAATTGAAAAAAGTATGTAAATTACTCAAAGCACAGCGTGAATTAATTTCCTATCGTGCTCCTGCAAGCGGAGATAGTAATCTAAGTAGTAGCTATAATATTACGGAAGTATGTACAATTTTAGCTGAGGTAGCTCAATTTAATTCAGAGTTATTGGAAGCATCTGTAAGCAAAAATGCATCAAATGAACATTTCGTTGTCCATTCCTCGGATATTATAAAAATTGTTAATGTGGAAATAGAGGGACATCATTTCTATGATCGCTATGACTCAATCCGTTTAAGTTATGTCCAAAGAAAACAGTCAAGACCATATAATTTGGCTTTGTTTATGACAGAAGGTCAAACGGAAGACTTTATCGGGGCGTGGGATGATGATGAAAGCTATGAAGATGACGATAGCATTTATCATGGAGGAAGTCCGTGTGATTGGCAGGATATATTTGACATACCGTAAATACAACTAACAAACGCCTCAAGCGGGACTGTCAACGCGCGGCGTTTCCAGTCCCATTGAGCCGCAGTGGTTATGGTTGTTGTGTTTGAGTTTGGTGGTATGCGTTGCCAGCCCCTTAGGCGGGCGTTAGCTTAAAACATTTAAAATCAATTGATTGTGGTCTTTTCTTTCTTCCTTTGGCAATTCGTTCAGGTTTATCGGCAAATCAGTATTGTTTGCCAACGCGAGTTTTGAGCCGTTGCCTCAATGGAGTTTTGGGATTGCGCGAGGTCAGTAAGTTTGGCGCAAAGTCGCTTTGGACGTTTCGCTTTGAGCTTTCCGAAAGTGACTTATCAAAATTTTCGGGTTTTCAAATCGCATGAAAGGCCACAAAGTTTGAATCAATTCGGGTTTTAAAACTCAAGTGGTTTGCCGGTTTCCTAAATCGAGTTAGTTTCAGGTTTGGTCAATCTTAATGTGCTGAAATTTAAGCTAACAAACTGCTTAAGAGGGATTCGCAATGCGTGGCATTTTCAGCATGCTTTGGGTTTTCGTGATTAAGGCGGTGTGCGGTAGCTTTCGTAGTGCATTGCTCACCCCTTAGCAGGGCGTTAGGTATTTGGAGACATCATGAGAGCTATCTTTTTGATTCTTTGCTCTGTTTTATTGAATGGTTGCTTGGGCATGCCCGAATCAGTAAAACCAGTGTCGGATTTTGAACTGAACAACTATTTAGGCAAATGGTACGAGGTTGCTCGACTCGATCACTCCTTTGAAAGAGGCTTAAGTCAGGTTACAGCGGAATACCGTGTTCGAAATGATGGTGGTGTTTCGGTTCTTAATCGTGGTTATTCTGAAGAGAAAGGTGAGTGGAAAGAAGCGGAAGGCAAAGCTTACTTTGTGAACGGCTCAACAGACGGCTATCTGAAGGTTTCATTTTTTGGTCCGTTTTATGGCTCCTACGTAGTGTTTGAGTTAGACCGTGAAAACTACAGTTATGCTTTTGTGTCAGGGCCGAATACAGAATATCTGTGGTTACTTTCAAGAACGCCGACTGTAGAACGAGGCATTCTGGACAAGTTCATAGAAATGTCGAAAGAGCGTGGTTTTGATACAAATCGGCTCATTTACGTTCAGCAGCAATAAATACCTAACAAACGCCTCAAGAGGGACTGTCAACGCGTGGCGTTTCCAGTCCCATTGAGCCGCGGTGGTTATGGTTGTTGTGTTTAAGTTTGGTTGTTATGCGTTGCCAGCCCCTTAGGCGGGCGTTATGTGTCCTCAGTGGAAATAAGACGAAACTATGTTCATAGAATCATTAAAAATCAGGCTTCGTTCACTTGAAGTGGAGGATGCAGAATCCTTTTATCAGTGGTCTGGTGATAGGGAAGTGACACAATTCAGCTTATCTGCTTATGCCTATCCCCAATCTCGCTCAGATATCGCTAAGTGGCTGTCAGAGATTAACTCAAGTTCAAAGACGATTTCTTTTGGTATCGAGTGTAAAGAAAGCCAAAAGCTGATTGGTTATGCTGGTATTTCGGGGATTAGCTCACTTAACCGAAGTGGTGAGTATTTTATCCTCATTGGTGATAAAGCATTTTGGGGCAAGGGGCTAGGAACAGAAGTTACGCGTTTAGTCACTAATTATGGATTCCGAGAGCTTGGCTTACATCGAATAGAATTGACCGCATATTGTGACAACGTAGCGGCAGTCAAAGCGTATGAAAATGCAGGCTATCAGCATGAAGGTATCAAAAGAGAATCGGGCTATCGCAATGGCCGATTCATGGACAAAGTCCAAATGTCCGTTTTATCGCGAGAGTGGCCGGCCACATAACAAACGCCTCAAGAGGGACTGTCAACGCGCGGCGTTTCCAGTCCCAATGAGCCGCGGTGGTTTCGGTTGTTGAGGTTGAGTTTGGTGTTAATGCGTTGCCAGCCCCTTAGGCGGGCGTTATACCTATTGAGGGAAATACGTTGGAATTTCAAAGAATCATGGAAGATTTAGAGCAGTTCGGGATACAAAACGATCTTGCTCAATCTGATAAATCAAAGAAGTACCTGAATATCACAAGAGACACTGGTGAGTTTCTATCTGTGCTTGTTAAAGCCACTGGGGCAAACAGGATCTTGGAAATTGGTACATCTAACGGATACTCGACGATTTGGTTAGCTTCTGCACTTCCCGATGATGGTAAGGTTTACACCATTGAAGCTAACCCTCAGAAAATCGAAGAGGCCTCGTTAAATTTCAATCAGACGCATACAAGCTCGAAGATAGTTCAACTTGTCGGAGACGCTACGGAGGTCCTATCTAATGTGCCTGAAAGCATGGACTTTATCTTCCTTGATGCTGACAGGAAAACCTATGTATCGTTAGCTGACGACTTATTCAATCTTCTAAAAACGGGTGGTTTGTTGGTCTGTGACAATGCCACCTCTCATGCAGATGAACTTGAAGAATTCAGAGCGTGGGTAAGCTCTCAGCACAACCTGAGCGTTTCGTTAGTGCCTATAGGTAAAGGTGAGTTACTGGTCTATAAGGATGAAAAATAGGTATAACAAAGGCCTCAAGAGGGACTGTCAACGCGCGGCGTTTCCAGTCCCATTGAGCCGCGGTGGTTTCGGCTGTTGTGTTTGAGTTTTATGTTATGCGTTGCCAGCCCCTTAGCCGGGCGTTAGGTTTAAGGTTGCTCATGGAAATCAAAGAGTTTAGTGCCTGTAATCTCGAATCGTTGAGAAAGCTCTACTTGGACTCTAGACGGGATAGTTTCCCATGGCTCAAGGCGGATAGTTTTCGGATAGAAGACTTCGACCGCGATAGTCAAGGTGAACGAATTTGGTTGTCTGAGGTTTTAGGGAATGTTGCCGGCTTCATTTCCATTTGGGAACCTGACAATTTTATTCATCATCTCTATGTTGCAACCGAATATCAGGGGCAAGGTGTGGGCTCGATGCTGCTTAACGGTGCAAAAATGAAATATGGCAATTTAAGCCTTAAGTGCATGGTTCAAAATCAAAAAGCACTCAACTTTTATTTGTCGCAAGGTTTTGAAATTGTGTCGCAAGTGGATGATGAATTGGGTGGTTATTACTACATGAGCTTCGTAGCACAAACCTAACAAACGCCTCAAGAGGGACTGTCAACGCGTGGCGTTTCCAGTCCCAATGAGTCGCGGTGGTTACGGTTGTTGTGATTGAGTTTAGTGGTATGCGTTGCCAGCCCCTTAGGCGGGCGTTATGTGCTTTTTTGTTAAACACACCTTTTCTTCTTATTCATCCCTAATAAATTCAGTTTGTTACGTTCTCTTTGTCATGAGTTTTATCGAATGTCGTTTGGCATAATATGCCCCCAAGGCGCCAACGCTTAATCTAGGCGGACCTGCATTTGTCGTAAGCAAAATCGTTAGACTATTCAGTCTATTACCCTTACTTAAAGGGTTTGAGGATCCCGATGCTCTTACTGATGACCATGGTAAGAAACTCCGAATTTGAAATGTAAAGCGTTGTCAGCTCTCAATCGTAAGTTTCTAGAATTGAAAATATGCCATAAAAGGCATTACAGTCAGGCACATAACAAACGCTTCAAGCGGGACTGTCAACGCGTAGCGTTTCCAGTCCCATTGAACCGAAGTGGTTACGGCTGTTGGTTTAAGCTGTGCGGTAGCGTTGCCAGCCCCTTAAGCGGGCGTTATGTTTTTCGGAGTTAAAATGGACTTGTCACTTTATAGCGCAAAGGGTTCCAACAGCTCAGAAAGGGTTGAATGGATGCTTAATTTCAAAGGTATCCCGTACGAACGAATTGAAGTTAGCTCGGACGACCTTGCTACGACTTATCGTGTGATGAATCCATTTGGCTATGTGCCTTCGTTGTTAGTTGATGGTCTAGTATTTACTGAGTCAATGGCTATTGCCGAATACCTCGAAGAGCGATTTCCAACGAGTCCATTGCTAGGTCAAAGTCTTGAGGAAAAAACAAAAATCCGCTCAGTTTGTGAATACGTGAACTCCAGTATTCATTCACCTCAAAACCGAACTGTGCTTAACTTTTTTAGGCCCGACCTAGATGAAACATCCAAACGGAAAGTTCGGGGAGAGTGGATTATGCTGTGTCTTGATAAGTTAAGTCAGACGATTTGTAATGAATCAGGTTTTATTATTGGTCGGACTTTTAGTCTTGCGGATATTTTTGTAGCGTCAATTTACAAGAAAGCTCTCCAGCATGGTTATGTTGAAAGTGAGTTTTATAATAACCATCTGATCTACATTAGAAAAAATGAAAGAGTAGCCGTTTCAGAACCACAAACATAACAAACGCCTCAAGAGGGACTGTCAACGCGTAGCGTTTCCAGTCCCATTGAGCCGCGGTGGTTTCGGTTGTTGTGTTTGAGTTTAGTGGTATGCGTTGCCTGCCCCTTAGGCGGGCGTTATGTGTTTTCCTAGAAAATGGAGTTTCTGATGAAAATTAGTCACCTTGATCATTTGGTTCTGACTGTTGCAGATATTCCAACAACAACGAACTTTTATGAAAAAGTGTTGGGCATGAAAGCTGTTAGTTTTGGCGCTGGTCGGATTGCTCTAGAGTTTGGTCACCAGAAGATCAATCTTCATCAACTCGGTAATGAGTTTGAACCTAAAGCCCAAAATGTCAGAGTTGGGAGCGCAGATTTGTGCTTTATTACCGACACAGTTCTGTCTGATGCGATGAAGCATGTGGAGGATCAAGGTGTGACTATCATGGAGGGGCCTGTAAAACGTACAGGTGCACAAGGTGCAATCACATCATTCTATTTCAGAGACCCTGATGGGAATCTTATTGAAGTATCAACGTATTCAAACACATAACAAACGCCTCAAGAGGGACTGTCCACGCGCGGCGTTTCCAGTCCCATTGAGCCGCGGTGGTTATGGTTGTTGTGTTAGAGTTTTGTGTTATGCGTTGTCAGCCCCTTAGGCGGGCGTTAGCTTCTTAAAGGCTAAAATCATCAAAATCTAAGCTCATTTGTTGTGAAAAATCAGCTTTTAGCGTTCAAATTCCACAATTTGGCTTTCGAGTTTTTCGGATGCTGATTTGGTAGAAAGTGTTGAATGTTCAGCTGTTTCAAAGTTGCTGAAAGCCATCAAACCTCGATGCTTCAATGTTGTTGGATGTTCCACTCGGAAAGTTTGGTTTCACAAAAGGCTGCATCATCGCTGTGATCTTGCTTTCTTTGTCGCGGACTCTTAACCGTGGCCAACTTAGCCTAGATCGTTTTAAGTTTTGGCCGCCAACGTCACAGCTTTTGGCGTTGGACGTGTGTTTGTGTGATGCTTTTGCGTAAAATGCCTTTCAAGCAAATATGTTAAAAATCATTGTTAAACAATAGGCTACGAAGCTAACAAACGCCTCAAGAGGGACTGTCAACGCGTGGCGTTTCCAGTCCCATTGAGCCGCGGTGGTTTCGGTTGTTGTGATTGAGTTTAGTGGTATGCGTTGCCAGCCCCTTAGGCGGGCGTTATGTGAAGGAGATTTGTTTGACAACTTTAGTTGAAGTGTTAGATACCGCAGTAAAGATTGGTCTAGGTGCGATAATTACAGCATTTGCTACTCACTGGCATACCAAACAAAAAGATAAGTCAGAGTCAGCACGTGAGTATGAAAAAAGACACCGCACATTGCTTGAGCAAGTAGCAGAACAAACAGAACAATTAAATCATGTTTATCTGAAATATTGGGCGCTAGTAGTTGAATGGGTTAGGTTTACTAAAAATGGAAAAGATTGGCCCCCATCTAGAAGGGACGAATTAGAGGAAGTTAAAGTAGAGCTGTTTACAACCTTTGGTTCTTTGACTAATGCTGAGTCAAAATTGCTGCTTGTTGGCGAAGTTGAAGCCTACAATAAACTCCGAGAACTAGGTGAAGCAGTCGTCCAATTTCGACGTTCTTGCTACGTTGATAAACCCTCTTTAACTGAAGACGAAATCGAAAAAAAGAAATCTGACATCAAACAGTTAAGAGAAGAACTTTATAAACTTTTAAGTCAAACATACCAAACAAATTTCACATAACAAACGCCTCAAGAGGGACTGTCAACGCGTGGCGTTTCCAGTCCCATTGAGCCGCGGTGGTTATGGTTGTTGTGATTGAGTTTGGCGGTATGCGTTGTCAGCCCCTTAGGCGGGCGTTATGTTTCAGGTCGGATAATTTAGTCGTATTACATGTCATTTCTAGAGGGAAATACAAATGAGTAAATATGATGATGCAATAAAATTGATGGAAGAGCGTTGTGGCAATGATAAAGAAGTAATTATGGCTCTCGCGACAATATCACTATCTTGTAACGCCGTTGGTAACCCAGTTCCTGCTGTACGTATGGTTTGTGCTTACTATGAAGAGGGTCTCTTTTATATATCTACAGATGCGACAACAAATAAGATTATGCAAATCGAGAAGAACAACGAAGTATCGGTAGGTGGGTTAGATTGGTTCTCTCTTGAATGTGAGGCAGAAAACTTAGGCTGGGTCAAAAACGAAAAAAATGCACAAATTAGGTCAAAATTTAAAAAGATATTCGATTGGTTTTCTGAAGTTGGTGATGAGGATAATCCAGACTCAATTGTTCTTCGTGTTACTCCTAAACGGGGCACCATTATTGACAATGAAAGAAAGTATGGTGAAAGGAAGTACGAAGTTGACTTCATAAATATGATTGCATACTAGCTAGCGTTGTAAAAACATAACAAACGCCTCAAGAGGGACTGTCAACGCGTGGCGTTTCCAGTTCCATTGAGCCGCGGTGGTTTCGGTTGTTGTGTTTGAGTTTGGTGGTAATGCGTTGTCAGCCCCTTAGGCGGGCGTTAGTTTCTATCAGGAACCAATCATCAAAACTTAAGCTCATTTGTTCTGGACATGAAGCTTTTAGAGTTCAAATGCCACAAGTTGGCTTTTGAGTTTTTGCCTGATGGTTACTTAGTGGAATGTGTTGAAAGTTCAGCAGTTTCAAAGCCGCTGAAAAACAACAAGTCTCGATGCTTCAAGGGTTGTTGGATGCTCAACATGATCAGCTTGGTTTCACAAATGGCTTCGTCATCACTGGAATTGTGCTTTCTTTGTCGCGGACTTTTAACCGTGGTCAACGCAGCCTTGATCGTTTTAAGTTTTGGCAGTCCACTTCACAGCTTTTGGCGTTGGACATGTGTTTGCTCATTGTATTTGCGTAAAATGACATTCAAGCAAAATTGTTTAAAAAATTATTGCTAAACAATAGGCTACGAAACTAACAAAGGCCTCAAGAGGGACTGTCAACGCGTGGCGTTCCCAGTCCCAATGAGCCGCGGTGGTTACGGTTGTTGTGTTTGAGTTTAGTGTTATGCGTTGCCAGCCCCTTAGGCGGGCGTTAGTTTCTCTCAGGAAAAATCATCAATAATTCACGCACAATGTTCTGAAAATTCAGCTTTTAGCGTTCAAGTTGCACAATTAGGCTTTTGAGTTTTGCTTGATACTGATTTGGTAGAAAGCGTTGAAAGTTCAGTTGTTTCAAAGTCGCTGAAAGCCAAAAAAACTCGATGCTTCATGTTGTCGGATGTTCCACACGGAAAGTTTGGTTTCACAAAAGGCAGCATCATCGCTGTGATCTGGCTTTCTTTGTCGTGGACTCTTAACCGTGGTCAACTTAACCATGATCGTTTTGAGTTTTGGCTGCTAACTTCACAGCTTTTTGTGTTGGACGTGTGTTTGTTTGATGCATTTGCGTAAAATGACTTTCAAACAAATGTGTTAAAAAAGTCATTGGCAAACAATGGGCTACGAAACTAACAAACGCCTCAAGAGGGACTGTCAACGCGCGGCGTTTCCAGTCCCATTGAGACGTGGTGATTACGGTTATTGTGTTTGAGTTTGGTGGTAATGCGTTGCCAGCCCCTTAGGCGGGCGTTAGTTTTAGAAAGGAGTTAATCTTTGGAAAATGCATTAAATGCCATAGCGGAAGCCATAATAGGCTTACATTCAAACCCTATCAAAGATTATGTATTCCCGAGTATTAGTGCCTTGTCTACAGCAGCGTTAGGTGCTTGGGCTGCGTTTTATGCAGTTTCAACCCAAGAATACAATCGTGTTCAAATCCAAAACGTAGACGTACTTAATGAGACCCTATTAAACGCAAATGAAGCACGAAATAGTCTAATTGCAATAAAAAGCAATTATTTTAGGCGGTTAACCCCAAATCCTTTTCAACGAATGTTAGTAATTCCTCCACTTGTATTAAATGCAGAACCGATAAACTTCCATGTAGCTTCTCTCGCTTTTCTTGTTCCTTCTGAAAATAGTGAAAATAACTCAAAGTGGCAGCGCATAGAGTACGTAGAAACTCTCTTTAAAAATTATAATAACTTGCTCAACATTTGGAAAAAACGAAATGAACTGATGCAAGAGCTTATGCCTCATGTACTGCAATTCCACGGTAAAGGTGTTTCATTGGAGGAGCTTGAAAAAGTCATTGGTCGTGGTCATATCGCCATTTTGTCTGATCTTACGGAGCAAGCAATAATGATTACGGACGATTTAGTTGTGGAAATTAGTTGCTTTTTATTGGGTTTTTCTGATGTCTCAAAGAAAGCCGTTCCGAAAAAAATCAAGAAAAAGTATCGACAGATAATCACAATGAACTTGCCTGATAATAACGAATCTAAGGACCTGTTATCCGTTTCTACAGAACTAAATTTTAATTTGGCAAGTAAAATACACAATGTAACCCAAGATGAGCTGAGGCATAGATACCGTAGGCTATATCTAAAATAATAAAACTAACAAACGCCTCAAGAGGGACTGTCAACGCGCGGCGTTTCCAGTCCCATTGAGCCGAAGTGGTTACGGTTGTTGTGTTTGAGTTTGGTGGTAATGCGTTGTCAGCCCCTTAGGCGGGCGTTAGTTTCTCTCAGGAAAATCATCAAAAATTCACGCACAAGGTTCTGAAAATTTAGCCTTTATCGTTCAAGCTGCACAATTTAGCTTTTGGGTTTTTCCTGATGTTGATTTGGTAGAAAGCGTTGAAAGTTCAGCGGTTTCAAAATCGCGGATAACCAACAAGCTTTGATGCTTCAATTTTGTCGGACGTTCAACTTGATCAGTTTGGTTTCATAAAAGGTTGAATCATCGCTGTGATCTGGCTTTCTTTGTGTGGACTCTTAACGTTTTGGCAGCCAACTTCACAGCTTTTGGCGTTGGACGTGTGTTTGCGTGATGCTTTTGCGTAAAATTACTTTCAAGAAAATGAGTTTAAAAAGTCATTGTTAAACAATAGGCTACGAAACTAACAAACGCCTCAAAGGGACTGCCAATGCGTGGCGTTTCCAGTCCCATTGAGCCGCGGTGGTTGCAGCTGTTGTGTTTAAGTTTAGTGGTAATGCGTTGTCAGCCCCTTAGGCGGGCGTTATAAGGTGGTTTAGCAAAGGAGTCTGTATGCTTGACAAGGAAAATACTGGTCTGATTATCGTTGATATCCAAGGCAAGTTGGCTCGATTGGTTTCTGACAGTAATGAGCTTGTTTCAAATTGCATAAAACTAATTAAAGGAGCTCAATTGCTAGGATTGCCAATAGTTTGGCTTGAGCAAAATCCAGATAAATTAGGCCAAACCATCGAAGAGCTCACTGTGTTACTGAGTAATCAACAACCGATTAGCAAGTTCAGTTTTGGTGCTTGTGGTGAGCCTCGTTTCATCGAAACTATCCAAAAATCGAATAAAACGTCTTGGTTAATATGTGGTATCGAAGCTCACATATGTGTTTATCAAACGGCTATTCATCTCAAAAATCTAGGTTACGACATACATTTAGTGAGTGATTGCGTGTCTTCACGTGATGCATCAAACAAGGAGCTAGCAATTACAAAGCTAGCAGGAGCTGGTGTTGAAATAACAGGTTTAGAAATGAGTCTTTATGAACTGGTTAAAGATTGTCGAGCGCCAGAGTTTAAAGGAATACTCAATCTAATTAAGTAGTTATCCACCTTATAACAAACGCCTCAAGAGGGACTGTCAACGCGCGGCGTTTCCAGTCCCAATGAGCCGCGGTGGTTTCGGTTGTTGTGATTGAGTTTTGTAGTAATGCGTTGCCAGCCCCTTAGGCGGGCGTTATACGCTATGCGGTTTTTCAAATCAGCTGACATGGCCCTGTTCTTCTTAGCTCATGCGCTAAGTTGATAATGCAGATAAGTAATAAGGTTCGGTAAAGATAAATGAGTGGACATAATCATTACCCTGATTGTACTTGCGGTTGGTGTTGTAAATTCAAGGGCATGAGTGGTGTAGATAATCAAAAAAGTAAGACCGTAGAAAGAAGTGTTGGGAATATTCGCGAGCAAAGCAAATTGTTTGTGAGCTACGTAAATCCAAGTGCTTACTGCCCAGTCTGTGGGGCATCTGTGTTTTTTTATCAATCCCCTAATGGTGGCAGAGTGTTTTTTGATTCATTGGGTAAACCTTGGGAGAAGCACCCTTGCACAGACAATCACACTCTCAAGGTAAAAATAATTCCATCGGAAAACTTCCCTATCAGTAGCCGAGTAGGAAAGTTTGAAGCCAATAAATTCAATCCATTTATCATCAAACTGATCGAGAAATTTCATATTACATCTCGTGTAAAGATATCCGGATTTTTTGGTGAGGCAGGCATAGTTATAGCTATCTCTGGCGTGACAAGGCAAGAATTTAGTAACCTTGAAATTGATGTAAATAGCCCTTGCATGATGCGCCGAACAAACAATGGCTTTCAACTTTCTTTTGTAAATAAAAGTGGGAAGGTTATTGATTTAGAAGGTGTAAAAAGTAGTTAGGCAACAACTAGCGAAACGCGTATAACAATCAATTTAAGAGGGATTCCCAACGCTTGGCATTTTGGCTTCTACTTCAATTTTAGTGGTTACGGCACAATACTTAAGGTTGGGTGGTAGCGTTGCTCACCCCTTAATTGGGCGTTAGCTTCTTAAAGGCTAGAATTATCAAAATCTAAGCTCATTTGTTGTGAAAATTCAGCTTTAAGCGTTCAAGTAGCACTATTTGGCTTTTTAGTTTTGCCTAATGCTGATTTGGTAGAAAGTGTTGAATGTTCAGCAGTTTTCAAGTCGCTGAAACCTATCAAGCTTCGATGCTTCAGTATTGTTTTACGTTCAGCGCGGTCAGCTTAGTTTTACAAAATACTGCATCATCGCTGTGATCTGGCTTTCTTTGTCGCGGACTCTTAACCGTGGCCAACTTAGCCTTGAGCGTTTTGAGTTTTGGCAGTCAACTTCACAGCTTTTGGCGTTGGACGTGTGCATGTTCGATGCATTTGCGTAAAATACTTTTCAAGTAAAGGTGTTAAAAGTCATTGTTAAACAATGGGCTACGAAGCTAACAAACGCCTCAAGAGGGACTGTCAACGCGTAGCGTTTCCAGTCCCAATGAGCCGCGGTGGTTGCAGTTGCTGTGTTTGAGTTTAGTGGTAATGCGTTGCCAGCCCCTTAGGCGGGCGTTAGGTGAATGGTCAGTGGATTGAACAAGGACAGTTTTATGAAATGGTTTTTAGCTTTTTGGCTCGTCCTCACAAGCTGTTTTTCGGTTAGCTTGTATGCCAATGACGCCGTTTTACAACAAGCTTATCTATCGCAGCAAAGTGATTTACAGGTCCAAGGATTTGGACAGGTATCGAAAGTGCTGCCTGATGACAATGATGGTTCAAGACATCAAAAATTCATCTTAAAGCTCAATAGCGGACAAACATTGTTAGTTGCGCATAACATCGACTTAGCACCAAGAATTCCGAACTTGAAAGTTGGCGATAGTGTTGAGTTTTATGGTGAATACGAATGGAACAAAAAGGGTGGAGTTCTTCACTGGACTCATAAAGATCCTCAAAATCGTCATGCTCATGGTTGGTTGAAACACAATGGGCAGGTGTACGAGTAAATTCACCTAACAAACGCCTCAAGAGGGACTGTCAACGCGCGGCGTTTCCAGTCCCATTGAGCCGCAGTGGTTACGGTTGGTGTGTTTGAGTTTTGTGTTATGTGTTATGCGTTGTCAGCCCCTTAGGCGGGCGTTATGGCGCAAGGCATGACACACACATTTATAGGAACGATTATGAATAAAATGGAATTTGTTCGCTCACTATTGATCGAAAAGGGTATTAGTGCTCGTTTAGCTAAACCTTATCCATATCTATTCTACAAATTTGCTCGTTTAGATATGAAGCCTAGGGTGTTTGAAAGTCCATTGAAACTATTTGTTCTCCAATCAGTGCTTGGTACTGTCTTTTGGGGTGGGTTCATGTGGCTCTTAGTCTGGCAGTTTCAAGGCTTTGTCGCTTCTCAAGTTTATGCGTCGATGTTTTTTGGTGTGATTACTGGTTTATTCCTTGCGGTTGAGGTCGCTAGGATACGCCGGAAGTATGGGGTCACCGATTTTGATAGTTGGCTTAAGGCAAATGGTTTGAAATACGCCATAACAAACGCCTCAAGAGGGACTGTCAACGCGTGGCGTTTCCAGTCCCATTGAGCCGCGGTGGTTATGGTTGGTGTGTTTGAGTTTAGTGGTCATGCGTTGTCAGCCCCTTAGGCGGGCGTTAGCTGCCTACTGGCAAATATGTTCCTTTAGCTGTACAAGTTGAGTTGTAAATACTATACTTGTTCCGTAAACAGTACATGTGGGAGGTTCTATGAGAATCGTTTCTTTTACAGAAGCTAGGAATAGTTTAAAAGCAGTCTTGGATGCCGTTGTGAATGATGCGGATACAACCGTCATCACCCGACGTGATTCAGAAGATGCTGTGGTTATGTCGCTGGATTATTACAATAGTCTAATGGAAACCGTACATTTGCTTCGCTCTCCAGCGAACGCTGAACATCTAAACCGTTCAATTGCCCAGTTCAAAGCGGGAAAAGTTATCCAAAGAGATCTGATTGATGAGTAGTCGTTTACTGTCATGGACAGATGAGTCCTGGGATGACTACTTGTACTGGCAAACACAAGACAAAAAAACACTCAAGCGGATCAATAAAATCATCAATGATGTTAAGCGTTCACCGTTTGAAGGCATTGGTAAACCAGAGCCTCTAAAGGAAAATCTATCTGGTTTTTGGTCTCGACGGATCGATGATACAAATAGACTGGTTTATGCTGTTGATGATAATGCAATAACGGTTATTTCGTGTCGCTACCATTATTGAACCAAGTGACTAAAGGCAGCTAACAAACGCTTCAAGAGGGACAGCCAACGCGTGGCATTTTTACTGTGCGTTAGTTTCAGTGGTTACGGTGCTATGCGGAAAGTTAGTAGTAGCGTTGGCTGCCCCTTAAGCGGGCGTTAGCTTCTTAAAGGCTAAAACCAACAAAGCCTAAGCTCATTTGTTGTGAAAAATCAGCTTTTAGCGTTCAAATTCCACAACTTGGCTTTCGAGTCTTTCGGATACTGATTTGGTAGAAAGTGTTGAATGTTCAGCAGTTTCAAAGTTGCAGAAAGCCATCAAACCTCGATACTTCAATGTTGTTGGATGTTCCACACTGAAAGTTTGGTTTCACAAAGGGCTGCATCATCGCTGAAAGTGTGCTTTCTTTGTCGCGGACTCTTAAACGTGGCCAACTTAACCTTGACCGTTTTGAGCTTTGGCAGCCAACTTCACAGCTTTTGGCGTTGGACGTGTGTTTGAGTGATGCTTTTGCGTAAAATGCATTTTAAGTAAATGTGTTAAAAAGTTATTTGGAAACAATAGGCTACGAAGCTAACAAACGCCTCAAACGGGACTATCAACGCGTGGCGTTTCCAGTCCCATTGAGCCGCGGTGGTGAAGGTTGTTGTGTTTGAGTTTAGTGGTAATGCGTTGTCAGCCCCTTAGGCGGGCGTTAGCTTCTTAAAGGCTAGAATCATCAAAATCTAAGCTCATTTGTTGTGAAAATTCAGCTTTAAGCGTTCAAGTAGCACTATTTGGCTTTTTAGTTTTGCCTAATGCTGATTTGGTAGAAAGTGTTGAATGTTCAGCAGTTTTCAAGTCGCTGAAACCTATCAAGCTTCGATGCTTCAGTATTGTTTTACGTTCAGCGCGGTCAGCTTAGTTTTACAAAATACTGCATCATCGCTGTGATCTGGCTTTCTTTGTCGCGGACTCTTAACCGTGGCCAACTTAGCCTTGAGCGTTTTGAGTTTTGGCAGTCAACTTCACAGCTTTTGGCGTTGGACGTGTGCATGTTCGATGCATTTGCGTAAAATACTTTTCAAGTAAAGGTGTTAAAAGTCATTGTTAAACAATGGGCTACGAAGCTAACAAACGCCTCAAGAGGGACTGTCAACGCGTAGCGTTTCCAGTCCCAATGAGCCGCGGTGGTTGCAGTTGCTGTGTTTGAGTTTAGTGGTAATGCGTTGCCAGCCCCTTAGGCGGGCGTTATGTGGCAATCCAGAAAGGGAGCCCAAATGAAGAAATTCTTAGCATTCATAGTGTTGTCCAATCTAATTGCAGTAGCATGTGTTTATCTATTTGAGTTCAGTTTTGGATACTTAAAAATTGCTTTTCTCAAAGATTATGCGTTTTATTCGATGCTTATTCTTCTGGCGCTAGGGGCATTTTTTCCTTCTCTGGACATGGTGTTGGTTACAGCGATCCAAGTAATGTTGCGGGAGTTGCAGCGAGTAGCTTGATCGACAACGATTCAGCTAAAAAGACCGTGGTTACAAGACTGGAGAGCACTGGTTTAGGGCATAGATTTTTAATCGCCAGTCTATTGTCATTGATTTTTTGCTTCATCGTATAGCGGTGCTCGGCCACATAACAAACGCCTCAAGAGGGACTGTCAACGCGTGGCGTTTCCAGTCCCATTGAGCCACGGTGGTTACGGCTGTTGTGTTTGAGTTTAGTGGTAGTGCGTTGCCAGCCCCTTAGGCGGGCGTTAGCAATCTTAGGAGAGACAGTGTGCAACATTTTAAGGGATGCAAATTAGTTGTTCATTGTAACGAGCAAATTCTTACCTATAAAAGAGATAATATTTCTTCCATCTCATACCCAAATTGCTGGGATTTACCTGGTGGCGGTCGTGAAGGGAACGAAACGCCAGAGGATTGTGCACTAAGAGAATTGAAAGAAGAATTCGGTATCGAACTGTGCCCATCGCGTATTCATTACAAGCAAAAAGTGGAAAGTCATACAGGCTTTGGTTGTGCGTATTTTCTAGCGGTTACGATAACCGAAAGTGAGTTACGCGAAATTCAGTTTGGCGATGAGGGGCAATATTGGAAGCTTATGGACATAGAAACGTACTTAGCCCTCTCAGACGCTGTGCCATCCAACCAGCAAAGAATAAGAGGCTATCTCAACCTATGAGTTCGTATTGCTAACAAGGCGTTTAAGACGGATTCACAACGCTTGGCATTTTCGGTTTGCATTGAATTTAGTGTTTACGGCACAATGGTTTAGGTTTGGTGGTTGGCGTTGTTCACCACTTAACGCGGCGTTATGAGCTTTTTGGGGTTAATAGAAAGGGCGATCAGCCCTTTCCGAAATTTGGTGTGTTTATATCCAGTTGTCAAACAACATTAGCACTAATATGAAAACCCACGACCAAACCCATAGTGAATTAATCCACATAAATGCACGAAATTTGAGAGATTCAGCATGATTTTTTGAGCGTATAAATGGGTATTTAATAAGGTATTTTATGTATCTAGTTCCAATCGTTACGGAAAGCTGGTCAATTAATTGGCCTTTAGAGTCATAAAGTTGTTCTATATTTTTAGCTAAAATTTTATCTAAGCTTATTATGTGCTTTATATTTCCGTGTGAAATGGTAAATAGAATAATTCCACCTGGAATTGACCAAGCCAATGCATACCAACCGAAAATAACAATGATCAAACTATTCATCTGATATTAATCCATTAGCTCTAAAGTATGCTCATAAATGAATTCAGCTCCAGCTTTGCCAGTTGTAGATCCAATAATTCCACCTATCGCACCACCGAAGACAAACCCACTGATTGTTGCTATTGCAATTATTGGGGCAGAGGCCGCACCTGCAATGCTTAGAGCCAGCACAACTCCGATTTTGCCTCCAATAGTTCCTCCACCTAAGCCACCAACAAAGCCACCAATTTCTACTGATGTTGTTTTTCCACAGTTCCCTGTGCTATCAACTTTACAGGCTTCATAAATATTATTTACGCCACTTGCAGCGCCAAGAACCAATCCAACGTAACCAACGCCTTTTGCTGCTGTTATGCCTATAGACACGTTAGCAATACGTTTCCCGAGGTTTTTAACAAAACCTGTCTTAAGAATTTCATCAGCGTTGTGAATAACTGATTTTGTAGACAGTTTTAGGTTGCGTTTTACTTGTGTGTAAATCGGTAACTTGACACTGCGTTTAGATAAACCCGCAAATGAACCATCTAGCTTTTTAAAAAGCTCTGCGCGTTCGGCTACAAATGGCCCGTAATTGATGCCGCCAGTTCTGCTCGCCATTGCAACTTGAGAGGCGTATAGGTCATTAATCTCAAGTAATACATCACTAATATTCTTTAACCGTTGTTCAACACCAGCTGTCGCCATGCCTACACCCAAAGAAGCATAAGCGTAATAGTCACTGGGTAGGCCATCTTGCTTAATTTTGGCAAATGCTTGATTTGCATAATAATCCAACAGCTCTAAGTGTCGGTTTACTGTTGCTACTAATTCATTGGTTAATTTTGCTAGCTCGGTACTTGCTGCTTGTGCGTCTTCTTGTAAATCAGCGAGTGCTTTCTTCTCTTGCTCATTAGTCGGTTTAGTCGTGGGGACGATGACAATTTCCCCTTCTCTGACGGGATTATTGAGGTGCGTATTGCATTGTTTAATAAATTGTTTCTGTTCTTCACTGGTTTCAGCAGTAAATAAGTCCGCCCAAAGTTGCGCTTGTGGTTGAGTAACGGCGTTTTGCATCCAGCCTAACATAAATTCTTCTTTATTCTTTTGTTGGTCTTGAAGCTTTGCCCAATCTTTTTCTGATTGTTCTAGCCGCTCTTTACGCTGACGCTCAACTTTTTCTCGTGTTGTTTCTTGGATAGGCTCAGGCTTTAGAAACGATTGAACACTGGGCACAGAAGAGCCAAGTGGTGCAAAGTTACGGGCTTCAGCGGCTTTTAATGCCGCAGAGCTTTTTTCCCATTCCCGACGCATGTGGCATGACGAGCAGGTACAAGTAATGGGGTCTTTCCAAAAAGGGCAGCGATAGAGTTTTGTCTTATCAAAAATATCGTATATGGGCATGTTCTTTCTCTGACGTTTTGTAAGTTGCCCTATCATAACCCCAAAAGTTCACAGGCAAAAATTTGCCCAGTAGATATGCATCAATGTGAGCTATGAGGTTGAATTTACAGTGTAATGTGGTTCTAATTGGCACGCTCATAACAAACGCTTCAAGAGGGACTGTCAACGCATGGCATTTTCGGTTTGAGTGGGCATTTGTGGTTACGGCAGTTTAGTTAAGCCGTGCGGTAGCGTTGCCAGCCCCTTAAGCGGGCGTTAGTTTCTATCTAGAAAAAATCATCCAAAGCTCAGATTAAATGCCCTAAAAAATCAGCTTTAAGCGTTCAAGTCGCACAATTTGGCTTTTGAGTTTTGCCTGATGCTGATTTGGTAGAAAGTGTTGAAATTTCAGCTATTTCAAAGTCGCTGAAAACCCACAAGTCTTGAAGCTTCAATGTTGTCGGATATTCAACACGGCAAATTTGGTTTCACAAAAGGCAGCATCATCGCTGTGATCCTGCTTTCTTTGTTGCGGACTCTTAACCGTGGCCAACTTAACCTTGATCGTTTTGAGTTTTGGCAGCTCACTTCACAGCTTTTGGCGTTGGACGTGTGCATGTTCGATGCATTTGCGTAAAATATTTTTCAAGTAAAGGTGTTAAAAGTCATTGTTAAACAATGGGCTACGAAACTAACAAACGCCTCAAGAGGGACTGTCAACGCGTGGCGTTTCCAGTCCCAATGAGCCGCGGTGGTTACGGTTGTTGTGGTTGAGTTTAGTGTAATGCGTTGTCAGCCCCTTAGGCGGGCGTTAGCTTTTCGGGAGGAAATTTGGAAGATACAGAATTAGACACAATGAAAAATGCTAGTTTTGCAAATGTTGTTTGTGATGCAAATTGTTGGTTTGAGCGCTCAAGAGCGTTGATTGCTTCCGCAAGAATTTCAATGGAGAGAGTAGATATCTTAATCAACCAAACTGAGCGGCAAGAATTAGAAAGTGTTTGCTACCTTTTGTATGGTTTGGCGTTAGAAAATCTATTCAAAGCAGTTTGGATTTATAGGCAGTATGGCTCGCCATTAAGTGAGGACTGGATGCCAGAGTCGAGGTTTCCGAAAACAATCCAAACACATGACCTAATAAAGCTTGCAGAGTTGATAGATACAGGTTTGTCAGAAAAATACAAATTTACATTAGAGAGGCTAACCGAAGCTATTATGTGGTCTGGTCGATACCCATGTGATTTAAAACCCAATATTAATGCACGTTTCTTTGTTCCAGCTATACAGAGAGAAGCAGAATCAATTTATTCGGAATACGGCTTTGTTGCGTAATTCGTTTTCGAAGCCGAGTAGCCCTACTTAGATTGATAGTTAGCCAATACGGCAAGTTTTAGGCATACCAAGCCCTGTTATCTTATTTAACGCTTTGATCATCGCGTAAGTTTCACCAACTTGTGCGTTGTAATTTCTTAGACTTAATCGTCCACCAAGCAACTGTTTCACGCGATACATCGCCGTCTCGGATAGTGAACGCTTGTGGTAGCCATACCGCTCTTTCCAATGTTTATTCGAACCGAATAACTTTTGACAACCCACCGCTAAGTTTCTTGGATGACCTCGCTCCCAGAATGCTGCGCCTTCTCGTGGAGGGATGAGCGCTATCGCTCGTTTAATGCGGATTGCTGCGTGGCAACCCCTTGTGTCATAAGCACCATCGCCTGATATCTCAAGGATTTTTCGCCGTGTTTGCTTGAGCAAGTTAGGCAGCACCTCTGCATCAGTGACCGAAGATAAGCTCAACTCTGCGGCAATAATTTCGTGTGTACTCGTATCTACTGCGAGATGTAATTTTCGCCACACTCTGCGTTTACCATCCGTGCCATGTTTTTTGACTTTCCACTCACCCTCACCATAAACCTTGAGGCCAGTAGCATCGATAGCAAGGTGCTGAATCGGTCCTTTGGTTTTTGTTTTGAAACTCACGTTAACGTCTTTGGCTCGACGACTGATACAACTGTAGTGTGGGCAGCGCAGTGGGAGTTGGGCAAGTTGAAAAACGGAATCCATAAAGCCTTGCGAAGCACGCAGTGGCATGGAAAAGATACGCTTTACCATCAAAGCAGTAGTGATGGCTAAATCACTGAAAACACGAGGTCTCCCACGCTTGTTTTGCTTCCCTTGTTTCCACTCACTTATCGCTTCTTCGTCAATCCAAAAAGTCAGAGAACCACGATTGATGAGAGCTTGATTGTATTGTTTCCAGTTGTTTGTTTTGTAACGTGGTTTCGGCATGAGGCTACAGAGTGAATGAATGTAGCCGATCAGATCGTAAGCTATTGATTTAGTTCCATCGATTTACGCAACAAAGCCTCGGAATACCGTAAAATATTCACACTATCGAGCTAACAAACGCCTCAAGAGGGACTGTCAACGCGCGGCGTTTCGAGTCCCATTGAGCCGCGGTGGTTACGGTTGTTGTGTTTGAGTTTGGTTGTTATGCGTTGCCAGCCCCTTAGGCGGGCGTTATGTTGCCCCCTAATAAATTTGATTGTCTAGAGTCCGAAAATGATAAGAAAGTACAACGAAAATGACTTGGATTCAGTTCTTGAAATCTGGCTGAATGCGTCAGTTAAAGCTCACGATTTTATCTCGGCTGAGTTTTGGGAATCTCAAGTCGAGAACATGCGTAATATTTATATCCCGGCTTCAGAGGTCTACGTTTACGAAATGGACTCGAAAGTTGTTGGATTTTACGCTCTATATGAAAGTCGTTTAGCTGCCATATTTGTAGCTCCCGAGCTGCAAGGTAAAGGCATTGGTAAGCAATTGCTGAATCACGCAAAAAGTCAGAGAACGATTCTGACGCTATCGGTATATAAAGAAAATCAGGCTAGTTATCAGTTCTACTTGTCCCAAGGTTTTAACGTGGTCAGTGAGCAATTAGATGAACATACAGGGTATCCAGAGTACACAATGAGTACGGGCACATAACAAACGCCTCAAGAGGGACTGTCAACGCGTTGCGTTTACAGTCCCAATGAGCCGCGGTGGTTACGGTTGTTGCGTTTGAGTTTAGTTTTATGCGTTGCCAGCCCCTTAGGCGGGCGTTATGAATAAAGGAGATAGTGTGGAAAAATGTTACATGTGCGATGCAGAGGGAAACACTATGGAGCATGTACTCCTAAATTTTGGGGTTATAGAGGTGTTTGGAAGGTGATTTTGAGTGTTCGCATGGGGGATATTTTGTAGAATGAGTGTATAATGGTAAATGGGAAGATATTGGTATGAAAGGTTGTAAGTGAGCGAAAGTGCATGAGAGTGTTAGATGAGTTGGGAGGTTGTATAGTTTGGTGGGATTTGTAGAGGATGGGATCAGGGGTAGAGAGTGTTGGGATAGGTAATTGTGATGTATGTTTATAGGAGTAGAATAATAATGTGGGGGTGATGGAGAGTTTTTTTGGGTAGTGAAGGTGGGGAAGAGTTTTGTTTTGGGTGGTTGGGTGGAGTAAGTGATAATGTTTTGGTGAGGTATGAGTGGGGGGGTTAGGGATTGGGGGTAAGTGTGGGAGATGTAGTTGGGATGTTAATTTTGTGGGGTTGATGTATGTGTGGGTTTTATTGGTGTGTATAGGGGTGGATGGGTAAGTATTGAGTGTGGGTGTTTTATGTTGATTTAGGGGATTTGGGTGTAGGGTAGTGGTTAAGTTGGTTTAAAGTTGTGATAGGTGTTGGGGGTTATTATTTAAAGATGATTTATGGTGAATTGGTTGGGGTGGGGGGTATGAGTGGAGTGATTGTTTGATGGTTATTTGTATTTTATTAATTATTGTGGGTGGAAATAAGTGGATGGGGGTAGTGAGTGTTGTGTTGGGTGTTGTTGAAGAGGAGTTGGAAGGGAGAAAAAAAAGTTACAAGTATGTTGCTAAGGATGGACGTTGGAATAACATGCTAAATTTATTGAGGTTTTTTCTCATAAGCAATCTCACTGCATCAGCAGTTGTGGTCATGTTTGAGAAATCTACAGGTTTCTTTGGCCTGAGGTCTTGGCCCGATTATGCATTCTTTGTTGTGGTGATCCTTTGGGGGTTAGCAGCCTTATTTTTTATGTACCCACCAGAAGGCGGTTTTGGTGGTGATAGGGCAGAGAGTGTAGCGGGTTCAATGGTGGATAGCTCGGTGGCTAATGAAATTGACAGTGAGCGTTTTTCATCAAACACGATGCTTTGTATCAAACTTTTTGTTTCAGGGTTACCTGCATTTCTAACATGCATAATAGTTAGCACCGCAACATAACAAACGCCTCAAGAGGGACTGTCAACGCGTGGCGTTTCCAGTCCCATTGAGCCGCGGTGGTTTCGGCTGTTGTGATTGAGTTTGGCGTTATGCGTTGTCAGCCCCTTAGGCGGGCGTTAGCTTCTTAAAGCGAAAATTATCAAAATCTGGGTTTAATTGCTTTGAAAACTCAGCTTTTAGCATTCAAATTTCACAACTTGGCTTTCGAGTTTTTCTGATGCCGATTTGGTAGAAAGTGTTGAAAGTTCAGCAGGTTCAAAGCCGCTGAAAACCCACAAGCCTCGATGCTTCAAGGTTGTTGGATGTTCCACACGGCAAGTTTGGTTTCACAAAAGGCTGCATCATCGCTGTGATCTTGCTTTCTTTGTCGCGGACTCTTAACCGTGGCCAACTTAGCCTAGATCGTTTTAAGTTTTGGCAGTTCACTTCACAGCTTTTGGCGTTGGACGTGTGTTTGTGTGATGCTTCTGCGTAAAATGGCTTTCAAACAAATGTGTTTAAAAATCATTGTTAAACAATAGGCTACGAAGCTAACAAACGCCTCAAGAGGGACTGTCAACGCGCGGCGTTTCCAGTCCCAATGAGCCGTGGTGGTTACGGTTGTTGTGTTTGAGTTTAGTGGTAGTGCGTTGCCAGCCCCTTAGGCGGGCGTTATGTGTTTTGAGGCTCAATTGGAAAATCTTTTTTTTCGTAACAAACTCTGTAGCAGGGCGCTGTGGGCCAGATAAAGTCATGTGGGACCTAGAAGAGTTGTGGTCATCTGGAGTTCGAGCAATTATTTCGGTCAATGACGGAGAGAGTGTTCATATTTCACGCCTAAAGGCTATTGGTTTTGCGTATGAACACATTCCTCTTTCGAGTAATGCACCAGTTCAAAGTGGTGATTTTGAGGTTTGTCTTGATGCATTACCTCGAATTATCAAGTTTATTGAACAAAATGAGACTCAAGGCAAAGTTGTAGTACATTGCAAATCAGGCAAAGATCGGACAGGGCTAGCATTAGCAGCATACCTTTTAAAATCCAAAGGGTTCGGTGTAGAAGAATCAATGTCGGCAGTAAAGGATGTTCGTGATATTGCTTTCAGTGCACCAGACTGGGATTGGTTTACAGAAAAAGTTTTGGTTGGTCTGTCTAACACATAACAAACGCCTCAAGAGGGACTGTCAACGCGTGGCGTTTCCAGTCCCATTGAGCCGCGGTGGTTGCAGTTGTTGTGTTTGAGTTTAGTGGTCATGCGTTGCCAGCCCCTTAGGCGAGCGTTAGTTTTCAGCGGTAGAGTTTGAATATGGGACGTGTTGGTAAAAAAATTAAGATGAAAAGGCTAAAGTTAGCCATATCAGAAATTAACCGCAATTCAACGACAAATGAGTTAGGAAGAATGGAAAAAATTTATAAATACTTTAGCTACGATGTCTTAGATTTGGTTTTTGCTAGAGAAGGGTTCTGTGGAGTTAAATGTTCGTTGCCAAAAGACTACAATGACCCGTATGAGCTTTTCTTGGGAATGGACTTGTCTATTCCAACAGAACATTTGGCTTTTTATCACGATGTAATAAGCGGAATTCCTCAGAACCCCACAACTTGCTTTTCTTATTCACCTATCGTTTCACCAATGTGGGCTCATTATGCTAATAATCATTCGGGCTTTGTTCTTGAATTCGATCTTGATAGCTTACAGAAACATTTTGAGGGAAATCCAATCTGGAAAGTATCCTATCGTAAAGCTCCTCTCGAAAGCTTAAAGGGAATACTTGCTAGAGCAGCAGGTACGCTAAAGCCTCGCCATTCTTACGCATTGCAGGAGGCTGTTTTTGTTGAATCGTATTTCTCAAAATATGATCAATGGTCATATGAGCAAGAGTGCCGCTTTGTTGATATGAAAAAAGTAACTGAAAATGTAGCAGGTAATGACATACTGTTTATACCATTAGAATTTGTAACAGCATTTATTGCAGGCCCAAAATTCCCTTCCGATATGGTTCAACGTTCAAATGAAATTACTGCTATTGCGGACATGAAATGGTATGAGCTTGTTATTGGGAAAAGTCATCCTCAGCCATATGTCAAAGATGATAATAGCGATGTTTTCATCTTCAAAGATAAGCAAATAGTTTTATCAGATCACAATTGCAATCTCTGCTCCGAGCCTCTAGTAAACGACAATGAGCTTTGTCCATGGTGTACTATCACCGAGTCCCATAGAGAAATCGCAGCTCAACGAAACCCGTTCAGAATGATAAGTGCCATGGGAGGCTTGGAGGAATATATGGAAGCTATGAGCAAAATTGGGCGGTAGATGTCAAGAAAACTAACAAACGCCTCAAGAGGGACTGTCAACGCGTGGCGTTTCCAGTCCCATTGAGCCGCGGTGGTTGCGGTTGTTGTGTTTGAGTTTTGTGGTAATGCGTTGCCAGCCCCTTAGGCGGGCGTTATGTTGCATTCGAGTAGCTCATTCTAAATATCTGAATATATTGCTCCAATAGTTCGCATTGTTGCATATAAATTTCTGATGTATTTTCCATGGAAGATTAATTCAACAGTAAGGAAAAACAATGACTCCATCGACAAAGGGTGTGCATCACATCGGATTAACCGTTTCAAGATTAGAAGAAAGTGCTAAGTTCTTCACTGGTGTACTTGGTTGGAAAGAGGTGAAAAGAAACCCTGATTATCCAGCTATTTTTGTTAGTGACGGAACGGTAATGTTGACACTTTGGTCTACGAAAACTGACTCACCAACTGAATTTGATAGAAAAGCTAATGTTGGCTTGCACCACTTAGCTTTGTTGATTGAAACTGAAGAGCTTTTAGTGTCGCTCCATGAGCGTTTGAAAGAAGAAGGGGTTTTGATTGAGTTTGAACCTGAACTTGTAAGAGAGGGGCCGGCAAAACATTTGATGTGTTACGACCCAAGCGGTATTCGAATCGAGTTTTTTTGGGCTGGCGTGTAAAGCAACATAACAAACGCTTCAAGAGGGACAGCCAACGCGCGGCATTTTCGCTATGCGTTGGTTTTTGTGGTAACGGTGTTATGCGGTAAGTTGGTAGTAGCGTTGGCTGCCCCTTAAGCGGGCGTTATGTACTTTTCTAAAATCCTTCCTACAAATCAAACTTGTGCACAGTGTCATTATGCGTTAGTCTTTGTCTATGGATGCACAATGAGACAGTGCAAGTTGCAATGGCATTAGAATTTAAAGATAAGTGGTTAGAGCAGTTTTACGAGGATGATAAACGACATCGTTTAATTCCAAGTAGCATAGAGAATGCTCTATTTCGGAAGCTGGAAATCTTAGATGCAGCTCAAGCTGAATCAGACTTAAGAATTCCACCGGGTAATCGTTTTGAACATCTTGAAGGAAATCTTAAAGGTTGGTGTTCAATTCGAGTGAACAAACAGTATCGTTTGATTTTTCAGTGGGTTGATGGTGTTGCACTAAATACTTACTTAGACCCACATAAGTATTGAGGTAACGACTATGCGTAAGACAAAACGTCGTCCAGTTAGCGTTGGGGAAATGTTAAAAGTTGAATTTCTTGAACCAATGGGCATCACATCAAAAGCGCTCGCTGAAGCGATGGGCGTACACAGAAATACGGTGAGTAATTTGATTAATGGTGGTGTGTTAACAGCTCCGGTAGCAATCAAGTTAGCAGCGGCATTAGGCAACACACCAGAATTTTGGCTTAACATTCAACATGCAGTTGACCTTTGGGATACGAGAAATCGTTATCAAGAAGAAGCAAAGTTTGTAAAGCCGTTGTTTGTTTCGCTGGAACAAAGCGCACGTACATAACAAACGCTTCAAGAGGGACAGCCAACGCGTGGCATTTTTACCATGCGTTGGCTTTTGTGATTACGATGTTATGCGGCAAGTTGGCAGTGGCGTTGGCTGCCCCTTAAGCGGGCGTTAGTTTCTATCTAGAAAAAATCATCAAAAGCTCAGATTCAATGCCCTGAAAAATCAGCCTTAAGCGTTCAAGTCGCACTATTTGGCTTTTGAGTCTTGCCTGATGCTGATTTGATAGAAAGTGTTGAAAGTTCAGCTATTTCAAAGTCGCTGAAAGCCAACAAGCCTCGATGCTTCAATATTGTTGGATGCTCCACACGGAAAGTTTGGTTTCATAAAGGCTGCATCATCGCTGTGATCTGGTTTTCTTTGTCGCGGACTCTTAACCGTGGTCAACTCAACCTTGATCGTTTTAAATTTTGGCAGCCAACTTCACAGCTTTTGGCGTTGGACGTGTGTTTGTGTGATGCATTTGCATAAAATGACTTTCAAGCAAATGTGTTAAAAAAGTCATTGCTAAACAATAGGCTACGAAACTAACAAACGCCTCAAGAGGGACTGTCAACGCGTAGCGTTTCCAGTCCCAATGAGCCGCGGAGGTTACGGTTGTTGTTTTTGAGTTTAGTGGTAATGCGTTGCCAGCCCCTTAGGCGGGCGTTAGGCAAAAGGAGTGTAAATTGACAATCAGGAAATACAAAATTGAGATATTGATATGTGTTTTAGCTACTCTATGCATTCTTTTTGGAGTTTTTACATCTTTCGTTTATTCAGACTGGTCGTGGCTAGAGAGAGCTGGCTCTTTGGTCGTAGTTGTTGCCATTTCGTCTTTTTGGCAGTTTGGGCTGGCACGAAAGAAGAAGCTTTCTCAATCATTGTTAACTTATAAATCTATAGTCGAAAGTCAATATGAACAGGTAAAAGAGGGAAAAGCGGAACCTTTCATAGCTCTAGATATTAATGTGCCAGCGGTAAAACAATCGATTAAAACAAACGAAGAACAGTATGACCGCCTGACCAAAATGGAGATCATCTTGGGAGGCATAGGTACTGTTGTTTGGGGCTATGCATCTCCAGTTTTTAATTGTTTAGCACCATTTCAATAATTTGCCTAACAAACGCCTCAAGAGGGACTGTCAACGCGTAGCGTTTCCAGTCCCATTGAGCCGCGGTGGTTTCGGTTGTTGTATTTGAGTTTAGTGTTAATGCGTTGCCAGCCCCTTAGGCGGGCGTTATGCTTAATCCATAAAAATCAGTAGGTTGTGTTTGTTGATTCCCTTGGCATTTCGTTCAGGTTTTGTCGGCAATTCAATATTGTTTTGCGCTGTCTAATGAAACAGCAATGTGTCTGTCGCTGTAAATTTCAGTGTTATTGCCTCATTGAGTTGTCGCGCCCATGCGTGGTGAGTGAGTTTGTCGGAGAGGGTTTCCACATTGGCCTAGTTGCTAAATGAAAGCCTGCATTGGGTCAGTTCATAGGTAAAAGTTGAGTCAGTTCTAGTTCAAGAAAATTCGAAGTTTGGTCAATGATTTCAGTTGGTTATCCTTGAGTTGGTTCAAATGTAAAGTGTTGAAGCTTAAGCATAACAAACGCCTCAAGAGGGACTGTCAACGCGTGGCGTTTCCAGTCCCATTGAGCCGCGGTGGTTACTGTTGTTGTGATTGAGTTTAGTGTTATGCGTTGCCAGCCCCTTAGGCGGGCGTTATAACCTAATGGGAAATCATGAACTTAGAAGAGTTTCAAGAATCGGATTTTGACCTGCTTATAAAATGGATTGACTCAGATGAGTTGAACTATTTATGGGGTGGCCCTGCGTATGTTTTCCCGCTGACTTATGAACAGATCCATTCCCACTGTAGCAAAGCGGAAGTATTTCCCTATCTGCTAAAAGTGAAAGGTAGACATGTCGGGTTTGTTGAGTTGTACAAAGTCACCGATGAGCAATATCGGATTTGCCGTGTCTTTATTTCAAATGCTTATCGTGGGCAAGGGCTATCAAAATCGATGTTGATGTTATTAATCGATAAAGCCCGATTAGATTTTTCTGCAACCAAGCTTAGCTTAGGCGTTTTTGAACAGAACACAGTTGCTAGAAAATGCTATGAGTCATTAGGTTTTGAAGTGGTTTCGACAGAAATTGGTACAAGAGCTTTTAATGGTAAGTTATGGGATCTGGTGCGAATGGAAAAACGGTTATAACAAACGCCTCAAGAGGGACTGTCAACGCGTGGCGTTTCCAGTCCCAATGAGCCGCGGTGGTTACGGTTGTTGTGGTTGAGTTTAGTGTAATGCGTTGTCAGCCCCTTAGGCGGGCGTTATGGCGCAATATGAAACAACCAGTGAGGTGATTGTGAGCCAGAAAGTAAAAGTTGCATTGCTGTGGCTCAAAGATATTCTCGAGTCGAAGCAAATTTCATATCAAATAGTGGGTGGTTTGGCTGCCAAAATCCACGGTGGCTCAAGAGAAGTCGCAGATATTGACCTCTATATTCACAAAAGTGACGTGCATAAAATCTTGGCGGATGTTAGCCAATACATTTCAAAGCCTCTTACTCATTACATCGAAGGCTCTTGGGATTTAGAGTATTTTCAGTTGATTTATGGCTCACAGAAAATCGAAATAGGCCTAGCGCCAGGAACTAAAATACGAGCATCGGAAGGTGATAAGTGGCATGAGCTACATACCAATTTTGAGCGTTCAGTTTCAGGTGAATACTTGGGTGTTGTAGTGCCGACAATACCTGTTGATGATTTGGTTGCTTACAAACGTGTGCTTGGCCGAGAAGTTGATTTGATTGATATTCAAGAGTTAACGGGTGAAATTGCGCCATAACAAACGCCTCAAGAGGGACTGTCAACGCGCGGCGTTTCCAGTCCCAATGAGCCGCGGTGGTTGCAGTTGTTGTGTTTGGGTTTAGTGTTATGCGTTGCCAGCCCCTTAGGCGGGCGTTAGCCTTATAGGAGGAAATCTTGGACGTCGTACTAATTTTTGTCGTTCCATTCATAGGATTGTGTGGCGTTATAATCGGTGCTTTACTTCAAGCTTTCCTAAACAGAAAAAATCAGAAAGTTAGTCATCTTTCGGAGCTGCAGAATAAATCGTACGCAGATTTTTTAAATGCAGCGTCGAAAATTGCAGTAGCTCAACGGTTAAATGATCGTAAAGAGGTCGAGAGAGAGCTTTCTAACTTAGCGGATGCGAAATCTCGTATTTGTGTATATGGTGATGCATCGGTAGTTCAACATCTTGCCTCCTTTCTAAGAGCAGGCGGTACGTTACAAACAGAACAAGAGATACTTTCTTTTACATATCTGTTGTACTAATTCAGACCTGATCTGACAGTTACCCACTTTTCGACTTGGTGCCTGTCAGATTATATCTGGGCTAGATTCTTTTCAGCCCAGATTGATTTCCCATCCTTTAATGTTTCTATCGGCGTTCTGCCACAGCACATTTTTCCTTGATGAGTACGGTGATTGTTGTAGTAGTCCATCCATTCGTCCAGATCTTTCTGCAACTCTTCGATAAAACCATACAGTTTCTTTCTGAATGTCACTTGGTAGAACTCATTCAATATGGTCTTGTGGAAGCGCTCGCAGATACCATTTGTTTGTGGTGACATCGCTTTAGTTTTCGTGTGGTCGATATCATTAATGGCTAGGTAGAGCTGGTAATCGTGCTGTTCAACACGACCACAGTATTCAGTGCCTCGGTCAGTCAAGATTCGCAGCATTGGCAGTTCATGCGCCTCAAAGAACGGTAGAACCTTATCATTCAACATATCCGCTGCTGTGATTGGTGTTTTCGTTGTGTAGAGCTTGGCAAAGGCGACTTTACTGTAGGTATCAACGAAGGTTTGTTGATAGATGCGCCCAACACCTTTCAAGTTGCCAACATAGAACGTGTCTTGAGAGCCGAGATAACCTGGATGCGCTGTTTCTATCTCACCACAAGCCTCATCATCGTGCTTCTTACGCTCAAGAGCCGCGACTTGCTCGTCCGTTAGGATAATACCGTTCTCTGCGACCTGTTTCTCCAGTGCGATAAGACGTTTCTTGAAGTTCTCTAGGTCATTGCGAAGCCAGATTGAGCGTACGCCACTTGGAGAGATAAACACCCCCAGTTTACGTAATTCATTACTCGTTCTAACTTGTCCATGAGCTGGGAAGTCGATGGCGTATTTGATAACGGCTTGCTCAGTTTCACTATCAACACGGTTCTTTAAGTTCGGTGCTCTTCGGCTCTGGTTAATCAGAGCATCAATACCGCCCGTCTCAACCAACTCTTGATAACGGTAGAAAGTATCTCTTGATACCCCCATAACCTTACAGGCTCTAGATACATTACCGAGTTCTTCTGCAAGATTGAGAAGGCCCGCTTTGTGTTTGATGATTGGATTGCTAGTATGAAGCATGAGAGTTACCTCTTTTTGTCTTTGACTAGTGATTAAGCACCTTTAATCAAAGTGGGTAACTCTCTTCTTTTCAAATTGAAGTGTCAGATCTAGTCGGAACTAATACATATCTGTGTATGGAAATTCGAAAATCTGTTGGGATGTCTGACAAATTGTTGTTATCTCAAGACATATCTCAGCTTTTGTTTAGTGTTGACGTCAAAGATACGGAAACTCCGTAAAAATAAGGCTAACAAACGCCTCAAGAGGGACTGTCAACGCGCGGCGTTTCCAGTCCCATTGAGCCTCGGTGGTTTCGGTTGTGGTGTTTGAGTTTAGTTGTATGCGTTGTCAGCCCCTTAGGCGGGCGTTAGTTGCCAATCAGCAACAAATCAGTCGTTTGGAAATTTTTGTTTCTGATGTAGTACACGCATTATTCGAATTTTAGAACCATCAACCCAATACGAAACAATCATTGATATCTCAGGGATAATAAGCAATCTGCCTCTAATGCCATCACGCTGAACACCCATTAGTGGTTGCTCAAGCAAATTTTCGACTTTGGCTTCTATGAGCTCGTCCGTTTTTTCAGCGGCTGCTGGGTTAAAGTCGTAAAGAAATTCGAAAATTTTCTCACGATCATTGAGAGATGCTTCTTCCCAGAAAATCATGCGTGGCCTCGATTTCGGATTTTAGCTTTGCGTTCAGCCATTCGTGCTTTGGCGATGTCATGTTCAATGAATACTGCTTTTCCTGAGTCGAACTTCTCAAATGCTTGATTCACTTGTTCAGTTAGCCATGCATCGTGAGATAATGCCTTGCGTTGCTGCTCAGCTAATTGTTCAGTGAGTTCACGGCAAGCATCGCTAAGAGTTCGACCTTGGCTTTCTGCCATTTGTTGAGCTAAACGTTTTGTTTCTTCGTCTACACGAAATTGAATTCTAGTATCCATGGTGAGCTCCTTTGTTGTGTGTACGAATGTTAGCACTGGTATTGATGTAGGGCAACTAACAAACGCCTCAAGAGGGACTGTCAACGCGCGGCGTTTCCAGTCCCAATGAGCCGCGGTGGTTGCAGTTGTTGTGTTTGAGTTTGGTGGTAATGCGTTGCCAGCCCCTTAGGCGGGCGTTAGCTTAAAACATTAAAAATCAATTGTTTGCTGCTTGTTCATTCTTCCTTCGGCAATTCGTTTAGGTTCTCGGCAAATCAGCATTGTTTGCCAACGCAAGTCTTGATCAGTTGCCTCAATTGAGTTTTGGGAATGCACGAGGTTAGCCAGTTTGGCGCAAAGTCGCTTTGGCAGTTTTGCTTTCGCTTTGAGGAGTTTTCCGAAAATGAGTTCTCAAAATTTACTGGTTTCAAAGCAAGTGAACGGTTACAAAGCTTGAGTCATTCCGGGTTTTAAAGCTCAAGTGGTTTGCCAGTTTTCTAAATCAAGTTAATCTCAGGTTTGATCAATCTAAGGTGCTGAAATTTAAGCTAACAAACTGCTTAAGCGGGATTCGCAATGCGTGACATTTTCAGCATGCGGTGAGTTTTGTGATTAAGGCGGTGTGCGGTAGCTTTCGTAGTGCATTGCTCACCCCTTAGCAGGGCGTTAGTTTCTATCTAGAAAAAATCATAAAAAGCTCAGGTTTAACGTTCTGAAAAATCAACTTTAAGCGTTCAAGCCGCACAATTGTGTTTTTGAGTTTTTCTTGATGCTAATTTGGTAGAAAGCGTTGAAAGTTCAGTAGATGCAAAGTCGTTGAAAACCAACAAGCCTCGAAGCTTCAATGTTGTCGGATATTCAACACGATCAATTTGGTTTCATAAAAGGCTGAATCATCGCTGTGATCTGGCTTTCTTTATCGCGGACTCTTAACCGTGACCAACTTAACCTTGATCGTTTTGAGTTTTGGCAGCCAACTTCACAGCTTTTGGTGTTGGACGTGTGTTTGTTCGATGCATTTGCGTAAAATGCTTTCCAAGCAAAAGTGTTAAAAAATCATTGCTAAACAAATGGCTACGAAACTAACAAACGCCTCAAGAGGGACTGTCAACGCGTAGCGTTTCCAGTCCCATTGAGCCGCGGTGGTTTCGGTTGTTGTGTTTGAGTTTAGTGGTAGTGCGTTGCCAGCCCCTTAGGCGGGCGTTATAAGCAAGTTGAAGTTTGGGCTTTAAAGGAAAGTGAAAAATGGAAGTTGAATATTTTGTAAATCGCCCAATTACGCCAGAGCAGTTTGTGGAACTCCTCAATCAGACAACGCTTGGAGATAGACGTCCAACCGATAATTACGAATGTATCAGTGGGATGTTGGCAAATACGGATTTGCTTGTTTCAGCTTGGATTGGTGAGCGGCTTGTCGGTATTGCTCGCTCGGTGACAGATTTTCATTACTGCTGCTACTTATCGGATTTGGCTGTCTCGGAGCTGGTCCAATCGAAAGGTATTGGTAAAGAATTGATCCGACAGACTTTCGCTAGTCTTAAAAAAGGTTGTAAGTTGATTTTGTTATCAGCACTACAAGCAACTGAATACTATCCAAAAATTGGTTTTAAGCAGCATAACAGCGCATGGCTAATGTCGGATTTAGAAGAGCTTCTGTAACGTTGGTATCTTGCTTATAACAAACGCCTCAAGAGGGACTGTCAACGCGCGGCGTTTCCAGTCCCATTGAGCCGCGGTGGTTGCAGTTGTTGTGTTTGAGTTTAGTGTTATGCGTTGCCAGCCCCTTAGGCGGGCGTTATACCTATTGAGGGAAATACATTGGAATTTCAAAGAATCATGGAAGATTTAGAGCAGTTCGGGATACAAAACGATCTTGCTCAATCTGATAAATCAAAGAAGTACCTGAATATTACAAGAGACACTGGTGAGTTTCTATCTGTGCTTGTTAAAGCTACGGGGGCAAGAAGAATCTTGGAAATTGGCACATCTAACGGATATTCGACGATTTGGTTAGCTTCTGCACTTCCCGATGATGGTAAGGTTTACACCATTGAAGCTAACCCTCAGAAAATCGAAGAGGCCTCGTTAAATTTCAATCAGACGCATACAAGCTCGAAGATAGTTCAACTTGTCGGAGACGCTACGGAGGTCCTATCTAATGTGCCTGAAAGCATGGACTTTATCTTCCTTGATGCTGACAGGAAAACCTATGTATCGTTAGCTGACGACTTATTCAATCTTCTAAAAACGGGTGGTTTGTTGGTCTGTGACAATGCCACCTCTCATGCAGATGAACTTGAAGAATTCAGAGCGTGGGTAAGCTCTCAGCACAACCTGAGCGTTTCGTTAGTGCCTATAGGTAAAGGTGAGTTACTGGTCTATAAGGATGAAAAATAGGTATAACAAACGCCTCAAGAGGGACTGTCAACGCGCGGCGTTTCCAGTCCCATTGAGCCGCGGTGGTTTCGGCTGTTGTGTTTGAGTTTTATGTTATGCGTTGCCAGCCCCTTAGGCGGGCGTTAGTTGCTAAACATAATATGGAGAATTTGTGCAATTAGGTGATGTTATGCTTGTGCGAGGTGAGGGACCTATTTCAGCTGGACTGCAAGCAGTACAGCAAGTAATCCATCCTGGGACTCGTTCAAGTCATGTTCTTTTCTGTTTGAGTGACGGATGTTTTATACATGCTACAGGTGATGGTGGTGTTCATCTTAAGTTTGTTTTAGATGAGCTTAATGAAGTAAAAGAAAACTGGAGAGTCATCCGTTTGAGACATTTACCTGCAAGTAAACGTGACGCACTTTCTCTCGCAGGCTTTTACTTTCTAGATCAAGCTTATAATCACAAGTTTCTCATTTCAGGTAGTCCTCATAAGGCTTTTTGTTCAGAGTTAGTAGGTAAGATTTTTCAACGTGCAAATATACCTATCATGGGGAACAAATTACCTCATCGACTTACTCCAGCTCATTTTGATCGTGAAGCTGATAAGCAAATAATGTGGGAAGATGTTACTGATGAGTGCAAGGCATACCTATCGTCCCATGAGCACTTAGAGGATGAACATCGTTTAGTTTTTAATACTCTGGAACGATCTTTGCACCGAAATAAGTTTCTTGCCGAAAGAAAAGCCGAAGTTTGGAATTTGCTAGAAGCATTTGACCCTGAAATGTATTCCAAAATAAAACCAGTCTTAGACGAGGCATCTCAGAAAGCGAGGGTTAAGTTTTGGAACCAAGAAGATCGCAACTAACAAACGCCTCAAGAGGGACTGTCAACGCGTGGCGTTTCCAGTCCCATTGAGCCGCGGTGGTTTCGGTTGTTGTGTTTGAGTTTAGTGGTAATGCGTTGCCAGCCCCTTAGGCGGGCGTTAGAGGGCAACTTGCTCAAGTATACCGTGGCGACTAGGTTTTACTAATTACAATATACGAAAATAGAGTATTCAAATTGACAACTTTAGTTATCGTCGGCAACGGCTTCGACATACAAAACGGACTACCAACAAGTTATTGGCATTTTTATAAGAAATATAGTTCTCGTCTCGATAGGCACTTTGTATATTTTCCAGATTTTTTTGATGATCAAGAATGGTCAAATTTCGAAGAAAACTTAGGTCGTTTTGACGAAGATAACTTTCGAGAAAATGAAGCATGGGAACCAAGTATGGATGATATGATAGAGTCATCTAAATATGCTAACGGTTATAATGACGAAATTTCGCAGAAAATAGGTGAGTTAGTTGATGATATAGAAAGCGCATTTACAACTTGGATTAGAAGTATTGATGTAAAAAGAGCTAACAAATTTATGGATTTTCCGATTGGGTGTAAGTTTATAAACTTTAATTATACATCGACCCTTCAAGATGTTTATTCGGTACCTGAAGAGGATGTTCTCCATCTTCATGGCAAAGCTAAATCGAATGTGATATTCGGACATGGTTTAGGAAATGGTAGCCAAGCCTCATCTATGGCTCCAAATGACGATGAACCTTGGTTTGAAGAAGCATTTCAAACCCTTGCATCTGTTACTGATAAATTTCATAAGCCAGTAGATGATATCGTTAACGAGCATCGATGCCAGTTAGAGGGGTATGATGATGTTACGAAAATCGTTGTAATTGGTCATTCTATAAATGATATTGATGTTCCATATTTTCAGTGCATTTTGAAGTCTTATCCAGACGCTATATGGAGAAATTGGAATCATAAAAGTGAAGAAAATGATGGTGTTTCAGATACACATAATAGGCTGTTAAGTATTGGAATTCCCCGTGAAAAACTTTTCTCACTGTCATCCAAAAAGTTAAGTAGGGCATATCCACTTGCCGTAACCTGAACGTCAGCCCTCTAACAAACGCCTCAAGAGGGACTGTCAACGCGTGGCGTTTCCAGTCCCATTGAGCCGCGGTGGTTTCGGTTTTGTGTTAATGCGTTGTCAGCCCCTTAGGCGGGCGTTATGAGCCAATATGGAGAAATTATTTTGTACGGTCCAAATCCAAATGATAAAGAGCCAATGAAAGGTTTTCCTCAAGTTGGCTATCTAAAAAACTATATTAAGTCTCCAAATATTGAAGTTGGTGATTATACGTATTATGACGATCCTAATGGGCCTGAGAATTTTGAAAGTAATGTGCTTTATCACTTTCCTTTTATTGGGGATAAGTTAAAGATTGGAAAATTTTGTGCTATTGCTAAAGACGTTAAATTCATCATGAATGGTGCAAATCACAGTATGTCAGGTTTTTCAACTTACCCCTTTTTCATTTTTGGCAATGGTTGGGAAACGTCAGCCCCACAAGTTGGTGAGTTACCTTATAAGGGGGATACTGTAATTGGTAATGACGTCTGGTTGGGATATGAATCAACTATTATGCCGGGAATAACGATTGGTGATGGTGCAATCGTTGCTAGTAAGTCAGTAGTAACACAAGATGTGCCGCCTTATAGCATTGTTGGCGGAAATCCCGCTAAGGTTTTGAAACATCGTTTTGAGCCATATGTCGTAGATAAATTGTTAGCAATTGCATGGTGGGATTGGAGTGCGGAGAAAATAACGAAAAACCTAAAAGCAATAACACACAATGAATTAGATTTGCTTTTAGTGGAAAGTGGCTCATAACAAACGCCTCAAGAGGGACTGTCAACGCGTGGCGTTTCCAGTCCCATTGAGCCTCGGTGGTTACGGTTGTTGTGTTTGAGTTTAGTGTTATGCGTTGCCAGCCCCTTAGGCGGGCGTTAACTGGCAAAATGGAAATGCCAAAAGCATCTGAGCAAAAGGAGTTTGTAAATGTTTCGTTGTGGGCAATGCCGTCATTTCGAAAGAGCTAAAAATAATCTCAAGGATCTTTGTGGTGCTTGGGAACAACCTACGACTGCAACGCGTGAAGCTTGCGGATTTTTCATGCTCAGAAAACCAGCCCGAGATGTGAAAACACCAAACGAAGAGTAGAGTAATCTTCTTTGTGTTGGTTAAAAGTGCAGTGAAAATCATAAGCACTGGCCAGTTAACAAACGCCTCAAGAGGGACTGTCAACGCGC
Source organism: Vibrio cholerae (assembly GCF_008369605.1). Taxonomy (NCBI): domain Bacteria; kingdom Pseudomonadati; phylum Pseudomonadota; class Gammaproteobacteria; order Vibrionales; family Vibrionaceae; genus Vibrio; species Vibrio cholerae. The sequence goes on from NZ_CP043556.1 coordinate 1,040,185, forward strand.
GGCGTTTCCAGTCCCATTGAGCCGAAGTGGTTGCAGTTGTTGCGTTTGAGTTTAGTGTTATGCGTTGCCAGCCCCTTAGGCGGGCGTTATGTTCACACGAGGAAATATGGAAGTTTATTGTAAAATTTTAAAGCCGCAAGATAGCCTGAAATATCGAGAGTTACGGTTAGAAAGCTTACGGTTATACCCTGAGGCATTTGGCTCTGATTACAAGACCCAATCCCAATTACCGAAGTTGTTCTTCGAACAAATGATCGAAAAGGAGAGCAATGATCACATTATGCTGGGTGCTTTTTACAATAATGAATTAGTCGGGTTATGTGGCTTGCTTTCTTTAGAACAGTCGCACTCATTAGAGCTAGTTCAAATGTACGTATCACCAAATGTACGTGGGAAGTCAATCGGACAAACTCTTTTAACTAAAGCGAAGTCGGTGTTACAGGATTGCAATGGGGATAGGCTAGAGCTAACGGTTTATTCCGGTAATCTTGCTGCTATTAAATCTTATGAAAAATTTGGTTTTATCCGTGTTGCAAGTCAACTTAAAGAAATTGTTATGCATTTTAAGCTGTGAACATAACAAACGGTTCAAGAGGGACAACCAACGCGTGGCATTTTTACTATGCGTTGATTTTTGTGGTTACGGTGTTATGCGGAAAGTTGGTAGTAGCGTTGGTTGCCCCTTAACCGGGCGTTATGTTTTTCCGTAGAAAAAGGACACATCAGTGAAAATAGCGGTAATTTACTTTACTAAAACAGATGTTACAGGAAAGTTGGCGCAAGAAGTTATCAAAGGGGTCTGTGGCGCAGAGCCGAATGCAGTTGTTCTTGAACATCGTATTGACGGAAAGGAAATTGTAGAGGGGCGGTTTATCAACCCCACACTTTTCGAAAGTCTACTCGAATGTGATGCCATCATAATGGGCTCACCTACATATATGGGTGGCGTTTCTGCTCAATTCAAAGCATTTGCTGATGCAAGTAGTGAGTTTTGGAGTGAGCAAATGTGGTCAAGTAAAGTGGCGGCGGGTTTTACAAGTGGTAGCGCTCCGAATGGCGATCAATCAAGTACGCTAAATTATTTGATTACTTTGGCAAACCAACACGGTATGTATTGGGTTGGCCTAGATTTGGCTCATGGTTATAAAGATCAAGGTTTAAATCGCTTTGGCTGCCAGCTTGGTGTTGTTTCTCAATCAGTTGATGGTGTTGCTGACGAGGTTGATTTACTTTCAGCTAGGTATTTAGGGCAGAGGGTTGTGGGTTTGGTTTCTAAACTTAGGCCCAAAACATAACAAACGCTTCAAGAGGGACCGCCAACGCGCGGCATTTTTACTATGCGTTGTTTTTTGTGATTACGGTGTTATGCGGAAAGTTAGAAGTGGCGTTGGCTGCCCCTTAAGCGGGCGTTATGTGTAAGCAGAGGAAAATGCATGGAAGTAAGTCTGAAAGTTAGTAGTGACCTCTTGTTTGCAGAGTCCTTAACAAAGTCAAATATGGCAAGTTACTATCAAGCCCGTGGGCTAACCTGGGATCATAATCGGTTCCTAAGTAGTTGGGATGAGTTAGACAACTACGAAATCTATCTAGGCCTAGCTCGTGTTGGTGTGTTGCGTTTGAGCTACAGTAACGATGTGACCTTCTTGAGAGATTTTCAAATTTTGCCCGAGTTTCAGGGATGCGGAATTGGGTCTAAGTGCCTTGAGCTAGTTGTTAGACATGCGCTCGACAGACAATCCACAAAGCTAGTTCTGCGTGTGTTTAGTGAAAATCCAGCAATCAATCTGTATGAGTCAAAGGGGTTTGTTAGAGTATCTGAAATCAAAGGGTTGATTGAAATGGAGCTCCCTTTAAATTCACACACATAACAAACGCCTCAAGAGGGACTGTCAACGCGCGGCGTTTCCAGTCCCATTGAGCCGCGGTGGTTTCGGCTGTTGTGATTGAGTTTAGTGGTCATGCGTTGTCAGCCCCTTAGGCGGGCGTTATGTTTAATCAGCATCACAAATTGCTACTGTTTTTATATACAGCTTTATGTGTTCGGCTATCATCACGAGCTTTGAACACATTCGAAGAATTAAATATGACCAACTATCTAGAGCGTGGCATTAAAGAACTCGTTGAAGAGTTCATTTCTAGTGGAAAACCCTGTCCATCAAAACAAACTATTTCTGAGCGTCGGGCAGGTTATCTCTCAAGTACGGTTTTGGCTGGCTCAAGTCCTGAAATGGCCGATGAGTTTGTTGATGAGCTGGATGGCATACAAGTCAAAGTTTATAAGCCAAGTGATAAAATTGATTTGCCAATTACAATTTATTTTCATGGCGGTTGTTTCATTAGCGGTGGTTTTGAAACACATGAAGCACAACTAAGGCAGTTAGCTCATTTATCAGAGACTATAGTAGTTTGCATTAAGTACCGCTTAGCACCAGAGCATGCATACCCATCAGCTCATGATGATGTATTTCAGGCCGCATTAGGTATCAAAGAACATGGTCATAAATATGGCGGCGATACTGAACATGTGTTCTTTGTCGGTGATAGTGCAGGTGCACAATTAGCTCTTGCTACAGCACTTCGTTTGAAAAACAAAAAGCTGTGGCTACCTGAGAAACAAATCCTAATATATCCCATGGTTGACCCCTTGGGGGCGTCTGATAGTTATCGGAAAAATGGTACAGATTTCATTATTACTGCACAAATGTTGTTGTCCGGTTTCCAGCTTTATGCGGGTGAGTCAGAGCGGTTGGCCAGTGAAAAAGAACTGAATCTATTGGCACGAAAGGATCTTCAAGGTTTACCTCCAACCTTGATTATCACTGCTGAGTATGACCCACTGCGAGATGAAGGAGAGCAGTTGTACAGGTTGCTTCTTTCCCAAGGTGTTGACGCTTATTGTGAACGTTACCTAGGTGTAATACATGGTTTCTATCAACTGTCGGGTGTAAGTGAGTCTGCAAGGCGTTGTATTAGAAATATTGCAAATGCAATCAAAAATTAAACATAACAAACGCCTCAAGAGGGACTGTCAACGCGTGGCGTTTCCAGTCCCATTGAGCCGCAGTGGTTTCGGTTGTTGTGTTTGAGTTTCGTGTAATGCGTTGTCAGCCCCTTAGGCGGGCGTTATGTACTTTTACGGAAAATTAGAAACTTATGGATAAAAATGCTGAAATTTGGCGTCAGTTCTACGAAAAAGCACTATCTCGTCCACATTCAAAAAGTACTGAGTTTGCAGTTCGTCTCAATGAATCAAATCTCAAAGTAGCTACTGACTGTGGTTGTGGAACAGGCAGCGATATCCAGTATCTAGAACAACAGGGTTTTCGAGTTCATGGCTTCGATATAAATCCTGATTCGGTTGCTATTTGTAGAGACAGGTTTGGTTCAAGGTCGTTAGTGAACATTTCGGAGTCTTCGTTTGAGTCTTTTGACTATCCAAAATCTGGTGTTGTTATCGCAAATTCTAGTCTGTTCTTTGCTGACCCAAACCAGTTTGAAACGACTTGGCGCAACATTAAATCTTCAATTGAAGCCGGTGGGGTATTTTCGGGTGACTTCATGGGTTTCAAAGACAGTTGGGCTGAAAACTATCGTAGCCCGACAACACCTTTATCGGAGTTAGAGGTAAAGGGTTTGTTCTCTGACTTTGAAATAGTCAGGTTCTTTGAACGTGATGAAAATGCTAAAACTTCATTGGGTAGAATGAAGCATTGGCACACATATTCCGTGGTGGCGGTGAAACGTACATAACAAACGCTTCAAGAGGGACAGCCAACGCATGGCATTTTTACTATGCGTTGGTTTTCGTGGTTACTGTGTTATGCGGAGAGTCAGTAGTGGCGTTGGCTGCCCCTTAAGCGGGCGTTATGCTTAATCACGAAAAATCAGTGGTTTATGATTGTTCTTTGTTCCCTTGGCTTGTGAGTTTCGTGCTCGTCGGCAAGTTGGCTTCAGTAGGCGCTGTTTTCCGGACACTTATTCTTTGGCGCTGGAAATTCAGATAATTGCCTCAATCCAGTATCGGGCAGGCACGAGGTTAGAGCGGTTGGCTCAATCAGAAATTTGATCTTGGATTTTTCGTTTTGGCTGGCAAAGTTCAAAGTCTGGTTTTCTAAATTATGAGTCATTTCAGTTTTCTACGCTTTGGCTTTTGTTTGTGAATCAAAGCTGAGTTAATCTTGGTTCAGGTAAAACGTAAGTTATTGAAGCTTAAGCATAACAAGGCGTTCAAGTGGGATTCATGCCGCGTGGCATTTTTGGTTTGCGTTGAGTTTTGGTGGTGAAAGTGGTCTGCGGAAGCTTGGTTTATGCGGCATTCACCCCTTAACGCAGCGTTAGTTTCTATCTAGAAAAAATCATCAAAAGATCAGATTCATGCCCTGAATAATCAGCTTTAAATGTTCAAGTCGCACTATTTGGCTTTTGAGTTTTGCCTGATGCTGATTTGGTAGAAAGAGTTGAAATTTCAGCTAGTTCAAAGTCGCTGAAAACCAACAAACTTCGAAGCTTCAATGTTGTCGGATATTCAACACGGCAAATTTGGTTTCACAAAAGGCTGCATCATCGCTGTGATCTGGTTTTTTTTGTCGCGGACTCTTAAACGTGGCCAACTTAACCTTGACCGTTTTGAGTTTTGGCAGCTAACTTCACAGCTTTTGGTGTTGGACGTGTGTTTGTTCGATGCATTTGCGTAAAATGGTCTTCAAATAAATGTGTTAAAAAAGTCATTGTTAAACAATTGGCTACGAAACTAACAAACGCCTCAAGAGGGACTGTCAACGCGCGGCGTTTCCAGTCCCATTGATCCGCGGTGGTTACAGTTGTTGTGTTTGGGTTTAGTGGTATGCGTTGCCAGCCCCTTAGGCGGGCGTTATGTGACAGGGAAGTTTAGTGGAATGAAAATACTCTCAGATCGTTTAATGATGTCTCCAATTTCAGCAGATGATTGGACATTGTTTTATGAGCTCCATACTGATCCTGCGGTGATTTCACTTTGCTTTGACCAGCCGACTATGTTGGAAATCGAGTCTAAATTTCAGTCTCGACTTGAACATTGGACTCCAGATTCCGAACACTAGTTATGTTTGGTCATTTCTGAATTAAAAACAGGTCATAGAGTCGGCATTACGGGCTTTTGTCTGCGAAACGGTGTGGCCGAAGTTGGTTTCATGCTTCTGCCTAGTTTTCACGGCAACGGCTATGGTACTGAGTCGTTGCAAACAGTCATTGATTATTCGACAAAACATTTCGGTCTCGAAGGTTTTATGGCTGTCGTGACTGAAGGTAATGTTGGCTCTGAAAAAGTATTAGCCAAAAGTGGATTCACCTTACACAGAATTGTTCCTGATGCTTATGAAATCGGCGGTCAAATGTATGCGGATCACGTCTACATCATGGGAAGAATTGTCACATAACAAACGCCTCAAGAGGGACTGTCAACGCGCGGCGTTTCCAGTCCCATTGAGCCGCGGTGGTTGCAGTTGTTGTGTTTGAGTTTAGTGGTATGCGTTGCCAGCCCCTTAGGCGAGCGTTAGTTTCTATCTAGAAAAAATCATCCAAAGCTCAGATTAAATGCCCTAAAAAATCAGCTTTAAGCGTTCAAGTCGCACAATTTGGCTTTTGAGTTTTGCCTGATGCTGATTTGGTAGAAAGTGTTGAAATTTCAGCTATTTCAAAGTCGCTGAAAACCCACAAGTCTTGAAGCTTCAATGTTGTCGGATATTCAACACGGCAAATTTGGTTTCACAAAAGGCAGCATCATCGCTGTGATCCTGCTTTCTTTGTTGCGGACTCTTAACCGTGGCCAACTTAACCTTGATCGTTTTGAGTTTTGGCAGCTCACTTCACAGCTTTTGGCGTTGGACGTGTGCATGTTCGATGCATTTGCGTAAAATATTTTTCAAGTAAAGGTGTTAAAAGTCATTGTTAAACAATGGGCTACGAAACTAACAAACGCCTCAAGAGGGACTGTCAACGCGTGGCGTTTCCAGTCCCAATGAGCCGCGGTGGTTGCAGTTGTTGTGGTTGAGTTTAGTGGTAATGCGTTGCCAGCCCCTTAGGCGAGCGTTAGGGCTTAATGGAGAAAGGAAACAATGGAGCTTGTTTTTGGCTACGCACTGGGATTTTTGGTGTTGATGCCGTTACTGACGCTCATGCATGAGCTTGGTCATGCGATACCTCAGTTGTGTATGAAAAAGAAAGTTGTCATTGATTTGGGGGGTTCTAGTCCAATCCCGATAATAAAAGTGAGCCGCTTGTTTATCAGAATTGCGCCATTTTCTACTTTTCATGGCTTTTGTAGCATAAGTTCAAGGCTGTTGAGAGTCGGTTTGGTGGTCACGTTGCTTGGTGGTCCACTAGTAACATTACTTTTGGCTATGTTATTAAATGAGTTAAGAATGGTTGACGCGGGTCAATGGTTCACTTTTTTAGCAAGCTTTGGTTTTTACTTCACGGTGTTTCAATTAGTTTTTACTTTAGCACCAATAAAATATCCAAGTTTTTTCGGTGGTTATAGTGGCACAAAAAGTGATGGGTTAAGAATATTAGAAGCCCTAAGGTGTAATGAAAGTACGCCCTAACAAACGCCTCAAGAGGGACTGTCAACGCGTGGCGTTTCCAGTCCCATTGAGCCGCGGTGGTTACAGTTGGTGTGTTTAAGTTTAGTGTTATACGTTGTCAGCCCCTTAGGCGGGCGTTATAACACAGAATCAATTCCTTGCTCGTAAATCTCAATTGAACTACTATTTGTACATTAAATTGTACTAAATGGAGTTCATTATGAGCCGTATTCACCTTGATCAAGATATTCAGCCTTTGTCTGAGTTCCGTGCTGGCGTTGCATCATTTATCAAACAGATCAATGAGACTCGTCGACCATTGGTTATTACACAACGAGGTAAAGGTGTAGCCGTTGTTCTTGACGTTGCGGAGTATGAAGCAATGCAAGAGAAAATCGAATTACTCGAAGAAATGCGTACTGCAGAAGCTCAATTGGCTGCAGGTTTAGGTATATCAAACGAAGATGCTCGTTCACAAGTTCTGGGGCGCATCATCAAATGAAAGTAGTTTGGTCACCTCTAGCGTTACAAAAACTGGGTGATGCCGCAGAGTTTATTGCTTTAGATAACCCATCAGCTGCAGAAAAGTGGGTGAATGAAGTATTCGACAAAACGGAATTGCTCGGCTCAATGCCAGAAATGGGCCGCATGGTTCCTGAAATGCCTCATACGAACTACCGTGAAATCATTTTTGGTCATTACCGCATTATTTATAGTTTTAGCCACGAAATCCGCGTTCTAACAGTTCGTAACTGTCGTCAATTGCTCACGGAACATGATGTGTGAAACTGTGTTATAACAAACGCCTCAAGAGGGACTGTCAACGCGTGGCGTCTCCAGTCCCTATGAGCCGCGGTGGTTATGGCTGTTGTGTTTAAGTTTAGTGTTATACGTTGCCAGCCCCTTAGGCGGGCGTTATGTGCATGGAGGCACCAATGAACATTGGTATCTATATTTACGATGAGGCCGAAGTTCTCGACTTTTCAGGACCTTTCGAAGTTTTCAGTACAGCTAAACGATTAGGTGCAGAAAACTGGAATGTATTTTTAGTCTCAGAAACCTTGGAGCCAGTGAAAGCCAGAGGTGGTTTTACTGTTTTACCCGACTATTCGTTTCAGCATCACCCTCAAATTGACCTATTAATCGTTGTTGGCGGTGTCCATATGAACGAAATGAATAAGTCCAATGTGCTTCATTGGGTTGCATCAGTGGATAAGCACGCTAAACATATTGCATCAGTTTGTACCGGAGCATTCATATTAGCTAATGCCGGTTTGCTGAAAGGACTTGCTGTTACGACTCACAGGGAGGATATTCCTGAGCTGAAACAACGGTTTCCTGACTTAGTCATTGTGGAAGACAAACGTTGGGTAACAACAAGCAAGTACACAACGTCGGGTGGTATATCTGCGGGCATTGATATGAGTTTGTTCTTGGTATCAAAATTTCATAGTCAAAGCCATGCTGACTTGGTTGCTCATCAAATGGAGTACAACTGGCAAAAATGCACATAACAAACGCCTCAAGAGGGACTGTCAACGCGTAGCGTTTCCAGTCCCATTGAGCCGTGGTGGTTACTGTCGTTGTGTTTGAGTTTGGTGGTAATGCGTTGCCAGCCCCTTAGGCGGGCGTTAGGTGTTCATTAGATATCTGAACCAAACGTCATGCTTGAACGTAAAACTGGTCATTCCGAAATTTGGCTATTTAATGTGGACATGAACCAAGAAGTTGAGTCAAGAATTATAGAAATGGCATGGGAAGATCGTACTCCATTCGAGGCGATAGAGTTTCAATTTGGTTTAAATGAGTCTGATGTTATTAGGTTTATGCGCAGCCGACTTAACTCAAGCAGTTTCAAACTATGGCGTAAACGCGTTTCAGGACGTAGTACCAAACATGTCAAGTTACGTGGTGTAGATGTATCTAGAGGTTATTGTAAAACGCAGTATAAGCATAGACAGCCTCTCCACACCTAACAAACGCCTCAAGAGGGACTGTCAACGCGTGGCGTTTCCAGTCCCATTGAGCCGCGGTGGTTGTAGTTGTTGTGTTTGAGTTTGTTGGTAATGCGTTGCCAGCCCCTTAGGCGGGCGTTATATGCCAGTAATCAAAAAGTCGATAGCAGCGATAATCTCATCTCTGAAAGTGCTTAAGTCTGCGACGGGCTCAACTAAGATTTTGGTTGGTACGCTTGCCATTTGTTGAGTAAGAATGACAAAGTCACCTTGTTCAATATGGATCGTTGGACACAAATGGCTTGGTGCTTTCTTTTCTAGTAAATCAAGTGGTGTAAGTGGTATCACCAATCGAGTATTTAGCGTATTGAGCAGCTCACTTTGTACGTCAACAAAATAGGGATAAGCGGTAGACGTACTTTTGTCGAGATTTTCGTAAAGGGTAAATTGAGACATCAGAATACTCGGTATGAATCAGAAAAAAGGCCATGTTTCTCAGTAAGTTCGTTACAAGCTTCAATGGCTTCGGCATTTTGTTCTAACCATTCAGCTTTTAATCTAGAGGAAACTTCTTTTTCTAAGGCTTTTTCCATCGTAGCGGATAGATTGATATTAAGGCGTTTAGCTTCAGCAAGTAACTCACTGTTTAAGCTAAGATTGGTAGCCTTTTTGGGTGCTTGTGTACTAAACGTGGTTCTCATGAAGTCACTCCGTGCGTATTTTAAATGCGCATTGATTATAGTGGTAAAAATGGCATATAACAAACGCCTCAAGAGGGACTGTCAACGCGTGGCGTTTCCAGTCTCATTGAGCCGCGGTGGTTGCAGTTGTTGTGTTTGGGTTTAGTGGTAATGCGTTGTCAGCCCCTTAGGTGGGCGTTATAAGCAAGTTGAAGTTTGGGCTTTAAAGGAAAGTGAAAAATGGAAGTTGAATATTTTGTAAATCGCCCAATTACGCCAGAGCCGTTTGTGGAACTCCTCAATCAGACAACGCTTGGAGCTAGACGTCCAACCGATAATTACGAATGTATCAGTGGGATGTTGGCAAATACGGATTTGCTTGTTTCAGCTTGGATTGGTGAGCGGCTTGTCGGTATTGCTCGCTCGGTGACAGATTTTCATTACTGCTGCTACTTATCGGATTTGGCTGTCTCGGAGCAGGTCCAATCGAAAGGTATTGGTAAAGAATTGATCCGACAGACTTTCGTTAGTCTGAAAAAAGGTTGTAAGTTGATTTTGTTAGCAGCACCACAAGCAACTGAATACTATCCAAAAATTGGTTTTAAGCAGCATAACAGCGCATGGCTAATGTCAGATTTAGAAGAGCTTCTGTAACGTTGGTATCTTGCTTATAACAAACGCCTCAAGAGGGACTGTCAACGCGTGGCGTTTCCAGTCCCATTGAGCCGCGGTGGTTGCAGTTGTTGTGTTTAGGTTTGGTTGTTATGCGTTGCCAGCCCCTTAGGCGGGCGTTATGTTGCCCCCTAATAAATTTGATTGTCTAGAGTCCGAAAATGATAAGAAAGTACAACGAAAATGACTTGGATTCAGTTCTTGAAATCTGGCTGAATGCGTCAGTTAAAGCTCACGATTTTATCTCGGCTGAGTTTTGGGAATCTCAAGTCGAGAACATGCGTAATATTTATATCCCGGCTTCAGAGGTCTACGTTTACGAAATGGACTCGAAAGTTGTTGGATTTTACGCTCTATATGAAAGTCGTTTAGCTGCCATATTTGTAGCTCCCGAGCTGCAAGGTAAAGGCATTGGTAAGCAATTGCTGAATCACGCAAAAAGTCAGAGAACGATTCTGACGCTATCGGTATACAAAGAAAATCAGGCTAGTTATCAGTTCTACTTGTCCCAAGGTTTTAACGTGGTCAGTGAGCAATTAGATGAACATACAGGGTATCCAGAGTACACAATGAGTACGGGCACATAACAAACGCCTCAAGAGGGACTGTCAACGCGTTGCGTTTACAGTCCCAATGAGCCGCGGTGGTTACGGTTGTTGCGTTTGAGTTTAGTTTTATGCGTTGCCAGCCCCTTAGGCGGGCGTTAGTTTCTCTCAGGAAAAGTCATCAAAAATTCAAACGTAAGACTCTGAAAAATAATCCTTTAGTTTTCAATCCGCACAATTAGACTTTTGCGTTTTTCTTGATGCTGATTTGGTAGAACGTGTTGAAAGTTCAGCAGTCTCAAAGTTGCTGAAAACTAGCAAGCCTCGATGCTTCAACATTGTTGGATGCTCAACACTGGAAGTTTGGTTTCACAAAAGCGGCATCATTGCTGTGAGCGTGCTTTCTTTGTCGTTGATTCGGTAAGTGGCCAACTTAACCTTGATCGTTTTGAGTTTTGGCTGCCAACTTCACAGCTTTTGGCGTTGGACGTGTGTTTGTTTGATGCATTTGCGTAAAATCACTTTCAAGCAAATGTGTTTAAAAATTTATTGCTAAACAATGGGCTACGAAACTAACAAACGCCTCAAGAGGGACTGTCAACGCGTGGCGTTTCCAGTCCCAATGAGCCGCGGTGGTTGCAGTTGTTGTGTTTGAGTTTTGTGGTAATGCGTTGTCAGCCCCTTAGGCGGGCGTTAGCCGTTTGAAAACTTGCTATGCTCAGAGTGATAGAATAGTATCACTTCAGTGTTTCTTTGGAGCAGCTCAAATGAAAGTAGAACTTGTGACGTCACTAAAACGTCAGGCCACTAAGATCCTTGCCGATCTTCATGATACGAAAGAGCCAGTATTGATAACTGAGCACGGAAAACCGTCAGCTTACCTTATTGATGTAGACGACTATGAATTTATGCAAAATCGTTTAGCGATCCTGGAAGGTATTGCTCGTGGAGAGCGAGCTCTAGCGGATGGCAAAGTGGTCAGCCATCAAGATGCTAAGGACAGAATGTCAAAATGGCTGAAATAATTTGGACGGAGCCGGCTCTATCCGACCTGAATGATATTGCTGAATACATCGCGCTTGAAAATGTCGTGGCTGCTAAACAACTCGTGCAAACCGTTTTTACAAAAGTTGAACGTTTGGCCGATTTTCCAGAGTCTGGGCGCGTCCCTTTAGAACTAGAACACCTCAATTATCGTGAAGTCGTTGTAAATCCGTGTCGTGTTTTCTATAAGTATGATGATGCAAAGGTTCGTATTCTTTTTGTTATGCGTGCGGAGCGAGATTTGCGTCGGTTAATGCTTACGAAACAGTAGGTTTGGAAAAAAACGGCTAACAAACGCCTCAAGAGGGACTGTCAACGCGCGGCGTTTCCAGTCCCAATGAGCCGCGGTGGTTTCGGTTGTTGTGTTTGAGTTTAGTGTTATGCGTTGTCAGCCCCTTAGGCGGGCGTTAGCCCAATTCAGTGATTCGGAGGATGAAATGGAACTAAAAACCACTCATGTAGGTAAGGTCCTGACAATAGAGCGATATTTATCAATACCGGAGGTTGGTCCTGAAAGCATAGTTTGTTGCGCGAAAGCTTATGACACGGCTAAATCTCTTGGGTTGAGCATTGAGGGACCTTGGCACTTTATTTCTTTCGGCATTCCTAGGGACACAAAAACTCAGTTCCAAGTTAAATTTTGTCTACCCGTATCAGGAACCAGTAACGAGTTACAGAGCCAAGATATAAAGTTTGAGTTTTTAGGTCCTTTTTATTGCGCAAGTAGAAACTTTCAGGGCAACTTGAATCAATTATTCGAGCTGGGTTATAAGCCACTGGTCGAGGAGATAAATAATTTAAACTCCACATACACAGGAGAAAGTCGCGAAGTCTATCATGCTTGGGAGGGGCCGGAATCTGAAAGTAACATCGTTGAAATCCAGTTTGGGCTCTTTAGGGAATAGGGCTAACAAACTGTTCAAGCAGATTCGGCATGCGTGGCATTTCTGGTTTGCGTTGGTTTGAGTGATTACTTAGTGATGCGGAAGCTTTTGTAGTGCATGCCTCACTACTTAACAGGGCGTTAGCAGCTATAGAGGAAGAGAAATGATCCGGCACATATTGCTTATAAAGTTTAAAGCGTCGGCAGAGCCATCCGAAATTGAAAAATTAAAAGGCTTGTTTGTTTCAATGCCGGACAAAGTGGATGGAGTTTTATCTGTTGAGTGGGGAGAAAATGATAGTCCTGAAGGTAAAAATCAAGGCTATTCACATTCGGTTTTAATGACATTTTCAGATGAGAAAGGCAGGCAAAATTACTTGCCTCATCCAGAGCATGAAGTCCTGAAAAAAGTCTTTCGTCCGTTGCTTGAGGATATAGTGGTTTTTGATTACACAATTTAATCTTTGGCACGCAGCTAACAAACGCCTCAAGAGGGACTGTCAACGCGTAGCGTTTCCAGTCCCATTGAGCCGCGGTGGTTTCGGTTGTTGTGTTTGAGTTTAGTGGTGTGCGTTGTCAGCCCCTTAGGCGGGCGTTAAACTGCATCAGTCGTCTAGCCGTTGCAGCGCTTTAGTGTAAACTTCGCTGCGTTCTCGTTTACCGACAGCTAAAACAGTAACTACGATGATGTCATTTTCAACTTGATAGACTAAGCGATAACCAGACTGCCGAAGTTTTATTTTATAAATGTTCTCAGCGCCAGACAGTTTGGCTGATGGAACATGTGGATTTTCAAGGCGTTCTATTAGTTTCTTCTTGAACTGCTGTTGGAGTGGTACGGCTAACTTTTTCCATTCCTTCAAAGCACTCTTTTTGAACTCAAGCTTATAGGTCATCGATATTTACCGATACGCTGTCTTCACTTAAGCGTTCTTTGGCAATAGCCAGTAGCTCAAGATCTTCAAGCTTATCCATCATGATCTCATAGGTGCTTGCAGGGACGCAGTAGAAAGCCGGCTCATTTCGGTTGAGTACAGCAACAGGAGCTCCGAAGGCGCTAGTTGCAACTTTCATTGGGTTTGCTTTAAATTCGGTAATGCTTGCTGCAACATCAGCTAGGATTCTAGTGGTCATTTAATCGGTCCTTTATGTGGTCTTTAATTGGGTCATTATAGTCTTGAAAATGCAGTTTAACAAACGCCTCAAGAGGGACTGTCAACGCGTGGCGTTTCCAGTCCCATTGAACCGAAGTGGTTACGGCTGTTGGTTTAAGCTGTGCGGTAGCGTTGCCAGCCCCTTAAGCGGGCGTTATGTTTTTCGGAGTTAAAATGGACTTGTCACTTTATAGCGCAAAGGGTTCCAACAGCTCAGAAAGGGTTGAATGGATGCTTAATTTCAAAGGTATCCCGTACGAACGAATTGAAGTTAGCTCGGACGACCTTGCTACGACTTATCGTGTGATGAATCCATTTGGCTATGTGCCTTCGTTGTTAGTTGATGGTCTAGTATTTACTGAGTCAATGGCTATTGCCGAATACCTCGAAGAGCGATTTCCAACGAGTCCATTGCTAGGTCAAAGTCTTGAGGAAAAAACAAAAATCCGCTCAGTTTGTGAATACGTGAACTCCAGTATTCATTCACCTCAAAACCGAACTGTGCTTAACTTTTTTAGGCCCGACCTAGATGAAACATCCAAACGGAAAGTTCGGGGAGAGTGGATTATGCTGTGTCTTGATAAGTTAAGTCAGACGATTTGTAATGAATCAGGTTTTATTATTGGTCGGACTTTTAGTCTTGCGGATATTTTTGTAGCGTCAATTTACAAGAAAGCTCTCCAGCATGGTTATGTTGAAAGTGAGTTTTATAATAACCATCTGATCTACATTAGAAAAAATGAAAGAGTAGCCGTTTCAGAACCACAAACATAACAAACGCCTCAAGAGGGACTGTCAACGCGTAGCGTTTCCAGTCCCATTGAGCCGCGGTGGTTTCGGTTGTTGTGTTTGAGTTTAGTGGTATGCGTTGCCTGCCCCTTAGGCGGGCGTTATGTGCTAATGGAGAAAATATGAATTCCAAGGACGTTGTACTGTCATTTTGGAATGCCATGAAAACCAATGACTTTACCGAACAAGTGAGTGGTTAAGCTTGGATTTCGAAGGTTTTTGGCCTCAGTCAGGTGAATTGATTCTTGGCCGAGATAATTTTGTAGCCATTAATGCGTACTATCCTGCAAATGGTGATTGGTTATTCGACATTCACTCTGTTGTATGCGAAGGCGATACAGTTGTAACGGATGTATCGATAACCGATGGTGTGCAAAAAGCTAGAGCTATTACATTCCATACGGTTGAAAATGGGCTAATTACTAAACAAAAAGAGTTTTGGCCTGATGAGATGCCACCTCAAGAATGGCGAAGCTCAGTGGGTTAAAATCGTATCGAATCAACCACGCACATAACAAACGCCTCAAGAGGGACTGTCAACGCGTGGCGTTTTCAGTCCCAATGAACCGCAGTGGTTACGGTTGTTGTGTTTAAGTTTAGTGTTATCGTTGCCAGCCCCTTAGGCGGGCGTTTTATGTGCTTTCTCGAAAAATCTCGAAGTAGTGTAGAATTCAGCTTTTGAAATCTTGAGAAGTCAGCATGTCTAAAGTCGTTCAACAGCAAATCGGCAATATCGCGCTTGTCGTAGAAAACTACGATGATGCTATTGAGTTCTATACAAAAAAGCTGCAGTTCAGTTTGGTTGAAGATACCGATTTGGGTGGTGGTAAACGTTGGGTTCAAGTGTCGCCGCCAAACTCGAATGGAACGAACCTACTTCTTGCTCAAGCAAGTACCGAAGAACAAGCTCAATTTGTAGGTAATCAGACGGGAGGTCGTGTTTTTCTGTTTCTACAAACGAATGACTTCTGGCGAGATTATGAGTTGATGAAAGCCAATGGTGTTGTTTTCAACGAAGAACCACGAGTAGAAGAGTATGGGACAGTTGTTGTGTTCCAAGATCTTTATGGAAACAAATGGGATTTATTGCACTTGAACAAGGCTCATCAATAGCACGCACATAACAAACGCCTCAAGAGGGACTGTCAACGCGCGGCGTTTCCAGTCCCATTGAGCCGCGGTGGTGCCGATTGTTGTGTTTGAGTTTAGTTGTTTGCGTTGCCAGCCCCTTAGGCGGGCGTTATGTGCTAATGGAGAAAATATGAATTCCAAGGACGTTGTATTGTCATTCTGGAATGCCATGAAAACCAATGACTTTGCCAAAGCAAGTGAGTGGTTAAGCTTGGATTTCGAAGGTTTTTGGCCTCAGTCAGGCGAATTGATTCTTGGCCGAGAGAATTTTGTAGCCATTAATGCGCACTATCCTGCAAATGGTCATTGGTTATTCGACATTCACTCTGTTGTATGTGAAGGCGATAGCGTTGTAACGGATGTATCGATAACAGATGGTGTGCAAAAAGCCAGAGCTATTACATTCCATACTGTGGAGAATGGATTAATCATTAAACAAAAAGAGTTTTGGCCTGACGAGATGCCACCTCAAGAATGGCGAGCTCAGTGGGTTGAAATCGTATCGAATCAACCACGCACATAACAAACGCCTCAAGAGGGACTGTCAACGCGTAGCGTTTCCAGTCCCATTGAGCCGCGGCGGTTGCAGTTGGTGTGTTTAAGTTTAGTGGTAATGCGTTGCCAGCCCCTTAGGCGGGCGTTATGGCGCAAGGTGAAAATGAAAGGCATCGTTGATTTAATTAGAAAAGATCCCATTCGACTTGAAGCACTAGAATGTGTCTACCAGCTTGAACTGCCTCAATGCTACATAGGCGCAGGTTTTGTGCGAAATCTTGTCTGGGACTCTTTACATCACAACGTAAAGCTGACGCCATTAAACGACATTGATGTCATTTTCTTCGATGCCGATAGTTTAGATTCAGATTATGAAAAATCACTTGAGCTCAAGTTGTCGGAGCAAATGCCCCAGCTCAATTGGCAAGTGAAAAATCAAGCTAAAATGCACTTACAAAATGGCGACAATCCTTACCAAAGCACATTGGATGCCATGAGCTATTGGCCTGAAAAAGAAACGGCGGTAGCAGTGAGAAAAGTCGAGCACGATCGTTACGAATGTATATCAGCCTTTGGTTTCGAGAGTTTATTTCAAGGTTTCATCACTCATAATCCTAAACGAGCATATGGAATCTTCGAAAATCGAGTAAAGTCAAAGGGTTGGCTGGCTGTGTGGCCTAACTTGAGAATTGCGCCATAACAAACGCCTCAAGAGGGACTGTCAACGCGTGGCGTTTCCAGTCCCAATGAGCCGCGGTGGTTGCAGTTGTTGTGTTTGAGTTTGGTTGTTATGCGTTGCCAGCCCCTTAGGCGGGCGTTAGCTGTTTAAAAGAGGCAAATGTGATTCTTTATAAATACATGTCTTCCGAGGCTGCAAAATCAGTACTCAAAAACAACTCGTTAGGTTTTGCTAAGCCAAATACTTTTAATGATCCTTTTGAATTAGAAGCGGGTTACCCAATAGAAGGTGACAACTCGTTACAATGCATGTTATCAGGAATGGCTAATTGGGCGAAAAGGTTTACTTGGGCAGATACCAGCGGAGTCCTAAGCCTAACACGAAACCCACTAAATCCACTCATGTGGGCTCATTACGCAAATGAACATAAGGGAGTCGTTATAGGAATTAATGTAAAGAAAGCAGGGTTTCTTGACTCTCAGAAATGCCTAATTCCTGCGCAATTTGGAAATGTAATCTATACCAATACTCGACCAATGCATGAGCTGCTCAAGAACTCTGATTGCGAGCCAATACGTGTTGGACATACATTTCACTACCCAAAGGGGAATGAAGACAAGCTACAACGACTATTTTTATATAAACCATCGTGCTGGTCTTATGAAGAAGAGGTTCGAATTGTTAAGTGTTTAAGCGACAGGGATGAAAATGGTGTAAACATTAGTGGCAAGTTCTCCGAAATCGAACTGCCAAATAAAATTCTCTATGGTTACGAAATGCCAGATGGGTCGATTGAGGAGGTGTATTTTGGTTTACGACATGACTTTTCTTCAGCGACTAAGTTCCAAGCGGAAATAAAAGAGTTTTCTAATAAATATCCTGAAGTACTGATGAAAAAGTGTAGTCTGTCTGCTAACTCTTGGGAGATTAAAGCTGAAAACATCGAGTAAAAAACAGCTAACAAACGCCTCAAGAGGGACTGTCAACGCGTGGCGTTTCCAGTCCCAATGAGCCGCGGTGGTTACGGTTGTTGTTTTGAGTTTGGTGGTAATGCGTTGCCAGCTCCTTAGGCGGGCGTTATGTGTACGAAGGAGAACTATGAATCAGCAAGATTTAGCTATTATTTTGGAAAGTATATCTAAGCTACAGCCAAATGAATGGATTCCATTAATCTCGGTACTTAGCGGAACTCTTATTGGTGGATTAGTTACCTTTGTTCCTGCAAAGTATTTTGAAGATCGTCGAAATAAGCAGTTTTCCGAACAAGTGCAGAACTGTGTCATTTCTGAAGTGTCAGCGCTCATTCGTATAATAGAAAGTAGAAAATATGTGGAGTCTATAGAAGAAGCTGTTGAACATTTGCAAAAAATCCATCTGATACATTTACTTTATTTGCAGATATTCCGCCTCATTACACTTTGATTTATAGAGAGCAGTGTAAAAATTTGGGTGTGCTTGATAGGGCAGTAGCAAGAGATATCATTAATTTTTATCAACTAATAGATGCCGTTGTCCAAGATATAAAGCCAGATGGTACATTTTCTACACACCCATCGCTCGAAGCGTATCAAGAAGCATTGAGCATGTTTAAGTTGGCAGTACAAATCGGTAAAGAATTGGAACGGTTATAAAATACACATAACAAACGCCTCAAGCGGGACTGTCAACGCGTGGCGTTTCCAGTCCCATTGAGCCGCAGTGGTTGCAGTTGTTGTGTTTGAGTTTAGTGGTATGCGTTGCCAGCCCCTTAGGCGGGCGTTATGTGATTGAGGGCTTTGTTGCGTAATTCGTTTTCGAAGCCGAGTAGCCCTACTTAGATTGATAGTTAGCCAATACGGCAAGTTTTAGGCATACCAAGCCCTGTTATCTTATTTAACGCTTTGATCATCGCGTAAGTTTCACCAACTTGTGCGTTGTAATTTCTTAGACTTAATCGTCCACCAAGCAACTGTTTCACGCGATACATCGCCGTCTCGGATAGTGAACGCTTGTGGTAGCCATACCGCTCTTTCCAATGTTTATTCGAACCGAATAACTTTTGACAACCCACCGCTAAGTTTCTTGGATGACCTCGCTCCCAGAATGCTGCGCCTTCTCGTGGAGGGATGAGCGCTATCGCTCGTTTAATGCGGATTGCTGCGTGGCAACCCCTTGTGTCATAAGCACCATCGCCTGATATCTCAAGGATTTTTCGCCGTGTTTGCTTGAGCAAGTTAGGCAGCACCTCTGCATCAGTGACCGAAGATAAGCTCAACTCTGCGGCAATAATTTCGTGTGTACTCGTATCTACTGCGAGATGTAATTTTCGCCACACTCTGCGTTTACCATCCGTGCCATGTTTTTTGACTTTCCACTCACCCTCACCATAAACCTTGAGGCCAGTAGCATCGATAGCAAGGTGCTGAATCGGTCCTTTGGTTTTTGTTTTGAAACTCACGTTAACGTCTTTGGCTCGACGACTGATACAACTGTAGTGTGGGCAGCGCAGTGGGAGTTGGGCAAGTTGAAAAACGGAATCCATAAAGCCTTGCGAAGCACGCAGTGGCATGGAAAAGATACGCTTTACCATCAAAGCAGTAGTGATGGCTAAATCACTGAAAACACGAGGTCTCCCACGCTTGTTTTGCTTCCCTTGTTTCCACTCACTTATCGCTTCTTCGTCAATCCAAAAAGTCAGAGAACCACGATTGATGAGAGCTTGATTGTATTGTTTCCAGTTGTTTGTTTTGTAACGTGGTTTCGGCATGAGGCTACAGAGTGAATGAATGTAGCCGATCAGATCGTAAGCTATTGATTTAGTTCCATCGATTTACGCAACAAAGCCAGTAGCAGTTGCTCATTTTCTTGCATTATTGAGTCCAGGGCCTGATTTTGTTTTGGTTGTAAAAAGTGCCATTCGTAATAAAGGAAAAAATGCAATTGGTATTGCAGTCGGTATCGCCCTAGCAAATGCTGTATACATAGGCCTTTGTCTGGTTGGTGTAGGCTCCATCCTCGCTGCATCAGTTTCAATTATGATTGTCTTAAAAATTGTTGGCGGTTTATTTCTCATTTATTTAGCCATTCAAGCATTAAAAGCACGCAGAAGTTCGTATGAAGCATTTGAGGTTTCAGGAGCAGAAGGTGCTTCTACTCATTCGAGCTCTTTCCATTATGAATTAGTCACAGGCTTTATGTCTGGCATACTAAATCCTAAAAATTTGTTGTTCTACTTAAGCCTGTTTACAGTTGTCCTGACTAACGATGTTAGTTTCAGTTTTAAGTTAGGCTTAGGCATATGGATGATGCTTGTTGTGTTCATCTGGGATGCAACTATCATCTTTCTACTCTCAACCAATAAAGTCCGAAGTCGTTTTACAAAATTGGCCTTCTATATAGATAAGGTCACTGGCGCTATCTTAGGGCTTATTGGCTTTACAATTGTAAAATCGGCTATAGTGCGTTGAAAAATATAACAAACGCCTCAAGAGGGACTGTCAACGCGTGGCGTTTCCAGTCCCTATGAACTGAGGTGGTTACGGTTGTTATATTTGAGTTTGGTGGTAGTGCGTTGTCAGCCCCTTAGCCGGGCGTTATACAAATTAGGGAATTCAGTGAAAAAGTTAGCAATAAAATACATTTCTGGAATCACCTTTTTAGGTTCAGTTGCATGGGCATACTTCGAACTTGGGTTTGAGCCGGTTTTAGTTTCAATGGCAAGCGCATCAGCTTTTATTGGTTGTTTCATAACGGAGAAAGTAAAAAAGTATACTTACGACAGAACTCTAGCATCTCAGTTTTATGGAAGAATCGCAGAAAAATATGATGAGAGAAATACACAGTTTTTAAAAGAATCCCACCTAATTACTGTGAGAAACTTGAAAGAGGGAATCAAGGATAAAGATAATGTATCAATACTAGATCTAGGTGGTGGTACAGGTATTAATGTTGCTGCACACTTTTTTAATCGTACTAACGTTACATGGAACTATGTTGATATTACACCTGAAATGAAAGTTGCATTTGAAAAAAATGCATTATCTTCATCATTTGCACATAATGCAGTTACGTCGGACTTAAACGAATTTATATCCACTACCTCTAACAAATATGATGCGGTAGTAATCTCCTTCGTTCTCACGTCATTGCCTTATAAGATTGATATGAAAAAATTAGTTGATTTGTTATCACCAAGTGGGGTGCTTGTTATTGCAGATATTGAGCCTCAGTACACAGAAAAGCACCCAGAGTACTCAGTCACTGTCGATAATGAGGAGCACTCGTTGTCAGTATCACCTGTAAATGCACTCGACTTGATAGAAAGTGCAGTTAATGAGGGACTCTGTTTTGAGTATTGCCAGAGTATCAAAAAGAACGATGCTGAACGTTATGCTTATGTTTTGAGATTCACTAAATAATTTGTATAACAAACGCCTCAAGAGGGACTGTCAACGCGTGGCGTTTCCAGTCCCATTGAGCCGCGGTGGTTGCAGTTGTTGTGTTTAGGTTTGGTTGTTATGCGTTGCCAGCCCCTTAGGCGGGCGTTAGGGCTTAATGGAGAAAGGAAACAATGGAGCTTGTTTTTGGCTACGCACTGGGATTTTTGGTGTTGATGCCGTTACTGACGCTCATGCATGAGCTTGGTCATGCGATACCTCAGTTGTGTATGAAAAAGAAAGTTGTCATTGATTTGGGGGGTTCTAGTCCAATCCCGATAATAAAAGTGAGCCGCTTGTTTATCAGAATTGCGCCATTTTCTACTTTTCATGGCTTTTGTAGCATAAGTTCAAGGCTGTTGAGAGTCGGTTTGGTGGTCACGTTGCTTGGTGGTCCACTAGTAACATTACTTTTGGCTATGTTATTAAATGAGTTAAGAATGGTTGACGCGGGTCAATGGTTCACTTTTTTAGCAAGCTTTGGTTTTTACTTCACGGTGTTTCAATTAGTTTTTACTTTAGCACCAATAAAATATCCAAGTTTTTCTGGTGGTTATAGTGGCACAAAAAGTGATGGGTTAAGAATATTAGAAGCCCTAAGGTGTAATGAAAGTACGCCCTAACAAACGCCTCAAAGGGACTGCCAACGCGTGGCGTTTCCAGTCCCATTGAGCCGCGGCGGTTTCGGTTGTTGTGCTTGGGTTTAGTGTTAATGCGTTGTCAGCCCCTTAGGCGGGCGTTATGTGCTTTTCTGGAAAATTTTCACAGCTCTGCGCTTATAATTCAGACGTGAGGTGCACTATGTCTGAAAATCAAAACGTTAAAAGAGCTGAACCGATTGAAACGTGTTCATATAAGAGTCCTTGTGTTCGTCATTGTTGTTTAGATGACAAAGACATCTGCATAGGTTGTGGCAGGACTCTTGACGAGATATGTCGTTGGAGTAGTGCAACAAATAGCGAAAAACAAGAGATATTAATCAATAGTTTAGCTAGAGTTCAGGGCCGAAGTATATCGACATGAAGCATCTTAGTCTTGTGTATATGATGGCTTTTTATCGAATGCTGTTTGGCATAAATGCCTTTCGCTACCCCTTTAAATGGAAGGGTGGGCATCAGAAACACACACATAACAAACGCCTCAATAGGGACTGTCAACGCGTGGCGTTTCCAGTCCCAATGAGCCGCGGTGGTTTCGGTTGTTGTGTTTGAGTTTGGCGGTATGCGTTGTCAGCCCCTTAGGCGGGCGTTATGCTTAATCCATAAAAAATCAGTAGGTTGTGATTATCGATTCCTTTGGCATTTCGTTCTGGTTTTGTCGGCAATTCAATATTGTTTGTCGCTGCCTAATGAAGCGGCAATGTGTCTGGCGCTGTAAATTCTGTGTTATTGCCTCATTGGTTTTTTGAGTCCACGCGAGGTGAGTTTTGCTCTCTCAAGTCGCTTTGAGCAGTTTGGTGCCTTTACTTATAGGCTTAAAGTTTGTCGGCAATTGAGCATTGTTTTGCGCTGCCTAATGAAACGGCAATCTGTCTGTCGCTGTAAATTTCAGTGTCATTGCCTCATTGAGTTGTTGTGCTCATGCGTGGTGAATTGGTTTGTCGGAGAGGGTTTCCACATTGTCCTAGTTGCTAAATGAAAGCCTGTATTGGTCAGTTCATAGGTAAAAATGAGCCAGTTCAAATTCAAGAAACTCGAAGTTTTGCCAATGATTTCAGTGGGTTATTATTGGTTTGGTTCAAATGTAAAGTGTTGAAGCTTAAGCATAACAAACGCCTCAAGAGGGACTGTCAACGCGCGGCGTTTCCAGTCCCATTGAGCCGTGGTGGTTTCAGTTGTTGCGTTTGAGTTTAGTAGTATGCGTTGCCAGCCCCTTAGGCGGGCGTTAGTTTGCAATCGGAGACTAAGAAACAAAGCGTGACTGTTTGAGATGCTTTTGGGGCAGCTGTGATTGCCCTAATACCGCAATAATGAGAATGAAGCCTGCTTCTTTGGTGTAATAAGCCATGTGTTTCCCAACTGGAAAGTAAAAACCATTTTGGTAAATATCGTCACAGTTTTTTCCTAGTTCTGGGTTATCCGCTAGAGTTTGGAAACCTGAAAGCAAGGTCGACTTATATTTTTGCCACTGCGCTTCAGCGAAATTTTCAATGGTGTAGTGTTTAATCTTGAGTAAGTGCTCTTGGGCTAATTGGCTGAGCTTATATTGTTTATTTTGCATATTGAGGTAAACGCTCAATCAAAGGGTGTTTAGAAAAGCGGCACCATCAACGGTTTTGCCACTATCTAAGTCTTTCTGAGCAGACTCAAAGCAGTGTTTGAGATAATCGAGTTTCATGGCTTCAAGTTCTTCAAAGTCCTTAATGGACATGACAACGACAGTATTCTTACTGTTTTTGCTGATGATGACAGGTTCGCGCTGTGCGCTTAGAAGAAGTTCACCAAAATTTCGTTTAGCATCATTTGCTGTTAGTGTGTGCATAACTAGGCTCCTCACTCAAAGTTTGAAAGAGTATAGCTCATGGTGCGAAGTGTTTAAAATAATTAAATCGCACGATCTGGGTGAAAGCAAACTAACAAACGCCTCAAGAGGGACTGTCAACGCGTGGCGTTTCCAGTCCCATTGAGCCACGGTGGTTACGGCTGTTGTGTTTGAGTTTAGTGGTAGTGCGTTGCCAGCCCCTTAGGCGGGCGTTATGTTGCTAAGGATGGACGTTGGAATAACATGCTAAATTTATTGAGGTTTTTTCTCATAAGCAATCTCACTGCATCAGCAGTTGTGGTCATGTTTGAGAAATCTACGGGTTTCTTTGGCCTGAGGTCTTGGCCGGATTATGCATTCTTTGTTGTGGTGATCCTTTGGGGGTTAGCAGCCTTATTTTTTATGTACCCACCAGAAGGCGGTTTTGGTGGTGATAGGGCAGAAAGTGTAGCGGGTTCAATGGTGGATAGCTCGGTGGCTAATGAAATTGACAGTGAGCGTTTTTCATCAAACACGATGCTTTGTATCAAACTTTTTGTTTCAGGGTTACCTGCATTTCTAACATGCATAATAGTTAGCACCGCAACATAACAAACGCCTCAAGAGGGACTGTCAACGCGTAGCGTTTCCAGTCCCAATGAGCCGCGGTGGTTTCGGTTGTTGTGTTTGAGTTTAGTGGTAATGCGTTGCCAGCCCCTTAGGCGGGCGTTATATTTTCATCTAAGCCATTTGTTTGTTTGTATTGGATTTCACTAATGCTTTTTAATTATTTCAACTTGTCGAATTTAATAAGTATTTATTGTGTTTTACAAAAGTGTTTTTTAAGCAGTTAAAATAGTGTATTCTTATTTTGTACATTGTTATATATAAGGTGTTTAAATGCTTGGAGTAAGATTTTTCTTCGTAATATTTATTTTTTTTACTGTGAGCGCTCACTCTGGAGGTAATGATTTTGTCAGTATTATTGAGCGAGCGGAATCTGGGTCTACCATAGAGATAGAACCTGGAGATTATGATGTTTGTTCTACGGCGTATATTAAAAATAAAAATGACATTAAAATAGTTGGGATGGGTGGAGTTAACATTAAAAAGTGTAATTCATTTAATGGTGAATATATATTGTCAGTCATTGATTCAGATAATATATCAATTGATGGTGTTTCATTTTATGGTTTGACAGATGCTAAATATATTGATGAAAACACTACCAATATGGTCTGGGGAGAGCAGGGTGTTTTATTCTCTGGTACGTCTGGCTCGTCAGTTAAAAATAGTAATTTCTATAATTTTGGTGATGCAGCATTACGTATAACCTCATCTAGGAGTCATTATTCTGGAGAGCAAATTAATTCTAAAAATTTTCGTGCTGAAGGTAATGTTTTCTATAATGTAACTCAAGTCACAACTACACATCCATGGAGTAAGGATTTTGGAGGAACGAGAGATATAATCTTTAAAAATAACTTATTCTATGAAATGAAAGGAGGGTTGAAACTATCATCACGTAAAGGTGTATCTAATGCAATAGTAGAAGGTAATATTTTTAATTTCATACATGGTTCTGCAATAGAGGTTAATTATTATTCTAATGTTGTCATTAAAGATAATTCCTTTTCAAATGTTAATAAATTTATTCTCAATGTATTTCCAAACTCGATCAGTAATGTTAATGAGGCAATAGACTGGAGTGGACTGTCTTTTATAAAAAATACTGCATTTAAATCAAGGGGAGGTATCCGTATTGTTTCAGATATTGCGGGAGAGTTAATTTCTGGAAAGTATATTTCAAATGTAATTATTAGTGCTAATAAGTTTGTTGATGTTGATATGAGTTTATATAGCGCATCTAATAGATACATTATCAATTTGTTAGAGAATGAAAAAAAGTTCATATATTCTGTGGTTAAGATGAATTCGTATAATACATCTGGTGATGTGTCATTATTGAATATTGAACACTCTACAAATGTACAATCTCTGGATAATGTTGAATTAAAGCTTTAATAAGTTGTATGGTGTTTAAGTTTATTAGTATTTTATTATCATCCCTAAACCACCGCTTTTAGCGGTGGTTATTATTCCTAGGGGATTTTGCCCGAAAATGCGCCTATATTAGAAGGGAAACTCTTAT
Organism: Vibrio cholerae; assembly: GCF_008369605.1. Lineage (NCBI taxonomy): Bacteria > Pseudomonadati > Pseudomonadota > Gammaproteobacteria > Vibrionales > Vibrionaceae > Vibrio > Vibrio cholerae. The sequence goes on from NZ_CP043556.1 coordinate 1,065,799, forward strand.
TCACCATAAGTAAGAGGATTCAAATAACATGGGCGACTACAGAAGTTCATCACACGTCTATTGGCGTTGCAAATATCATATCGTTTGGACACCAAAATTTCGTTTTAAGATCTTAAAAGGTAATGTAGCCAAAGAGCTAAATCGTTCGATCTACATTCTTTGTAATATGAAAGATTGTGAAGTTTTGGAACTCAATGTTCAGCCAGATCATGTCCACTTAGTTGCGATAATTCCGCCCAAAGTATCGATTTCGACGTTGATGGGAGTTTTAAAGGGTAGGAGTGCAATTAGGCTATTCAACAAGTTTCCACATATCAGGAAAAAGTTATGGGGAAATCATTTTTGGGCGCGAGGCTATTTTGTGGATACGGTAGGTGTAAATGAAGAAATCATTAGACGGTATGTACGGCATCAAGACAAAAAAGAGCTTGAGCAAGAGCAGCAGTTAGAGTTATTGAGAGACTAACAGCGTCGTGCCCCCTTTTAATATATGCCTAGAAAAATGATTTTTACTATTATGGTGTTGAGCTTAAGAATTTATTGAATATACAATGGATTCACATTATCAAAGGGGTGTCGCACCTTGGGCAAAATTCGGTAAGCATAAATATAACAAACGCCTTAAGAGGGACTGTCAACGCGTGGCGTTTCCAGTCCCATTGATCCGTGGTGGTTTCGATTGTTGTGTTTGAGTTTAGCGGTAATGCGTTGTCAGCCCCTTAGGCGGGCGTTAGGCACAGGGTGGAAAATTGGAACTACAACAGTTAAATCAGCGCCATCTTAAATGCTTGCTCGACCATATTTGCCTTGACTCAGAATTGACGTTTTGTGAAGGGGCTGTGCCACCAAAGCATGTTCTGATCCGTTCTTATGAGCAGCTCCAAAACTCAAAAGCTGAAATTTGGTCATTACCCTACATGATGTCAGTGGGCAGTAATGTCGTTGGTTTCTGTGGCTTCAAAGATGAACCTCAAGATGGTGAAGTTGAAATTGGATACAATGTTTCGCCTTATAAACAAGGTCGAGGATTTGCAAAATTGGCAGTCAATCAACTTTGTCAGTTAGCGTTTAATATGGATTCAATTGAAAGTGTTGTGGCTTTGATTTCATCGGCGAACCTCGCTTCGTTGAATGTCGTACGAGCCAACAACTTTGTTTTCATTGGTTTTGTGGTTGATAGCGACAATGAAAAATTGGAAAAATGGGTGCTACAGCGTGCATCCTGTGCCTAACAAACGCCTCAAGAGGGACTGTCAACGCGCGGCGTTTCCAGTCCCATTGAGCCGCGGTGGTTATGGTTGTTGTGTTTGAGTTTTGTGTTAATGCGTTGCCAGCCCCTTAGGCGGGCGTTATGAGGCTATAGGAAAACAAGATGAATCACGATGAGTTCAACCAATTTTGTCGTTCCTTTCCTGCTACTACATACGTAGTGCAATGGGGTGGTTCTCATGTTTGGAAAGTGGCTGGAAAAGTGTTTTCTATTGGCAGTATCGGCAAGGATCAGCAACCCGTTTTTACTTTCAAAACATCGGATTTGAACTTTGAGTATCTGAGTGAGCACGATGGTTATATTCCCGCCCCTTACTTCGCCAACCGAGGGATGAAGTGGATCCAACAAACGGAGACTTCAGGTGTATTAGACGAAGAGTTGAAGTATTACTTGTCTGAGTCCTACCGTCTTGTTGTGCTCGGGCTCAGTAAAAGGTTACAGAAAGAGTTGGGAATTACGCCAAGGGCAGGCGGTGAATCCGCCTCATAACAAACGCCTCAAGAGGGACTGTCAACGCGTGGCGTTTCCAGTCCCAATGAGCCACGGTGGTTATGGCTGTTGTGTTTGAGTTTAGTTTTATGCGTTGCCAGCCCCTTAGGCGGGCGTTATGTGCCCAATTGACTCATTAGAATAAATCACTATGTGAACCAATACGCGCTAGTTGTAGTTGATCGTTAAAAACTCGATAGATTAACACTAGGTCGGGTTTAATGTGGCAGTCTCGAAATCCAACCCAATTTCCAGAGAGCTTTTAATGGTAAGTTATGGGATCTGGTGCGAATGGAAAAACGGTTATAACAAACGCCTCAAGAGGGACTGTCAACGCGTGGCGTTTCCAGTCCCATTGAGCCGCGGTGGTTATGGTTGTTGTGATTGAGTTTGGCGGTATGCGTTGTCAGCCCCTTAGGCGGGCGTTATGCTTAATCACGCAAAATCAGTAGTTTATGGTTTTTCTTTGTCCCCTTGGCTGGTTAGTTTTGAGTTTGTCGGCAAGTTGGCTTCAGCGGGCGCTGTTTTCCGGACAATTATTCTTTGGCGCTGGAAATTCAGAGAATTGCCTCAATCAATTTTCGGGTAAGCGCGAGGTTAGGGCGGTTTGGCCCAATCAGCATTTTGAACACAGGTTTTGGGCTTGAATTGCTGAAATTCACAGTCTGTTTTTCAAATCTATGAATCGTTTCAGTTTTTTAGGTCTTGGCTTTTGTTTGTGAATCAAAGCTGAGTTAATCTTGGTTTTGGTAAAACGTAAGTCATTGAAGCTTAAACATAACAAACGGTTCAAGAGGGACTGTCAACGCGTGGCGTTTCCAGTCCCATTGAGCCGCGATGGTTGCAGTTGCTGTGTTTGAGTTTAGTGTTAATGCGTTGCCAGCCCCTTAGGCGGGCGTTATGTGTTTTTTAGCTAGTCCCAATGGAATCAAGTACATAGAATTGGCAGACTTGTTTCCAGCTTAGTTTTCAGCATGAATAGATCAAGCATATTTGGGATTGTGGCATCACTATTAGGATTGGCTGCTTTAATCTTTACTGTGATGGACGGTTCACACTTTCCAGTAATTGAATGGCCATACGAAGCATATCAAGGTTTAGTATTTTCGTTTGTTTGGGGCTTTGGCGTATCAGCGACGGTTGGATATTTACTATCAATCCTAGTTTTCATCGGTGTTGCTGTGGTTTGCTTTGCAGTGGGTCATAAAATATCGCGTAGCATGTTTGGACGAGGCTAACTTTAGCTTAGAGTTCATACACATAACAAACGCCTCAAGAGGGACTGTCAACGCGTGGCGTTTCCAGTCCCATTGAGCCGCGGTGGTTTCGGTTGTTGTGTTTGAGTTTGGTGTAATGCGTTGCCAGCCCCTTAGGCGGGCGTTAGGTGCTTTGGAGAAAATAATGAAAAAGTGGCTGCTAATCATGCTTGCAAGTTTTTCTAGTGTTGTAAGTGCTGAAAACGAGTCTCTTGATTGTAAGAATGCGATGAATACATTTGAGATTAATCAGTGTGCAAGTATGGCTTTAGATTCAGCTCAAGCGGAACTAACAAAATATCTTGAAGCGAGTTTTGAGCATAATGCGAATGATCCTGATTTGGTCAGTGCAATCCAAGTGGCTCAGAAAGATTGGCAAAGTTACATGTCTTCTCATTGCAATTCGGTATATACACAATGGCGGGATGGTTCAATTCGTGGTGTTTTGGCGATATCTTGCAAAACGCAGTTAACGAGACAGAGAACACATGAAATCTGGAAGAATTTCTTAACCTATATGGATAGCACAGCGTCTGTTTTGCCTGAGCCCAGTATGGAGTGAATACTCAAGCACGCACATAACAAACGCCTCAAGCGGGACTGTCAACGCGTGGCGTTTCCAGCCCCATTGAGCCGCGGTGGTTGCAGTTGTTGTGTTTGAGTTTAGTGGTATGCGTTGCCAGCCCCTTAGGCGGGCGTTATAACGCGGGAGAGTTATGAGTACAAAAGATCTATCGAAAATGGGCTCGGCACGAGTCTCTATTGAAGAATTTGGTAGTTCCCTTTGTATCCATAAGCAAAATGCTTCTGATGTAGAGGTGAATTTTTACCAACATGCAGCTTCAAAGATCAGGGACGTGAATGTTCCCAAACTTTATAAGGTACAAGATAAGGATCTCTTTATTGAGCTTATTCCTAATCGAATGACATTAAAGGAACTGCAAACCAATTCGAGCGTATTTGAGCAATTGGCTAGTATTCATTGTTCAAAATATAAACCTTGTTTTAGTACCAAAGAGCATCATTGGTCAGCTATTTCAACAGAGTTAGCTCTTGAGGCCTTAAGCCTTCCTCGTTCTTCTCAAAGTACGATAGTATCAATACAAGCTTTGTCTCAGGTTCTATTTGAGCATTCATGCTTAATTTCGGGCGATACAAATGATGGAAATTGGGGCATCAGACAAAATGGTGAATTGGTACTGTTTGACTGGGAACGTTTTGGTTATGGCAGCCCAGCAATTGATTTGGCTCCCTTAGTACAAGGTTTGGGCTCAATGGATGAGTACGCTTCGATTATCGAGCGATACACCCAACACAATTCATCATTTGCAGCGGATGAGTTAACGAAGCATTTGGTTATTGCAAAGTGTTGGATAGTTATTGAGGTAATTAACATACTGATAAGTCGCAATAAACCTGAAGCAGCAATATATATTGACTGGTATAAAAAGAATTTACCTGCTTGGTTAGGTGCGGTAGAAAATGCGTTATAACAAACGCCTCAAGAGGGACTGTCAACGCGCGGCGTTTCCAGTCCCAATGAGCCGCGGTGGTTGCAGTTGGTGTGTTTAAGTTTAGTGGTAATGCGTTGTCAGCCCCTTAGGCGGGCGTTAGCTTTAAAAAGGTTACTTATGTTCCTATTCAAAATTAATGATTCAAAATTATCATATAGCTTTAAAGCATCGGTATTAAGTTCCTGTATTGCCTTGGCTTTAGCGTGTTCGTATCATTTTTTAGTTGGCTTGCCTGAAGAAGCGCCTAATGAGAACTTATCGTTTTCCCTTTTTGATGCGTTCGGTTTGATTCTATTCGCTCCATTTGTAGAAACGATACTAATAGTCCTACTCATATGGTTAGTTCAGAAGTTCACGCAAAATATACTGTTGGTCGCTTGTGTGGTTGCCTTGTCTATTTCAGTTCTGCATTCTTTAAGCCATCCATTGTGGGGCTTGTTCACGTTTGCCCCGTTTGTAGTCTTTTGTCTCGGTTTTCAGGTGTGGCAAAAAATATCTACATCTGAGGGTGTAAAAGTCGCTTTCCTAACTCATGCCTTTCATAATAGTTATGTGTTCATTCTGGTGGGGCTATCAGGTTAAAGCTAACAAACGCTTCAAGAGGGACAGCCAACGCGTGGCATTTTTACTATGCGTTGGTTTTTATGGTTACAGTGTTATGCGGAAAGTTAGTCGTAGCGTTGGCTGCCCCTTAAGCGGGCGTTAGCTTAAGACTGTTCTAAACTCCAAATATGATACATAGTTGATATTAGATATAATGCAGCGATAGTGTTTAACTCTGAGGATAAATGTATGAAAAAACTCTTACTCATTTTATTTACAATATCATCCAGCTTTCCTATTTTTGCTGCTGAGGTTATTCATAAAGACTGGGTAATAAACACGGATGGTGACGATTACTATTACGCAGCAACTATTAATAACAGTGGTCATGTGTTTGGGAAATATTGTTACTTTGAAAACAAGCAGTGCTTATTCTTAATTACTGTTGATATAACTTGTACTAAGGGCAATAAATACCCTGTGTTGGTAAATGCCGAATCTGGTGCTCTCAATCTTAACCTTGTGTGTGGAGATCGAATGGGTAACCAGAATGTGTTTGTCTTTGACAACTTTGATCAGGTTGAGAGAACCGCGAAACAAAGTAAACAATTTGGGATCGCTATCCCGATGGAAAGTGGTCACTTTAAGGTATCTCGCTTCAGCTTATCAGGCTCTAGTTACAGCTTGGATACGATGACGAATGAGGCTGAGAAGCGTGTATCGTTATCAAATGTGGATAGCGAGTTACTTTAACTTAGTATCAAGTTTGAAGCGCAACGATCAGCTATAATATCCAACAAAACATTCCTCCGGTGTTTTACAGCCCAGACGAGCTTTGGGTCTGCTGTTAAGTTTGTGTGCAATTACGTTCACTTTGCTTGAGTGAGTGTTGCTATCGAGGTGCTTTTAGGCAGATATTGTCGGCTAAGTCCGCTGCTCTTTTCATTGGTTTCTCGTTCTCATGACCGTATCAATCCCCCAATGTCTACGTGTTTTGCGCATTTCAATACTTTTAGTTGCCATACTGCATAGAATGGTGTGATAGAAAAATATTTCAAGAATAAAGCGATATAAAGTCAGAATTACGAAACATGTGTTGATTCATTATGTTATCGAAGGCAGAGTGTTGGTTTTTCAAGCGCTTTAACCTTTAAATTGACGCATTATCAAACTGAAATAGGAAAGATTATGTACTCATCTCATCAATATACAAGACTCTCAATAATGGCTATTTTGGGATGTTTACCCTTTTCAGTAAATGGCGCAGTGGAATCAATGCCTCTTGTGGGAGGCGTGTATAACTCGGCGCATGTTTTTAAGCATCAAATCACCAACTCGTTGAGTTATTCAACTCGATTAACACGCGATACCGCGCTGTTTACTATAGCTGGTCTCACTTTGGATAGTTATATCCTCACCTTACCATTGGACGTAAAAACGAAAGCGCGAGTCATAAAGCAAATTTCCGATCCCAGCTATGCAATCCCGTTGGGATATTTTCTTTATCAGTATTATGACCGCTACACCGGCATGGCAACGGAAGATCAATTCAAAAATTATTTATCCACTGTGTATGATGAGCCAGCCTTAAAGGGGTTTGAACATAGTTTGTTTCAGCTTGGCAAACCTGTAGTGACAGAGCAAAGCCAACATAGTAAAGATCAAGCTCACCAAGAAGGAATTAAAGTCGACAGTGAATTTATTGCGACTATGGTGACCTTGTATGACGCTCTAGTACAGATTGGTGAGTGGCGTGATCTCAAACAACTGCCTTCCCAATACCAGTATTTGTCGGATACGCCTGCTGATAAAGCCTTAGTCTCAAAAATTCAACCACTTGTTGTGGATATTCTGCGTCAAACGGCCAACGGCATGGATGAGGGGGAGATGAAACATGCACTTCTGTCGGTTCTAGAAGATGCGAAACCAGAAAACGCCAATAAAGTGAACAACAAAGCGCAAGCGATTACGGTTAGCCTAATTGATTTTGTGCGTTTGAATGTGCTGAAAGGATATCGACAATTTCTTTATCAGGAAGAGCGCACCGCGCGTTTAAAAGAGTGGTTAAACAAAACATTGGATAGTGACCCTGAGCAATTAGTCACTTTTTTAACTTCACAACAGCAGCGCCGTTTTGCGGTACAAGTGACAGTGGATGGTTTGCAGCAAGGCTTGATTGAAGGGCTTGTTCACCCAGAAACCCCCTTTATCAAACAAGTCTATGCAGAACATCAACAAGCTGAAAAAAACCTGAATTCAACGCTGACGGAGCCGCTAGAGCATAAGCAACAAGTCCGTTTCCTCTCCACCTTGGCTGAGCAAAATTATCAAGATCCTTACTATTTGCCCTTCTTCAAACAGCTTTATCAACATTATCGTCCAACCATTGTGCAAGTCGGTATCTCTTCGACACCGACAATCAGTGTGCGTAATTTACCTATCATCAAAACTGGCGCTAAGGTTTCTGGGCTTGGTGGTACTGGTATTCCCAATTTCCACTTCGTTGATCGTCAAGCAGATCGCGCTTACTACTTTTTTGGCAACGATGCTTTGCAGCTCGATCGCTTAGTTAATGAACGAGGAGTGAAGACAATGTTCGATCGCCTAGATTACTTGAAAACACTCAACTGTAACGCTCAGTATGATTGGAATGCACATACTACCTACGATGGACTGGTGAATCTTGGTGCTGGCGAAGCTCTACGTGATTTCGGTGAAAAGCGTTGTTTGCGAGAATTAAATGAAAGGGCGGAGGTGGAACGTCAACTTACCCCATTAAGAGCGAAATTAATTGAGCAGATCACCGCTTACCAAAATTCGTCGAAATGGATGGTATTAACGCGAGCGACATTAAAGCAACGCCTTGAGCAACAACTGGCTGAATATGCTGAGCGGGACATCTTTGGCATGCCCGATTACACGCTGATTTATAATCCTTGGCCCGACCATTTTGCCCATTTCGCTGGACCGTTTAGCGATGAGGTGATCATGCCAACGGGAGAATTGAATCGCTTAGATTACTGGTTGAGAGAAACAGAAGCTGCATACAAAAAAGCTGGAATTTATGAGCGTACTTTATGGGGAATGGCGGGCGATCACGGTTTAGCTCCCGTTTACGGCACCTTAAATCCAGAACGTAAAATTTTTGAGTCATTACAAAAAGATCTGGGGATTAAGATTGCGCTGGAGAAAATTTCCTCCGATGAAGGAGAGGGGCCGAAATTAACCAATGCTCTTAATGCGCCCAGTTATCAGAAGATTGATGTTGTAGTGGCCTCGACTGCCGGAGGTAACTTCATGCTCGATTTCTTTAATTCAGCGGCAGGGTGGGCAACACAACCTATTTATCAAGAATTGACCCAGTGGCAACCCAAAGAGAGTGACAAACCCCTTGATATTGTTAGTGAAAGCCTTGTTCGTTTAGGGGATAGCTTGGATTACTTAGTGGTTAGAGAGAAAACCTGTACTGTGGATGATTGTGCTGTGCGGGTGATCGGCATGCGAGAAGGTCAGCGCTTGGATGAGATCATACGCCTAGTGGGTAATAAGCGTTTTTACACGTCACAGCAAGGCCAACCTCAGCTATTACAGCTACAGCAACTGAATCAATATTTACCTAAGCCTCAAGCCAAGGCTCTCGAAGAGTTCGCGCAGTTGGTGGACAAATGTCTCTATCGTGCTGAAGAAGCGAACATAGCGACTTGGTGTGATGAGCAGGAATGGCGGCAGCTAACCCGCTTCACTCCTCGTCCTGACTCTGTGAATCAGCTTGCGGCACTTTATGAAGAAGATCGTGCCGGCACGATGAATCTCTTCCCTAAGCAGGGCGTCGGATACAACACCAAAGTGCCGGGACGACACGCTGGTGAAAGCTACTTAGAAAAAGATGCGTTTTTGGGATTCTGGGGTAAACCGATTGGGCCTAATGCGATGGCACTACAATCGGAACAAAATGGCTCTTTGGCTCCCACACTTTATGAGTATTTAACGGGAGAAAGTATTGAGGCTGGCCATGATGGCTGGGGTTATCCTTCATTACTCAATAAGTTAGATATTCAGTAACGTCTCACTTTACGCCGATCTACAATGTCAAGTCGCTTGGGTACTGTGTTGTACTGTAGCAAGCGGCATGATTGACGTGCGGGAGCTCATGCTTGAGCGGTCATCAGAAAATGAGAACTTAATCGGTATTCTAGACGTTAAACTCGGGGCGTGTATTTCGCACTTTTCCAGCGGTTTGGGGATTCACTCAAGCGTAGCAATGCGTCTGACAATACTTCATTGAGTTCAAGGTTGCCCCATCACAAAAATCACGATTTTCAAGGTTTCTTTCTGGTTTGAGATCTTCCCCAATAAGATCGCATTGATCTTGTTCATTGGTCGGTTTTCGTTGATCTAAATCAATACTCTCACTTGATGCATTTCGTTAAATACGCCACAACATATAGTGTCAGTCGCAGAAAAATTAGCCCTATATAGTGTATTTGTGGATAACTCTGTGAGTATGCTGGGTAAGGAGAGAAGGTGAAACCTATCGTAATCAAACGTGATGGCTCAAAAGCGCCATTCAACAGGGATCGTATCCAAGCTGCTGTAGAAAGTGCTGCGGAACATGCCGATCAGGAAATCGCTATCTACGCACTCAATGTGGCATTAGCCGTTGAACTCAAACTGCGAGATTACGATGAGGTACACATCACCGAGATTCAAACCTTAGTAGAGAACGAGCTAATGCAAGGCCCGTACAAAGCATTAGCTCGTTCATACATTGAATATCGCCATGACCGCGATGTCGCGCGTGAGAAGCAGAGCAAGCTGACCAAAGAAATCGAAGGTCTGATCCAAGAAAGCAATGCGGATCTGCTCAATGAAAACGCCAATAAAGATGGCAAAGTGATCCCGACTCAGCGCGATTTGTTGGCGGGTATTGTCGCCAAGCATTATGCCAAAACGCGAATTTTACCACGTGATGTGGTGCAAGCTCATGAGTCGGGCGATATTCATTATCATGATCTGGATTACGCGCCTTTCTTCCCGATGTTTAACTGCATGTTGATTGACTTAAAAGGCATGCTGACTCATGGGTTTAAAATGGGTAATGCTGAAATTGACACGCCTAAGTCAATTTCAACCGCAACGGCAGTTACCGCGCAAATTATTGCTCAAGTCGCGAGCCATATTTATGGTGGCACTACCATCAACCGGATTGATGAAGTACTGGCTCCTTATGTGACGGCAAGCTACGAAAAGCATTTAGAGATTGCCCGCGAATGGGATATTCACAGCCCTGAAGCGTTTGCTAAGGCGCGCACGGAAAAAGAGTGCTATGACGCTTTCCAATCGTTGGAGTATGAAGTCAACACGCTGCATACCGCAAACGGGCAAACACCGTTTGTGACCTTTGGTTTTGGTCTGGGCACAAGCTGGGAATCGCGCTTGATCCAGCAATCGATCCTGAAAAATCGCATCGCAGGTTTGGGTAAAAACCGTAAAACGGCGGTATTCCCGAAACTGGTGTTTGCGATTAAAGATGGACTCAACCACAAAGCAGAAGATCCTAACTACGACATTAAGCAGCTCGCGTTAGACTGCGCTTCTAAACGCATGTACCCAGACATTCTCAACTACGACAAAGTGGTTGAAGTGACGGGTTCATTCAAAACCCCGATGGGATGTCGCTCTTTCCTAAATCCTTATGAGGAAAATGGGGAGTTGATCCATGAAGGGCGTAATAATCTTGGCGTTGTAAGCTTGAACCTGCCACGCATTGCCTTGCAGGCGAAAGGCGATATAAACAAATTCTATGCTCTGTTGGATGACAAACTGAAACTTGCTCGCCGCGCATTAGATACTCGGATTAACCGTTTAGAAAATGTGAAAGCACGTGTTGCACCAATCCTATATATGGAAGGTGCATGTGGTGTGCGTTTGAAAGCAAATGATTCGATTGCGGATATTTTCAAACATGGCCGTGCTTCTATTTCATTGGGTTATATCGGTGTACATGAAACCATCATGGCGCTGTTTGGTCAGCAAAAGCATGTTTATGATGATGTTCAACTGCGCGAAGAAGCCGTGAAAATCATTCAACATCTGCGCAACGCGGTTGAGCAGTGGAAAAAAGAGACTGGTTACGCGTTCAGCCTGTATGGCACACCGAGTGAAAACTTGTGCAGCCGATTCTGCCGAATTGATGCCAAGCAATTTGGCGTGGTGGAAGGAGTGACGGATAAAGGTTACTACACCAACAGCTTCCATTTGGATGTTCAGAAGAAGGTGAATCCGTACGACAAGATCGATTTTGAAATGCCATATCCGGAAATTTCAAGTGGTGGATTCATCTGCTACGGCGAATTCCCGAACATGCAACGTAACGTAGAAGCGCTCGAAAACGTATGGGATTACAGTTATCACCGCGTGCCGTATTACGGGACCAATACGCCAATCGATGAATGTTACGAGTGTGGTTTTACCGGCGAATTTGACTGTACCAGTAAAGGGTTTGTTTGCCCGCGATGTGGCAATCATGAGCCGACCAAAGTCTCAGTGACGCGTCGAGTATGCGGTTATTTGGGCAGTCCAGATGCACGCCCATTTAACGTCGGTAAGCAAGAAGAAGTAAAACGTCGGGTAAAACACCTGTAACAGTATGAATTACCATCAATATTATCCGATTGATGTGGTTAACGGGCCGGGGACACGCTGCACGCTGTTTGTCTCCGGCTGCGTTCATCAATGTAAAGGATGTTATAACCAAAGCACGTGGTCGCTGTCGTCTGGACATCGCTATACCCAAGAGATGGAAGATAAAATCATTGCGGACTTGAAAGACACACGTATCAAACGCCGTGGATTATCGCTCTCGGGTGGCGATCCGATGCATCCTGCCAATTTATCAGTGGTGTTACAGCTTGTGCAGCGGGTAAAAACCGAGTGCCCAGATAAAGATATTTGGCTCTGGACGGGATATACCTTGGCGGAATTGGATGATAGCCAACAAGCTTTACTGCCATACATTGATGTGTTGGTGGATGGCAAATTTATCCAAGAGCAGGCTGATCCTGGGCTAGAGTGGCGGGGCAGTGCGAATCAAGTGATTCATCGCTTTACCTTGTAAGTCCTTATTCTCAGCGCTCTAGTGTTTAAGGGGCGACTGAGAACAAAAAATCCCTTTCGGTTTTCTCTTATCTGGTTTACTTTGTGAGTTGTTACCTGAATTTCAAAGGGTTGTGACTTTCATGTTTACTCATTTACCAGCACCAGTTTTAGATCCAATACTTTCTCTCTCCGTCGCCTTTCGCAATGATTCTCGTCCACAAAAAGTGGATCTTGGAATCGGCGTTTATAAAAACAGTCTTGGCGAAACGCCAATTATGCGTGCCGTTGCGCTGGCGCAAGATAAAGTGGTGGCAAGCCAAAAAACCAAATCTTATGTCGGCCTTGCCGGTTGTGAAGAGTTCAACCAGAGCATGATGCAGCTCGTATTAGGTTCAACCTTGGATGTGGAGCGCACGATTGCAATCCAGACTCCGGGAGCCAGCGGCGCGCTGCGTATGCTGGGGGATTTGATGCGTGTGGCACAACCGGATACTACCGTGTGGATCACCGATCCTAGTTATGTCAACCATAAGCCCGTGATGGAAGCGGCTGGTCTGAAAGTACGTTACTACCGTTATTTCAGCCGTGAAACCAAAATGGTGGATACCGAACAAATGTTGGCCGATCTGGCACAAGCGGGAACGAAAGATGTGGTGTTACTGCATGGTTGTTGTCATAACCCGACAGGTGCCGATATCGATTTTTCTGCGTGGCAAGCGATCACTGAGTTGGCGCAGAAAAACGGCTTTATCCCTTTTGTCGATATCGCCTATCAAGGTTTTGGTGACGGCTTAGAACAAGATGCACAGGGTTTGCGTTACATGGCGGAGCGTATGGAAGAGATGTTGATCACGACATCCTGCTCTAAGAATTTCGGCTTGTACCGTGAGCGTACGGGAGCGGCGATTGTGATTGGGAAAAATCAGCAAGAGGTGACCAATGCACGCGGAAAAATGCTGACCTTAGCGCGTTCCACTTACACTATGCCGCCCGATCACGGTGCTGCTCTCGTCAAAACAGTGTTAAGAGATGAGCAGCTCACGGCAATTTGGAAACAAGAGTTGAGTGAAATGCAGCAACGTTTGTTAACTCTGCGCAAAAATTTGTGTAATGAGTTGAGAAATCAACACAATACGCGACAATTCGACTTCATTGAGAGCCATAGAGGCATGTTTACTGTACTAGGATTCAGTGCAGAGCAGATGGGAAGGCTGCGTGAAGAGTTTGCGATTTATGGTGTCGCAGATGGCAGAATTAATATCGCAGGGCTGACCGAAAAAGACATTCCTTATGTGGCCAATGCTATTATTCATGTGTCGTAAATGAAGATGACAGCAATATGCCCAATCAGGAAGGGTGGTATTTGATTAGGTGAAAGTATGAGTCAACCACTGAAGTTGTTAGTACCATTAATGTTAAGTAGTGGATTGGTGGCTTGCGCTACCAATCCGGTGCCATCTACACCGGCACAAGTGCCTGAGGTGGTGGAGACGCAAGCTCAGCCTGTGGTAACCGTGCCTGAAGAGATCGTCGATCCTAATGCTCCTCTGGTCGAGACTTTACCCTTGCTTGAGCCTGCACACTCGTTTGAAGAGAAAGATGATTTTTCGACAGCGACAAAAACTTCTGATGGCAAGATAGTATTAGGCGATAAAGAGTGGGTTTATCTGCCGGGTTTGAAAGAGAGTTTCAAAGCACGAATTGATACTGGGGCGACCACCTCATCGATCAGTGCGGTAGATATCGTGCCTTTTGAACGTGGCGGACAGGATTGGGTGAAATTTCGTATTGAGCACGACAACATTCGCAGTGAGGAGTTAAGTTTACCCGTCGAACGTTGGGTGAGAATTCGTCAATCGAGTGCCGAGGAAGCGCAGCGTAGAGCCGTTGTGGTGGCATGGATCCAAATTGGTGATTTGAAAGAGCAAACGGAGTTTACTTTGACCGATCGCACGCACTTAACTTATCCACTGCTACTGGGGCGCAGCTTCTTTAAAGATGTCGCGGTAGTGGATGTCTCTCGCCACTATATTCAACCCAAACATCCAAGCCCTAAAAAATAGTCCGAATCTTCTCGCCTAACTTGAGGGCAGTGAAAGTGTTGGCTATTTTCCGATCCTCATGCACATAGGCAATCGATGTTCATGGGGAAGCCACTTGGGTTTTTTAGGTATAAAACGCTCTTTAAGTTGTTTAGAGATAAAAAAGCCAGCGGAATTCCACTGGCTTTTTCATTTTCACTGAGCATTTATGTCACTAAGTACGCCTTTCACCATGCACTCAGATCAAGCCGCGACCGCTTTGGCTTGTGCCGACTTTTTCAGCATAGCGTAGCCAAAACCGGTAATCGCCGTACCGACAGCAATCGCGACCAAGTACAGCAGCACCGGGCTTATCGCATTCGGGATCAAGAGCACAAACAGACCGCCGTGTGGCGCCATCAATTTCGCGCCAAATAGCATAGAGAGTGCGCCTGTCACGGCTCCACCCAGCATACAGGCTGGGATCACACGCATTGGATCTTTGGCGGCAAAAGGAATTGCACCTTCAGAGATAAAACATAGGCCCAGAACAAAAGAGGCTTTTCCTGCTTCGCGCTCTCCCGCTTCAAACTTGTCTTTCGCGATAAAGGTTGCTAAGCCCATACCCAATGCTGGCACCATACCTGCTGCCATGATCGCGGCCATTGGCGCATAAGTTTGTGAGGCGAGTAAGCCGACGCCGAAGGTGTATGCGGCTTTGTTCACTGGGCCACCTAAGTCGAAACACATCATGGCACCAAGCACAATACCGAGCAAAATCGCGTTGGTTGAACCCATGTTGTTTAGGAAGTTGGTCATACCGCTCATGATGCTCGACATGGGGCCGCCCACGACGTAAATCATCACTAATCCGGTAAATAAGCTGGCAATAAACGGGATGATCAAAATCGGTTTTAGCGCGGCCATTGATTGAGGCAGTTGCATTTTATCGGCGATAAATTTGGCGCTGTAACCCGCGAGGAAACCTGCAACGATACCGCCAAGGAAACCGGCGCCCGTTGAGCTTGCGAGCATACCGCCAATCAACCCCGGAGCCAGTCCCGGACGATCGGCAATAGAAAATGCAATGTAGCCAGCAAGCACCGGAATCATCAGTGCAAATGCTGAACCTCCGCCAATCTGCATTAAAGCAGCAGCTAAAGTGCCTTCTTCTTTGAACGCTTCAATACCAAATACGAAAGAGAGCGCGATGATAAGACCGCCAGCGACCACGACAGGCAGCATGTGCGATACGCCCGTCATCAAGTGTTTATACACGCCTTTTTTCTCTTCTGCTTTGTCGTTAGTCGCGCTGTTGGCAGAGCTTGAAAAAGTTTTCGCTTGCGTGAAGGCATTACTGAGCTCCTGCGCGGTTTTCTTCAACGCGAGGCCAGTACTGGTTTTATAGAGTTTTTTACCATTGAAGCGATCCAGAGGAACATCAATATCGGCCGCGATGATCACGAGATCGGCGGCAGCAATTTCTTGCTCCGTCAGTTGGTTTTTAGCACCGACTGAACCACGCGTTTCAACTTTGATCTGATGGCCTTGACGTGTCGCTTCCGCTTCTAGTGCTTCCGCTGCCATAAAGGTGTGTGCAACCCCCGTTGGGCAAGCAGTAATGGCGACGATTTTTTTGGCAGAAACAGGCGCTGTGGAGGGGGAATCACAGCGTGTTGCCTGCTCGGAGCTGAGTTCAGTCGCTTGTTCTGCGGCTTGCTTAAGGTAACCGACGGGATCGGAAGTACAGGCGGTAATAGGGCTTTGGTAGACTTTTTTACCGACAAAACGCTGCATATCAATCTCGCCGTTAGCGGCCAGTATGACCAGATCGGCTTTATTGATTTCCTCTTCGCTTAAGGTGTGGCCTGCAATCACTGTTGAGTGACATTCGATATAGGCTTCCCACCCTAACGTTTTACTGGCTTGCTGCAGTAAACCCGCCGCAATAATGCTATTGGCAACGCCACTTGGGCATGCGGTTACAATGGCTATTTTCATCTTCACGACCTTCTGTCCTTAGGCACCCATCGTAGGATGGAGTGCAGATACTTGAATTTGTTGTTGTAGGGTATTGAGTTGCTCCCAATCACCAAGACCAACGCCGACTTGGGTTACCGCAAGTGCAGACAAGGCCGTTGCGAAACGGAGCAAAGATTCTTTTTCCATACGTTGCATATGTCCCCAGCATAGACCAGCAACCAGCGTATCGCCTGCGCCGACTGTGCTCACCACCGGCATTTTGGGTGGTTTTGCATGCAACCATTGGTTTTCGTGCAGCCACATCACGCCTTCGGCCCCCATCGAAATAACAATGTTTTCAATCTGTTTTTGAGCAAGTTCGGCGGCGGCTTGCTGGCAGTCGGTTAGGGTAGTGAGCTTGCGACCACACCATTGAGAAAGCTCTTCATCATTGGGTTTAATCAGCCAAGGTTTAGCATCCAATCCTGCCAACAGTGCATCGCGGCTGCTGTCAAACAGTACTTTTTTATTCATGCTGCGCAGTTGGGCAATCCATCCAGCGCAGCGCTGTGGTGAGATACCTTGTGGCAAACTGCCCGCGAGCACGAAATAATCATGATCTTGTGCTAGACGCTGTAAGGTCGCTTCGAAAGCCTCAATATCCGCTTCCGTCACCTGAATACCGGGAAAATTGATGTCACTGACTGCGCCGTTTTGTTCAACCAGTTTGACGTTAATACGCGTCGCTCCCGCGATGCGAATAAACGCATCCTGTACGCCCAACTGCTCAAACAGTTGGCAGAAGAGTTCTTGATTATCTCGGCCAAGAAAGCCCGTGACTGTCACTTGTGCGCCAAGTTCACTGAGTACTTTGGCAACGTTTACCCCTTTGCCCGCGGCATGCAGTGAACTTTGGCCAACTAAGCTGACTGAGCCAACGTTAAGCTGGTTTACACTGCCCGTTAAATCGAGCGCTGGATTTAAGGTGATGGTGACCACTTTTTTTGTCATGTGATGCCCCTTAACCTTCGCCTAAGCCAGCATTGATCGCCACGCCTAGCGCTTGCAGCGCGGCTTCTGCATCTGGGCCTTCTGCGGTGAACTGCAACTGATGATTGTGTTTTACGCCCAGTGCAATCACTTTCATCAAGCTTTTGGCATTGACGACTTGACCATCGCCATCCAGGTTAGACACTCGGATATTAGATTCAAACTTCTTGGCTTCGGCGACTAACATCGCACCGGGACGAGCGTGCAAACCATGGCTATTTTTAATGCGGAAAGTCGCCGTATGAGTGCGAGCAGAATCAGGCTCCGCCACCGTTTCTGCGGCTATCGTTTCCTCAGTGATCGTTCCCACAGCTATTGTTTGCTGAGCGATGGTTTGTTCAGCGTTGCCGCTAAACAGATTAAGCAGTTGCTGAACATCGGCCTGCAAGAGTTGATCTTGTTTTTGCTCAAACACGCACCGAGTAATGGTGTTAAGCAGAGGCTGGTGGACGTCATTACACACCGAAAACGCAATCAGCGCTTTCACCGCTTGTTGCTCATATTCACAATGGTTGGCTGTAGTGACAATCGACATCCCAGTCCGTTTTACTGCGCGATCGCTGGCAACTAACCACAAACCGCGTCCCAGATGAGTCGGCGCTTTAGTGACTAGGTCGGCAACAAATTCATTGTCTGCGCAGCCCGTGTTTTTCAACAATCCCCCCGCGACAGCGCTCATTTGCACCATATCACTGGCTGGAAACTGCAATTGGATCAACGAAGCGTCAAAATCTGCGGTTAACTGGGCTTCACCTTTGATAATGGCAATGATTTGTTGCGCTGTTTTGGCTTGTTGGAGCGCTTGCTCAACGCCATCGGCAGACAGCACTCTGGTCAGCTGCTTTAGAATGCCCAAATGTTCATCCGATTTCGCGGCGATACCGATGGCCACATACACCAGATTACCGTCTCCCCAATCCAAACCTTGCGGGAAGTGCATGGCGGTGACACCTGTCTGTTTAACCAGTTCGCGGGTATCGGTTGTGCCATGCGGAATCGCAATCCCATTACCGAGATAGGTGGAATGCTGTGCTTCGCGATTGAGCATACCTTGCGCATAGCCTTCTGCCACTAGGCCTTTCGCGGTCAACGCGTGAGCCAGTCCTTGAATCGCAGCTTGCTTATTCGCAAAGTGTTGCTGCAATTGAATATCTTGTGTAGTGAGTTCTAACATTCTTAACTCCTGTCTGCCTCTATAGGCGGGATGTGGTTTATCACTGCAGGTTTTCAGTTGAAGCAATACCTTGTCATTCATCCCGTCTCGTTTTCCTTTGAGCTGAATCGGTTCAGCTCAAAGGGCAAAAAAATTCAGCAAAACCTCGAATACTCACGATCTTGCTGCTGGATACTCGACACAATCTGACCTGTGTAGTGGGCGAGATTGTGAATCAACGGTACTTTTGCTGAATCCTTTCAGCTTTAATACTGAATCGATTCAGCGTATAATTCAACACCAGGCTAGGATCAAAAATCGCGTTCTATGATCAGACGCACATAAAACGAGAACCCCTTATGACACTGGATGAAATCGCGAAATTAGCTGGCGTATCGAAAACCACCGCCAGTTATGTGATCAACGGCAAGGCGCAGAAATATCGGATCAGTGAGAAAACGCAGCACAAAGTGATGGCTGTGGTGGAGCAGTATAATTTCCGGCCGGATCATGCCGCATCGGCATTGCGTGCAGGCAATAGCCGCTCGTTTGGTTTAATCATTCCGGATCTGGAAAACACCAGTTATGCGCGTTTGGCAAAATTACTTGAACAGAACTCGCGGCAAGCCGGCTACCAAATTTTGATCGCTTGTTCCGATGATGATCCACAAATTGAAATGGCAGCGGCTGAAGCTTTAGTCTCTCGCCGAATCGACGCTCTGTTTGTGGCGAGTGGAATTCCGAGTGCCAGCGAGTATTACCTCAAGCTGCAACAATCCGGAACGCCTGTGATTGCGATTGACCGTGCCTTGGATGATGAGTATTTCTCCTGCGTAATCAGTGAAGACTTTGGCGCGGCATTTGAGTTAACGCGTTCCGTGCTTACTCAGGATGTGCACAGCGTCGGTTTGGTTGGCGCTCTGCCCGAACTGAATGTGTCGCGTGAACGTGAACAAGGGTTTGCCATGGCGGTTAAGCAGCGCGGTTTACCAACCACTCTAGGTTATGGTGAGCATTTTAACCGTGAAGAGGGGCGTAAAGTATTTGCCAAATGGGTGGCGAATGATCAGTTGCCTGATGCGGTGGTGGCAACATCCTATACGCTCCTTGAAGGCATTCTTGATGTTTTGCTTGAGCAGCCAGAATTGATGCAAAAAGTTCGCTTAGCGACCTTTGGTGATAACCGCTTACTCGACTTTTTACCCATCCGAGTGAATTCTCTGCCTCAGCAATTTGAATTGATTGCCGATAGCGCATTAGCCTTGGCGCTGAACGCGTCGGCGAAACGTTATCAAACGGGGATCGAGCTCATTCCACGTCAGTTAAAGGTGCGCACTTAAACAAAATAAAGGTATGATATGCGCCAGTTTTCGTTTCCTCCCACAGGCAAGGCATGAAGTTTCTACATACTTCGGATTGGCATCTTGGTCGCCAATTTCATCAAGTCTCATTATTAGATGATCAAAGCGCTGTTCTCGCACAACTGATCGACTTTCTGCGCGACAATCCGGTGGATGCTGTGATTGTCGCTGGTGATATTTATGATCGGTCGATTCCACCCACGGCGGCGATTGATTTATTGGATGAAGTAGTCAGCGTGATCTGTGGCGAGTTGAAGACACCTTTATTGATGATCCCGGGCAATCACGATGGTGCGAAGCGTTTAGGCTTTGCCGCGAAGCAAATGAAAAATTCGGGCTTACATATCTTTGCTGATTTTGAACAGATGATGCAGCCACTTGTGCTGCATTCACCGCAAGCGGGCGAGGTCGCTTTCTGGGGAATGCCGTATCACGACCCTGAGTTAGTGCGCCACTACTATCACAACGACATCACCACGCATGATGCTGCACACCAATTTTTGTGCGAGAGTATTCTTGCTCAGCGCAATCCGTCACAACGTCACGTATTGATCAGCCACTGTTTTGTCGATGGCGCGATGGAGTCTGAATCTGAGCGGCCATTATCGATTGGTGGATCAGATCGTGTTGACCATCGCCATTTTTTGCCTTTTGACTACGTCGCGCTTGGGCATTTACACCAGCCGCAAATGAAAGGCGCGGAACACATTCGCTACTCTGGCTCATTGATGAAATACAGCTTCGGTGAGCAGCACCAAAACAAAGGCGCTACCTTGGTAGAGCTGGGTCAGCAAGGTTTTATTAGCGCAACGCATATTCCTCTCACCGCGCCTCATCAAATGCGCATTATCGAGGGAGAGTTGGAGGCGATTCTTGCGGCGGGAGCCACCGACCCGCAGGCAGATGATTACCTGCTAGTGCGTCTTTTGGATAAGCATGCCATTCTCGACCCGATGGAAAAGCTGCGTCAGGTTTATCCGAATGTGCTGCATCTTGAAAAGCCGGGCATGTTGATTGGTGTGGATCAAGAGATGGGCAAGGCACGATTGGCGCGAGGGGAATTGGATATGTTTCGTGATTTTTTCCTTGAGGCGAAACGTGAACCTCTGAGTGAGCAGCAAGAGAAAGTGGTGATCGAGGTGATTACGCGCCTGAAAGCGGAGGGTATTTAACATGCGTCCGTTAAAACTTATCCTCCAAGCTTTCGGCCCTTTTGCCGGACGAGAAGAGATTGACTTTACGAAGTTGGGTGATGCTCCACTGTTTTTGATCAATGGGGCAACCGGTGCAGGAAAAAGCTCGATTCTGGATGCGATTTGCTACGCCTTGTATGGCGAAACCACAGGCAGTGAGCGCACCGGCGACCAAATGCGCTGCGATTATGCGGCCCCTGAGTCTCTCACCGAAGTGATTTTTGAGTTTGAGCTGGCGGGGGCGCGTTACCAAATCACCCGTCAGCCCGATCAAGAGATCCCGAAAAAACGGGGTGAAGGGATGACGAAGAAATCCCATTCCGCTACTTTGGTTGCACTGAAAGCGGATGGAAACGAGCTGATTGCCAACAAGCCCAATCCTGTCGCGAAGGCGGTGGTCGAATTGATAGGACTTGATGTTAAGCAATTTCGCCAAGTCATGGTGTTGCCTCAAGGCAAGTTTCGTGAGCTTTTAACCGCCAATTCAAAAGAGCGTGAGCAGATTTTTGGTCAGCTCTTTCAAACCCAGCTCTACAGCCGAATTGAACGGGCGCTGTTTGAGCGCGCCGCGGGTATTCGTAAAGAGAAAGAAGAGTTTGATCAGCAGATCAAAGGTACGTTAAGTGTCGTCGGACTGGAAAGTGAAGAGCAGTTACAAACCGAGTTGACCGAACTGGCCCCAGTATTAACCCATGCGCAATCACAACTCAAAGCTGAGCAACAGCAGTGGGATGAAACAAAAGCACACTATCAAGCTGCGCTTGAGTTAGAACAACAATTTATCCGCAAGCAGCAATTGGTGGTAGAAATCGCGACTCACCAAGAGCAGGCTTCGCACATCGAAATGCTGCGTCAGCAACGCCAGCAAGCCCAAAAAGCAGCGCGTTTAACCGCCGTCCATCAACAGTGGCACCAAGCTCAAAAAAACCTACAGCAAGCCAAACTTAAGGTTGAGCAGCAGCAAACTCTGTTGCAACAGGCGAAAGCTCAGCAGCAACAGGCTCAACAGGCCAGTCAGCAAGCCAGTTTAGCCTGTGAAGAAGTACCCAAATTAAACGAGCTACGCATAACGTGGCAGCGTGCTGAGCAAAAATTGCTGGCACAAGAAAATGTTCAGCAAGCGGTGGCCAAGGCTGAGCGTGAACTGCAACTGGCGACACAAAATGCGCTTAATTTGCAGCAAGCGAGCGAAAAGCTAGAGCAAGAGCTACAAAACCAACGACTCGAATGGGAACAGCAACAGCGCCAATTGACGCGCTTAGAAGTTCAAAAAGCGCGAATGAATCAGTTGGTGCAGCAAGTTCAGGCTCGCGAGCGAGAACAATCGTTACTGAATGAATTACAAACTGCTCAACAAGCTTTATTGCGCTTTGAGCAGCAACATCACCACATCCAAACTCAGGCCGAACAAGCGAAACTGACCGCGGATAAACTGGAGTTCGCATGGCATACCCAGAGGGCTGCGGAGCTTGCTCTCGCACTCACACAAAATGAACCTTGTCCGGTGTGCGGCAGTTTAGAGCATCCCAATAAAGCGCAATATTCGGGTGACGTTGTCACCAAGGTTCAGGTTGAACAAGCCAGACAGCAGCAACAAGATTGGGTGCAGCGTCAGCAAGAGGCATTCCATGCTTGGCAACAACAAGGGTTTAAAACCGAGCAGATAGCGCAAAATCTCACGACTTTATCGAGTGAGCTAACTTTGCAGCAAGTGGCTTTATTGAATGAGCTCATTGAACAGCAACAGATACTTCACAGTGATATTGCTGCGCTACAACAGCTTAACCCTGATTTGCTGAAACGGCAGATTGAAGAGGGGGAGCAGCGGTTAGCGCACACCAAAATGACGCTCGAAAAACAGAATCAAAACCAGCAACAAGCTTGGCAGACTTTGGCTCAGTTACAGGCGGAATTGGCGAGTTTGCGCCAAGAAATCCCACCGGAGCTGTCCGATCTTGATACTTTACGAAGCGCGATTGGGCGTGTGCAGAACCAAATAGAAATCTTACAAAAAGCGGAGCATACGGCTCTTGAACAGTGGGTGCAGGCGCAAAAGCAGTTTGCCAGTGTGCAGGCGGCTTATCAGGCGGCGATTGAAGCGCACCGTGAGTCTCAGCGTCAGCAGGAGGAAACCATAAGCGCATGGCAGCAAGGGTTACTCCATTCTGGATTTAGCGATGAGTCCGCCTATCTTGCCGCTCGTTTAACCGATGAGGCTATCGTCAATATCGAGCGCCAAATCGCCCAGTATGAAGAGCGCAGTGCGATGCTCAGTGGCGAACAGCAAGCCTTATCACGTAAATTAGCAGAGAAAAATCGCCCAGAGCTGGAACCACTTCTTGTCAAAGTAACTCAAGCTGAAGAAAAAATGGCACTGGCGTTGCAGGCGTTTACGCAACATCAATCGCGGATGGATGGTTTGCAACGTGTCGCCAAGCAACTGGCGGATCTGTACCAGAAAAATCGTGCATTAGAAGCCGAATATCAGGTCGTGGGCACCTTAAGTGATATTGCGAATGGCAAAACGGGCGCTAAAGTCAGCTTACATCGCTTTGTGCTTGGTGTTTTGCTGGATGATGTCTTGTTACAAGCTTCTCAACGACTGATGAAAATGAGCCGAGGCCGCTATTTACTCAAACGTAAAGAGGAACGCGCTAAAGGTAATGTAGGCTCAGGGCTGGATTTGATGGTCGAAGATAGCTACAGCGGTAAATGGCGTGATGTGGCAACCTTGTCCGGTGGTGAATCGTTCATGGCCGCCTTATCGCTTGCGCTTGGTTTATCCGATGTGGTGCAGTCTTACAGTGGCGGTATCCGTCTTGATACTCTGTTTATTGATGAAGGTTTTGGTAGTTTGGATCCGGAATCTTTAGATTTAGCGATCCAAACCCTAATCGATCTTCAGCAAGGTGGCCGAACGATAGGAATCATCTCTCATGTTACCGAGCTGAAAGAGCAGATCGGTCTAAGATTGGATGTGTTGGCGACAAGAATGGGTAGCACGCTGCGTTTAATCACATAAGATAAAAGATAGGGGTTTGATGGTTATCACTGACCTCTAGCTAGCGAAACGGTAAAGTGTGTGCATGTTGATGATTAGCAAGAGAATGCAACGGTAGTGATAGTGAGCATGGATGTAATAAAGAGAGTGTATCAATACGCAGAACCTAATCTGTCCTTAGTCGGATGGATGGGCATGCTTGGCTTTCCTGCCTACTACTTCATCTGGGAATATTGGTTTCCGCAATCTTACGAAAATTTAGGGCTGCGCTGTGCGGCAGCGGTGCTGTTTGGTGGGCTGGTGTTTCGTGATTCGATGCCTAAGAAATGGCAGCGGTATATGCCGGGCTATTTTTTATTCACCATAGGTTTCTGCTTACCCTTTTTCTTCGCTTTTATGATGTTAATGAATGACTGGTCGACAATTTGGGCCATGTCGTTTATGGCGTCCATTTTTCTGCATATTCTCTTAGTGCACGATACGAGAGTGATGGCGTTACAAGCACTTTTCTCTGTGTTGGTGGCCTATCTTGCGGTATATGGTTTGACGGATTTTCACCCGACGACTTTGATTGAATGGCAATACATACCGATCTTTTTGTTTACTTATGTATTTGGGAATTTATGTTTTTTCCGTAACCAAATCTCTCATGAGACCAAAGTGTCGATTGCCAAAACGTTCGGAGCGGGGATTGCCCATGAAATGCGTAATCCACTCAGCGCTTTGAAAACGTCGATTGATGTTGTGCGAACCATGATCCCTAAACCGCAAACTGCAGCTCATACGGATTATTCCTTGGATGCGCAAGAGCTGGATCTGCTGCATCAAATTTTGAATGAAGCTGATGATGTCATCTACTCTGGCAATAACGCGATTGATTTGCTGCTCACCTCGATTGATGAAAACCGTGTCTCTCCGGCGAGTTTTAAAAAACACTCAGTGGTAGATGTGATTGAAAAAGCAGTGAAAACTTTTCCGTATAAAAATGCAGCGGACCAGCACTCGGTAGAGCTTGAAGTGCATCAGCCGTTTGACTTTTTTGGCAGTGATACTCTACTGACTTATGCGCTATTTAACCTGTTGAAAAATGCCTTCTATTACCAAAAAGAGCATTTCTCGGTTCGTATTTCCATTGAACAAACTAGTGAGCATAACCTTATTCGAGTCCGTGATAACGGCGTGGGGATTGCGCCAGAGATGTTGGAAGACATTTTCCGTGATTTCTATACCTTCGGTAAAAATGGCAGCTATGGGCTAGGATTGCCATTTTGCCGCAAAGTGATGACCGCATTTGGGGGAACGATTCGCTGTGCGTCTCAACAAGGTCAATGGACAGAATTCGTATTGAGCTTTCCTCGTTACGATTCCGATACGGTTAACGAGATAAAAACAGAACTGCTGAAAACCAAATCGCTCATTTATATCGGCTCAAATCAAGCTATCGTTCGAGAGTTAAATCAGCTCGCAGTAGAAGATGAGTTTGGTTTTACCGCTATTTCTGCGCAGCAAGCAGTAAGACGCCAAGATTATGAGTTTGAGTTCGACCTTATTTTGCTCGACCTTGATGACGCTACGGCGCAGGGAGAACTACTGCCGAAACTTGAAGGGACATTGAGTTTTGCAGAAGGCTGTATCGGCTATGTGTATGATCCGGGCAAAACGTACGCAGTAAACATTAACCGCTATCTGCGCATCCAACCGATCAGTATTCATTCTATTCTCAGAAAGCCGCGGAAAATCATCGAACGCTTGTTGTTTGAGCAAGAATCCTTATCGATGAATCGTAACGTGATCCCCTTGCAAAAGAGTCGGCATGAACGACGTATTTTGGTGGTTGATGATAATCAATCGATCCGAACTTTTACGGCTATTTTGCTTGAGCAACAAGGTTATGAAGTGGTGCAAGCCAACGATGGTAGTGAAGTGCTCAAGCATATGGAGAGTCAAAACATCGATTTAGTGTTGATGGACATTGAAATGCCGAATGTCGGGGGATTAGAAGCGACGCGTTTAATTCGCGACTCTGAGCATGAATATAAAAATATTCCGATCATTGGTTACACCGGTGATAACAGCCCCAAAACCTTGGCTCTGGTACAAACCTCCGGCATGAATGATTTCATTGTGAAGCCTGCTGACCGTGATGTATTGCTAAATAAAGTGGCAGCTTGGGTGTAGCTATACCCTTCCTACTTGAAGCTGCAGGGGTGTTGGCTACGTTCGCTCACCCCAATCACATAGTTTATCTATGCTCATGGGGATTCACTCTCTTGCCGCCTACCTGCAACTCCAAGTTGTTTGGGTATATTTTAGAGAAAAGTGGGAGAACGAGTTCTCCCACGGCTTATGCAAGGAAACGTTAAATTCTTTAGGAATAACGTTTAGCAGTTTTTGTTATTTATGCATTTAACGAAAATAAAAATCACCGCAGTTGACCGCATCAGAGCAAACCTCAATTATTTTGGCGATTTGCTCATCGGTCACATCACTATTGAGTGATAAGCGAATAATGTTTTTATTCTTTGAAGTTGCCGGGCGGCAGAATACTGAGCCAAACACTCCATTACTTTCTAAATAATCCCGAACTTTTTCGGTATTTCGTTCATCTCCTGTTTCTAGACCAATAATTTGGCTTTCACTGCGAATGGTTAATCCCAGCTGGGATAATCCTATGCGTAATTTTCTTGCCATACGATCTAAATGCTGACGACGATTATCCGCAGATTCAATAATCTCTAAAGTCGTTTCTAATCCTGCCGCTTCATAAGGCAGCAAAGTAGAACTAAAAATCGCTGGATAACTAATAAAAGGAACGCAGCGATTCACTTCATTGTTGCACCAAATGGCTCCTGCGCGATAAGCAAAGGTTTTGGCCAAACTTGCGGTCATAAAATGCACTTCACGAGTGAGGCCTAATTCTGCCAATAAACCTGCACCATTAGGGCCATGTGTGCCCAAAGAGTGGGATTCATCGACTAATAAGGCGCAGCCAAACTCTTTACTGATATTGACCAGTTCCGCTAGCGGTGCAATCGTACCTAACGTGCTGTAAATCGAGTCTACGACAATGATCCCAGGGCCATGACGTTGAATTAGCATACGTAAATGGTCACAGTTATTATGCATAAAAGGATGCGCCTGAGCATTGGCGTAGCGCGCCCCTTCCCATAACGACATGTGCGCGAAAAAATCAATGTAAACATTCGTATTGGGCTGGCAAATGGTTTGTAATAAACCGACGTTTGCGTTCCAACCAGATTGAGATAATAGACATTCATCAAAGCCTGTGAACTTAGCCAAACGTTTCTCAATCATGGGTTTGTCATAGTCATTTTGTAGAAATGAGGCTGACATAAATAAGCTTTGTTGTTCTTCCAGTAATGACTTCGCCAAACGAGCTTTGATCAACGGATGATTGGCCAATGCGAGATAATCATTACTTTGCAAAATAATGTCATCAGGGCTGGCTTGTTTACCCAATACAAGGTGTTTACCGTTTTTGTTTATATCAAAATAATTTTCAATATAGTGATCTATCTTGTTCTGAATAAAATCAGGAAGTTGAGGCTTGTTCATCGCAATATATCCTAGTTATAAAAAATTTAACGCCAGCTGACGAGTGATATATTGCGTGATTAAAAACGTCTGTCATCTGGGAAAAATTATTTTTATTAGCAACTTAGAATAATTAATAATTCTCGATGGTGAGGGGAGGAAAAATCATTAGGGGTAGGGACTCTACCCCGAAGAATATTCTGATATTAAAAATAATTTAGGAGTTTACTGAGCGATTTTTAAATAATTCAGGCCAATACATTTTGATATATCCCCAAGAGACCCAGGCAACTAACAAAGTGGCAATCGTGACCTCTAAAAAGCCGAAATAGTGTAGCCAATACCAGTGTGGATGATCGGTAGCGAAAAACTCGGTCAATCGTTGCATGGCAACCGCACTGATGACCGATGGAAAAGTGACTGCCGCGATGGAGGGCTGAAATTGTAGTCGCAGTAAACGCAGGTAACAGAGGTAGATGAGTAAAGTCATGGTTATGGCAATGCCCGCTAAAGCCCCTGTCAGAATCGGGTCGGGCTGCGCAAAATTGACCAGATAAGTGGCTAAGGTCAGGTTAATGGGTGCGGCCATAATCGCCAGTGTGGGGCGCGCTCTTTTCGGTAATGTACCCGCAAACACCAACCGGTAAAGTACGAGCGGCAACATGACGAAATAGATAGCGATACAGACGTTAACCATGGTTTCCGAAAACAGGGTGTGTCCAAATTGGGTGCCTGCAAGTGAACTGCTGATGACGCCGACGGGATACAAAAACCAACTAGGCACAATGTTTGCGAGCTTGAATTGGCGCAGCTGAAAATAGAAGAACAGCGTCATCATGGTTAAATGCAGTAATAAGGCTGCCGCCCAGATGGGATAGGCAATGAAAGGAGATAGAATCGCGAGATAGTCGCATAGGATGAGTAAAGCCATACTCATCGGAGCCATTAAACTCCCTGATACGGGGTGCCTAAGATCATTAATGAAAGTACGCCAATGAAGATATTTGAGCAGCACAGGGAGTAGTAACAAGGCTCCGCTGAATGCTAAGTAGGGGCGAATCACCATGCCAACGGCGGGATAATAGAGCACCCAAGCATGGCCGAGCCCAATCATGCCTAACGCTAATGCGGCTTGTGAAGGGGGCACGTTCTGTACTTGGGTAAATCTATGCCAATTCAATTGCTACTCCTTAGTATCCCCTTCCTACTTGATGCTGCAACGCCAAGTCGTTTAGGTATAAAAATCCTGATTTTAAAATGATAAAAAGCCGCTTGTTTTGCGAGCGGCTATTATCTGGGTTCCCTTTACTTTAGGCAAATTGACTTTTATGAGTTGGGGCTCTGCGGTGGTAAATCTTGTTGCTGTAATTTTTGGTTTTTCAGAGTGCGATGTAATAGCTGGCTGTAGATGGGTTGGCCACCCAGTAACTGGGCAAAAATCACCGCACCTAAGCTGGTAATAATCAGTGGCAGGATCAGGTGATAGTTATTGGTCATTTCGATCACTAATAAAATACCCGTGATAGGTGCCCGCACGGTTGCGGCGAATAATGCACCCATACCAGCAATCGCAAACATCCCAGGTTCAATATTCAGTTCTGGGAACCACACTTTAGCGATCAAGCCGAAGGCATAACCAAACAGGGTACCTAGTGCGAGCATAGGAGCAAAAATCCCCCCGGGCGCACCTGAGCCAAAGCAAAGTAAAGTGGTAAAAATTCGGCCAACAAACAGCAGCAATAAAATACCCGCTCCGTAGCCGCCATTCGTGATAGTGGGAATTAAGCTGATACCGCCACCCGTTAACTCAGGTACATAGAGTAGCAATAACCCGAAACAGCCACCGATCATTGAACCCGTTAATAGATAGCGTTTACGGTCATTGCGATGAAATTTAACGAACAGATCTTGGGCAAGGGTAATTAAATAGTTAAACAGCACGCCAAATACGCCAAATAGGACACCAAGAAGTAAGAATAACCCTAGCGTCGACAATTCCGGCGCATCGTATTGTGGCATCGTGATCACCGCATCTTGTCCGTTGATCACGCGAAACACAATGTTGGCCGCTACTGCAGAGATGATCACCGCACGTACCGAGATCAGGGTATAGCGAAATTGCGGTCGCATCTCTTCGATCACAAACATAATGCCAGCAAGAGGCGCGTTAAATGCGGCAGCAAGACCTCCTGCCGCACCCGCAGCCAGCAATGAGTGGCGCGTATCTTCATTTTTGACACGGAAAATATCGGAGATCATCCGCCCAACGGCGCCGCCCATTTGTACTGTAGGACCTTCGCGGCCGAGCACCATACCTGAGCCCAACGCGCCCATGCCGCCAAAAAATTTCACGGGCAATACTCGCCACCAACGCACGGGGCGCATGCCATCCATCGCCCCTTCAATTTCTGGAATACCAGATCCCGCAGCTTCAGGAGCAAAGCGGTGGACAAGAAAATAGCCGATGAAAGCGAGAAATGCGCTGATCAGAAACGCAGCCAACCAGAGTGGTAAAAAGCTGCCAATTTCACTTTTTAGCCAATCGGTACGAGTTTCTGAGACTAGATGTACCGCCTGTTCAAAATAGGTGCCGACCAAGCCAGCCAAAATACCAACCAGCAATGATAAAAACAAAACTGAGAAAGGCGTCTTATCTTTTGAGAGAAATTGGTTAATCACATCTTTAGGCATTTTGGCCAGCAAACTGATCTTAAACGTCTCTCTTGTTGACATACGAATGACACCTATTGATGAATTGGGGGAAAAGATGTGCCGGAATTATACGCTGCATAAGGTTCAACTATAGCGACAAAGTTGAAATATTGATTTCCATATATGATTGATTTGATGGATCATTCTGAAAAAATTGAGATCCACACCAAAAAATGAGTAACTTTTCTGGAAAATCCAGCGTTATGTACCATAGTTAAAGCGTAAGGTTAGTGAGAACATTTCTGATGGAGGATATGGAACCTTACAGACAATTTGGATGGAATCAAAACGTTCATATCAGTACCTCGGCTAAGAGACGCTTGCATATATAGCCAAGCGAATTCGCAAAACTCACGATTGAGTCTACGAGGAAAAAGGCGCGCTTTACAGTGCGCCTTTTGCATTTAAGCTTTTATGCTGTCCACGAAATTTGAAACTGCTTCTTTAATAGCTTTTGGATATACTTCGGCCAAAAGGAGAATCAGCATGATCAATCGAGTTCCGACCAATATTATTACGGGTTTTCTGGGCGTTGGAAAAACCACCGCGATTTTGCACCTGTTAGCCACTAAACCTACCAATGAAAAGTGGGCTGTACTCGTTAATGAGTTTGGCGAGATTGGTATTGATGGCGCAATGATGAGTGAGCAGGGGGCGATGATCAAAGAAGTACCGGGTGGATGTCTGTGCTGCACGGCTGGGGTTCCAATGTCCGTTGGCATTAACGCCTTGTTGCGTCAAAAGCCCGATCGTTTAATCATCGAACCCACAGGATTAGGGCATCCTAAGCAAGTAGTCGCCACGTTAATTTCTGAGCAGTATCAGCCTTATGTGGACTTAAAAGCCACGATTGCGTTGATGGATCCACGTCACTTGAGCATGGATAAATACCGCAATAACCAAAATTTCAACGACCAACTGGCGAGCGCGGATATTGTTTTGGGGAACAAAGTTGATCAGTGCAGCAGTAGTGACATTGATGCCTTTAATGATTGGGTTACGGACCAAACGCCGGCCAAAACCTTTAGTCAGCTCATCAAGCAAGGGCAATTCCCTATAGAGTTACTGGATATGCCGCGTTTGGTTGGCCATGCATCCACTCATATTGACTCCCATCATCACCACCATGCTGCCGATGAGCCGCAATTTCAGCTTGCACCACAACAGCCATTTTTGCGCAAAGAAAATCGCGGCCAAGGCTATTTTAGTTGTGGCTGGCTGTTTGGCGCCGAGTATCAGTTCAACTTCGATCTGTTGTTTCAACTGCTGAATGATTTAACCGCCGAGCGAGTGAAAGGGGTGCTGAATACCGATCGCGGTTGTTACGCTTTCAACGTGGCGAATGGCGTGGTTTCTGTGACTGAAATGAGCTTAGAAGGTTTTGAATCACGCTTAGAAGTGATTGATTCACAACTGATGCCTTGGAGCGAGTTAGAAAGCATACTGCTCAAGATTGCAGGTATTCCACAGGCGTAAATCACAGGCCTTTCTTTGCGAAAAAGATTTGTGAAAAAGGCGAGTCATACTCGCCTTTCTGTTATGCGCGGAATGATTAACGCTTGTTACGCAGATAACGCTTACGGCGCTCTTCTTTACGTTTGGCTTTCTCTTCGGCTTTCAGCGCTTCATCAATTTCAACTTGTTGTAACTCTTCGGTGATCATTTCTGGGCGCTCCAAGGTGATTTGTCCAAGCACACCTTGACGCAGCTCATGCAGTAGGATTTCAGAGGCTTTATGCAGATCCACTCGCGCGCCCGCACGTAGCGCGCCACGTTTACGACCGATCTCTTCCATCAATTCAACATCGGTTTCTGGAAGTTCATCGATTTGGTAACGCTCTTTCAATCTTTCTGGATAGTGCTTAGCCAGATACTCGACGGTGTAAAACGCCACTTCATCGTATTCCATCGCGGTATCTTTCACCGCGCCAGTGGCCGCCAAACGAAAACCGCTATGAGGGTTTTCCACTTTTGGCCACAAAATTCCCGGAGTATCAGAGAGCACAATTCCGTTTTGTAGATTGATGCGCTGTTGACGGCGAGTCACTGCGGGTTGGTTTCCGGTTTGAGCAATTGCACGGCCCGCTAAGGTATTGATAATGGTCGATTTCCCTACGTTCGGAATGCCCATGATCATGGTACGAATGTTTTTGCCGATCTCTTCACGCTGTGGAGCGAGCTTGCGGCACAGTTCGAGGATCTTGTGTACTTCCTGCGGATTGGATGTGGTGATCGCCATCGCTTTCACCCCTTTCTCTTGCTCAAGATGGGCAATCCACAGCTCGGTTAACTCAGGATCCGCAAGATCGCGCTTATTCAGTACCTTCACACAAGGTTTTTCACCACGGATATGCGAAATCAGCGGGTTTTCGCTACTGAAAGGAATACGCGCATCAAGCACTTCGATAATCACATCGACTTGCGGAATCGCTTCTTCGATTTCCTTGCGTGCTTTGTGCATGTGCCCCGGAAACCATTGGATTGAGTTGTTAACCATTTGAAAAATTAGCCTTTTAATACAGTCTTAAATGAGTTGAGAGATAAGAATGATGCTTAACATGGAGTCAGCAGAAGCCACCTCGCGCTCAACTCCGTGACGCTATGGTCATTGGAATGCGCCAATGCTAACACTTTACGCCGGATGCGGGAATCGTCATCAGCCCGAACCATGGATTACACCAGTGGATGAGGGTGTGGGAGCGGGTATTTCTATATATTTTCTTTATACCCGACTGGCGCTTTTATACACCTTCTTTAAATCGGGCTAGTTAGTATGCTGGAAGTTGTGATTTAGGAAGCACCGCGCTGCTTAAGAACCATGAAACCTGCAAAACAAACGACAGCCAGCTTGGCATTTCTGGCAATGGGTATCGTCTATGGCGATATCGGAACTAGTCCTCTTTACGCTTTTAAAGAAGTGTTCTTCAGTCACCATCCACTCGCGATTAACCCTGACAATGTGTTGGGGATTTTATCTTTGGTGTTTTGGGCATTTGTCCTGATCGTTTCCATTAAATATCTTTTGCTGGTCACACGCGCCGATCAAAATGGCGAAGGCGGTATTCTGACTTTATCCGCCATTGCTCAACAAAATGCCCCCAAACCTTGGCGGCGGATTGCCATGTTACTTGGGATTTTGGCGACGGGCTTTTTCTTTGGTGAAGCGGTGATAACGCCCGCCATGTCAGTACTTTCTGCGGTGGAAGGGATTGCGGTGGCGCAACCTGACTTAGCTCCTTATGTACTGCCCATTGCCATGATGATCATTGTGGCGCTGTTTGCGGTGCAAGCGATGGGAACCGAGCGTATCGGGCGCTTTTTCGCGCCAGTGATGTTGCTGTGGTTTTTGGTGCTGGCTTTACTCGGTGCCCATGCAATTTGGCACGCGCCCCAAGTATTACGTGCACTCAACCCAGCGTATGCGGTGCATTTTGTCTTGCTTCATGGGCAACACACCCTGTTTATTTTGGGCTTAGTCGTGCTTTCGGTGACTGGGGTTGAAGCACTGTACGCCGATATGGGGCACTTTGGGATTAAGCCGATCCGCATTGCGTGGTTTGCACTGGTGATGCCCAGTTTGCTGCTCAACTATTTTGGGCAAGGGGCGTATCTGCTTACCCTGTCTGCGCCCACAGGTTCTACTTTCTTTAGCCTGGCGCCTAAAGCTTGGTTGTGGCCTTTGATCTTGCTGGCGACGTTTGCCACTGTTATTGCTTCGCAAGCGGTCATCTCTGGGATCTTTTCGTTAGCGAGACAGGCCATCAATTATGGCTATTTGCCGCCGATGAAAATTGCGCACACGTCAGAGCATTCACAAGGGCAGATTTATGTGCCCGCGGCGAACATGTTGTTGTTTGTAGCCGTGATTTTTGTGATGTTGCGTTTTCGCTCATCCGCCAACTTAGCGGCCGCCTACGGTATTGCGGTCACGGCGATCATGATGATCTCTTCACTGCTGTTGGTTTTGGTTGCGCGTTATCAATGGCAGTGGAGATGGCCGCGAGTCGTCACGATTGGGATCGCGTTTATTGGCATGGATAGTTTGTTGTTAGCGTCGACCTCAACCAAATTGATGGAGGGTGGTTGGCTGCCTCTGCTGTTAGGATGCGTGGTGTTTATCGTCATGTATATCTGGCAGCAGCAGCGCCAACGCTTGCTGGAAATTACCGGTAACGAGCTCTCGGTTTCGGCGATGATTCAGTCATTGGAGGAAGAGTCTTTCCAACGCGCCGCGGGAACCGCCGTTTATCTGTCTCGCTCGTTGAATCATGTGCCGCGCTCGCTGCTGCACAATATCAAATACAACAAGACCTTACATGAAAGAAATGTATTGATGACCTTTCAATATGAAGCGGTACCAAGGGTTCACCCATGTCGCAGAGCTGAGATAGAGCAGGTCTCGGCCAGTTTTTGGCAAGTAGTGATCCATACCGGTTATCAAGAGGAGCCAGATATGGCGCAAGTGATGCACTGCTGCGGTCTAAAAGGCTTGTATTTGCATCCCAATGAAACGCTCTTTTTGCTCTCTTCAGAGCGATTGAAAGTACAAAAACTGGGGATGTGGCATGACCTGAAAGTCTGGTTCTTTATTCAGATGAGCAAACATGCGCTGAGAACGTCGGAAAGATTGAATATTCCCCCTGATCGCCTAATTGAGATGGGTGTGTATCGAGAGATGTAAGGCTCGCACGAAAAAACCGTTCAAGATTGAACGGTTTTTTTAGCTCTGAGGTTTAGCCTTTACAAGGCTCCCCTAGTTTTTCGCTAGGGGAGCGAGGCTAATCTTGTTGCGCTACGCCCGCATACAGCGGCCATGCGCCAGATTTCACCACCTCTTTTGTAACTTGCGCACTGTGTGCCAAATCGTAATGATGCTCGATGCAGGGCGAATAGGCGACAACCAATGACGGACCAGAATGTTCACCTGCAGCTTGCAGCGCTTTAATGGTCTGATTGATGTTGGCACCCAAGGCTATTCTCGCCACAAACGCACCGGGCAGATCTTGGTAAAGTTTAACCAGATCTTTGGCTGGACTTGGATTGGGTATACTGCACAATTTCGCGGTTTGTCCTTGCGGGGTGGACTTGGATTTTTGTCCACCAGTGTTGGAGTAACACTGCGTATCCAGAACCAGAATATTGATGTTACGTCCGCTGCGCATCACATGATCGAGTCCGCCAAAGCCGATGTCATAAGCCCAGCCGTCACCACCTATCATCCACACCATTTTTTCGCTTAAATAATCGGCCAGCAGTTGCTCTTCGGAGTGAGCAGGAAGTCGCTGCTTCAGCTCACCAATCTGCGATCTTAGATCGGGAAGCGGAGATTGCGGGGTATGTCCGCCTAGCAAACGCTGCGCACGCGATTGTAAGGCTTCCAGTGCCATATTCATGCCCAAGCCAAATTCGGCATTATCCTCAAATAGGCTGTTGGCCCAAGCAGGGCCTCGTCCATCACTATCCTGACTGTAAGGCGTAGTGGGTAGATTGCCGCCAAAAATTGAGGAGCAGCCTGTCGCGTTGGCAATCATCAATCGATCGCCGAATAACTGAGTCAAAATGCGGATATAAGGCGTTTCTCCGCATCCTGCACAGGCATTCGGGTATTCAAAATAGGGCTCAACGTGCTGCAATGTTTTGACATCAATTCGCTGCTGCTGATAGGCCGACTGCTTCGGCAAGGCTTGGAAATGAGTGAATCTTTGTTGCTCTGATTGATAACTGAGGTTCTTCTCAACCATATTCAATGCCTTACGCTCTGGCTCTTGTCGATCTTTTGCTGGGCAAACCTGAGTGCATAACTGGCAGCCAGTACAGTCATCCGGTGACACTTGCAGTACATAGTGCGCATCGGGTTGCTGTCTTGAGCGATAAGGCAGGCTTTTTAACTCACTCAAGGTGGGATGGGTTTCACTCACAATGCGGGCACGAATCGCCGAATGCGGGCAAATCGCGACGCAGTAACCGCATTGAGTGCAAAGATCGGTTTCCCAAACCGGTAGCTGTTCAGCAAGATTACGTTTTTCTAACTGCGAAGTATTGGTAGGCCATACTCCATCGGCCGGATAAGCCGAGACAGGTAGCGCATCGCCTTTCCCCGCCAGCAACTGTTCAACCAAGCTCGCGCCCCAAATCTTCGGCTGGCTTTGGATGGCCACCGTTGTTTCACTTGGGATCGCAAATGGCATCTCACACACCGACTGATACGCTTGGTTTAGGCATTGCAGGCTTTGTGTCAGTTGCTGGGCTGAACGGTGTTTGAGCTGTTCGGTTAGACTCGCTTCCAGTGAGGTCAATAACGCCTGTTCGGTATGCTGGCTTAATAATCGAGCCGCCGCGGCTTGCATCACAATACTGGTTTTATTGCCGAGTTGATGGCGCTCAATCAAGCCATCGGCATCGATGGTGGCCACTTGAACCGATAAAGCCTGAAGGCGACTTTGCAATGCGGGCGGTAAAGCGGCCCACAGTGTTTGCCCCGTCAGTGCGGTGTTGAGCAACAGATAGCCATTGGCGATCAGCTTGCTGGCAATATCACGCTCATGGAGAAGTTTCAGATTGCTGAGCGAAACCAACCAAGCGTGACGAACCGGATAGGGAGCAGTGATCGGTTGCTGACTGAAACGGATATGTGTCGTGGTGACATTGGCAGATTTTTTGGAGTCGTATTCAAACTGACCCTGTACATGCCAGTTTTGGCCTAGGGTTTTAATCAGATTTTTTCCCGCACTGACACTCCCATCGCCGCCATAGCCATACATCAGAATACTTTGATAGGGCTTATCTCTCGTCGCTGAAATCGTTTTCGGTAGAGTAAGTTGGCTTACGTCATCTTCAATACCCACCACAAATTCGAGCACTTGCTCCTGCTCGGGAGCTTGCATCATAGTGAAAATCGCTTCGACATCTTCTGGGTAAAACGCTTTTCCTGATAACCCATAGCGACCGCGAGAGAGTCGGATCGAGTTTGCACTCTGGGTATACAAGGCACTTAAAACGTCAAGATAAAGCGGTTCGCCGTGACTGCCCGGCTCTTTGGTGCGATCCAATACGCTGATATGAGTCACCGTGGCTGGAAGCGCATCCCGTAAGGCTTGGCTTGGAAAAGGGCGATATAGTCGGATCTGAATAACGCCAATCCGCTCACCTTGCTGTACGCCGGCAAGGACGACTGGTTTGATGGTGTCGATGGAAGATCCCATTGCGACAATCACAGATTGTGCTTGCGGATGACCGATATACTCGACCAACTGGTAGCGGCGTCCGGTCTGTGTTTCAAAACAGTCCATGATGTTCTGCACCTGTTCAGGCGTACTTTGATGGTACGGCGTTTGAGCCTCGCGACACTGAAAGTAACTGTCGGGATCGGCAGTGGCTCCGCGTAGAGTTGGCCGATCGGGCGTTAAGGCTCGGGCACGAAAATCAACTAACGCTGGCATGGGTAGCAGTGCAGATAACGCCTCTTCGGAGAGCGGCTCAATCTGGGTAATGGCGTGTGAGGTGAGGAATCCATCAAAGAAATGCACAAACGGTAAGCGGCATTGTAAAGCACTGAAAGTGGCAATGGCGGCCAGATCTTGCGCCTCTTGCGCATTACTGGCGCAGAGCATTGCAACGCCCGTTTGGCGGATGGCCATCACGTCCGAATGATCGCAGTAAATAGATAACGCATGAGTAGCGACAGTGCGAGCCGCCACATGAATGACACAAGGCGTCAGCTCACCAGCAAGCTTGTATAAGCTTGGGATCATGAGCAATAAACCTTGCGATGAGGTAAAGGTGGTGGCAAGTGCACCGCTCATGGCGGCGCCATGAACAACCGCAATACTGCCTGCTTCCGATTGCATTTCCACAAGTTTGGGTACATCACCCAGCAGATTGCTCTTTTGCTGGCTTGCCCATTGTTCACAGCTTTCGGCCATGCTGGTGCTCGGTGTAATAGGGTAGACGGCTAGCACTTCACTCAGTTGATAAGCAACGCAGGCAACGGCCGTATTTGCGTCAGTAATCCAAGTCATAATTCACCTCTGTCGATATCGCAGCGTTTGCGATGGAGGATGGAAGATGTATGATCCGGCCACCTAGGTGACGAGATCACGAACCAACAGGATTAAGAAGCAGTGGTGACAAGACTTAATGAAGCACACAAAGCGCTGATTCTGGTTGCGCTGTACGCCATGGTCACTGTCGTGGGTGTGATGTACCGCAAAGATATGATTGAGACTGATGTGGCTATGCTGTTTTTGCTGCTCAATATCTTGAGCGCATCAGTACTCAAACCGCGCAACGCTTACTTGATGATGGGATTAAGCATCATCGATTATCACTACTTTCTGCTACCGGACTATCAATCGTTCCGATTTGAGAATGCGCAGTATGTGATTACCTATGCGGTGTTAGCTTTTAGTGGGATTTTCGCGGTGAATATAACACAGGCTCAGCGCAAGCAAATAGAGAAAAATAAGCGCCTGCAGCAGCAACACAAGAAGTACTATGAACTTGCTTGCCACCTTTCTGCACTCAGTACCAGTGAAGACATTGCTCAAGCCACCGTCAAATTTTTAAGTAAAGAGAAGGGGATAGTCAGTGCGATCGCGCTATACCAACTGCAGTGGCAATGGGTCGCGCAGCACGCTGATTTCCCCGTTGCAGCAATTGAACTACCGCAGCCTCTTTCGACTGATAGCACATCAACCTTGGTGCAAGATGAGCAGATCAATGCTTTCACCTTGGTGGATCGTGGGACAACCCTTGGGGTCATTTATTTCCTACGTTATCCCCATGATCGCTTCGCATCGCCAGAGGCTTTGCGGCGTGAATCTAAAATCGCACCTTGGGTACGCTCTCTTCTGACCCTCTCGTTAGCAAGGGCTCATGCGCATCGCACCTTGGCCCATGTGGAAGCGGAGAAACAGCTGGAAAGCACGCGCACAACGTTACTCGCGTCTGTCTCGCACGATCTAAAAACGCCGCTTGGCGCGATCATTGGCTCTGCTACCACTTTAACCGATCCGAGTCTTCACCTCTCGACGGAAACCCAGCAAGAGCTGCTGACGTCAATTGCTGAGCAAGGCGAGCGGTTAAATCGCAGTTTGACCAAACTGCTCGATATCACCCGCTATACGGCATCCGCGCTAGTACCTAAGTTAGATTGGGTTGAACCGGAGGAGTTGATTGGAACGGTGCTCAGTCGTTTAGCACCGCGATTAACCCATCACAAAGTACAGATTGAGAGTCAACCGATGTTGGTTGAGCTTGATAGCTTACTGATTGAACAGGTGCTGATTAACTTAGTGGAAAATGCCGCGAAATATACACCTAGAGGCAGCGAAATTGAGATCGCTTGTGCTTATCAAGATCAGCAGTTTACGCTGGCGGTGATGGATAACGGCGCGGGCATCCCCGATGAGGCATTGCCTAGAATTTTTGACCGGTTTTATCGTGTGGAAGGCAATCATGCTGATGGAACGGGGCTTGGATTGGCGATTTGCCAAGTGATTGTTGCGGCTCACCAAGGTTCGATTCGGGTACATAATCGAGAGTCTGGGGGCGCATGTTTTACGGTGACGATTCCTTGCCGCCAATACAATTTAAAGGAACTGTATGAACAGTGAAATTAAGATCCTCATTATTGAAGACGAAGCGCCAATTCAACGGTTTTTGACTGTGCTTATTTCTGGTTATGAGTATCAAGTGAAAGTGGCCAGCACGGCAGAGCAAGGGCTGCATCTGGTGGCGAATTGGAATCCGCATTTGATCCTGTTGGACTTAGGCTTGCCAGATCAAGACGGCATCAGTTTGACGAGAGAGCTGCGAGCATGGACGCAAACCCCAATCATGGTGATTTCTGCCCGAGAAAAAGAAGCGGATAAAGTGCAAGCTCTGGATGCCGGCGCGAACGACTATTTGACTAAACCCTTTGGCAGTGAAGAGTTGATGGCTCGTATTCGGGTGGCGCTGCGTTTAGCGCCGAGCACCGAAAGTGTAGAGCAAACTC
Organism: Vibrio cholerae; assembly: GCF_008369605.1. Taxonomy (NCBI): domain Bacteria; kingdom Pseudomonadati; phylum Pseudomonadota; class Gammaproteobacteria; order Vibrionales; family Vibrionaceae; genus Vibrio; species Vibrio cholerae. Next base: position 1,105,974 of record NZ_CP043556.1, read on the forward strand.
GTTTTGAATTGGGGGATCTGGTGTTGGATCTTGTGTTAAAGCAAGTCACCAAGGCTGGAGAGCCAGTAAAACTGACCAAAACTGAATACAACATTTTGAAATTGCTAGCAAAAAATATGGGTAAGGTGCTCACGCACAAGCAGATCTTAAAAGAAGTGTGGGGCGGCAATTATGTCGAGCATCATCACTATGTGCGCATCCATGTCGCGCAGTTACGCCATAAAGTGGAAGACAATCCCGCGCAACCGCGCTTCATCCTGACTGAAAATGGGGTCGGTTACCGTTTAGTGGATAAATAGGCACGTAAAATAAAACTATCTTTATAAAATCTATACAGATGTATGCCTTATCCATACAACCGATTTATACAGGGTTCGCTACACTGCTTCACAGGTTAAGGACAGGTAAGGCGTGAACTTTTAGTGGGATTGTTTACGTGCACTTTGCATGGTCTGAAATCTACTTGGTAAACACACATTGTAAAAAGCAGAGGACAACATGGGTGGAATCAGTGTGGGTAAGCTCTTAATCTTGGGGTGTATTGTTGCGCTGGTTTTCGGCACTAAGAAATTGCGAACCATAGGTGAAGATGCGGGTTATGCGATTCGCTCTTTTCAAAAAGCGTTACGCAGTGACGAAGTGACGACTCAGTCATCAACGACCGAGGAATCTGTCGACAGCTTCGCTATTGAGCAAGAGTCGTCCCATTCTTCTGATTCTCAGCGCCACTCATAATGTTCCCATTCTCAATACCATCGCATTTGCGGGGCTCTTATGAGCCCCTTTTTTATGTTCAAATCGATAAAACGCCTCTCGACGTAAGCGACTAGGAAAAAGTGACGATGACTCACATCCTTTAGTTAACCGGATGTTCGCATTTGTCTATGCTGGCGCTTTAACTGGGGAATACTTATAAAGCGGCTCTGCATACCGAGCCGCTTTGAGACTTTCAATCTTCTACCGTGACTTTCACTTTACGCTCGCGTTTTTTGAGTATGGCGCTGGCGGCAAATGTGAGTACGGCCAGCACCAGTGTGAAGATCGGTGCGATCATCAGTAGCTTGGTCGCAAATTGTTCGAGCTTAGTGGGTAACAGTGAAATACCAAAGCCAACGCCAACCAAGAATAAAACCCAGCATAGGGCACTAATGGCTGACGCTGAGAGAAAGCGTAGCGGCTGAACGCTATTACGTAATCCCATCACCATAGGGAGCAAAGAGCGTACTACAGGGAAGAAGCGACCAAAAAATAAAGCAATTAATCCATAGCGACGCATCAGTTTATCGGTCGTCATTAATTGTTTATCTGGAACTTTTGCTAACCAATTGTTAATTATTCGCCAGTGTTTGAGCTGAGAGCCTTGGTAGAAAGCCACCAGACTACCCAACCAGCCCGCGAGGAATAGGGTAATAAGCACCCAGTGCAGTTGCAATACACCAGTTGCAGCGAGCGAGCCACTCAGTACGATGACACTATCACAAGGCAGCGGCGCAGCAGGCAAGAAACCACTTTCCAAAAAAATCAGTAGTGCTAGGCAGAAATACAACAAGAGTAAATTAACGTTTTGTAGGGCGAAGGCATCGTGATGCCAAAGCGCACTAAAAATAGAGAGTACGGAATCCAAACGGTGATCCTCTTTTATGATGAAGGTAAAAATGCTCTGCATGAGTGGTCGTACAAAGAGGGCGTCGTGACAACAGAGCTTATCTCTGGATAGACATGGCACACTAACTCGCGCTACACCTCAGTAGCAACAACCCATTGGAATACGAGAAAAGAGGTGTGGCTAAGCGTGCGCGTAACGGGAGTAGAGATTGGAAAATAACCATGCTTTACGAGCATGATTGAGTGTCGTCAACTGGAAGAAACGCTGACTGGGATAAAGAAAATAGTGGCGTAAAGTAAAAGAGAACGTCTCGTTGGCTGCACTGAAATGCGGTGTGAACGTCGAATCTTCTCTTTCTTCAGGTTCTGCTCTTAATAATGTGCGGTAATCTTGCTGGCGATTAGGAAGCAGCGCAAATTTGGCTAACCATGTGTGATCGGTGTGATGCTGTAGTTGCTTTTCTGAGGTTGGGTCAATAATTCGATGCGCATCACCTGCATGCAGCAAAGGCGCTGCACAGAGCAAAATAAAACTCAACAGTGATGTCACTACATGCAACATGACAGGTTAACCTCTCGCAAAGACGCAGCGAGTATGCTGTGTATTGTTTAAGGTGTAAAGGTTAGAGACACATTCCGCGATGATATTCGCTGGAATTTTACTTACCGCTGATGCCCCTATCTTGACGAGTATTTAGTTAGCATTTGCCACTTTAGCGGTTTGGGCAATCCCTTCTGGTAAAGCGAGGTAGTAACCTTGGTACATATTAATATCCAGTTTTTGCATCGCAGCGAGTTGCTCCGCCGTTTCGATACCTTCTACAACCGTATGTGCGCCCGTTTTTTGAGCTAGCTGGACACCTGCCAGCAATCCACAGCAATCACCAGCCATAAAATCGAGCAGTAACTGTCTATCCAGTTTGATGATATTGGGGCGCAGCATGGCGACCCGCTCTGGGGTTGATGCTTTACAGCCGAAGTCATCAATCGCAATTTGAAACCCATTGGCGACGAGTTTTTCGGTGGCCATTTGCAGCATGCCTTCATCCCCGGACTCAATTTCAACCAACTCCATCACTACGCGGTGATGCGGAATATTAAGCTCGGCCAGTCGAGTGGCAAGCAAGGTAGAGCTGATATCACAGTAAGCAAATTGCTCACCGGCAACGGGTAAGACATTGAGAAATAGTCGGGTATCACGATAGGGTGAAAGGCTGAAATTGCGAATATGAATGGCTCGGCTTAAGCGCTCCACATTAAGTTTGTCATCATCCGCGAAGGTTTCAGAATGGAAAAACAGATCGGGCCGGATTTGTGTATGATGCTGGGTAAAAATCCTAACCAGTGCTTCAGCACCCACAACCTGATGTTGCTTATCAAAAATGGGTTGAAAGACACTGCGCAAGGTTAATCCGTTATATCTCGCGTAATACTCGCCGCCTTCATCGTAATGGATGCAGTCGAGAAATTGTTGTTTATCAGTCAGAACCATACAAATTGAGCATCCTTGAACAAAAACAGCGTGATGTTTCCCTGAAGTAAGACTTTTGACGCACGCCATGTTATTGGCGAAACGTTCATTCTGTCAATCTTGCTGTCACACGATAGCATGAGTCATAAAAATGAATTTTTGAGCTAAATTAAGCTTTATTCAGTCTCAATCAAAAGTAGGCATTACTTAAGTAACACCTTAAATTACATTATGTTATAGATGGATGACGAGGCTCACATAAATATGCAGATAAAATACATCAAGCTGTCATATTGCGGTGTTCAATAAATCTGATTGTAGAGTGTGCGTAAAAAGGTTTTACAAATATCGACGTAGCTCACTTTTTGTGGCGGGCAAAAATAGAACTCCGTCTAGATCATTCGTCGAGCAAACGATTAGCTCCACTGTAACACGGCGTAAAGTTGTACATATTTACGAACCAGTTGCTGATTTTTAGAACGCTTCAGTGGGTGCCCGAATTTGATGAAACAGGGACTTATTTGATAGTAATGTTCCAACGTTTGGGTTAATTGCGAATCACTTTCCTGTAACCCGATCCCTTGAGCATGGTATTCCTCCATTTCATCTGGCAGTTGTCCGGTCCACCAATGGAGCAGTTCACGACTTTTTCGGCTGCGTCCCATCCAGTGATCGCTCAGTAGCAGCAGTAAATCATTGGGCTGAATCACATAAGCGTATTCTTGTTTCCACTGGCTAATGTCACGCATTAACTTGACTCGGCAAGCTTTACCCGCACTCATCAGATGATGAGTCAAAATCCATACCGTACCCGCGTCACTGGATACTCTGAAATGATGAGGTAAATCGCGTTGATAGGTCGACTCGATGGGGGCGTATTCGCAAGGATGACCAAATTCACTCAACGTTCTGGCAAGGCGTCTTGCAAAAGCTAACCCTAAATGGTGTTCACTCATTCCTTGATTATGAATGGTTGGATAATGCTTCTCACATAATCTGAGGCAGTCCACCTGAAACTCATTGACACTTTGCGTGACGATATCCAGTAGCAAGATGTTGTTCTCCCTTACAAAAGCTAAACAAGATTATCACAGTTACACTTTGTCACTAGCAGGAAACGGTGACTTCTTGATCTCTAGCGCTTTTCTGGTGGGTAAATGTTAGTCCGCTTGGTACTGTTCGATGAATTACCAAATTCACGTTTTGTTACAAGTCAGTCATGAACCTTCTTGACTGATATGACTCTTTCAAGGTGCGTGAAAGCCATAAATGGCGAGTGTTGTCTATACTCTGTCAAAGTTCGTTCTAATTTTTTGATGTACTTCTTCAGATGGATTGACTAGGCGCAACGTAAAAATTGGTAAATACTCTTTCGAGAATAATTGTTAACCAATAAGCTACAACCCTGTAACTGAAACACGATAAGAGCAATGACGTAATGAAAAATTCAGACAGCCAACACTATAACTTGGTCACTCGCAGTATCCATTGGATTTCTGCTTTGGTCGTTATCGGGATGTTTGCCGTTGGCACTTGGATGATGGATCTCTCTTACTACAGTGAATGGTACCGCACAGCACCACACTGGCATAAGTCGGTAGGTTTGTTACTGGCAGGTTTGACGTTATTTCGTCTGATTTGGAAAGCGCTTTCTTCATCTCCGAAAATTGAAGGCGCGCGCTGGGAAATCGTAGCGGCTAAAAGTGCTCATCACTTGATGTACGTTGGATTGTTTGTTCTTTTTGTCTCTGGGTATCTCATCTCAACGGAAGATGGTCGAGGTATTGAGGTGTTCAACTGGTTTACGGTACCTGGGGCGGGGGCTCTATTTGAAAACCAAGCGGATATCGCAGGCAATATCCATTTTTATACGGCTTGGGGCTTAATCATACTGGCGGGGCTGCATGCCGTCGCCGCACTTAAACACCACTTTATTAACCGTGATAACACGTTACGTAAAATGCTGACAGGAGCATCAAAATGAAAAAAACACTAATGGCAGTTGGTCTTGCTGCAGTTATGTCCATCCCATTTGCAGCTAATGCCGCTGACTATGTGATTGATACAAAAGGCGCGCATGCTTCAATCAACTTCAAAGTGAATCATTTGGGTTATAGCTACATTAAGGGACGTTTCAATAAATTTGATGGTGAATTTTCTTACGACCCTGCCAACATTGCCGCTTCGAGTGTTGTGGTGAATGTGGATACACGCAGCCTAGATTCAAACCATGCGGAGCGTGACAAGCACATTCGCAGCGCAGATTTTATCGATGCTTCGAAATATTCGACCGCTACCTTCAAGAGCACCGAAGTGGTTGATAAAGGCAATGGTCAGCTTGAGGTGAAAGGTGACTTGACTCTGCATGGTCAAACCAAACCCATCGTGATCAATGCTGAGTTTATCGGCGCTGGGCAAGATCCATGGGGTGGTCAGCGTGCTGGCTTTGCGGGTACTACCCGTCTTGAGCTGAAAGATTTCGGCATTCAAGTGATGGGTGCTTCTAGCTATGTCGATATGGAACTGCATGTGGAAGGCGTTCAAAAATAATCGATGTTCATTCCTTACTCATTCATGGCTCAGATGAGTAGAAAAAGCCCCCAGAATTTGGGGGCTTGCTTTTGGTTAAGCGACTTATTTCCTAACCAAAATGAGTGTTAAGCACGAGCCAACGCTTTATCTTTGACAATTCTTACTCGTTCACCATAAATTGGGCGCAGCGCTTCAAGCACATCATTACGCTCCAGTACTCCCACTAACTGACCATTGTGTAGAACAGGCAGCATATGTGGTTTGTTTACCTTCATACTTTTCGCGCGTTCTTCTAATGACAGAGCGTTGAAGCGAGTGGCAATGCCCATGCTTGTGGTTGGGAATAGCTGTTCTTTATCGATACAGAAGAACTCTGCCACATCCACCAACTTGTCGTTGATATCAATCGCAATCACATCACGAGTCATCAGATCTACCACTTTTTGGTCTTGGCTTGGCAAGTAGTCTTGGCACCAAAGGTCAACCATTACATCATGGCTAGAGAGTACGCCAACCAAGCGACCTTGCATATCAACAACTGGAGCGGCGGACAAATGGTGGTCGAGCAGGGTGTCGATCGCGGCTGGAGTGGTCATATCAACGCTGAGAGTAACAGGTTGAGTGTTCATCATATCTTTTACTGTAATTGTGCTTTTCATAAGAGTTTCCTTGACTGACGTAAGTGCTTGAGTTTCCGTAATCGTGACAACATTGGCGGCTTTTAACTGAGGGCGGCGGTAAATGCTCCAGTTGGCGAGGCCAACCAGCACGGCACCACCCACAATGTTGCCGAGCGTGACCGGTATTAAGTTCGCCGTAATAAATTGTGTGACATTCAAATCGCTGTATTGGCTGGCTGTCACACCAACCTGTTGCCAGAAACTGTCTGGTGCGAAGTTTTGAATAACAATACCCAGTGGAACCATGAACATATTGGCCACACAGTGCTCAAAGCCGCTAGAAACAAACATCGCGACAGGCATGATGGTCATGGCCGCTTTAGTCATAGCATTCGCTGAACTGAAGGTCAGCCAAATAGCCAAACAAACCAGTAGGTTACATAGAATGCCTAAAGCAAAAGCTTGTACTGTGGTGTGATGAAGTTTGTGCTGCGCAATATTGAGGGCATTTAAACCCCATTGGCCTTCATCAAGCTGGTAAAGGCCAGCCGCTGTCACCAAAAGCAGTAGAAAAATGGCACCGATAAAGTTACCGACGTACACCTTGCCCCAGATAGAGAGCATTTTTCCAAAACTGATTTCGCGATTTGCCCATGAGATGCTAGATAGCACAGAGCTTGTGAACAACTCGCCACCGCAGATGACGATCAAAATCAGCCCCATACTGAACGCTACACCACCCGCCAGTCGGCTCAATCCCCAGCCGGCAGAAGCGCTGCCTGTGGTGACGGTAATGTAGAACAGAAAAGCCAAACCGATAAAAGCGCCCGCCATAACCGAAAGACCTAAGATCATGCCGCTGGTTTTTTTCGCTTTACTCAGTGCGAACTTTTCTGCTTCTGCCATCATTTCCGTGGGTGAAAAGCAGTTTTGATTTTTAGAGTAGGCTGCAGACATATTCGCTCCCCAAACTCAATTTCATGTTTACCTCCGTTTAGTACACAACACCTTATGCGTTGCTACGCCATCAGATTAGGGGGACAAAGGAGTAAAGGTAAAATTGATAATTTTTAAAAACAACATCAATTCTATTGATATGGTAGGGATGAAGCGTAAAATGAAACCGTTTGCTCATATTGAGCAAAACAGTGAATGAAAAGAATAGGATAGGCAGTGCGGTATTCATTAAAGCAATTAGCAGTATTTGATGCAGTTGCCGATTGTGGCAGTGTCAGTCAGGCTGCGGATAAACTGGCGCTCACTCAATCAGCAACGAGCATGTCTTTAGCTCAGTTGGAAAAAATGCTCGGACGCCCTCTGTTTGAAAGACAAGGTAAACAGATGGCATTAACCCATTGGGGCATGTGGCTACGCCCTAAAGCAAAGCGTTTACTGCAAGATGCCCAGCAGATTGAAATGGGCTTTTATGATCAACACCTCTTAAGTGGTGAGATCCGCTTAGGCGCGAGTCAAACCCCGGCGGAACACTTGGTGCCTGATCTCATCAGTATTATTGATAGTGACTTTCCTGAGATTCGCATCTCATTGGGTGTGAAAAGTACCAAGGGAGTGATCGAAGGCGTTCTCGACTATAAATACGATCTTGGGATTATTGAAGGACGCTGCGATGACAACCGCATCTATCAAGAGGTATGGTGTCGCGATCACTTAACGATTGTCGCTTCGGCACATCATCCATTTGCGAAACGTGAATCGGTCAGTCTTGCTCAGCTTGAACAGGCGAAATGGGTTCTGCGCGAGCAAGGCGCAGGGACTCGCAATATTTTTGATAGTGTGATCCATCCGTTAATCCCAGACTTAGATGTTTGGCGCGAATATGAACATGTTCCGGTGTTACGCACGCTGGTGGCCAATGGCCCTTATTTGACTTGCCTACCGTATTTGGATGTCGAACGCTTTATCGAAAGTGGATTACTGGTGGCACTGAATGTGCCGGAGCTCAACATGGAACGCACTCTCTCTTTTATTTGGCGTGCAGATATGGAAGAAAACCCACTGGCTGAGTGCATTAAACGTGAAGGATTACGCATGATGAAAGGAAAACCGAGCATCTTATAAGGGGTATCATATTTCCTGAATCTGTTGATTTATCGGTTGCGTCACCAAATGAATGTAATGAAGTTTTCCATTATCATTTTATTGTGATTTTAATCACTAATATTCCGGTTTTCTTCGGTTAGCATGTCGCCTTAATTCACCAAGGCTGAAAACTTTTCAGCATGTATGAGGCGGATATGAGCGCTCTGTTTGCTATTGCGTTAACCACAGGAATTCTCTCTGGTGTTTGGGGATGGATTGCGGTTTCACTCGGCTTGCTCTCATGGGCTGGTTTTCTTGGCTGTACGAGCTACTTTGCGTCCCCTAAAGATGGCTTGAAAGGGCTAGGTCAGAGCTTATTAACCAACCTAACGGGTGTTTTCTGGGCAATGGTGATCATTCATGCCAGTCAATGGGTTGGAATTGAGATTGTCGGTTACGTTGTGACGGCTTTAGTGGCTTTTATCATGTGTATCCAAGCGCAAAAATCCTGGTTGGCCTATATCCCAGGTACCTTTATCGGTTGCTGCGCAACCTTTGCTGCTGCTGGAAACTGGCAATTGGTGATCCCGTCTTTAATGCTCGGTGGTGTGTTTGGTTATCTGATGAAAGCCAGTGGTCTTTGGTTACATCACAAGCTCAAGCAACCTCGCGCTGAACAAACGGCCATCGTGAGCGAAATGACTTCTCGCTAAGCGTGAAGGTCGGTGTGAAACTTTTCTCAGAAACGATTGGCAGAAAAGCGATAGGTGAAAGAATCTACTGGTTAAAAAGCCTATTGGTAAAAACGATTGTAAAGAGTACCCCTGATAATTCGTATCGAAAGAATTTAGATACAGCCACACAATTTTGTGTGGCTTTTTTGTAAGAGCCCCCAGCTAGGAGGGGGAGATTCAATCCCTGTGTAGATGAAAACCTTTACCAATCCTAGGTATTGCCGTTTGCCATTGTGATGACCCGTTTTAACGTCCAGCGCAGGAGTACAGGAATACACTCTGTTCCATTACTTTCACAATGTGAAACGATCGCCAAAGCCAAATCCGGTTTCGCGTGTTTTTTCAGAACTTTAGAGACCACTTTTTTGGCGGGGATCGGGTGGTCATGAGGAATTTTAACCAGCTCTTTGAAGAAGTATTCAAAGCCGTGCGAGTAAAGGAAGTGCTCAATGTCTCGATCGGGCAATTCGGTTAAGCGATGTCGCTCTTGATCATGTCCCAGTAATCCTCGTACGGTCGCCGAGTATTTTTTCCCCGCTGGATCGCCATCGGTCACCACATGCCAGTCAATACCAAACGCACGTGCAACCTTGATTAAGGATTTTAGCCCTGATTGAGCAAATTCGATGATATGCACACCTTCTGCAGCTAAGTTGTATCCGCATTGATGTGCGAGTTCGTTAAATAGCCACACTTCCGTTTCACCTTCAACCAGCAGCCAGCAGCGAGCAAAGAGCGCTCCCGAGCGGTGAAAGCGGATATGGAAACCAATGCGGCGCAACTCATCTCGACTTAAACTGCGTTGCGAAACGGAGGTCGCAATGGTGCGATCGGATTTTCTCACCAAACGACGAATCGAATGCAAAGGCACCGCCCCCAGTAAATCACTGCTGTTGGTGGTGAGAATTTTCTGCATGGGGAGCAAATCTAAAAAGCTCCAAGCTCGGGCAAGGTGTGTAGGGTGTAAACGACCTTCCGGATCTTCAATGATCAAAATAGGCCGAGCGCAGCGGCGTAGCTCTTTGGGCCCTTTGCCTTGTAAATACGCGTTGAGTAAACCAAGAAGCAGCAGCTTAGTCTGTTTATTTTTGGTTTCATGAATGATTTGGCTGAGGCTTTTTTCACTCGGAGAGGCCGCATACAGTAAGCTGTCGCGTTCGCGGCGCGGATTTTTCCGGCTTTGACTTTTGAACGAAAAGTAGTGCTCAACCAGAGAGTTCATCGCGCTCAAACTGCTGCGGATCTCGCCTTTGTTAACGTGTCCGGGCGTCGCCATTAAACGTCGCCAGGTATTGCTGATCCGTTTCTCGACACGAGCATTCTTGCCGTTACCATTGGCGAGCGATTTTTCAAAACGTCGAGAATCTTTTAAGCGGATCACTGGATGTAAACTCATCAACTCTTGCGCCAATTTTTCTGAGTGATGAAGAGTGAGTGAGTTGCCCTCTAAATCTAGAAAAGCGTATTGAGTGCTGATGTCATATTTGACCCTTGAGGCGCTGATCCGATAAATGATTTTTTGCGCCCCTTGTTCATCGGTTTGCCAGAGCGGTTTGAGTTTGCGATAGCGCCCAGCCTTGGGCTCATGGAGGTCGCTGGCGGCGAAAACAAGGATGATCTGCAAATTTTGCGTCTGCGCATCGGCAATGGAGTAATCAACGTGGAAATCTTGCAGAGTGAATGGGTACAGAGTGCCATCCGCCGGCAATACTACCGATAGGGCATCCAGCAAAGACGATTTACCCCAAGTGTTTTCTCCAATCAGTGTGGTGATTTCATCAAAGGTCAGTGATAGTCGGCGGATGCCACGGAAACCAGCGATTTCAATTCGCTCTAAATGCATAGGCTGCTCCTTAGATTCCTCACCAGTGCCTATAGTGTGGGCTATCTTATGAGGTTTTCTTTAAGAATAAAGGAAAAACCCAATATAAGCAGGGTGTTAAGCTTGGTTTTTCAAACCAGAGTTCACATTTTTGTAATGAATAAGGCCAAGAAAATGTGACATAAGTTATTTAGCGTCACTAAAATTTCAGAGAGGTTTCATAAAAGTCACGATTCTGTCATGATCGGCGGGCTAGGATAGGAGTGGAAAAGAGAGAAGATGTATGCCTATGAGAAGAAAAAATCAGCCAGCGTCGATCACGCTGGCACACATTAATGACACCCATTCCTACTTTGAACCTACCTCGTTACAACTGACGCTGGAACATGATGCGGACATTTTAAAACCCTTTGTCAGTGCTGGGGGCTTTGCTCGAATTGCAACCCGTATTGCTCAATTACGCGATGATGCGCAGCGCATGCAGCGCGAATTTCTGTTTTTACATGCGGGAGACTGTTTCCAAGGAACACTCTACTTTTCGCTGTTCAAAGGTAAAGCGAATGCCGACATGCTCAATGCACTCAAGTTAGACGCAATGGCCATCGGTAATCATGAATTGGATATGGGGAATTATCCCGTTGCTCAATTCGCGCAGCGCATTCAATTTCCTTTGTTGGCGGGCAACTGGGATTTATCACAAGAACGAGACAGCAAATCACTGCGTTTGGGGAGCAACCCTAAAGTCTACAGCTATGATGCGCTTCAGGGCCATGCACGCTGGATTGAGAAAAAGGCGCAGGGTGAAAGAATTGCTATCTTTGGCCTGTCGATTGATAAGATGGCCGATATTGCCAATCCAGACAGTGATACTCCGTTTGTGAACGCCATCGAGACGGCACGAAAGACGATTGCGGCAATCCACCAACACGGCATCAATAAGATCATTTTGCTGAGTCACTTAGGCTATGACGGTGACATTGCATTAGCGGAACAAGTGTCTGGGATCAGTGTGATTGTGGGGGGGCATAGCCATGTACTACAAGGTGATTTCTCAGCCCTTGGCCTCGGCTGTCAAGATGAATATGGCTTAAAAATCAATCACACCTATATCGTTCAAGCTGGATTTTACGCGCTTACTCTTGGCCATTGTCAGATTGATTTTGCCGCCAATGGTGAGGTGACCCGATTTGAAGGGCGGAATGAGCTACTGCTCGGGCGTCGGATGTTTGTTGATGCCAGCATGAGCCAAGAGCAGATCAGTGAGCGTTATAGCCAAGCGCGTGATGAAGTGGATAACCATCCGAATGTGGTGGTGTGTAAAAAAGATCCTGTGGTGCAAAGTCTATTGCAGGAGAAATACATACCCCAAGTGCGTCAACTGCAACAACAAATTATCGCTCATGCGGATCGCACTTTACGCCATTTGCGCATACCGGATGCTGAAGGCGGCAGTGAGATTGCCCCTCTGGTCGCGAAAGCATTTGTGTATGCATTGAATAAGCGTGGCTTAGACGTTCAGTTTGCCATCCATAATGCGGGTGGTGTCCGTACGTCAATTTTGCCGGGTAGCATCTCAGTTGCCGATGTGGCAGGAAAGCTTTTGCCATTTGCCGTGCCGATCGGTGTTTACCAAGTGAAAGGGGAAGTGATCGCACGCGCTCTGGAAGGTGCGATCAATAACGCGCTCAGTAATGGCGTGCAAGGAACAGGCTCAGGCAGCTATCCATATTGCCATCACCTGCGTTATCAATACTTAGCGGATAAGCCCATAGGTCAACGCATTACACAACTGCAGATCCAATTAGATGGTGAGTGGCAAGCGGTGGATTCTGAAGCCTTGTACTGGGGAACCTCTTCCGCTTATACCATGAAAGGCAAAGAAGGGTATGATGCGCTGCTTGATATGGAAGGTGAGGGCATGGTGACACAGATTTCTATGGCCGATGCCTTTATTGAGCTGCTGTCGGACTGCCCGTCCTTGCTTGCTTTTGATGCGCATGATGCTTGTGAATGCCACCATCATTAAAACGGATATCTCTTTGCCTTGCTGCCTATCTGTGACTCCAAGTGGTTTGGATGTCACGTCAACACCAAGTTGATCAAGTAGGTTGGCATACAGCTTGCTTTGTTTTGCCTAGTTTTTGCTCAATATTGCTGAGCAAGGGGAGGGAAAACATGTTAAGCCGAGATTGGTTCGATACATTAGTGGTAGTGGCTTGGGTGGGGATATGGTCCGCCCTTATCTATCTATTGCCGTTTGCGGGAGTGTAATTATCACGCAATGGTGTATAGAAAAATGGTAAGCCGAACGTGAAGGAGTCATTGAATATGGCTCCTTTTTTTGTACTAGACACGGTCAAACCACAGGCATAGAATGGCGACGTTTTGGGGAGTAGTCGCCTTAGGTTTATTTGTCGTCATCACGTTGAGTTTGGCTCAACCGGCAAATATAAGCTCTGAATCCAAGTTCAACGCTTCGACGAGACCAACGCATTCAATACTGCATTTGTTGCAGGAATCATTGGTATGCGGAAGGTCTTGATGTCTGGCGACGAAGCAAGATCTTCCGTTCTCGGAGGAAAATATGTCCCCAATCACTTATCTTGGCTTTGGCCTACTTACCTTAACTCTTGTAGCCGTTGATCTCTGGCAAACCCGTGGTGGGAATGTCACGATCAAAAAAGCGGCCATCTGGAGCATCGTCTGGTTTCTTCTCGCGTTTGTCTTTGCGATTAGCCTTTATTACGGCTGGCAATGGTACGCCCCTCACAGCAGTTACAGTGCCGAGAAAGCCACTCTTTCTTTTATTACCGGCTATTTGCTCGAAAAGTCGTTAAGTGTCGATAACTTGTTCGTGTTTGCGATTATTTTTCATCAATATTCAGTGCCAGAGTACTTACGCCCACGAGCTTTACTTTGGGGGGTGATCGGCGCGCTGGTTTTACGTGCGATCATGATTGCCGTGGGGGCGCAACTGCTCAGTCAATATCACTGGATCTTATACGTGTTTGCTCTGTTTCTGATTTGGACAGGGATCCAATTGGCGCGCGATAAAGGTGAAGAGTCGATTAACCCACTTCCTGAACGTTTGATTCGTCGTTGCTTCAACGTGACGAAAGAGTATCAAGGCAATGTATTGATCTGTAAGCAGCAAGGGCAGTGGTGGGTAACCCCGATGTTTATTGTGATTGGCGTCATTGCGTTCATGGATGTGATGTTTGCTTTAGATTCGATTCCTGCGATTTTTGCCGTGACTCAAGAGCCATTTTTAGTGCTGGCAGCGAACGTGTTTGCTTTATTGGGGCTGCGCTCTCTGTATTTTGTACTTCAAGGCATGATGGATAAATTTTTCTATCTTAAACCGGCTTTGGCTTTCATTATGATGTTTATCGGGGTGAAGATGATGTTAGTTGATTCAGCTTGGGCAATTCCAACGCCGATCTCACTCTGCGTGCTACTGGTGACCATGAGCACGGCGGTGATCGCGTCTGTACTCCGTGAGCGTTCTCAATCCAAACCCATCGCAGAGAAAGTCTCTTAAATTTCAAATGTTATCTCCCTGTGCCTCGCTGTTGAGTAGAGTCATGGGGAGATAAAAATATTTTTAGTAAATAAGTTGTTAAAGTTTTTTGTGTTGTAAAAAATGGCGTAATAGTTATGCGTGAAAGACGCTTAAAGTTTGAACTTTTTCGTGACTTGTTGAATATCTAAATGGCAGTATGTTAATGTATTGTTTCATTAGTTTTAGTAATCCAAATCGTCAAAATTAGTCATTTTCTAACCAGATGTGCATTGACTAATATTTACCTCAACAAAGTAAGTTACCGATTCAAGAGAGGCAATCATGGCTCAGGCAATGCAAATGGGAACAATGACAGTCCCAACCTCTAAGGATAAAAAAACCTACGCGGTTAACTTCAAAGGATTGATTGCTCATCTGTTTGACATTCTGTTTGTAGATAATGCGCCACGTCATTACTACGCGACTGAAATGTCAGCACACATCCAAAAAGATGTGGGTTTATACCGTTAAGCGTAAATAGAGTTTAAAAAGTCGGCATTTGCCGACTTTTTTGTTTCTTGAAGGGCGTATTTGCTACGAATATGCTTCAAATAAGAAAAAGCGCCTAAAGCGCTTTTTCTTTATTATCTTAATTAAGCTTTCACTCGCTCAATCATCGATTACTTTTTACGGCAATACTCAGCAATGATGTACATGGTTTGGCCGTTCACCTTACCTTGAATGTGCTTTGGATCTTCGGTTAACGCGATACCGCGTACTGCAGTACCTTGTTTGATGACCATGCTTGAGCCTTTCACTGGTAGATCTTTGATGACGGTGACATCGTCACCTTTTTTCAGCTCAACACCATTTACATCGCGTGGTTTTTCCGCATCATCGTCCATGCCAATTTCTGCCCACTTAGCGGTCTCTTCATCGAGATACATCATATCCAGCAGATCACGAGCCCAGCCTTCCGTTTCAGAAATACGTTTCAGTTGGCGCCATGCGAGAACCTGAACAGGTTGAACTTGGCTCCACATACTGTCATTCAGACAACGCCAATGGTTCATATCCACCGTTTCTGGGTTTTCGATTTGTCCTTTACAGGTGTCACACAGCATCACTGCGTGATCGACAGTGACGAGGGCATGCGGAGCAACCACAAAAGGAGAAAGAGGAGCAGAGGCCGCGCATAGCTCGCATTGTGATTGACAGCGTTCAAGTAAAGTTGCTTCAGTAGACATAGTACCCACCTTGTAAATAAATGTAAGCGCGTATTATCCATTTTAAACTCAGAATTTAAAGGGATATTCGGCAATTTCCGGCAAAACACCACTTTTCTGCGCCAATCACTTGGATCAAAAAGAGTAAATTTCTGCCTCTTCTCAAGGCATTCGGTATAATGCGGCATCATTTTTTGACGACTGGATTGAGCTTTGGAACTGCTTTGCATTGATTATTTAGGTAAGCCACTAAGACTTGAAGGGACGATGGCGGGTTGGCAGCAACTGTTTTGGGACAACATTTTGGTTGCTCAGCGCCCAGCACAAGAACAGTATGAAGGGGATATTCAACACCATTTCCAACTGACTCAAGGGGAGCATGTGTTGGAGTGTTGTCTCGAGATCGCACTGACTTGGCAACCGTTTCAGTTACAGTACCAAACCAAACTCAACGGTGAGCTTGTGGCGCAAGGCATGCGCAGTGAAAAGGATGTTGAACGCCAAACACCGTATGAGGCCCCTAAGGTAGAACGTCGATTCAGTGTTATCGGCCTTGTCTCTTTAGCGATGAAAGCACTCAAAAGTGCCAAAATGATCAAAGTGGTCATGGCATCGGCCAGTTTGGCCGCCTACTCTTGGCTTTTTTCGTTTCAATTTGCGCTCGCCCTGATCGGCTGTTTGGTTTTCCATGAGTATGGCCATGTAAGAGCCATGAAATATTTTGGCATGAAAACCAAAGGCATCTATCTAGTGCCATTCCTTGGTGGACTCGCCCTCAGCGATGAAAAGATCAATACCCGTTGGCAAGACGTGGTGATTTCGATCATGGGACCGTGTTTTGGTTTCCTATTGTCCTTGTTGCTCGTTGGGGTGTACTGGGTGACGGATTCGCCTTTCTGGGCAGCGCTGGCAGTATTTAATGCGTTTCTTAATTTGTTTAATTTATTGCCTGTTTTACCGCTGGATGGCGGGCACATTCTCAAAAGCGTGAGCTTTTCGATGAACAGCAAAATGGGGGTAATCCTCTGTGTGCTCGCGATTCTTGGAGGGATTGCGTTAAGTTACAGCTTGGGCTTAACCCTGTTTGGTTTCTTACTTTTGATGGGCGCACTGGATATTGTTTTTGAGTGGCGTCAGCGCCATCACAGTCATTTGTTACCCCTCAATCGTTATGCACAAATGGTGTCCACCGTCTGGTACTTTGCTTTAGTCAGTGGATTGATTGCCATCATCATAGGTTTTGCTTCGACAGGAGATACGTTGCTAAGCCTGCCGTTGTTGATTCTGGGCACATAATTAAAGGGAAGCCGAATGATTCATGTTCGGCTTCCTTAACTATCTATTAGGCATCAATTGGGCATCAACGCCAGTCACTATCCCAGTAATCTCGTCCTTCAGGAGCGTAAGGCTCATCAGACCAAGGCTGCGATTTACCGCGTAGCTGCTCCAATTGCTGTTCGAGTAAGTTGACCGTTGCCAAATCTCCTTCTGAGCAAGCCACATAAATTTCTTGCTCAATGGCTTCGATGCGATCACGAATGTTCATCCAATACCTCCTGTGATGGCTCTCTGCATAGTGCATGTCAAACATTAGGACAACACAATAATGGATTCTATCCCATCTAGGACAAGTTTAGCCTATCCCCTTTATTTCATAGCACGCGGCCAGAGTAAAAATGAATAGCACTGCTTGATACGTATGGATGTGTACAAAGGATTCCCCTTAAGAAAATTTTTTCTTAAGGGGAAGAACTTGGTTCAACGGTTTTCGAAACGGTTGTAATCGAGCAAACCAAACTCAATGGGTTGATCTTGGCGATACCATTGATGCACAAGATCGCTAAATGCCCAAAATTCGGGTGAGCTGCGGCGTACTGCAAAACGATCCAATAGGGCGACATAATCTTGCTCTGACTTCATCGCCGCAAGGCGTTGATACAGCTCCGGGATCTGGTTTTCTTTCAGTGTTAAGTACGCCGATGGATAACTGCCGACCACTCCGCGCACTAAAGTCAAATTATCATTTTTGGGGTCGCGGTTGTTCTGTTCATCAAACAAGCTCGAGATATTGGTGTGGGCATTGTTATGGATGAGCGTAAAGAGTTGCGGTTTACCTTGTTCACTTTCAATCATCAACATCATCAATTGCGGAATGGGCAGCAAACCTTCACCACGCAGATGATCTATCTGGCGCAAAGCAAACTCATGTTCGGCTTTGAATCCCGTTTGAGTTATCACGTATCGATCACTCAATACCGACTGTACTTGCTTGCGGAGTTTAGCAAACAGCTCCTGTTTCGGGTTATCAGTCACATAGTTAACGCTGGTTGGCTGATCAAAGGGTTTTACGTTACGTTGCAAGAAATCGGAAAACTGTACACTTTGATTTTGGTACCAGCTAGATAACTCCTGATGGCGCATATCGCGTGGTAGCAGGGCAACAAAATTACTCTCACCCTCCATGCGCAGAAAATCCATGAACATACGAGTAATCAACTGATGCCCGAAATTGCCATACACATCAAAACCAGCAACAAGCAGATAATGAATGCGCTCAAGTAGCGCATAATCCATTATCCAAGCGGTTTTGGGAGGCTCACCCACCAATCCTTGCACGACAGATGCGCTATCGAAATGGCGGAAAATCGTTAATGCGGCATTAGGGTTTGTGCCCGCTCCATCCCAAATAATGTCCGTGGTAAGGTGCGTACCATTTTTAAACCATTGATTAATAAATTCAGATTTTGCTTCGAGATAACGGCTTTGTTGTAGCGAATAACGTACCCAGTTACTCAGCGGCAGTGCCGTATTCTCTTGTTCAGCCGGTAGCTTCAAATTGTCGACTTGTGAGCGATAGAATTCGTTGACTTCTGGAAGATCGGCTTTCTCAGGATCGAGGAAGAAGACCCAGAATCTATCGTTAATCACATTCAGCGCCAACTGGCCTCGACACACTGGGCCTTTGATAAAGGCCATCACCGTATTTTGCGCATTATCGAGCAAGAACTTAAAGCGCGCTTTAACGGGAAGGTCGATGAACGCGGACATCGGGTTTGCGGCAATATCCGGACGATAACTTGGAAGCTCGGCAACCTCATAATCCGCATCAATAAACCAGAGTTTCCAGTTGGCAATCCGTTGCTTGTTGAGTGCGAAAGGCATGTGGGTTTTATCGACAATCGTCTCTTGTTCTGGCACAAGGCGATAATAGACTCGCTCAACGCCCGGATCATCGTACGGACGACGCGTCACGATTCGTTTTACAGGCTCACCCGGTGGAGTACTGGAGCGGATGAGTTTAAAGAAACGAGGCCGCTCCTGCGCTATCTCTGAAAAGTACAGATGTGAGAGGAATAGATGTTCGTAGATATAGCGTGCTGCGAGCTGATTTTTACGCGAGCTGTAATTCAACAATGCTTCGTATTCCGTAACCAAAGCTTGTTCTTGTGCACTCAGCGGGAGCGCTTGATTCATCACTGCTCCCTCTTGTAGCCAAGAGAGCAGGGTAGCGTACTCCTTGGGGGATAAATTCGGCATACCAAAGGGCATTCCCCAATTAGGATTCACTTGTTCGAAGTGATCCATTTCGTTGATCGTTGGGCAGGTTTGCTCACGATCAATTGAAAAATCAAATCCTTGTAACTGATCTTGCTGTGGTAGTGGATGACGCTCTTTCTGCATCAGCAAACGTGCCATCACCCCAGCATCAAGATTGGCTTGCGCGGTTTGATCTCGCTCATTCAGCACGGGATGAAAACCAGCAGCTCGCCACTCTTGGGTTAACTGAGCATCTTCGTAGAGACGAGTTGGAGTAGCGGCCGTCAGCCGAGTTCCCTGATAAACCAACGCTTTGCTCGCCCCGCGATCAATGCCTTCAGCCGAGGTCATTTTGAGCTGACAGGGTGCATCGTAACAGGCGTGACAGACGACACAGCGGTTATCTAAGATGGGTTTTACTTCGTTTAAAAAATGCTGAGCTTGGCTAGAGTGCAAAGGCAATTGTCGCTCACGTACCTGCTCTGTGCCAAAGAGCTGATCATAGTTGATGCCTGCGTACATGGCGCAACCGGAGAAAATCGTGGCCAGCAGCAACAGAATCGAAGATTTGAAATTCATAATGACAAAATTCAAGAAGAGAATAGGTGAATTAAAGCAAAGGAAGAGGGGAGATGTCCAACTCACGGTGCACTCTCATTCCGCTTGCTTTAAAGAAACAAGTGTATACCCAAACAACTTGCAGTTGCATGTGGGCGGCAAGTGAGTGACAAATTTGTCTGGAACAAATTTGCACAGCCATCGGCTGGCCTTTGGTGAGAGCCAAGGATGGCTCTCATAATCCCCATGAGCATAAATAGACTATGTGATTGGGGTGAACGAACGTAGCCAACACCGCTGCAGCTTCAAGTCTGTCAGGGATAGAAATGCAAATAGCCTGACTGGGTCAGGCTATTTATATAAAAGCTAACGCTGCTTAGGCGGTTTGCAACTGAGCCACTTTCTCCGCTGAAATAGGCTTGGTGATCAGAGCAAGAAGGATACACACGGCCATCATTGCTGCAGAAATGGTGTATGCCAAGTTGTAGCCGCCACCATGAGTCATTGAGTAACCCACGACTGCCGCACCAATCGCGCCACCAATGCCCCATGAAGTGTAGAGTACGCCATAGTTGGTGCCGTAATTTTTCAAGCCATAGAATTCTGCCGTGATCGATGGGAACACCGCCAGTAGCGTACCGTAACCAACCGCGGCAATCGCCGTGCCGATGATTAAGGTGAATTCTGAGTCAAATGTGGCGAACAACACCATGTTTCCGCCTTGCAGCAAAAATGCCAGCAGCAGAGTACGCACGCCACCAATTTTATCTGACAAGATACCCGCAGCAACGCGGCCGCCTGAGTTGAAAATCGCCAAGATTGAAGCAAGGTATACCGCGTTCGGTAGGTTTGCTTGCACGCTAGCGATGTTCGTGATGTTACCGATGATCATCAAACCAACAGAAGCGGCAAGAGCATACATCAGCCACAATGCATAGAACTGAGGTGTTTTCAGCATCGCTTTCCAGCTTAAGTTGGCGACTTTGGCGACTACTTTTGCTTCTTGACCGGCTTTCAGTTTCGGCTCAGCAGGCACATAACCCGCTGGCGGGTTGTTAATCGTACAGGCGAGCGGTACCGCAATCGCCAGTACACCCGCGCCCAGAATCATAAAGCTGGTTTGAATGCCTAAATGAGTAATCAAGGCTGACGTCAGTGGCGCAAGATAAATCGCTGCCAGGCCAAAACCCGCTGCAATCAGGCCATTTACCATGCCTTTTTTACTTGGGTGGAACCACTTCATAGCGGATGGAGAGAGGCAAGCATAGCCAAAACCGATACCTGCACCCGTCATCACGCCGAAGGTGAGATTGAGCATCAAAACAGAAGAAGCAAAACCTGAGGCAATCATGCCTAAACCTGTTAAGGTGGTACCTAAAATCAGGATATTACGTGGACCCATGCGGTCTTGCAGAATGCCAGCAACTAAAAGACAGACAGAAAAAGCGATGGTTGCAATAGCATAAGGGGAAGAGGCATCCGCTGCACTCCAGCCAAAGTCGGTGACTAGGGCTTTATTAAAAACGCTCCAGGCATAAAGAATGCCAAGACAAAGGTTGATACAGAAACCCGCCAGCAGAATGCGCATAGCTTTATCAATCTTGCTCATTATTTGTGATACTCAGTAAAAATTAGGATAGACAACCCCGTTATCTGGGGTATTTGTTCAAAATAACTTTGCAAAATTCAACAATTCTGGCAAAGCGCGCGGATTATAACCAATAGCCTTGTGATTGGAATCACTTTTTAAAGACGGATAAAAAATAAATTTCGCTTGTTTCGTCACTGTTGTATTTGTGAAGAAATGTAGTGGTTTTTAGTGGCTCAACCTCATCTTCAGCGTGATGAATCATCAGTAAACATTAAGTGGGTTAATGTTAGCTTCTTGTTTGTAACTATATGTTTGTTAAATGATTTAACTGACAAGTAAAGCACTTGGTCAAAATAGGGTTAATTCACTTTCTTCCCCCTTCAAAAATTGAAAAAAGCCTCTACTATCGCCCACCTTTTTCAGATAAGTGGAGATTAATATGAAACAGAAAGCACTTAAAATGGCGCTGTTCGCAGGATTTGGTGTCACTTCCCTAACCGGATGTATGGGACAAATGGCAGCGACCGGACTGGTCAATAAATTCAATTTAGAAGTGGTGGATAACCGTTACGCCCGTGAAGGCCTGTTTTTACTACTTTCACCCGTCTATGGTTTAACCAGCACAGCCGATCTGTTTATTTTTAACTCGATTGAGTTCTGGACAGGTAAAAACCCCATTTCAGGAAAATCGCCAGCGGTTGTTGATATTCCTGCTAAAGCGATTATCAAAGTCAATGATCAATTAGATCGCTCTTTGACAGAAGCGCCGCTGCAAACACAAGTACGCCCGATCGAAAAAGCAACGTTAGAGCAACTTGATTCGCATACGCTTCAGATGGAAGTCACCTATGTCGATGGCAGTCATAAAGTATTGCGTGGCGAAAAAGGTCAAGATGAGGTCACTTTTTATCTAGATGGTGAACTCTTTACCGTTGTTAGCCAGCAAGAGCTCAATGCTTATATCGAGGCAAGCCAAATTTGATCGTTTGATCGGTAAATGGTCTGGATCCGACTGCGCATTCAGTTTGCGAGCAGTACCTCAGCCGCAACAGGTTATGATGAAGAGCCAAGGAGGGTTCACACCTCGGTGAGGTGTGGAAAAGATCACTCATAATCAAAAGGTTGCTTTTTACGTTGCAATAAAATCTTTCATTTAGTCGATACTGATCGTTTGTATTCCCCTGCTGTCAGCGCCATACTTTCTATTCACCTGCTTTCATTCAATACTGGCCACCGTCATCGCCCAATAATGTGACTTACAAAGGATATGAGCGAATGGATCATCGCTTTTCGACCAAACTGTTTCTGCTTCTCATGATTGCTTGGCCGCTTTTATTCGGATCAATGAGTGAGGCTGTAGAGCGCCAAACCTTGACTATTGCCAACTCAAAAGCATGGAAACCCTATTCTTATTTGGATGAACAGGGGCAGCCTTCTGGCATATTGATTGATTTTTGGTTGGCTTTTGGTGAAGCGAATCATGTCGATATTCAATTCCAACTGATGGATTGGAATGATTCCCTAGAAGCGGTGAAGCTTGGCAAATCCGATGTTCAAGCTGGTTTGATCCGTTCTCCTTCAAGATTAGCGTATCTCGATTTTGCAGAACCTTTACTGACAATCGATACACAACTCTACGTACACCGCACGTTATTGGGCGATAAATTGGATACGCTGCTATCGGGGACCATGAACGTCTCACTAGGTGTAGTAAAAGGGGGATTTGAACAAGAGTTCATGCAACGAGAATATCCTCAGCTTAAGCTGATTGAGTACGCCAACAATGAATTGATGATGTCTGCAGCAAAGCGACGGGAATTAGATGGTTTTGTGGCCGATACTCAGGTCGCCAATTTCTATATAGTGGTTTCCAATGGCGCGAAAGATTTTACGCCAGTGAAGTTTCTTTATTCAGAAGAATTGCGTCCAGCGGTCGCCAAAGGCAATAGGGATTTATTAGAGCAAGTAGAGCAGGGTTTTGCACAATTAAGTAGCAATGAGAAAAACCGTATTTTAAGTCGATGGGTTCATATTGAAACGATTTACCCACGTTACTTAATGCCGATTCTCGCTTCAGGTCTCTTACTCAGTATCGTTATTTATACTCTTCAGCTACGGCGTACCGTTCGATTGCGAACACAGCAACTTGAAGAAGCCAATCAAAAACTCTCCTATTTAGCGAAAACGGATAGCTTGACGGACATTGCTAATCGCCGTTCGTTTTTTGAATATCTTGAAGCGGAACAAACACGATCAGGCAGCTTAACGTTGATGGTTTTTGATATTGATGACTTCAAAACCATTAACGATCGCTTTGGGCATGGCGCAGGAGATAATGCCATCTGTTTCGTGGTTGGGTGTGTGCGACAAGCTTTAGCATCGGATGCCTACTTTGCAAGGATTGGTGGTGAAGAGTTTGCTATTGTAGCGCGTGGTAAAAATGCGCAAGAGTCGCAGCAGTTAGCTGAGCGAATTCGCCAACGAGTTGCAGAAAAAAAGTGGGTAGTGAATGCCCAACACACTCTGTCACTCACCATCAGCCTAGGCTGTGCATTTTACTTACACCCAGCTCGGCCATTCAGTTTGCATGATGCCGATAGCTTAATGTACGAAGGAAAGCGGAATGGAAAGAACCAGGTTGTCTTTCGTACCTGGTCATAACTGCACTCTTTTTAGTCGAAAATTGGATGGTTTGCTCAACTCATAATCAAACAGCATGCAAATGATTAAAAAGGGGTTTTCTTTTTGTAAGAGTGTGGCATAGTAGCAGCGTCTCTTCGATGCGCGGGCATCGTATAATGGCTATTACCTCAGCCTTCCAAGCTGATGATGCGGGTTCGATTCCCGCTGCCCGCTCCAATATCCTGCACGTTAGCTCATATCTACCAACGTACAATAGCCTGAATAAATCAAAAAGCTTAAGTTAACTTCGTGCATTTTGTTACGAGGTAAATTATGGCGCGAATTGCGTTTACGGCTCCCCATCACAAAGCCAGTGAAACCGGTTTAGATATCCTTCGCCAAGGAGGAACGGCTTGTGAGGCTATGGTCGCAGCAGCGGCGATGATCGCAGTACAATATCCCCACATGAATAGTATTGGTGGGGATGGTTTTTGGCTTATTGCCGCTAAAGACAAACCGCCTGTTGCTATTGATGCGTGCGGATCTTCGGCGCAGAGTATTGCTCTGACGGATTATGACCCTGTCCAAGGGCTACCACAGCAAGATGGTGCCGCAGCACTGACGATGGCGGGAACCATTTCGGGTTGGCAAACGGCGTTGCAGCTCTTTTCATCAGGGATTTCTCTCTCAACCCTGCTTAGTCCTGCAATTCAAGCGGCAGAGCAAGGAATTCTTACCACTCCGAGTCTTGCCGCGGCAAGTCAGAAAACGTGGAACCGATTAGCCAAGTTAGAGCCTTTTGCACAGGTCTATTTGAGTCCTTTCCGAGATACGCTCAAAGTCGGTGACATTGTCACGCAAAAGGCGCTGGCGAAGACATTGACCCATTTATCCCAGTTTGGGCTTGATGCTTTTTACCAAGGCGACTTAGCTCAACAAATGGCTAAAGAGTTGGAAGAGGCAGGAAGCCCCCTACGTTTAGCAGACTTTATCCAGCATCAAGCCAGTATCGTTACCCCGCTCACTCATAATATGTCCCAAGGCCAGTTCTATAATCTGGGGGCTCCGACTCAAGGATTAGCCTCGTTATTGATTCTGGGAATTTATGATCGATTGGCGCATCAGGCGAGATCGCAAGCCGATCATGTCCATCTGCTCATTGAAGCAACCAAAATTGCGTTTGATATTCGTAATCGAGCAATTACTGATGAAAAATACATTCCGACCGCGCTGCAAAATTACCTCATTGCCGAACGAGTCGATAAACTTGCAGAGAAGGTAAATCTCTCTCAAGCTGCAGCTTGGCCGCAAAAAACGCAACTTGGTGATACTGTCTGGATGGGCGCAGTAGACCGATATGGCACTATGGTAAGTTTTATTCAGAGTATTTACTGGGAGTTTGGTAGCGGTGTTGTTCTACCTTCTAGTGGAGTGCTCTGGAACATCCGTAGCCAAAGTTTTTCTTTGGATCCCGAACACATCAATTGTCTGGCCTCACGTAAAAAGCCATTTCATACCTTGAATCCTGCCTATGCTGAGCTTAACGATGGCCGAAGAATGGTTTACGGAACCATGGGCGGAGATGGCCAACCACAAACTCAAGCCTGTTTGATCAGTCGTTACCTATATCAAGGCGATTCACTGGAGCAATCGATCGCAAAACCCCGTTGGTTATTAGGGAGAACGTGGGGAGATAGCACGACAAAACTGCAGATGGAGTCGTCTTTGATGGGGCAACTTGGCACTGAGTTGTCTGCACGCGGTCATCAAATCAATTCGGTTCCCGATGGTATTGAATTGATGGGGCATGCAGGAGCGATTGTTGTTGGTACGGATGCCAGCCTTGAAGTCGCAAGCGATCCTCGCAGTGATGGTGCAGCATTACAACTGTGGCTGGAATAATTCCCGTAAACAGTACCTTATGCCGGTTAAGTCGATTATTATTTAGAGCCCTACAGTAACATGAGAATCAAGATTTGATGAAGTTACCCTTACGCCTAAGCTTTGGATGTTTACTTGTGATGTCGTTTTCTACAACGGCAAAAAGCTATGATTTTATTCAAGAACATCTTGAGCAAGCTTTCTCATCAAGTGTGGTTTTGTCGGATAGTGATGTTTTTACTGCAGGGTTCAACAATTTTGATCCTAACGATTGGTTTAAAACCGACAATGACAATTTGGGTACACCTGAATCGATTGAAAATCGTAAGAAATATAAATCGAGTACGCTCCCCATCACACTTGCTTTAAGTGAGGAAGAGGCATATCACCAGCATCAGCTTTTCTTTCGTCTTTCCGCCTCCGTCATTGATGATGAATTGAGTATTGCCAATATGCCCGGGGAAACGGAGCGCTATCGTCAATCGGTGCTGGGCGGGGCGATATTTTATCGTTATCAATATCGACTAACCGATCACTGGACTTTGACGCCGGCGATTGGAACGCATCTACTCTATTACCGCAACACAGTGACCTATAACAACCCCCAATTTAAAATGCTCTTCTCGCCGTTAGATGGGCTACTGGTTAACACTTATGCTTGGGCAAACTTGGTCGAGACGAATCTTAAGATTCAGTACGAAGAAGAAAAAAGCTGGGGTCGCTGGAAGGCCTCATCGGCATGGCACTATTTTGGTGGCTACGGTTGGGGTAAAGCCAATAATGGTGAAGTGGGTAATCCAGAAGGGTGGTATATCGCCAACACCTTAACGGGTGTTTATGACTTCACTCAGCTTGGCCGTTCCGTTCAATCAATTTATGGCAGTATTAAGCGAGTTGATGTGGGTAGTACACCACAAGAGCCGTTAGGGACATCCAATTATTATGAGGCGAGTTTTGGTTGGTTAATGACGCCGCCTTTTGAGATGGAACTCGTTGACAATATTGGCTTAGGACTGACGTTTAACTATGGTAGTGCATTCAAGGGCGGGAGCATTGTGCTGTTTTTCAACCAAGATTAGCTAGCGACTTTGACACAATTGCGCCCAGCTTGCTTCGCTTTATAAAGTGCCCCATCCGCTGCTTTGAGTGCCTCAATGGGATGACGGTACAGCTCAGAATCACACACGCCAATGCTGATGGTAATAGTGACAATGTCACTGTTACTTTTTCGGCTGCGTTTTTTTGCACCTTCAGCATGACTTTTCGGGCGCTGGTTGGTGTCACGAATAACCAACTCGTAGGACTCAATATCCTGCCGTAAGGCCTCGATGAAAGGCAAAACCTCCTTTGCCAATTTTCCTTTGTAAATAATCGAGAACTCCTCACCACCATAGCGGTAAACTCGTGCTTTACCGTTGATTTCACGTAATCGAGAGGCAACCAGTTTTAATACATCGTCCCCCGTATCATGCCCGTAAGTATCGTTAAACTTCTTGAAATGGTCGACATCGAGCATAGCGAGGGTAAATTTTCGACCTATATGTTTTAAATCCTGATCAAGCGCTTGCCGACCAGGAATTTGGGTGAGTGGGTCGTTAAATGCCATCTCATAGCCCGCGGAAATGAGGTAAACCAGAATAAGCAGCCCAGATAAGGTAAACATGATGGTGGAAATATAAGGCACATGAAACAGCACAAACGCATTCATGCTCAATACAATCGAACTATAAACCACAACATCAAGAATTTGATTGCGCGTTAATACCGAGATAGCAGCAATACCTGCGAGTGCGACAAGATAGGCAACAACCACCAAGGGTAAGCGAGAAATTTGCGGTACAATGAAAAATATTCCCTCGGTGAGGCTGGAATGGTCTGTTTCACCTATGTGTAGCTGGGTCAGCCAAGCCCAAAAGATGAACAGCAATAAAATAGCCAAGTAACTGAGGAAGGATTTGCTGAATAATCCAGCATTCTTGTAGGCGTAAGGTAAAAAACAGGCAACAGGCAAAAGCAAGCTCAGCATAATGAGTTCAAGCATGGTGGAATTGACGGTTAAAGGTGTTTGAAGTCGAATTTGAATCAACCAGTAAGCCAGTAACATCGTCATCGCTACCATGGCGATTCTGCTTTGTTTAAAAATGTGAGCAACGGTTAGCGCAATCAAAAAGAGAATGTAGGGGAGGTTGACCGCCATGCCTAAGTTAGACTTTATCACCAGTACCACATTGCTCAAGCCTAGCCAAATGGCTACCAGCAGCAATAGAGGAAAACCGAAACGGAACCAAGGTGAAGTAACAAAGCTAGAAGACATGAATTCCTGAGGTTCTACATTGAATTAATGATAATTCTACAATTAAAAATTGTAACCAAGGATACTTTGATTTCGTGAATTTCCAAGCTTTTTACTCAAGTTCAGTGATGAAAACTATGCTTATTGCGTAAGGATATTGTGACAAGTATAGGCTTGATTAAAGATAAAGTTTGGTAGATTCGGCTACAGTGATCTCATGGCGTCGTGCAGAATCTACAATCTATACACAAGCTACTTGCCGTTGCAGCTTGCCGACCCTGACGCAGCTTCAAGTAACAAGGTCACTATCGATGAAAAGTGCAATGAAACGTAGTGTTTTGACGGTTTAGCAGGAGAAACAAGATGCAATTGAGCGAAGATGTTCATAATTATATGGAAACTCTGGTTGGCCAAGTGCTTGGGCAACCTGAATACTCAGAGACTTACGACCAAGATCAGCTCGCTGATTTGGCCTGCTTGGCTTTGTGCCAATTACGACCTATCTATATTCGCCATGACATCGATTTTCTTTCTGCATTGCCAGAGGCCAAACTGGTTATTCTTAAAGATCATGCTCTGATCGCTGTTCAAGCTGCTGAATCCATGATAGTTAATGATCGGCGTCGTAATCGAGACAGTGATGTGCCCGTGATTTTCACACATGCGCGTTTTGATGATGATGCCGAATTGGAGTGGTTTGAAACTCCGATCGTCAACCAAGTTCAGCACCATAAGTAAGGAATCAAAGTGGGATTATTTTCGCGCCTTTTTGGTAAGCCAAAGCAGCAAGAGCCGGTTCAGGTAGAACCCATCGAATATAAAGGTTTTATGATCTATCAAGAGCCCATTTCTGAAAACGGACAGTTTCGGGTTGCAGGTCGAATCACACAAGAAATCAATGGTGAGTTGAAAACCCATCGTTTTATTCGCTCTGATTTGGTTTCTAATAAAGCGGATGCGGAAGAGTTGATGCTCAAGAAAGCGCAGCTATTTATCGACCAAATGTCCGGCCAAATCTTTTCCTAACACACCCAGATATTGATAAATATCATGAATATCACTTATGCCAGAGGCTATGCTTAGGCTCTTTTCAATACTGGCATAATCTAACTATCTGTTTTTATAAAAGATAATTACAACTGGTTTGATCTCTGTTTTGTGTGAGATCCGTTGTAATTATCTAACAGACTTCACACAATCAGTCTCAACTTGGCATTAAAAGTAACCAAGCTTCGTAATTGAATTACAAACAGCTTGCAGTTCATGTCATCGTCCGATAAAAACAGATAATCATTGTGCCAATAGTCAAGGAACCGCTATGCAAATTGGTGTACCAAGAGAACAACTCGCTGGTGAAACACGAGTCGCTGCTTCTCCCTCATCGGTAGAACAGCTTATTAAATTAGGATTTGAGGTTTGTATCGAATCAAAAGCCGGAGCGCTTGCCAGTTTCGATGATGCCGCTTATACCGCAGCCGGCGCTACGATCGGCTCACGTGAAGAGATTTGGGCTTGCCCACTTATCCTCAAAGTCAATGCCCCTTCAGATGACGAAATTGCTCTTCTTAAGGAAGGCGCGACACTCGTAAGTTTTATTTGGCCAGCCCAAAATCCTGCTTTGATGGAAAAACTCTCAAGTAAAAACATCAACGTACTGGCGATGGATGCGGTGCCTCGTATCTCTCGTGCGCAAGCATTGGATGCACTCTCGTCGATGGCGAACATTGCGGGTTACCGTGCAGTGGTAGAAGCCGCTCATGAGTTTGGTCGTTTCTTTACTGGTCAAATTACTGCAGCAGGTAAAGTACCGCCCGCGAAAGTCTTTGTTGCTGGTGCCGGCGTTGCTGGCTTAGCGGCAATCGGTGCTGCGGGTAGTTTAGGTGCTATCGTCCGCGCGTTTGACGTTCGTCCCGAAGTAAAAGAGCAAGTGCAGTCTATGGGGGCTGAGTTTTTGGAAGTTAACTTCCAAGAGACTGCAGGCTCAGGCGATGGTTATGCTAAAGAGATGTCGGATGAATTCAACCGTAAAGCGGCTGAACTTTACGCCGCTCAAGCGAAAGATGTCGATATCATTATTACTACCGCGCTGATTCCAGGAAAACCTGCACCAAAGCTTATCACCAAAGAGATGGTAGATAGCATGAAAGCGGGCAGTGTGATTGTCGATCTGGCGGCAGCGAATGGCGGCAACTGTGAATACACAGTCAAAGATCAGGTTATTACCACAGACAACGGCGTTAAAGTGATCGGTTATACCGATATGGTAGGGCGTCTGCCGACCCAATCATCGCAACTGTATGCAACAAACCTAGTTAACTTGCTAAAACTACTCTGCAAAGAAAAAGACGGCAATATCGACATCAACTTCGAAGATGTTGTGCTGCGTGGCGTCACCGTAGTTAAAGCCGGCGAGATTACTTGGCCAGCGCCGCCTATTCAGGTATCCGCACAGCCTCAGCAAAAAGCCAAAGTGCAACCGACTAAAGCGCAGAAGAAAGAGCCAGAGCCGACTTCTCCTGTTAAGAAACTGGTTGGTTTAGCCGTGGGTGTCGGTCTGTTTGCGTGGGTAGCTTCTGTCGCACCAGCCGCATTCTTAGGACACTTTACTGTGTTTGTCCTGGCCTGCGTCGTGGGTTACTACGTGGTATGGAATGTAACTCATGCTCTTCACACACCTTTAATGTCAGTGACTAACGCGATTTCTGGCATCATTGTAGTAGGGGCATTATTACAAATTGGTCAAGGCAGCGGTATTGTGACTTTCTTGGCTTTCATCGCCGTCTTAATTGCAAGCATCAACATCTTTGGTGGTTTTACCGTTACCAAACGTATGCTTGAAATGTTCCGTAAAAACTAAAGGAGTACGCAATGTCTGCAGGATTGGTACAAGCAGCGTACATTGTTGCTGCCGTGTTTTTCATCATGAGTTTGGCGGGTTTATCAAAACAAGAGTCAGCTCGTATGGGTAACTACTATGGTATTGCTGGTATGGCAATGGCCTTACTGGCAACCATTTTTAGCCCCAACGCTGAAGGTCTCGCATGGGTTTTACTGGCTATGGTGATCGGTGGCGGTATTGGTATTCATTACGCAAAGAAAGTGGAAATGACGGAAATGCCAGAGCTGGTTGCAATACTGCACAGCTTTGTGGGTATGGCCGCCGTACTGGTAGGTTTTAACAGTTACATTGATGCCCCTGAGGCCGCTACCCACGCGGAACATGTGATCCACTTGGTTGAAGTATTTCTCGGTATTTTTATCGGTGCCGTGACCTTTACTGGTTCTATTGTTGCGTTTGGTAAACTGCGTGGCATCATCAAGTCCACACCACTTAATCTTCCGCACAAACACAAACTCAATCTGGCGGCATTAGTCGTTTCTGGCTTATTGCTGATCCACTTTGTGAATGTCGATGGTAGTGTGTTTGCGCTGATTGTGATGACGTTAATCGCTTTTGCTTTTGGTTATCACTTGGTAGCGTCGATTGGTGGCGCAGATATGCCAGTGGTCGTGTCTATGCTTAACTCCTATTCTGGTTGGGCAGCGGCAGCGGCGGGTTTCATGTTAGCCAATGATCTATTGATTGTGACAGGCGCGTTGGTTGGTTCATCGGGTGCAATTCTGTCTTACATCATGTGTAAGGCGATGAACCGCTCATTCATTAGTGTGATTGCTGGCGGTTTTGGCCAAGAAGTCGTGATCAGTAGCGATGAAGAGCAGGGCGAGCATCGTGAAACCAGCGCTGAAGAAGTGGCTGAAATGCTGAAAAACTCTAAGTCAGTCATCATCACACCGGGATACGGTATGGCGGTCGCGCAAGCGCAATATCCCGTCTATGAAATTACTGAAAAACTTAGAGCTCAAGGTGTTACGGTACGATTTGGTATTCACCCAGTCGCTGGGCGTTTGCCAGGTCATATGAACGTACTCCTCGCTGAAGCGAAAGTACCTTATGACATTGTATTGGAGATGGATGAAATCAACGATGATTTCTCTGATACCGATACTGTATTGGTTATTGGCGCTAACGATACCGTAAACCCTGCGGCACTTGAGGACCCCAATAGTCCAATTGCGGGGATGCCAGTGTTAGAGGTATGGAACGCGAAAAACGTTATCGTCTTTAAGCGTTCAATGAATACAGGCTACGCAGGCGTGCAGAACCCCTTATTCTTTAAAGAGAACACCATGATGTTGTTTGGTGATGCAAAAGAGAGTGTCGACTCGATAGCCAAAGCTCTATAAAATCGACGCATTTAAGAAGCCAGCATAATGCTGGCTTCTTTGTTTTGTAGACTGTCATTATTGACATCAATATAACACTCGAATATCTCTTTACCGGATAATGCGTTATAGTTTTTGCATGTTAGAAAAAACCAATATTCCTTTGATAAGAGCGCTTAATCTCACCTTGGTAAGCTTATGTTTTGCCATGTTACCGAATCCAGTTCACGCCGATTCGCTTCCTGAGCGCATCGACTTGTTTGTTTCGCTCTTTGATTATAATTCTGCGACGACGTCTTACGATATCCGATCGATTCAAACCGATTTCCCCACGCGCTTATTAACACCAGATAGCATGTTGCCGCAAACGTCTGAATATCCGCTTAAAGATATTCAACTGCTTTATAAATTGGCACAAAGTTGTACAGGCAAGTTGCCGTTAAGCCCATTGATCACTGAACCTTTGGTGTTTACTCGTTCACTCTGTAAAGGCTCCAGCTTGTCACCACGCTGGTTTGCCCGCAGTGGTTTGATTCATCCTGGCGGTGGAACTTACGCATTTCGCTATGCGGAAAAATACCCAGCCCAGTTTGCGAACTTGCTGCCTTACATGCACATCCAAGAGCGTCCCAATGCCGCAGAGGGAACCTTGCTGTACCACTTACAAAATATGGGTGAAGATGCGATCAATGCTTTGGTGTCTGGTGCATCCATGTTTGGCTCCGGTAGTGATTTATGGTTAAGAAAAGGGGATATCTACTACCTTTTTAATGAAGAAACGTGGTTAACCAATGCCAATAAAGCTGGGTTAAGCTATAGCTTGCTATCAGCAGATAACACCTGCTTTATTCAGCGTGGCAACATCTGTTGGGATGTGGAAGATCATTCAGATCTTTTACGAACTAGCATGATCATTCTTGTTATTGCCAATATCTTCCTTGTGCTTGGTTGGTCTGGGTATCGTTGGAATTCAAAACGACAAGAAATGCGCAGCCGGATGCTCATTTTGCAAATTCTCACCCATGAGCTGCGAACCCCAATCGCGAGCTTGTCACTCACCGTTGAAGGCTTTCGACGTGAGTTTGAGCATTTGCCCGAATCTCTGTACGATGAGTTTCGTCGATTGTGTGAAGATTCCCGACGATTGCGCCAACTCGCCGAAGCGAGTAAAGACTATTTGCAGTCTGACAGTAAACCACTCGCATCAGATTGGGTTCCTTCGGTGGAGGAGTGGCTACAATATAAAGTCGAAGAAGAATTTAGTGGTAATGTGACTCTGAAACTTAATCAAGATATCGCTGCCAAACTCAATGTTTATTGGCTAGGAACTTGTGTGGATAATTTATTGCGTAACGCTGTCAAATACGGCGTTGCACCTGTCACTCTCGAAGTGATAACACAAACTAACTTAGTCACTTTCAAAGTGACCGACCAAGGCTCGTTGACTCACCGTGATTGGCGTCATTTACGCAAACCATTTGTGAGCAAAAGCGGTTTAGGCCTTGGATTGACCATTGTCGAATCAATGGTGGGACGAATGGGCGGAAAAATGTCACTCGAAGGCCCACCGACAACTTTTATTTTGGAGATACCTTGTGAAACAGACACTGCTTCTCGTTGAAGATGATAAAAACCTCGCTGACGGTCTACTCGTCAGTTTAGAGCAAGCCGGTTATGACTGTTTACATGCAGAAACGATCGCAGATGTGAAACAGCATTGGGACAAGGCGGATCTCGTTATCCTTGATCGCCAACTGCCTGATGGTGATTCTGTACAGCATCTAATGGATTGGAAAAAACTTAAAGATATCCCTGTGATTCTTTTAACTGCATTGGTCACAGTAAAAGACAAAGTGACTGGCCTTGATGCAGGCGCAAACGACTATCTCACTAAACCTTTTGCAGAAGCTGAGCTGTTTGCACGTATCCGCGCACAGCTGCGCTCACCAGATAATGGGCAAGATGACAGTAAAGTGGTGACGTCTAACTTAACAATTGATAAAGCGACTCGTGAAGTTTTCTTCAATGGCGAATCGATCACCCTAACTCGAACCGAGTTTGATTTACTGCTCTTTTTAGCGAGTAATTTAGGCCGAGTATTTACTCGCGATGAATTACTGGATCACGTATGGGGATATAACCATTTCCCGACGACGCGTACCGTAGATACTCACGTTTTGCAGCTGCGCCAAAAGTTGCCTGGGCTTGAAATTGAAACGCTACGCGGTGTTGGTTACAAAATGAAAGCGTGATCATGGTTAAGCCAAATCCTCTTTTATGGTTAACAGGCATGCTACTCAGCACGCCTGCTTTTGCTGATCCAACGGGGTGGTTTGAAAAGAACACCCCGCTAACTCAAGCTCATCAACATCTCTTAAACAATGATTTAGCAAGTATGTTCAGCTCATTGGTGGAAGTGTGGCAGCTTGAAAAAAATAAAAACCTGAAAACACATCTGAACAATTTATTGATTCAGTCT
>NZ_CP043555.1:0-49113 GCF_008369605.1 Vibrio cholerae
AGAAAGTTGAAAAACTCGCTCAAGATGCTCACAAAGGGTGCGGACTTATTTATGAACTTTTCGCAAGTCGGTATGTAAATGAGATTGATAACCTTGTTTTTAATTTACCAAAGGGAGTTAAAGATCAGGTTATCAAACTTGCTGAAAATTACGGTTATGAAGTCTTCACAGCGGAACAACAAGCTGAAGAACAATGGGACGATGACGTTCATTATTGCTCTCACGGTATAGAAGCAGATTGTTGTCCTGCTGGTTGCGGTGATCTTGATGATGTGCCGTATGATGAAATGCAAGAACCCAGTGGTTATAACGAAGCTGGAGTGATTCATTCTCGTGTAGAAAGCATGATCGTAATGATTAAACAGGGAAAAAACATGTCTCCATTAGATTGGTGTATGTTGAAGCAATATGTACACAGTAATCCAGACGCGTGTGCCTGGTACGACGATTTTTTCACTGACCCATTAAAAGGTTCGCAAGAAACGATTCGAAGTACAGGTGATCTTATTAGGCACCTACAAAGGCTCGTTCTGGATGCTTGCTTCGATTTGCGTTTGAATAAGCGAGTTGAAGATGCGAAAAATGAAGTTGGCGCGTTAGTTTAAAATTTGCAATAGCAGCATAGGCCTCGATGTAGGTTCGTGCTAAAAGCCACCTTCGGGTGGCTTTTTTACGTTCTAGCGATTAAACCAATGATCGGATAAAATCTAAGTGCAGGGTGGGCTTCGGCCTGGTACCTGTGATTGGCTCCCGGAAACGGGAATTGTGACCAGTGCATGACTGGTCACATGGCCGGTGGTGCACCTCTACCTAATGGGGTTGAATGATGAATAGAGATAAAATCAGACTGATCGTTGTGCAAAAAAAGGACTCTAAATGGATGCAAATCCATTTTTGCCGTTTGTTGCAAAGGGGAGCTAGTGTCATAGATGCTTCTCCACAAGGCGTGTTGGATGTTGTTGATGTTGCGGATCTTTGGTTTCCAGTACCTGTAGGAACTGACCTTTTTGAAGCAGTTGAATGCATACTGACAACGCATAAGGTTGCACACCACTTAGTTCATTTAAACAAGGTGGGTGAGATAGAGCCTTTAGGCGCTTTTTGTGGCGATTGGGAAGCTGTTTTTTCTCCGGTTAATGCCACTAATACTGGCGAAATGTAGGGTGAGCTTTTGCTTGGTACCTATTTTAGATGTAAGGCGCACCTCGGCCTTTCTCAGGGGTTGGATGAAGAAAATGGAAAACGTAGTAAACAAATCTGTAAATATTCTCAAATTCGAACTCGGTGAGGTTGTTATGACTCGTGGGGTTTCTGAATTAAGTGAATATGGCCTTAACCTTTTGCAATATCTTCGTCGTCATGTAAGTGGTGACTGGGGAGACATTGAAGAGGGTGACAGGCTACAGAATGAAGAATCGGTTATGCATGGTGGCCGTATCTTCTCTGCCTATAATCTTTCAGGAATGCCTGAATCGCGATGTGAGTATTAAGTTCATTTACCCAAAGTGGAAAATGTTCTTTGGAAAGCCACCCTAGGGTGGCTTTTTTAATGATTTTGATTTCTCAAATGCCACTGTTGTGACTAATCAAATTGAGTTATATTTAAGTTTTTTAAAGGGAGTAATAATGAGAATTATCATTCGATTCAGTAATATCCCTGAAGAGCTGTGTTTTGAAGTAGGCTGTAGGACAGAGTATGCAAACGCTGTTAAGGAAGCCTGGCATTATGCAGGCGATAGTCTTGATGAACTTTCGTGTCTTGTGAGGTGTCCAGGAAATTTACCTAATGCTTGGGAGTCGGTTCCCGGCCTACTTGTACCAGGAAGCAAGGGAAGAATTGTTGATGTGTATAGGCAGTGGCCAAGTATTGTTGATTTTGCCAAGCGCCTAAATGACCTGTCAGAGATAGTCGAGGAAAGTAAGCATTTGGATGGCATTGTAGAATGGCCAGAAGGTGACGTAACGAAACGGCCACAAGATGTATTATCTCGGCTTCATTTAATCAAATGATGTATTTTGATTAATCAAATATACTTGATTTGATGATTTAAAGGCTTATAATAGAGTCATCATACAGCGCACCTCGGCCTTTCTGGGGTTGGTTGTGTGACATCGTTTTTAGCGTATGTTCACGATTAGGAGAAAAAAATGGGTAAGGTTACTTCTGTATCTATTCAAAAAGGTGGGCCAGGTAAAACGACAGTTTGCCGTAACCTGGGAGAAGAGGTTTCTGAAGCAGGTTTTAAAGTGCTTTTGATTGACAATGATCCTCAAGGTAATTTGACCAAGGCTATTTTCGGGGATGATTTGCCTGCTGAAATCATGAAAGCAACTGAAGCAGTTACTTCTGGTACTCAGAAAGTAGCCCCAGGTATGAGTAATACATATTTTCTTTACGAAAAAGATGAAATGCCTGAGCCTTACAAGGTTACGGAAAGCCTCTATATTATTGGTGCTACAAAGCATTTAGCTGAAATGGGAACTCGTTCAGTTGATTGCGTGTATGAGTTCAAGGATAAGATGGAAGTATTAT
The DNA here is from genome assembly GCF_008369605.1 of Vibrio cholerae. NCBI lineage: Bacteria > Pseudomonadati > Pseudomonadota > Gammaproteobacteria > Vibrionales > Vibrionaceae > Vibrio > Vibrio cholerae. The sequence continues at coordinate 2,534 of NZ_CP043555.1, forward strand.
CTGAAGAATTTGATCATGTATTTATTGATTGCCCGCCAGCGGCTGGAACACTTCAAACGGCTGCTCATGGTGCGTCAGACTACCTGTTAATACCAACAGAACTTAATGAAGATAGTATTGATGGTGTTAAGCAGCAGTTGGAGTCTGCGTTAGCTAATAAAAAGCGACTAAATCCCGTTCTTGAAGTTTTGGGCATTTTAGTAAACGGAAAAGATTCTCATAAAATCAATATCGAAGAATATCATTTGGAAACTTTAAAAGAGTTGTATGGGGATAAGATTTTTAAATCAATTATCACCCATTCAGTTAAAGTTTCAGAAGCTCGTTCGTTTAATAAGACCGTTCGCCAGCACGCACCGAAAAGTGTTCAGGCTGAGCAATTCGTGGCTCTTACTAAAGAATACTTACAGCGTAGTCAGGGGTAAGTGAAATGTCGTCACTGAAAGATAAGCTGGCACAACATAAAGCCAAGAAAACATCCGGTGATGCTGAGCGAGTAAGTAGTGTCTCTGAACTCCTGGGGGCTGATGGTGATGCTGATATTCTTGAAATGGTAGAAAAGGCTAAAACAGACGGTAGGTACTTATCTTTACCTGTTGACTCATTTTTGCCTGATCCTAATCAGCCTCGTAAAACATTTGACCCTGAGCGTATTGATGAATTGCGCTCTAGCATTGAAAGCAAGGGGCAGTTGCAGCCAATTTTGGTTGGCGACCGCTTGCCAAATGGCAAATATCCGATTATCGCCGGGGAAAGACGTTGGCGTGCTATTTCTGAATCTTCGTTAGTTTCAGAAGTGCAAGCCATCATTCGTGCTGGTGACGTGGACGAGCTGTATTTGTTGTTGATGCAGATTGATGAAAATAATCAACGTGAACAGATTCCAGCGGTCGAGAACGCGATGGCCATGAAGCGAGTCGTCGATATTTGTAAGGCTGAAGGGCATGATCAGGCATATGCGGCAAAAATGCTGAATGTTAGTCCTGGTCAACTTTCAAAGCATCTGGCGCTCATTGATGCCCCAATGATTGTGACTAGCCTTTCTTTATATGGCGAAACTCAAGATGTAGAGGTGCTTTATAACTTGGCTAAAGCTTCGGAGGTTAAACCTAAAGAAGTAGCTGAATTGATTGATCAGTGGCGCAGTGGCGAGCTTGATACAAACTTTAGAAAAGCCAGTAAGGAGATAGCTGGCGAAGCTAAGCAAGTAAAGAAAGAAAGCAAGGCTCAGGTTGATAAGGACACTGAATCTGGCAGCAAAGGCCCGAAAGAGCCTAGAGATAACAATGTACCGCCTAAGCCTAAAAAGGCTTCTGCTGTGCGATTGGGACTCGATAATGATGTATTTATGCTAACGGTCGAGGTTGGCAATAAAAAATTGAGTTTTCGGGTTGAAGCTGAAGCTGTTGTCTCACTGAAAGGCGACATTGACAAAAATTGGAGCGAATAATGTCAGAGCAAAAAGCAACATATGGTCAAGAGCATTCTGATAATACTGTGAGTCTTGGTAAGTGTTGGGCTGCATTGCGTGAAGCAAATGTTGTTGGAATTATCTCGATGCGTGTACCAAGTGATGTGGATTTTGATACCTATCGGAAAAAGGCTACTGAATGCTTGGAGTTATTAGGCCAAGTAAAGTCAGGTGAAATGATTGAGCGTGAGGGAGAGCGATACTTTGTTTTGCGTCCAACACACGCCAACCGAGGTAAGAAACCACGTCAGGCAAAAGAGTTATTAATCTATCAGCCAAGAAGCAATGTTTGAAGAATACGAACCAATAGAGCAACGCCTTGTAAAGGCGATGCTCAAGAATGAAAAAAAACCTGAGATCATCCTTATGGGGACGTCTTTGGGTTTTGAAGTATTCATTCGACATGGGAAGGAACTATTCCAACTCTACACGCAGCGTAAGTCACCTAGAGTTTTTCGCTCACCAAATACAGCAATTAATTTTTTGGCTGAGCTAGGTGCAGGACGTATTGTGATTGATGGTTTGGATAATTGGAAACCTGACACTTATGTCAATCAGAGCAGCCGTCCTAAAAGGAATGGTGCGAAAAACAAGCAGGAAAGGAGCTAGAACTAATGAATAGTAACAGTCAACCACTATCCCAGGGGTATGATGATTTTCCAGAAGTTGGAGAAAACCCATTGGTAGAGCAACCAAAAAGGGACGACCGCAAAGGCTTTAAAAATCCTTTGTTTCCAAACGATTCCGTTACCACATGTAGTGGATTTATCAACGAGATTCGTAGCCATCAAAAAGGTGATGATGTACTGTATTTTGTAAGAGTTGGCCTTATTCAGGGGTCGCGGAAGAATGATCATGATGACTGGCAAGGTGACATTACAAACTGCGATTTGTTGGTTGGTTCTACGCTTAGAAAATGGGCTGAATCGATGAAGCAATTCAAAGATCCGTTTGCTGGTATCCGGGTGGGTTTTGTCATTCGAAATTTGAAGTTTACTCCAGGACTATATGAGGGCAAGCCTGTGCTCGATAGTCGTGGAGTCCTTGAGGCTATTTCTATCGGTCATCTTGATCAATAGATGAAACTTTGCAAGCGTGTAAGTTTCTTTAATGGCCATTCGGTATGTTGGAATGATAAGGAGCTAATTTATGTTCTCAGCAATTTTAATTGTTCTATTTTTCATTGTGATGGCCATTTTGGTAAATCCGCATATTCAACCTCGAAAAGCCAGAGCTGGTGTAACCAATGATGTAGAACTGGGTGTTTCTTTAAATAGAAATCAAATTATTGGCCGTAGCTCATGCGATCCAATAGACCAAAAATTCTTTGATGAATAGGGTGCTATAAATGAAAAAAACAACGTGTATTTTAACCTTCTTTTCTGTTTTGGTAAGTGCTTCAGCATTTGCGTCTGTTAAGTGTGAGCCTGAGTTAATCAAGGGGGTTCAGGTTATGAAAAGTGGCCAGATCATATATACATCTCAAGATGGTATTCGTCGTCTTGCGGCGACGCCTGAAAATCCAGTGGCCACACAAAATGTAATTCAAACTTTACTAAAAGCAGTTGAACAGGGTTACTACATACAGTCGGCTTTTCCTAATGGGTATGACTGTGGTTCGGGTAATACCACGGCATCTGCTGAATGGATTTATGTTCAAAATCCTCACAATCGATGAAAGGATAGAAAGAATGCTTTTTGAGTTATTTGACTGGAAAATAAAATTAGGAATCATTCTAACATTAGTTCTTGGTGTCGGTAGTTTGGTTAGTTTTATTTATGCATGGTCAACTCCAGAGCCCACAAGTACATCTTCATTTATAGTTAAATTTATACTTTATCGTTGGTTTTTGTTTTTTATTGTGAGTTCATTTTCTATTGGTGTTGCGACCGTAAGATATTACGAGAAAAGATTTAATTTTTAATTAAAAGGTAGATTGTAATGAATATTAGAATTGTTTTGTTTGCTTTTTTTGTTTCATTTTTTTCCACAGCATCAAGTGCCGAAGGAAATTATCAATTTAATATTGACGACTTTAAGGTTGCATTACAACAAGCAAAAGATAATGCAATGAGTAATCCGACAACTGAAAATTTGTCTTGGTATCAAAAGCTGTCAACTCTTAGTGTAGATTATTCAGTTGCTATAGCGACTAATGATGACGTCGAACCAATAAGAAAAAAAATGTCAGAAGCTATTTCTAAGGGTAAGGTGGAGTAGTTTGGTGTTAGTTAATTTATTTTTTTTGGCCGCTTTTATCATTGCGGCCATTTTTTTTATTGCCTTCAAATGGGGGAGCTCAAGCCGTTTTGATGAGTACCCATATGAACGAGCTGGGCCACTGTTAACGCCTGCGGAGCATAATTTCTACAAAGTTTTGGGGAAGGTATTGCCTAATGGGTACATCGTGACGTTTAAGGTTCGGATTGGTGATGTTCTCAAAGTTCGAAAGGGGATTGATAAGAAAAGAGCCTTTGTTATGCGCGGCAAGGTGCAACAAAAGCACTTTGATTTTGTGATATGCCGTTTGGATGATATGAAAGTGGTTTGCTGTATAGAGTTAAATGATGCTTCTCATAACAGACGCGATAGGGTTAAACGTGATGCCTTTGTAAGGTCTGCATGTAAAGCAGGCGGCGTCACTCTATTGGAGATTAAAAACCGACGGAGCTATGTCATCGATGATATACGCGAAATGGTTAAAGCTGCAATCCAAGGAGAGACTGTTAATATCTCTGATTCTTCTGATATACCTGAACCGGAGATACAGGAACGCACTGAGGTTGCCAAGTTATCTTCATCGAAGTTGGCTAAACAGCATGGGTGTTCGACCGATGAGTTTATGTTGAAACTGGTCGAATCGATGTACCTTGAGGTTAGGGGCGGTGAGTTTCAGTTAAGTGAATTCGGTATGAATATTGGAGGGGAAGAAAAAAAGCATCCGCGTTATGGTAAATATTTTGTCTGGCCGGAAAATTTACCTTTAAGCTCGAAATAGGAAGTTATTGTGTTAGGGAGTTTGAATATGGTTCTTACATTTAATGATGCTGTTGAATTTGTAAAAAATAACTATAGTAAAATGATTTTAGATAATCATGTATTGGTTTCTGTACGTTATCTTCCTGGTCATCCAGATGGTGACTTTCATATTTACACGTTGGAATTTGAAATTGATGATGAGGGTGGATGGTTTTCATCATCATTTATGTCTGGATGGATACCGGAAGTGGGGTTTGGTGTAGAAGATATTTTTGGGGGGCGCACCTCTGAAGAGTTATCAAAAGATATTGGGCCTGATGTTGATCATTTATCATTTTTTTTAGTGAAGAACAGGGATTTTTTTGGGTTGACCACAGAATACACATTGAAACGAATATTTTCAGATTTGCCTGACCCTGATTTCAATGATAGTGATGATATGCAAGAGTTTAGGACAATGGCTATATCCAAAATCAAATCCTTGAATGATGCTAATATGTAGATTTTTATAAAAAAAACCTCGCTGATAGCGAGGTTAAAGTGGCATCAGGTCAGGTATTGGATGACTCAGGAACGAGTCGAAATGATATTGACCTGTTAGACTGTGATTAAAACAGAAATATCTTCAGTTGTTTACATAAAAATTGGTCACATTTTTCAATGTCAGGTTGCAATTTCTGTGTCCACTTAATAGTATGGTCACAGATATGTTAATTTCAAAATTTATTGTGACCAAGTGGGGTTGTATGAGTATTCTGAAGTCAATAGATTTAATCAAGATGCAATATGAAGCTGTTGTTGAATGTATTGAAGGGTTGAAGTCGAAGCAAGTAGCACTGGAAAAAGCAGGAATTGATTACGGTACTCCAAATTACAAAGAAGGGAAGTATCTGCGTATCGTTAGACCTGCTAAAGATGGACGTAGCAGGCAATTCGAGTATGTAGGTTCTGATCCTGCTAAACAAAAAGTTGTCTTGAGCGCAATAGAGCGAGGTAAGGAATATGATGCTTTGGATAAACGAGTCAAACAATTGGAGGAGTCATTGAGAAAGCTAGATAGCGATATGTCTTATATGGTGAAAAATTTCGAATGGTCTCACGGTTTATCGCTTAATTAAGTGACAGTGTGACTTTTTTTGGTTTGAATTTTGGATTGTACGATCCAAAAATAAGGAGTGACTATGCAGCCAACTAACGAATTGTATGGTGCCTTACAAAGCGCATACGAACATTTTAATCGTTCTTTGTTCGATGGGAAATTGCCAGCGGTTATCTTTACAGCGCAGAGACAAAAAGGGGTTATGGGGTATTTTTCGCCTGAACGGTGGGTATCTAAAAATGGTGCCACTTGCCATGAAATAGCTATTAATCCAACTTATGTTGGTAAGTCTGCTCTGATTGAGGTTTTTCAAACCTTAGTACATGAACAATGCCACTTACTCCAGTTCTGCTATGGTAAGCCAGGGCGTCGCGGCTACCACAATAAAGAATGGGCTGACATGATGGAATCAGTAGGCCTTATGCCTTCAACAACGGGGAGGCCTGGAGGACAGAAAACTGGCGAAAAAATGAGTGACTATCCTATAGCTGGAGGTGCATTTTTGAAGGAATGTAACTTTCTGGTTTCTTCTGGAGGTTTTGATTTGCCTTGGGTTGACCGGTTTGCACAAGGCGCTGGTGTGTCTGTATCAGAATCTTTCGTGCAAGGTGATCTACCTAAAGAATCGATGGTAAAACTAATGACATCGGTCGTTGAGTTTTTCGATAAAGAGGCGTTTGTTCTGCCTGAAGAAATGAAAGAGAACAGAAAAAAGGTTAAATATTCCTGTCCTGGTTGTGGTGTTAATGTTTGGGGTAAGCCTGAGCTTTTAATCAAATGTTGTGAGTGTGATATAGAGTTTCACGAAACTTAATTAGCAAGCATCCGGTTTACTTTTGTGGTTGAAACTGTCGCCCCGCTTCGCGGGTTGACGGGTTCACGCATGGATAACTGTTCGCTTGGAAGCGAAAGTTACCCACACGCAAACCTCAAATTTTCTTTTCTAATGTGGCTATTTCCTGATCTAAATTCCTTTTAATATCAGCGATCGCTTGTACTAGATCAACGGTTGTAAGTGTATCAGCAACGGCTCCGTGAGCAGCACCTCGCCACTCTATTCCTGCTGCATCGACTGCATTGGCCAAAGAGATCGAGCCATATTGATTTGTAGGGCCAAACGTATCGGCAGCTAAGTACATCGCACAGTGTGTTTTCAATTCTCTGATCCATTCGACCGGCTCACCAAACGCCGTCGAAGTTTGCCGTAACATGCGGGTATCAAAATCTGCATTAAAGATTATCAGAGAGCGACCACAGAGAATTTTTTGCACCTGGACTGACACTTCTGGCCAAGTTGGTGAGTTAGCTAGAGACTCGGCTGTTATGCCGTGTATGTCCTCGGCTTCTCGATCTATCGGCACAGTTGGCCGTAGTCTTGTTTCAAGCAAAATGCTCCCCTGGGCATCGCTTATGGCCAGTTCCAAAATCTGAGCTTTGTCATCGATGCCGGTTGTCTCGCTGTCCAGGAATAGCGGGTTTTCATCAAGCCATTGGATCGCCTTACAGGACGCTTTGGCTTCATTGCTTTTCAGTTTCGCCTTAATAGACAAAATCGCTCTGGCACGCTTTTGCTTCTCGCTCGGCGGTTTGGTAGTGCGTGCTTTCATTGGCACGCAATCAGAAATCTTATAAACCCCAAACTTGCCACCGTAAGCGTTCTTGTAGAAAGCCACAGGCTCAGCCCCTGGTTTGGGCTTCATTCTAAATTCATCCCGGAGACGGCCTTTTGAAAAGCATTGATCCTTTTTGATAGCTTCAGTACGGGCCGCTTCTAATTCATGTTTGTTCGTTTCTTCCATGTTGCCCCTTTTAGCGGCTAAATTAGGTTGGCTAAAAAGCACTAGCCAATTAGAGTTGCTTAGTTGATATTTTGGCTATCTCTCTTATAATAGTCAAATAGAGTATACCCATTTTAACTTCATTCGGTTGTCAGTTTGAAGGTTAGATAATAAAGCACGCTTTCGGCTGTGAGCGCGTGCGATCACGGTCGGAAGTGTGCCACGGGGTCTGGGGTGTAGCCCCAGTTGTATTAGGGGTTGGCAGTGAGGAGCATAATGGAGATTGGATTATCCAAACACCCACTTATCGAAGATCTTTACATTGTCGAATACGGCGATATAAAAGTTTATTTTAATAATGTGAGCTATGACCATTCAGAAGGGTGTATTATTTTTGAGCGCGGGGATGAAGTTGTTACTGGTAGATTGGCAGTTATAGAGCAGCAGTTTCTGATTTGGAAAAATGCTCTCGAAAACATGGGCATTGAATTGGAGCATTTAATCGATTAATCGGAATAATGGGAAATGTATGTTTGGTAAATCTGAAGGTTTGAAAGTGGCTGTATCTGTAGGTTCTTTTGTTGCATCTATGATTGTCAAAGATGTTTCCATTGTTGGTGCTTTGGTACTATGTGCAGGTGCAGCGGGAATGTTATATCAAGGATTAACCAGTTAATTCAAATTAATGGGAGTGTCGATGTTAGGGTCAGAGCAAAGTACAAAGTGGAAACCACACCCACTGTTAGATCAAGCTAAGAATATAGGCTTGTGGTTTATGATTATATTCATATCTATTACTGGCATCGCTTATCTGAATGCTTTGGATAAAACTATTTTATTCGTTGGAAGTATGTTCGCTGTAGTTTCTATCTTTCCTGCTGCATTATATTTTGCAGAAGTAACCAGATTGGCTAGTGAGCGCGAAGCATTGAAAATTTCAAAGTCCAATAAATCAAGCGTCTCTAACTAAAGGGGGAGGGATGAACCAAGAAATTCTAACAGTTGAGATTGTATCCCAACGTTTAAAAGAAGTTGTTAGTCCTGACTACGTTTGGCCTGAAATGCCGACAGGGTGGCAACTAGAGTTCATTGTCTATCCAGACGGGGAAGTGAATATGGACTTTCTTCATCCAGTTTCTTGCGTGTTTTGGTCAGAAGATAATGACTTTTTAGAAACGCCATATACAAAAGTCAAAAGGCCGATTACACGAGGCTTGCTCGATGAATGTGGCGTACCTTACATGACTACTTTTGGTCACGCGACAGTAAGCGATAAGCCAAAAGAAAGTCACTTAAAATCGGTTTAATGACTTGAAGAGGGAAAGTAGCCCTTAAATGTAGGATTTTTAAATATGGCAAGTGCATTTTTCAGAGTTACCCATGAATATGACATTGGGGATCGTTCTGTCTACTTCTCCTTTGATGAAAGTTTGATTGATGAAACTGCAAAGGAATTGGCCGTTTATCTGCAATTTAAAGTTGAACATGAAGTAGATGATTCGATTGCAGTTGATAACGTCACTGTTGTTCGTTTTCTTGAATTGTTCGGTGCGAAACAGCTTGAAACAAAGCCTAACGCCGATTTCGTCACTATTGATATGTATTGGGATCGAGAGCGTAGTTGTGGTGATTGGTTCTTAGAGAACTACAAGCTGCTAGATACAAAGTACAGCGACAAAACAAAAGATATTGTACGCGCAGAAAAAGAAGCGTTCAGTCAGTATTTGAACGACAACGCTCATGATGTTGATTTGAGTGAGGGGGAATGAGCATGAAATCAGTTGAGCTAAAAGATTACGAACTAAGCCCAAATGTGCGTAATTTTTGTTTCGCTTTGTTGATATTTTTTGTTGTTGTAATTGGTGCTTCAATGTTTGGTCTGAATGTGCCCCAAAAAATCAAAGATATAGCGCTTTTTGTGGCTCTGCCCGCAGGGCTTCTGCTTAACGCTAGTCGTTTATCTATTTGGATTAAGAAGTAACAAGGGGATTTCGATGTTCACACCTATACCACCGAGTGACGAATCTGATTATGACTTTGTCAGCCTATTAAACAAGCAAACCACGAAAGAACATATTCAAGGTTTAATTGATGGAGCAATAGCTAGATCTAGGCATTTAGCTAAAGTTAAACGCGAACATCCAGAATTAATGAAGGGTTCATGGGTTGGCGAAAACATTGAAGATAAAACAATGTTCTTGGTGAGCTGTAAAAACCACAATCGCAATTGCAATAAAGCGTTTTTCTACAACTATCCCAGCGCATTATTTATTGTTCTGCATGAGTTTGGAGAGTCAGATGACGATTTTTCTAAGTTCACTAGCGGTAGCTTGGAAGAGGCTGTTCAACGATATAATGAAATAGAAGTATAATAATTGGGTTGTGCATATGGAAACATTTATTTCTATCTTTGAATTTCTTGCGGTAGCTTATGCTTGGTTTCTTATTGGAATAGCTATTCTAGTCGTTCCAAATATGCTAATTAAAGAACTTTATCCAGAAATAAAATCATTTCTAGATACATGTTCAAAGTTATAAGGTAAACGACGATATATGAATTCTAAAACCCGGCTAATTACAATGACTTTATTACTTATTGTGAGTTTTTTTGGTGGTCTAGTTGGAGAATGTTTTGATTCTGATGTTGGGTTTGTTATTGGTATTGTAGGGACATATATATTGCTTTCTGTGGTCTTAATTGTTGCCGGGAAGGTGGATTTTACGCGAAATAGTTAAAAATAAGGGGCAGAAATTTGATTTATCTTCATCCCAATAAATCAGAACCTTTACGATGGAGAGTGCAAGACAAGGCACTTAAAGAGCAGGCTTATTTTTCTTTTTCTCATTATGGATCAAAGGATGCTGCTAAATCCGCAGCAAATAAATTTGCTGAAAAACTTAAGAAGAGACGAACTGCGAGAAATGAGCGGCTTAATTTGGATTACAATCGTTTATTTGACGAGAAAGGTTTTGTTAGAGGTATGTCATTTCGTGAAAAGAATGGACAACTATTGTTGGTTGCTCAAGCTACGAAACATGGTAAGCAGAAAAAGAACACTCGAACACTCCACAATAGAACTCTATATCAGGCTTTCACAGAACTTAGTGATTGGATTATGCAAATAAAAGATATTGATCCAACCATTGAGATCAAGATTGATCTTAAGAAATCTTATCGAATGCTGCGAAACATTCAAAGCAACGAAATAGCCAAAATGAGTGAATAGTGTCTTTAATGCAAATTGCCAGAATTTACCTTCGAGTTAGTACCGACGAGCAAGATTTAGAGCGACAAGAGCGCATTATCCAGGATGCAAGGGCGGCGGGTTACTATATTGCCGGGGTTTACCGTGAAAAAGCATCGGGGGCTCGTGCTGATCGACCAGAGTTGTTAAGAATGATTGAAGATTTGCAGCCAGGGGAGGTAGTAATTGCAGAAAAGATAGACAGAATAAGCCGCTTGCCATTACCAGAAGCTGAACGTCTTATTGCAACAATACAAAGTAAGGGCGCGATGTTGTCAGTGCCAGGTGTTGTCGATCTTAGGGATTTGGTTGCTGGTGCTGAAGGTGTTTCCAAAGTTGTCTTAGAGGCAATTCAGGATCTGCTTTTGAGGTTATCTTTGCAAATGGCCAGGGATGATTACGAAGATAGGAGAGAGCGCCAAAGGCAAGGGATCGAACAGGCAAAAAAAAGAGGTAAATACAAAGGTCGGAAAGCCAATCTGAAAACCCATGAGTTGATTGTCAAGCTGAGGCCAAATCATACTATTGCTGAAACTGCTAGACTTGCTGGATGTAGCGAAAGCCAGGTTAAGCTGATTTGGGCTGCTCATCAAAAGAGTTAAATCATAAAGTGTGAGTTACAATGTAACTTGTTCTAATTGTACTTGCACTAATCCTACCTAAATCCTACTATGTTTATGACTGCACATGAAATCATGGCGAGCCGCGTTTGTGGCTCATGCCATGTACGCTAGGCTCGTATCACTCAAGGAGTAATACGATGTTATTAGCAATTTTCGTTTTGTGTTTTTTTGTCTTCTGTTGGTTTGTCATTATCAAATCCAATATGAAAACCAAAGAAATCGACAATGCGCCATCATGTGCCGTTGAGCCTGAACTAAGCAAGCTTGAAAAAGGGTTGCAGCGTGAAGCTCAAAATTTCCTTAATGGGAAAGGTTGTTCTAAACGCAATAGTAAAAAGGTTTATAAGCATGTTCGTAAGAATGGTGGCTATAAAAGTAGGGTGGGCTTGGACTCGGTACCTATGACTCAACAAGATGACTAAGCCCAGAGTGGTAAACGTCAACTAAAACGCTAGGGATATAAAGACACACTACTTGTTAGTTTGTCTTTACCCTAGCGGTTATCAAAACTATCCCTTTCCTTTGAAATCATATCTCATTTCTTTTTTTTCTAATCAAGATCAAACTTATTGATTTTACTAATTAATAGATTTGTATATTAACTATTTTGCATACATTTTGATGTGTCATTTTGCGGTGTTTTGATTGAGTGATAAGGCATATTGTGCTATATTTGCTTTGCTTGGTTGCTGGTTCTTTTTTGTGATGCATTTATGCGGTGTACGAAAAGGAGTGGAGGCTTCAGGTAATTATAGGCGCACCTCGGCTAGGGTCAGGGGTAGGAGAGCAAAATGAGTAATGTGAATCAGAGTAACCAGAATGTAGTAGATCTTCCTAAGCTTAGGGGGTCAAAGAAGCAATTAGGTTGGGCATACAAAATTCGAGAACGGTTTGCTGAACGCAATCCAGACTCGGATAAATTGATGACCGAATTAGAGGCTAAGTTCTGGATTGACAATAAATCATCTCTAATTGGGGATGAGAAATTGCCAAAAGCACTTCCGCAATTGAGTGGTAGCGAAAACCAAATAAAATGGGCTTTTGCTATTCGTTCAAAGTTTGCAGACGTGTTTCCTGAGAGCGCATTACTTCGCTCTCAAACTGACTCAAAGTTCTGGATTGAAAATCGACGTGTGTTCGATTTTGCGGTCTTAGGCTTTAAATTGGCACCTAGTGGGGATGCTAGTCAGGAAGAGTGATGTTGAGCAATGTTTCAATATCACTATGAAAAGCCGTTCTTGACTGAACGGCTTTTTTTAATGTGGTGAACATATGGCAAGCCAGAAAGTGAATATTGAAACTAACGAAAAACCACTCGACAAAAACGCGCTTGATGAATTGATACGTTACTCAGGTTATGACGTGCATATGATTTTGCAATACACGCACGAAGAAGGTAAAGGTGTTTACCTGATCTATGCAAAATATCATAATGGCCAGGTAACGCGACAAGTTTATACTCAACGCAATACCCCTCGAAATTTTAAAGATATTCAACGTGCTATCGATTGGGGTAGGAGGATTGGGTTTAGAACTATCACTCTTACTATTGATTACGGGATTTATCCAGATCCGGATAGTAAGTAAAAAAAAGTGCAAGGGCGGCTAGTAACCGCCCTTGTTGTTTAGTGATGTGCGATAAAAGGTTGCACATAGGTCATTAATGGTCTTGGTTGTGCTGTACGAGGACGTTTCACAAAAGACTTTGACTACTGAAATTGATTGCTTAAAATGAGCAAGTAAGGTGGACTTCGGTCTGGTACTTGCGGCGCATAAGCGCAAGATGCACCTCGGTCATGCAGGGGTTGGAGATGAAAATGGGATCTATTTCTAGAAACAGTACGGGATCTGTAACCGTAATTTACAACAGAACTCATTTAGATGAGTTGGACGAGCAAGTGATAAGATATGCGATAGCTTCGTTTTCTCACCTTGTTCAACGTAATCAGAAACTTTGCTTTACAGGGTTTCGTGAGTTAATTCAGCAGCATTACGCCGCTGAAGGTAAGATAAAACTGTCTCTTGAGGTGTTGCAAAAAGCAGCAATTAAAAATCGCTATTTTTGTAGCTTCAAGTACCAAAACCAACAGAGCGGACTCATAGAATATGATGAAGCAGTTGTTGAGGTGGAACGGTGGAGTCAGGTTAAACCCGAATTGGAACGGAAAATAAACACTGAAGTTACAGAGCTTGATTTTAAGGGCATCTCTTGTGTTTACCGTAAGGGCAGCTTCAACTATGACGTTCAACGTCAGGAGGTGCAATTATGAGATCACCATTTCAAGAGGGTGTTGATTCACTCAGAACAGGTAACTACGGTGATAGCCTGAAAATGTCAACGATAAACTTTACAAAAGATGAGTGGAAATTTTTCTGGGGAAAATTTCGTAAATTTAATCAATATCCAGATTGGTATCCAGCATGTAAGGTTTCTTCTTTTTGTTCTGATGTTTTTAATGAAAGACAGAAAGAAGATCCTCTTTTAGAGTTAAATAGTTACATTGGATGTATTAACTCGGCGTATCGTCAACCGGTTACGGAAAGCGATAATGAGTACCAAGTTACTTGGGTGGGTATGGATGGTTCGTATAATGAAGACGAATTTTCATGCCTGGATGATGCTAAACGCCATGCGTTGAGCATTTCCGAACATGGAGGCCATTGCATAACCGTCTCTGATGATGAGGGTAATGACTACGGTTTCTAATAGTAAAGCCACCTTTCGGTGGCTTTATTTTTTTAGTACACTCAGACTGCGTATAAAAGCGCACAGGCGCACCTCGGCCTTTCTCAGGGGTTGGATGAGTATTATGGCTAATAACCATACACGGGCGTTCACACGCCTTTTCAATGAGACTGCACGTTATCACCATCGTTATGAGGTCTTTAGGGATTTTGTGATGATGGCAGGAATTGCAATTCAAAATGCATTTCTGAAATCTGATGAGCTCGAACAAGAATACCTTGGGATTGTTCGTCGATATGAAAAAGACGATGCGGTTCGTATGTCGCAATTGCTGGCTGAGGTGGTTATGGGGTTAGAAGCATATCCCTGTGATTTCCTCGGTAGTGTTTTCATGGATCTAGAGCTTGGCTCAGATCGAATGGGGCAATTTTTCACTCCGTTCGAAGTGTCGAAAATGATGGCCATGACTTTACACGGCGATATGATAAGTGCGCTTTCTAAAAAGCCATTTATCACAATGCAAGAGCCAGCTTGCGGCGCTGGAGGAATGGTTATTGCTTTGGCTCAAACAATGTATGAGCAAGGCTTTAATCCTCAAAAACAGCTTTGGGCCAGTTGCATTGATATTGACCCAGTGGCCGCAATGATGGCGTATGTGCAGCTATCTTTGCTTCACATTCCCGCAGAAGTGGTCATTGGAAATTCATTGTCAATGAAGTTCACTAGAGTTATGCGTACTCCAGCGCACTACCTGGGATTTTGGGATTCAAAACTTCGCCGTCACTGGTCGAATGATGAATCTGAAGATACCCAAACAATTGAAGATGCGCTAACGGCGGAACTTCAACCGATGGTTGTTACACAAAGAGGGCAAATGTCTCTTTTTGATATGACAACTTGATCATAAAGCCACCTTCGGGTGGCTTTTTAGTTGGTCACAATTTTCAGCTGCCGGCGGGATAGTTGTGTGCCCAAATTGATTGGTCACTGTTTAACCTACTCGATGAAGTATATGTGTGACCAATCTCTAACAGCGTTCAGGTAAGTCGGGGCTTAACGTGTTACGCTGGTGTTTGTATTGTTCCTTGGCTGTTTGGATTAGTATGGTCACAGATCTATCATGGCCAGCTAGGGATCTTGTTACCAATTGTCATACTTGGTGCAGATTACCAACTTTGCATCATCAAAGTTATTGATTTCGCTACTTTACGGATCTACACTGTGCATTAAAGTGTGTATTGGAGGGAAGTTGTATGGCGGCATTAATTGAACGTTCAGATCAATTAGTTAGTCTAACAGATCTTACTCGCCGAGGCTCAGGGATCTTTGAAAGAGTGGCCAAGGCTGAAAGTGATCGTTTGGTTGTGTTAAGAAAAGCAGAGCCAATCGCTGTTGTACTGAATATAGCCAGTTTTGAAGCTATGTTGAATGAAATGGAAGAGCTTCGTACAGAAGTGATTGCTTTACAACGTATGAGCAGTGGTTCTTTAACCGACACTATTTCTCACAGCGACTTACAACACCGCTTGGGGAACTAGTTATGCCCCAAGCATGGACAGCGCTATATCACAGTGAAGTATTCAATGACCTTCAGGCTCTTGGCGGGATTGATGCCGCTAGAGTTATGAGGGTCATCGAATCATCATTGCTATCAAATCCACTCAATGTCGGCAATTCTGCTGGGTCGGCCCTAAAGGGCTGTCGTTTATTTAAAACAGATGAATTCCATATTTTGTACCAATTGGATGTGAACCACGTCCATGTGTACGTTTTGGTTATCCGGCAGGAGTCCGGCTTATCTGGCTGTGGCGGCCAGAAAGCAAAAACCCACCTAGAGGTGGGTCAATGATGATTTTCAGAAATTGGGTAAGCACTTTGGCGAGTGCAGAATCTTTCGTTGCTGTTACTAGGGTTGGCACCCTGGTCATCGTCAGTTCTTTGGTTTGGCAAACCTTGAGAGCTGAGCGCACTTTGAATACCAAGGAGGTATCCGTTATGTAGAACCTTTCCAGTATCTCGCCGCATTGCGGCTACATCGTCCGTACATATACCGGGCGTACATTTACCGGTTTTTTCTACCAGGGTGTCACACTGTTTTTGGCGAAGCAGTGCGAACACGTACACCCATTCTAGGTAGAAAGAACCCCTTTTGCAAGTTTTGGAGTAAAAATTGGGTTTTTTTCTGCATCAGGTAAAACTATGCATTCGTTGCAATGGTAGCAAAGTTGTTGATTTAAGCTGCTTGATCCTCGTTTGTCTTCATTCAAATTTCCGGTGAAAGGCTTATATGTGGCTGCTTTCTAAGTGGCCACATATAAGCCTTTCACTAAATAAATTATTAACGGGTTTAAAAAGCACTTATTACCCAGTAAAACCAAGTGCAAATTTAGTGACTCTAGCGTTACGGGTGGTTATAGAGACGGGTGGGCGCTAGGGACAAAGAGAGCAACCAAACACAGTCCGATGGTTGCTAGCGGTTGGTGCAAATCACAGAGAGCGTATGTTGGGGAAACCCTCGCGTGAAACTCTGGCGAGAGGCATAAAGCGAGTACAATCCTCCTTTATTGATTTGCGGTACGTGGCTAGGAAGAGAGTTGCAGATGCTTACATGGCTGGTAAGTGGAGACTCTAAACACGTACAGGTAGAGAGAGACTACGCACTGAATGATTCCTTTTCGACCCGACGGGCGTAACGGACATTTAAGGTAAACCATTACCTACGCATTGAGCTTTAAAAGGCCTGCGTGGGTAAGGGTTAATTTTACCTAAAATCAAGCCTTTCTCACCTCTGAGCGTAATATACACCAACTTAACTTCAAGCGTTTTTGGAAAGTAATTATCAAACAAATGAATACTTAATCATGAAACTGAATAGAGATATTTAAATAAAGGTCGAGTGCTGGAGTTAAATCAAGGAGCGAGCTACAGCGAGTGAACGATTTAGCTTCAGTGCTGACCCGACAAGCGATAGCGCGTCAGTTAGTTATGCGGGATCGTTTAGTTAAGCTATTGTTATACTGTACTCAGTAAAAAGGATTGTTTATGTCACTGTATAATTGGATGCTGCTTGGTTACTTGTTGTTTGTTACGTTAAATGTCATAGACCTTTTTCTCACTAAAGTGATCTTAGAGAATGGTGGCAAAGAGTGGAATTTCATTGCCCGTTTTTTTTATAAACATTTGGGTATTAAGGGCATTGCTTGGTTGAAATTAGTTATCCTTTCGTGGTTTGGTATTCAATGTTATTTCAAGGTTCTTGATCTTTATGTAATCTTTTATCTGAACTTTACGTTCACAGTGGTTCTATATTTTATGTACAAAGATGCTATTCAAGCGGGCCTAAAAGAAAAAATAAACCCATTTTCTCGAAATCGTTAGTAACCTATTTTTACCATACTCGGTTGTCTTTACTTCATTGTTTATCCCTTCCCTTTTTGGTCACTGCGATCAGCTGACCAGGCTTTGTCTTTGCAACCAATTTAACGATCTCTTTAAGTCTGTTACAGGCTCAGTTTCGCTTGCGAAATTGGATAGACTTTCGGTTTTTTAATTTGAACTGTATGTAATTGTGTGTATAATACATACATACAATTACATACACCAAAGAGAAAAGCGACAATGGCCATTTCAAAACAAGAAATTATCGATGCAGCTGAGAAGTTGGCTGCTGAAGGTGTGAATCCTAGTATGCAGGCAGTACGCGAACGTCTTGGCGGTGGTTCGTTCGCAACTATCTCCCCAGTCCTTAGAGAGTGGAAAGAAAATCGTGAGGCAACGACCGTGGCGGTACTTGAAATGCCATCGGATGTAAAAGGTGCTTTAGATCGCTTTGGCGCTGATTTGTGGAAAACGGCGTCTGCCCTGGCTACAGCTCAATTTGAAAAACTCAAGGACGATACTCGGAACAGTGTCGAAGCTGCTAAGAAAGAGCGTGATGAAGCCCTTGAAGAGATTCAGCGATTGGAAACGTTGATCTTGGAACGCGATAATCATATGTCTTCAGTAAATGCTGAAGTTGAACGAATGAATAGCCTGCTCGATGACGAACGTAAGAAAAATGCAGCCTTACAGCAGCGGAATGATGATCTTCAAGAAACCGTTGCTGGTTTGAAGATCGATCTAAAAGAAAGTCGTGAGGATGGCAAGCAAACTTTGAGTAAGCTTGACGCATTACGCCAGGAACAAACAGAATTATCACGGATGAATGGCCAACTGACGACCAAGGTTGAAGCGTTAGATAAAGAGTTAATGGCTATGACTGAAGCCCGAAATGACTCGAAGGCTGAGTGTGTACAGCTTTCTGACTCTTTGGCTGCTATACAGAGAGCAAAAGAGAAAATTGAAATTGAGAAAGCTAAAGTAGTTGAGCAAGCTGAAGTTAAAAAAGCTGAAATGGCGGGGCTGTTGGCTTTGAACGGTGAGTACAAGACACAGATTGATGATCTCAAAGCTCAGCTGGCAGGTGCCTTGTCTTCTGAGAAAAAGCAAACATTACGAAGTGGTAATAAGAAAACGCAGCCAAAACCAAAACCGGAGGAAAATTAATGTCGAGGCATTACTTTAAAACAGAATACCAAGGTAAAGATATAACGGTTTTAATGGGTTATGATAGACCATTAGGCGGCTTCTTCATGGTGATTGAAGACGCTGGCCAGGAGGACGATGAATATATTTACAGTAATCTTTATGAAGAAATTACACATCCTCAAAGTCTGGAACCATATAGGGCCAAGCTCGAACAACTTGGGATCTTTGTGCCTGTTGAAATGTTGATGGAAATTGAAGCTGATGGTGCTGCACTGATGGGGAATAAGGATGTGTACCACTCTATCGTAAATGGCACACACCAGAGAGTCGAGGATTAAAATGGTTTCGATTTTACGCTCCAAACTAAATTAGTTTTATTTTTCGGGTTCGGTACTTGCTTTGCGTTATCAACTGCGATGAGTACCGGCCCTTTCAAGCCGTTGTCTATCGTGTAGAAGACGTCACCTTTTTGTATATCTTTCATACCACATTTTTCCCACGTCATGAGATCGTGATCTTTGATTCGTTGTACGGTCATTGGGCATCCCCGTCAAAGTAATCTAATATTTCGTCCTTGCTTTTATCATCGAGGCCACGACTACGGTCGATGATATACAGATTGTGCCAACCTGGTTCGTATAGCTGCTCTTGGTCATCGATACAAAGGTACCTGCTAATACTAAAATGGGTGGCAAAGGCCTCTATTTCTCGTTGCCGTCTGTATGGGTATATATCAAGTACAGGGGTGAAACCAACCGTTCGCTCCTTGATTTTTTGTGGGAAAATTCGTTCAAAAAATTCTAGATCCATTGTTTCTCGCCAGTTGGACGACATTACCAACTGAAGAGAAGGTATTTTATCAATGATTGAGGTTAAAACATTCACACAGGAGAGATTGCCTACATCATTTGGGTGTAGAACTCCATCAACGTCATAGAATAATGTTGGGCCTTGACGAACAACGCTATTGCAGCAAGTGGAAATTGAGTGATCCCGTTTAATCGGAAGCGTAGCTTTAACTGGCAAAATCACGCTGTTGTCAGCTTCCTTATGTCGTTTTCGTCGGAATAAAGGAAAGCTAAACATTTAAGCCCCCTGCTCTATCACAGGTTGGCCATCTTCATCGTTAATGAATTTATGGCAACCTTTTTCATGCGATTGAATTTGGTGTACCCAAAAGTGGAAGTCCTTTGCTTTTGAGTAGCGTCGGTTAAGAGGCTTTCCACAACCAGGGCATTCACTGGTTTCATCTTTAACAACGACAGGAGTACCTTCTTCATCCTTGATAAACTTGACGCAATTTTTTGCGTGCTTTTCATCCGAATGCACCCAAAAATATTCGTCTTCAGTATCTTTTTTCTTGAGTCGTTTAATTTCGTTTCCGCAGCCTGGACAATCCATTACAGGTGAATCGTATTTCTCTCGATACACAGGAATGCCGTTATCATCGTCGAGGAAATCTTCACAATTATGATCTTCTGAAATGTGTATCCAAAAATGTCCTACTCCCCTTTTCTTTGATTTCAAACGTTTAACAGCTTCACCGCATTGTGGACATTCAGCTGTTTCTACGAGAGATTCGATTTTAATATGCTGTGCTTCTTTAGTTATTGTTGCGTATACCGATTTGACCAGTTGGAAATAATTTGATTGTCCAGAAGCAATCTTATCTAGTTGATTTTCAAGAATCCTTGTGTAATCAAGGTTCATAAAGGTCATAGCATCCAATGCGTCAACCAGTGTTTCGCCGGTTTCAGTTGGCCGGATTTTGTTATCGGATTTTTTCTTGCCGTCACCAATAACGATGTAGCCACGGCTTTTGATGTTCTCCATGATAGATGCATAAGTTGATGGCCGCCCGATGCCGAGTTTTTCTAACGCCTTGATGAGAGTTGCTTCTGTGAAGCGTGAAGGTGGTTCGGTGGTTTTTGTTAAGATCTTTGAATCAACGCTAAAGGTTTCACCTTCTTCTACGGTTGCTGATAACTCGTTATTTGATGAGCCTGCCTTTTCGATTTCACAGATTGAGCGCCATCCAGGATACTTTTCGATTTTGCCTGATACTGTGAATTTCGCTTGCGAAACTGTGTCTCCGACAGTGATCTCTTCGTCTGAAGTGAATTCAATACTGGTTACAATATCAATGGCTGGAGGCATGACGCTTGCTAAGGTTCTTTCTCTAATCAGCTGGTATAACTTACGTTGCTGATCTGTTTCACCACAGTTGTCAGCGGCTGGATCAGTTGGACGAATTGCTTCATGTGCTTCCTGGGCTGAATCTTTTGTCGCCCACTTCAGCTGAACTTCCTGAGTATCATTACCCAAACTGGATAAGTAATCCTTAACTAAGTTGAATGAGTCCTCTGAAAGGTTAGGGGTGTCCGTTCGATGGTATGAAATGGCGCCTTGCTCAAACAAAGCTTGTGCATACTTCATCGTGTTAGCTGGTGTGAATTTGAGGATACTCGAAGCAGCCTGCTGCAATGTTGAGGTGGTAAAGGGGGCGCGAGGTTTTGACTCTTTATCTTCAACTACTGATTTACTCACGAAAACACTTTTGGTATCAGCAATTGCTTCAGCAACAGCCTTATCAAAAATATGTTTACCGTCTTCGCACCATTCTTTCGCATCGAGAGTGGCCGTCAAACCGTTCGGTAAAAGAATCTGTACCACATAGTAGTTTCGCTTGCGAAACTCACGAATTTCACGCTCTCGTAAAACAGTCAGTTTCACTGCGGGGGATTGAACACGGCCAGCACTAAGCGGGATTCCTGCTTGCTGCGAGAGGAGTGGGCTTATGTGGTAGCCAACTATGCGATCAAGAACGCGGCGGGATTCTTGGGCAGACACTAGGTGATTATCTATTGTTCTGGTGTTCTGAATAGCTTTTGTTATTGCTGATTTAGTTATTTCCGTGAAAGTAACCCGTTTAGGATTGTTCAATCCAAGACACATTTTTAGGTGAAATGCTATTGCTTCACCTTCCCGATCTGGGTCAGTTGCTAAATAAACTTCGGTTGCATTACTGGCAAGTTTCTTTAATTCACTGACCACTTTTTTCTTGTCAGAGCTGATAACGTATTTAGGTTTAAAATCAGGTGGCTCTATACCCATTTCTTTATCAGGCAAATCTCTGATATGTCCCACACTGGCGGATACGCGCCAACCTTCTCCAAGATAGCCTTTGATTTTTTTTACCTTGTTAGGGCTTTCTACAATCATTAGTTTCATGACGTTCCTTTTAATATCGTTTTTGTGTATTTTGACTTGTCATATTATTATACTTTGACATCCGTGTCTTGTAACGGATTTGCTTGTATAATCTCATGGTCAACCCATACTTTCGCAAGCGAAATCTATAAATAAATAGGAAACAAAAATGGAAATATTAGAGCATATAAAGCTTGTTGATTTAACTCCTGATCCAAATCAACCACGAAAAGACTTTGATCCAGAAAAAATAGAAGAGCTGGCTAATAGCATTGCAGCAGTCGGTGTAATTCAACCAATTAGAGTAAGACGTAACCCCGATGCTAATATGGGGCAGCCTGCATTTATGATTATTGCTGGGGAAAGACGTTGGCAAGCTTCTCAAAAAGCTGGAAAAGAAACTATACCAGCTGTAATCATAGAAGATGAAAGCGCTCTAACTGATGATGCAATTTACGCTCACCAGTTGACAGAAAACCTTCATCGTCAAGATCTCAATCCTGTTGAAAAAGCAGAGTTCATAAATGGCCGTATTGAATTTCTAAAAAGTCAGGGTATCAATAATGCAGTCGAACAAGCTGCTCAAGAGCTTGGAGTTAGTCCATCTTGGGTTAGTAAAAATACCGCGATTCTGAAATATGAGCCTGAAATCAGAGCGTTGGCAAGAGATGGTAAACTACGTGATTATTCTTTGTTAAAGAAAATCTCTGGTCTGAGGGCTGATAAAAAACAACGAGCTATTGAGCTGATAGAGAACGGCGAGTTCAATGCCAAAGAATTTTTCGCACGCAAACGGTACGATAAAAAGAAAGATGAGCAAAATGAAGAAGGTGGAAGTGATCCTGTTTCGCAAGCGAAATCAACATCGTCAGATAATCAAAAGCCAATATCTATTAAGCTGCAACTATCACAATCAGAGCTAATTAAATTGATTGATAAAACGGGGTACGCTTCTATGTTAGATCGACATGATCCAGAATGGCGTAAAGCAAACCAGGTAATCATGAAAAGTTACGTTGAGAAGTTTAAGGAGTGGGTTGTCGAAACAGAATAATTTTTGTTTGAGACACTTAGAATATTTTATAACTAGTATCAATGAGCGAATGAAAAGGGGGCTAAACGCCCCCTTTTTTTATTTTTCCTCTTCCTCGTCTAGGTCATTAAGGAGGCTCATAGTTTTGTCATCACTTTGTAGAGCTAATTCACCAAAACCAAAATCCATTGCAAAGTCATCTGATAACTCTACCGTATCGGCTTTGATTTCCTCATCCTTATTAGCAACCACTTTCGCTTGCGAAACTACTGGCTTATCAGTCTGAATATTATTTTCAGAGTTTTCTTTTTCAATATTTTTCTTTGCCTTTTGCTTAGCTTTTCTGGCCCGGTTACGTTCGCGTTTTTTTATTGCTTCTTCTGATAGTTCGTTTTCTTGAGTTGAACTTTGTTCATTTTTTTGAAGTTCAGGTGATTGCGAAATAGATGGCTTGTCTGTTTTCTCAGATTTCGTGTTGTGTTTCGGTTGTTTTGCTTGATCCTCAAAAAAATCGGTATCCTCAATCGCATCTGTTTGTTTTGATTTCGCTTGAGAAACACTATTAGCTTCAGCTTGTTTTTTGGCTTCTTTTTTCTCTCTAAAAGGAAGGACAACGCTATCGTCTTTGTTATCCTCATTATGTTTTACATTGGAGCTATCATTTTTGGGTTTCGCTTGCGAAACAGGGGTAGGTTCAGCTTTTGTAGGCTTAGAAAACTCTTCAGGGACAGTCTCAATACCAGGGCTATCAGGTTCCTGTTCGTTATCATTTTCAGATGTTGTCACTGGAGCGTTATAGACTTTATCTTTATGCTCAAGGTAATCATCTAGAATCTTCATATCTTTAACTGGAACAAATGAACTGAAACAAATAGATGCCAAGTGACGTGGTTGGACAAATACACACACGCGGGGAGGTAGTGTTAAAACCATATTGGTATTTATATAATTTTCTTCAAGTGTTCCAACTGTTCTCTGTTGCTCCCAAGTTTCACCGCCAGTAGCACTAATGTCAGTTTTCTCCATCTTGGTTACTTCTTTCGTTATTGTTCCTGATAAGTTTGCGGCCCATTCAGCGGTTTCAAAGTCAGCCCCGCCATAGACGGCTTTAATTTGTGAGTTGACGTTAATACTCTGATATACATATTTTGGGTTGACGGTTTGATCGTCAATGTTAAGCAAATCATTTTGTGACTGATAAGCAAGCACAAAATTAACTCTAAATCCGACAGCTGTAGCTAGTGCCTGAGCTAGAGTCTTAGATGCCAAGAAACTAACCTCATCTATTACAGCTGTAAGATGTGTTTGTCTTTCTTTATCCAGTTGTCTTGCTTCTTGTATTAATTCGGTAATAAATGTTTTTGTGGCAGTTTTAACAACAGAGTCATCTAAGCTTCCTTGCACGTATACAACAGCGCCTTCTTTAAGAGCTTTTCCAATGCTAAACCCGCCGCCTTTTTTGGGGCAGAGGCTTTCTATATTCGACCAGCGTGCTAATTCAGCATTAATTCTATTTGCATCGGTCTCTTCCATAAGATTCTTGAGGCCTTCAATATTTCGGGTTTTCTTGAAGGCTCTTTCAAGTTCTTTTCGTTCTTGTGATTTGTAATAGTCAGTTCCTGGATTTCCAGTGAACTCAAGTCCAAATGCAGCTTCGAGACGGGTGAGGCCATCGCGTTCTGAACCGCCAACAAAAGGTGCCCATTTTCCTATGCCTTCATCGTGAAGTGTTACATAGTAAAATTTTCTCCCTGAATCGACGCACGCTTGATACATTACATGGGGGGCAAATTTGTCTTTCTTTGGATCTATGTAAAATAAGCAATCTCCTCTACGAATCGCTTGATCCATTATTGCGCCCATTATTACACCCTTACCATATCGTGTTGGGCCTACGACCTGCATGTTGGTTTCATACCAAGTGCTTGTTGGAATATGTATTGGTTTATCTTTTTCATCGAGTCCAACAAGAACAAAGTCTTCTTTGTAATGTTTATGGGGTAGAAAATCTTTTGCTTCGAACCGGCTAATCTCTTCTCTAATATCAGTGGGTTTTTCTTCCGTTTGTTTGTTTCTCAAACGGCGAAGCATGGCAGACCAAAGAGGTAAAGTGTATCTTTTATACATAAATCTCAATAGCCAGCCTGATGTTGCCGCACTGAATATAACGAACCAGTTTTGAATCGCTAAATTTACAAACCATCTTAACCAAGCTTGTTGGCTATCTGCCAATTGGTTCTGCATTGTCATATCGTAAAGATACAACATGACAAATGGCAGAACAAAAAGGCCCACACCAAGCCATATTATTATTTTCCTTATCCACACAAATAAAATTTGATGGAACGGTTGTTCATGATGAGTGCTCAACGGAGACATTCCTATCAGGCATCCAATAAAAATCATACCAGCTAGAACTGGCCACCAATATACGTTCGTCCACTCCATCAACGCATAGTTGACTTGTCCGAACCAGTTGAGCACTGCGTACTCTGGAGAAGTTTCAGGCATTGTTTTTTTACCTCTAATTTAATAGCGGCCACCCCGGTCTTTTCCGACCGGAAAATAGGCCTCTACATACACCGTTTCACAATCATTTTCTAGCACAATTTTACCATCAATCTTTATTGTATGTAAGTTTGATGGTAAAATTGACTATTATTTTGATGTTAAAGCAAGGATTCAGCACAATGCAAAACGCTATCGCGTACCATGCATCATGCTTCACTTTGGGCACGCCAGGCGGGAGCGCCGCCCTCTGTGCTAGGCTACGCCTCTTTGCCTTAAATCCATTCTGGACGAATGGCTTACGTCAAATTCACCATTGCACGCGGGGGAGCGCCCCGCTTAGCAATAGGGACAAGTCCCTCTTGCTGCACATTGATCGCTGGACGCGCTCAACGTTTGCAATTCACCCTGCCGCCGTCGAAGTCTCAGTCGTGCCCGACCGAGCCTTGACCCCCCGCCTTGCGGGGCTTCGTCCCTACGCTTCGCTTCAGTCCTCGTCGCTTTGTAGCCTGGCGGCTAGTCGCGATTGGGCTGAATGCCCAACCACCGAACGCGGGGGGTCAAGGCTCGCTTGCACGACCCTCGACGGCGGCAGGCCGCACAGGACGGGGATGCCGGGGGGCACCGCTTCGCTTCCCCATCCTTCATCCGAGCGTGGGCGCTCGTATGTCGGCCTTTCGGTTGTAAGCTGCTCTCGCTGGGGCGAGCTTGCTTACAAGTTTCGTCTTCGGCTGAACGCCTACGTCGAAACCGCACCGGGCAGCGCACCGTGGGCGGCGCTTCTGCCCTTTCTCACGTTTGGGCGTGAGACTGCGCCGGAATTCCGGTCGTAGGACGACCTCCGAACAGCCAACTTGCTGAACGCAATTGTTTTGCTGTTCGGCAACCGCAACCTGAACGGTTGCTGCCGTGTAGCGCCTGCATCTTATCAGCAGGCAACACGGCCAGCGTTTGCGAAGCAAACGAAAAGACAAGCGGTATCGATAAACGATACCGCTCCTAAGAACGCAGTTTCTAGTTAACAATGAGGGTCCAAAAAATTATGTTGATAGAACAACGAGACACAAGCCTTAAATACCCGAAGGCGATAAAAGAGGAAAAGACACGGCTTGTTCTCGATTGGTTGCTAGAATTTCGATTTTCATCAATCGATCTTCTAGCAAAAAGGATTGGAAGTAACTCTGTTAACTCAAACCGATTTTTTAACTCGTTATTGAAAGATGGCGTAATACAGGCGTTCAAAAATGTACACACAAAAAACGAGCGGTATGTCATGTTGACAAGCGCAGGCCTTTCTTACCTTGAAGTGCTTGGAAGGGATATATCGAAATCAACTACCCGCGTCCAACACTTGGGCCGGTATTCCCAAATAATCCACGACATGGCGGTTCAGCACGCAGTATTGAACCGCATTGAACAATTCAAGGAGGTTATTTGGGATAGGCATATAGACTTGCCTGAGCATCAAGAAAAACCCGATGCAATATTGCTATCACCAAAAGGGTATTGGGTTGCTCTTGAGTATGAGCGTTGGAGAAAAGATACTAAAAGGATCTTTATCAGCTTTCTTAATCATTCAAGTGCACTTTCAGCAAAGCATTATGCGGGGGTGTTGTATTTATTTGATAGAGAAGCGGACTATAAGCACTATCAAAAACTTTTTGATAGTGCAGAGTGGCCTCGATACAAGCGCGAAACTAAATCTGGAAAGATAAAAACGCTAGATACGACCTTTAAACCTGATGATGTGAAAAACTTGAGAAAATGTTTCATTTTCAGTCATGAGCCTGTTGAACACGAATAGTCATTGCGCTATGATGTATCAAATTATGGTATTTTGATTGGTCATTTTTAGACAAGTTGAGTTGCTTAAATGTTGCGCGTTTTATATGCTTCTTGTATATTCCCGCTCGTTTTTTCAGGCGGTCTAACAGCAAGTGAAGATCCACGCTTGAAAAATGATACTGAGAACTGTTGGGTTGAGGCTGGTGTTAAGTATCAAGTTGATCCGTGGCTTCTTTATTCCATTGCAGAACAGGAAAGTAGCCTTAATCCATTAGCTATAAATGGTAATAGCAATGGAACGCGTGATGTTGGCCTTATGCAGATAAACTCCTTTTGGCTTCCTGAGTTAGAGAAATACGGCATATCTGAGCAAAACCTATTCGACCCTTGCGTGAGTATACATGTTGGGGCTTGGGTTCTTTCTCAATCAATACAAGTTTTTGGAAATAATTGGCGTGCAGTAGGAGCATATAATGCCGGGACTGGAAAAAGTGAAAATAAAGAATTGTTGCGTCAGAAATACGCGGAGCGTGTATATAAGCGCTATCTTCGCCTTTCTAATAGTGGGGTGCACGAATCTCCCTAGTCGTGAGGTGCCAAATGAATTGGGTGTCAAGCAAGTGCCAGGAACAAGCGAAGAGCATCCATCTGAATTTGTATTTTGTGACATGAATGGTGGGGCTTGGGGATGTGAAAAAACAACTCCGAAAACACCTGTGAGTTACATTCTTGTTGATAGCGGTGATGATAAACCTATTTCAGATCTAGTTAAGGGCGCAATTAAAGAAATTTCAGGTAGCTCAGCGCAGTCTGTTGAAAATATGGCTATCAGTGCGATTTCTGAACTTGAACCGTTGGAAATTGTTTTTTTTGATTTTGATAGTGCAGAGCTTAATGCAAAAGCAAAGATTACTTTGCTGAATATTTTGCCTGAAATTTCAGGGAAAAAAATTCTGATAAATGGTTACACCGATAGTGTGGGAAGCGAAAGTTACAATAAACAATTGGGGCTTAGCCGAGCTCAAAGCGTTAAGGACTTTTTTATTAAAGCTAAATCTGATGCAGCTGAAATAGAAACGTTTGGGAATGGGCTCTGTTGCTATCTAGAACCAAACCGAACGGAAGAGCAGAGGGCTAAAAATAGGCGAGTAGAAATATTCGTCGTTAACTAACCGGTATGCCGTAAAGGTGATTGAGACGACACAATTGCGGCTTTTTTTAACTAGTCTCGATAAAACTTCATGGAGTTACAAAAAATGAAAAATGCAGTTGGATTGGCGAAGGATGGGCGTTTCAAGGGGGTGCTTTCGGCATTTCTTGTTTTGTCTTTGGCCTTTTTACCTGAAATTGCCCTAGCAGCATCTGTTGGTGTGGGTGGTGGTACTGGCGGTACGGAGTTCCAAGCTTTTTATAACTTTATTTATGCCGCTGCTACTGGTTATCTTGGCCGTTCTATTGCCATTGTTGGCGGTTTGATTGGCCTCGGTATTGGTGCTGGTACGGGTAAGGCTTTACCTGCTGTTATTGGTGTGTTTCTAGCGATTTTTGGGGTTCTTGGCCCAACAATCGTGAATGCCCTATTTACCAGTGCAACCATTTAATTGTGATGTTAAATCAGACTAACCCGGAAACGGGTTAGTCTGGAAGTCTACGAGGTGGATTATGGAAGAAGATGATTATTGGATTCCAAGGAATCTGGATGCCCCTCCTTTAATGTTTATGTGGGAAGCTGACAGCGCAATTTTAGTTATATTTTGGCTTATTGTGGGCGGTGTCTTAAACATGTTTTTGTTAGGGGTGGTTCTTGCCATTACATTTGGGCGTGGATATGCCTATCTCAAAGAAGAGGGTGGAAGGGGTCTTTTAATGAAAATCCTCTTCTGGTACACACCTTCTGAACTTTGGCTTTCTAAGCGTATCCCTTCTCATATTAGGGAGTACATCGGTGGATAAGAAAAAATACAATTCAACAGTGATTAACGCAAATTATAAAGCATCATTATGGATGGGGATTTCTGCGTTATTGTTGATTTCAAATGTCATGTTGTCAGGTTTTGTTGTAACCGCTGATACGTCCGAAAAAACGGTTATCGTTCCACCACAAATTGATAAGCCGTTTTCGATCCAGGGCAATAATGTAAGCCCTGAATACATCGAGCAGATGGCTCGATACTTTTCGCAACTTTTGCTTACCTATCATAAGCAAAATGCTCAATCTCAGTTTGATACGGTTCTGCATTATACGGACCCGTCTGTATATGGCGAAATGAAAACTCGGTTTTCGCTTGATTTCGATAGAATCTCACGCAATGACATTAATAGTGTCTTCTATTTGATGGGCATTCATATAAAAAAGAACGTGGCCATCATCACTGGTGAGTTAAATGGATTTATTGGTAGTCATTTGGTTAGTAAAAAACAAAAAACCTATGAATTGCGTTTTAATTACAACGGAAAATTGACTATTACCGGTTTTAATGAAATGCAAAAAGATTCAGTTGGCGCTTATAACATTGTTAAACCAGATGATGAAATTTTGATTGAGGCTCAACCAGAGTCAGCGACATTTACTGAATCATTTGGTAGTGAGGTAAAAAATGACAATGAATGATACCAAGGTTAATTATCCATTTGGATATATATCTACGAGTTCTCTTTGGATGCTTGTAAAAATTTTAGTTATTACTGTTATTTTATCTTTTGCAAATGTTGCTCAAGCAGCACAAGAATTTAGAGTTAAAGACGGTGACACGATCTCGGTTAAAATTTCATCTCGTGAGCTCACAAGAATTACTGTTGATGGTGTTGGTCGGCTTGATAAGGTTTGGGGTGCGGCAGGGGTATTGGAAATTAATCCTGATAAAGAAAAAGGCGAAATTTTTGTGCGTCCTTTAATGTCTGCACCTACTGCATTTAGCTTTTTTGTTCGTGATGACCTAGGTGCGACCTATACGATAGTTGCCAAGCAACATGATATTCCTTCTGAGACAGTATTGTTGAAACCGGCAGCACCTAGAAAAAGTGTTGGAAGGGGATCTGAGTATCGTTCCACACCTTATATGGAGCGCGTTAAGCGTCTCATGAAAGGTATGGCTTTAGGTGAAGAAGTGGCTGGCTACACCTTTGATGATGCTGATAAGAAAGTGCCTTTATGGGCTGAGACAAATATAACTCTTAGGAGAGTTTACACTGGCTATGATCTATTGGGTGAAATCTACACACTAGAAAATATCAGCGGTAAAGAAATGGTTTTCCATGAAAGAGAATTTCTTGATTTTGGTGATAATGTTCAAGCTGTAGCTTTGGAACAATTATCTTTGGCTAAGGGTGAGACAACATTTATCTACGTTGTGCGTCAATCACTGGAGGCTAAATAATGGAAGCTCCTTCTAAAACAAAACGCAAACAGATGATGATTGCTGTCGGTGGTTTCTCTGCGTTTATTCTTCTGATGATGTTTGGTATGTGGCTTTCAGACCCAAATAGAGGAAAGCCGACTCCTATGGAGGTTCAAGCGGAAAAAGCACAGGAGGTTATGAGGGACTTTACTGCAAAAAGTAGTGGTTCTGTTACTGCTGAAGAAACTTGGATAGCGTTATCCGAAAAGCAAATTAAGGAACTCCAAACTGAGAATAAAATTCTTCGTGATCGCTTGGATGATCTGGCTAAAAATTTCGAGAAAGGAAACCCTATCCAGGGCACGCCTGTTATGACGGCTTCTTTGCCTAGTGTAAGCCTTCCTCCGGCGCCTAGCTCTGTAATTCCTCCGGCTCCAGTAAATGAGCAAACGCCTCAGACGGGAGAAATTACACAAAGATTCGTCAATAATTCGTTACCACCGCCGCCTCAGCCGAGTAATGTTAATCCAAATGGTCAACAGATAAATCAGAATGGTCAGCCTATTAGCACAATACAGGTCATTAGCTTATCTGACGAACCTAGTAATAAGGGTGAAGGCGTTAAATCAAAAAATGTTTCTCATTATTTACCTACAGGTTCGTTTGCAACCGCGGTTTTGTTATCGGGTATGGATGCGCCAACGGGTGGACAATCAAAAAGTCAGCCTGTCCCAGTATTGCTTCGAGTGATGGATGCGGGACAGTTACCTAACTTTTGGAATAGCGACATTGATAATTGCCACGTGACAGGTGCAGCTCATGGTGATATTTCGAGCGAGCGCGCTCATATTCGTTTGGAAAATATGACTTGTGTTTTAGTTAACGGCGAAGTGATTGAAGAACAAATTAAGGGCTATGTTGCTGGTGAAGATGGTA
Source organism: Vibrio cholerae (assembly GCF_008369605.1). Classification (NCBI taxonomy): domain Bacteria; kingdom Pseudomonadati; phylum Pseudomonadota; class Gammaproteobacteria; order Vibrionales; family Vibrionaceae; genus Vibrio; species Vibrio cholerae. Next base: position 33,753 of record NZ_CP043555.1, read on the forward strand.
AGGCTGGGCTACGTGGCCGTCTAGTTTCTAAGCAAGGTTCGCTTATTGCCAAATCTTTATTGGCTGGAGTGGCTTCTGGTATTGGTGGTTCTATATCTCAGCAATATCAACAAGTATCAACTAGCGCTTTAGGTAATGTAACCACCATTGATCCAAATAAGGCTCTCGAATCAGGTTTAGCTACAGGTACATCAAATGCGCTAGAGAAAATCGCAGATTTTTATATAGCGCGAGCCAATGAAACTTATCCAATTATCGAGGTTGATGCCAACCGTATTGGAGAAATCATTTTGTTAGGTGGTACTGATTTTGGTAAAGATCTGATTGGCAATACCAGGGAACATAGAGAATGAAAAAGATAATTTTAGTCGGTTTGTTAAGCGTGTTGAGTGGTTGTTCTGCAAGTTACACGTGTGGCCAATTTCCTCAGTCCGGTTGTCAACCGGTGTCTACTGTATATGACCGTACAAATGATGGATTTCATGATTATAGACGGACTCTTTATGATGAAGAAAAGAAAAGCAAAAGCGGAAGAAAAGAAGAGAATGTTGCAGTTAATGTGGGGCAGGCTCATCGAACCCTAAATTACTCAACACCAGGAGATCCAATTCTTACCAAGCCAGTAACGTTGAGAATTCTTTTTAACTCTTGGCAGGATAATGACAAGGATCTGAATGCTGGAGGTTTTGTTTATATTCGTCTGAGGGATTCTGAATGGGTAGTCAACAAATAACATTGTCAGACCGTTATCATGCAATAAAACGTAAATTGACGGATAAAATTAAATCATCTCTTGTTAATGATGTGCCGCCCGGTGTTCATTTGAAGAATGGTGCTAACACACCGACTCTTGCGGTGATGAAATCATTTTCAGAAAGGTATCCATTGGCATCTATATTGCCGTATGAGGCTTATGATGATGAAACGGGTATCTATTACAATCGGGATACTGTTGGATTTATGTTGTACGCCAGTCCAGCGACTGGCGTATCACCAACAGAGTTAAAAACGCTTAATGGTTTTTTTAATCAATCACATAAGTCAGATACTGTTATTCAAGTTTCAGTAATTGCTGACCCTAATGTTGAGCCTATTTTGAATCGCTGGGCAGAAACCAAAGGAAATGCACGAGATAAGGCAATTGGAGATATTTTCGAAACTCTTGCAAATAATCGTGTTGATTACATGCAAAAGGGTAAATGGGAATCTCTTTTTACGGATCAAGCCTTTTTACTTCGTAATTTGCATTTAGTTGTATCTTACACGATTCCTGTTCCTAAAGGGCTTACAGCTGTTGATGTGGCTGACGATGATGTTCAACAGCTTATACGAACAAGAGAGGCTGCAATCGGAACATTGAGATCTGCAAAGATATACTCTCAGAATATGAATCCAGATCTATTTATTAACATTATGAATGGCTTGCTTAATCCGTCAAAAGACGAGCAACCGCGGCTTTATTATGACGACAATAACCTTATAGCAAGTCAGATGGTTGATCAGGATACTATGGCTCTTTTTGATTCAGGGGCATCAAGCCTTATTCATAAAGAAGAGGCATTTTCTATTTTACCCTATCATGTCAGACAATTTCCTCAGACATGGCCAGGGTATAAGAATGGGCAGCTAATAGGGAGCTTTACCAATAATATTCTGAGAATCCCATGCCCATTTATAGCTACTCTAACTGTTAATGCTGCCGACCAAGTATCTGCAAAAGGTAAAGTTAAGCGTAAGTCTATTCGTGCAACACAAATGGCCGACTCGCCAACTGGTAAATATGTACCGCAGTGGCGAGAAAGAAAAGTCGATTGGGATTACACGGCTAAGAAGGTTGATAACGGCAATAAACTAATGGATGCCTTTTATCAAATTGTTTTGTTCGCACCCCAGGGAAGGGAGCAGGAGTGCGAACAGGCACTGAAGTCAGTTTATGAATCGTTGGGTTGGGTTATTTCAAAAAGCCGTTATACACCGATACATTCGCTATTAGGTGCATTACCTATGGGGTTATGTCAAGAGTCTAAGCGTGCACTTCAAGTCTTTGGTCATTTTAGTAGTCGCTTATCTTGGACTTGTACAAATATAGCTCCCTGGATAGGCGAGTGGAAAGGCACTAAGACGCCCATGATGCTGTTTAATGGCAGAAGGGGGCAGGTAACATATTTTGACCCATTTGATAACGATAAGGGTAACTACAACATGAGTTGTAGTGCTACATCCGGTTCTGGTAAGTCTTTTTTTACACAGGAATGGGTTTTTAGTTGTCTTGGTTATGGTGGTCGAGCATTTATTATTGATGCAGGCCACTCATATAAGAATTTATGTAGGTTGTTAAAGGGAACGTATATTGATTTTGGTTCTGGGCGCCCAAACGTAAATCCATTTACTAAAGTGTTCAGTCCTGAAAACATTGAAAGAGTAGAAAAATTAGCAGCAGAACAACCTGGTGAATACAGTGTTGATGACTACATCAATGACATGATGCCAATGTTGAAGCTGTTACTTAGTGTTATGGCTTCGCCTAACGCAGAATTACCCCCTAAGCTTTCGGCTTGCTTAGAGATAGCTTTGCAGGCAGCCATTAAAGAGCATCGAGAAAAAACAACCGTTACAAAGGTTGCTAAAAAATGCCTTGAGCAGAAAAATGAACTTGGTGAAACCCTTGATTACGCAAAAGACGTGGCACTCATGCTACATAGTTACACTGATGAGGGGATGTTCGGACGTTATTTTGAAGGCGATAACAATATCGATTTGGATAATCCATTTGTTGTGCTTGAGCTCGATGCTTTAAACGCAAAAGGTGATCTTCAAAGTGTTGTTTTGCTTATTATGATGATGCAAATCAACCAGGTTATGTACCTAAGCGGTAACAAGAAACAACGTAAGCTTTGTATTATTGATGAGGCTTGGCGTTTGCTTGGTCGTGGTAGAGCTGGTCAGTTTATTGAGGAGGGGTATCGAGTAGCGCGTAAACACGGTGGTAGCTTTATGACGATTACGCAGAAAATCAGTGATTATTATGCGTCAGAGACAGCAAAAGCAGCTTACGCGAACTCGGATTTCAAAGTGTACTTACGTCAAGATCCGGGAGAGTTGGCTGAAGCTGAATCGAAGGGTCATATTAGCAATAGTAGTGGTAAGGTTGATGTAATCCGATCTCTTGAAACGATTCAGGGTAAGTATTCTGAATTGGCTGTCGATTCACCAAACGGCCTTGCTGCGTTGCGTTTTACTGTTGACCCTATCACGGAGAAACTTTACTCAACGAAAGCTGAGGAAGTTGATTTTATACGTGAAGCGGAAGCCAAAGGTATACATATTTTCGACGCTGTGCAGCAGTTGATTAGCCGGGGCGGTAGTCGTTGAGTTAACTCAGGGCCGCTCTTTGCCGCGCCCTGAACCCAGGCAGGCCCGTAAAACGATCCGAACAGACGTTGCTAGTTCATATCGTTTTACGGGCTTGTTTTTTTACTAATCAAAGTATATTATTTTGATTCCTCGTTTTGGTGTAGTTTGAAATATGAAAAATATTATTGTTTCACTGATAGGTGGCTTGCTGGGTGCGATGATCTTTACCGTAGCTAATAACTATTGGTATTCCCGCCCAATCGCCGTGGTTAAGTTGGATGAGATTATTGCCTCTCACTTGAAAGAGTACGGGGAGAAGGAACTTACTGATGATGAACGTAAGTTAGTGAGTGAATCTTTCGCTCAGTCTCTTGATTTGGTCATAAAGCGCATTGGGGAAGAGCAGCGTGTCACATTATTAGTTGCTCCAGCAGTTGTCACTGATGTTCCTGATTATACCGAGTTTGTAAAGGCTGAGATTAGGAGGTCGATGAATGGAAAGTAATAGTAATGTAACTGACGATTATCGATTAAAACGTTTTAGAAAAAATCTATTTCGTTGGTTGTGTGGTGTCGTATTCATTGTGTTATTAGGTTGGTCTGCTTCCCCATTCGTTAAAATTGGTTTTAATGGCACCAATAGTGTTGATGGTTATTTGTTTCTTATCGTGAAGGGTGAGATCCCTAAAAAAGGCGAACTAGTTGCATTCTGGCCACCTGAAAATGATTTTTACCAAAACATTTGGTTTGTTAAATATATGAAGGGTGGTGCTGGTGACGAGGTTGTAAGAACTGGTCAGTCTTTTTATATCAATAGTGAGTACATAGGTGACGCAAAAACGCAATCAAATAGCGGCGTAGCGTTACAACCTAGCAATGGCGGCGTATTGCCTGAAGGATATTATTTTGTTTGGACTCCACATGAAGACAGTTTTGATAGTCGTTACGAACAAATTGGCTGGATACCTGAAAAAAGCATCATTGGTCGTGCTTTTCGTATCTTGTAATGCATTTACTAGTGATCTTGGGGTGATTGGTACGACTTATCCAATTATTGAGCGTGATCTTATAGATGTTATTCATGAGCGTATTGAAGAAAAGACTAAATCTGGGGAGTTAGACGAGCTTCATCAGGGGATGAAAGAGCGATCAAAAGAATACGCAAGCAAACCACCTGGTGTTGGTTTACCTCGCGCTCAGGTATACCGAGCTGTTGAGGTTAATCCAGTGTATACGCTGGAAGAAGATATTGTTGATGCGGAAGGGAAGGTTCTTTTTAAGGCTGGAACTAAAGTAAATCCACTTGAAATAAGACCTTTAACAAAAACACTTTGTTTTATTGACGGTGATGATTCTGAGCAAGTTACTTGGCTTGAAACGTATTGTGCTCAAGACCCTAGAAATAAGTTGATTCTGGTAAATGGAAATTTTCAGATGCTGTCCAAACAGACTGGTTTACGACTGTATTTTGATCAAAGGGGCTATTTGGTAGAGCGTTTTGGCATTACAGCAGTGCCGGCTGTGATAAGACAGAGTGGAAAGGTGTTATATGTTGAAGAATTTCCGATTAATTAAGCAGTCCGTTTTTTTATCATTGGTGTTTAGTTCACTAAATCTTTGGGCTGAAAGTGGCAGTAGTGTTGGGCCATGCGAGGGAAGGTTTCCTAACCCTGTAACGGATATATGCTGGTACTGTATGTTTCCGATAAATATAGGGGGAATATCTCTATCGGCTCCTGGTCAAGTTAATAATGGAGATCCCTCACCACCGTTGATATGTTCATGCCCGGCTCCACCTCCTATATTCATTCGTTATGGTATAGGTATTGGTTTTTGGGAGCCAGCAAGAGTGGCTGAGGTGGTAAGAACTCCAATGTGCTCTCCAACACTTGGTGGAACAACTATCGGTAGTATTAATGCTCCTGGTGGAACACATGAGAACGAACCGGGTGGGCAGGATACTGCTTTTTACCACGTCCATTGGATTCAGTATCCAGTTTTAAATTGGTTGGGAATGGCCATAACCAATGGGGCCTGTTTTATTAATGAATCATTTGATATGGCATATCTCTCAGAGTTTGATCCACTTTGGGACGATGATGAGTTGTCTTTTGTTCTTAACCCTGAAGCAACTTTGTTTGCAAATCCAATAGCTCAAGCTGCGTGTGTTGCTGATAGCGTTAAGGCTAGTGTATCGATGTTTGGTTTAGATCCGTTGTTTTGGTGTTCTGGATCGCAGGGTTCCTTGTATCCATTGAGTGGAACACATGCAAATCACATAGGTGGTGTTGATAGTTCATTGGCATTAACTCATACGATGATCTTTAAACTGCATCGCGAGTTGTTAGCACAAGATACCTCTACTTATGGTGCTATGTGTGGTGGTGTCCCACAGCCAATTCTCCGTAAGAACCAATATAAACAAAATATGATGTACCCAGTACCTCAAAATAAATTTGGATTTGGCCTTGGTGTGCCTTCTGCCATATGGGGAGCAGGGCGTGAATTCCCTTATAAGGGTGAAGACTTCACTTATTTGATTTGGAGGAAGCGTACATGTTGCGCGTTTTAATTATTGTTGTGGGATTTATGGTTACGTTATCCCATGCAGAGCAGCCTAAGTATAAGGAGCCCGATGCAAAACTGATTCAGCAACAAAAAGAAGGTATGCGGAATGCTCTAAAGGATTCTGATCAAATAATTAAGGATGGAACGCTAGATAAAATATTGAGTCAGGAGAGGGGTAAATTAAATGCTATGCCCCAGAGCTCACCTGGTTTGAATGTTAATATGCCAGAGTTCTTGGAGCATGAGCGAGATGATCGTTATCTCGCTAAAGCATTATCTGCTGGACAGTCGATTAATGGGAATGAGTCATCGTCTGTTGAAGCTAAATATCCAATTGTTTTGGTGAGCTTGTCTATGCCTGAATCGCAAATCAAAGCTTTGATTCAAGAGGCGTTTGATATACGTGCTGCAATTGCTGTTCGTGGCTTGATTGATGATGACTTTGAAAAAACGATTTTTAAACTAAAGGAATTGGCTGGAGATAAGGATGGTGGAATTTTAATTGATCCGACTTTATTTAGGCGTTTTGAAGTAACGGCTGTTCCTACATTTGTATTACCACTTGAGCCGTTGAAATTGTGCACTGATGAAGGATGCCCTATACCAAACCACGTTAAAGCTACCGGTTCATCTACATTTCAATACTTTCTAGACTTGGTGGCGAGAACTGGTGATGCAAATGCAAAAGCGGAAGCTAATGCATGGTTAGCGAAGTATGGAGAATAATAAAATGAAAAGGGCTGGGGCTATACTTATTGCTGCTGTTTGTAGTTGTTCTAGCTTGGTATTTGCTGGTAACACAAGTCAAGCAAACAGCGATGGTAAATCATTTGCTGATAGCATTAACAATTCTAAAATTAAGGATTTAGGTAAAAGTGTTGATCCAAATACCATTCCTAATTATCAAGGTGCTGATGTTCCAGAAAAACAATATTATAATTCTGGATTAAATATTGAGAATGAAGCTCAGAATCATGCTGCATCAGACCCTAATGCGCAATACATTAATAGCTCACGAATATCTAGACCTCAAATAACTATTAATAGTCAGACCGATCCTTTATTTAAAAGGCATGAAGATATAACACTGAAAGCTAATAGTTTAACTAATACCTATTCCGGTTGTGTTGATCTACCAGTAGGTACGAAAGACGTAACTAAATATGAAGATAAAACTTGTAATGTATCAGGTCGTCAAGACACTATTAATTACACGTGTAAGCGTAACTTAGAAGTGTCCTGTTCAAATCCAGATGCTGGATTACCAGATCCTTTTGTTGATAGTGATTTTGTGAGGTCTGGTGATGCTGGTATGTACTGGGGATCAAATGGACATATTTTTTGGTATGGTAATCCAAGCACAAATAACCGTCATCACGGCTGTAAATGGTATGAGAACACAATTAAATTTTATGTGTCTGATGTAAATACAATACCTGAATTTGTTTTAGAACAGGTAGCATACGATGATTGGTTATTTATAAAGGTAAACGGTCATCTTGGTTTTCAAGCGGTCGGAGGTACGCAATATACTGGTTTCGATTTAGGGGGTAAGTTCCCAGGTAATTACAGTTGTGAGCAACATGGTGTAAGAACATTTAATATTAATTTAAATGCGAAACCTAAGCTAAAGGTAGGCTGGAATACAATATCTATTCGAAATCTTGTAGGTGGCGGCGGTAATGCGTTTCTGAAGTTTCGTATACACCGTGTAAAAGGCTGTACTCAAAAGTCATCCTATTCGTTTTCTTGCCCTTCAGGGGAAACTCATACTAATGGTAGTTTGGTTAGTTCTGCGTGTACTGTCGGCGGTGGCACTCGTTACATAAAAGGTTTTCCTATTTATAAGAGTTGCTGGCAATGGGATATGAATTACACACGTAAAAGCGATCCGTATTTTGTGAAGGATGCAATGTGTGGGCAACTGGAGTCAGAAGGTTGTGGCCAGACAAGTACCAAATGTACCAACCATAATGGATTGTTTTGTGAAAACCAGGTTGTTACATACTCATGCCCTTATCAGACAGCTGCTCGTCATGTGTCGTTGTGTGGGAGTCAGCTTGTGTGTCCAGATGGTCAATGCACTTCTGAATTTGGCCAAGAATATGATCCATCAACGGATGCCTTTAAAAAAGCTGCAACAGCGTTAGCGGTCGCTGATGAAATATCAAAACAACTCGATGTGGATAATCTTACTGTATTCAAGGGTGTAGCAAAGGCATGTGATAAGAAAGCAGCCGGTTTTAGCAACTGCTGTAAAGACAGTGGTTGGGGTGCTGATATTGGTCTTGCTAGTTGTAGTAGTGAAGAAAAGGAACTTGGTTTGATGAAAGAAGCAAAACGAGTTCATTTTATAGGTGATTATTGTGCTGAGAAAGTTTTAGGAGCATGTATTAGAAAGAAATATGTGTACTGTACCTATCCTTCTAAATTATCAAGAATTTTAATGGAGCAAGGCAATGCTCAATTAGGTCGAGGGTATGGTGGTCCTAAAGATCCAGATTGTAGAGGTTTTACAATAAAAGAGCTTGAGAATTTAAATTTTGATGGAATGGATCTTTCTGAATTTTATTCGGATGTAATGAGTAATGCGGTTAACGGTTCTACACCTAATGCAACCGGTGCTGCTCAAAGCATCCAAGAAAAACTCAATGCCCGGTATCCACAGTTAAGCGAGGGAGGAAAATAATGCGATATAAATGTTTGGTTTTTTTGTCATTGGTGTTTAGTACATTTGCAATCGCGGATTCCCCTTCGAGTGATGTACAACATGCGGAAAGTTCAAAGGCTTACTATAACGACCGTGAGCGTGGTTGGTTTTGGTATGAAGATCCTGTTGACGAGAAAAAAAAGGAGCCTGTTAAACCGCAGGTACAGTCGGCTTCACCTTCTCAACCAGTTTTGTCACCAAGAGAAATACTAAAAAAGCAAGGTGAGCAATGGGAGGATGCGTTAGCTACTGCCATTTTGGAGCCCTCAAGAGAAAATTATCAGAATTATTTAGCGATGACCGCTCAAATTCAACAACAATCACAGGATTTTGCTACAGGTTTTAAACAAGCTATTTGGGTTACACCTGAGTATGACTATACGTTACAGAAACCAAGAACAACTCAAGCTATTGTGGCCAATAACCAAGAAGAGCTTCGACTTAACGAGCAGGAGCTTTATCGATTATCTCAAGAAAATGGGCTGATTTTCTTTTTTAGAAGTGACTGTCAATTTTGCCATCGATTCGCGCCGGTTCTTAAAAAGTTTTCTGAACAATATGGATTTACAATCATCCCTGTATCGCTAGATGGTGGTGGTTTACCAGAGTACCAATACCCGAAGCGTAATTATGATTTAGGAAGAAAGTTAAATGTTGAAGTAGTGCCGGCTCTTTTTATGGTCAATCCAGATTCTAATAGTGTTTCAACGGTTGGTTATGGTTATTCAGATTGGTCTACTTTGACACAAAAAGTCCTTTTCGCGGCCCAGCAACTTGAAGGAACAGCAAAAATAAAGGTGGGAGATGTTAGATGAAAAATGCATTTACGACGTTAGCATTGGCCATTGGCCTAACATTGCCTTCGGTTAGTTCGGCAGATACAGCGGCAAAAGTAAATAGTTGGTTCTCCAATATGAATTATGCAACTGTGACTAATCCAGGTGTTTACGAGGGGCAATCTGCAAGGTATGCCACGCTCGGTGGAGTTTCTACTAGGGCTCCTATTACTCAGCCGTTTAATTTTATTAACGTGCAAACGCCTAAATTTAGCGCAGGATGTGGTGGTATTGATTTTTTTGCAGGTGGCTTTTCTGCCATCGATGCAAACCAGTTCACCGAAAACTTACGTGCGATAGGGCAAAATTCTCAATCATTGGCGTTTATGCTTGCAATTCAAATTGTCTCACCACAGCTTTCTGGAGTTATGGAGGATATTAATACCTGGGCCCAAAAGCTGAATCAAATGAACATGGATTCATGTCAGGCTGCCACTTCGTTAGTGGGGGGCACGATGGACTTTTTTGGGGCTAAAGAAGGTAACTGTACAATAAAAAGAATGCAGGACTTTGGAGAGGACTGGAGTACGGCAAACTATGCTTGTACAACAGGGGGCTCAATAAAACCTACTGAAGCGTCTGGGGGGGATGCAAACAAGATAGATTTTGTGAAAGGAAACCTTGCTTGGTATGTATTGATGCAAGATCCTTTTTTCCAATCTGATACTGAGTTTGCAGAAGTTATCATGAATCTTACTGGCACAGTAATTATTTCGGATGCTGGTAGTTCTGACGATGCTCCCAGTGACGTTAGAATTATTAGGCCAGCGATTATTGGAGATGTGCAGAAGGAGCGATTTAAGAATATATACACCGCGCTGCTCCTAGGTAACAAGGCATCAAATAATCTTCAAGTGTACCGTTGTAGTGGTGGAGCTTCATCGAATCCGAATTCATGTACGGCGATGACTGGATCATTACAAACAATAGCGCCATCTTGGACTGGTCTTTATTCTCGTATTGAGACTATGGTGGCTAGTATTATTGACAAAATATATACAGACACGCCTCTTTCTAATGAAGAAAAAGGCTTAGTGTCTTCAACAACAATCCCACTATACCGTTACCTAGCAGCTACCGCGGCCTATTTTCCACGTGGTTCGGATGTTTCAAGATTAACGAATGATTACACCAAACTTATTGCTGAAGATATTTTGTTGCGTTCTCTTAATGCGATTATAGAAAAAGTTGAGCAACAAAGCGCAGTATTGAAAGGTGGTATGTCAGAAGCTAATCGAATGAAGGATTTTCGTGAAGATCTTGATGGAGTTCTTAGGGGTCTAAGTGAGATGCGTAAGAAGAATGAATTTAATGTTGAGCAGTATTTTGCGATGCAACAAAGAATACAGCTTTACGAAAAAGCATTAATGAGCCGATTGGGTAGCGGCATGATCACCAGTGCTATGTGGGGGCAGTAATTCATGTGGGAAATTTATTCTTATGGTGGCGGTGATTTTCTTAGAATGATTTTCACTGGAATAGCTCAAATTTTTGGGAACAGTGACTATAAGGCCGCGTTACAAAGCGCGGCTCTAATTGGTTTTATTGGTGTTCTAATTTATGCCGCTTTCCAAAAAGGGCAGCTAGATGTTAAATGGGTTGTTGGGATTATTATGACCGTAATGATCTTAATTGTTCCCAAAGTAAATGTGATTATTACTGATAGAGTGGTTCCTGCAAATTCCGCGGTTGTTGGTAATGTTCCACTCGGACTTGGATTAACTTCGACAGCATTTAGCAAGGTTGGGGACTGGTTAACGAGATCGTTTGAAACGGTCTTTTCGTTGCCGAATGAGGTGAAATATTCTGGAAACGGATTGCTATTTGCAAGCAACCTGGTAGAAGAATCGACACGATTTGAAATTACGACCCCTAGAGTGTCTTCTAATTTTGCAGAGTTCTGGAAAAGTTGTGTCTATTACGATCTATCGTTGGGTCTGTACTCTTGGGATCAGTTAATTTCATCAAGCAATCTTATGGGCTTCCTTGCTTCTAATACTTCTCAAACTCGTTCATTTACATATCAGGATTCCTCTGGTGGTAAAAGTATAATTGGTTGTCGAACTGGGCTCAGTAACCAGCTAACGAATGACTTAAACAGCGAAATATCTAATTCTACCAATATACATGGGGTTAGATTGGTTCCGAACGAATCAACAATGAATGTTTCTGTGTCTAGATTTGCGTCCTCATTACCTGTTGCGTATCAATATCTAACAGGCATGTCTATGAATAATGCCAGGATTATTGGCCAGAATGTTCTGGCAAACAGTTTGAAGCGCGGATTAACTAACTTTGCAAATGAAGCTGACGCAGCGGCTGCTGCACAAGACTTCGCTTTGGCAAGAGCGGAACAAGAACGCCGGACAACATTTACAGTTATGGGAAAACTGGCCAAACGGATGCTACCCATAATGAGAAATATTTTTGAGGCTTTTATTTACGCTATATTTCCTATTGTAATGTTGTTGGCCATGCTTCCTGTTGCTGGCAAAGTTCTCATGGGGTATGTAAAGGCTCTTTTTTGGATAAATATGTGGGCGCCGTTATATGCAGTGCTACATTTTGCTATGAGTTATTATGGTCAAAATGCAGCGTCAGCAGCAGTTGTTCAAGCGGGTTCCGGTTTTCCTACCGGTCTTAGTGTGATGACAAATACTGGATTAGGTCATGTGTTGAGTGATTACGCAGCAATTGCAGGATACCTCAGCTTGAGTATTCCGATGATTGCCTGGATGATGGTTTCACAATCTGGTGCAATGATGGCTGGGCTTGCAGGTCGAATGATGCAGAGTTATGACAACCCTGTATCTAAGGCTGCTGATGAAGCTACAACAGGCAATCAACAGCTTGGTAATGTCAGATATGAAACAGAAAGTGCATTTCAATCTAATACAGCGCCAAGTGATATGCGAGGGGGTATGACCACTGGTGATGGTGTGGGTAACACTCAAAGAATTGCACCGGATGGTGGAGTTTATAGCGATATTACCTCCTCAAATACACCTCTAGGTATCAATTATGGTTCAATGGCCACCTCAAGCGCGAGACAGTCTTTGTCGGCAGCTACGGCTAAAGAAGAGGCGACGTCTCTTAAAACAGTTGAGTCTAATGCTGCTCTCCGTAGTGAAATTGACTCAGTTGTTGATAGGGTTACGGGAGGTCAGTCCGGTTCGCAAAGTATAGGGGCTTCTGAGCGTCAGTCTATTACACAAGCGATGCAGAACACCGAACGTGTAATGGAGCAATTTGCTGAACGTAATGGATTGAGTCTCCAAAATGCTAAAGCTATTTCAGCTGAAATTTATTCAAAAATTGAAGCTGGCGGTGAATTCGGTTTTGCTGAAGTAAAAGCTGGGGCTGCTGCTCGTGCTGGCGTTGAAGAGAGGATGATAACTCAGGATGATTACACTAAAGTTCGTGAAATGTTGTCGAGCCAGGAATACAGCGAAGCTATTAGAGCGGAGGGTGCCGCTGTTCGAGATGCAACAGCTTCTATTCAGGTTGGCACTCAAGATGGATCTGAGCATGGCTTGAGTGCGGTTTTGTCTAATCAATATCAATCAACCAAAGAGCATTCAGAGGCTGTACGTGGAGTTGAGCAAGCGTCTAAACAGCTAGATTATGCACAATCTGTTTCTGCTCAAATTCAAGCGAAGGGTGATGATGCGTTTTTCAGTTGGCTTTCTTCAGAGAAGGGTATGTCTGACTCCGAGGTGAGGCAGCTGATTACTGAGGCTAACCACGGCGATTTGGATGCAATGAAATACAGAGATGCTTACGCTCAAGAGTATGTTTCTAGTGAGTTATCAAATTTTTCTCAAAATCAAATATCACAAGATGCTCTTAATAAAGGAACATTCAATGGTGAGTCTGGCCAGTTTGCGCCTGTTGATGGTGTAGCTCATGCGATGGCTAATAGTTCAGCGAATGATATTAACAATAACTTTAATTCAGACAGAACTACCGTGTCATTAAGGGATTATGATAATTATCAGGCGGTTCAAGCTGTAAAAACAGCTCCATCGAAGTCTGAAGTTAATGAAACAATTGCTAGTATTCGAAGTGATGCTGAAAATACATTAGCTTCACCAGAAAATGCAGTTATGACCCCAATTGATAGTGACAACGTGATCCCTATTCAAACTAAACAAGCTGAAGTTCGCCAGGAAGTCGAAGAGCAACAGGATAGAGGCGTGATTGATCGAGCGGTGGATGGAGTAAAAAGCTGGTTTAATTAATTTGCAAAGTGTTGATTTATATGGCCACCTTCGGGTGGCTTTTTTGATTGTCGTTTTTGGATTGTACGATCCAATCAATAATGTTTCGCAAGCGAAAGCGATCAGTTATTATAGTGGCGACAGGGTGGGCTTCGGCCTGGTACCTGTGATTGGCTTCCGGAAACGGAAATTGTGACTAGTGCATAACTGGTCACAGGGCCAGTCGGTGCACCTCTACCTAATGGGGGTTTCTAATGAGTGTGAAACAAACACTTGAAAACATTGACGTGTCATTGTGCAGCATCGAGGAGTGTGAAGCAATTTACTCGTTGGCAAATAGGCTTGCTAAGTACCAAATGAGCAACCTGACGGCCTTATCAAAACCAAATGATGCAAGGATCTATTTGCAAAATGCTTATATGGGTTTTGAGTACGAGATATTTGGTGTCATTTTTCTTGATAACCAACATCGTATAATTGCTACGAAAGAGTTGTTCCGAGGAACAATTGATAGTGCAAGTGTCTATCCGAGAGAGGTTGCAAAGCTTGCGTTGAAGCACAATTCCGCTGCATGTTTGTTTTTTCACAATCATCCTTCTGGTGCAGTAGAGCCATCTAATGCAGATAGAAAGATAACAGAACGTCTTAAAGATGCGCTTGAACTGCTTGATATTAAGGTGTTGGATCACTTTGTTGTTGGCAGGGAGGGAGCTGTTTCTTTTGTGGAACGCGGGTTTCTTTAAGTAGTTGGGGTGGGCTTCGGCCTGGTACTCGTAGCGCATTTGCGCAAGGTGCACCTCGGCCTGTTTCTGGGGTGGGAGAAAGCCATGCATAAAGAAATTTTGATGGATGGATCACCAACTTATCCGAACGCAAAAAAAGCGCCTTTTCGTGTTTTTGATTTGGGAAATCTGTCACATTGGCTTTATCTGTTATCAGGTGAAACTTTGTGGTTTGAAAGTGTGCATGATATGCATAATTTCATAAGGGGATTGCTTGATCGGTGTTTTGTGGCTTTTCCTGAAATGGATGGCATTGACGTCTTTCGAGTATGCACTAGATTCTCATGCACAAGAGCGATGATTCGTTACAACGGGTTATGGCATGTGATTGATGTAAGGAGCTGTACTGTGGTGCTAATTAAATCACTTGATAAGCGAGCAGATGCAGAAGAGTTGGTATAGCCTTATCTTATTAAGGTAATACGTGCCTCAATCTTCGATGTAAGATTGTGCAGAAAGCCACCTTCGGGTGGCTTTTTTACTTTGTGGTGATTACGCTGGAGTTCGGATAAGATATAAGCGCAGGGTGGGCTTCGGCCTGGTACTTGCAGCGCATGAGCGCAAGACGCACCTCGGTCATACAGGGGTTGGATAAAACTATGTGTAAATTATATATCTATCGCGCTGATCATGGCTCATTTGCGGAGGCGCTGAAGTGTGAAGCTGTTTACCAATCAACAGGGGATGCGCTTGAACCTGAATTTGTAGATGGCCCAGCTGGTAGAGTGACATATTTAAGTGATATGCATTCAGCAATACAAACTGTTTGCAACGCAGCTGGCCGAGATGATTTGGTTTTCGGTACAGTCATTAAGGGTATCTTTTGGGAGCTGGAAGAATTGATCGACCACTTTGAGAAGATAAACGAATGGCCTAGTGAGAACTATCCTG